>NZ_CANNFF010000005.1 GCF_947503855.1 uncultured Polaribacter sp. | reverse complement strand
AAAGCTGTTCTTTTGATATTTTTCTTAATACTTCCAAAATTCTTTCGTAATTTGCATTTAAGTTGTTCATATTTAATTATTTGTGGTTAAATCAATTTACTGATTTTCAGTAATATGAGCAACTTTTTTTTCTTAAATCATAATGCACAACGGGTATATATATATCAAAAAGATAAGTTTTTTTAGACTACTAAGTTTATAGAAGTAAGTAGGTTTTTAAATTTTTCTTTTATATCAATAAAAATGATACTAATAAAAATAAGCCGTATCGCTATTAAAAAACACCTCATAAAAATGAGGTGTTTCTGATTTAAATAAAAAAATTAGTGGGCATATCTTTGAGGAGCACCTCTTCTAATTTCCTCACTAGCAAATTCTTCAAATTGTTTAAAGTTCATTCTAAATGCATTCGATAATTTAAAAGCTGTTTTGTAATACCCATCATCATCATTCCAAGTAGACCTCGGACTTAATAATTCTGTTGGAACACCAGGACAAAATCTTGGTTGAGCTACTCCAAAAACAGAATGTATATGGTAATTTTCGTAAGTATAATCAGATAAATCTCCATTTAAAACTGCAGTTATCATAGCTCTTGTATATTTTAAAGGCATTCTTCTTCCAACTCTATATTGCCCCCCAGACCAACCTGTATTTACCAACCAAACATTTACACCAGCTTCTTTTATTTTTGCACTTAGCATTTCTGCATATCTTGTAGGATGTAATGGCATAAAAGGCGCTCCAAAACATGCAGAAAAACTTGGCACAGGTTCTGTTACACCAGCCTCTGTACCTGCAACTTTTGCGGTATAACCAGATATAAAATGATAAGCAGCTTGAGCTGGTGTTAGCTTAGATATTGGAGGCAATACACCAAAAGCATCCGCAGTTAAAAAGAAAATATTTTTTGGGTTTTTACCTATAGAAGGTTGTTGTATATTATCTATATGATAAATTGGATAACTAACTCTAGTATTTTGAGTAATAGAAGTGTCTGTAAAATCTACTTCTCCATTCTCATCTATGATTACATTTTCTAAAATCGCTCCTTTTTTAATGGCTGCAAATATTTCTGGTTCTTGCTTTTTAGATAAATTAATCACTTTGGCATAACAACCCCCTTCAAAATTAAAGACACTATTTTCTGCAGTCCAACCATGCTCATCATCACCAATTAAACTTCTATTTGGATCTGTAGAAAGTGTGGTTTTACCGGTACCCGACAAACCAAAGAAAATGGCGGTATCTCTATCTTTACCAACGTTTGCAGAGCAATGCATTGGTAATGTCTTTTTATAAATAGGAAGTATAAAATTTAAAGCAGAAAAAATTCCTTTTTTAATTTCGCCAGTGTAACCTGTACCACCTATTAAGGCTATTTTTTTTGTAAAATTTAAAATTGCAAAATTATGCTGACGAGTACCATCAACTACTGGGTCTGCCATAAAACCAGGTGCGTTTATTACAGTCCATTCTGGAGAAAAGCCTTGCAATTCTTCTTGTGTGGGTCTTAAAAACATATTGTAAGCAAACATATTGCTCCAAGGATATTCTGTAACCACCCGAATATTTAATTTATAATTTTTATCTGCACAAGCATAACTATCTCTAACAAACAATTCTTTTTCAGATAGATAATTGGTTACTTTATCATACAATAAGTCAAATTTATCTGCATAAAAAGGTAAGTTAATGTCACTCCACCAAATTTCATCTTGTGTAATGACATCTTTAACAATAAATCGATCTTTTGGAGATCGTCCTGTAAACTCGCCAGTATTTATGGCAATTGCCCCCAAAGAAGATTGTATTCCTTGTTTTTTTTCTAAAGTTTCTTCATGTAAATCGTTGGAAGATAATTGATAACGAATAGTCGCATTTTTGATTCCTAAATTCTCTAGCGAAATCGATTTCGTATTTAAATGTATCATTTGTATATTTTTAGTTATGTTTCTATAAATACGTTACAAAATTAAACAATATTTTAATACACCTATAAAATCAACCACATTTTTACGAAATCATTATTATTTTTTTAATTTCTTTAAAAATATAATAATCATTAAAAACCAACCTGCAATAAAAAAGAGTCCACCAAGAGGTGTTACAAACCAAATTGATTTTGCAGTAATTGATGTTAATTGTATGGCATAAATGGAGCCTGAAAAAAGAAAAATACCACAGAAAAACAATATGCTAATTCTATTTTTTTGTTTTAAAGAAAAACCATCAAAAGTATTTATAAATAGCAACACAATTACGTGATATATTTGGTAACGTACAGCTGTATTAAAACTAGCCAAAGCTTCTGCAGTAAGAGTTTCCTTTAAAGCATGTGCCCCAAATGCACCTAAAATTATGGCAAGCATCCCTAAAAAAGAAGTGATAATTAAATTTTTAAACATTTTATTAAGTTTTTGTTAAATATTAAACAAATGATTTATCTTAGTATCCTTACAAAAATACATTATTTATTATATGAAAAACATTTTAATTATTGGTGCAGGAAAATCTAGTTCGTATGTAATAAAATATTTATTAGAAAAGTCTAATGAGGAGAAATTACACTTAACTATTGGTGATATTTCCATAGAAAACGCAACAAAACTCATCAATAATCATAAAAATGCAAAGGCAATTATTTTTGATGTTTTTGATAAAAATCAACGAGAAAATGCAATTAAAAATGCAACTATTGTGGTTTCTATGCTGCCAGCAAGATTTCATATTGAAGTTGCCAAAGATTGCTTGAAATATGGTAAAAATTTAGTAACTGCTTCTTATGTTTCTCCAGCAATGAAAGCACTTGATAAACAAGTAAAAGCAAAAGAATTAGTTTTTATTAATGAAATAGGTGTAGACCCAGGTTTAGACCATATGAGTGCTATGCAAGTAATTGATAAAATTAGAAATAAAGGTGGCAAAATGTTGCTTTTTGAATCTTTTACAGGTGGCTTGGTAGCACCAGAAAGCGACACTAATTTATGGAACTATAAATTTACATGGAATCCAAGAAATGTGGTACTTGCAGGACAAGGCGGTGCCGCAATGTTTATACAAGAAGGTACATATAAATACATTCCTTATCATAAATTGTTTAGAAGAACTGAGTTTTTAAAAATCAACAATCAAAAATTTGAAGCGTATGCAAATAGAGATTCTTTAAAATACAGAGAAACCTATGGTTTAAAAAACATACCCACCATGTATAGAGGCACTATTAGACGTGTTGGTTTCTCTAGAGCTTGGAATATTTTTGTACAACTAGGCATGACAGACGATTCTTATAGCATTGAAAACTCAGAAAATATGAGTTATCGTGATTTTGTGAATCTATTTTTAGCATATTCTCCTTCTGATTCTGTAGAACTAAAGTTACGCTCTTATCTAAAGATAGATCAAGATGATGTGATGTGGGAAAAACTATTAGAGTTAGACCTTTTTAATCCGAATAAAAAAATTGGAATTAAAAATGCAACTCCTGCCAAAATACTACAGAAAATTTTAGAAGATTCTTGGACTTTACAAGAAAATGATAAAGATATGATTGTGATGCAACACTTATTTGGTTATGAAAAAGAGGGTAAAAAAGAACAAATTGAAAGTAGCTTAATTGTTTTTGGAGAAAATCAAAATTACACAGCCATGTCAAAAACTGTAGGTTTACCTTTAGCCATAGCTACTTTAAAAATTTTAAATGGGGAGATTACAAAACCAGGAGTACAAATTCCAATTGCTAAAGAAGTGTACCAACCCATTTTAAAGGAATTGAAAAATCACGGAATTGAATTCATTGAGAAAAAAGTTCCCTATCTAGGGTATAATCCCAATCATGTAATTGGTTAGTTTTCTATAAAACTTCTATAAATAATTAGATTTTTTTTACATTTTTAAATAAAAATCTTTGGTTAAGTTAATGTATTCTTCTGTATATTGATGACGAGCTGTTTCAATAATTAAATGTTCTTCAATAATTTCTGATGAATGCATAGAAAATGTTAACAGGCTTCTTTTTATATCTGAATTTGGATTGCCCTGAACTCTGCAAACTCTATGTACTTGCAAATTGTATTTTTTAGCCAAATCAATAAAATTAGCCTCTTCTTTAAAAGGAATAATGGTTGAGAAAATTCCGTTTTCGGACAAAATAGTAGAAACACCTTTTAACAATTCTTCAAAAGATAAAGAAGAGGTAAATCGTGCTTTATTTCTTGCGTTATCTTCGGTTTCAAAATCGTCTGTATAAAAAGGCGGATTCGAAACAATTACATCATAACTTTCCTCCTCTTCTGCAATTTCATTCGCAAATTCAGAAAACGAAGCATGATAACAATATAAACGATCTCCCCAATCTGAATTTTCAAAATTTTCAACAGTCTGTTCATAAGCATTTTCATCAACCTCAACAGCATCAATTGACATAGCATTAGAACGTTGTGCCAACATTAAAGCAATAACTCCTGTGCCGCAACCAACATCTAAAATTGTTTCTGGATAATTATGTAGAGCACACCAAGCACCTAATAAAACCCCATCTGTTCCTATTTTCATAGCTGTTTTATCTTGATTTACAGAAAACTCTTTAAATTGAAATAGCTTTGTCATCTGTCAAAAATACAACGAAAAATTAGGGTTTTTAACATAATGTATGGTTTTTGTATTGGTAATTTAATGTTTAAAAAAAAATCTTGTAGCTATTTTTACAAAAACTATTTTATGAAACATTTTTACCTCTTAGTCTTTTCACTTTTAGTAACCATAGTATCGTTTTCACAACAGATGCCTATAGATTTCGAAAATAGCAATCATGTTTTTTCAGGATTTACGGGTTCAAGTTATGCTACAGTTAATGACCCTACAAATTCTTCTAATAAAGTAGGTCAATTTCATAATAATGGTTCAGCTGCTATTCAAGGCTTTTATATCGATTTAAATAGAGATATAGATCTAACAAATCAAAAAGAAATTACTCTGTCATTTTATGCTTATGACCCGAATCAACATACTATCACGTTAAAATTAGAAAATGGAACCAATGCAGATGTAGAAGTAACACAAACTATTGCAAGTGGAAATGCAACAAATTGGCAAAACCTTACGTTCGATTTTTCTAATGCTATATTTTCAGATACCAATGGCACTACCAATGCATCTGGTAAATATAGCAAATTGGTGATTTTTATAGATTTAGGTGTTACAACTGCAGGTACTTATTTGTTAGACGATATTTCTGATGGATCTACACCTATAAATCCAAATGAGCTAGATGTTGTTTATAGTGATCTAGTATGGTCTGATGAATTTGATGAAAATACATTAAACACCAATAAATGGCATCATCAAACCATAGGAATTGTAAATGGTGGATGGGCAAATGGAGAAATACAACACTACACAAATAGGATCGAAAACTCATTTGTTACAGCTGACAACTTACATATTGTGGCTAAAAGAGAAACCATCATACAAAATGGAGTTTCTAGAGATTTTACTTCAGCAAGATTAAACTCAAAATTTGCATTTACTTATGGTAGAGTTGATGTAAAAGCAAAACTACCAGAAGGAGAAGGAACTTTTCCTGCAATATGGACCTTAGGAAAAAATATTAGCGAAACAGGTGCGTATTGGCAAACACAAGGTTTTGGCACAACAGCTTGGCCACATTGTGGTGAAATAGATATTATGGAACATGGTTTACACGCAACAAATACTATTTCTAGTGCACTGCATACAACTTCAAGTTCTGGAGGTACTGTAAATACTAAAGCAAAACCTTTAACAGATGTTACAAATACCTATCATGTTTTTTCTATGAATTGGTCTCCAAACCAAATTACTTTTTTAGTAGATGATGAAGTACATTATATCTACAAAAAACCTGAAAATTTTACAGATGTAAACTCTGATGGTGTAGACGATGGTTGGCCTTTTGATGATCCTCAATTTTTGTTGATTAATTTTGCAATGGGAGGTATCTCTGGAGTCGTAAGTCCAAGTTTTACAGAAAGCAGTATGCTTATTGATTATGTAAGAATTTATCAAAATACCAGTACTGCAAGCATTGATAAAAATTTTAGCAGTAATTTTTCTCTGTATCCTAATCCAGCTTCTGGGTTCTTTAAGATAAAGACTACAGAAAAAATTGATGAAATTATACTATTTAATTCTATTGGTCAAAAAGTATATTCACAAAAACACATAGCCAATAGTGAAATTAATATTGAAAATTTACCAAAAGGATTATATCTTTTAAAAATATCTTCAAACAATAAAACAGCTGTCAAAAAACTAATTGTAGAATAAAAAAACCCTACAAACATCATATTTGTAGGGTTTATTAAAATTAATATTTTTTTGCAGAGAGGAAGGGATTCGAACCCTCGATACAGTTACCCATATACTACCTTTCCAGGGTAGCTCTTTCGACCACTCAGACACCTCTCTTTATGTTGCAGTTTTTTTAGAAACTTAAAATTGTTACAAATACAAATCAATTAAACCCTCAGGAGTTTCTACGTGTATTTGTTTATTGTTTCTATCTACCTCTTTTATAAAATCGTCTATCATAGGAATAAAAATTTCTTTTCCTTTTCTATCAATTTCAAAAAGTGGTTGTGCTGCTTTATCGTTTATATGTACAATTTCTCCAACTTCACCAAAACTAGCATCAATTATTTTAAAACCAATAACTTCATGAAAGTAAAACTTATCTCCTTCTAACTTCGGTAATAAATCGAGTGGTAAATAAATACCACATTTTAAAATTGAATCCGCTTCTTCTTCTGAATAAACATCTTCAAACTGTACACGTAACTGATTTCCTTTATGTAAAGAACTTTTTTCAATAAAAAATGGAACCAGATTACTGCCAAATTCGACATAAACTGATTCCATATTTTTATACAACTCAGGTTCATCTGTATCTAATTTGATAACAACTTCACCCTTAAAACTATATTTTGTTACGATTTTGCCTAAATAAAAACAATCTTCTTTACGCATGCTCGTAAAAATTACAATTTATTCTGCTGCTTTTTCTTCTGTAGCTTCTTCTTCTGTAGCTTCTTCAGTAGTTTCAGCAGCTGCTTCAACTTCTTCACTTGCCTCTTCAGTAACTTCTTCTACAACAGGTTTTGCTGCTTCTATTCTTGCTTCGTTTACCGCTTTTTCAGCAGCTAAAGCTTTTGCTTTTGCTTCTGATTCTGCTTTAGATAAACCAGCTTCTTTATCAGCAATTTTAGCTGCTTTTTCTTCTAACCAAGCTTTAAATTTCTCTTCAGCTTGCTCTTCAGTTAAAGCACCTTTACGCACACCACCTACTAAATGATTCTTCAACATAGCACCTTTGTAAGATAAAATGTTTTTTGCAGTATCAGTAGGTTGTGCACCATTTTGTAACCATTTTACAGCGCCATCAACATCTAAGTTAATTTCTGCAGGGTTTACATTTGGGTTGTACGTACCTATTTTTTCTAAGTAACGTCCATCTCTTTTTGCACGTGCATCAGCAGCAACAATCCAATAAAATGGCTTGCCTTTTTTTCCGTGTCTTTGTAATCTGATTTTTACAGACATAATTTATTAATTTTTTAAGGTTCTCGACCTTGGTTATTAAAAATCTTACTATCACGTAGTAAGTGCGCGCAAAAATACAAAACCTTTTTGAATCTAAAAGACTAATTTTCAATATTTTTTAATGTATTCAAAAACACAATTTGATCTATTTAGAAAAAAAAATCCCGAGCATTTTCAACCGTAAAAATTTGAAAATTAAAAAAGAAAATGGTGTAATATTATATTATAAAAAAACCTCCATAAAACAAAAGTTTTACGAAGGTTTAAAATTGATAAACAATCACTTATTAAAATTTTATTTCCAGGGCTTAAAGTTTTTATAAGCAGGTCCTGTAAGTTTTCTTCTTTTAGAAGTTACCAATGTAATTTTCTTTACACTTTTATTCTCAGTCTCGTCTAAAACTTTATAGTTTTTATAATCTACACCAACCAATTCGCTTTTTTTAGAGCTTGTTAGTTGTATTTCTTGGACTTCTTTTTCGCTTTTTTTCCAAGGTTTATAATTTTTATAAGCAGGTCCTTTTAAATTAGTTCTTTTAGATGTAACTAATTTTATAACCTTTACTTCATTGGTGTCTTTTAATAATGTTTTTTGAGAATTATTTTGAGAAAATATAACTGTAGATGAGAGTAAAGCTGCAAAAGTTAATATTAAATATTTCATACTAATACATTTTAAATTAAACTAAATACTATCATTTAGCTACTATAAATTTACAATGCAATTAGCTGTTTTGTTTGTATAAGAAAATTGGTATTTTGTATCCGTATTTATACGGATATAGATTTTAAATTAATTTTATTTCTGAAGCTTTTTTAATAAGTTGAGCCGTATTTTTAACTTCTAATTTTTTTAAAATATTAGCACGATGTGTTTCTATAGTTCTAGTGCTTACAAAAAGTTGTGTTGCTATTTCTTTTGTAGTTAGTCCTTTACTAATTAAAAGTAATACTTCTGTTTCTTTGTTAGAAAGTAAATTTTCGCTAACACTTTGGGTTGCCATAAAATTTACCATTTTTTCTGCAATTAAAGAACTAAAATATTTTTTTCCTTTTGCTACTATTCTAATAGCTTTAATTAGTTCTTCTTCATCTGTATTCTTTAAAAGATAGCTGTAAGCTCCATTTTTAGAACATTTTGCAATATAGTTGCCATCATCATACATAGATATAATAATGGGTTTTACAGAGCTTTTTATTTTTCTTAATTTATTTAGCACTTCTATACCATCTATATTTGGCATATTAATATCTAATAAAACAATATCAAAGTCTTGAGATTTAGTATAAAAATCTAAAAACTTTTCTCCATCAGAAAATGTTGCTATTACATTAAAATCTTTTTGTTTTTTAAGTAATTCTGCTAAACCTATTCTAAATAGTTTATGATCATCTGTAACAACAATTTTAATCATTTTTATTATTCTTTATGGGCATTTCAATTTCAAAAGTTGTTTTTCCTTTACTTGAATTTATAATCAAAATACCATTACATATTTCTACTCGATCTTTAATGTTTGTAAGACCAGAACCAGTTGTAACTTTTTCTGAATCAAACCCAATACCATCGTCAAAGTAAAATAAAGACAAAAAATCAGCAAATTCTGTTAAAGATATTTTTATTTGGCTTGCTTTGGCGTGTTTTATTGTGTTATTTATTAATTCTTGGGTAATTCTAAAAAGATGTATTTCTTGTTCTTTAGTAATGTTTGAGTTTTCGTGTTGTGTTAAATTCTCGAAACTTATAGGAAACGAAATAGAGTCTTGAATACTCTGTACATAATTATTTAAAGTAGCTCCAATGCCAAATTTATCTAAACTTGTGGGCATTAAAACATTTGTCATTTGTCTAATTTCTGCAATGGTAGTATCTATAATGTTTTTGATGGTGTCTTTGTTTTCGCCACTTTCTATTTTGTTTTGTACATTTATTTTTAAGGTTGTTAATAAGGGGCCTAAACCATCATGTAGTTCTCTTGCTAACCTTTTTCTTTCAGATTCTAAATTCTGAATAAGCAAACGTTTATTGCTTTTGTTTATTTCGCTTTCTAAAGTTCTGTATGCTTTTAGTTTATTACGCATTTTAAGTAAGCTTTTTCCTAGCAAATCGTTTTTTCCTTTAGGTTGATATTCGCTATCTAGATTCATGTTACCAATTTCTACAGAAAAATTAACAGCACTAGAAATAACCTCGCTTAAGTTGGCTAAGGCAACATTCATTTCTGTAATTTCTTTTGGGCTATTTTTTAGTTGAATTTTTTCGTTATAATTTCCTTTCGCCATAAACCCAATAAGATTGTGTATCTTTTTTAAAGGATTGGTAATGATTTTGGTAAGAAATAAAGAGATGGTTATGGAAACTAAAAGTGTAATTAAGGTTAAAATTAACAGTTTATCACGCATTTCTTTTAACGGAATTTGTACTTCTTTTACATCTATTTCAGATAAGATTACCCAGTTTAAATTCCCAATATTTAAAGAATTATATACACTGTAAACTTCTATACCTCTGTAATCTGGAAAAAAACCTTCACCTCTAATATTTTTAAGTCCATTAATAACGCCTTCAGTTTTTACGATGATTTCATAAGGTTTTGTCTTAGGAAAAAATCGAGATTGTGATCGTAACCGATAATCATTTCCTACTAAATAAGACTCACCACTAGCGCCCATTCCTGTTCTTTCTAGCAAAATTTGTTGAATTTTTTTATAAGAAACAATATTTAAATATCTAACGCTATCTTTTATTTTAACTAAACCAATGGATGTTTTTTTAGAAGGATGTAAATGTGTTAAATCGTATATACCATTAACTAAAAATTCGTTTTCAGGTAATTTTATTCCACCCTGTTTAGCAATATTAGTAGCATACGTAAATGCATTCCACTCTTTGTTTACTAGGCGTTGTAGTTGTATTTTTTTTAAGGTTTTTATAGATCTTAAATGTAACAATATCCGTTTGTCTAAAACTTTAGAAAATTCTGAGTAAAAACTAAACGAAATGGTAAGTACTACTAAAAGTACCAAGCTATTTATAATTAGTAAAGTCCAGTTTTTAACACTCATTAGAATAATTTTGTATTCGTTTTTTATAAGTTAGTTCTTCTAATTTAACAAATAATATATATTCTCAAAGATATAGAATAGCAATGAAAAATGATTGCAAAAAAAAAGTCTGTTTTCTAAGAAAGAAAACAGACTTTAAAATAAATATATACTTTTTACTAGCTAATATTAGCAGACTTTACAGTCTTAATAATTCTACCAGCAATTTTGTAAGGGTCTCCATTAGAAGCAGGTCTTCTGTCTTCTAACCAACCTTTCCAACCTTTTTCTACAGTAATAATTGGAATACGGATTGAAGCACCTCTATCTGAAACACCATAAGAGAAATCATTAATAGAAGCAGTTTCATGATCACCAGTTAAACGTTGGTCGTTAAATTCACCATAAACAGCAATATGCTCTTTAACTACAGGTCTAAATGCTTCACAAATTTTCTCATAAGTTTCTTTAGAACCACAAGTTCTTAAAGTTGTGTTAGAGAAGTTTGCATGCATACCAGAACCATTCCAGTCCATATCTTTACCTAATGGTTTTGGATGATAGTCTATGTAGTAACCATATTGTTCAGTTAATCTATCTAATAAATATCTAGCAATCCAAATTTCATCTCCCGCTTTTTTAGCTCCTTTTGCAAATAATTGAAATTCCCATTGTCCAGATGCAACTTCTTGATTAATACCTTCAAAGTTTAAACCAGCATCAATACATAAATCAGCATGTTTTTCAACTAAAAGTCTACCATGAGTATTTTTACCACCAACAGAACAATAATACATTCCTTGTGGTGCAGGATAACCACCAATAGGGAATCCTAAAGGTAATTGTGTTTTAGAATCCATAATAAAGTATTCTTGCTCAAAACCGAACCAGAAATCGTTATCTTCATCTTCAATTGTAGCTCTACCATTAGAAACATGTGGTGTTCCATCTGCATTTAAAACCTCTGTCATTACTAAATAACCATTAATTCTTGCAGGGTCTGGGTAGATTGCAACTGGTTTTAATAAACAGTCAGAAGAACCTCCAGATGCTTGTCTAGTAGATGATCCATCAAAAGACCACATATCTAGTTCTTCTACAGTTCCTTGAAAATTTTCATGTTCTTCAACTTTGGTTTTACTTCTCATGTTCTGAGTTGGAAAGTATCCATCTAACCAAATGTATTCTAATTTAATTTTTGCCATAATAAAATAATTGAGTGTATGTTACACTACAAAAATGAAATATTTTAGCTACATATCAAAAAAAATAGGGGGCAAATGTTTATTTTTGCTTAAAAATAATTTTATCCCTAAATTTTAAGGGGTATATTTAATGAAAATAAAATATCTACTGCAAATATTAATAATATGTCAAGAATTAGATTTAATGCTTTAGCCGAAACTTTACATAGAACTCCTATAAAAGTAGTTCAAAGTGATAAAAGATCATCTTTGTTTGGTAATAATGTGTTTAATAAACACGCTATGCAACAGTATCTTACAAGATCAGCTTACGAAAGTGTGATGAATGCCATAGACCATGGAACCAAAATAGACCGAAAAATTGCAGACCAAGTTGCAGTAAGTATGAAAGATTGGGCAATTTCTAAAGGAGCAACCCATTATACACATTGGTTTCAACCCTTAACAGGTGCTACTGCAGAAAAACACGATGCTTTTTTTGAATCTATCAATGGTAGTTTGGCTATGGAAAAATTTGATGGAGAGCAATTGGTACAACAAGAACCAGATGCATCAAGTTTTCCAAATGGAGGAATTAGAAATACCTTTGAGGCAAGAGGTTATACAGCTTGGGATCCAACATCACCTGCATTTATATATGAAACTACTTTATGTATACCTACCATCTTTGTAGCCTATACTGGTGAGGCTTTAGATAATAAAACACCTTTGTTAAGAGCATTGCAAGCTATAGATTTGCATGCAACCGCTGTTTGTAAATATTTTGACAAAAACGCCAACAAAGTTTCTGCAACTTTGGGGTGGGAGCAAGAATTTTTTTTAATTGATGACGCTTTGGCAAACTCAAGACCCGATATTCAGTTAACAGGAAGTACGCTTTTAGGGCACACACCAGCAAAAGGGCAACAATTAGACGATCATTATTTTGGAACAATACCTGCAAGAGCCATGAGTTTTATGCAAGATTTAGAAGAAGAATGTATGTTGTTGGGTATACCTGTAAAAACTAGGCATAATGAAGTAGCACCCAATCAGTTTGAAATTGCACCAATTTTTGAAGAAGCTAATTTGGCAGTAGACCACAACTCTTTATTGATGGATGTAATGCAAAAAGTTTCTAAAAGACATAAATTTAAAGTATTGTTTCACGAAAAACCTTTTGCAGGCATTAATGGTTCTGGTAAACATAATAATTGGTCATTATCTTTAGACAATGGTGTAAACCTGTTAAGGCCTGGTAAAACACCGATGAAAAACCTACAGTTTTTAACTTTTTTTGTAAATACTATTAAAGCTGTTTATGAGTATGAAGAGCTGTTAAGAGCTTCTGTAGCTTCTGCAAGTAACGATTTTAGATTAGGAGCCAATGAAGCACCTCCCGCAATTATTTCAGTATTTATTGGGAGTCAATTATCGGCAGTTTTAGACGAGTTAGAAAACGTAACTAAAGGCAAGTTATCACCCCAAGAAAAAACCGATTTAAAACTAAACATTATTGGTAAAATACCAGAGATTTTATTAGACAATACAGATAGAAATAGAACATCGCCTTTTGCTTTTACTGGGAATAAGTTCGAGTTTAGAGCAGTAGGTTCTTTAACCAATTGTGCAGCACCAATGACGGTTTTAAATACCATAGTTGCCAAACAACTAAAAGAGTTTAAAATAGAAGTAGACAAATTAATAGATACTAAAAAACTTAAAAAAGACGAAGCTGTTTTTAATGTACTTAGAGAGTATATAAAATCTTGTAAAAAAATTCGTTTTGATGGTGACGGTTATGGAGAAGCTTGGGAAAAAGAAGCTAAAAAGAGAGGTTTAAGTAATAATAAAACAACCCCAGAAGCTTTAAAAGTTAAGGTTGCAGAAAAAACTATTAAACTTTTCGAAGAGATGAAAGTAATGACTAAAGTAGAAATGCAAGCGCGTTACGAAATTGAATTAGAAGAATATTCGAAAAGATTACAAATAAAAGGACGTGTTTTAGGCGATATTGCAAGAAATCATATTGTACCAACAGCAATTATATATCAAAATACATTATTAGAAAATACTAAAAATTTAAAAGAAATATTTGGTGCTGATTATAAAAATATAGCCAAAGAACAAATAGAGCTAATTATGACCATATCTAACCACATTACAGAAATTAATGCTTTGGTTTTAAAAATGATAGAAGAGCGTAAAAAAGTAAGCAATAAAAAAGCATTAGTGAAAGCAGAAGCTTACTGTAATAAAATAAAACCGTTTTTCGATAAAATTCGTTTTCATTGCGATCAATTAGAAACCATGGTAGATGATAATTTGTGGCCACTTACCAAGTATAGAGAGCTATTGTTTACAAGATAGTGTAAAAACATCCTACAAATCTGTAGGATTTTTTTTGTAAAAGCCTAAATTTGCAATTCACAATACAATAATATGAGTCAAGAAGTTTCTAAAAGATACGCACAAAGGGGTGTTTCTGCATCTAAAGAGGATGTGCATAATGCCATAAAAAATATAGATAAAGGTTTGTTTCCGAAAGCATTCTGTAAAATTGTGCCAGAT
The DNA here is from genome assembly GCF_947503855.1 of uncultured Polaribacter sp. GTDB lineage: Bacteria > Bacteroidota > Bacteroidia > Flavobacteriales > Flavobacteriaceae > Polaribacter. Next base: position 212,308 of record NZ_CANNFF010000005.1, on the reverse strand, counting down.
TATTTAACCAATGACGATGATTATTGTTTGATTATGCATGCAGATGGTGCAGGTACAAAATCCTCTTTAGCCTACATGTATTGGAAAGAAACTGGAGATATTTCTGTTTGGAAAGGTATTGCACAAGATGCTCTAATAATGAATATTGATGATTTACTATGTGTTGGAGCCACAGATAATATCATGTTATCCTCTACAATTGGGCGTAACAAAAGTAAAATTCCTGGCGAAGTATTATCAGCAATTATCAACGGAACAGAAGAATTAATTGACGATCTAAAAAAATTCGGAGTTACCATACATTCTACTGGAGGAGAAACTGCAGATGTTGGAGATTTAGTACGTACAATTATTGTTGATTCTACCGTTACTGCAAGAATGAAACGCTCTGATGTGATTGATAATGCCAACATAAAAGCAGGTGATGTTATTGTTGGTTTAGAATCTTTTGGACAAGCCACTTATGAAACGGAATATAATGGAGGTATGGGTTCTAATGGGTTAACTTCTGCAAGACACGATGTGTTTGATAACGATTTAGCAAAAAAATATCCAGAAAGTTTTGATGCGGCTGTTCCTGCTGATTTGGTATATTCTGGAAATACAAAATTGACAGATGAAGTTGAAAACTCGCCCATTGATGCAGGTAAATTAGTTTTATCACCTACAAGAACATATGCGCCAATTATTAAAGAAATATTATCAAAATTCGATGCAGAATCTGTACACGGAATGATACATTGTTCAGGTGGCGCACAAACCAAAATATTACATTTTGTAGATAATTTACATATTGTAAAAGACAACATGTTTCCAGTACCGCCTTTATTTAAATTGATACAAGAGCAATCTAAAACCGATTGGAAAGAAATGTATCAGGTTTTTAATTGTGGTCATAGAATGGAATTGTATGTGTCTCCTGGAATTGCAGAAGAAATTATTGCAATTTCAAAATCATATGATGTAAATGCGCAAATTGTGGGTAGGGTAGCAACATCAGAAAATAAGAAGCTTACGATTAAAAGTGAGTTTGGTACATTTGAGTACTAGATTTTAGCATAAGATATAACACGAAAACTTAAAATACTGATGTGTTTTGCGTTTTTTTATACGTTTAAGTTAAGTTTATGAAAGATCTATACAAGTTAAAAATATTAGTAGAGGAACTACAACAAATACAACATGATTTTTAAAATATAACGTATCTTTAATTTATCGTTTAAAAAAAAAGGAGAGTTTGATTAGAAAAAAAGACATTTCTCAAGAAGAGAAAGATAAAATTATAGACTACCAGCTACGTTTTCAAGATGTATTAATAAGTATTTCAACAAAATATATTAATTCAGATTTATCTAATATAGATGAGTTAATAGAAAATTCTTTAAAAACAATAGGTGAATTTGTAAAAGCAGATAGAAGTTACATTTTTTCTTACAACTTTACAAACAATACAACCAGTAATACTTATGAGTGGTGCGCAAATGGTATAGGAGCTGAAATTGAAAATTTGCAAAATATACCATTAGATTATATTACTCAATGGTTAGAAGCTCATCGAAAAGGAGAAGCTTTTTATGTAGAAGATGTAAGTCTTTTACCTGATGATGGTGAGCTTGGTTTACGTGCAATTTTAGAACCTCAAGGTATTCAAAGTTTAATTGCCATACCTAAAATTAAAAATGGCGAGTTAATTGGTTTTATTGGTTTTGATTCTGTTAGGCAATTGCATAAATACTCAGAAAATGAAAAAAACATTCTCTTTGTTTTTGCAAATATGTTGGTGAATGTAATACAAAGAAAAGAGCAAGAAGAATTAATAAAACAACAAAAAGAAAAAAAGGAAGAACTGTTAAAATATTTGTCTAACCAAAACGAACAACTAAACGATTATGCACAAATGGTGTCTCATGATTTAAAAGCCCCATTAATTAATATTCATACATTAGTGACTTGGTTTTTAGACGATCATAAACAAATTATAAACCAAAAAGCACTAACCACATTACATGAAGTATTGTTTAATGTAGAAAAAATGGACTTTCTTATTAAAGGTATTTTAGAGTATTCAATAGTTAATAAATTAGAGTCTAATGATAAACAAATAGATTTAAACGAATTGGTAAATGCAGTTATTAAATTAATTTTGGTTCCAGAAAATTTTACAATCAAAGTTCAAGAAAATCTACCTAAATTATTTGGTAATACATGGAGATTTAATCAAATTTTCCAGAATTTAATCCAAAATGCAGTAAAATATAATGACAAAGAACAAGGTATTATTGAAGTTGGTTTTTTTGATGAACAAAGTCATTTTAAATTTTTTGTAAAAGATAATGGTAAAGGAATAGGGGCAAAATATTTTGAAAAAATATTTAAAGTATTCACAAAATTAGAGAATATAGATACATCTTCGGGAATAGGTCTATCAACCGTAAAGAAAATTGTTGACTTTTACAATGGAGAGGTTTGGTTAGAAAGTGAAAAGAAAATTGGTACCACATTTTATTTTACAATTCCTAAAAACTTGTAGTTAATTCACTTTCTTAAAAAGAAAGTCAATTCTAAAATCATCTACTGTCTCAATAGCTTTTAGTTGTTTATTATCTTTAAAGTAGGTGATTTTTTTCGGGAATTCATTTTTTGTATTTTCATATATAAAAGAGGTGTCTGTTTGATTGGTAAATTTAAATAACGTCAGTTTTTCATTTACTCCTTTAACTTCTAAATGTATTGTATCATAAACTTTTATAATACTTAGTATTTCTTGAAAAGATTTTTTTAAACTTTCATTGTGTAGCCATACCTACTAAATTTGTACTCCAAACTTCAAAAGTTAGATTGCCAGGTTTATCATTTAAATGCTTCCGTTATCCGATTAAAATTATTCGTTTTTTCGAGGTTTTGGACTCGTTTTTACAAGAAACAATTAATAAAAAGGTGCTTAACAAAAGTAGTTTCCTTATAAAAAAAAACTAGGTTTTTCCAAATATACCTATAAAATTTGTAAATTCGCAATCCAAGAAATACACAACAAATGTTAGATAAATTAAGAATTGTTAAGCAACGCTATGATGAGGTTTCTGATTTAATTATTCAGCCAGAAATTATTATGGATCAGAAGCGTTATGCGCAATTAATGAAAGAATACAAAGACTTAGGAGACGTTGTAAAAAAAGGTGACGAATACCAAGAATTAACCAATAATATAGAAGAGGCTAAAGAAATTATAGCAGACGGTTCTGATGCAGAAATGACAGAAATGGCAAAAATGCAATTAGAAGAAGCCAATGCTAGAATACCAGAATTAGAAGAAGAAATTAAATTTCTTTTAATACCAAAAGACCCAGAAGATTCTAAAAATGCAGTAGTAGAATTGCGAGCAGGAACAGGTGGAGATGAGGCAAGTATTTTTGCTGGAGATTTATTTAGAATGTATACCAAGTATTGCGAAAGTAAAGGGTGGTCTGTTTCTACAGTCGATTATTCTGAGGGGACTAATGGTGGCTTTAAAGAAATTCAGTTTGAAGTAAATGGACCAGATGTTTACGGAACTTTAAAGTTTGAAGCTGGTGTGCATCGTGTACAAAGAGTACCACAAACAGAAACACAAGGTCGAGTACATACCTCTGCAGCTACTTGTATGGTGTTTCCAGAAGCCGAAGAATTTGATGTAGAGATTAATCCAAAAGATGTAAGAATCGATTTTTTCTGTTCTTCAGGTCCTGGAGGACAATCTGTAAATACAACGTATTCGGCAGTTCGTTTAACGCATATTCCAACTGGTTTGGTAGCACAATGTCAAGATCAAAAATCACAACATAAAAATAAAGAAAAGGCGTTTAAAGTACTGCGTTCTCGTTTGTATGATATGGAGTTGGCAAAGAAAAATGCAGAAGATGCATTAAAACGTGGTTCTATGGTTTCTTCTGGAGATAGAAGTGCTAAAATTAGAACTTATAACTATGCACAAGGTAGAGTTACAGACCATAGAATTGGTTTGTCTTTGTATGATTTGCCTAACATAATGAATGGCGACATTCAAAAATTGATAGACGAATTAATGCTAGCAGAAAACACAGAAAAACTAAAAGAGTTAGGAGATAGTATTTAATATTTACCTAAATTTATTCATATAAAAAGCCTCATAATTTTTAATTATGAGGCTTTTTTATGAGATGTTACTTTATAGAATTATGCTTTTTTTGTACTGAAATCAATTTCGTTATCTTCCGCACCATGTGTTAGAGATTTTAATTTTTTTAAGAATATAAAAACTAGTAAAGCAAATACAATACAAAAAATTGCTATTCCAGTAAAAACTTTAAAATCACCAAAAATAGAAGAAGATTCTCCAAGTAATCCAGCTGCTTTATTCCCTAAACCAGTTGTCGCGAAATATATACCCATCATTATTGATGCGTACTTAGCAGGTGCTAATTTTGTTACAAAGGACAGTGATACAGGAGATAAACATAACTCTCCTACTGTATGAAATAAATAGGCTAAAACAAGCCAATACATTGCAGAGGTTCCTGTGTTATTATATTCTGTAGAAGCAGCTGACATAAATAAGAAACCAACACCTACTGCTCCTAAACCAATAATCATTTTATATAAAGAAGAAGCTTCTGAGCCTTTTAATTTCCTTTTAGCCCAAAATGCTGCAATACCAATACCAAGAGTAATTATGAAAAAAGAGTTTAGTGATTGAAACCAAGTTGCTGGTACTTCCCATCCTAGTAAAATTCTATTTGTTTTTTCTTTTGCATAAATATTCATTAAACCTCCAGCTTGTTCAAAAGCTGCAAAAAATGCAATTATTAATAAGAAAGATATTAATAAAACAATAACTCTATCCTTTTCAATTTTAGTTAAAGGTCTCTTATAAGCCTCTTGGTCTTCCTTATTTTTAGATTTCCCTAGATAATTTCCTACATGAACTAAATACTTTTGCCCAGCTAAAAATTGAATTAGCCCTAAAACCATTAAAATTCCAGCTAACCCAAATCCGTAATGCCAACCATGTACTTCTCCTACATAACCAACTATGAGACCAGATAAAAAGGCACCTATATTTATTCCAATATAAAAAATTGTAAATCCTTTATCTCTTCTAACATCTCCTTTTTTATATAAGCCACCTACCATAGTAGAAATATTAGGTTTTAAACAACCAACTCCAAGAATAATAAAAAATAAGCCAGTATAAAATGCCCAAATTGCTTCTATAGCTAAAACACTATGTCCAATTACTAATAAAATTGCACCAAGAATAACTGATTTTTTTTGCCCTAAAAATTTATCGGCTAAAATTCCTCCTGGAATAGAAGCGATATATACCAATGCAGTATACCAACCATAAAGGGCTAAGGCCTCTCCTTGACTCCATCCAACTCCTGGATTTTCGGCAGTAGTTTTTGAAGTTAAGTATAAAACTAAAAGGGCTCGCATTCCATAATAAGAAAATCGTTCCCACATTTCAGTAAAAAACAATACATATAATCCTACAGGATGCCCAAATAATTCTTTTTGATGTGGTAGTTTTGCTACATTACTCATAATCTATTATCCTTTAATTTTTGTTGTTGAATTTGATTTATTAATTAAATGCGTTTCTACAAAGTTGGTCATTTTTGTGTAGAGGTTTAAACGCGTATTTTTTCCTTTGTAAATACCATGAGTTCTGTCTGGTACAATAAACATATCAAATTGTTTGTTGTTTTCTATCAAGGCATTTATCATTCTGTAACTGTTTTGTACGTGTACATTATCATCACCTGTACCATGTACCAATAAATAGTTTCCTTTTAATTTATCTGCATAGTTTATGGGCGAATTTTCATCATAACCTGCAGGGTTTTCTTGCGGTGTTCTTAAAAAACGTTCTGTATATACAGTGTCGTAAAAACGCCAGGATGTAACTGGAGCCACTGCAATAGCAGTTGTAAAAATATCACTTCCTTTTAAAAGTGAATTTGTACTCATATGACCACCAAAACTCCAGCCCCAAATACCAATATTATTTTCGTCTATGTAAGAACGTTCTGCTAATTTTTTAGCAGCTGCAATTTGATCTTCAGTCTCGTATTTCACTAAATTTAAATAGGTAGATTTTTTAAAATCACTTCCTTTAAAACCTGTTCCACGTCCATCAACACAAGCTACAATCATTCCTTTTTGGGCTAACATATTGTGCCAATAATCGTTACTTGCATTCCATCTGTTGGCAACTTGCTGAGAACCTGGTCCAGAATATTGAAACATTAAAAGCGGATATGTTTTATTTTCATCAAAATCTGCCGGTTTTATCATCCACATATTCAATTCGTTTCCGTTTATAGAAATGGTAGAAAACTCTTTTGGACTCATTTTATAGTCTGCTAAATTTTCTTTTAATTCTACATTGTCTTTAATTACTTTTAGCATTTCACCTTCTGCAGTGTGCAAAGTGTAAATTGGTGGTATTTCTGTTGATGAAAAGGTATTGATGAAGTAGTTTAAATTCGCACTAAAAGAAGCTGTATTTGTACCTGTTTTATTGCTAAGTAATTTTTTATTTTTGCCATTTAAACCAATAGAATATACACCTCTGTTAGTAGAGCCATTTTCTACAGATTGGTAATAAATAGTTTTTTTCTTATCATTATAACCATAATAATTGGTCACCTCCCAGTTTCCATCGGTTATTTGGTTTATTAGTTTTCCAGAAAAATTATAGTGATAAATATGGTTGTAACCGTCTTTTTCGCTTGTCCAAATAAAACTATTATCTTCTAAAAAAGTTAAATTATCTGTAATGTCTATGTAGGCTTTGTCAGTTTCATTTAATAATAAAACACTACTACTTTTTAAAGCATTTACTTTGTGTAGTTTTAAATTATTTTGATGACGATTTAAAGTAGTTGCCACTAAAATATTGTCATCATTAGACCATTTAATTCTTGGTATGTATTCGTAATCGCTTAAAGGGATTTTTCTAGTTCTTTTTGTTGAAAGTTGGTATGTGTGAAGGGTAACATCCGCATTTTTTGCTCCTGCTTTAGGATATTTAAAAACTTGTTTGTCTGGGTAATTGCCAGTCCCAACCATATCCATAGAAAAGGTAGGAACTTTAGATTCATTAAAACGTAAAAAGGCAAGGTATTTACTTTCTTTACTCCATTCAAAAGCCTTTACAAAACCAAACTCTTCTTCGTAAACCCAATCTGTAGTACCGTTAATTATGCTGTTCTTTTTACCATCATTAGTAACCTGAGTAATTTTGTTGTTATTTGCTAAATCTAAAATATACAAATTATTGTTTTTAGCATACGCAATTTTTTTGCTGTCTGGAGAAAAAGAAGGTTGTTGTATGTTTTTACCAATTAATAAAAACTTTTTGGTGTTAATGTTATAATAGTAGAAAGTTCCAGTAAAAGAGCGTCTGTAAATTTTATTAAATTCAGTGCCTAAAATAACAGAAGATTCTTCGTTGTTAAAATCATAAGAAGAAAAACTATCTAAATCCTCTAAATCTGCACTATTAACAACAGTAGCTACTTTTTTTAGTGTTTTATAACTGTATTTATCTACAGTAGTGGTTTTGGTTTCTTTGTCGTAATTCAATAAAGAATAATAATCGCCGTTCATGGCATTTAAAGCATTCATTCTCTCTGGAGAGAAAGTTCCATTCCAAATTTCTTCTAATGTTATTTCTTTAGTTCCAGTACTATAGTTCGCTGTTGTAGAAGCCTCTTTTTTGCAACCTATTAATGATATTATTGCTAATAAAATGAGTGTTTTTTTCATTACAGAAATCGATTTAATAATAATTTGTCAAGTTTACGGAAAAATCATCAAAAAACTATCAAAAAATCTTTTAAAAAATGATAAATTTTGAATAAAGGAGAATCTTTTGAATGATTAATTTATATTTGTTCTCTATAGTTATAAAAGAATAAATGAGCAAAAAAATATCTGGTTTTTCGAAGTTTAGTAAAGAGGAAAAATTAAATTGGTTGGCAGCAAATTATTTTCAAAATAATGTAAAAGCGGTAGAAATTATAAAACAATATTGGAATGATGATGAAAAACTACAACAATTGCATGACGATTTTATAGAGAACACGATTTCTAACTTTTATATGCCAATGGGAGTTGCCCCAAACTTTGTAATTAACAACAAAGAATATGCAATACCTATGGTAATTGAAGAAAGTTCTGTAGTGGCAGCAGCATCTTTAGTAGCCAAATTTTGGAGCACAAGAGGAGGCTTTAAAACCACAGTTTTAGGAACTACTAAAATTGGGCAAGTACATTTTATGTTTGCGGGTAATAAAGATGATTTAATTGCTTATTTCAACAAAAATAAAACAGAATTATATACTGCAACTGCTTCCATTACTAAAAACATGGAAAAACGTGGGGGTGGTATTTTAGACATTCAATTAGTTGATAAAACAGATAAATTAGACAATTATTATCAATTGCACATCACCTTTGAAACCAAAGATTCTATGGGGGCAAATTTTATCAATTCTTGTTTAGAGGCAATAGCTAATAGCTTTAGAAATGATGAAATTGAAATTGTTATGAGTATTCTATCTAATTACGTTCCAGAATGTTTAGTTAGAGCAGAAGTAAGTTGTAAAATTGAAGATTTGGGTGGCAAAAATCCACAGAAATTTGCAGAAAAATTTTGCCAAGCTGTAAAAATTGCAGCAATAGAACCTTATAGAGCTGTTACTCATAATAAAGGAATTATGAACGGAGTAGACGCTGTGGTTTTAGCAACTGGTAATGATTTTAGAGCAGTAGAAGCAGGTGTGCATGCTTATGCTTCTAGAAATGGAACTTACACAAGTTTATCTCATTGCGAAATTAAAAACGGAATGTTTAAATTTTGGATAGAAATTCCATTGGCTTTAGGGACTGTAGGTGGTTTAACAGCTTTACATCCTTTAGCAAAATTGTCTTTAGAAATGTTGCAAAAACCATCTGCAAAAGATTTAATGCAAATTATGGCTGCTGCTGGTTTAGCTCAAAATTTTGCAGCTTTAAGAGCCTTAACAACAAAGGGGATTCAGCATGGGCACATGAAAATGCACTTGCAGAATATCTTAAACCAATTAGGTGCAACCGACTTAGAGAAAGAAACCATTGAAACTTTTTTTGAAGGAAAAACAGTCTCACATTCAGGAGTAGTTTCTAAGTTTGAAGAAATTAGAAAAGCAAAAACAACATGGGTGAATTTTACAGATAAAGTTGCCTTAAAAGAATTATTATCTTCTTTAAAAGCAGATGCAAAACCCGTTTTTGGAAAAATGACCAGTCAACAAATGATAGAACATTTAAGCTTTTTGATAAAAATTTCTAACGGAAAAATAAAAGCAGATTATTTTGTAGAAGATGAGAAATCTTTAAGAAGAAAAGCTTTTTTAGATACCGATAACGAATTGCAAATTGGTTTTAAAGCACCATTATTGTCAGAAGAACCTTATCCTGTAAAATTTGACACGATGGAAAAATCTATAGACGATTTACTTTTCCAAATAGATACCTTTCAGACTCATTTTAAAACTGCAAAAATAGAAAATCATCCGTTTTTTGGTAAGTTAGATTACGAGTATTGGAAAAAATTTCATGTAAAACATTTTACTCATCATTTTAAACAATTTAAACTAGTTTAATGAATTTTTATTCAAACGGAAAACTATTATTATCAGGAGAATACCTTGTTTTAGATGGTGCAGTTTCTTTAGCTGTACCTACAAAATTCGGACAAGATTTAGTGGTAGAAAATATTCAACAACCACAATTAATTTGGGGTAGTTTTACACATACTGGAGATTGTTGGTTTGAAGCTGTTTTTGAGTTACCTAAATTGCGTTTGGTAAGTTGTACTTTTAACTCTGATAAAGAAGGAAGTGCAGAATTTATTGCAGAAACCTTATTAGAAATTTTAAGCGAAGCAAAAAGGATGAATCCAGATTTTTTGAGTACAGAAAACGGATTTGTAGTTAAAACAAGATTAACTTTCCCTAGAAATTGGGGATTAGGAAGTTCATCAACGTTAATAAATTCTGTTGCAAGTTGGGCAAAAGTAGACGCTTTTCAACTTTTATGGAACTCTTTTAAAGGTAGTGGATACGATATTGCATGTGCACAAAATAATACTCCTGTTTTTTATCAAATAGCAAGTAAAAAGCCTGTTGTTAAGCAAGTGGAATTCAATCCAGCTTTTAAAGAAAATATATTTTTTGTATACTTAAATCAGAAACAAGATTCTAAAGAAGGTATTGCAAAGTTTAGAGAAAGTGAGCAAAATTTTGATAAGGAGATACAAAGAATATCAGAAATTTCTAATGAATTTTTAAAAGCAAAATCAATTGAAAATTTTAATCAGTTACTTGTTGAGCACGAAGAAATCATTTCATCAATCATAAAATTGAAACCTATTAAAGAACAATTATTTTCAGATTATCACTTGGGTGAAATAAAAAGTTTAGGTGCTTGGGGCGGAGATTTTGTAATGGTTACAGGTAATGATCAAACCCCCAACTATTTTAAAAATAAAGGATTTAATACAGTTTTAAGATATCAACAAATAATTCTATAAAAACATTCAGGTTTCTACTGCGCAATACCTGAACATAAGTTATTAAATGTCTTCTCGATCGCAGTCGAGAGTTTTTTATAAAAAAAATGAACAAAATAATCATAATTGGCGGAGGAGCAGCAGGATATTTTACAGCGATAAATGCCAAAGAAAATAACCCAGATTTAGATATAACCATTCTAGAAAAAGGGAAAGCTGTTTTGCAGAAAGTGAAAATTTCTGGAGGTGGAAGATGCAATGTTACTCATGCTTGTTTTGAACCTAGAGAACTGGTAAAATTCTACCCAAGAGGAGCAAAAGAATTGCTGGGGCCTTTTCATACTTTTATGACAGGAGATACTTTTGAATGGTTTGATGATAGAGGAGTTCCTTTAAAAATAGAAGAAGATAATCGTGTTTTTCCAGAGGCAAATACAAGTCAGGCAATTATAGATTGTTTTCAAAAAGCTGTTGATAATTTAGGGATTAAAGTGTTGATAAACTGTGGCGTAAATTCCGTTTATCAACAAGAAAGTGAATGGGTTGTAAACACAAAAGAACAAACTTTTAAAGCAGATAAAGTGGTAATTGCAGCAGGAAGTTCTAAAAAAGTTTGGCAACTTTGTAAAACCTTATCTCATCATATTATAGAACCCGTTCCATCTTTATTTACCTTTAACATCAACGATAAAAGAATTATAGATTTATTAGGAATTTCTCTACCCAATGCAACTGTAAATATTATGGGTACAAAATTAGAAGCTTCTGGGCCTTTATTAATAACACATTGGGGTTTAAGTGGCCCCGCAGTTTTAAAATTATCTGCTTTTGGGGCAAGAATTTTAGCTGATAAAAATTACCAATATAATGTGGAGGTTAATTGGTTGTCTAGACCCACAGAAAAAGTGCTAAATATATTACTGAATTTAAAGAAGAAGGAGCCTAGAAAAACGGTGATTTTAAAATCGCCATTTGCAGAAATATCTAAACGTTTGTGGGAACGTTTTGTAGTATTTTCTAACATTTCTAAAACCCAGAATTGGGCAGATTTAAGTAATTTACAATTAGAAAATTTAGCCAATCAATTAACCAAAGGAATTTACAATGCCAATGGTAGAACTACTTTTAAAGACGAATTTGTAACAGCTGGAGGTGTAGATTTAAAAGAAATTAATTTCAAAAAATTTGAAAGCAAAAAACATAAAAACCTCTTTTTTGTAGGTGAAGTTTTAAATATTGATGCTGTAACTGGCGGATTTAATTTTCAGAATGCATGGACAGGTGGTTACATTTGTGCAAAAGCTTTGGCAGAAACTAAGAACTAACAACAAAACTATGGCAAGAACAGAATCTAACGAATTTAAAATAGGCACAAAAGCCCCAGATTTTACTTTAATAAATACTGTAACCAATCAAAATGTGTCTTTACAGCAAGCAAAAGGGAAAAACGGAACTGTAATTATGTTTATTTGTAATCACTGTCCGTTTGTAATTCACGTAAATGATGCGTTGGTAAAATTAGCAAATGATTATCAAGAAAAAGGAATCAATTTCATAGCTATTAGTGCGAATGATGTAGAAAATTATCCGCAAGATGCACCTGAGTTGATGAAAGAATTGGCAGAAAAGCTACATTATCCTTTTCCTTATTTATATGATGAAACCCAAAAAGTAGCCAAGGCTTATGACGCTGCTTGTACTCCAGATTTTTATGTATTTGATGCAGATTTACAATCGGTTTATCATGGACAATTAGACAATGCTAGGCCAGGAAATGAAAAACCAGTAACAGGAAAAGATATAAGACAAGCATTAGACAACTTATTGGCCAACAAAAGCCCCTTAGAAAACCAAAAACCAAGTGTGGGTTGTGGTATTAAATGGAAGTAATTTTTGGAGTTTCGCTAACTTAAGACGAATATGACGTCGTTTTAATGACTTATATTCGCTTTTAGTGAAGTTACAAGAAAATAAATTTAGAGACAAACTAAATTATTCTAACCAAACTCTCTTTTATACTTTGTAACTTTGTGTTCTTGAAAACTTACAAACATGAACATAAAAAACGCACAAAAACAAGTAGACGATTGGATTAAAAATCATGGAGTTCGTTACTTTAACGAACTTACAAACATGGCGCAATTAACAGAAGAAGTTGGCGAAGTGGCAAGAATTATTGCAAGACGTTATGGAGAACAAAGCGAAAAAGAATCTGATAAAAATAAAGACTTAGGAGAAGAATTGGCAGATGTTGTTTTTGTAGTATTGTGTTTGGCAAATCAAACAGGAATAAACTTACAAGATGCATTTGAGAAAAAATTAGATGTTAAAACAAAAAGAGATCACAATCGTCATCAAAACAACCAAAAATTAAAATAAAATGACTTTTTTACAAAAAATAAAACAACCCTCATTTTGGCAAAACTTTGCAAAAGTTGCCATTCCTTTTTTTATACTAGTAACCTTAATTTCTTTATTTATGAATAGTTGGCGCGATATTTTTGCTGGTGATTTTGCAAAAGTAAATACCACCAATTTTGCCAACGGAAAATGGAAAAGTTTTTGGGGTTTAAAGGTAGTAATTAGTACTTTTTATGGTATTTGGGTTACCAATAAAAAAATGAAGTAACTTGTCCATTTGAACGCAATAGAAAAAGTGGTAAATTTTTAGACTATACTTTAACAGGTATTATAATTGTTAATCTAGCTGAATCAAACCAATACAGCTCTCTTTTACTTGTTGATTTAGTATTTTTACACCATTTACAAATAGTGCATTTAATGTTACCAATTCAGCATTTATTTCTTTGGTACTTTCATATCATTTTCTGTGGCTTCAAAAGTTGGGTTTCTCAAAATATTAAAATTATTAGTCATTTTGGTTTCTTTCACAGCCAATTTAACTTTGTAATTACCTGATAAAGTTATTGCGCCACTTAAAGATGCCCACCAAAAAATACATTAGAAATATTCTGCCAAGTGTTCCCTGCATCTGTGGTTTTCCAAACACCACCACCAGTAGAATCCATATAAAAAAGATTGGCTTTACCAGAAGCCCCAGTATCAGCAGCACTTCTACCACCTCTAAAGGGTTCAATATTTCGCTATTTTACCTCGCTAAAATATTCGTTAGAAACTTTGGTAGATTTTTTTTGTGCATTAACTTTGGCGTTTGCAGAAATTAGCAAACAAAATGCCATAAAAAGTAGTTTTTCATCATGGTAAGTTGTTGTATTAAAATTTAAAATAAGAATTAAAATCAGTTTTTAGAATGGACATATTGTTAAATGTTTTAAAGGATAAAAAAATAAAGGAAGAAATAATTATTTCTGGTTCTAAAAGTGAATCGAATAGATTACTGATTTTACAAAACTTATTTCCAGAAATTTCAATTAAAAATTTATCAGATTCAGACGATTCTGTACACATGCAACATGCACTTTCTACAAATAAAGAAATAGTAGATATTGGTCATGCAGGTACAGCAATGCGTTTTTTAACTTCATATTTTGCTGTAAAAGAAGGTAGAGAAGTGGTTTTAACGGGTTCTGAAAGAATGCAAAACAGACCCATAGAAATTTTAGTAAATGCTTTAAAAGATTTGGGTGCAGAAATTTCTTACGAAGCCAAAACTGGCTATCCACCTATTAGAGTTAAAGGAACAAAAATTACTAAAAATAAGGTTCAGATTAACGGAAATGTAAGTAGCCAATACATTTCATCTTTACTATTAATTGCCTCAAAATTAGAAAATGGTTTAACGATAGAGTTGTTGGGTGATATTACTTCTATACCATATATAAACATGACCATAAGTTTGTTACATCAACTAAATATTGATGCTACTTTTAGTGGAAATGTTATTAAAGTATCACCAAAAACATCCATAAAAAAACAAACCGTAGTTGTAGAGTCAGATTGGTCTTCTGCAAGTTATTTTTATTCGATTATTGCTTCTGCAGAACTCGGTTCTTCCATTCAACTATCAGCTTATAAACAAGAAAGCTTACAAGGCGATTCTTGTTTGGTAGAAATTTACCAACATTTTGGGGTAACAACTTCTTTTGGTGATAATTTTATTATCCTAAAAAAAGAAAAAGAAACCCTAAAAGACACCCTAGAAATCGATTTAAAAAATGCACCAGACATTGCTCAAACCATTGCAGTAACCTGTTTTTCTGAGGGCATTTCTTGTAATTTAACAGGCTTACATACCTTAAAAATCAAAGAAACAGATAGGTTAGAGGCTTTAAAAGCAGAATTAACAAAATTAGGCGCTCGTATTTCTGTAACAGATAAGAGTTTATATTTAGAAAAATCATCAGAAATTATTACAAATATTGGTGTAAAAACGTATAATGATCATAGAATGGCTATGGCTTTTGCACCTTTGGCTTTAAAAGTTCCTATCAAAATTTTAAATGCAGAAGTGGTTACAAAATCGTTTCAAAATTTTTGGGAAAATATGCAACAAATTGGTATTAAAATAGATAAACTGTAAATTAAACAGGCAAACACTTGACAACGCCTATTTCGATATCGTATCTTTGCAGCTTTTATAATAAAATATATTTATGAAATTATCAAACTTCGAATTCGAGTTACCACAAGAATTATTAGCAAAATACCCTGCAGAACATAGAGATGAATCTCGTTTAATGGTGTTAAACAAAAAAGAGGGTACTATAGAGCACAAATTGTTTAAAGAGGTTATTAATTACTTTGATGAAGGTGATGTAATGATGTTAAACAATACCAAAGTTTTTCCTGCTAGAATGTTTGGAAACAAAGAAAAAACAGGTGCAAGAATAGAAGTTTTCTTATTAAGAGAATTAAATGCAGAAAACAGGTTGTGGGATGTTTTAGTAGATCCGGCAAGAAAAATTAGAATTGGTAACAAGTTGTTTTTTGGAGAAGATGATAGTTTAGTTGCAGAAGTTATAGATAATACAACCTCTAGAGGACGAACTTTACGTTTCTTATTCGATGGTTCTTACGAAGAATTTAGAGCAAAATTATTAGAATTAGGCGAAACACCTTTACCGAAAGAAATAGACAGAGATGTAGAACCTTCTGATGAAGAACGTTATCAAACAATTTTTGCAAAACACCAAGGCGCAGTTGCTGCACCAACAGCAGGTTTACACTTTTCTAAACACTTATTAAAGCGCTTAGAAATTAAAGGAGTAGATTTTGCAGAAATGACTTTACACGTTGGTTTAGGTACTTTTAGTTCTGTAGAAGTAGAAGATTTGTCTAAACACAAAATGGATTCTGAACAAATTATCATTCCAGAAATTGCTGCAAAAAGAATTAACGAAGCAAAAGCAGAAAAAAGAAGAATTTGCGCTGTAGGTACTACTGTGATGAGAACTGTAGAGTCTTCGGTGTCGTCTAATCAGCAATTAAATGCTTTTGAAGGCTGGACCAATAAATTTATTTTTCCTCCTTACGATTTTAGTATTGCTAATAGTATGATTACCAATTTTCATGCACCAAAGTCTACCTTAATGATGCAAGCCGCAGCATTTGCTGGTTACGACTTTTTAATGGAAGCTTACAAAGTAGCTGTAAAAGAAGGCTATAGGTTTTCTACCTATGGAGATGCAATGTTAATTATTTAATCAGCAAGATTTAGAAATATTTACAAAACTGACAATTGAAAAATTGTCAGTTTTTTTATGGATTTTCATGAACCATTTTAGTTTTAAAATAAAAAAATTTGAGATAATGTTAATGTTTACACACTTATGCTGTATCTCTAAAAACATCAAAAATATATATGTATTTTTGCAAACGTAATTTTATTAGAACCAAATAATACAACTTGACGAATAAGAGAGACATAAGGGCACTTACAAAAGAACAGCTAAGAACTTTTTTTGTAGAAAATGGAGACAAAGCTTTTCGTGGAAACCAAGTTTATGAATGGCTTTGGAGTAAATCTTTGCACACTTTTAAAGACATGACCAACATTTCTAAAGAAACCAGAGAAATGTTAGAAGCTAATTTTGTAATCAACCATATTAAGGTAGATTCTATGCAAAAAAGTAAAGATGGGACTATCAAAAATGGTATAAAATTACACGATGGTTTGGTTGTGGAGTCTGTGCTAATTCCTACAGAAAAAAGAACTACTGCTTGTGTTTCTAGTCAAGTAGGGTGCAGTTTAGATTGTAAGTTTTGTGCAACAGCACGTTTAAAAAGAATGCGTAATTTAAATCCAGATGAAATTTACGATCAAGTTGTAGTTATAGACAAACAAAGCAGGTTGTATCATAACCATAAACTTACTAATATTGTTTTTATGGGAATGGGAGAGCCCTTAATGAACTATAAAAATGTCTTAAAATCTATAGAAATGATAACTTCTCCTGAAGGTTTAGGAATGTCATCAAAAAGAATAACAGTATCTACTTCTGGTGTGCCAAAAATGATAAAAAAAATGGCAGATGAAGAAGTAAAATTTAATTTAGCTGTTTCCTTACACTCTGCAATTGATGAAGTTAGAACGTCTATAATGCCATTTAACACTAATTTTCCTTTACAAGATTTACGCGAATCTTTAGAATATTGGTATGAAAAAACTAAAAGAGCCATTACTTACGAATATGTTGTTTGGCAAGATATTAATGATGGAAAAGAAGATATTAAAGCTTTAGTAGATTTTTGTAAATATGTACCCTGCAAAGTAAATTTAATAGAGTACAATCCAATAGATGATGGGCAATTTCAACAAGCAAGTAATGCAGCGTTAAATAATTACATTTCTAATTTAGAAATGCATGATATTACCGTAAATGTAAGACGCTCTAGAGGTAAAGATATAGATGCAGCATGTGGACAATTGGCAAATAAAAGCTAAACTTTTATATTTTTGAAGGAAAAATAAAATTATGAAAAGATTAATTATTACCACTATTTTACTTTTTATTACTTTAAGTGTAAAATCTCAAGAAGAAAAAAAATCTTTTTGGCAACTATTAAAAGGTAAAGAGTTAGAGACTTCAATAAAATTTCTTCCAATTGGTGTTCATACAAAAGATGGAAGCATTGTTGATACCTACTATGTTGGTTATAATTATAAAAGTTTTGAAATCGCTGCTTTTAAAAACTCTTACGAAGATTTAACAATTTTAGCCTTATATAAAAGAGAAATACCATTGTTTAAAAAATTATCTTTCATATATGGTTTAGGACTTATGTATGGTTACGATGGAAAACTGCAAAATGTAAGTGGTATTCCTTTTAGAAATACATTTTTATATTCTGGTCCTATAAATTTATCTGGAGGTTTTATACTAGATTATAAGACTTCTAAAAGATTTAGTTTGCAGATAAATATTTCTCCAGTTGTTTTAGTTTTTGGTGTTAGATATATACTTTAGAATATTTTAAAAATTAACTAGATTTAGAATAAATGAAACCCATAGAATTCATAAAACTTCCCATTAAAAACGAAATGGAACTCTTTGAGAAAAAGTTCAAAGATTCTATGCTTTCTAAAGTACCGCTCTTAAATAGGATTACCTATTATATTGTTCGTAGAAAAGGAAAACAAATGCGGCCGATGTTTGTTTTTTTAGTAGCAAAAATGGTTTCTAATGGTGGTTTTGATGAACGTACTTACAGAGGTGCTTCTGTTGTAGAATTAATACATACAGCCACTTTAGTGCACGATGATGTTGTTGATGATAGTAATAGAAGAAGAGATTTTTTCTCTATAAATGCACTTTGGAAAAACAAAATTGCAGTTTTAGTAGGAGATTTTATGCTTTCAAAAGGATTATTGTTGTCTATAGATAATGAAGATTTTGACCTTTTAAAACTAATTTCTATCGCTGTTAGAGAAATGAGTGAAGGGGAATTGCTTCAAATTGAAAAAGCTAGAAAATTAGACATCACAGAAGCTATTTATTTTGATATTATTAGAAAAAAAACAGCTACTTTAATTGCAGCTTGTTGTGGTATTGGTGCTGCATCTGTAGGTGCAAATCAAGATACCATTCAGCAAATGAGAAAGTTTGGCGAATATATTGGGATTGCTTTTCAAATAAAAGACGATTTGTTTGACTACTCTGATGCCAAAATAGGAAAACCAACAGGGATAGATATTAAAGAGCAAAAAATGACCTTACCATTGATACACTCGTTAAATACCTGTTCTAAAAAGGAAAAAGCTTGGTTAATCAATTCTATAAAAAAGCACAACAAAAACAAAGAAAGGGTTAAAGAAGTAATTGCTTTTGTAAAAGAAAATGGAGGTATAGAATACACAGTTGCGCAAATGTATGATTATAGAAAAAAAGCATTGGCAATTTTAAATGACTTTCCAGAAACCGACTATAAAAAATCTTTAGTTACTATGATAGATTATGTTGTAGAGAGAAAAATATAAACTTTACAACTCTAAAAGTTCTTCTAAAAAATCTCTGGTATTAGATAAACGAGGTACTTTGTGTTGGCCACCTAATTTGTTCTTTTTCTTTAACCAACTGTAAAATAAACCCTGTTTTGCTTGGTGTACTTTTGGTGGCATTAAAGTTATATTTAAATAACGTTTTGCTTCATAATCAGAATTTATAGATTTTAAGGCATTGTCTAGAACTTCTGTAAAATAGCCCATAGAATCTGGTTTATTGTTAAATTCTATAATCCATTCATGGCTACCTTTTTCTTTGCCACTCATAAAAATAGGTCCCACAGTATAATCAGAAATCGTTGCAGATGTCTTTTCGCAAGCCATTTTTAAGGCATCTTCTACATTTTCTATGTTTAGTTCTTCACCAAAAACATTAATATAATGTTTGGTGCGTCCTGTAATTTTTATTCGATAAGGATCTAAAGAAGTAAAACGAATGGTATCACCAATTAAATAACGCCACAAACCACCATTTGTAGTAATTATCAAAGCATAATCGATGTCTTTTTTTACCTCAGAAAGAGGAATGGTTTTAGAGTTTTCTCCATTATAATCGCTCATAGGAATAAATTCATAAAAAATACCATAATCTAACATTAATAGTAATTCTTTAGAATGGTTTCTATCTTGAATTGCAAAAAAACCTTCAGAGGCATTGTAAATTTCGTAATACTTAAACTCCTTTTTAGGAATCATTTTTTTGTATTGTTCTCTGTAAGGGTTAAAGTTAACCCCACCATGAAAATAGACCTCTAAATTAGGCCAAACCTCTAAAATATTATCTTTTCCAGTTCTTTCTAAAACTCTATTTAACAAAACCAACATCCAACTTGGTACACCTGCTAAACTGGTAATATTTTCGTTGATGGTTTCATCAATAATGGCATCCATTTTGGTTTCCCAATTGCTCATTAAAGCAACTTCTTGACTTGGGGCAGAGCTAAAATCTGCCCAAAAAGGCATATTTTCTATAATAATGGCAGACAAATCTCCAAAGTAAGAACCATTGTCTTGATATACTTCTGAGCTTCCACCTAAACGCAAACCTTTACCTGTAAATAGTTGCGTTTTCGGATTGTTGTTAATGTACCAACACAACATATCTTTACCAGCTTTCATGTGGCAATACTCAAGTGCATCGTCAGAAACAGGTATAAATTTACTTTTTGCGTTGGTAGTGCCACTAGATTTTGCAAACCATTTAATGTCTGATGGCCAAAAAATATTTTGTTCTCCTTTTCTGCAACGTTCTATCAACGGTTCAAACGTTTCATATTTTTGTATCGGTACTTTTACAGTAAAATCTTTATAATTTTTTATTGATGCAAATTCCTTTTCCTTACCAAGTTTTGTGTTTTTAGCTTTGTTTAATAATTTTAAAAGCAATTCATTTTGTACATCTTCAGGATATTTTAAAAACAATTCAATTTGATGTTTTCGTTTCTTTAAAAACCAAGAAATTATAGAATTGATAATCTGAAAAGCCATAGAAATTCGTAAGTTTGTTTAGTTTCGATTTAGAGCTATACAACATTTAATACTGAAACTTAAAAATACTAAAATTTGTGAGATGATTTACCAAGGAGTTTTAAAAAAAATGATGACTGAAAATGCGGCTGAAATTCAGTACTATTTAGACATGAAAACTGATTTTTTAAATATGAATCAGTTAATAGATAAAAATATTACCCTAAAATTTGTGGGATATGAGTGTTTAAACTGTCATTTAGAAAAAAAAATCTACAGACAAGGTTTTTGTAAGTCTTGTTTTTTTGATATTCCTTCTGCTGGAGATTGGATTATGAGACCCGAATTAAGTACAGCTCATTTAGACCAAGAAGATAGAGATTTGGCATATGAAAAATCAGTGCAATTACAACCACATATTGTGTATTTAGCTAATTCTAGTAATGTAAAAGTAGGGGTAACAAGAAAAACACAAGTACCTACAAGGTGGATAGATCAAGGTGCACACGAAGCCATCGAAATTGTAGAAGTGCCCAATAGATATTTAGCAGGAATTACAGAAGTTGCTCTAAAAGAATATGTAGCAGATAAAACCAACTGGCGCAAAATGTTAAAAAATGATATTGAAGACCAAAATTTGGTAGAATGGCGTAATAAGTTAGCCCAATATATACCAGAAGAAGCTAAAGAATATTATATAAATAACAATTCTGAAACGAACTTAAATTTTCCTGTAAAAAAATATCCACTAAAACCTAAAAGTTTAAATTTAGAAAAAACACCTTCTTATAAGGGTACATTAATGGGTATAAAAGGTCAGTATTTAATTTTTGAAGATGAAACTGTTTTTAATATTCGAAGTAATGAAGGCTTGGTGGTTGCAATAGAGGTGTAACTTTTTTGTTTGATAATAAGAATAGAAAAAAAACAGTAATTAACGGCTACATTCAATTAACTTTTCTAAAATTTTTTCTACACCCAAATCGTTGTTACTAGCTGTGCTATAATTTGCAATTTTTGTAATGTCTTTATGCGCATTTTTCATGGCAAAAGAAAAATTGGCTTCTTGTAACATTTCTATATCATTATGATAATCTCCAAAAACAAGGGTTTGCTCTTTGGTAACATTTAATATTTTCTGAACTTCTCTTAAAGCATTTCCTTTGTTGGCTTTATCATCAGAAATATCTAACCAATTTTGCCCAGAAACTTTTATTAAGTATTCGTTTTTTAAATGTTTAATTTTAGGATAAATGTATTCTTCTGAAGATGAAAAATGGTACATAGCAATTTTTAAAATAGGTGTATTTTTTGCTACTTCCATCAAATCATCTACAATTGTATAGCTATGATAATACTCTTGAAAAAGAGTGATAAACTTGGTGTCTTTACTTTCTATAAAAGCTTTTTTTTCTGAACAAAGCACAATGTTTGTGTCTTTTATATTTCTTAAAATAGGAATAATATTTACTATTTTATCGTTATTTAAAAAGTTAGAAAGTAATGTTTGGGTTCCTTTCTTGGCAATACCACCATTTTCTGCAATCACATAAATATCATCTTTTATAGAGGCTAATTTATCTACAATACTATTGTATTGTCTACCGCTAGCTGCACAAAAATGTATATTTTGTTGTTGTAATTTTTTAAAAAGATTAAAAAACTGATTGCTAACTTCACCTTTAGAATTTAGTAGTGTTCCATCCATATCAGAAACTACCAATTGTACGTTTTGTAGGTTCATTAATTAAGACTTTTTCGTAGAGTTACGTTCTACCAAATCTGTTTTAATAATTATAGTTTTGTGTTCTGGTTCTTCTTCGGATTTGTCTTCTAATCTATTTATTAATAGTTCTGCAGCAGTTTCGCCCATTTGTTCTCCATGCTGGCTTACTGTTGTTAATTTAGGACTAGAATGTCTTGCTAAAATACCATTTGAAAAGGAAACTACAGCAAAGTTTTCTGGTACTTTATGACCTTTTTTCTGTGCTACCTTCATAGCTGCAATTGCAGAAGATTCGTCTGTAGTTATTACAGCATCTATTTCATTATCATTAAAAATAGGTGTTAAAATACTTTCGTATTTTTTGTAATCTTCTTCTAATATGTTAATTATTAAGTTATTATTTATTGGTAAGCCTGCTTTTTCTAAACCTTTTAAATAGCCTTGGTGTCTTTTTTTACCCACTTTTAAATTACTAATGGTAGATATAAAAGCAATATTTTTACTACCAGATTTTGCTAAATATTTTACGGTTTTAGAAGCGCCTTTAAAATCATCTGTGATTACTTTATCGCAATTTATAGATTCTGCTACTCTATCAAACATTACTATAGGTGTACCGTTTTGTAATATTTCATCAAAATGTTTAAAGTTGTTTTTTAAAACGGTTTCTTCTGCCATAGAAAGTATAAAGCCATCTATACTTCCGTTAGAAAGCATTTCCATAGTTTCTACTTCTTTGGTATGAGATTCGTTAGAAATACAAGAAATTATTTTGTAGCCTTTTTCGTTGGCAACTTTTTCTATACCATTAAAAACTTGCGCAAAAAAGTAATTTAACATGTTTGGTATGATAATACCAATGGTTTTTGTTTGCCTGTTTTTTAAGCTAAGTGCATTAAAATTTGGCTTGTAATTGTTCTCTTTTGCAAATTTCTGTATTTTTTCTTTGGTGCTTACACTTATCTCATAACTATCATTTAGCGCTTTAGATACTGTAGAAATAGAAACATTAAATTCTTTAGCTATGTCTTTTATAGTAAGTCTTTTCATAAAATATTAAAAATAAGTACTAAAATACAAAAAAGTGCTTAAAAAAGGGAGTTAAGTAAATTTATTTACAATTTCTTTAAATTGTAAGATTGATAAATTTCGAAACATAAAAAAGAAAACAGGAGTAAATATTCTGCAAATACAAACCATAAATTTTCTTGCCAAGGCTCATTTGCATAGGCTTGATAACTTAAAAAGATAACTAATGTCCAAACAACTGGAAATTTATATTTAGTAAAAACAGACAAAATTAAAGGTGTTGCCAAGTACCAAGGATGTACGGTTGTAGCTGTAAAATAATAAAAACACAACCCGAATAATAAAGTTGTAATGAGTTGTTTAAAAGAATTTTTTTTTCTAAAGAATGTTAGAATAATTAAAAACAAAATAGTTAATATAGACGTTATTTTTCCAATAATGGCAATTTCATTATAACCTCTAAAGAGGTAACCAATTTCTCTAAATAAATAGTAAAAACTTGCATTAAACTCAAAGCTTCTAAACCATAAACCTACAGAGTTTGTATAGTTTGTAAATAATTCTAAAGAATAAAAAGGTAAAAATAAAATGATGGTTGTACTTATAATAATAATATAAAACCCCGCTAATTTTAAAACGCCTTTAAAATTAATAAGCTGTTTTTTAGTTCTCGATTGCGCTCGAACAGACAGAGTACTATGATCTCCATAGGCGGGAAAATATTTTGTAAACCACTTAAAAAATAAAGGTAAAAATAATAAGGGAATTAACTTTACAGAAATAGAGCAGGCCAACAATAAGGCTGCAAAAATCCATTTTCTTTGATACAATTTATACAATGCAAAAACTAAGAAAAACAGCATTACAGATTCAAAGTGCAAATTACCTGTCATTTCTAAAATAACAAAAGGATTTAAAATATACCAAAAGATGTTTTTAACAGGCAATTTTAAATTTTCTAATATTTTTTTTCCAAAATATAAAATACCAATATCTGCTAAAATGATAAAGATTCTTAAAATAATTACAGAACCAAAAATACTTTTACTAGCAAAAAGTGCAGCAATAAAAAAACACAGCTGGTTTAAAGGCGGGTAATTGGTATAATGACTTCCATTTAACTCCCCCATTCCTGCATACAATATATTAGTATCTGTAATAGGTTTTAAGTTTTGTTGTATAAATGTTTCAGGTAAAGATAAGTAAGGATTAAAACCTTCTAAAATCATGCGGCCATCCCAAATAAAACGATAAAAATCTTGTGATAAACGGGGTACTGCAAATAAAAATATCAATCGAAACAAAATGCTAATTCCCACTAAATTCTTAAAAGAAATATGCTTGTTTTTTATGATTGCATAAAAACATCCAAATAAAAAAAGCCAAAGAAAAGAAAAGGTATAAAACTGAGTTCTTTCTAAGAAATAGGCGAAAAAAAAATAGGTAATAATACTGAAAAAAATGGCTAAATATTGGCTATTTTGTTTTAGAATAGTCATTATGCTTTAGAAAAAATCGATTTTAAAAAAACATAACCAAAGCCAATAAATAACATAAAATGGAAAGGGAATAAACCAAAATCTCCACCTTGTGTGCCCACTATAAAAGCGCTATACATACCAAATACAAAATACAATGCTAAAATACCTTCTAAAATCACATTTAGAGAGGGTTTCTTTTTAATGTATTTGTTGTTTTTCCAGCCGTCTTTTACGGTTTTAATATTAAATTTTGGTGTTCTTACAAACTCACTTTTTTTACCAAAATGCCCTTCTAAAACGGCAATAGTATTGTGTAAAGAAAAGCCCATTGCAATTGAAAAAAAGGTAAAAAATGCACCAATATATTTAAAGAAGTTTTTAATACCACCACCATAAATGCTTTTGTACATAACCCAATAGCAAATAAAAAATATTAAAGAGCTAATGACAAAAAAGCTCATAACATAAAAATACATTTTTAAGTGCGCATATTCATTTTTAATATATAACATAGGGATGCTTAGTACTGCTACTAAAAAAATAAAAGTAAACATAGAACTATTTAGCAAGTGAAGTAAACTATGTATTTTAGTTTTAAATGAAACATTTTTGCTTTTGACAACACGTTTCATCATTTTTTGAAAATTTTCTGCACCACCTTTGTTCCACCTAAATTGTTGTGATCTTGCTGCGCTTATTATTACAGGCAATTCTGCAGGAGTTTCTACATTTTCTAAATACTTAAATTTCCATTTTTTTAATTGAGCTCTATAACTTAAATCTAGATCTTCTGTTAATGTATCTCCTTCCCAATTACCAGCATCGTAAATACATTTTTTACGCCAAACACCAGCAGTTCCATTAAAATTTATAAAATGGCCTTGGCTATTTCTTCCAACTTGCTCTAATGTAAAATGAGCGTCTAAAGCAAAAGCTTGAATTTTTGTTAAGGTAGAATAATTTCTGTTGATATGTCCCCAGCGTGTTTGAACCACACCAATTTTATCGTCTTTAAAGTAAGGAATGGTTTGTAGCAACCAATCTTTTTTTGGAAGAAAATCGGCGTCAAAAATGGCTATAAATTCTCCTTTTGCAGTTTTTAAACCTTCTTTTAAAGCGCCTGCTTTAAAACCTTTTCTATTCGTTCTTCTAATATGTTGTATATCAATGCCTTTTTCTTGTATCTTTTTAATGTGTTTTGCTGTGGTTTCTATAGATTCGTCTGTAGAATCGTCTAAAACTTGTATTTCTAATTTACCCTTAGGATATTCTAATTTAGCAATATTTTTTAACAAACGTTTCATTACATACAACTCGTTATAAACAGGTAGCTGTATGGTTACAAAAGGAATTTCTTTTGGATTGGATAAATCAAATTTTACAGAAGTATCTACTTTTTTTCTTGCTTTTAAGTAGTTAATAAGCAAGTTTAATTGTGCTAATGCATACATAAAAATTAGCAGTAAAGAGAGAGAATAGATGATAATGATAATGTACTCTAGAACCATTATTTGAAACTGTATTTAAAAATCCAACTTAAAATTTTAATTCCTGCAAATATAGAACCTTTTACAGTTCCTGAAACTTTAGAAACTCCAATTCTATTTCTGTATTTCATAGGTGTTTCTGTATAGGTTAATTTTTGTTTTAAGGCTTTTAATTGCATTTCTACTGTCCAACCATATGTTTTATCTTGCATATTTAGGTCTAATAATCTTTGGTATTTAATAGCTCTAAAAGGACCTAAATCTGTAAATTTTGCATTAAAAAATAATTTCATTAAAAAAGTAGCTAACCAATTACCAAAAACTTGTTGTGGTGTCATAGAACCATTTTCACGTAATTTTTTAATGCGTGCACCAATTACAAAATCTATATTGTTTTCTATAATAGGTTGTATTAAAGTTGTCAATTGTTCTGGATAATCAGAGTAATCCCCATCTAAAAAAACAACAATGGTAGGTTTAACCTCTTTTTTTGCGATGTAATCCATCCCTTTTAAACAGGCGTAACCATAGCCTTTTCTCTCTTCTGTTAAAACTGTTGCTCCAGCTTTTGTTGCGTTTTCTTTGGTTTTATCTGTAGATTTGTTATTTACAACTATAACTTCATCCACAAATTTTGGAAGATCTGCAATTACGTTCCCTATAGAGTCTTGCTCGTTAAAAGCAGGTATTATTACATTAACAATTGGTTTCATTGTCTTAAAATATTATTTTTTATTCACAAAATTCATTAAATCTACATCATTACCTAACAAAATTTCTGTTGGGTTTATTCTTCCTTCTTCGGGACCATTTTCTAATTTTAAAACACCTCTCGGGCAAACTGCAGAACAGATACCACAACCCACACAACTAGAACGCACAATATTTTCACCCTTTTGTGCATAGGCTCTAACATCAATTCCTTGCTCGCAATACGTAGAACAATTTCCACAAGAAATACATTGGCCACCATTGGTGGTAATTCTAAAGCGAGATTTAAAGCGTTGTACCAATCCTAAATAAGCAGCTAACGGACAACCAAATCTACACCAAACTCTGTTTCCAAAAATGGGATAAAACCCTGTGCCAATTACACCTGCAAACCAGGCTCCAATTAAAAAGCTATAGGTATCTTTAATCCATTGAGAATTGATTCCGATAAAAGAGGTTGTTCCAGAAAAATAACAATACAATGTTACTACAGTCATTACTAAAGAAAACACCAATACAGAATGTATTAGCCAGCGCTCTAATTTCCATGCATTTACGCTTTTGTTTGAATGTTGCCTGTAAGGGTCTCCCAAAGTTTCTGCTAAACCACCACAACCACAAACCCAAGAACAGTACCATCTTTTTCCGAAAAAATAGACCATAACTGGTACAATAATTAAGGTTAAAACAATACCCCAAATCAATATAAAAAGTCCAATTTTTCCACTAGAGGTTAAGGTGTCTAAATTCCATTCAAAAAAGAAATCGTAATCTAAAGGAAATGCATTTTTAAAATCGTAACCAGGCATGTTTAAACTGGTCATAATTTCTGGAATTAAAAAAGCAAATACAATTTGAAAAAAAAGTACAGAGGTAGTTCTAATAATTTGATATTTATTATGGCGATATTTAATGTACATTCTAACTCCCATGGTTACCATTATTGTACAGTACAAAAATCCATAGACAAACCATTGAGAGGCATCACCACCATTTAAAAAATTACTAATTGGGTCTAAAATGTACGTCCAGTTTACTACATAATCTGGTTTAAAATAAAGTAGTAAGTAAAAAGCCACCAAATAAATAAGCACTAACCACGCCACAAAACCTCTGTTGGTTGCAGAATTATGATAAATATGATTGTTTTTAATGCCAGGTTTTCCTAATAAGATTAAGTTTGGTAACATAAATAACAAAGCACCAATCATACCAAAGCCAAAAGTTAAAAACCATATTAAACTAGCGTTTTCTTTTACAAAACCCCTACCGGCCTTTTTGGCTAAAGTATAACTGAGTGTGTGTGGTTTTCCGTATATTTTATATTGATATTGTTCTCCTTTTTTGTCCCAATTTTTTGCCGCATTATATTTAGTAATTAAAGCGTCATAATAGCTGTTTGATTTTTCATACGCTTTTCTAACTCTAGCAGAAAATTTAAAAATAGTAAGTTTTTTATCTGTTATTACAGCATCTTCTAAAGCACCTCTAATAACTGTGCTTTTGTAATTTTTTTCCTTTAAAAAAGCATCTAATTCAGATTTAGATAACTGAAAAGATCCTGTAAACAATGATCCTGTAAAAATGGTTAAGGCTACTAAAAAAAGAACAAAACCAGTATGTTTAATTGCTTTCATATTTTATGTTTTGCTAAAAATTCTTTTCCAGCTTTTCTTTTTTGGCTGTATTTTTTTGTTATTTTCTTTATTAAATTTTGCAACTATTTGAGGTTCGTACAATTTGTAAAATTCAGGGTCAAAATTAGCATCTGCTAAGTATTCTAAAACATGTTCTATAGCCCTTTTTTCGGTTAACCATTTATCAAAAATTTCGTGTCGCATTCGTATGCCAAAGGTATTTATTCCTAAAAATTGATGGGTGTCTTTATCAAAAGAAATGGTGATACATTTATATTCTTTGGGATGTTTCCATTGAAAGTACAGTTCATTTTCTTTTTTGTTTTTCTCACTAAATACCCAACCATAGGTTTGGTATTCGATATCTAAAAATTTAGCAGAATTAAACCAATTTCCAGGATTGTATGCTGTTTTGTTTCCACAAATTGTTTGTGCTAAAGTTTCGCCCATCATACGGCCTGTATACCAAACAGCCTCAATATTTCTGCGCTGTCCAATTGCTTTTTGTTGTTCTGCACAATCGCCAATGGCATAAATATCTTTTATATTGGTTTCTAAAAAACGATTTACTAAAACACCTTTTTTAGTTTCAATATCACTGTTTTTTAAAAAATCGATATTGGGTGTTACTCCTGCAGTTAATCCTACTACATCACAAAATATTTCTTCACCAGTTTCTTCAATAATAACAGATTTTACATGTCCATTTTCATCAGCTTTAATTGCTTTTAAATTGTTACTTAAACGTAAATCTATATGATGTTCTTTAATGTGTTTGTTAATCATTGCTGATTCTTGTGCAGGTAAAACCCCATTCCAAAAACTATCTTCACGCACTAAAAAAGTTACTGGTATGTTTCTACTGCGTAACATTTCTGCCAATTCAATTCCTATCAATCCACCACCTACAATTACAGCTCTTTTGCAAGTTTTATTATTTGGGGCATATTTTTCTAATTTCTCTAAATCTTGTTTATGATACATGCCCATAACACCCTCTAAATCTTGTCCAGGCCAACCAAATTTATTGGGTTTAGAACCTGTTGCAATTATTAATTTATCATAGGATACTGTTTCGCCATTGGTAAAAGCAAGTAATTTATTAGCAGTATTTACAGAGTTAATAACCCCTTTTTTTAGTGTTATATTATTTTTTTCCCAGAACCAGTTTTCATAAGGTTTTGTATGCTCAAATTTCATATGTCCCATGTAAATGTACATGAGTGCTGTTCTAGAAAAAAAGTATTTTGTTTCTCCAGAAATGATAGTAATTTTCTTGTTAGAATTTTTTCTAATATGTCTAGCGGTAGTTACGCCAGAAATACCATTACCAATTATTACTATATGTTCCATCATTTTGATTGCTTGTTGCTCTTATGTAGAAACGAAAGTTAAGAACTTAAAAATGAAATCGGTTTTTTTTTAAGTTTAGAATCATTATAAATAAATTTTCTTACACTTTTATGTCATTTATCAAAGGAATTTGAGTTTGCTTAGAGCAAAGTTTTAACATTGGTTTAAGAGCTTTGTTTTAATAAAAAGAAGTATTTTTAGGGATGTTATGAAAATAAAAAACATCTTTTTAATTGTACTAACTGCTTTATGTTTTTCTTGTAAAAGTCAAACTAAAAAAATTAACGGAGTTAGTTTTGTAGCTTCTAGAGATTCTATTAGTAAAAAACATATCACACCTGTTTTAAAAATACAAAGCAATTATGTTGCTTTGATGCCTTATAGTTTTATAAGAAATATAGCACACCCTAAAGTTGAGTTTAATACAAACAGAGAATGGTTTGGAGAAACCAAAAACGGACTGTTGCAATATGCCAAAGAATTTAAAAAAGAAGGTGTAAAACTTATGGTAAAACCACATATGTGGTTAAGAAGAGGTGGTTTTACAGGCGATTTAAAAGCAACTACAGAAGAAAACTGGACAATTTTAGAAAACTCCTATAAAGATTATATTTTAACCTATGCAAAAGCTGCCAAAGAATTAAAAGCAGAAATTTTATGTATAGGTACAGAGTTAGAACAATTTGTAAAAAACAGACCAGAATTTTGGCGAAAATTAATCAAACAAATTAGAGCTGTTTACAAAGGTAAATTAACCTATGCTGCTAATTGGGATGAATTTAAAAGGATCACTTTTTGGAACGAACTAGATTACATTGGTATAGATGCCTATTTTCCGTTATCAGACAACAAAACACCTACTGTTCAAGATTTTGAAGAAGGCTGGCAAGAACATAAAAAAGAAATTATCACCTTGCAAAAAAAAATCAAAAAACCTGTATTGTTTACAGAATTTGGTTATAGAAGTATCCATTTTAATGGTAAAAAACCTTGGGAAGCAAATAGAGTTAGAGGCGCTATCAATCTTAAAGCACAAGTAAATGCTTTGCAAGCAATACACAATCAATTTTGGAAAGAAGACTGGTTTGCTGGAGGTTTTGTATGGAAATGGTTTCATGCTCATGAAAGAGTGGGGGGTGAAAAAGACAACCGATTTACACCACAAAATAAACCTGCAGAAAAATTATTAACAAAACTGTATCAACAGTAAACATGATAAATGTCTTCTTTTAAGATCTTAAAAGTTTTTAAATTTGAAGAGATATCAAAAATAAAAAATATGAAAAAGATTATTGTACCTGTAGATTTTTCAATACATTCAGAAAACGCTTTAAAAACTGCTGCGCTATTAGCAAAAAAAACAAATGCTACCATAATAGCTTTACACATGTTAGATATACAAGAAGTAAACTTGTCAGAAAGCCCAAGTTATCAGCAAGAAAAAGCAGTCTTTTTCTTAAAATTAGCAGAAAAAAAAATTTCAGAGTTTTTACAGAAAGATTTTTTAGAAGATCTAAAAGTGGTTCCCTTAATAAAGCATTATAAAATTTTTAGCGAAGTAAATCAGGTTGCTAAAGAAGTAAATGCAGATTTAATTGTAATGGGTTCTCATGGTGTTAGTGGCTTAAAAGAATTTTTTATGGGTTCTAATACAGAAAAGGTAATTCGTTTTTCTGAAGTACCCGTTTTTGTTGTTAAAAAAGAATTAAAAGATACTGATTTTAAAGATGTTGTTTACGCTACAGATTTTTCAGAAGAATCTATACCAGCTTTTAAAAACATGTTAAAAACATTAGATGTTTTTAATGCTAAAAAACATATTTTGTATGTAAATTTACCAAACGAAAACTTTAAAACTTCTCCAGAAATGGATGCTATAGCCCACGAGTTTTTAATGAAAGCAGAGGGCAATACAGATAGGTTAATAAACGTAAATTTTGTATGTGAAAGATCTATAGAAAAAGGAATTTTAAATTTTTCTAATGCTGTTGGTGCAGATTTAATTACTACAGCAACGCATGGTAGAACTGGTTTGTCTCATATTTTTTCGGGTAGTATTTCTGAAGATTTATCTAACCATGCAGCATTGCCAATTATGACTTTTAAAATTTAATTTATACATGATAAAACAACTGTTTTTTACCATTGTTTTCGCAATTTTAATTACTGCTTGTTCACAAGATAATGATGTGCAAGTGGCAAGAAGTTTACAAGAGTATATAGATGAAAACCCCGATTTTAAATCTGAAGGTGTTATTGCTTATGCCGCTAATGCAGTTGGCAATACGAACCTTAGTTATATTTTTTATTATCCAGAAGAAGGTGCTACAGATGTTAGATATTATGAACTTACAGACCCAGCTTTAGCTAAAAACGATTTTTCTAATTACAGAAGACAAAGCTTAACATCTACAAGTGTTTTTGGTGGTAAATTGGCTCGTTTTTCACGGTCTAGTGATATAGAGAATTGGTGTTTGGTAACATTTGTAAAAGAAGGTGTTTTGCATATTTCAAATCCTATACATCTTCAAAATACATCAAAATCTACCCAGTATACAAATGATGTTTCTATCAATTATAAAACCACTACAGAGCCTAATTTTACTTGGTTAGATGGTGCTATAAATGAAAATAACGTTTATTTTCAGGTCATTACAGATGAAGAAGATAACTTTATTTCTGGAACATATACAGAAGAAAAATTCTTTCAATTTTACGATACTTCTAATATAACCTTAAACATCAACACCATCAAGCCTGAAGAATTGGTAGAAGATGAAGTTTATAATTTCACATTAATGGGTGTAAGTGAAGATAATTGGGTGAATTTAATTATCCAAGAACAGTTTATACCTAGAAATTTAGAAGAATTTGTTGCCGCAAATTCAGATAAAACGATTGCAGAAGCCTTTGCATTCGGGGCCACAGCAAATGGCAATGCTACTACCAATTATATTTATTATTACCCTTTAGAAAATTCTTTTGACTTTAGATATTACGAAACAAAAAATACTACAGTAGATCCAACAGATTATAAAAATTACAGTAGAAGAAATTTAACTGACAAAGCAGATATAGGTAATAAATTTAGAAGATTTACCAAAGAATCTTCAGACGAAGTTTGGTGTTTGGTAACTTATATTGTTGATAATGTTTTATACATATCTAAACCGATAAAAACCAAAAATAACACGCAACCCACAGAATGGAAAACCACTGTGGAAATTACTTATCCAGAAACCTTAAAACCACTTTTTACTTGGGAAGAAGGTACGTATTTGTCCAACTTGTTTTTAAATGCCCTAACCAAAGATGGTGATACTTTTTTGTCTGGTACATTTACCAAAGAAAAAACCTTTCAATATTACAACGAATCTAATATAGAGGCTACTAAAATTCATACAAGTACACCACCAGATTTAATTTTAGATGATGAATATAAATTTTCTGTTTTTGGTTTAGATAACGATAATTGGGCCAATTTAATTATTCAAAATACCTTTATAGCACAATAATGCTTCTGCTTAAAAGCTGTTTTTTATTCGTTTTAATGAATTTTTAAAGTATCATAGCAAAGTCGAAAGAATCTCTATGGCATCTATAACGCAAGCCAGTTTGGTAATTAAATTAATTTAAAAATAATTTTGTGTTCTTTTAAAAACAACTAGTTTTGTTATAAACAGTATATTTTATGAGG
Source organism: uncultured Polaribacter sp. (assembly GCF_947503855.1). GTDB lineage: Bacteria > Bacteroidota > Bacteroidia > Flavobacteriales > Flavobacteriaceae > Polaribacter. The sequence continues at coordinate 178,722 of NZ_CANNFF010000005.1, read as the reverse complement.
ACTTTTGCAATTGGCGATATTCATGGAGGCTTAAAAGCCTTACTTCAACTTTTAAACCAACTAGAAATTACAGAAGAAGACACCCTGATTTTTATGGGCGATTATGTGGATGGTTGGAGCGAATCTGCACAAGTTATTGAGTTTTTAATCAACCTATCAGAAAAAATAAACTGCATTTTTATAAAAGGGAACCATGATGTTTGGTGCGAAAATTGGTTAGAAAATAACGAAGATGTCAATCCGTCTTGGTATTTACATGGTGGTAAAGAAACCATAGAAAGTTATCATTCTTTTTCTGAAGAAGCAAAAAAGCAACACCTGCATTTTTTTAAGAATTTAAAAATGTATTATTTAGATGCTGAAAATAGATTGTTTTTACATGCAGGTTTTACCTCTATGCATGGTGTAGATAAAGAAACGTATACGCATAAATTTTGCACCGATAGAACCTTGTGGGAAATGGCTTTGGTAGCCGATAAAAACATCGATAAATCCTCTAAATTTTACCCAAAAAGAGTTCAGCATTACAACGAAATTTATATTGGGCACACACCAACTACAAATTATGACGAATTAGAACCTATGAATGCGTTAAATATTTGGAATTTAGATACAGGAGCCGCATTTAAAGGTAAATTAACGGCTATCAATATAGATACAAAAGCTTATTTTCAAAGTGATGATTTACCTTCTTTATATCCAAATGAAAAAGGTAGGAATTAGGGAGTGCACCGACCTACTTATTCTATAAAGAGTAAGCAACTTAAATTTTTTAAGTAACTTCGTTTTTTATTATTGTAGCCTACATATAAAGAGCACTTTTTTATGCATTATTTTTTTGTTAGAATTTTTTATGGAATAGTATTGTATGGTAGTTTGTCTTTTGATGGGATACCACAAAAAAACAATACAAGCTTACCAAAATTAGAAATTTTAACAGAAGAATATTCAGAAGCAATAGCAAAAAATCTTTTAGACTATTTTAATTCGCTTTACCCAAAAAATAAACTAAAGCTTTATCAAAACTATACAAATAAAGATTGGGTAACTATTTTGTCTTTTCAATATAAATCAGCAGTAGCATCAAAAAACACTAAAATAGCCGCCCAATTAGCGAGAGCCTTAGCTATAATACATCATAGAAAAACAAATTTTGAAGAAGCGATTCCTTACTTAGAGTTTGCTATAGAAAAAAACAGCGATTTAGAAGAGGTCCAGTATAAAAATATGTTGGAGCGTTTAGAGTTTAGCTATAGTTTTTTAGGCAACTATAAAGAGGCTATTTTAATTCGAAAAGAACGCATAGAACAAGGTTTTTCTAACAGTTTTTGGGAGCTTTATGAAGCTTTTGGTATGTATACAGAAACCATAAAGGAGTTTACTTCTTTTGAAAGAAATGATTTTAATACTGATTTTCAAAAAATTAGATACCATAATAAATTGGGGAAGTTGTTTTTAAAAAACACGCAGATAGATAGTGCTCGGTATCATTTCAAACAAATGGAAAATCAGGCAGATTATATCATAAATAATGACAACTATACAGGAAAAAACGAGTATACAGAGTTTGTGAAAGTCTATTTTAAAAACCTAGCCATTTCACAGCAAGGAGAATGCTTACTGGCAGAACACAAGTATCAATCAGCGCTTCCACTACTTCAAAAAGTAATACCATATTGCAAAAAAATTAATGAAGTAGACCAAAAATTATATAAATGGATGTCTATCGCAAAATGCTACAATGCTTTAAACACCCCAAAAGAAGCTATAGCTTATTTAAAAAAAATTAAAAAATCTTTAAAAAACAAAAGAATTTTGAGCCTAGAACTAGATTGGTTTAAGCAGTATGCAATAGCCAATAAATTAAGCAATAAATGGTCTCAGCACAATACTTTTATGACACGTTATTTTGATTTAAAAGATTCTATAAGTTTTCAAAATCAAAAAAACAGTGCGTTATTATTACTTGCAGAATACGATCTTACACAAAAAAAAGAATTGTTATTAAATGAAAAAGAAAAAACAAATCTACTAGAAAAAGACGCTACCAATCAAAAACGAATTATACTTCTTATTATCACTGTTTCATTTGCTTTACTGCTTATTGTTTTTTTAGTCTATAGTAATTACATACAGCAAAAAAAGGCAAAAGAAGAATTAGAAATTAGCAATGTATCGCTTAGTCAATTTGCAAAAAATGAGGCAGAAATTAGTGCAAAAAATGAATTTTTACTGCAAGAAATGCACCATAGAATTAAAAATAATTTGCAAATGATTTCTAGTTTACTGTCATTACAAAATAACACCTTACAAAACCCAGAAAGCAAGCGTGCATTAAACGATAGTAAAACAAGAATTAAAACAATGTCTTTGGTGCATCAACAATTATATCAAAATGATAAGTTAGAAAGTATTGTTGCATTAAAAGACTATTTAGAAGAGATTGTAAAAAATCTAATTGCTAGTTATACCTTACACGCTAAATTTACAATTACTATAGATACTCCGTTTTCTGTTGCTGTAGATACTGCTATAAATATCGGTTTAATGGTAAATGAAGCCCTTACGAATACAATAAAATACAATACAAACACAAATCTTCTTTTTTCTGTAACTTTAAAAGCTACAGAAACGGACTATTTGCTTACTATTTTAGATACTGGTAAAGGTTTTAATAATCAAGGACAAAAAGGGTTTGGTTTGCAATTAATTACTATTTTAGTGAAACAATTAAAAGGGAAGGCTACTTTAACAACTGCAGTAGAAAAAGGGGTGCAACACCATATTGTAATACCAAAAGATTTAATTGTATAGATGGATACAAACATATTAATAGTAGAAGATAACTATTTGGTTGCTGAAGATTTAAAGCAATCTTTAGAAAAAAACAATTTTAATGTTGTTGCTATAGTAGACAATGCAGAAGAAGCTATTATAGCTTTAAAAACATTTGCTGTAGACTTGGTTTTGATAGACATTGTAATTAATGGTAAAATTAGTGGTATAGAGTTGGCAGAAATCATCCATTTAAATTATCAAATTCCTTTTATCTACGTAACCTCTAATTCAGATAAAAAAACAATTTCAAAAGCTCTAGTTCACAAACCACAATCTTACATTATAAAACCATTTACAGAAATAGATATTTTTACGAATGTACAATTAGCTTTAGACTCAAAAAAAGAGGTGGTTACCCAAACAAATCAAACAGATACAACAAGTATGATGATTAAGGTAGATGGTAATTTTGTGAAAATTAAATTTGATGCCTTATTATTTGTAAAAGCAGAAGGCAACTACCTAAAATTTGAAACGCAAGAAAAGGAGTATGTAACTAGGATGAAGCTTAAAGAATGTAGTGACTTAATGCCTATTTTTTTTGTTCAAATACATAAATCGTATATCGTAAATACTAATTTCATTACCTTTTTTAACGCTAAATTAGTACATGTAACCAATGCAAAATTACCAGTAGGTAGGGCTTACAAAGAAGTTTTACAGCAGTTTTAAATTTCTTTCTTAAATGTTAAAAAGTGGTCGTTTGTCACAACATAGCGTTGTTTATCACAAATTTACAGTTTACTTTCTATTATTCTTTTTTTTTGTAACACAGCAGTAGCTTTTAGGTATCTTTTAAGAGATGGTTTTAAGTTGCTTAGATGTAAACTTGTCAATTTTATTTATTTTTAAATCCCCCAATTCTCATGAAAAACTTTTCTGCAAAGATTTTTTCACCGTTATTTTTGTTTTCTTTCTTAAAGTTTTCAAATAGCAGTCGGCTATTACAAAAAAGAATTTTCTTGGTATTTTTATTTTTTACTACCATGCTCTGGTCTCAGACCGAAATAGGTGGTATTAATTATACGTTTAACGGCACTGAAGCTACTGTGGTATCAAAGACAGGTTGTTACAGTGGGGATATTGATGTTCCTAGCACTGTAAATCATGGTGGTACTACCTATAACGTAACAAATATAGGGGCCTCGGCTTTTTTTAATTGTTCTAATTTAACAAGTATTACGTTACCCAATAGTCTTACATCTATATGGACTAGTGCTTTTTCTAATTGTTCTAATTTAACAAGTATTACGCTACCTGATAGTCTTACAACTTTAGGGAGAAATGCTTTTTCCAGTTGTTCTAGTTTAATAAGTATTACGTTACCCGATAGTCTTACAACTATAGGGAATTCCGCTTTTTTCGATTGTTCTAATTTAATAAGTATTACGTTACCCGATAGTCTTACAACTATAGGGGATTCCGCTTTTTCCAAATGTTCTAGTTTAACAAGTATCACGTTGCCCAATAATCTTACAACTATAGAGGGTTATGCTTTTTCTAATTGTTCTAGTTTAACAAGTATCACGTTGCCCGATAGTGTCACAACTATAGGGAAGTCCACTTTTTGGAATTGTTCTAGTTTAACAAGTATCAAACTGCCCGATAGTCTTACAACTATAAAGGAATATGCTTTTTACAATTGTTCTAGTTTAACAAGTATCACATTGCCCGATAGTCTTACGACTATAGAGAAATATGCTTTTAGGAATTGTTCTAGTTTATCTAATGTTACTGCCTTACCAAACTCTCCTGTTGTTATCAACTTCAATGTTTTTTTTAACCTATCAATAAGTAATATACCTCTTAGTGTACCTTCAGAGAGTATAAGCGCCTACCAAAGTACACCAGTATGGCAAAGTTTTATGAATATTACTGGTGCAGATCTAGCGCCTACAGTTACAGGTATAGTAGATGTTACGCTATGCCCTAGTACTAATTCAGAAGAGTTGTCTGTTACCCTTGCTGATGATGTAACCCCAGTTGCAGATTTAGTAGTAACCGCTACTTCTAATAACCAAGCCTTACTACCTGATGCTAATATTAGTTTGGGTGGTGCAAGTGCAGATAGAACTTTAGTACTAAGCCCTGTTGCTACACAAACGGGTATTGCAGTAATAACGGTAACGGTTACCGATAGCGCAAATAACGCAACGAAAACCACCTTTAACGTTACGGTAATTGACGACACTACAGCACCTACAACAGCTACACAAAACATTACAGTAGCTTTAGATGAAAATGGTACTGCAAGTATTACACCTTCACAGATAGATAATGGTAGTACAGACAATTGTGGTATAGCTAGTTATGCATTAGATGTTACAGACTTTGATAAAGGTGATTTAGGAGATAATACAGTTACCTTAACAGCAAGCTCACAGATTCCAGATTTAGCGAATGGTTTAGATGTTTATCTTACAATAGGTTCACAATATATTGGCACACATTCTAACGGAGCTTATGCAGGACATACAAAGACACAGTTTACTATCGTCAAAAAAAATAACGAAAATAGACAATTAAAACATTTAGATACCGTACGATTATATAGTGCTGTAAAAGAGCAATTTTTAGTAGGAAGTAGGCAAGGTTCTATAAACATGTTAAGATGGACAACATCAGAAAGTACTAGTTCTTTCTTTGTTCTTGAAAAAGAAGATACAGAAGATGTAAATATAGCATATGATTCCAAGTTTAAATTAAAATACCAATGGGATAGCAACAGTGATGGTGTATTGGAAGATTGGTATTATAAATCTAGTGGTACATATAGTTATGCCTATACAACATCAAATTCGTCTCAAGCAAGTCTAATTTCATTTCAACCAAGAATAGATTTATATAGCTCTTCTGCTACAGCAATAGTAACTGTTGTAGATAATATTGCACCAACAGTAGTTACACAAAACATTACAGTAGCTTTAGATGAAAATGGTACTGCAAGTATTACACCTTCTCAGATAGATAATGGTAGTACAGACAATTGTAGTATTGAGAGTATGAGTTTAGATACTTCAGATTTTACGTGTTCTAACGTAACTCATTTTTTGAATAATGGTTCATCTGGTGTAGGTTTTCTTCAAGATAATAATTTACCATACACTACAAACTCTAGTTTTACATTAGCAACACGAATTAAAACTAGTACTGGTGGTGCTATCTTTTCTAAAGGTATAGAGGGTACTGGAAAATTATCTTTAGATATTAGTATAGATTCAAATCTTAAGCCGCGTTTTGGCCTCGATTCATTTAGTAGTGGCGGTTGGACGTATCACACAGCCACAAATGCTATACCAGAAGACCAATGGGTTGATGTTATTTTTGTGTTAGATAAGATACAAAATAAGACGCGCATTTTTATCAATGGAGTCTTAGATAGCGAGGTAAATAATTCAAGAAGTTATTCTGGATCAAATGCCTTTGTTCGCATTGGGGCGAATAGAGATGGAGCTGGTGGTAACAGATTTCGAGGTAGTATAGACAAAGTTACGTTATATACAGTACCTTTTTATACAGCTGAAGCCATTGCATTTTATCAAAACAGAACACCGTTGTCTTCAGATGTCATAGTAGAATACGATTTTTCAACATTTGATAGTGAAAAAGTGTTTGATAACATTGGTGATAATCATATGATTTACGGTGGTGGCTTAACTAGTGCTCAAATAGAAAATGAAAATACTAAGACAGTTACTTTAACAGTTACTGATACTTCTGGTAATGCAGCAACAGCAACAGCAGTGGTTACTTTAGAAGATAATATTGCACCAACTGCAATAGCAAAAGACATATTGGTACAACTCGATGCTAGCGGTAAGGTAACTATTTCGCCTTCAGAAATTGATGATGGTTCTACCGATAATTGTGGTATTGTGAGTATGAGTTTAGATCGTACAGATTTTGATTGTGAGGATTCAGGAACAAATGAAGTTGTACTTACAGTAACAGATGTAAATGGGAATACTGATACCGCTCTAGCAACAGTAACTGTAGAAGATACCTCTTATAACGAAAGTATAGCAAACTTAACAGTAACTGCTCAAGATACCTCAATGAAGCTAGTTTTTGATACTTCATTATCTGATGGAACTACTGTTACTTTACCTTTACAGGGTTCAGTTAATGTACAGATAGATTGGGGAGATGGCAGTTGTATAGAAGCAGTAACTACCTCAGGTGATAAATCACATACCTTCAGTTCAGAAGGTACTTATACCGTTAAAATATATGGAAGCTTAACCCAATTTGGAAAAGGTAGTTCAACATATACTAATATAGAAAAACTAGTAGAGGTAACTAGTTTTGGTAATTTAGGTTTAGAGAGTTTATCTGGGGCTTTTTTTAATGCCACAAACCTAGTTGTTGTACCCAATGCTTTACCCGAAGGGATAACTAACACTAGCCACATGTTTTATAATGCTAGCTCTTTTAACCAAGATATTGGTAACTGGAATGTAAGTAGAGTAGATAATATGTCCTTTATGTTTGCTGGTGCTAGCTCTTTTAACCAAGATATTGGGTCTTGGAATGTAAGGAGAGTAGATGATATGTCCTTTATGTTTTATAATGCTAGATCTTTTAATCAAGATATTGGTGGTTGGGATGTAAGTAATGTAAGAAGGATGGAAGGAATGTTTGCTGATGCTAGATCTTTTAATCAAGATATTGGTGATTGGGATGTAAGTCGCGTAAGGTATTTATTTTCATTTTTAGATAGGGTTCCTTTATCCACAGCAAATTATGATGCTCTATTAAATGGTTGGGTTCAGTACATTGATGATATTTATTTTATTGAGTTTTATCTACCTGAAACCAAGTATAGTTGTGCAAGTAGTGCTGCAAGAGAACTTTTATATAGAAGACATTCCATTTATGATGGTGGTTTATTAACTTCTGGAAGCTCACCAACTATTATAGCACCACCAGCAATTACAGTTATAGCAGATGCAAACAGTTGTGAGGCTACCAATGTAGATTTAGGGACTCCTGTTTATACAGCATCCAATTGTGGTGATGCAACTCTAACCAAAGTAGCACCTACAAATTATTCAATAGGAATGCATACAGTCACTTGGACAGTAGATAACGGTTCAAACACAGCCTCAGCCACACAAGTAGTAACGGTTGTAGAAAATACGCCACCTACAGTAGCAGTTAAAAATATTACAGTGGTATTAGGTGATGATGGTGCTGCAATTATTACACCCTCAGAAATAAACGATGGAAGTACAGATAATTGTGGTATAGAAAGTTACGTATTAAGTAAAAGTACTTTTACTATAGCAGATTTAGGAGAAAATACGGTTACTTTAACAGTAAAAGACACCTCTGGAAATGAAAGTACAGCAGATGCAACGGTTACCGTTTTAAAATCCATTACAGATACGGACATTACAACAGCAACCATAGCTGATTTGGTATACACAGGTCAAGCTCAAACCCCAATACCACAGGTAGAGGATGGGGCAACCATACTTACACAAGATACAGACTATGAGTTGAGTTATGTAGACAATACCAATGTAGGTACAGCTACAATTACCATTACAGGTAAAGGCAACTACAACGGAACAAGAACAGTAACTTTCAACATAACCAAAGCTTCTTTAACAGTAACAGCTGATTCAGGCCAAACAAAAGTATATGGCGCAACAGATCCAGCGCTAACCTATACAATTACAGGATTCGTAAATAGTGATACCGAATCTAGTTTAGATACAGGAGTTAGCATCGCAAGAGCAACAGGAGAAGATGTAGATACCTATACCATTACACCTTCCGGTGCTGTTGATAGTAATTATAACATAAGCTTTGTAACAGCCGACTTTAGCATCACCAAAGCCGCTTTAACAGTTACAGCTGACTCAGGTCAAACAAAAGTATATGGTGCAACAGACCCAACACTTACCTACACGATTACAGGATATGTAAATGGTGATACAGAATCAGATTTAGATACAGGAGTTAGCATCGTAAGAGCAACAGGAGAAGATGTAGGAACCTATACCATTACACCTTCCGGTACTGCTGATAGTAATTATACCGTAAGCTTTGTAACAGCCGACTTTAGCATCACCAAAGCCGCTTTAACAGTAACAGCTGATTCAGGACAAACAAAAGTATATGGAGCAACAGATCCAGCGCTAACCTATACAATTACAGGATTCGTAAATGGTGATACCGAATCTAGTTTAGATACAGGAGTTAGCATCGCAAGAGCAATAGGAGAAGATGTAGATACCTATACCATTACACCTTCCGGTGCTGCTGATAGTAATTATAACATAAGCTTTGTAACAGCCGACTTTATCATAACCAAAGCCGCTTTAACAGTAACAGCTGATTCAGGTCAAACGAAAGTATATGGTGCAACAGACCCAACACTTACCTACACGATTACAGGATATATAAATGGTGATACAGAATCAGATTTAGATACAGGAGTTAGCATCGTAAGAGCAACAGGAGAAGATGTAGATACCTATACCATTACACCTTCCGGTGCTGCTGATAGTAATTATACCGTAAGCTTTGTAACCGCAGACTTTAGCATCACCAAAGCCGCTTTAACAGTAACAGCTGATTCAGGTCAAACGAAAGTATATGGCGCAACAGATCCAGCGCTAACCTACACAATTACAGGATTCGTAAATGGTGATACCGAATCTAGTTTAGATACAGGAGTTAGCATCGCAAGAGCAACAGGAGAAGATGTAGATACCTATACCATTACACCTTCCGGTGCTGCTGATAGTAATTATACCGTAAGCTTTGTAACAGCCGACTTTAGCATCACCAAAGCTTCTTTAACAGTAACAGCTGATTCAGGTCAAACAAAAGTATATGGCGCAACAGACCCAGCACTAACCTATACAATTACAGGATTCCAAGGGACAGATAATGAATCTAGTTTAGATACAGGAGTTAGCATTGCAAGAGCAACAGGAGAAGATGTAAATACCTATACCATTACACCTTCCGGTGCTGTTGATAGCAATTATAACATAAGCTTTATAACAGCCGACTTTAGCATCACCAAAGCCGCTTTAACAGTAACAGCTGATTCAGGTCAAACAAAAGTATATGGAGCCACAGATCCAGCGCTAACCTATACAATTACAGGATTCGTAAATGGTGATACCGAATCTAGTTTAGATACAGGAGTTAGCATCGCAAGAGCAATAGGAGAAGATGTAGATACCTATACCATTACACCTTCCGGTGCTGCTGATAGTAATTATACCGTAAGCTTTGTAACAGCCGACTTTACGATTACTAGTAAGTCGATTACGGATACAACTATTAGCATAGCCCCTATTGATGATTTCATTTATTCTGGTCAGGATATCACTCCACCATTGACGGTGAAAGATGGATCAGTTATTTTGGTACAAGGAACTGATTATGGATTAGATTATAGTAATAATATCAATGTTGGTACAGCTACAGTGAAGATTGTTAGTTATGGAAATTATACGGGTAATAAAGAAATAACTTTTAGTATTCTACCAAAAAGTATCAATATTTTAATAGCAGATCAAGAGAAAGACTATGGCGCTCAAGATCCTGTTTTAGTATTTACAGCAGATCCAATACTTTTTGGAGCAGATGCATTTACAGGAACTTTAACCCGAGAATCTGGCGAGGCAGTTGGAACGTATTTGATAACTTCAGGGACCTTAAGTGCAGGTGATAATTACACTTTAGACATTCAAACAGACGCAATTTTTAGCATTATTAGAATCGATACAGATGGCGATGGTGTTGCAGATGACATAGAAGATAATGATAATACAGATGCAACCGACCCATGTGACTTAATATTAACAAGCCAAACAGAAACACCAAGTACAGCTTGGTATACAGCAGACTGTGACGGCGATGGCATCAACAACAACGATGATGCGGATATAGATGGCGATGGAACCAACGACAATGGAGAAGATAACGATGCCGATGGTATTAACGATGAAAATGACCCTGATGACGATAACGACGGTACTTTAGATACTAATGATGCCTTTCCATTAGATCCAGAAGAAGATACAGACACGGACGGCGATGGTACTGGAGACAATGCAGATACTGATGATGATGGCGATGGTCAGTTAGATGTTAATGAGATTGCTTGTGGATCAGATCCATTAGATTCCAGTTCATTAGCCACAGATACTGATGGAGATACACTACCAGACTGTGTAGATTCAGACATTGATAATGATGGTATCAACAATGATTCTGATGCTGACATAAATGGCGATGGCTTGAATGACAACGGAACAGACAATGATAATGATGGCGTAAATGATGCCACAGATACTGATGATGATAACGATGGTATCAATGATGATCAAGATAACTGTCCTTTAGCATATAATCCTTTGCAAGAAGATAGAGATGGTGATGGTTTAGGAGATGTTTGTGATACGGTTGAGATTAATATCTCAGAAGCAGTTACACCAAATGGCGATGGAATTAATGATACTTGGATGATTTATAACATAGAGAACTATCCAAATAATCAAGTGTTTATCTACAATAGATATGGCGAAGAAGTCTATCGCAAGAAAGGGTACTTGAATACTTGGAACGGCAGAAAACAAGGCAATACAGGAAAATCTTTGCCAGATAACACAGCTTACTTTTATCAACTAGATTTAGACGGTAATGGTACAATCGATTATAAAGGTTGGATATACAAAACAAAATAATCATTAAGATACCCACTAGAATTATGAAAAAAATATATTTTATAGCTTTATTAATGATTATAGTATCATTAGATACCAAAGCACAACAAGAGAGTTTAATTACACAGTACAACTCACAAATGGTATTATTTAATCCAGCAGCGGTTAGCTTAGATGGTGGTAGTACGATGACTTTATTACACAGGCGTCATTGGGCAAATGCACCAATGTCTCCAATTACCACAAGCTTTACCTACGGTTATGATGCCGGGAATAATGTAGGATTAGGAGTTTCTGTGATTATGGATAAGGTTTTTGTAACACAATCTACCTTTGTAAGTATCGATTATAGTTATCGTTTACAATTAGAAGACGAGGCCTTCTTATATTTAGGTGTTAAGGCAGGAGCTAATTTTTATGCGATTAATGCAGGTGGTTTAAACACCTATAATTTAGTAGCAGATCCTTCTTTAAATACGACAGATATAATTTTACCCAATATTGGTTTTGGAGCGCATTATACAAAGGGAGCTTTTTACTTTTCGGTAGGAGTACCAAGAGTTTTAGATACCAGACAAACCAAGACAGAAAATGGATTGGTTAGTGTTGTTACCGATAAACCTCATTTGTACATTGCTATGGGCTATGAGTTTTTGGTTTCTAAGTCAGAGAATATTTACGTAAGACCAAGTGTTTTTACACGTACTGTAACAGGAGCGCCAATAATAACAGATTTTAATACCATGGTAGGTTTTAATAGAAGTTTTGAGATAGGCGCTACCTATAGAACCAACAATGCATTTGCAGCTTTAATGAACTTAAAATTAAACAATCAATTTACAACAGGTTGGGTATACGAGGTTAACTCACAAAGCCAATACAGCAATGTAGGTAGTTCATTAGAAGTCTTGTTAAAGTATCAATTTTAAATTAAGAAAAAAGAGAGAGTTAAAGGCTTGTGACGTCCTGAAATAGCGTTACAGTGTAGAGATATTATAATTTTTTAATACAACACTTTTCTAATAAGTGTGTAAAAAATCCCCTTAAAAAACTATTATTTCTAATCTATTTTAATAATTATTAGAAATTTTTATAGTGTAGGCTTAACAATCTATTTTATACAAAAAAGACCGCTTATCTTCGGGGTCTCTCACTCTATTAATTAATTCAGGTTTGTAATTATTAATTTCTTTAATTAAAGAAGATCTTTTGGCTTTTTGTTTTTCATACTCTAAATGCTGTATGTCAAATATCTCATCTAAATCATTTTTTGTCAAATAATGATCATTTATTTTTTTGTTGTGTATTAATTTCTTAATAATGCTATTGTACTCTTTAAATTCCTCTTTTTTCTTAAAACGATAAATTGTATAAAAATAAATTAGCATAAAAATTATAACTGTAATAATTAAAGGCAAATAAATGTTTGTAGATTTTTTAAACTCTGGTCCTATAACAGGGCTGTTAAAATTAAAATTTTTTGGAGTAATGTAAATTCTTGGTGTCCATGAAGATAAATCTTGTTCAAATTTAACAGCATTTCTAAACATATTTGTCATATCTGTAACTTTACTTACATCCCACATGCTTATATCTTGATTAAATTTAATGGCTTCAGCAAACATACCACCCATTAATTTCACATTAGAAACATCCCAATTAGATAAAGGTTTATTAAAATCCAAAGCATTATCAAACATCCCACTCAAATTAGAAGCACTAGAAACATCCCAAGTATTAATGTCTTTATTAAAAAAACTTTCAAAAAACATACCATTAAATAGTATGCCTTTACTAACATTCCATTTAGATAAGTCTGAATTAAAATTTTTTGTACCATGAAACATGTCGTTAAAAAATTCTACATTTTCAGTATTCCAATTACTAATATCTCCATTAAATTCTTCGCAAAATCCAAACATCCAACTCATACTGGTAACATTAGAAACATCCCAATGACTTATATTGTCGTTAAATTTTTTATTTTTATAAAAAAGATAGCTCATGTCGGTTACATAAGTAGTAACAACATTTTCTAAAGACTCGTTGTTTTTTACTAATTCTTTTAATAGATCGTTGTCAACTATTAAGTAGGAAGTATTGTTAAAAGTATAAGTTTCTCCAACTTTAGCAGCTTCATTACATTTTATAGTAATTCCGTTCTTATCTAAAAAAACTTTTGGTGAAATTTGTGCAAAAAGAGTTAAAATTAAAAGTAGTTGTTTAAAAATCATTGTTTTTTTTACTAAAATATTAATTTAGATGATTTAGAGGCGAACATTTAGTGTTTTATTTTGGTTTTTTTAGTTGTAAACCAATTTAACCTAAATAAAAAAAGATTTTAATATAGTTTAATTGCCTTTTTGAATTAAGAAGATTTTATATACCAAGTTTATTATGCTATTTAATAAGTTAGGCATAATAGCCTTATACTTTTATTTTTAGAATTATTGTAAAGTGACTTGATAATAAGTATTTTAAAACATAAAATATACCTTTTAAATGTTGGCAGTAGAAAATAATTTTATTAGAATAACATACAAGCACAATTAAAAAAAACATAAATATATGCTAAAAAAAAATATGGTATAATACGATGTCGCATATTTTTTTAATAGCATCTCTCTGTAGCTCTTAATTTTACATATTATTTCTATGTAATAAAAATATAATTTAAAACTATGTTGGTTATCATTGGTTTAAATACTTAAAATACTTTTTTAAAAACTTATAAATCTTTTAAAAACTTAAATTTACAAATATGTTATGAATGATGTCCTAAATTAGTTATTATTTAAATTGTAATCAAAAAAGAAAGTTCTGTTAAATATATTACGAATTTAAAAAGATAGTGAAAAAGAGACGTAGATGTTTAAACTCTACAAATTAAGAAGCCCTTTACTTTAATGTAAAGGGTTTTTTGTTTAAGTTAATTGAGAGTCTTTAAGAGGTTTGTTTTTTTCCTAAGGGATACAATTCTTGTTGTATAAAACCTTTTGGGAAATCTTCATCACCAGAAAAACCTAATTCGATATCTCTACCAGAATGTGGTATGTAATTGGTTTTAAAGAGGTAGTCCCAAATACTTAAGGTTAATCCGAAATTTACGCCATACTTGTGTTCTTCAGGCAATTCTTTTGCATGATGCCAAATGTGCATTTTTGGGTTGTTAAAAATGTATTTAAGGCAACCATAATCCCAATTAATATTGGCATGATTTAAGTGGCCAATTGCAATATTAAAAAAATGTACAAAAGCCACATCTTGAGCAGAAAAACCACCAATAATTGCCAATGGAATGTATCGTAGAGAATTGTAAACTACAGGTTCCATCCAATGATAGCGCAAATGTGCTGCAAACCCCATTTGTTTTACAGAGTGATGCACTTTGTGGAAATTCCATAGAAATTCTGATCTGTGTAGCAATCGATGTGTCCACCATTGTACAAAATCTACCACAATAAAAAAGATAAAAATTCTTACAACAAAAGGGAGTTTGTTAATTTCTAACAATTGAAAACTAGAGACAGATAAACCTACAACGCTTAAAATGTCATTAAAAATTGCTGCAGTGGTGTTAGATAATGCCATCAACACAATTAGGTTTAGTAAAAAGAAATTAAAAAACATGTAAAATGTGTCTAACCAAAAATCTTTTCTGAACAATGATTGATTTTTTCGCCAAGGAAAAATAGCTTCTAATCCCCAAACTAGCAATGAAATCAAAATTAATCCATAGAAATAATTTTCCCAATTCAGTTCCATCAAAACAGATTGTTTTATGTAGTTCCAATAATCAGCATACGAGCTTTTTATGATGTCTATGTATTTGTTCATGGTATTACAAAAATACGAAGATTTTTTCTTTAAAAAAGAAATGCTAGTCGCATAAAAAAGTATATTTTTTTAAATACAATAACAATATGATAATAAGAAATCCTTACCCATATTTTTTAAGCCTTATTTAAAACTATTGAATTTTAATATTTAAAGGATGTAAAGTGCATCGTTTAGAGATATTAAAATAGCTTTATTTTTAAACTAAAATTTATTTATTAGTACCAATTTTCTCTAATAATCATAACTTTTATAAAATTTTATAGCACCTTATTAAAAATAGTTTTTTCGGTTTAAAAACCTTTTTTACCTAAAAGAGTAATGATTTTACTAATACAATTATTTTATTTGATGTAGAGATTACACTAAATACATATTAGAATGTTTAGACAATAATCTTTTAAAAAATATCATATTAACTATCTTGAAAAACTGAGATGAAAAATAATTGGCTAGACTACAAGCAGGAATGGTTAACATTAATAACTCAATCTGTATCATTTTTAAAAAAAACAGAATATCAATAGCTACATCATAAAAAACACATTAATATCATTAACAGTTGAATTAGAAGAGTATGAAGAGGAAGATTCGTGGAATGGTTATTTGCACAATTGGCCTTCAATAGCTGAATATTTAATTGAAAATGATGTTTTTGACCATGATTACATTCCATCATAGAAAAACAGAAAATAATTTTAATATAAATTATAAACCAAAATGTCAAGAGATTACACCAAGTACAAAGTAGAAGGTTTAGGTGAGAACCTAAATAAACGAAAACTAGTTTTTACCATCGTAAAAGACTATATAGAAAAAAACAAACCAAGTTTTGAAGACTTACAACAGGTATTTCCAGATGATGTTCAAGGATCAAAAGGCTTTATTCGGAAAGAGTCTGATGTAAAAAACCCAAAGCACTTCAATATGCGTGAACCAATTAAAATTAAGAATGGCGCACATGTGGTAGTTTCTAATCAGTGGGGAGAGAATATTAATGGTTTTATCGAGTCTGCTAACAAACTTAATTATCAAATTATGAGTAATCAAGTGCCTGCCAAACAAAATCAAGTTTTTGAACTCGCACTAGATACTAATTTTCCTACTTCATTGGTCAAACAATTAACAGATAATCGGAAGAATGAAGATTTTCTAACTTTAACTAATGATTTCTTTGAGAAGCAGTTGAGAACGAGCCATAAGTATTTTGGTCCGGCAAAGCTATTTGAAGCTCTTACCAACCGTTACTATGATAATGAAGCGGATGAGTTTGAGGCCTTTTTTAGTTATGAGATGGAAGATTATGAAGCTGCATTTCGAATCAATGAAGATGAATGGGAGTTAAAAGATTCTTTGAATGAGTCACCACTACTAGATCAAATATTAGATTTAGAAGGTCTTGAAGTCTCAGAGGTAAATAGCTTAGATTTTAAATTATATTATACTGCATATTTTAAATATGTGATAGAGCAATTAGCTTATTGTGAAGATTCAACCATGCTTGCTGAATTTATAGTAGCTCAAGCTTTAGGTTATTCTTTAAAAATTGAGGAAGAAGGATTTGAATACTCTGAAGATTGGCTTGTTGAGTTTATTGATAAACTACTTCTTAATTTTTACGGTATTGATGTTAATAATGAGGACTATCAAGGAGAGTTTAGTTCATATGGCCAATATTTTGGAGTAAGTTCAGATTTAGAAATTAACTATGAAAAAATTGCTCAAGAAATAATAGATAGCGTTATATAATGTAAATGGCAAGAGATTACACCAAGTACAACATAGAAGGTTTAGGTGAAGACCTAAACAAAAGACAATTAGTTTTTACCGTAGTAAAAGACTATGCAGAAAAAAATAACCCCAGTTTTGAAGACTTACAAAAAGCTTTTCCAGATGAAATACAAGGTTCAAAGGGAGTTGTTAAAAAAGAAGCCGAGGTTAGAGATCCTAAGCGATACAATGTTAAAGAACCACTTAAGATTAAAAATGGCGCTCATGTGGTGGTTTGTAATCAATGGGGAGAGAATATTAAAAGGTTTATAGATTATGCTACAAATCTTGGATATTCAATTGAAAAGTCAAGTATAACTAATAACAATAACAAAATGGCAAGAGATTACACCAAGATCAAGGTTGAAGATAACAATAAAGGCAATGACCTAGCATTGGTAGAAGCTGAAATAGTGCAGACTAATGAAAAATATACCCTGATTGTTTTTTTAGAACCTGTAAGAGGAGGGTTTAATGCCCAATATTACTTTTATGACATCAAAACTAAAGTATATGGTTCAAGCAGTTCACCTGAGGATTTTGAAGAGTTTACTGATGAAGATAATGAATTGACAGACCACAACTCATTAGAGGATTTTGGTTATGATTGGAATGAAATTTCAGAAAAGCTATTCAACATGCGGTCAGAATTTATTAAAAAGTACCTCAATGAGGCTTCTCAAGAAAATTTTCCTGATGAAGCTGCAATGCCTTTTGAAAAAAGAGATATGCTAAAAGAGGAAGTAATTACAGGACTTTTAGTATTTGAAGAGGGCGATAAAAGTATAGTGCCTGAGTTTTGAAATTATGGTAATTTTAGAAAACTATTTTATACTCATAGATAGACAATTGGTTTTTACCATCAAAAAAAAACTGGTCAGAAAAAACAACCTTAGTTTTGAAGACTTAAAAAAGTTTCCTGTCACACTAAAAAAAACTGATGATAATATTTCAACACAATTCGAAACCCTGTTATAAAAAAGCAGACGTTTCTTAAATATAAAATTTAAATAAAAAAAATTACTTATGACAACCGAATTTCATCAAAAAGAAGAATTTAATCAATGGTTAATTAAAAATTTAGGAATTTCAGAATCATCTGCAAAATCGTATTTAAGTTATGTTTCGGGTGCAAGCAAAACTATTGAAATTAAAAATATAAAATCTTATAGATTGTTCGACATACTTGATAGCAATATTTCATCGAGTAAATTAAAAACAAATGCTATTGATTTTATGATTCAACAACTTTCTATAAAAGATGCAGAAATGCGTTTTGGTCGTCCGCTTAAAACTTTGCAAAATTATAAAAGTGGTTTATATGCTTATTTAGAGTTCTTAATTGAAAACGATTATATTGTATCAGAAGAAGATCAGCAAACAGACCAGGAGTCTGATTTATTGGATAATATAAATTCTTTGCCTTACGAATTTAGCGAATCAGAATGTGCCTCAGAAGATATAATTTATGAATACTCAAAAAAAGACGTTTTTGCTAACTTTAAGTTAAGGATAAATACTCAAGACCGTACATATGATAATATTTATTACCCTATACGTTTTATTGTATCTTATTTTAACATTATTGGTAACAGAAAAGCATTTGAAGAATGGAACAATAAACTACTTGGAAATATTCATTTGTTTGTTGAAAATAAAAAAATTGAACTCAGCAAAATTGAGAAGCTGATTTTTAACAATTCTGCCAATGTATTTGTTAGCATAAAAGGAAAGAACTTTCAAATATTTACAAAGTTAACCGACAATGTTACGCTTGCACCTATGCAAATTTCAAACATTAAAGATATTGCAATAGACCACGAAACTTCATTATATGAAGTAATGAACAAAAATATTTCTAAATTGAATTGCTTTAACTTAATAACTACTGAAATAAAAAATCAAATTCTTAAAAATGAGAACAAATTCGAAAAATTAAAACTCAGCAAATATTCGCAATTAAGTCGTGTAAGTTCTCAAAAATATATTAGAGAGAATTATAGCAAAGATTTTATCAAATCAATCAATCCAGAAGATTTGCTAAAAGAATTATATTTGATTGCTTCTGAAACTAATTTACAACTAATGGACATCAAACAAAACATAAGTAAAGGAAAAAACTAAAATTAATGGCAAGAGATTACACCAAGTACAAAGTAGAAGGTTTAGGTGAGAACCTAAATAAACGAAAACTAGTTTTTACCATCGTAAAAGACTATATAGAAAAAAACAAACCAAGTTTTGAAGACTTACAACAGGTATTTCCAGATGATGTTCAAGGATCAAAAGGCTTTATTCGGAAAGAGTCTGATGTAAAAAACCCAAAGCACTTCAATATGCGTGAACCAATTAAAATTAAGAATGGCGCACATGTGGTAGTTTCTAATCAGTGGGGAGAGAATATTAATGATTTTATAGCTGCTAGTGAAAAATTGGGATATGTCACAATAGCAAATTCAGCTCAAATTAAAACAGATTTTAATGAAAATGAAGTAATCAATTCAGTTCGCGTTTTAATTAGAAACATGGAGAATTCTGAAGATGTAAATAATTGTTCTTACTTTGATTTGCCGGTAAGTACATTAAGTCTTGAATTTATAACACCTATCACCACTGAATATTTGACTACTATCAGTAATACTATTTTTAATGATTCTAAACATGTAGATGATATAAAAAGAATCACTTCTAAATATACATTAAATTATGATTGGGTACCACAGTTGTGGATTACGAAAATTAATGATGTGGATATTTCCATAGCACATAAATATTTTTTTGAAGATGATGATACTGCAAAGGAAGAACTAAGTAATATTTTCAAATTAAATGAATATGATTTAGATAATTTCTTTGAGTCAGATGGAGTGCATTCACTTGAAGGATTATAGCGATTTAAGATAAAAAATGGCAAGAGATTACTCTAAGTATACAGTAGAAGATTTAGGCGAAAACCTAAACAAACGACAATTAGTTTTTACCATCGTTAAAGACTGGGTAGAGAAAAACAATCCCAGTTTTGAAGACATACAAAAGGTGTTTCCTGATGAAGTACAAGGCTCGAAAGGCTTTATTCGGAAAGAGTCTGATGTAAAAGATCCTAAGCGTTTTAACATGCGTGAACCACTTAAAATTATGAATGGAGCTCATGTAGTGGTTTCTAATCAGTGGGGCTTCACGAATATCCAAAAATTCATCAAGTTAAGCATGAGTTTGGGATATGAAATTTCAACGCATACGCCTAATAGTGAGAAGGATGATCAAATGTCTCAAAAACCTGAGGCAAAACTATCGCTATGGCAAAAGATTATGAAAATGCTAGGTCTTGATCTAAGTGAAAAAGAATAGTTACAACCTATAAAAGCATAAAAATGAAGAGATATAAAAAAGACGTCAAAATAGAAGATTTTCTTGAAAATGGGGAGTACAGTTGCTTACCGATAACTTATCAGTCGAGTTATTTATTAATAAATACCATTTAGATGACTAAAACACAGGAGTTGTTGTTTTCAAAATCATTAACTTATGTAGAAGGTCTGCATAACAAACTCTTTGGGATACGCTACAGTAAAGATGACTTTGAGCAACACAATGCCTTTTACAGTTCTTGTGGTCTCGAAAAGAACATAGACCTTCTACCAATTTATGAAAAGGTTGAAGAGCTCACGATGCATGTGACGCAGGAAGTCGTTGATAAGGTTGAACGAGAAGCAAGTGAACTTGTCGAGGATTATTTGGCACATCATACATCTGTTTTTATAGTGGATAGTTTTGCTTATGCCTCCCTTTCGGAAGCTTTAAATCATGCTTTAACCGTTTATCATGTTGTGCACGAAAAGCGTATCGACAACAAATTATTTAAAGCCTACCCAAAATTAAAACGCATATTGTCAAAAAAAGAGAAAAGTGATAGTATCATAGATGGTAGGTATTATAACAATCATTTTTTTGCCATCAATCACTCTATATTTGAGCAGTTAGAAGTAAATTTTGAAATCGTAAAAACAACTGATAAAGCTTTTTGCATAAGCGCCATAAATTTTTTAAAGCAAGTTAATAGTTATAAAAACGGTGAACGAATAAGTAAAATTTCCTCAAATTGGACCCCTACCCGGAGTGGAAAAAAACGCTGGAGAGGCACTTGGCTTGATACGGTTGTAGAAGGAGAAAAAGATAAATCAACACACGGGTTTGACTGGATTTCAGATAATGAGGTCATCTATCAAAACACCTATGGTATTGGTTTATCAGGAGGAAGTAATACCTATTTGTATCATAAAGATGCACAAGGCAATTGGCAAAAGGAGAGAACACTCCAAAAGTTAATTCGTTAACAGATTTACCAAAGCTATTTGGAACTTAAGAGAAAACCTAAACAAAAATAAAAAGATGACAACAAATAAAACGTTTATAGAAACGGTCTCTAATTTCAACAGAGAACTTTTTCACAGTAAAGCAATAACTTGGTTATTGAATAAATATCCAGAGTTTCAAAGTGCTTTATTAGAGTCTATTTTAGGAAAAACCAAATTTAAAGAAGCGATATTTGTCCAAGCAATAGCTGAAATAAAACAAATAGACATTCTTGTAATCTATAAAATAAAAAATGAACTTAATTTTATACATATTGAAAACAAGATAAAGGCTTCAGAGTCTTTTAAAAAGAAGGATAAGCACACTCAAAATAGTAATAAGAAAACATTATCACAAACAGAATACTATTTCACAAGGTTATCAAGTGTTAGCTTTATTAATAGTTTATCGGATGCACTTTTGGATAGTAAATCGGACAAATCAAAAAACTATATTGATAAAATCAATATTGATTTAGGTGACATTAAAAGGTGGAAATTTACTTTTCTAAAGCCAAGTCATATTTTAAAAAAGAAATTGCCACATTTAAATAGTTGGAGAGAAGATGTTATTGAATCCCATAAGCTAAAAAACCCTTGGATTACAATGTCTTATGAGAATTTAGTAGTCGATAATTTACAGTATATCAAAAACCCATCGGCTTCAGCAAAAGAGTATATTTTATTTTTAACAGAAAAATTTACTTTAGGGAATCAAGGTTTAAACACATCTACTTATTTAAATCATTCTAATGTTCAAAAAGCTGTAAAAAATTCTTTTAAAATTATTGAAATTAGTGCACTTCAGGAATGGTTTTTATTGCTCGAACATGAGCTTAGTCAGGATAAAAGATTTCAGAAAGTTAGACCAGGTTTTAATTTAAAAAATACTGACCCATTAGATTTTGAAACAAATTTCGTTACCGATACTGGAAATAATGGAGGTTTCTTAATTCAAGCTAGTTTTTTAATACCAAACTTTCCATTTCCAAAAGCTAAGACAGCTAAGCAAAAAACTGCTAGAATAGGTTTGCAATATGAACACAATACAAACAGTGCGAAGATGAAATTCTATTTTGCCGCATATGATTATAATAATGTTAATATTTCAAAAAGTAGTAATTTTCGTAAGGATTATAACGAAAAGGTTGAAGTGTTTTTATCAGATAAGAATTTTCAAAATTTAAAAAGTAGTTTATGTTGGGACAATAAATTCAATGGATCTAGAGGTAAATCATTCTGTAGCCGTACTGTTAATATAGAGAAATACGGAAATTATGATGAACTAAAAAAATACTTTGTGAAGAATCTGAGTAATTTAACTAAAGATATTCAGGATCTAAAAGACGAAACCTGGAGAAGATTTATTAAAAATGGTAACAAGATGTAATTTACTTTTTATTTCACTAAAGTGAACTACAACTCGAAATATTGAAAAACGCTGGAGAGGAACCTTACTTGACACGATTGTAAAAGGAAAAAAAGGTAAATCAACACACGGTTTTGACTGGATTTCAGAAAATGAGGTCATCAATCAAAACACCTATGGTATTGGTTTATCTGGAGGAAGTGATACCTATTTGAATCATAAAGATGCACAAGGCAGCTGGCAAAAGGTAAAATGTCTCCAAAAGTTAATCCGCTAATATTATATGAACAAGCCTATTATTTACATAGATATGGATGGGGTTCTGGCTGATTTTAGCAAAGCTATTGCTAATATACCAGCAAAAGGCCTAGCTAAAAGTAACATTGAACCTGATAATATTCCTGGTATATTTGAGCACTTAGAACCTATAGTAGGTGCTATTGAAGCGGTAAAAAAACTCAACAACTCTGGTCAATATGAATTATTTATTTTAACCACTGCACCCTGGGATAATCCTAGCGCTTGGATGCATAAACGCTTATGGGTTGAGCGTTATTTTGGTGAGCTGTTTTATAAAAAAGTAATCATTACCCACCGTAAAGATTTGCTCAATGGCGACTATTTAATCGATGATCGAATAGCTAACGGCGCAGGAAATTTTAAGGGATCACACCTTCATTTTGGTTGGGATTATGTCAACGACAAATTTAATAAATACCCGAATTGGGAAGCCATTTTAGACTATTTTAAACTAAATGACTAATCCATCTGAAATAAATTTTAAGCCGCAATTATGAGATACTTAACTAAATCACGTTTTAAATTAGGCCTTGAATGCCCTAATAAATTGTTTTACACCAAGAAGGATGACTATGCCAATCAAAAAAACAATAATCCGTTTTTAGAAGCTTTAGCATCAGGGGGCTTTCAGGTAGAAGAATTAGCACGTATGCATTACCCAGGTGGTTATTTAGTTGATGATGATAATTCTCCTCATTATGATTATGAACAAAAAGTAACAGAAACGAATGACCAACTGCAAAAGGAGAATGTAGTGATTTATGAGGCTGCTTTTAAGTACAATAATTTATTTATTCGTGTTGATATTTTAGAGAAAAAAGGAAATCACATCAATTTAATTGAAGTAAAGGCCAAGTCATTTAAAGAAGGGGATAAGAAGAAGGATGTGAAATATAATGCTGATTGGAATTTGTATTTGTTTGATGTAGCTTTTCAAAAATACGTTATAGAAAAAGCACATCCGCAATTTAATGTCAAGCCCTACTTAATGCTAGCTGATCAAAATAAAACGGCATCTATAGATGGGCTAAATCAAATGTTCCGCATTAAAAAGAACAGCAATAGTAGAACCGGAATAGAAAAAAAGGCAGACCAATTAGCACAGCTAAACCTGCCAGAAGATTCGGTCTTATCTCTTAAAGATGTCTCTGAGATGATTACTAAAATTGAAACAGGAGAGCATCGCATTTTAGAAGACTATCAATTTGAAGATGCCATTGAAGTCTTATCTAAAACCTATCAAGACGACCGCTACTTTAGTTATCCTCTAAATTTTGGAAAATGTAAACATTGCGAGTTTAAAACCGATGCAGCCTCAAAGGATAAAAAATCAGGCTTTAAAGACTGTTTTCAAAAGCAATTAAACTGGAAAGAAGTAGATTTTAGAGCACCAAATGCTTTTGAGATCTCAAAGCTGCATCATACTAAACTTAAAGAATTCAATGAATTAAAGGCCCTAAAATTAGAAGATATAAATGATGAACAATTCCAACCAAAAAGTGAATCAAAACAGGTTTTGAATGGTTGGTCGCTTTATGAAAGGCAAATTTTGCAAAAACAAAAAGCATTAGACCCTGATAATTTCACTTTTGAAACTTTAGATCAAGAATTGAAAAGTGAAATGGCTTCTTGGATACCGCCTTATAATTTTATTGATTTTGAAGCTTCTACAGTGGCTCTTCCTTTTTATAAAGGTCAGCATCCTTATGAAAAAGTAGTGTTTCAGTTTTCTCACCATATTTACCATGAAGATGGACGTATAGAACACGCTACCGAATTTATTAATGTGAACCCAGGTGAGTTTCCTAATTTTGAGTTTGTAAGAGCACTAAAAGCAGCCTTAGAGCAAAATAACGGTTCTGTGTTTCAGTTTTCACCTTATGAAAATTCTACCCTAAATCAAGTCAAACGGCAATTAGAAGCTTCAACTGAGCCTGATAAAGAAAGCTTAATCAACTTTATAAAGACATTGACGACGCCACCAAAGGACAAGGATTACAAAGGCGAACTTTGGCAACCTGAAAGAGGTATGATTGATCTTTGTGAAGTAATCAAAGCTTATTATTACAACCCACATACCAAAGGGAGTAATTCCATAAAAGCTATTTTACCCGCTATTTTTAAAACTTCTGAATTCATTAAAGAAAAGTACAGTCAACCGATTGCAGACATCAATATGACGAGTGAGAATTTCCCGAGTAATCACCAATGGTTACGTCTAAAAGATGGCGAAATAGAAGACCCTTATAAGTCTTTGGATAAGCCTTTTAAAGAGTGGGATACTGATTTTGAGCGTAAAAGTGACATTGACGAAATTAATAATGGTGGAGCTGCTTTAACCGCATACGGGTTAACCCAATATACCGACATGAGCGATTTAGAAAGAGGTACGCTACGCAAAGCCCTGTTGAAGTATTGTGAGTTAGACACCCTAGCTATGGTGATGGTGTTTGAGCATTTGAAAGAACTAATAGAATAGATTAGGGATATGCCTTTAGATGCTAAAAAGTTAAAAGCCTTATTTGTAAAAAAGCAAAACCATTCGACTTTGGCTGGTCTTCTTATGGAATATGCGATCTTAAAGCGAAAGTTTGAAGAACCTGATGGGCAGTCATGGTATTTTAAACAAGGCATCAGCTCAAGAAAAAAGCGACTATCAAATTTAATAAAGCAATTCAATGCAATTAAAAGCACGTTTAATACCACAACGATAGATACTTTTTTAGAAAAAATAAATGAAAATAATTCAGTTTGTTTACACTACGAAAAAACGGGCATAAATACCATACAACAGATTCATTATTCAAAATTAAAATCTGAAAATGCGTTTTTACACGAGCTCATCGGTCTTAAAAGTAAAATGAATCAATTAAAAGAAATAGACCATTATCTCAGTCACCCCGAAGAATTTCTAACGATTATGGATTGAAGAATTGAAGTTTAGAATTAATACATTGTGTTGTGTAGATTAAAAATAACTAACTAAAATATAAAGCAATAAATTCAATTATTTGTCCTATTTGTAGTAAGGTGTCTAAGATTGATGAAGCAGGTTATGACGAGATATTAAAACAAGTCAGAGACACATTAGTTTGATAAAGAACTAAAAAAACGTTTAGCCTTAGTCGTAAAAGAAAACCCAGTTAAACTGGCTAAATCTAACTTAAAGAATTTATTCCAGCAACAGCTTTATTCGTCAGTTTATATTCAGGCATTCGAGTGTTTTTTCGCTTTTAGTGATTCGAGATGTTTTTTTGGGTCAAAATCGTGAGCAATTCCACTGTCAATTCCTTCTTGAATTGCGTTTTTCAAAGCAATTACTTTACTTTCTTCTTCTTCCAAAAGTCTTAACCCTGCACGAATAACTTCGCTAACGTTTTTAAATCTTCCTTTGCTAATACTACTTTGAACGAATTGGTCAAAATAATTTCCGAGTGATATTGATGTGTTTTTATTCATTTTGAAACTAATTTAATTCAAAAATACCAAAATTTGGTATAATTTGAAAATTTTCCCTCAAATTGCGCAGAAGTAATTATATCCAATCAAATATATTAATTTTTGATTATAATTTTTGGTATATAACAAGTTTTATCTTTGTTATTGAGGTTTTTTATGCCCTAAAAGTAGAGGTGTTTCAATCCACTTAAGAGCTACAATAAATCCCTTTTTTATTCATAAAAGAACCATCTTTTCTATTTAACTCTAAAGGTTTTCCATAAAAGTCTGTAGTTCCTAGGCCCAGTTCTTTAAAAATACACGCAGTGGCAGCATAATCCCAAATAGAACCCCCACCTTTTTCTTTTTTGGGAAGTTTTAAAAAGAGGGCTGGTGCATGTTCTGCTACTAAAATGGCATTTAACACAGCGCCAGCGCCAGCAATTTCTTTGTATGCTGAGAAGCCCAAAGTATTGATTTTATCATCTAAAACAGCTAGAATTTTACTTTTGTTGGGTGTATCTGCTAATTTTTTGTCAGTTACATAGGTCAAGTACTTGTTGTTAGCGGTTACTTTCCAAGGTTGTCCGTTTTTAAAAGCGCCTTTGTCTTTTGTAGCCGAATACAAATTTCCTGTATTTGGATCATAAACCACACCTATTTGTGGGGTTCCATTTTTATCAACCAAAGCAATTGCCACAGAAAAGCCTGGTGTTTTATTGATAAACGCCAAAGTACCATCCATTGGGTCTATACACCAGAAATAACCTTTCTCAAACCGGCTTCCATCATCTTGAGTTTCTTCAGAAAGTAATGCAATATCAAAATTCTTACAAGTGGGTTTTAGGTGTTTTAGAATCATTTTTTCGCAAGCAATATCTACTTTGGTAACCACTTGAGATGCATAGGTATTGCCACCTTCTTTATGCGCTACAATTACATCCTCACGCATTGCTTTCTTAATGATTTTTCCAGCAGCTAAAGCTGCTTTTATAGCAATGTTAGTAAGGTGTTGTATATCCATTTTATAAATTTTTAATCACTTGTTGGGTTATGCGTTCGCTGTAAGAATTAATTTTCCAATGTCCAGGACTCCATCCTTTTAAAAAACGATGAAAATCTGCCCAAGCTACATGATATAATGCACGCCATTCTTTTTCTAGAGCTTCGTTTTTATTACCTAATGCATTGTGCAAATATGTAAAATAGGTATCTAAAATTTTGTTTTCTAAGCGTTCACATTCTTTTTCTGGTAAACAACTTCCAATAAAATACGCAACATCTTTTATGCCACAACCACCGCCTACATACTGAAAATCTACTCCAGCTACTTTTCCATACTCAGAAAAGCAAAAGTTGGCTAATTTTGCATCTCCATGCACAAAGGTTTTGTATGTGCAATTATTCAACTTTTTATCAATTTTTGAAGCCGCATTTTTTAAAGAATTATCTTCTAAAGCTTGCAATTCTTGTGGTCTAGTTTTTAAATGCCAATAGGTGCCAATGTCCCAAATATTTTTTGGAACTTCACCCAGATAACTTGCGTGGAATTTTGCCAACCATTCTAGACATGCCTCAACTTCTTGCCAATTGACATTTTGTTTTCGCAACGAAAAACTAGCTGCGTTTAAATCTTCCAAAATAATGAACACTTCATCATCTTTTTGGGTAACTCCATAACATTTTGGCAAACGCGCTAAGCTTTTACTGCTATAATTTTGATACCAAAAAGTCTCTACTTGATACGATTTTAGTTTTCTTAAATGTCCAATTTCGCTACTCCACCCTTTGGGATGTGTATTTTGTTTAGGTAATTGTACGTTTTTAATCACCACACTTTTTATATCACCACCATGTAAAGTAATGCGTTTAATGTTGCCATAACCACTCCAAAGCGATTGAATAATCTCTTTTTCTTGTAAGGAAGTTGCTCCTGTTTTTTGTAGAATTATGGATTTGAAATGGTTGTTCATATAATATGTAATCTAGACCCTTCAGGTTTTTAAAACCTGAAGGGTCTTTTTCTAATTTATGCTAAAAATACTATTTTAAGTAGATTTATTAGGTTTGAAAATTGTAAGAATTTTATAAAAAGCTTTCAAAAAAAACCTATTGCTTTTTTTACATAGAATTGGCGCCTTTTTTTTGTTGAATAACGGATTTAAAATGGTTGTTGATATAATATGTAATTTAGACCTTTCAGGTTTTGAAAACCTAAGAGTCTTGCATAGCTTTATAGTATTTCGATAACTCCCTTAAACAAGATAATCATTTTAGGTTCTGCTTCACCAGCAATGGCAATAATTTCTGAAATATCTACAGGTTGTAAATTTTTTGGATCGCACTCATCTGTTAATACAGAAATTGCGGCACAAGGCAAATTGAGTTGTTTGGCAACAATAACTTCGGGTACAGTGCTCATGCCTACAGCATCGGTTTCTAAAATTTGCAGCATTCTGTATTCTGCCCTAGTTTCTAGTTGCGGTCCTAATACACTTACATAAACTCCTAAATGTAACTGAATGTTGTTTTGTTTTGCTACCTCTATCATTTTTGAATTGATCTTCTCAGAATAAGGCGCTAACATATCTGCAAAAATATTTCCAAAATCTTTGGCCTCTTTAAATGCTAAAGGTGATGCTCCTTGTAAATTAATATGATCTTCAATCAGCATTAAATCGCCTTTTTTATAATCTAAATTGATGGCACCAGCAGCGTTAGAGATTAGTAAATTTTGGATTCCTAAACCATGCATTGTTCTAATTCCGTAGGTTACCTTCCAAGCATTATAGCCTTCGTATAAATGAAAACGACCCGACATTACCACTACTTTTTTGCCAGATAATTCTCCGTAAATTAATTTACCTGAATGAAATTCAACAGTTGCTTGTGGAAAATGAGGAATATCTGCATATAAAATTTCTTTTTCAATAGCTATTTCATCCACCAACTTCCCTAAACCTGTACCTAAAACAATGCCTATTTCTGGGTTGGTAATTCCGTTTGTTTTTAAAAATTGAGTGGTTTCTTGCAGTTGTTGTTTTTTATTTATCATTACTTTAAAAAGATTTGAAATGCGGGGTGATGTTCTATATCTTCAAATACATCTACATCATTTAATTCTTTTAACAAAAATACTTTTTTATCATTTAAATCTGCTAACGTATCTTTTCTAACACTTTCTGTGCCCCATTTTTTGTTTTTAAAAATATTTTCTTGAAACGAATTCATGCCTAATAAATAATAGCCTCCATCTTTTGCAGGTCCAATTACAACATCGTTTTTATCTAACTTTTCAAAAGCATTTTCTATAATTTCTGATGTTAAATCATACAAATCACTTCCAATAATGAGTACTTTTTGGTAACCTGCATTAAATCCGTTTTGAAAGGCATTTTGCATTCGTATTCCTAAATCCTCCCCAAATTGTTGGTATTTTTGAAAGGTATTGGCATTCCAAATATCGTTTTCTCTAATTTTTACTGAATAGTACACAGCCTTGTCTGCACTTTTTACTTCAACAACAATGTTTTTAGTTTTTTCTAATAAAAATTTATAGATATCTAGAGCCGTTTTATCACCTACGGTTTTTGCCAAACGTGTTTTTGCTTTGCCCAATTCTGGGTTTCTGGTAAAAATCAGTAAAAGATTTCTCGACTGCGCTCGAAATGACATAAAGTTTGTAATTTTCAATTAGCAACATCCACCACCATCATAATGATAGGTACTTTCTGAAATAAAAATATCATCTCTACCTAAAGCAGCTAAAGCTCCTGCAGTTTTATCGCAAATGGCTAAGGGTTGATTTTTTAATAAAACATGACCTGCATTATCATCAAAATAATCTTCATTACCAAAATAAATGGCTGCTTTACCTGTAAAAATACAGGGGCCATCAGCAGGCATTGGATCTTTTATAGCAGCCACTTCTATTGATTCTATATAAATCAATTTGTTAGTTGGATAATTCTTTGGATCTAAAATACGGTATGGTTTTCTTGCTCTAATTTCAATAGTGCCAAAACCAGCATCGGTTAACGCTTTTACATAATCTGCAATGGATAAACTACCACTTAAACATAAAGCACGCAAGCGTTCGTCATTTCTTAATTCATCATTCATTTCCTGTTCGCAAGTAGGATCGCTCATTACCAATTTACCATGAGGCTTTAGCACTCGGTACATTTCTGCAATGGCTTTTTGTAAATCATCAGATTTAAAAATATTGAACAAACAGTTTTGAGCGGCAACATCAATAGAATTGTCTTCTACTGGTAAATTCATGGCATCTCCTTTGCGTAAATCTACAAAGTTGCTTTTAAACCAATTGTTTTGTTCTTCTGCGATTTTAAAGTTTTTACGAGACGCTTCTAGCATTTCATCCACCACATCTAAACCAATAACCCCCCCTTTATTTCTGTTGAAGTAAGCAAATTGCAATAGCTCCATTCCACCACCAACACCCACATATAACATTTTTGGATTGTTGGTTAAATCTCTTGCATGCACAGTAGAACCACAACCGTAATTCATTTCTTGCATAATTCTAGGAATTTTTAATCCTGGTAATTCCCAAATAGGATTGGTGGTACAGCATAAACCAACATCTGGTGTTAAGGCTGCTTCTTTATAAACGTCTTTGGTGGTTTCTAAATAACTCATTTTAAATTTTTATTTTTTACAATTGACTATAGTCAATTGCAATTTATTTTTTCAAACTTGCTGAATTTCTTCTTTTTTCTGGAAATATCTCGAAGAAAATGAGGCTTTACGCAACAGTTCCTTGACAGCTACTACCTGCACCAGCTGTACAACCATAACAATGTTGGTTGATAATGATATTTCTGTTTTGTAGCAATTCTTCGTTGTAATTGGCAATATGTTTTACTTTACTAGCTACTTTTAAATTTAGCATCTGATTAAAATCGCAATCATACAACCAACCATCCCAACTTACAGAAATGGTATTGGTACACATTACATTTTCTACAGCTGCAGGATTGTAAGCATCAACCAAAGCATACATGTAATCTTCGTAATTTTCTGATGCAATGAGATAATCTAAAAATCTACTGATTGGTAAATTGGTAATGGCAAATAAATTATGAAAATCGATATTAAAATCTTCCTTTAAGGCCTTTTTAAAATCACGCTCTAAGCCCATTTGATCTCCAGGTAAAAATGCTCCTGAAGGATTATAGACTAAATCTAATTTTAAACTAGAACCTTCTATTCCATACCCTACAGCATTCAATTCTCGTAAAGCTTTAATCGATTTATCGAAAACACCCTCACCACGCTGTTTGTCGGTTTTTCCTCGTGTCCAGTGTGGCATAGAAGAAACAACATGAATGTTGTATTTTTTAAAGAATTGGGGTAAATCGTAATATTTTTTGTTAGCTCTAATAATGGTTAAATTAGAACGCACAATAAAATCTTTAATTCCTGCTTTTGATGCTTCTTCTACAAACCATTTGAAATTTGGGTTCATTTCTGGCGCACCACCAGTTAAATCTAAGGTATGAGCTTCTGTTTTTTTGATGACCTCCAAACATTGCTGCATGGTTTCTATAGTCATGATTTCTTTACGATCTGGGCCTGCATCTACATGACAATGCTCACAAACCTGATTACACATATAGCCCAAATTTATTTGTAAAACCTCTAACTTTTTAGGACGGAGTGGAAATTGATTGGTTGTTGAAATTTTAGCTGCAAATGTGGGTAATTCTCCATCTGCAAAAATACCTTTTGACAGAATTTCTAGTTGACGAGAAGTATTTGCGATGTCGTTATTTCTTGCTTTTAATGATTTTTTCATTTAATTACGAATGTAGAATTATGAATTACGAAAAGAGTATTTTAACTCATAAATCGTACTTTAAAATTCATAATTAGTTATCCATCAATTTTATTTACCTTATTCATCATTTGAACACCATGTACTAAAGTTGCACCGCTTTTTATAGCAGCACCAACATGAATGGCTTCCATCATTTGTTCTTTAGTAACGCCTCTTTGTAACGTGTCTTTTGTATAAGCATCAATACAATAAGGACATTGTTCTGTATGGGCCACAGCTAAGGCAATTAGACTTTTTTCACGAGCGGTTAATGCGCCTTCTTCAAAGACTTTTCCATAATAATCAAAGAATTTGTTTCCAAGTTCTTCACTCCATTCAGTTATATTACCGAACTTTCTTAAATCGGTTGCGTCATAATATGATTTTGACATAAATTGATTTTAATTTTAAAATTGAAAGATACAATTTGTTTTTAATAATTTTTGTTAAAAAGAGTCGTTTAGTTACCGTTTAAAGACCAGTCGTATTTCTTATAACTAATTTTTGCGTTAGACTTAATTTTTGTATTTGAATATATATTTA
Source organism: uncultured Polaribacter sp. (assembly GCF_947503855.1). Lineage (GTDB taxonomy): Bacteria > Bacteroidota > Bacteroidia > Flavobacteriales > Flavobacteriaceae > Polaribacter. Next base: position 145,740 of record NZ_CANNFF010000005.1, on the reverse strand, counting down.
AGTAATCTATTATAGTACCGTTTTTGGTAAAATCACTTTTAAACCAATTAAATATTTCTGAAATTTGAACTTTCTTTTTATCTATTTTGTTTCTAGATGAGTCATTGATAAAAGCCTTCATCAATTTGGTTAATTTAGTTTCTACATTATTTTCTGTAAAAGCGATATTTAATAACTTAGGACAAGAAACGGAGGCGCAATTAAGGCCCACATGAATTTTTGGATCGAATAATTTTTCACGTAGAATTTCATGTTCAATGTAGTCTAAAGTATAAATTCTGCTACCTACTTTTGCATAAGGAATTTTCCAGGCTGTTTTGCTATCCTTTTTAATGTCTAAAATACTTTTTAGTGGATAGTTTTCTAAGATTAATTTTATCGTATAAGCGTTATAAGCATTAATCCAAAATGCTTTTTGTTTATTTTCTGACCAAGAGATTTTAGGTGTTGTTTTTTCTAAATAAGAGAGGTAAGTGTCTAATTTTGAATAATCTGATTTAAAAGATTTATAATCTACAATTCCGTCATCAGAAACATGAGCTTGTAGTAAGTTGTTAAAAATTGATGTTTGTGCATTGTTTTGTAGGTATACAAAAAGTATCACAAAAAGTAAACTTATTTTTTTCATCTTTAATCGTATTTCTGAGGGTTTAGACGCAATATTTTTTTTAATAATTAGAAAAATTTCTCTAAATTTTACACACTCATTTCATTTACGTCTTGAACCTTTTCAATGAGAACTTTATCATCAATTTCTTCATTGATTGCTAAGTTGAATCTTTTTCGAAAAGCATTAACAACCAAATATAAAATTGGGGTGTCTAAAGCTGCAATTAGTATTTTAAAAATAAAACCACTTAGTAAAAGGCCTAAAAAGTTTTTCCAATCGATAATGCCGAATAAACATAATAAGACTAAAACGGTTAGAGTGTCAATGATTTGAGAAGAAAAGGTTGAGAAATTATTACGCAACCACAAGTGTTTTCCTTTCGTTAATTGTTTCCAAAAATGATAAATTCTAATATCTATAAATTGGGCAAACAAATACGCCATCATCGAAGCGAAAACTGCTAAAGGGGCTGCACCAAACACATTGACAAAAATACTGTTATTTACAGGAGACCAAGATGTAGCTGGTACTTCTTTAGAAACATAGATAATGATTAGCGAGAAAAAGGAAGCAAAAATTCCTGCAATAACCACCTCATTTGCTTTTCGTTTTCCATAAATTTCTGATAAAATATCGGTAATTAAAAACGTAATTGGATAAGGTAAAAGTCCTGCAGAAACTTCAAAAAGTTTTGTATCGAAAACTTGAATATCAAAAGGATACCAATAAAAGAATTTTTGGAATATTAAGTTAGAGGTTACTAAAGAGGCTATAAAAAGAGCAGCAAGAATTAGGTAAATTCTATTTGCAAGTTGTTTGTCTTTATATGTCATAAAACGAAGTTACGAATTTTGTTAGAAGTTAGAAGTTTGTTGGTAAAATATATAACGAAAAGCAGGAATCAGCTTCTAATAAAAATGATTATTTTTGTCGCTATTAAACAGTTTAACAACTTAACGATTACATATTATTATGAAAGCATATATTTTTCCAGGTCAAGGAGCGCAATTTACAGGAATGGGATTGGATTTATACGAAAAGTCACCATTAGCGAAAGAATACTTTGAAAAAGCAAATGATATTTTAGGGTTTAAAATAACAGACATTATGTTTGAAGGAACTGCAGAGCAGTTAAAAGAGACTAAGGTTACACAACCTGCTATCTTTTTGCATTCGGTGATTTTAGCAAAAGTATTAGGTGATGCTTTTCAGCCAGAAATGGTTGCAGGGCATTCTTTAGGAGAATTATCTGCTTTGGTTGCAAATGGAGTATTAACTTTTGAAGACGGTTTACAATTGGTTTCTAAAAGAGCTTTAGCAATGCAGAAAGCTTGTGATATGCAAGAGTCTACTATGGCAGCAGTTTTAGGATTAGATGACAATGTTGTTGAAGAGACTTGTGCTGAAATTGATGGAGTAGTAGTGGCTGCAAATTACAATTGCCCAGGACAATTGGTAATTTCTGGAGAAATAAAAGCGGTAGAAAAAGCGTGTGAGGTATTGACAGAAAAAGGAGCTAGAAGAGCTTTGTTATTACCTGTTGGAGGTGCATTTCATTCTCCAATGATGGAGCCTGCAAGAGAAGAATTAGCAGCAGCTATAGAAGCAACCGATTTTGGTGAGCCAACTTGTGCTGTGTATCAAAATGTTGTAGCAAAAGCGGTTACAAATCCTAATGAGATTAAAGAAAATTTAATTGCGCAATTAACAGCTCCTGTAAAATGGACTCAATGTGTTCAAGCAATGATTGCTGATGGTGGAACTGAGTTTATAGAAGTTGGGCCAGGAAAAGTTTTACAAGGTTTAATGCGTAAAATTGATAGAAGTGTTGCTGCTAGTGGAGCAAGTTTTGAGTAAATTATATATTCAATTTTTTAAAAAAGCCTCAATTTTATTTTAAAATTGAGGCTTTTTTAAATTTATTTTGCTAAAACGCAATCTTCACAATCTTTTATTTTATCATAATAAGTTTCTCTGTATTTGTGTAATGTTTTTAGATTGATAAGGTTAAAAAGCGTCATTTTTATATAGGTTACTTTAGTATTTAAAGTACCCATTTTAATTGTGTGACGTTGTTCTAACCTGGTCTCTCTTTTAATTTTAATCAATTTCATTGAGTTCATTTATCATTAATAATACAAATAACAAAATTACTTGTAATGATAAGTAATGTCAATAAATAGGACGTAAAATATTGAAAATCAGATAAAAAATACAGATATGAAAAAAAGCACCGTTTATTTTTGTAAATATGTTAATAGATAGTTGGTTTTCTTAAAAATAAAAGCTACAAAAAAGTGAATTTTTAGCAAAAAACACTAAAAATTCATTAAAAATCACGAAAAATATCACTAAAAAACCTCCTTTTTGCTTAAAATTAAGTTTCTTTTATAATCGTCTAACCTACAAAATTAATGATGGTTTTTGTAATGAACTCCAATTGTTCATTCTCTAACTCTGTATGCATTGGTAAAGAAATTACCGTTTCTATTAATTGATTTGTAACTGGAAAATCACTTTCGTTATAACGTTTGTCTGTATACGCTTTTTGTGCGTGTAATGCTACAGGATAATAAATAGCGTTTGGAATGCCTTTGTCTAATAAATGTTTATGCAAAGCATCTCTTTTACCATTGGTAATTTGTAAGGTATATTGATGGAATACATGACAATCACAAACATCACAAATTTGATTACAATGGTTTGTTGCATTCGACTTTGCCGTTGGTGTTATGATATTTGAATTTTCTGCAAAAGCGTTATTATAAAAGCGAGCAGCATTTCTTCTAGCATTACAATACTCATTTAAGTTAGGTAACTTTGCTTTTAAAACTCCAGCTTGTATAGAGTCTAATCTAGAGTTTACGCCAACTACATCATGATAATATCTGGTGTACATTCCATGATTTACAATACCTCTAATAGTATGAGCTAGTTTATCATCATTGGTAAAAATGGCACCTCCATCACCGTAACAACCTAAGTTTTTAGACGGAAAAAACGAAGTTGTACCTACATTACCAATAGTACCTGCTTTTTGTTTTTTACCATTTTTAAAAGTATAATTGGCCCCAATTGCTTGAGCATTGTCTTCTATAACGTATAAATTATGTTCTTTGGCAATTTCCATAATGGCATCCATATTGGCAACTTGACCAAATAAATGTACAGGTACAATAGCTTTTGTTTTAGGTGTAATTGCTTTTTTTAATGCATCAATATCAATATTAAAAGTCTTAGCATCTACATCTACTAAAACGGGTGTTAATTTTAATAATGCAATTACTTCTACCGTAGCTGCAAATGTAAAATCTGCAGTAATTACTTCGTCACCTTGTTCTAAACCTAAACCCATCATTGCAATTTGTAATGCATCTGTACCATTTGCACAAGGTATTACATGTTTTACATCTAAATATTTTTCTAAATCTTTTTGAAATTCGTGTACTAAAGGTCCGTTTATGTATGCAGATGTACTTAAAACTTGTTCTATAGAATTGTTTACATCTTCTTTAATTTTTGCATATTGACCTTGTAGGTCTACCATTTGAATTTTTTTCATAAAGTAGTTGTTTTGTGAATACATCAAAAATACAATATAAATCTATTATCTTTGAAAATATCAAACACATTTCCATGAAAATAGTAAAAAAAATTCTGATAGCGCTTTTATTAATTTTAACTGTTTTATTTATAGCAGTTTGGTATCTTTCAAGCGCTTTACAACCAAATTATTCTGGTGAAATTGAATTGAAAAAGATTAAAAGTGAGGTTACTATTCGTTTTGATGATGTCGGTGTGCCACACATTAATGCTAAAACCCAAGAAGATGCATATGTGGCTTTAGGATATGTACACGCACAAGATAGGTTGTGGCAAATGGAATTAATTAGAAGAATTGCTCCTGGTAGATTGTCGGAAATATTTGGAAAAAAATTATTAAAAACAGATTTGTTTTTTAGTGGATTAGGAATTGAAGAGGCTGCCGAAAAAACGATAGAAAAACTTGATAAAAATACTGACGCTTACATTTTAACTCAGAAGTATTTAGACGGAATTAACCAATATATAGAAGAAGGACAAATACCTTTAGAATTTAGTTTGGTGGATGTTGAAGTAGAAAAATATACCATTAAAGACGTATATAACGTATTTGGTTATATGGCATTTAGTTTTGCTGTTGCCCATAAAACAGATCCTTTATTAACAGATATTAAAGAGAATTTAGGAGAAGCTTACATTAATGAGTTGATGAATTCTTACAGTAAAAACTTAACCATTAATAAAAAAGAAGTAAATCCGTTAAAATCTAATTTATCTCAAGAAGTTAGTGATATTATGGATGCTTTACCAGTATCTACTTTTATAGGAAGTAACTCTTGGGTACTTGGTGCAGAAAAAACAAAAAACGGAAAAGTTATTTTTGCAAATGATCCTCATATTGGATATTCTCAACCTTCAGTTTGGTATCAAAATCACATAAAAACACCCGATTTTGAAATTTACGGATTCAATATAGCCTTAATGCCTTTTCCGCTTTTAGGGCATAACAAAGATTATGCTTATGGTTTAACAATGTTGGCTAATGACGATTTAAACTTTTATGTAGAAGAAAATAATCCGAATAATAATTTAGAATATAAAACAAAAAATGGGTTTTTAAAATATGATTTGATTGAGAAAACCATTAAAATCAAAGACGAACCAGATACTACTTTTGTTGTAAAGGTTAGCAAACATGGACCTATAATGAATGGTTTGGTAAATCATATTAATGATGATAGACCCATAGCCATGAATTGGGTTTTTACCCAAATGGAAAACAAAACCCTAGATGTTGCTTTTGGGATGAGTCATGCAAAATCTTTTAATGAATTTAAAAATGCTGTAGAAAAAATACATGCACCTGGTTTAAATGTAATGTATGGAGATGCAAACAATAACATTGCTTGGTTTGCTTCTGCTAAATTGTATCAATTAAGAGAAGGTATATCATCAAAACTGTTTTTAGATGGCGCTTCTGGTGAAGATGAAATCTTAGAAATTTTGCCTTTTGAAGAAAATCCGAAAGCCATTAACCCAAGCTCTAATTATGTGTATTCCGCGAATCATCAACCAGATTCTGTAAGAGGAAAATTATATCCTGGATACTATCAACCAGAAGATAGGTCTAAAAGAATTGTAGAGCTATTAGAAGCTAAAAATGATTTTACAAAAGAGGATGTTGTTAAAATGACTTATGATGTAACTTCTTCTGTGGTGCCAGAAATTGCAAACAAATTGCTAAAAAGTGTTGATTACCCTGGGCTAAATCCATCAGAGAAAAAAGCTTTTGAAATTTTAAAAAATTGGAAAGGCGTTTATTTAAAAGATGCTATTGGACCAACAATTTATAATCGCTTTTTATATGAGTTTTTAGTGGCTACTTATAAAGATGAAATAGGAAAAAGTTTTAATTTGTTTATCAACTCTCAGTTACAAGATCAGGTTTTAACAACTCAAATTACTAGAGATAATTCTGTTTGGTGGGATGATATTACCACTAAAAATAAGGAGGAGTCAAAAGAAGAAATTATAAACAAATCTTTTAAAAAAGCGTTTCTTTTTTTAGAAAATCAACTAGGAACAAATGTAGAACTTTGGACTTGGGATAAGGTAATTTCTGTAGAGCACGAACACGCTATAGGTAAAGCTGGTGGTGTTTTACGTAAAATATTTAATGTAGGGCCATTTAAAACTATTGGTGGTAATGAGGTGATTAACAATCAGATATTTAAACTAGATAGCACAGGGGTTTACAAAGTTACAGCAGGCCCTTCTACAAGAAGAATTATAGATTTTTCTGATGTAGAAAATAGTTTGTCAATTTTACCAACAGGACAGTCTGGTCGATTATTTAGTAGGTATTATAAAGATCAAAAACAAAAATATTTAGAAGGCAAGTTTGAAAAAATGCAAATGAATCAAAAAGAAATTGAGAAAAACGTGCGAGTTTTAGTTTTAAAGCCTAAAATTTAATTTTTCTCACAAGCACTCCAAACAACATCTATGGGTGTAGGTGCAGTAATTTTAATGTATTCTTTAGAAACAGGATGTACAAATTCAATTTTTCTGGCATGTAAAGAAATGCTACCATCTTTATTAGATCTTGCAAAACCATATTTTAAATCGCCTTTTATTGGGCAACCAATGTTTGCTAATTGTGTTCTAATTTGATGATGTCTGCCAGTTTCTAAATCTATTTCTAAAAGTGTATAAGTATCTAGATTTTTTAAAACTGAATAGTGTAAAATAGCTTTTTTACTACCATCAATTTCTTTTTTGTAAACAAAAGATTTATTTTTTTTGGAGTCTTTTTTAAGAAAGTTTGTTAACGTATCTTTTGTCTTTTTCGGTTTGATTTTAACCAGTGCCCAATAGGTTTTTTGGATGCTTTTTTCTCGCAACATTTTATTCAATCTCTCTAAAGCCTTAGAGGTTCTTGCAAAAATTACAACACCAGAAGTAGGTCTGTCCAATCTATGTACAGTGCCAATAAAAACATTACCAGGTTTGTTGTATTTGTCTTTAATGTATTCTTTTACAACTTCATTTAAAGGTTTGTCTCCAGTTTTATCACCTTGTGTAATATCACCAGCTCTTTTATTTACAATTAATATATGATTGTCTTCAAATAAAACCTGTAAGTTGTTTTTTGTAGTGTGCATTTTTAAGTGTTACCTTAAGTGGGTAAAAGGTTTTTATTTAAAATCTTTGGCAACGTCTTGGTTAACGCCATCAATAAAGTCTAAAAACTCTTTTCTACCAAACCCAGTAGAAGATGAGGTTATAAATGATGTTGGTAAAGCTTCCCAATAATTCAGTAATTTCTTTTTGTAAGAAGTAATTTGTTTGTTCAATTTAGAGCTACTTAATTTGTCTGCTTTTGTAAAAACAATGCAAAAAGGAATTTGGTTTTCACCCAAAAACTGCATAAAATCTAAGTCTATTTTTTGTGGGTCGTGTCTGGAATCTATCAACACAAAGGTGCAAACTAATTGTTCTCTTTCTTTAAAATAATTTTCTATAAAGTATTGAAAAATAACTCTTTTCTTTTTAGAAACTTGGGCATAACCATAACCAGGTAAATCTACTAAAAACCAAGAATCGTTTATTTTAAAGTGGTTGATTAACTGTGTTTTACCAGGTTTTCCAGAAATTTTAGCCAAATCTTTACGCTCCATCAGCATATTAATTAATGATGATTTGCCAACATTAGAACGTCCTATAAAAGCGTATTCTGGTATTCTATCTTTAGGAGCATTTATAACATTGCTGTTGCTCATTACAAATTCTGCAGACTTTATTTTCATGCCCTAAATATTTCTGTCTGTAAACCACTTATGTAGAATTGTGTTAAATTCTTCTGGTTTTTCCATCATTGCTGCGTGCCCACATTTGTCAATCCAAAACAAATCAGAATTAGGTAAAAGCTTATGAAAATCATCTGCAACTTCAGGTGGTGTAACATTGTCTTGTTTTCCCCAAATAATACAGGTTGGTATTTTCATTTCGGGTAAATCTTTAGCCATATTGTGTCTAATAGCACTTTTGGCTATTGCCAGAGTTCGTATAACAGAATTTCTATCGTTTACAATTTTAAAAACTTCATCTACCATTTCTTTGGTTCCAATTTCAGGATCGTAAAAAACGCTTTTAGTTTTTTGTTCTATATACTCATAATTTCCTCTTTTTGGAAAACTATCTCCCATTGCTTTTTCATACAAACCAGAGCTGCCTGTTAAAACAAGTGCTTTTACTTTTTGTTGATAATGTTTTGTAAAATATAAAGCAATATGACCGCCTAAAGAATTCCCAAGCAAAATAGCAGAATCAATGTTTTTATGTTCCATAAATTCTTTTAAAAATATCGCTAAATTTTTAACATTGGTTTTTAATAGCGGTAAAGAGTATAATGGTAATTCAGGTATTAAAACCTTATATCCATTTTCAGAAAAATGAAAAAAAGTTTCTTTAAAATTACTTAAAGTGCCCATTAAACCATGTAAAACAATAATTGCAGGCCCTTCTCCTTCTTCTACATATGTAAATTTCCCTTCAGATTTTAACTTATCAGTCATTATTCAATTCGTTTTACTTATTCGCAAATGTAGTTCTTTTTTATAAAATATATAACCTTTTTATAAATGTCTCGAATTCAATATTTAAGCGATTTTTTAATGTTGTTTAGATAAAATAATAAATATTTATTAACAATGTGGTAAAAAGTGGTAAAAAGTGGTAAATTTTATATATTTTTGAAATCAACAATATTTCATTAGTAAGAGGGTGATAAATTTAATTGGTACATACGAATGTAAAGCAGATGCAAAGGGCAGAGTTATGTTTTCTACTGCTTTAAAAAAGCAGTTGCAGCCAGTTGTTTCTCAAGGATTTGTGATAAAGAGAGCTGTTTTTCAGCCTTGTTTAGAGTTGTATACAATGCAGGAATGGACTTTGATGATGCAGAAAATAAACAAGCTAAATAGGTTTGTTAAAAAGAATAATGATTTTATTAGAAGGTTTACTGCAGGTGTAAAAACAGTAGATTTTGATACTGCTGGAAGGATTTTGATACCAAAAGATTTATGCGAATTTGCCTCGATTAAAAAGCAAGTGGTGTTGTCTTCTGCTGTGAATATCATAGAAATTTGGGATAAAGATAATTACGAGAAAGCTATCGATGATGCAGCTGTAGATTTTGCGCAATTGGCAGAAGATGTAATGGGTAATACAGATGCAGATGAGTTATCATAATCCAGTTTTATTAGAGGAAAGTGTAAACGCTTTAGCAATAAAAGCTGATGGTGTTTATATCGATGTAACGTTTGGTGGTGGAGGGCATTCTAAAGAAATCTTAAAAAAGTTAGGTAAAAACGGTAAGTTGTTTGCTTTTGATCAAGATCCTGATGCTTTGGCAAATGTAATAGATGATGAGCGTTTTCAATTAATACCAGAAAACTTTAGATACATTTCTAGGTTTTTAAGGTTTTATGGAGTTAGAAAAGTTGATGGAATTTTAGCAGATTTAGGGGTCTCATCACATCAGTTTAACGAGGCAGAAAGAGGATTTTCAATTCGTTTTGATGGAGATTTGGATATGAGAATGAATCAAAAATCTAAAATCTCTGCCAAAGAAATTGTAAACAATTATTCAGAAGAAAAGTTAGCAGAAATATTGTTTCTGTATGGAGAGTTGAGAAACTCTAGAAATATTGCGAAAACAATTGTTGAGAAAAGAGAAGAAAATAAAATTGAAACTAGTTTTCAGTTAAAAAATGCCCTGCAGAAATATTTACCAAAAGCTAAAGAGCATAAAATTTTAGCACAAATATTTCAAGCATTTAGAATAGAAGTAAATGAAGAGTTAGAAGTTTTAAAAGAATTTTTACAGCAAACACCAACTTTATTAAAAGAAGAGGGTAGGTTAAGTGTAATTTCATATCACTCTTTAGAAGATAGATTGGTAAAAAGATTTATAAGAACAGGATTGTTTAGTGGTGAGCCCGAAAAAGATTTTTTTGGAAACTCGAGCGAGCCGTTACAGAAAGTTGGAAAGTTAATAGTGCCTACCTCGCAAGAAATTAACGAAAACAACAGAGCTCGCAGTGCTAAACTACGAATTGCAACCTTAAAAAAATAAAATGTCTAAAGTTAAAAAAAGTATTTATAGCTTTTTAAGAGGTAGTTTTTTAACAGACGAATCTGCCTTAAAAAACTGGAAAGTAATTTTTTTTATTGTTTTTCTCTTGTTAATAATGATTACAAGTGCTCATAATGCAGATAAAAAAGTAATAAAAATTACAGAATTAAATAAATTGAAAAGAGAGTTAAGGGCAGAATCTTTAGATACAGAAACAATTCTTACAAGAATGGAAATGGAATCTAGTATTAGGAGAAATGCAAAAGAAAGAGGTTTATTCCCTTCAGAAACTCCTCCGAAAAAAATAAAAGTAACTATTAAAAAATAATTTAAATTGGCAACTCATAAAAAAGGCATTCTTACTAAATTCTACTGGGTAGTTGCTTTTATGGCCCTCTTTTTATTTGCAATTGTGTTTAGGGTAGTAAACCTGCAACATGTTCATGGAGATACTTACAGAAAGCTAGCAACAGAACTTACAATTAGGCAAGATACTATTTATGCAAACAAAGGTAATGTTTATGCTGCCGATGGTAATTTGTTAGCAACTTCTATGTCTAAATTTACAATCTACATGGATTTGGTAACCGTAGATGATAAAGTTTTTGAAGAAAACATTGTTGGGCTGGCTACAAAATTATCAGAATTATTAGGTAACTCAGTTAGCTATCATCAAAACAGATTAAGAAGTGCTAAGAATAAAAAAAGAAGGTATTTTTTGATTGCAAGAAATATAGGGTATACAGATTATTTAAAGATGAAGAAATTTCCAATATTTAATTTGGGAGTTTATAAAGGTGGTTTTATAGCAAAACACAGAACAGAGCGTGCACATCCAATTGGCAAAATTGCAGAAAGAACAATTGGTTATGACGATTTTAGAGGTGAAGCTGGTATAGAAGGGGCTTTTGCAGATTATATGCAAGGCGAAAATGGTTTGAGATGGGAACAAAAAATTGCGAAAAATAAATGGAAACCGATAACAGATTATAACGAAAAAGAACCTGTTGATGGGCATGATGTAATAACAACAATAGATGTTAATATACAGGATATTACACACCATGCATTGTTAGCAAGGTTAGAGTATTTTGAGGCAGATCATGGTTGTGCTGTAGTTATGGAAACTGCTACAGGAGAAATTAAAGCCATTTCTAATTTGGGCAGAACTTCTAAAGGCAAATACTACGAAAAAAGAAACTATGCGGTTTGGGAAAGTCATGAACCAGGTTCAACTTTTAAACTAGCAAGTTTAATGGCAGCTTTAGATGACAAAGTAATAGATACATCTACGGTTGTAGATACAGAAAAAGGTAGAATTTATATACATGGTTCTAAAGTCGAAGATTCTCATAGAGGTGGGTATGGTAAAATTTCTGCAGCTAGAGTTTTTGAGGTTTCTTCTAATGTGGGTATTGTTAAGTTGATTCGTAAACATTATGATCACCAACCAGAAAAATTTATACAAAAATTAGATAACTATGGTTTTACAAAACCTGTAGGCTTTCAGATTAAAGGCGAAGGTAGGCCTGTGGTACCAAAACCGTCAGACAAAAGATGGAATAAAATTTCTTTAGAATGGATGTCTTGGGGTTATGGTATTTCTGTAACACCAATGCAAACACTAATGTTTTACAACGCTGTTGCAAATAATGGGGTTATGGTAAAACCACGTTTTATAAAAGAAGTAAAAAGACAGGATAAAGTAGCAAAAGTTTTTGATGTGGAAGTGATAAATCCAAAAATAGCTTCTCAAGAAACTTTAAACAAAATTAAAAAAATAATGGAAAATGTGGTTGTAAAAGGAACTGCAAATAATATTTATTCGCCTAATTTTTCTATGGCAGGTAAAACCGGTACAGCAAAAAAATACTTACCAAAACATGTTGATGAAGACGGTAAAACCATTGCAGCTGGGTATTCTAATAAACATTATGTAGCTTCTTTTGCTGGATTTTTTCCTGTAGAAAATCCTAAATACTCTTGTATTGTGGTAATTCATGATCCTAAAAAAGAAAAAGGATATTATGGAGCAACAGTTGCGGGACCTGTTTTTAAAGAAATTGCTCAAAAAATATATACAACAACGCCTACAGATAAGCAATCTGTAGATGATGCTGTTCAATTTGAAGAAATAGATAAGGCTTATCAGAATTACAATTCTTTATTAAGTAAAAACTATACAAAAGTACCAAATGTAAAAGGTATGTCTGCTATGGATGCCTTGTCTTTATTAGAAAACTTAGGTTTAAAAGTAAAGGTTGATGGAGTGGGTAAAGTGCAATCTCAATCACTTAAAAATGGAGCAAAATTAGAAAAAGGAAAAACAATTACATTAAAACTGTTTTAAACTGAAAAATTTAAAAGACATATTATATAAGGTTGCAATACAGCAAGTTTTTGGAAGCACCAACATCCAAATAAATAACCTTGTTTTCGATTCTAGAAAAGTAACAAAAAACGATGTTTTTGTTGCTCAAAAAGGGGTTTCTGTAAATGGTCATTTGTTTATAGAGAAAGCGATAGATTTTGGTGCAAGTGTAATTATTTGCGAGGATGTTCCTGTTACAAAACAAGAGGAAGTTACCTATGTAAAAGTAGCTAACTCTAGTGTTGCTTTGGCAATAATGGCAGCTAATTATTACAACAATCCTTCAGAAAAAATGCCTTTAATTGGGGTTACAGGTACCAATGGTAAAACTACAGTAGCTTCACTTTTATATCAATTATTTAAAAAAGCTGGTTATAAAGTTGGCTTATTGTCAACTGTAAAAATATTGGTTAATGATATTGAGTTTAAGGCAACACATACTACCCCAGACTCTGTAACAATCAACTCTTATTTAGATAAAATGTTGGCAGCAGGTGTAGATTATTGTTTTATGGAAGTGAGTTCTCATGGAATTCATCAAAAAAGAACAGAGGGTTTACATTTTGCAGGTGGTATTTTTACCAATCTATCTCATGATCATTTAGACTATCACGAAACCTTTGCAGAATATAGAAATGTAAAAAAACAGTTTTTTGATGGTTTGCCAAAATCGGCATTTGCCCTTACGAATCTAGATGATAAAAATGGCAACTTTATGTTGCAAAATACAAAGGCTACCAAAAAAACATATGCCTTAAAAACCATTGCAGACTTTAAAGCGAAAATTTTAGAAAAGCAATTGTCGGGTACGTTAATTTCTGTAGACGGTATAGAGGTTTGGACTAAATTAATTGGTGTTTTTAATATTTACAATTTAACCGCAATTATTGCAACAGCAGAATTGTTGGGGTTAGAAAAACTAGAAGTTTTAACTCTTGTTAGTCGATTAGAAAATGTTAATGGTAGGTTTGAGTATATAGTTTCTAGTGATGGAGTAACTGCAATTGTAGATTACGCACACACACCAGATGCATTAAAAAATGTATTAGAAACCATTAATAATATTAGAACTGGTAACGAAAAACTAATAACAGTTGTGGGTTGTGGTGGCGATAGAGATAAAACCAAAAGACCAAAAATGGCGCATATTGCATCGCAATTAAGCAATCAAGTAGTTTTTACATCAGACAACCCAAGAACAGAAAATCCACAAACTATTTTAGATGAAATGGAAGCAGGGGTTGCGCCAGAAAATTATAAAAAAACAATTACTGTATTAAATAGAAAACAAGCCATTAAAACTGCTTGCAAGTTTTCTGAAGCAGGAGACATTATTTTAATTGCAGGTAAAGGGCACGAAAATTATCAAGATATTAATGGAGAACGAACTCATTTTGATGATTTAGAAGAAGTTACCAATTGTTTTAATCAACTAAAAAACCAATAAAATGCTGTATTATTTATTTCAATATTTAGAAAGTCAATTTAGTATTCCTGGAGCTAGTGTGTTTCAGTTTATTACGTTTAGAGCAGCTGCAGCTTTTATTTTATCATTATTAATCTCTGCAATTTATGGAAAAAGAATCATTCGATTTTTACAAAAAAAGCAGGTAGGAGAGTCTATTAGAGATTTAGGTTTAGAAGGGCAAGTGCAAAAATCAGGTACGCCAACAATGGGAGGTGTCATTATAATTTTAGCCACGTTAATTCCAGCACTTTTGTTAGCAAAACTAGATAATATTTATATCATCATCTTATTAATTACCACTGTTTGGATGGGCTTAATAGGTTTTTTAGATGATTACATAAAAGTATTTAAAAAAGACAAAGCTGGTTTAAAAGGAAAGTTTAAAGTTTTAGGACAAATTGGTTTAGGGGTAATTGTTGGTTCTATGCTGTATTTTAATGAAAACGTAACTATTAAAGAACAGTTGCCAGTAGAACAACAAATGGTTCAGGCAAATGGTAAAAAGCAAGTTTTTGGGGATGCCCATAAATCTACAAAAACAACAGTTCCGTTTTTTAAAAATAACGAGTTAGATTACTCAAAAGCAGTAAGTTTTTTAGGTGATGGTTACGAAAAGTATGGATGGATTATTTTCATTTTTATTACTGTTTTTATAGTAACAGGCATTTCTAATGGAGCTAATTTAACAGATGGTATAGATGGTTTAGCAGCAGGTTCTTCTGCAATTATGGTAGTAACCTTAGCAGTTTTTGCTTGGGTTTCTGGTAACATCATTTTTGCAGATTATTTAGATGTAATGTACATACCAAACTCAGGAGAAATGACTGTTTTTATACTTGCCTTTGCAGGTGCATTAATTGGGTTTCTTTGGTACAATACCTATCCAGCACAAATATTTATGGGAGATACGGGTAGTTTAACTATTGGTGGAATTATAGCAGTTATTGCAATTTCTATTAGAAAAGAGTTGCTTCTGCCAATCTTAGCAGGAATTTTTGTAGTAGAAAATCTTTCTGTTATTCTACAAGTATCTTGGTTTAAATACACTAAAAAGAAATTTGGCGAAGGTAGAAGAATTTTTAAAATGTCTCCTTTGCATCATCATTATCAAAAGTTGAGTTATCACGAAAGTAAAATTGTAGTCCGTTTTTGGATTGTAGGCATCTTATTGGCTGTATTTACCATTGTAACCTTAAAGTTAAGGTAAAAACAAAACGATATTTAATTATAAATGAAACATCAAGCATTACATAACAACACTAAAAACTCTTTACAAAAAGAGCAGAAAATTGTTGTGCTTGGTGCGGGAGAAAGTGGCGTAGGAGCAGCTATTCTAGCAATTCAAAAAAACTTTCAGGTATTTGTTTCTGATAAAAGTAAAATAGCTAAAAAATACAAAGAAATTCTTATAAATAACACTATTGATTTTGAAGAAAAAAAACACACAGAAGCTAAAATTTTAAGTGCAGATGTTGTAGTAAAAAGTCCGGGTATACCAGACAATGTTCCTTTGATTTTAAAATTGAAGGACAGCGAGATACCTGTTATTTCAGAAATTGAGTTTGCAGCTCAGTTTACAGAGGCTACTATAGTGGGTATTACAGGTTCTAATGGTAAAACAACCACCACTTTGTTAGCGCATCATATTTTAAATAAAGGAGGTTTAAATGTTGGTGTTGCAGGAAATATAGGACAAAGTTTTGCAGAACAAGTAGCTACACAAAACTATACCAATTATGTATTAGAGTTAAGTAGTTTTCAGTTAGACGGGGTTCAAGAATTTACACCACATATTGCTATTATTACAAATATTACCCCAGATCATTTAGATAGATACGACTATGATTTTAACAAATATATTTCATCAAAATTTAGAATAACAAAAAACCAAACAGAAAAAGATTTTTTAATCTATGATGCAGATAATACTGCAATTACCAATTGGTTAGAAAATAATAAAACTGCAGCAAAATTAATTCCTTTTTCATTAGAAAAAGAGTTAGAGTTTGGTGCCTATGTAAAAGACAATACAATCAACATAAATATAACAAAAGACACAATACAAATGCCAACATCAACCCTATCAATCCAAGGAAAACACAATACAAAAAACGCAATGGCAGCAACAATGGCTGCACAATTGTTAAAAGTTAGAAAACAAACCATTAAAGAAAGTTTAGAAAACTTTGAAGGTGCAGAACATAGATTAGAAAATGTAGCCAAAATAAAAGGAGTAGAATATATTAACGATTCTAAAGCAACCAATGTAAATGCTACTTTTTATGCTTTAGAGTGTATGGATAAACAAACCATTTGGATTGTGGGCGGTGTGGATAAAGGAAATGACTATACAGACCTACTTCCTTTGGTTAGAGAAAAAGTAAAAGCAATTATATGTTTAGGTGTAGATAATCAAAAAATAAAAGACACTTTTGGGAATGTTGTAGATATTATTGTAGAAACTGCAGGGGCAGAAGAGGCTGTAAAAGTTTCTTATAAATTGTCAGAAAAAGGTGAGGCTGTTTTATTATCGCCAGCTTGTGCAAGTTTCGATCTTTTTACAAATTACGAAGACAGAGGTTGGCAATTTAAAAATGCGGTAAAAAGTCTTTAAATCTATTTTATTAGTTAGAAAGAATAATTTCATTTCCCAAAAAAAAATAAAAAAAACTAAGATTGAAAACCATATTTAAACATATTAAAGGAGATAAAACCATTTGGGCTATTGTAGCTATTTTGGCTGTTTTTTCTTTTATGCCAGTTTATAGCGCTAGTACAAATTTGGTATATGTGGTAGGTAATGGTTCAACCTTAGGGCATCTAGTAAAACATGCTGTGTTGTTAATTTTAGGTTTTGCAATTATTTATGCAGTACATAAAGTGCCTTATAGATATTTTTCTGGAGGCTCTGTAATTATGCTGCCTATTGTTATTGTTCTTTTGATTGTAACCTTAGCACAAGGAACCACTATTGGTGGTGCAAATGCAAGTAGGTGGATTCGTATTGGAGGTATTGGTTTTCAAACGTCTACCCTAGCAGGTTTGGTTTTAATGGTGTATGTGGCACGATATTTAGCTAAAAACAAAGAAAAAAAGATTCAGTTTAAAGAAAGTATTTGGCAACTTTGGCTCCCCGTTTTTGCAGTTTTAATTTTAATATTACCTGCAAACTTCTCAACCACAGCTATTATATTTTCTATGATTTTATTAATTACTTTTATTGGTGGTTATCCTATAAAATATATTGGTTTGGTGTTAGGTACTGGTCTAGTAGCACTTACTTTTTTTATACTAATAGCAAAAGCGTTTCCAGATGCAATGCCCAATAGAGTTCAAACTTGGCAAAATAGAATAGAGAATTTTTCTAAAGAAGGAGGTAAAGAATCATACCAAGTTGAAAAAGCAAAAATAGCTATTGTAACAGGAGGTTCTTTTGGTGTTGGTCCAGGTAAAAGTGTACAAAAAAACTTTTTACCACAATCGTCATCAGATTTTATTTTTGCAATAATTATAGAAGAATATGGTTTAGTTGGCGGTTTTGTAATTGTTTCTATTTTCTTTTTATTACTTTTTAGAATTTTTATAGTGATAAAAAAAACCACTACAATTTTTGGAACATTGTTGGTCTTAGCAGTAGGTATTCCTATTGTTTTTCAAGCAACCATAAATATGGCAGTAGCTACAAACTTGTTTCCTGTTACAGGGCAAACATTGCCTTTAATAAGTAGTGGTGGTACTTCTATTTGGATGACCTGTTTTGCATTAGGTATGATTTTAAGTGTTAGTGCAACCAAAACAGTTACAGAAGAAGAAATTTTAGATGATAACCCTTTAGATATTCTGCATGAAACAATCGATTAATATATTAATTTCTGGAGGTGGTACAGGTGGTCATATTTACCCTGCAATTGCAATTGCAAACGAAATAAAAGTGCGTTTCCCTGATGCTAAATTTTTATTTGTGGGCGCAAAAGATAAAATGGAAATGGAAAAAGTGCCACAAGCAGGTTATAAAATAAAAGGCTTATGGATTTCTGGTATCCAAAGAAAATTAACAGCTAAAAATCTATTATTTCCTTTTAAGTTGATGAGTAGTTTGTGGAGTGCAAATAAAATAATTAGAAAATTTAAACCACATATAGCTATTGGTACTGGTGGTTTTGCAAGTGGGCCTACTTTAATAATGGCAAACAAAAAAAAGATACCAACATTAATACAAGAACAAAATTCTTACCCAGGAATTACCAATAAATTACTAAGTAAAAAAGCAAGTAAAATTTGTGTTGCTTATGATAATTTAGAACGCTTTTTTCCAAAAGAAAAAATAGTAAAAACGGGCAACCCTGTAAGACAAGATTTGTTAAATGTTCATTCAAAAAAAGAACAAGCTGTAGATTTTTTTAAGTTAAATAAAAAGCAAACTACCATTTTAGTTTTAGGAGGAAGTTTAGGAGCAAAAAAAATAAATGAACTCATAGAAAATAATTTAGAATTGTTTAAATCTCAAAACATTCAAATTATTTGGCAATGTGGTAAGTTGTATTATCATAATTATAAAAAACACAATGAGGTTCAAAACGTTCAAGTGCATCAATTTATAAATAAAATGGATTTGGCTTATGCAGCTGCAGATATCATTATCTCTAGAGCCGGTGCAAGTTCGGTTTCAGAATTATGTATTGTTGGCAAACCGGTAGTATTTATACCATCGCCAAATGTATCAGAAGATCATCAAACAAAAAACGCAAAATCTATTGTAGATAAGCATGCTGCTTTACTAATTAGAGAAAATGAATTGGATACATTTCCTGTAGTGTTAGAAACCTTAATAAAAGACATTGGCAAACAACAAAGTTTGGCAGAAAATATAAAAGAATTGGCATTACCCAGTGCCACAAAAGATATTGTAGACGAAGTAGAAAAACTATTACATAAATGAATTTAAAAAGTTATCATAACATTTTTTTTATCGGAATTGGCGGTATTGGAATGAGTGCAATTGCTCGTTTCTTTAGCGTGAATGGTAAAAATGTTGCGGGTTATGATAAAACATCCTCCCAAATTACAAAAGATTTAATGGATTTGGGTATAGAAATTCATTTTGAAGATGCTGTAAAAAACATACCTATTTCATTTTTAGATAAAAATAAAACTTTGGTAATTTTTACACCAGCAGTTCCTAAAGCGCATACGCAACTAAATTACTTTATAAAAAATGATTTTACCATTTTAAAAAGAGCGGAAATTTTAGGTAAAATTACAGAAAGTACATTTTGTTTAGCAGTTGCAGGCACACATGGTAAAACTACGACTTCGGCTATTTTAGGGCATATTATGGCGCATGTAAATGCGACTTCATTTTTGGGTGGCGTTGCAGAAAATTACAATTCTAATTTAATTTTAGGTGATGATAAAGTTTCTGTGGTAGAAGCAGATGAGTTTGATAGATCTTTCCTAAAACTAAGTCCAAATATTGCTTGTGTAACCTCTATGGATGCCGATCATTTAGATATTTATAAAAATGAAGAAGCTATAACAACTTCTTTTGCAGAGTTTTCTAACAAAGTATCAGATACTTTAATTGTGGCCAAAGGTTTGCCTTTAAAAGGGGTAACCTATGCAATTGAAGATAAAGCAGATTACACAGCGCACAATTTACAAATACATAAAGGAAAGTATGTTTTTGATGTAACTACACCTACATCAATAATTAAAAATATATCTTTTTATTTACCAGGTAAGCATAATGTTATGAATGCGTTAGCAGCATTGGCGATGGCAGATGTTTACGGTGTTTCTTTAGAGGTAATTAAGGAAAGGTTAGAAAATTTTAAAGGAGTAAAAAGAAGATTTTCTTATAAGATAAAAACAGCAGATTTTGTTTTAATAGACGATTATGCACATCATCCAACAGAAATAAATGCCGTAGAAAATTCGATTAGAGAAATGTACCCAAACGAAAAGGTTTTGGTGGTATTTCAACCTCATTTATTTTCTAGAACCAAAGATTTTGTAGATGATTTTGCAAGTGCACTTTCTAAGTTTGATGAAGTTTTATTGTTAGATATATATCCAGCAAGAGAAAAACCAATTGCAGGTGTAAATTCAGATTGGTTATTAAATAAAATCAATACTAGTCAAAAAAAGTTAACACAAAAAAATAATCTTGTAAAAGATATTAAAAACGCCACTGCAAAAATTGTGGTTATGTTAGGTGCAGGAGACGTTGGAGTGTTGGTAAATACCGTTACAGAAACCTTGTTAAAAGAGCAAAGTTATGAAGTTTAAAAAAATATTAAAACACCTACTGTTACTGTGTTTACTTATCGGTTTAAGTTTGTTATATGGTTTTTCGTTACAAAGAAATAGTCAAAAAAAGATCGTAGATATATCTGTTAATTTTGAGGCTGGAGACAATAATTTTTTAACCCATAATATGGTTAATAAATTGTTAATACAAAATAATGAAACAGTCAAAAACAAAGCAAAATCTATCTTAGATTTATATAGTTTAGAAAATAATATTTTAAAAAATCCATATGTAGAAAAAGCGGCTGTATTTTACACCGTTAATGGTATTCTAAAAACAGTAGTAAAACAACGTGAACCTATTGCAAGAATTGTATCAAAAAATAGTTCTTATTACATTGATAAACAAGGGGTAAAGGTTCCTTTGTCTGATGTTTTTTCTGCAAGAGTTTTGTTGATTTCGGGAGTAAAAAAAGACCAAGAAATTAAAGAAATTTTACCTTTTGTTAAAGTAATTTTAAAAGATGATTTTTTTAAAAAAGAAATAGTATGTATCCACAAATCTGCAGAAAATGAGTTTGTTTTTTCTGTTAGAAGTGGAGATTATAAAATAGATTTTGGCAATTTAGAAGACATTGAGGTAAAATTTAAAAAATTAAAAGCGTTTTATAATACAACGTATAAAAATAAAACGATTCAGAATTATAAAACAATTACAGTAAAATATCACAACCAAGTTGTGTGCACAAAATAAATCAAAATGGAAAACAATAAAATAGCTGTTGGTTTAGATATTGGTACAACCAAAATTGTTGCCATGATTGGTCGTAAAAACGAATACAATAAAATTGAAGTTGTAGGTATTGGTAAAGCCAAAAGTTTAGGTGTAAAAAGAGGTGTAGTAAGTAATATTACACAAACCATACAATCAATACAGCAAGCTGTAGACGAAGCAGAAAGTGTTTCGGGTCAAACGATTAAAGAAGTCGTTGTAGGTATTGCAGGACAGCATATTAGAAGTTTGCATCACTCAGATTATATTACACGAAACAATGCAGATGAGGTTATAGATCAGTTGGATATTGAAAATCTTGTAAACCAAGTTCATAAACTAGTTATGTTACCTGGTGAAGAAATTATACATGTTTTACCACAAGAGTTTAAAGTAGATTCTCAAGCAGACATTAAAGAACCAATTGGAATGTATGGTGGTCGTTTAGAAGCTAATTTTCATGTAGTGGTTGGTCAGGTGTCTTCTATCAGAAATATTGGTCGTTGTGTAAAAAGTGCAGATTTAGGTTTAAGTGATGTTACTTTAGAGCCTTTAGCATCTGCATCAGCAGTTTTAAGTTTAGAAGAAAAAGAAGCTGGTGTAGCTTTAATAGATATAGGTGGTGGTACTACAGATTTAGCTATTTTTAAAGACGGTATTATAAGACATACAGCCGTAATTCCTTTCGGTGGAAATGTAATCACAGATGATATTAAAGAAGGTTGTTCTATCATAGAAAAACAAGCCGAGTTGTTAAAAATAAAATTTGGTTCTGCATGGCCAGGAGAAAATAAAGAGACAGAAATTGTTTCTATACCAGGTTTAAGAGGCAGAGAGCCAAAAGAAATAACGCTAAAAAACTTATCTAAAATTATTCATGCAAGAGTTCAAGAAATTATAGAACAAGTGTACTTAGAAATAAAAAATTACGGACACGAAACCGCTAAAGGAAAATTAATTGCAGGTATTGTACTAACAGGTGGTGGAGCGCAATTAAAACACTTGCGCCAGTTGGTAGAGTATATTACAGGAATGGATGCTAGAATTGGGTTTCCAAATGAGCATTTAGCGGGCGATTCTGATGACGTTTTATCAAGTCCATCATTTGCAACAGCAGTAGGTTTGTTAATGGAAGGTTTAGCAAAAGAAACTAAACAAGAAGAGCCAGAAGAAGAGGGGATAGACCAAGTTGTAGAAAATATAGCATCACAAGATGAAGTTGAACAAGCACAAGAAGAGAAGCCTAAAAAAGTAAAAAATAAAAAACCCTTCTTCGAGAAGTTTATAGAAGGATTAAAGGACTTTTTAGACAACGCAGAATAAGAAATTAACTGCTGTTAAAAACCGAAAAGAATAAAGTTTGCTTACTTAATTTTTAAGTAAATTAAAAATAATAAAATAGAATAAAAAAATAAGAAAGTTATTATGAGCGCAGAATTTGATAACATTTCATTTGACATGCCAAAAACACAATCTAATACCATAAAAGTTATTGGTGTTGGTGGTGGAGGTAGTAACGCTGTAAATCACATGTTTACACAACATATAAAAGGTGTAGATTTTGTAATTTGTAATACAGATGCACAAGCATTAGAAAACAGTCCTATTCCCAATAAAATACAATTAGGAGCCAACTTAACCTCTGGTTTAGGTGCTGGTGCAAATCCAGAAATTGGTGCACAAGCAGCTAAAGAGAGTATGCAAGAAATTCAGCAAATGCTAAATACCCAAACAAAAATGGTATTTATTACTGCTGGTATGGGAGGTGGAACAGGAACAGGAGCAGCACCAATAATTGCAAAAATTGCAAAAGATATGGATATTCTAACTGTAGGTATTGTAACCATGCCTTTTCAGTTTGAAGGAAGAATGCGCTCTAAACAAGCACAATTAGGAATTGATCAACTGCGCCAAAATGTAGATTCTTTAATTGTAATTAATAACAACAAATTAAGAGAGGTTTATGGAAACCTAGGTTTTAAAGCTGGTTTCTCTAAAGCAGATGAAGTTTTATCTACAGCCTCTAAAGGTATAGCAGAAGTAATAACACATCACTATAAACAAAATATAGATTTACATGATGCTAAAACAGTACTATCTAACAGCGGTACTGCAATTATGGGGTCTGCAAAAGAGGAAGGTAAAGACAGAGCAAAAAATGCGATTATAAAAGCTTTAGATTCCCCTTTATTGAATGATAATAAAATTACAGGAGCTAAAAACGTATTGTTATTAATTGTTTCTGGTTCTAATGAAGTAACTTTAGATGAAATTGGAGAAATTAATGATTTTATACAAGATGAAGCTGGTTACGATGCCAACATTATTATGGGTATTGGAGAGGATGAACAATTAGGTGATGCAATTTCGGTAACGATTGTTGCTACTGGTTTTGCTCCAGATCAACAAAGTTCTATAACCAATACAGAGGTAAAAAAAGTTGTACATACTTTAGAGGATGAACAAAAAGCAACCTATAATTTCGACGAAAAAACAATCTCTAAAGCACCAGTTGTAAATCAGCCAAGAGCTAACAAAGTAGAAGAGAAAATAGTACATACTTTAGAAGATTTTAATTCTATAGATGAAGAGGAAAAACCGTCTTCTCCAAAAATAGATTTGACTCCAACAACCGAGTCGATTGCAGAAATGCCAGTTACTTTTGATGAGATTTCTACAGAAACTGTTTCTGAAGACGATTTTATTATTACAGATACTACACCAGTTGTAGACGAAGAAGAAGATGAGCAAACAAAAGAACTACAAACAGATTTGTTGTTTGATTTGCCTTTAAATTCTTTTAACGAGGAGAAAAAACAAGAAGAAATTAAATTCTCTTTAGAAGAAGAAAAAGCTGTTAACAAAAATAGTATTGAAGTTATAGAGGAAAAAGAAATAAAATCGTCTACAGAAACTAGGTATGTATTAAAAGATTTTGATGCACAACCAACTATTGGTAAAAGTTCTCATATTACCGAAAAAAAGGAAGCTGTAGAGGAAGAAGAAATAAAATTTGAACTAAAAACTGCAAAACCTGTAGAAGATGTAAATGCTATTGAAACTTCAAGTGAAGAAGTTTCTCCACTAGACTTAACCATTTCTGAATTGCAAGAAAGAGCTGCAGAAAGACGCAGAAAAATGAAAGGGTTTAACTACAAGTTTAACGATCAAATGAGTAAAAATGTAGATGAGATTGAAAAACAACCTGCATATAAAAGACAAGGTTTAGATTTAAATGTAGATACGTCAATCAGCAAATCTAAAACTGCAATTAAAAAAGATGATAACGATTTAGGTTTTAAATCTAACAATTCTTTCTTACATGATAATGTAGATTAGCAACTCCTTTTACTTTCTAACCACAAAAAACCACATCTGTAATAGATGTGGTTTTTTGTATTTTCTTAAAACTTAAAACTTAAAAGTGTAAAGAGTTTCCTTTTTTTTTGAAATTTCTTTAGTAATGATTTCTTTTTAAAGCACATAGAAATAGCTAAAAATCTTAAATCTGAAAACATTTTAATAAAACCAAAAGTTTTTAAATAAGCTTGTATAAAGTCTTACCAGAAAAGGCACGTTCTAAGAAGAAAATTAAGTGTCTTCTAAAAAAAATCCATCTAAAAAATAGATGGATTTATTGTTTTTATTTGTCTTTTTGTGCTTCTTGATTGCTTTTAAAACATAAACAAACTCAATTTGACTTTTATTACTGTAAGTTATTAACTTAACGCTTCTTTAATTCTTTTAATAGCCTCTCTAATTTGTAACTCAGAGGCTGCATACGAAATGCGAATACAGTTTGGGGCTCCAAAAGCATCTCCAGTAACTGTAGCAACATTTGCTTTTTCTAAAATAAATAAGGCAAAATCACTAGCGTTATTAATGGTTACACCTTGTATGGTTTTACCAAAAAACGCAGAAATATCTGGAAAAACATAAAAAGCGCCATCTGGTACATTTACTTTAAAACCGTCAATTTCTTTTAATAAATCTATTACAATACTTCTTCTGGCTTTAAACTCATCTACCATATATTGTATTTTAGAAATAGGTGCTAAAACTGCTGTAATAGCTGCTCTCTGAGCAATACAATTGGTTCCAGAGGTAATTTGCCCTTGCATTTTAGTACATGCTTTTGCAATCCATTCTGGTGCCCCAATATAACCAATTCTCCAACCTGTCATAGCAAAGGCTTTTGCCAAACCATTTACAGTAATTGTTCTATCATACAAACTGTCTATAGCTGCTAGGCTAAAAGGTTTTGTACCATAGTTAATGTGTTCGTAAATTTCATCAGACATTACATAAATCTGAGGATATTTTTCTAACACTTTTGCCAATGCTTCATACTCTTTTTGAGTATAAATAATTCCACTTGGATTGTTAGGCGAGTTAAATAAAATTAACTTTGTTTTTGGTGTGATAGCCGCTTCTAATTGTGCTGGCGTAATTTTAAAGTTATTTTCTATGGTTGATGGAATTTCAACTGATTTTGCTTCGCATAAAGTTGCAATTGCAGAGTAACTTACCCAATAAGGACAAGGTAATAAAACTTCGTCTCCAGGGTTTAATAAAACCTGCATTACATTTGCAATAGATTGTTTTGCACCTGTAGAAACTACAATTTGACTTGGTTTATACTCCAAGTTGTTGTCTCTTTTAAATTTTGTGCAGATAGCCTCTTTTAATTCTACATAACCATCTACTGGTGTGTACGAATTGTAATTTTCGTTTACAGCATCTATAGCGGCTTGTTTTATAAAATCTGGTGTATTAAAATCTGGTTCTCCCAAACTTAAACCAATAATGTCTTTGCCTTCTGCTCTTAACTCTCTTGCTTTCGCAGCCATTGCTAAAGTAGCAGATGCTGGTAAACTGTTAATTCTGTCCGATAATGGATGTGTCATTTTTTACTGTTAGTTGTGTTTGTTTTTATGCTATTTCTGGGTTTTGTCCTAAAATGCCTAAGTGCCTAAAATGTTCTATAATGGCTTTTCTTGTAGTTTCATACTCATTATATGGCAAGTTAAACTCTTTTGCAGTTTCTTTTACAATTTTAGCTAATTTACTGTAATGTACATGAGAAATATGCGGAAAAATATGATGTTCAACTTGATGATTTAAGCCACCTGTATAGAAGTTTACCAACCAATTACTAGGTGCAAAGTTAGAGGTGGTGTATAATTGGTGGACTGCCCAAGTGTGTTCTAAATTTCCATCTTTATCAGGTAAAGGCATTTCTGTTTTTGGTACAATATGTGCTAGTTGAAAAACCAAACTTAAAATCATACCTGCAGTATAATGCATTACAAAAAACCCAATTAATACTTTCCACCAAGCAACGTCTAAAACTACTATTGGTAAAACAATCCAAAGTGCATAATAAGCAATTTTAGAAATGACCAATTTGGTCCATTCTGTAGTTGGATTTGGAAATTTACCATAAGATAATTTCTTTTTTAAATACCTGCGCATTTGTTTAATATCTGTAGTAATGGCCCAGTTAATAGTTAATAAACCATATAAAAAAATAGAATAATATTTTTGTATTTTATGAATTGGAAACCATTTAGAGTGTTGAGAGAAACGAATAATTCTACCAGCATCAATATCTTCATCTTGTCCTTCTACATTGGTAAAAGTATGGTGTAATACATTGTGTTGCACTTTCCAGTTATACACATTTCCTGCAAGGATGTAAATGCTACTACCCATTAATTTATTTACCCAATTTTTGCTGGAAAAAGAATCGTGATTGCTATCATGCATTACATTCATACCAACACCTGCCATACCAACACCTGTTAAAGCCATTAGTAAAATCATAGCCCATTGTGGCATAGAAACTGTTAAAACTAAAATAAAAGGGACTAAAAACAACGAAAACATAATGATTGCTTTAGTGTACAATCTCCAGTTACCTGTTCTTTTTATATTATTGTCTTTAAAGTAATTGTTTACTCTCTTGTTTAAAGTTTTAAAGAATTTTGCTTTATCTACTCGAGGGAATTTTATTGTATTCATGTAAAAATTTAATTACGCAAAAATAACCTATTTAATTTTGCTATATATGATAAACGTCAGTTTTTGTTTAGAATTGTTTGCTCACAAATAACTATTTTTGCAATTCTAAAAATAGTAATTCATGGATATTATTCAAAAATATTTTAAAAATTTAACAGAAACGCAAATTCTGCAATTTTCTAAACTGCAAGAACTGTATCAAGATTGGAACATAAAAATCAATGTAGTTTCTAGAAAAGATATAGATGAATTGTATTTACGCCATGTTTTACATTCTTTGGGAATTGCTAAAGTTATACAATTTATGCCAGGTGCTAAAGTAATGGATGTAGGTACAGGTGGTGGTTTTCCTGGAATTCCGTTAGCAATATTGTTTCCAGAAACACAGTTTCATTTGGTAGATTCTATTGGTAAAAAAATAAAGGTTGTAAATGAAGTAGTGGCTGGTTTGAGTTTAGAAAACGTAAAAACCACACATGGTAGAGTAGAGGAAGTAAAAGATACGTATGACTTTATTGTAAGTAGAGCAGTAGCACAGATGGAAACTTTTGTACGTTGGAACAAAGGCAAAATTGCTAAAAAACAAAATCACGATTTAAAAAACGGAATTTTATATTTAAAAGGTGGCGATTTATCAGAAGAATTAAAATTATATACTTCTGCAACTATTTACAATTTACCAGATTTTTTTGAAGAAGACTTTTTTGAAACCAAAAAAGTAGTGCATTTAGGGATGAAGTATAAGGGTTAGTTACAGTTTTTAAGAATATCATCATTCATTTTATATGCTTTTAGTAATACAGATTGTCTTAAGAGTAAACTTCTCCAATCTGACATAAACTTGTTTCTAATTATAATGTCTTGAGTAAATTCGCCATTTAAAACTTTTTTTACCCATAGCTTATTTAATTCGTTTACTTCTTTTTGTAATTCGTAAATTATTTCAATATGCTTTAAGCACTTAAAATTTGTTATCGCTAAAAAATTTGTCTGTTTGTAAGCTTGCCAAGTAATCTGAGATAAACTTGAAATCATCAATGGAGAATCTACATTGAAATTTAAATCTCCTCTTATTTTAACAAAGTTAGAGTTGATTTTTTCTGATTTAGCAAATGTAAAAAGTGCTTTTGTTTTACTAATAAACAGATTTGTAGAGTCCTTATGTACTATGATTTCAAAATCGTTATTCAGTTTTGAGAAAATATAATTTATTTGATTATAATTTTTAATGATTAAATCGTGGTAATTCTTTAATGATTTTTTGTTTTCTGATATTTCAGTAAAAACTTGAGTTATGGCTTTTTTCTTATCTTCTGCCAATGATTTATTTTCATAATAGCCATTTAGGTATAAGCCGAGAATTACGCCAATCATAGTAGAGGTAAGTGTTATAACCCAATTACTACTAACAAATTTTATGTATTTTTTTCTTTTAGTTTTTGTCATTTTACATTTTAGCTAACAGTTCATATAAGATTTAGTTGCGTTTATTTAGCAATAAAGCTAATAAATAATTACTAACAAAGAAAATCTACTAGGATTTGCATAAATAGGCTGAAAAGCAAGCAATTAATTTTGAACTGTGTTTATTGTAGTACTTTATTTGAAAATTTTAAATATTTTCCATTTTAGTAATTCAATTTTTCTTTTTGTATCATATTCTTTTGCTAATTCTGAAATAATTTTAAAAAATAGACGATTCAGTTTCAGATGTAAATTGCTCTAAAAACAACATCCCTTTGTACGAATTTCCTTTTTTATTCAATTTTGGACTCCAAACTGTAATACAAAATTCATCTGGATGAATGGCAACAATGCCTCCACCAACTCCAGACTTTCCTGGTAAACCTACTCTAAATGCAAATTCGCCAGATTCGTCATAAAAACCACAGGTTATAACAAAATAGCATTTATTCTTTTGGCTTGACTCATCGTTAAAACTCTTTTTCCTTTTTGGGTGATAAAATTATCATCTGCAAGAAAAAGAAAAATTTCAGAAACTTCTTTACAAGTCATTTCTAAAGCACAAGTATAAAAGTAGAAATCTAAAACAACATCAATATCATTTTTAATATTTCCAAAAGATTTCATAAAATTACACAAAGCAATGTTTCTAAAACCACTGCTTTTTTCAGATTGTGCTACTTTTTCTGAATACTTTAAATTTGGATTTTTACAAAGATCTTTGCAGAAATTTAAAAAATCTTCCTTCGAATTTTTTAAGTGACTAATTAAAATATCGCAAACCACAATGGCACCAGCATTTATAAACGGATTTCTCGGAATCCCTAAATCTGATTCTAATTGCAATAAAGAATTAAATGGATTTCCAGAAGGTTCTACATCTACTCTTTTCCATAGTTTTTCACCTTCTAATTGATAAGCTAAGGTTAAGGTTAGTATTTTAGAGATACTCTGAATAGAAAATTTTTTATCAGAATCTCCAATGCCAAAATAATTACTATCAATTGTGGTAATATGTACACCAAAATTAGAGTCAGAAACATTGGCAAGTTCTGGTATATAATTGGCTATTTTGCCAGTATCATCAATATCTTTTAAGTTATTGTAAATTTGGGTAATTATCTTTTGATAGTTTTTCATTGACGATTCTAGTTTTGTCAAAATTATTAGAAATTAACGGAATAAAAAAGGAACTACATTGCTGTAATTCCTTTTTTGTTTTTATAAGATTCTGAAAAAGTTCAGAATTGTAAGTTGTTATACAATTTCTACAAACAAACCTTCATCAGTTTTAGTAACTTTGGCAACATCTTTTTTAGTTAAGCCCTTAATGGTTTTATCCCATTTTTTATTAGATAAGCCAGATTGTGTTTTTAAATCAACTAGCTCTATTTTTTCAGCTTTGGTAATTATGGCTAAAACAGCTTTTTCTTCATCATTCAATTCTACAGTAGGCGCTTTCTTTTCTGGTCTCATTTGAGGGAAAAATAAAACTTCTTGTATAGATTGATTGTTGGTTAAAAACATAATTAATCTGTCCATTCCAATGCCCATTCCAGAGGTTGGTGGCATACCATATTCTAAAGCTCTTAAAAAATCTTGATCTATAAATTCGGTAGCTTCATCATCACCTTTGGCGGCTAATTTTAATTGATGTTCAAAACGCTCACGTTGATCAATTGGATCGTTCAATTCAGAATACGCATTCGCAATTTCTTTACCACAAACCATCAACTCAAAACGCTCTGTTAATTCAGAGTTGGTTCTGTGTTCTTTACATAAAGGACTCATTTCCTTAGGATAATCTGTAATGAATGTTGGCTGAATGTAATTTCCTTCACACTTTTCTCCAAAAATTTCATCAATCAATTTTCCTTTCCCCATAGTTTCATCAACCTCAATATTCATTTTTTTGGCTGCTGCTCTAATTTCTTCTTCAGTTTTGTTGTAAATATCAAAACCTGTAAATTCTAAAATAGCATCACGCATGGTAATTCTTTTATAAGGCGCTTTAAAATCTATTTTATGCTCTCCAAAAGTAGCTTCAGAAGTTCCGTTTACAGCAATAGCACAGTGTTCTAGTAGTTTTTCACAGAAATCCATCATCCAATTATAATCTTTGTAAGAAACATAGATTTCCATGGCTGTAAATTCAGGATTGTGTGTTCTGTCCATTCCTTCATTTCTAAAGTTTTTCGAGAATTCATAAACACCATCAAAACCACCAACAATTAAACGTTTTAAATACAATTCGTTAGCAATTCTCATATACAAAGGAATGTCTAAAGAATTGTGATGTGTAATAAAAGGTCTTGCAGCTGCACCACCAGGAATAGGTTGTAAAACAGGAGTTTCTACTTCAAAATAGCCAGCATCATTAAAAAACGAACGCATGGCATTAAATAATTTTGTTCTTTTTACAAACACTTCTTTTACATGCGGATTTACAACTAAGTCTGCATAACGCTGTCTGTAACGCATTTCTGGATCTGTAAAAGCATCGTAAGTTTTACCATCTTTTACTTTAGGAATTGGTAAAGGTTTTAAAGATTTAGAAAGTAATTTAAACTCTTTTACCATTACTGTTTTTTCGCCCACCTTTGTGTTAAAAAGGGTACCAGTAACACCTATAAAATCTCCTAAATCTAATAGTTTTTTAAAAACATCATTGTATAACGATTTGTCTTCGCCAGCACAAATTTCATCACGATTAAAATACAATTGTATTCTACCTTCACCATCTTGTAACTGAGCAAAAGAAGCTTTACCTTGTATGTTAATAGCCATTAATCTGCCTGCAATAACCACTTCTTTTCCTTCTGTAAAATTCTGTTTAATTTCTTTAGAATCAGAATTTAATGGAAATAAATCTGCTGGATAAGGATTAATACCTAAAGCTCTTAATTTGGTAAGTTTCTCTCTACGTACAACTTCTTGTTCTGATAATTGCATTTCTAATAATTTAGTGATGAATTTTAAAGATTGCAAAGATACAATCTTTCAATAATTTATCTGTTGAAGATTTCAATAAAATATCTTATAAGAGTTGCAGAAATATCAAAACATTGTATATTTGCATGCTACTTTTTGTTGAAGTAGCATTAGTTGTGTTGTTTGGCACTTTAGAAAAAGTGTCTTGGTTTTGTTAACCAATGGAAAGCTTCCCTTAAATGGGACGCTTTTTTTTTGTCTAAAAAAACCTTCCTTTATAGTCCCAAAACTTCATTAAAAATAAGACTACAAAGCCAAAAGAAACGCTAAATTTAATGGTTGCAGAAGCGAGTAGACCTATAAAAGAACCTATAGAAGCTTTGAAAGCACGTTTTTTATCTGACTTGTCATATAACAATTCGCCAATAAACGCACCTAAAAAAGCACCTATTAAAATACCAAAGGGTATAGGAGAAAGCAACCCAATAATTAAACCAATTGTGGTACCATAAACACCATAAGTACTTCCACCAAAACGCTTGGTGCCAATGGCTGGTATAATATAATCTAGAATCCAAATTAAAATGGCTATTGCCAGTGTAATTCCTAAATAAGTCCAATTTATTGGAACCGCAGATGTTAAGTGTAATAACAATAAACCTAGCCAACCCGTTAATGGACCTGGTAAAACGGGTAAAAAAGAGCCAATAATACCTAGCAGTACTAAAACAAAGCCTACAAGTAATAAAAAAATATCCATAGTATTTTAGGTTTCTACTGCACGTAAGTAGACAGTTTTATTTATTGTAAGACGAAAATACAAAACCTTTGTTAGATAGGTTTTAAAAAAAAATATAAACGTTAAGTATGGTTTTGTATTTCCATTAATTGTTGAAAGGGATGATGAAAAAAAGGCTAATTGTATTTAAAATTTAGTAAATTCACCCAATAATTCATTTTATGTTTTTGCGTACCTTTTCTTTTTTGTTTATCCTTATATATTGCACTTCGTGTGATTATTTATCTTTTACAAAATCAAAAAATCAACAAGTTTTAGATACAGTTATCGATTTTACTTCTGTAGATACCTATCCATCTTTTACAGTTTGCGATTCCATTATAGAAAAACAGGCAAAATTTACTTGTTTTAAAAATACCATTCATAAAAAAATAGGAGAACAGCTAAATCAACACACTTTTAAAATACAAGACTCTATTAATGAAACTATTTATGTGGATGTTTTAATTGATGCAAAAGGGAAAATTATTTTAGACAGCATGCATTCTACAGAAAATATTAAAAATCAATTACCAGCTTTAGACAGTGTTTTAGCAATTACTGTAGATAATTTACCAAGGGTTTTTGCTGCCAATAAAAGAGGTGTTCCTGTAGCTACAAAATACAGATTACCTATTTTAATTCAGTTGAAAGAGTAGTTTTATAAATTTTCTTGTTGATGAAAAACTAATTCAGCATTTTCCAAAGTTTGTCTTTCAATTCTTGCAAACCCGTTTGTGCAACCGAAGAAATAAATAAAGCATCAACACCTTTTGGGAGTTCTGCTTTAATTTCTGCTTTTAGTTCATCATCTAACATATCTGTTTTAGAAATGGCCAACAAACGATCTTTATCTAACAATTCTGGATTGTGTTTCTTCAACTCATTTAAAAGAATTTCATATTCTTTATTAATGTCATCGCTATCAGCAGGAATTAAAAATAGTAAGGTAGAATTACGTTCAATATGACGTAAAAAACGATGGCCTAAACCTTTACCCTCTGCAGCACCTTCTATAATACCCGGAATATCTGCAATTACAAAACTCTTATAATCTCTATATTCTACAATACCTAAATTAGGTTTTAACGTAGTAAAAGCATAATCTGCAATTTTTGGTTTTGCAGCTGTTAAAACAGATAAAAGTGTCGATTTTCCAGCATTTGGGAAACCAACCAAACCAACATCTGCTAATAATTTTAGCTCTATTCTAAACCAGCCTTCTTGCCCATCTATACCAGGTTGCGCATATCTAGGTGTTTGGTTTGTAGACGATTTAAAGTGCCAGTTACCCAAACCACCTTTTCCACCAGGCAATAAAATAACTTCTTTTTGATCTTCTGTAATTTCATACAAAATTTCGTCTGTATCTGCATCTCTTACAATAGTTCCTAAAGGCACATCTATATAAACATCTTCTCCATCATGACCTGTACTTCTGCTTTTGCTTCCTGCACCCCCTTGTGTAGCCCTAAAATGACGTTTAAACTTTAGGTGAAATAATGTCCACATATTTTTATCTCCACGCAAAATAATGTGTCCTCCACGTCCACCATCACCACCATCAGGTCCACCTTTGGTAATGTATTTTTCTCTGTGTAAATGCGCAGAACCCTGCCCACCTTTTCCAGAAGATGCGTATATTTTTATGTAATCAACAAAATTTCCTTCAGTCATAACTTATTGTTTAAAATTCAATATTTAAGATTCAAACTTGAATTTTAAATTTTGAACCTTGAATTATAGTGTGTCAAATACTACGGAAATTCTTTGGGTAATTTCTTTAATAGAACCTACACCATTAATTCCGTAATATTTTCCTTGTGCTTCAAAATAATCTTTTAAAACAGCTGTTTTTGTGTTGTATTCGTTAAAACGATTTCTAATTTTACCTTCATCAGTATCATCTGTTCTACCACTGGTTTTTCCTCTTTCTAACAGACGTTCTACTAATAAATCTTCTGGTACTTCTAAGGCAACCATTCCGTTTATTTGCTCTCCTTTTTCCCCTAAAAATACATCTAAAGCTTCTGCTTGAGATTGTGTTCTTGGAAAACCGTCAAAAATAAAACCATTGGCATCTGTATTTTTTTCTACTTCTGCTTTTAGCATATTTATGGTTACTTCATCGGGTACTAAATTACCAGCGTCCATGTATTGTTTTGCTAATACACCAAGTTCTGTTTGGTTTTTTATGTTGAATCTAAATACATCTCCAGTAGAAATGTGTACCAAATTATACATGTCTTTTAAAAATTCTGCTTGTGTACCTTTCCCTGCTCCTGGAGGGCCAAATAATACGATGTTTTTCATTTTTGGTGGTGTTGTTAGTTGATATATTTCTGGATAATTTCTTCCTAAGCCATTATAATCTAAACCATAGCCTACTACAAATTTGTCTTTTATACTAAGGCCAATATAATCTATTGGTAATTCTTTTCTAAAAACGTCTGGTTTAAATAATAAGGTAGCAATTTTTAATTGCTTTACATTTTTATCTTTAAAAATAGCATAAATTTCTTGTAAAGTATTCCCTGTATCTATAACGTCTTCTAAAATAATTACAGTTCTGTTGGTTAGATCTTCATTAATGCCTACTAATTCTTTTACGTTTGCTGAACTTTTAGTGCCATCATAAGAGGCTAATTTTACAAAAGAAACTTCACAATTGCCTTTAAAAGCTCTTATAAAATCTGCAGCAAATAAAAAGCAACCATTTAAAATACCTACAAAAATAGGTACTTCGTTTTCTGGTAAATCTGCTTTTACAGTTCTTGCTAAGTGTTTTACAATAGTAGCAATCTTTTCCTTATCAATATAAGGGCTAAAGTGTAAATCGTGTAGTTTTATAATACTCATAAGAATGCAAATATAATTGCTATAAATCAAATGAAAAAACCGTTTTCCACTTGCTGAATAAATTTCAGGCTTTACATGGAAAACGGTTTTTTATTTGTTGTTAAAAAACTAGTTGTTTTTTTCTTCTTTTTTAGAAGCATCAAACATAATAGGAGTTGCCACAAATAAAGATGAATAAGTACCTACTATTACACCCACTATTAAAGCAAACATAAAACCTTTTATAGAATCTCCACCAAATAAGAAAATAGCTAACATTACTAATAATGTTGTTAAAGATGTATTGATAGTTCTACCTAAAGTAGAGCTTAATGCTTTGTCTACAACTTCGCTATATTTCCATTTTGTATGTATTCCTGCAAATTCTCTAATTCTATCAAAAATTACTACGGTATCATTTAGAGAATAACCTACTACAGTTAAAATGGCTGCTATAAATGATTGTCCAATTTCCATATCAAAAGGCATAAAACTGTATGTAATTGAGAATACACCTAATACAATTAATACATCATGGAAAACGGCTACGACTGCACCTATAGAGAATGATATTTTTCTAAATCGTAATAAAATATATAAGAAAACAATTAATAACGAACCAAATACGGCATATAATGCTGATGTTTTAATGTCGTCTGCAATGGTTGGATCTACTTTTCTGTAGCTCATTATTCCATTAGCATTTTCTGCTTTTTCGAAACCTGGTTTAAAATCTTCGTAAGATGTAGTGCCAATATATGGTTTTAAACCATTGTATAATGTGTTTTGAACTTGTTCATCTACCTCTTGGCCTTCTTCATCAATTTTATAAACCGTTGTTATTTTTAATTGATTAGACGTACCATATGTTTTTACTTCTGGAGCTGTACCAAAAGCATCTTTTAAAGTAGAGGCAACATCTGTAGCATTCATGTCTTTATCGAAACGAACTGTGTAAGAACGCCCACCTTTAAAATCTACACCTTGCTTTAATCCTATAGTAACCAAAGAAGCAATACCTCCTAATATAATTGCCCCAGATATGATATAAGCAATCTTACGTTTTCTTAAGAACGTTAGATTAATATTTTGGAACCATCCTTTAGAAATAGAAGTGTTGAATGTTAAATTAGTCCCTCTATTTATGGAACCATCAATTAATAAACGTGTAATAAATACAGCTGTAAATAATGAGGTTGCAATACCAATCATTAATGTTAATGCAAAACCTTTAATTGGACCTGTACCAAATACATATAAAATAATACCTGTTAATAAGGTTGTAATGTTTGCATCTATAATTGCAGATAAAGCTCCTTTTACAGAAAAACCTTCTTCTACAGATTGTTTTAAACCTTTCTTTTTAAATAAGCCTTCTTTAATTCTTTCGAAAATAATTACGTTGGCATCTACAGACATACCAATAGTTAAAATAATACCAGCAATACCAGGTAAAGTTAAGACAGCATTAAATGATGCTAAAATTCCGAAAATAAATAAGATGTTTACAAGTAAGGCAACATCTGCAAATAAACCAGCTTTACCATAATATAATATCATCCAAAGTAATACCAATGCAATAGCTAAACCAAATGATAAGAAACTTGCGTCGATTGCTTCTTGGCCTAAAGAAGGACCTACAACTTCTGCTTCAACAATTCTTGCTGCAGCTGGTAATTTACCTGCTTTTAAAACCGTTGCGATGTCTTCTGCTTCTTCAATAGTCATGCTTCCACCAGAAATAGAGGTTCTACCTCCAGTAATTGCTTGATTAACAGAAGGTGCTGTATACACATAATCATCTAAAACAACAGCTACAAATCTACCTACATTATCTGCAGTCATTTTAGCCCATTGTTTTGAACCTGAGCTATTCATAGTCATGCTAACTTCTGGTTTATTTAATTGGTCAAACACCTGTGCAGCATCTAAAATAACATCACCTTCAATGGTTGGTTTATCGTTTCTGTTAGATTTTACTGCGTATAAGCCAATCAATTCTCTAGATTCGTAGTCATCACCTGCGTTTGCGGGTTTTACTGGTGTAAAAGTTTTGTAATCCCATAAGAATTTTACATAACGCAATTCGTTTGGCAATAAGTCTCTAATTTCTTTTTTGCCTAATAATTCATTTACCATTGCAGTATCTCTTACAGAAGCTTGAGCAACTAAAGAACTCATTTGTTGTTGAGATTGTGCAAAGTTTGGCATTAAATACGTAAATAAGTTCTTTTGAACTTTTGTAGAATCTACAACATCACCTAGAAGATCATCAATATCATCTTTTTCTGTGCTATCTTTTACTTGCTCAGTTGTTGTGTTATCTTTTAGTAATTCAGCAACTTTAGTATTTGCAGTAAAGAAAAAGTTTTGTACTTCTGCATTTGTATATACTTCCCAAAATTGTAATTCTGCTTTGCTAGTAATTAATTTTGTAACACGCTCAATGTCTTTTGCACCAGGTAATTCAATCTGAATTCTACCAGAATTTCCAATTCTTTGAATGTTTGGAGAAGTTACCCCAAACTTATCAATTCTACTTCTTAATACTTCAAAAGCAGTACCAATAGAACTGTTAATTTCTTCTTGTAAAGTTTCTCTTACTGTAAAATTATCTTCGTTAAAAGATATTTTATCACTTAAAGCCTTTGTACCAAAAATAGATGGATCACTTAATTTTGTGTCTCCAGCTACTTTTTCAAACTCTTCGAAAAATAAGTCTAAATACGTAGCATTACTATTTTTTTGTCTTTCGTCTGCAGTTTCTAGAGCTTTGTTAAAAGCTTCGTTTTTAGAATCGTTAGATAAACTTTTTAAAACCTCTTTTACAGAAACTTGTAAAATGGCATTAATACCACCTTTTAAGTCCAAACCAAGATTCATTTCTTTGTCTCTAACATCATTATAAGTGTATTGTGCAACTCCTAAATCTATAATTTTTTTGTTGGCAACACTGTCTAAATATTTTCTTTCTAAAGTAGCTTTTTGTCTAGCGTCGTTATCTTTTACATTTTTTTCTGCATATACTTTTGCATTATCTTCTACTTTGTTTGCTAAAAAAGTAAATGATAATTGGTATAAACTTACTAATCCAAACAGGATAGCAAATAATTTAATTAGTCCTTTATTTTGCATTTTGTTGTTGTTAATTATGGTTTGTCAAGTTTTTTAAAAAACGAGCAAATATATAGTTTCTAAAAGAACCTGACAATTATTTTTATTGATAGTTTTTGTGATTGTGAGTAGGTTACTCATCAATTATAAAAGGTGTGAAAAATGTGTTGAGTTACATTTTTAACTTTGGAAGTTTTTGGGGCCAGCTCTAACTTCTGGTTCTTTGTTAGATCTGTACTCTTTACTAAAAGGATTGTTTTTAGCTATTTTGCAGGCAACTTTATAAAGTTGATTTGTTTTGCTTTCTAATGATGCGTTGTAATTATCAAAATTAGTATCTGTTGTAAATCTATCTAATTGATGTTTTATCTCTAAAGCATATTTGTAGTCTAAATTAGCATTATCTGTGGGTTTGTTTAAATCGTAAACATCTAAACTGTAGTGGT
This sequence comes from uncultured Polaribacter sp., assembly GCF_947503855.1. Taxonomy (GTDB): domain Bacteria; phylum Bacteroidota; class Bacteroidia; order Flavobacteriales; family Flavobacteriaceae; genus Polaribacter. The sequence continues at coordinate 106,993 of NZ_CANNFF010000005.1, read as the reverse complement.
AAACAACATCTTTGTTTTGTTTATTTTTAGACTTGTTTTTTAATAGAAACGAGTTATTTTTTTTTAAAATATTTCTAATATTATCAACAGGAACTTCACTAAAATAAGATATTTTTAAAGTGCCATTTTTAATTTCTTTAATGTTAATGTGAGAAACACCTATATTTAGTAATTTCTCTTTTACATCAGTAATGGTATGGTCTATATAATTCCTGTTATTTTTTGTGTTTACAAAGTCTAGTACAATTTCTTGATTAGGGATTGATCCCTGCTCATGAAACGCACCAAAAAGTGTAAATATTAAAAATAAAGTACTTATGTACCATTTCGCTTTCATGCGTCAAATATATAAAAAAGTATGCTTATTGTATCTAGGATTTTAGAAACTTATTAAAACTTAAAAATCCAGCTTTTTAGCTGGATTTTTTAAATATCGTTATGTAAGAAATTTCTATAATTCTAATAAACCATTTGTTTTAGAAACTCCTGCTGCAGATTCTTCTAAATGAGCTTTCTCAGCATCATTTAAATGAATTGCTACAATTTTCTCAATACCGTTTTTACCCAAAACTACAGGTACACCAATACATAAGTCATTTAAACCATATTCTCCTTCTAATAGAGTAGAACAAGGGTAAATTTTCTTTTGGTCGCAAGCAATAGCTTGTACCAAACCAGAAACAGCTGCACCAGGTGCATACCAAGCAGAAGTACCTAATAAACCTGTTAAAGTAGCTCCACCAACCTTGGTGTCTTCTTTTACCTGGTTTAATCTTTCGTTAGAAATAAATTCAGAAACAGGTACAGAATTTCTTGTAGCTAATCTTGTTAAAGGTACCATTCCTTTATCTGAATGCCCGCCAATTACCATTCCGTCAACATCAGAAATAGGTGCTTCTAATGCTTCTGCTAATCTGTATTTAAAACGAGCAGAATCTAATGCGCCACCCATACCAATAATTCTATTTTTTGGTAATCCAGTAGTTTTATGCACTAAATACGTCATGGTATCCATAGGGTTAGAAACTACAATAATAATTGTATTTGGAGAGTGCTCTATTAAGTTAGAAGAAACAGTTTTTACAATTCCTGCGTTAATACCAATTAATTCTTCACGAGTCATACCAGGTTTTCTAGGAATACCAGAAGTAATAACGCAAATATTAGAATTTGCTGTTTTAGAATAATCATTTGTACTTCCTGTAATTTTTGTATCAAAACCATTTAAAGATGCTGTTTGCATCAAATCCATAGCTTTACCTTCTGCATAACCTTCTTTAATATCTAATAATACAACTTCAGATGCAAAATTTTTAATGGCAATATACTCTGCACAACTAGCACCTACTGCACCAGCACCAACAACTGTAACTTTCATGTTTTTTCTGTTTTTTTGTTTAATAATTTTATGCAAAAATACGGTTTTTGTTGAAGTTATCAGTTAATTTTAAGCAAAAAAAAGACATCTAAACTAGATGTCTTTTTTTTTATTTTTTTAAAAATTTATCTGATACTAATAGCTACACCTAAACTAGCAGTATTGTATTCTTGAAATGAATAAGAGCCAAATATCTTTAAAAATCCAAGGCTTAGTCTAGCACCTGCAGTTGCAGTAAAACCACTAGATTCAAAATCTAACGTATCTGGAATTGTTAAAGTTTTTGAAACAGTGTCATTTGGAGCAGGTAAACCAGTATCATAAGTACCTGTATAAGTTCCGCTCATATTGTAAGTAGAAGTACCGCTGTTATATCCAACACCACCATATAAATTGATTATTGGGAAATTTAGAGATGCAATTGCTTGAGCCGTAAATGCTGTTAAGTTGAATTCTGTTAATGCGTTTGTAACTTGCAGATTCGCAGAATTTACATCAGCAATTCCATAAACTACATCCATAGTTGTATAAGATGCAAGTAAAGATACATGTAAAGGTGTTTTGTCTAAAGGACCAAACCAATCTGTAATTTCCTTTTTAAGACCTAAACCTAACATTTTAACAGACCCATCATCCTCTCCAATACTAATTTCAGGAACAAACCTAACCATTGCTTCAAATTTCCAAGGTAAACCTACATTTAATTGTGCCATTGGTGCAGGAACTGCATTTAAAGGCAAATCTTCAGTTGCTCCTCCAGGAAAATCAAAAGTAGCACTTGCACTTTCACCGTTAATGGTTGTGTTTACTGTCATTTGTGTAGTGTTACTAGGGCCAGCAAAAGTTGATGCTTCTGTGCTGCTTGAAGATACAGAGGCTAATCCTAAAGCGCTTATATTAAATAATTCTTTTTCAGTTGGTACTAAAGACGCATTAAGACCTACTGACAAATCAAAGCCAAAGGGTTTGTGCACTTTTGCAGTGTGATACCATCCATTGTTCATAGCGTTTATAAATCCTTCCATGGCAGGACCAAAATATGCTTCCATTAGTTTTTTAGAATCATTTTTGTCAGCAAGTAAAATTGCTTCAAATCCGTCTTGAGCTTTCGTGTTAAGTGTTAACGCAAATACACCTAAGAATATTAAAATAGTTTTTTTCATTTTGGTTAAATTTTGTAGTGATTTTATCTGTAATATATAAAAATATGTTGTCATTTTTTGTTATAAAATAATTTTACTCTTAAAATAAGGGAAACATTTATTTATTTATAAGTAGGTAAAAACCCCAACTTAAAAGCTGAGGTTTTTCTTTTAATTTTAAAAAAAGAGAATTTATGCATCAATATTTGCATACTTCGCATTACGTTCAATAAAGTCTCTTCTTGGAGGTACTTCATCACCCATTAACATAGAAAAAACTCTATCTGCTTCTGTTGGGCTATCAATCGTTACTTGTCTTAAAGTTCTAAATTCAGGGTTCATGGTTGTGTCCCATAATTGCTCTGCATTCATTTCTCCTAAACCTTTGTATCGCTGAACATTTACACCACCACCAAACTTTTGTGCAATCATATCTCGTTGATTGTCATCCCAAGCATATTCTCTTTTTTGTCCTTTTTTAACCAAATATAAAGGAGGTGTTGCAATGTAAATGTAACCTTGCTCTACCATTTCTCTCATATATCTAAAGAAGAATGTTAATATTAAGGTAGCAATATGTGATCCATCAACATCGGCATCACACATAATTACTACTTTATGATAGCGAACTTTAGATAAATTTAAAGCTCTTGGGTCTTCTTCTGTTCCAATAGAAACACCTAAAGCAGTAAACATGTTTTTGATTTCTTCGTTTTCAAAAACTTTATGTTGCATTGCTTTTTCTACGTTCAAAATTTTTCCACGAAGTGGTAAAATTGCTTGAAAGTTTCTATCTCTACCTTGTTTGGCTGTTCCACCTGCAGAATCTCCCTCAACTAAGAAAATCTCACATTGTGCTGGGTCTGTTTCTGAACAGTCAGATAATTTACCAGGCAAACCACCAATAGACATCACTGTTTTACGTTGCACCATTTCTCTGGCTTTACGTGCTGCATGTCTTGCAGTTGCGGCTAAAATTACTTTTTGAACAATGGTTTTTGCATCATTAGGGTTTTCTTCTAAGTAGTCTGTTAACATTTCTGAAACAGCTTGTGATACTGCAGAAGTAACTTCTCTATTTCCTAATTTTGTTTTGGTTTGTCCTTCAAATTGAGGTTCTGCTACTTTTACAGAAACAATAGCTGTTAAGCCTTCTCTAAAATCGTCTCCAGCAATTTCGAACTTTACATTTTTAAGTAATCCAGATTCATCGGCATACTTTTTTAATGTACTGGTTAAACCACGTCTAAATCCAGATAAATGCGTTCCACCTTCGTGTGTATTAATGTTGTTTACATACGAATGTAAATTTTCTGCATAAGAAGTATTGTAAACCATAGCAACTTCTACAGGAATACCATTTTTTTCACCTTCCATAGAAATTACATTGGCAGTTAATTGCTCTCTTGTAGAATCTAGGTATTTAATAAATTCTGGTAACCCTTCATCAGAATGAAATGTTTCTGAGATAAAGTTTCCTTCATCATCGGTATTTCTTTTATCTGTTAAAGTGATGGTAATACCTTTGTTTAGGTATGCTAACTCACGCATTCTTGTAGCAAGCGTTTCGTAATTGTACTCTGTAGATTGTTTAAAAATAGACTTGTCTGGTAAAAAAGTAACAATAGTACCTGTAAAATCTGTTTCTCCGATAGTTTTTACTGGGTATAAAGTTTTTCCTTTTTCATACTCTTGTTGCCAAATTTTACCTTCTTTATGAACTGTAGCTGTTAAATGGTCAGATAGTGCGTTTACACAACTTACACCAACCCCATGTAATCCTCCAGAAACTTTGTAAGAATCTTTATCAAATTTACCACCAGCACCAATTTTGGTCATTACTACTTGTAAAGCAGAAACACCTTCTTTTTTATGGATTCCAACAGGAATACCACGCCCATTATCTCTTGTGGTTATAGAATTGTCTTCGTTAATGGTAACTTCTATGGTGTCACAATAGCCACCCATGGCTTCATCAATAGAGTTATCTACAACTTCATACACCAAATGGTGTAAACCGCGTATTCCAACATCTCCAATATACATAGAAGGACGCATTCTCACATGCTCCATACCTTCTAATGCTTGAATACTGGAAGCATCATATTCTTTTTTAATTTCGTCGCTCATTATAAAAGTGAATTATTTATTTTTTAGGTTGATAAAACTCGTTAAACGAATTTTCTAAGTCAAATTTACAATTTTTAATCCCTTTTTCAAGTGTTTTTAGCGATTTGCTTTTAAAATTATCAACATTTGTTAAAAACAAAAAAGTGTCTTAAAAGCTCTAAAAAGCATCTTAAAATAGATTTTTATAATTTTCTTATTTTTTACTTTTGTAAGAATTAAAAAAATGCGTTATAGCTTTTATTTTAAGATTTTAAAATTTATGAGAGAGAACCATTTAGTGTCAATTTGATGTAAAAAAAAGGAGTATAAACATGATGTTTGTCACAAAATTAAAAAATAGTTACCCTTAATTTTGTTCTGATGATAATGTACATAAAATGAAAATACTAAAAAATAGTTTGTTGATTGTAGTTTTACTTATTTCAACCATCACTTTAGGGCAAGAGAGAAAAAAAATTAAACCAACTGTAAATTGGAATTTAAGAGGGCAAATTTGGTTGCGTTATTCAGATTTAAACGAAGGCTCTATAATTAATAACGAATTAACAAACAGTTTTGCCGATGTTTCTATTCGCCGTTTAAGAATTCCAATTTCCTCTCAAATTACACCAAACGTTTTTTTATATAGTATTCTAGGTGGAAATAATTATAATTTTAGAACTAAAGAGTTTCCTTTAGAGGTGTTAGATTTATACGTAGAATATACCTTTAATAGAGCTCTTGAGGTAGGTATCGGTAAATCGGGTTGGCAGGGTTTAAATAGATGGAATATTAGATCTAACAAAACACTAATGGGTTTAGACTCTCCATTGTTTACATTAAATACTGTAGAAAAAGCAGATGATATTGGTCGTTTATTAGGTATTTGGTTTAAGGGACAATTTGGTAAAATAGACTATAGATTGGTTTTTAATAGGCCTTTATTAGTTAATACGGCTCCAAATAACGAAGTTAATTTTGCTAATAATAGACCAAGAATTAAAACATCTTCTTATGTAAAGTATCAGTTTTTTGAACACGAATCTAATAAGTCTGCATATCAAACTGGTACTTATGTACAAGATAAAAAAGTATTTAACATTGGTGCAGGTTTTCAGTTTCAAGAAAAAGCTATGAGTGATGGTGATGCAAGTTTAGCAATCACAAATTTGTACGATATAAAACATTGGGCTGTAGATTCTTTTTTAAATTTACCTTTAGTTAATAATGCAGCAATTACAGCTTATTTAGGTTATTATGATTATCAATTTGGAAAAAACTATATTAGAAATGTAGGTGCAAACAACCCAACAACTGGTGGAGGTACAGATTTTAACAGAGCAGGAGTTGCGTTTCCTATGATAGGAACAGGAACAACCTGGTACATGCAATTTGGGTATGCATTTCCAAAAGATAAGATTTTAGGGCATTCTGTAGTTGTACAACCTAATATTGCTATCCAATTATCTAATTGGGATGCATTAAATGATCCAATGACAGTATATGATTTTACGGTAAATTTTTTAATGAATGGTAAACATGACAATAAAATAAGTTTAGGATATCAACATCGACCAATATTTGATGCTACTACCATTCAACAAAAAGGCTATAAAGGTTTGGCAGTTTTACAATATCAGGTTTCTTTGAAGTAACATCAATCAAAAGCACTAAAAACTTTAGATTTTGAAGAACTAATAAATAATTATTCTTTAAATTATTAAATTCATAAATAAGTTTAGATATCTTAAAAAATAGTGCGTAGTCTATTTATTCTCTCTATATTTGGTGCAAAATTATAATAAATGACATGTAATAATAACAATCGTAATTTCAATAATCCTAATTTTTAGGACAGGAAGGTTGTTGTTTATAAATAGATAAAGCCTTCCAATTTTGGAAGGCTTTTTTTCATGTCTTGAATTGATTTCGAGATTAAAAAAAAATAAGAAATGAGTAAAATAATGACAGTAGACATTTTGTCTAGTATTAAAGGTGCAAAACCTTCGGAATCTGTAAATAAGCTTTTTGACGTTATTAAAAATGCCAATCAGCAAAATAATTCGAATACAACTGTACATAATAAGGTAGTTTCTTTAAACGATTTAAGAGAAGATGTAGTTGTAGAAAGCTCAGCTATAGAAAAGGAAATTATCAAAGAAAACTTTCCAAAAGAGAAAAACGGGTTTTTAGTAGTTGCTAAAGTGATAGAAGATTAATATGGAATCGCAGATATATAAAATTCATCAACAATTGATAAACAAAGAAATTTCTTGTACAGCTTTGGTACAAGAAAAATTAGATTTGTTACAACAAAATACATTCAATACGGTCAATTCACTTTTAGAGGAAACAGCTATTGAATTGGCAAAAAAAGTAGATGCAAAAATTGCAAACGGGCAAGAAATTGGTTTGTTAGAAGGGATACCATTCGGAATTAAAGATGTGTACATGGTGCAAGGAACCTATACAACTGCCAGTTCAGATTTGCTAAAAAACTACAAATCTGCCTATACAGCAACCGCTATTCAGAAGTTGCTAGACGCTGGTGCAATACCGTTAGTTAAAGAAAATTGCGATTCTTTTGGACATGGTTCATCCTCTGAAAACACCATTTTTGGAGCAGTAAAAAATGCTGTAAATCCAGCTTTAGTAGGTGGAGGTTCTTCTGGAGGTTCTGCTGTAAATGTAGCCAAAGATTATACCATATTTTCAATTGGTGGAGATACAGGTGGTTCTATTAGACAGCCTGCAGGTTATAATAAAGTGTATGGGTTAAAACCTACTTACGGTCGTATTTCTAGGTATGGCTTAATGGCATATGCATCTTCAACAGATTGTGTAGGTCCAATTGCAAAATCTTTAGAAGATATTAGAATTGTATTAAATGTAATGAGTGGTAAAGATGTAAAAGATCAAACTACTTATAAGTCAGATAAAATTAAAAAAGATCTAAACACATCAAACATTAAAACGGTTGGTTATTTTAAAAATTTTATTGAAAGTAAAGCAATTTCAAACGAAATAAAAGTAGACTTTTTAGCAATAATTGATAAGATAAAAGCCAAAGGAATTGCAGTAAAAGAATTAGAATTTTTCGATTCTGATATTTTAGTATCTACTTATTACACATTAGCAATGGCAGAAACTGCTTCTAATTTATCGCGTTTAGATGGTACCAATTACGGAGCAAGAATTGAAGGTGATACTTTAAAAGATACTTATTCAATAACCCGTTCAGAAAAATTTTCTGAAGAAACAAAACGAAGAATTGTAGGTGGTAATCAAGTATTATCTCAAGGTTTTTCTGATGAAATTTACTTGAAAGCACAAGATGTTAGAAATCAAATTTCAGCAAGATTTACAAATGATTTTAAAGAAGTAGATATTATTTTGTCTCCAGTAACCCCTCAAAATCCACCTAAAATTGGCGACAGCTTAAAAGATCCTTTAGCCATGTATTTATCTGACGCATATACCGTTGGTTTTAGTTTGGCAGAATTACCAACCTTAACCTTACCAAAAGGAACAAATACAGGATTACAACTTACAGCAGACAAAAAAAATGATGCACATGTATTACAATTCGCTAACCTTTTAAACGATATTTTATAATGGAACTAGCGCAATTAAATGAGGCTTTAAAAGCACACGAATTAGAGTTGATTATAGGTTTAGAAACACATGTTCGTTTAAATACCAAGAGTAAATTATTTTGCTCTTGCCCAAATGAAGAAACCGAAATACCAAATACAAATATTTGTGCTGTTTGTACAGGACAAATGGGGGTTTTGCCAGCTATAAATAAAGAAGCAATTAACAAAGCTATTTATTTTGGAAAAGCAGTAAAATCAACTTTTTCAAACGAAGTTATTTCTTGGGATAGAAAACATTACGAATATCCAGATAATCCTAAAAACATACAAATTACACAGTTTCATAACCCTGTAATTCCAGACGGACAAGTGTCTTGTTTTAGAAATGATGGAAGCCAGTTTACTGTAAATTTAACCCAAGTTCATATCGAAGAAGATGCAGCTAAATTAATGCACGAAAAGAAAATTTCGTTGGTAGATTTTAATAAAGCAGGAGTTCCATTAATAGAAATTGTAACAGATCCTTGTATTAGAAATATAGAAGATGCATCTACCTATGCGCAATACATTCAGCGAATTGTACAAAACTTAGGCATTTCTGAAGCTAATTTAGAAAAAGGAGAATTTAAAAGTGATGTGTCTGTTTCTCTTAGAAAAAAGCACACCTATAATTTAAATCCAAGAACTGAAATTAAAAACTTAAATTCTTTTAAGTTTATGATGGAAGCTTTAAAAGAAGAGGTAGAAAAACAATTAAATTATTACACAGAACACAAAGAATTTAGACCAGAACAAACTACGGTTTTATGGGATGCAGATTTAAAGCAAACCAAAACCATGCGTAAAAAAGAATTTGAGGCAGACTATAGATTTATCTCTGAACCAGATATTCCTTTCGTTTCCATTAAAGAGGTGGTAAATTCTATAAAAATAGATGCAAGTGCATTGCCACATGCAGTAGAATCTGTTTTAATTAAAGGTGATGTATTACCACAAGACGCAAAGTTTTTTACGGCTGATGCCACTCGTTCTAAAACATTTATGACCATAAATAATGTGCTACAAGATCCTTCTTTTGTTGCAAAAACATTGGTTAATAATATTAGCGCAGATGAGTATGAAAACATTCACGATATCAATCATTTAATTGAAATTTTTCAATTATTTAAAGAAGATAAAATAACATCTGTTTTAGTTCAAAACGGAATTACAAGGTATTTAAAAGACAGAACTTTTGATTATAAAAAGTATTTTGATGAAAATACCATTTCAGAAGCGCAAATTGCAGCTGCTATTACAAAAGTAATTTCAGAAAATGAAGCCATTGCAAATGATATTAAAGCAGGAAACCAAGGTAAAGCTGGTATTCTTGTAGGAAAAGTAATTGGCATAATTGGTAAAGGTGCCTCTGGGAAAGTAATTCGTGAAGGAATTTTAGAGCAACTTGCTAAAAATACAGGAGGTGAGAAGTTGGAAAATGGAGGCAATAAACGTAAAGATGGAAGTGGGAAGTTAGAAGTTGGATCTAATCCAAAATCCGAAAAACAAGAAGATGAATTAACAGAAGTTCCAATCATTATAAAAGAAGAATATAGAACACATACAATTTCTCAATTATCAGAAAATTCAATTTCAGAAAAAGTAACATTGTCAGGTTGGATTTCTAGTGTAAGAGATCATGGTGAATTAATGTTTATCGATTTAAGAGATGCAAGTGGGCAAGTTTTTCAGGTTCGTTTAAGTAGAGAATCTTTTCCTAATTTAGATGAATTGGTAAAACTAAAACCAGAGTCTGTAATTTCCGTTACAGGTGTGGTTGTTCAACGAAATGAAGATGATTATAATGCAGGTTTAAGAACAGGTAAAATTGAGTTAGAAACTTCTGAATTAGAAATTTTAAACCTTTCTAAAACCTTGCCTTTCGAAATAAAAAGAGCTACAAAAACAAATGAAACAGTTCGTTTTCAGTACAAATTTCTAGATCATAGAAATGACGACGTTAAAAGAGCCATCGTAAATCGTCATAAAGTCATAAAATTATTGCGTGATATTTTAGATGAAGAAGAATTCTTAGAAATTGAAACACCAATTTTAACAGCGGGTACAGACGAAGGTGCAAGAGAATTTATTGTGCCAACAAGAAAGCAATCTGGTTCTTTTTATACTTTACCACAAGCACCACAACAATTCAAACAAATGTTAATGGTTGGTGGTTTTGAGAAATATTTCCAAATCGCACGTTGTTTTAGAGATGAAGATTCTAGAGGAGATCGTCAACCAGAATTTACGCAGTTAGATATAGAAATGGCCTATGCAAGTATGCAGCAAATTATAGATTTAAACACCAAAATGTTTAATGAAGTCGTTAAAAAAACATATGGTAAAAAATGGATTTTACATCCTTTTGAAGTAATTACCTATAAAGATGCCATGGATAAATATGGTTGCGATAGACCAGATTTACGATATGGTTTGCAAATGCAAGACATTACAAACATTGTAAAAGACACTACTTTCCAAGTTTTTAGTAAACCTATAGAAGAAGGGGGTATTGTAAAATGTATCAAGGTTTCTGCAGCAGAACAAGGAAACAAACGTATGTCTAAAGGTCAAATAGAAAACTTAACAGCCATTGCACAGCAACATGGTTTAGGTGGTTTGGCTTATATTATTGTAAATGAAAACGATTTGCAATCGCCAATAATTAAGTTTTTAGGCGAAGAAATTGCGGCAAATATCATAAAAACTACGAATGCTAAAGTAGGAGATATCGTGTTTTTCTCAGCAGCAGATTATGCAACGGCAAACAAAGCATTAGACGCTGTTCGTCAAGAAATGGGACGTATTTTAAAACTAATAAATCCAAAAGAATTAAGACCAGCTTGGGTAGTAGATTTTCCAATGTTCGAGAAAAATGATGACGGTAGATGGACGTTTACACACAATCCTTTTTCTATGCCAGCAGTGTACGATTTAGAAAAACACATGACAGGAAAGGATGAAGAAATTGGAACCATTATTGCACAGCAATACGATTTAATCTTAAATGGTTATGAAATTGGTGGAGGTTCTGTGCGTGCACACAAATCAGAAATTTTAGAAGCAACCTATAAAAATATGGGGTACAATAAAGAAGAAATGCTAAAAAGTGTGGGTACTATGTACAAAGCTTTTCAATATGGTGCGCCACCTCATGGAGGAATTGCTTGGGGTGTAGATAGGTTAATGATGATTTTAGAAAAGAAAGCATCTATTAGAGAGGTAATGGCGTTTCCAAAAACAGGAAGTTCAGAAGATTTATTATTTAATGCACCATCAATTTTATCTGATAAAAAGGTAGAAGAAATGAACGTAAAGATTATTAAAAAATAAAATCATTTGAAAAGGTTGCTCAATTTAAAAATCTATCTTATTTTTGTATCAATAATGAAATTAAACACAAAAAATACTTGGTGGTGGAACTCTCTTATTTAATAAGTGAGCACTAAACCTGTATATATAAATTATAAAAAAAGGCTTATCTCACGATAAGCCTTTTTTCAGTTAAAAAATGTCTTCTCGAGCGCAGTCGAGTTGGCATCAAATTAAGAGAAATTAAAACGTTCTCGACTGCGCTCGAACTGACAATCAGTTATGAATACAATAAAATTTAAAACATTATCAAAAACACAAATTGCAGACACCATAACACCTGTTGGTTTGTATTTGCGTTTTAGAGATAAATTTGCAAATACGCTTTTGTTAGAAAGTTCAGATTACCACAGTAAAGAAGAAAGTTTTTCTTTTATTGCTATTGAGCCTGTAGTTTCAATAAAAGCAGAAAATCATCATTTAGTTTTTTCTCACAAAGAAAAAGAAATTGCAAACGAAAAAATTGGTAGAAACTTTAATGCTATTTTCGAAAAATATACCCAAAATATAGAATTAGACTGTCCTGCAGAATTAAAAGCATTTAATGGTTTGTATGGCTACACAACTTATGATTCTGTTCAGTATTTTGAAAATATTGCCTTAAATGTAGAAAAAGCACCATCAGCAATTCCCTTAATGCAATACAGTTTTTACAGATTTATTATTGCTATCAATCATTTTAATGATGAAATGACGCTAATAGAAAACGTAGAAGAAGGCACAGAATCTCGCATTAAAGAAATTCAGACCATTATAGATGCACAAGCATTTAATACCCAAAGTTTCGAAATTGTTGGCAAGGAAACCTCTAACGTAAAAGGAGAAGAATTTATAGAATACGTTAAAAAAGCTAAATCGCATTGTAAAAGAGGCGATGTTTTTCAGTTGGTATTATCGCGTCAATTTCAACAAAAATTTAAAGGAGATGAATTTAATGTGTACAGAGCATTACGTTCTATAAATCCTTCTCCTTATTTATTCTTTTTCGATTATGGTTCTTTTAAGTTGATGGGATCTTCACCAGAAGCTCAAATTAAAATCACTCAAGGAAGAGCTACAATCAATCCAATTGCAGGAACGTTCAGAAGAACAGGAGATATGGCAAAAGACATTCAATTGGGTAAAAAATTATCTGCAGATAAAAAAGAAACTGCAGAACATGTAATGTTGGTAGATTTAGCTCGTAACGATTTAAGCAAACATGCAGATAATGTTGAGGTTGAGGTATTCAAAGAAGTACAGTACTTTAGTCATGTAATTCACTTAGTATCTACAGTTTCAGGAAAGTTAAAAGGAAACCCAATAGAAATTGTAGGTGACACTTTTCCAGCAGGAACTTTAAGTGGTGCACCAAAATATAAAGCTATGCAACTAATTGATACATATGAAAACCAATCACGCGGATTTTATGGAGGTGCAGTAGGGATTATAGGTTTAGATGGTTCAGTTAATTTAGCCATTGCAATTCGTTCTTTTGTAAGTAAAAATAATGTTTTGTATTACCAAGCAGGAGCAGGAATTGTAATTCATTCTGATGAAGAAAAAGAATTACAAGAAGTAAATAATAAATTAGCAGCCTTAAAAAAAGCGTTGATTTTGGCAGAAAATATTTAGGGCGTTTTAACGGGCTTTCATTACTCGCTTTTTTTGAGAAAAACAAAAAAGAGCTCAAACAGGCCATTCAATCCCTAACGCAGATAGAGCATTTTAATAAAGATTTGTAAACAATTAAACAAATCCACAATTAAACGATTACACAAGAAAAAAATATGAAAATATTAATTTTAGACAATTACGATTCATTTACCTACAATTTGGTACACATGGTAGAAAAAATTACAGGAAAATTTCCTGCAGTTTATAGAAACGATGAAATCAGTATTGCAGATGTTGGTAATTTTGATATCATAATGTTATCTCCAGGACCTGGAATACCTGATGAAGCAGGAATTTTAAAAGAAGTAATAAAAACCTATGCAGGTATTAAACCCATTTTTGGAGTATGTTTAGGCTTGCAAGCCATTACAGAAGTTTTTGGAGGAAAAATCATCAATTTAGATGATGTATTTCATGGTGTAGCCACAGAAATGTCAGTAACAGATGCTAGTGCAATTATTTTTAAAGATGTTCCAGAAACTTTTTTAGCAGCGCGATATCATTCATGGTCAGCTACAGATGAAGGGTTTCCAAACGAACTAAAAGTAACTGCAAGAGATGAAGATGGTTTAATACAAGCAATCGAGCATAAAGTGTATCCAATTTCTGCAGTTCAGTTTCATCCAGAATCTATTTTAACAGATGTAGGTGAGCAGTTGGTTACAAATTTTATAGACGCTTGTAAAGTGTCTAATGCTGAACTTGATTCAGCATCATAACAAAAAGATACTGAAATAAATTCAGCATAAAATGAAACAAATTCTAAACAGACTATACAATCACGAAAGACTATCAAAATCTGAAGCAACACAAATCTTAAAAGATATTGCTGCTTCAACATATAACGACGCACATTTAGCTTCTTTTATGACGGTTTTTATGATGCGCCCGATTTCTGTTGATGAACTTTCTGGATTCAGAAACGCCTTAAAAGAATTGACTATAAAAGTCGATTTTTCTGATTACAACACTATTGATATTGTTGGAACAGGAGGAGATGGAAAAGATACGTTTAATATTTCTACATTAACTTCTTTTGTAGTTGCAGGTACAGGTCAAAAAGTGGCAAAACATGGTAATTACTCTGTTTCTTCGCAATCTGGTTCATCAGATATGTTAGAAAGTTTTGGGTATCAATTTACTAATGATGAAAATACTTTAAAAGTACATTTAGAAAAAGCAAACATTTGCTTTTTGCATGCGCCAAAATTTCATCCAGCAATGAAAGCTGTGGGTCCAACTAGAAAAGCATTGGCATTAAAAACATTTTTTAATATGTTAGGACCTTTGGTAAACCCGAGTTCACCCAAAAACCATATGCTAGGTACGTTTAATTTAGAAACTGCACGTTTGTATAATTATATTTTACAAGAAGAAAAAAACATCAATTACGGAATTATACATGCATTAGATGGTTATGATGAAATTTCACTCACAAGCGCATTTAAGTTGTTTACAAAAAAAGGCGAACAAATCATAAATCCAAAAGATTTAGGTCAGAAAAGAATTGCACAATCAGAAATATTTGGAGGAAATAATGTAGCAGATGCTGCAAAAATTTTTAAAACCATTTTAGAAGGAAAAGGTACAGAAGCGCAAAACAATGTAGTATTAACCAATGCTGCTTTTGCATTAACTATTGTTGATGAAAATAAAAGTTTTGAAACTGCTTTTAAAGAAAGTAAAGATTCTTTATTGGGTTTAAAAGCAAAACAAACATTAGAAAAATTAGTAAGTTTATAAATTCACAAGACCTTACAGGTTTTTATAACCTGTAAGGTCTATAATGAAAGCTAATAATGAAAAAAAAGAAAAACAATTTAATTCTAATTATTCCAGCATTTTTATTAATGGGAGCTGCAGTTGGCGTGCAAACAAAAGAGCTTTTTAAGCACACAATAACTGGATTAATAGTTGGTGTTATTGTTTATCTTTTTTTGAGATATAGAAATAAGAGAATGAATAATTAAAAATTTGTAATTATTAAAATGACAATTTTAGATAAAATAATCGCATTTAAAAAGAAGGAAGTTGCTAAGATAAAAGCTGAAATTCCTGTTAAAAAATTGGTAGAAAGTCCTAGTTTTGGTAGAACTACATTTTCTTTAAAAAAGTCTTTATTAGAAGTAGGTTCTACAGGCATTATTGCAGAATATAAACGCCAATCTCCATCAAAAGGAATTATTAACGACAAAGCAACCATTGCAGAAGTTACAAATGGTTATTTAGATGCCAATGTAGCAGCACAGTCTATTTTAACAGATACCTCTTTTTTTGGAGGAACCATGGCAGATTTAATGGAAGCAAGAGTTATTAACCAACAAAAACCAATCTTAAGAAAAGATTTTATTGTAGATGGTTTTCAGATAGTTGAGGCAAAAGCTATTGGAGCAGATGTAATTTTATTAATCGCTTCTTGCTTAACATCCGAAGAATTAAAAAATTATGGAAATCTTACAACAGATTTAGGTATGGAAGTTTTGTATGAAGTTCATACGCAAGAAGATTTAGATAAGATTAACGATTTAGATAATAAAATTATTGGGATAAATAATCGAAACTTAAAAACGTTTGAAGTTGATTTAGAGCACTCTATAAAATTAGCAAATCAAATACCAGATACTTGCTTAAAACTATCAGAAAGTGGAATTTCTGACCCAAAAATAATTACTGGATTGAAAGAATTTGGATTTCAAGGTTTTTTAATTGGAGAAAATTTTATGAAAACAGACAACCCAGGTGAAGCTTGTCAAGAATTTATTAATCAGATTAGATAATACACGTTATTGTCTTAAAAGAGAAGGTTATAACATAATAAATTAATTTCCTATAAATTGGGGAATTACAAAGAGATATGAAATTAAAGGTTTGTGGAATGAAATTTACAGAAAATATGCAACAAGTAGCTGCTTTACAACCAGACTATTTGGGGTTTATTTTCTATGAAAAATCGAAAAGAAATTTTGAAGGAATTATTCCAGAATTGCCAAAAGAAATTAAGAAAACGGGTGTTTTTGTAAACGAATATATAGAAATTGTTGTCTCTTTGGTAGAGGAGTATAGATTAGATGCTATTCAGTTACATGGAGATGAATCTGTATCATATATTTTAGATTTAAAACAGCAATTAGCAAACAATAGAGCCTTGTTTATAGAAGAAAATAAGCAGATCAAAAAGAAAAAAAATCAGCATTATATTTCTAAAAAAGAAGTTGAAATTATAAAAGTTTTTGGCATAAAAGATGAATTTAATTTCTCGGCATTACAACCTTACTTAGACGTAGTCGATTATTTTTTATTTGATACCAAAGGAAAAGAAAGAGGTGGTAATGGTGTAAAATTTGATTGGTCAGTTTTAGAAAATTACCCTTACAAAAAGCCATTTTTTTTAAGTGGAGGTATAAGTTTAAATGATTTAGAACAGTTACAAATAGTATTAAAATCTAATTTACCCATTTATGCGTTAGATGTAAATAGTAAATTTGAAAGCAAACCAGGGGTTAAGAAAATAGAAGAGTTAGAGAAGTTTAAAAATAGCTTCTTTACAAACACAGTGAAGTAATTTTATCGCAATAACAGCTTAGAATAAAAATATGAAAAGTAAATTTCAACCAGATAAAAATGGATATTTCGGACAATTTGGTGGCGCATTTATTCCAGAATTATTGTATCCAAATGTAAAAGAATTAGAAGATAATTACATTCAAATTATCGAATCTGAAGAGTTTCAAAAAGAATACAAATCGTTGCTAAAAGACTATGTTGGACGACCAACTCCATTGTATTTAGCAAAAAGGTTATCCCAAAAATATGGAGCGCATATTTACTTAAAACGCGAAGATTTAAACCATACAGGAGCACATAAAGTAAACAATACAGTTGGTCAGATTTTAATTGCAAAAAAGTTAGGTAAAACCAAAATTATTGCAGAAACGGGTGCAGGACAACACGGTGTTGCAACAGCTACAGTTTGTGCCTTAATGGGCTTAGATTGTACTGTTTTTATGGGTGAAAAAGATATCGAACGTCAAGCACCTAACGTTGCTAGAATGAAAATGTTAGGTGCTAAGGTAGTTGCAGCAACATCAGGCTCAAAAACCTTGAAAGACGCTACTAATGAAGCTATTAGATATTGGATTCAAAACCCAGAAACCTTTTATTTAATTGGTTCTGTAGTTGGTCCACATCCACATCCAGATATGGTAGCTAGATTACAGGCTATAATTTCTGAGGAAATGAAATGGCAATTAAAAGAGAAAACAGGAAAAGAAAATCCAGATACCATTATTGCTTGTGTAGGGGGTGGCTCTAATGCTGCAGGTGCCTTTTATCATTATTTTGATGATGAAGAAGTTGAGTTAATTGCAGTTGAGGCTGCAGGTTTAGGTGTAAGTTCTGGTGAAAGTGCTGCAACATCCCAATTAGGTGAAGTGGGTATTATTCATGGTTCTAAAACCATTTTAATGCAAGATGATTATGGTCAAATTGTTGAACCGTATTCAATTTCTGCTGGTTTAGATTATCCAGGAGTAGGGCCTTTACACGCCTATTTATATGAGAGTAAAAGAGCCAAATTTATGAATGCTACAGACCAAGAGGCATTAACAGCAGCTTACGAGTTAACTAAAATAGAGGGTATTATTCCTGCTTTAGAAACAGCGCATGCTTTAGCGGTTTTACCAAAAATGGATTTGACAAAAGACCAAGTTGTAGTGATTAATTTATCTGGTAGAGGAGACAAAGATTTAGAAATATATATCAAACACTTAGAAGCATAATGAATTCGAGAATTAGTTTTATAAAAAATGAGATAGCGCCTTTAAGACAACAATTAAACCAACATTCGCTATATAAAAAACTAGAAAATATAGATGATGTAAAAACATTCATGGAAAGTCATGTTTTTGCAGTTTGGGATTTTATGTCGCTTTTAAAAGCGTTACAAATCAATTTAACATCAGTTTCTTTGCCATGGTTTCCAAAGAAAAACACGAATTTGGTTCGTTTTATCAATGAAATAACATTAGCAGAAGAAAGCGATTTTGATAAGGATGGTGTTGTAAAAAGTCATTTTGAAATGTATTTAGACGCCATGAATGAAATGGGAGCAAATACGAAAGAAATTCATTTTTTTATTGAAGCCTTAAAGCAATCAACCTCTGTAAATAAAAGTTTAGAAAAAACCAATACTATAAAAGCTGTCAAAGAATTTGTAAACTTTACTTTTGAGGTAATTGCATCGAAACAATTACATAAAATTGCCAGTGCATTTACATTTGGTAGAGAAGATGTAATACCAGACATGTTTTTAAATATTGTAAATGAAGCCTCTACAGAAGATAATAATTATGACAGCTTTGTGTATTATTTAAAAAGACATATAGAGTTGGATGGTGATGAGCATGGTCCTTTATCTTTGCAAATGATATCAGAATTATGTGGCAATGATGATCAAAAATGGATTGAAGTTTTAGAGGTTGCCAAAAAATCTTTAGAAGTAAGAATTCGTTTGTGGAGCGGTATAGCAGCACAACTTTTAAGTTAAAAAAAAGGTTTAAATGAAAGCATTAAATACATTATTGGAGGAGAAAAATAACTTACTTTCCATTTATTTTACTTGTGGTTTTCCAAAATTAGAAGATACTACAACAGTAATTACGGAATTAGAAAAAAGCGGAGTTGATTTTATAGAAGTTGGTCTGCCATATTCAGACCCTTTAGCAGATGGCCCAACAATACAAGATAGTAGCCAGAAAGCACTACAAAATGGTGTTAATTTAGATGTTGTTTTTGAACAACTGATGACAATTAAGACTACTAATAGAACTCCTTTAGTTTTAATGGGGTATTTAAATCAAATGCTAAAATATGGTGAAGATAAATTTTGCCAGAAAGTAGTTGAATGTGGTATTGAAACTTTAATTATTCCAGATCTACCAATGGTAGAATATGAGAATCATTATCAACAATTATTTGATAAATATGGTTTAACAAACGTATTTTTAATTACACCGAATACAGAAGAAGATCGTATAAAAAAAATAGATGCTTACACAAAAGCGTTTATTTATGTAGTTGCATCATCATCTATTACGGGTGCTAAAGGAGAAATTTCAAAAGAGCAAATAGCCTATTTTGAAAGAATAAAAAACATGCATTTACAAAGTAAATTAATTGTAGGTTTTGGTATTTCAGATAAAACTACTTTTGATACTGCTTGTAATTATGCAACTGGAGCTATCATTGGCTCAGCATTTATTAGGTATTTAGCGGCAAATGGTGTTTCTAAAATTAAGGATTTTATAGCGCCAATTATAAGTTAAAAAGAACTTAATTATTTATTGCAAGAATAAAAAAAGCGAAACATTTTTGTTTCGCTTTGTCATTTAGTTCACACTAATTAAGTTTATATCAAAAACCAAAACTGCGCCACCAGGTATACTTCTTCTTCCATTATTACCATAACCTAAGTTAGATGGAATTATTAAAATTCCATTTCCACCTTCTTTAAAATAGGTAATACCTTCGGTCCAACCTTTTATTACCTGTTGTAGGTTAAACGAAACTCCACTAGAATTACTTTTATCAAAAATTGTTCCATTTAAAAAATAACCTTTGTAAGCAACAGTAACATTAGAGGTTGATGTTGGTTTTTCTCCACTTCCTTCGTTTTCTATCACATAATAAAGTCCAGTATTACTTTTTTCTGCATTTAAACCATTTTCGTCAATGTATTTTAGAATATCAGCTTCTGTTTGAGGCTCAAAATTTGGTTCATCATTAGAAGAACAAGAACCAAAAAGAGTAGTAAATAGAATAAGAGATAAAATATTTTTCATTTTTTTATAATTTATTTGGTGAATATAAAAGGAAAAAATTTAATATACTTTTTTTCCGTTTAAATAAGTACTTTCAGCTTCAGTTTTAGGAATATTATTACCTTCAACAGTCATAATATCTTGATTTAGTATGACAAAATCAGCAAATTTACCAACTTCGATACTTCCTTTTTCATCTTCTTCAAAATTAGAATATGCCGCCCAAATAGTCATCCCTTTTAGAGTTTCTTCTCTACTTAAAGCGTTTTCCATTTGAAAACCATTTTCAGGATAGTTGTCTAAATCTTTTCTTATTGTTGCTGCATAAAATGTTAAAAATGGATTTACTTGTTCTACAGGGAAATCAGTTCCTAATGCAATTTTACCATATTTATTTAATAAATCTTTAAAGGCATACGCACCTTTCATTCTCTTTTTACCAATTCTGTTTTCTGCCCAATACATATCTGAACTGGCATGTGTAGGTTGTACAGATGGTAAAATATTATCGAATTTATCAAAATCTTCTTCTGATATTATTTGTGCATGTTCAATTCTCCAGCGTCTGTTTTTATCGTTTCTTAATACTTCTTTATATGTTTTTAACATCCAAGTATTTGCAGAATCTCCAATAGCATGGGTGTTCATTTGATAATCAGAGGCAGCAATTTGCGTTGCAATTTCTTGATATCTTTTAGGGGCATATATAAATGCACCAAAATGATTTTCTCTATCTGAATAGGGTTTGCGCATTGCAGCTCCTCTTGAACCTAGAGCACCATCACCATACACTTTAAAAGACCTAACATTTAATCTATCAGTTTTAATAATTCCCTTATTGATGTAGTAATCAATTTGCGATTGTTTATCACCAGAAACCATTGCATAAACACGCATTTTTAAGGAGCCTATTTTTTGTAAACTGTCTATTAATTCTATAGTGTTTCTGTCTAAACCAGCATCGTCTACAGTGGTTAAACCATAAGAAAAAGCTATTTTTTGAGCATCTAGTAAACCTTGTATGGCTTGTTTTTTAGAGGTTTTTGGGAATTTTATATAATCCATAGCATTGTCTATTAAGACCCCTGTAAGTTTCCCATCTTTGGTAATACATTCTCCACCTTTTACCTTAAAAGGGGCTGTTATTTTAGAGAAATCTAATGCAGCTTGGTTTACTAATAACGCATGCCCGTCAACTCTTGTAATAGCAACAGGAATTTCAGGGAAAAGAGCATCTAGTTTTTCTTTGGTTGGAAACTTTTTAATTTTCCAGTCGTTCTGATCCCATCCACGTCCTGTAATAAAAGTTGTATTTTTTTCTTTTTGAAAGTCGACTAATTTTTGTAAAACTTCATCATAACTTTTTGTACCTTCTAAAGATACTTTTTGTTGTTGTAAACCCATTCTGTAAAAATGGCAATGAGCATCAATTAAACCAGGTACAATTGTTTGGTTTTTTGCATCTATAAATTCTGTTGCTTCATATTTGCCTTCTATTTGTTGATTGTTGCCAACTGCAACAAAAACGCCATCTTTAATAGCAAAAGCTTCTGCTTTATCAAAATTGTTATTTACAGTATAAATATTTGCGTTTACTACAATTAAATCTACTTTTTCTTTTGTACAAGAATAGATTATGAATGTAATAATAGCAAATTGTATAAATTTTTTCATTGTATTGCTTTTAAGCATTTAGATAAATATAATACGCCCAATACATTAATAAAAACTGTAAAGGTATTCTAATGTAAGCTATTTTTTTAGAGCCAATTGCTGGTCTAATTTTTGTTGCATCCCAAATATGGATTGGTAAGAAAATAATCATTAATATAAAAATTCCTACGGCTGCATGTTTTGTGTAATTTGAAAGAAATAAACCAATTCCTAATAAAAATTCTATGACACCAAAAAGATAGTTTATTGTAAGTTTTGGTAAAAAATCTGGAATAAAGTTTTTAAAATTTTTTGGTTTTATAATATGCATAATACCTGCAAAACAGAATAAAATTCCTAAAATTATTTTTAAAAAAAGTGAAAATGTATCCATAAAATTATGGTTTAACAAGAGTGTTATTGTATAAATATTTATCCATTAAATAAATAATACTAGCCATAGATGCACTACCTAATTCTAATTCTCGTTTGTTTACCTTATCAAAAGTATCTCTACTTGTATGATGGTAATCGAAATAACGCTGAGAATCTGGTCTGTAACCAACTAAAGTTACGTTTTCGTCTTTTAAAGGAGAAATATCTGCACCTGAACCACCTTTATCTAAATCGTGTAAACCATAAGGAGACAATAGTTTTTTCCAGCTTTGTAATAGTTTTGTGTTTATGGTATTTGCATCAATAGAGAAACCTCTTGGTGTGTGACCACCAGCATCCGATTCTAAGCCTCCAATATGTGTTTCTTTATTTTGTTTTGACACTTCTGCGTATTTTTTAGCACCTCTGGTTCCATTTTCTTCGTTCATAAAAAAGACCACTCGTAAAGTGTTTTTTGGTTTGATGTTGTTTTTTTGAAACAAATAGGCAACTTCTAAAGATTGTACGATTCCTGTACCATCATCATGTGCTCCTTCACCTAAATCCCAAGAATCTAAATGACCACCCACAACAAAAATATTTTCGGGTGTTTCTGATCCTTTAATTTCTCCAACTACATTAAAAGAAGGTGCATCAGGTAGTGTTTTACAGCTTTGTTTAAAATAGAATTTTAAGTTTGGATTTTCTTTCAAATCATCACTCAAAATTGTTGCAGCTCTACTACTAATAGCTGCTGCTGGTATGTATTGGCTTTTTGGTAAATTTCCATAAGACATGGTTCCTGTATGGGGGAAATCGTCTATGGAATTTGTCATAGAACGCACAATAACGCCTTTTGCCCCAAATTTACCGCAAATTGCAGCACCTTGAACTCTTTGGTCTACACAACCCCCATAAGCTTTAAAAGTGTTGATTAAAGTATTGTCGAAAGGTCTGTTAAAAAACACAATTTTACCTTTCATTTTATCTCCTAACTTTGTGGCTTCTTCTAAAGAGCTAACTTCTATCACTTCCGCTAAAACACCTGTTTTTGGAGTAGCAACAGAAAAACCTAAAGCGCAAATGGGTACATTTTTTTGTGTTTTATTTGTAGTATATGTAGCAATTTCTTTTTCTCCTCTAACCCAATGTGGTACCATAACTGGTTGTAGCCAAACTGAATCTAAACCTACGTTTTTCATCAGTTTTGCACCCCATTCTACAGCTTCTGCTGCTTCTAGAGAACCAGATAATCTACCACCAATATTTTGAGTTAAATCTCTTAACCATTCGTAAGATTTACCATCTGTTAAAGCGCTATTAAATAATGTTTTAATAGTGGTAGAATCTTTTTTTTCTTCTGTAGAAAGACCTGTTTCTGCTATTTTTTTAGTTTTTTTAGTACAAGAAATAATAGCAAGTGAAACAGCCATTAGAAGTAAAACCTTTTTCATGAAGTTGTTTTTTGTTTTCTATAAAATTACAAAATTGAAATTATATATTTTTTAAAAAATTATGCAAGTTTTTCTATTACACTAAAAATAAATCTTTTTTTAATGAATTTTTACCAATTAAAAATCAAACTTGTAAGTAATACCTCCCAATATTTGAAAACCTTGCGTGTCAAAATTTGCAAAACGTTGGTATTTTGTGTTTAAAACATTGTTTATATTTAAAAATACTGAGAACTTATCATTAAAATGATAGCCTCCATTTAAGTTTATATCAACAAAAGAATTTATTGTTTCTATGCCTTCTAAACTAGTTGAGTTTATGGCATTGTATAAAACATCTTTACGCTCGCTTACATAAAAAATATTAGCTGTCGCATACCAGTAATTGGTTTTGTATTTGGCTAAAAAAGTACTTTGTAAGCTTGGTAAATTCCAGTTCTCTACAGCGGTTGTAGTTGTGTAATTATTAAATTCTACTTGTGTTGAAAAAGTAAGGTTTTTATTAAATAAATATTCTATTTCAGAAAATATTGTAGTAGTTTTTACATCATCATAAAAAACTCTAAAAGAGTTACCATACTCATAACCTTTTAAGTTTTTTCCATGAATAATAGATGTTGTGCCATCTGATTTAGAACTATTTCTTAAAAACAAAGGTTTGTCTTCTTCTTTGATAAAACTCACTTTTAGGTTGTAAGTAATGTCTCTTGTAATGTTTCCTTTTAAACCTGCGTAAAAATTAGAGGTTTCTGCAGTTTGTGTTATAAATAATGTTGGTGATACGTATGGATTTTCTTCAGTAAAACTTTTATAGGTGTTGGTGTGTAAATTTCCTGTAAAACCAGCATAAGTATTTATATATTTTTTTAGGATTGGAGTTTGTATAAATATATTGGGAAATATAAAAATATTATTGCTACTGTTTTCTGGGTCTAGTGATACATATGTTTTTAAACCTGCATTTAAATTTAGTCCTAAATACTCTAATTTATACGTGGGATTTACTCTAAAGGTTATTTGATTATAATTAATTTTACGAGTAGTATCATTATAATTATTTTTAAAATTTCCTTTTAAAAATTCTATCCCTGCTTTAATAGCAATTTCATTCAGGTTTTTACTCAAAAAATCTAAAGGATAATACAATTGCGAATCAAAATCAACTAAAACTTCTGCACTATTATAGTTATCTGTAAAATACGAAACAGCAATATTACCATATTTTATGTGCGAATCATGAAATTTAAATTTACCTGCTAGCTTTAAATAGTTGTAGTTCTGGACTTCATCTATTGAGTTTATAACAAGTTGGTTGAACATTTTGTTAGAGGGTAAACCATACCAATTATACTTGTTAAGTTCTGTGTTTAAAGTTACTTTCCAATCAAAAGAGCTTGCTTCTTGTTTAAAAAATGAGGTAGCATTAAAGTTAGAAAAATCACTATTTAAAAGAGAGTTTCTAACATTTTCTGCTGATGCTACATATGTTGCATGCAAACCAAATTCGTTGTCAAAACGTGTGCGATGATATATAAATAATTCAGCATAAGGGCTTTTATAATTACCATAACCACCAGCAAAATAATTGTTGTAAATCCTTTCTTTTACATCAAAATTTATACTTTTTAAAACTCCTGTTTTAGGTGTAAATGTAGATGCTACAGGTGCTGAAAAAATAGTGTATTTCAATTTTTTCTTATTATTTTTCTTTAACAATTTTATGGTAGGATTGCTTTTTATTTTTTTTGCATCTGCTATTTCTGGGTTGTATTTTGTAACTACATTAACAACCTCTGTATTTACAATAGTATCTTTTTTTTGCCCTTGTGCAAATGCAGACAAAAAAACAAATAATAGCATGTATGTTAGAAAGCCTTTTTTCATTAGTTCTTTTTTTCTGGGTTAACTGAATTGTTAGTTTTGGCTTCGTTTTCTTTAATTCTATTTAATTCTTGTTGTGCTTCTTCAATAATATCTTTAAATTCTTTAAAGTTTTTAATTACATTTTCTAATACAAAAGTGGCTTGATATACATCCTTTAAACCATAGTAATTTTTACCCATAATTACGTAGCTTTTTACACCCCAATATTTGTATGTAGT
Source organism: uncultured Polaribacter sp. (assembly GCF_947503855.1). GTDB lineage: Bacteria > Bacteroidota > Bacteroidia > Flavobacteriales > Flavobacteriaceae > Polaribacter. Next base: position 81,299 of record NZ_CANNFF010000005.1, on the reverse strand, counting down.
ATATTTTGAAATTAGTTTTTGTACGATTTTGTTTGATGCTTCATACTCTTTTCGCTGATTTTTAAAATATGCATTGTAGTACAAGGCCTCTACTTTTAATTGGCCATTGGCAGTTTCTTCTACGGCTGTATAATATTCTTCTGCAGTGCTAAAATCTTCTTTCTTTAGGGCAGATCTTGCAATAATAGTTTTAGCATCGTTTTTTAGAGTAATGTCTAATTTGTCTTTTTGTAAAAGTTTTTTAGCATATTTTATGGCAAAATCATAAGCTTCAGTTTCGTAATAACCTTTCATTAAATTACTTTGCGCAAACAAGATGTTTTCTGTAATATAGGCTTCTTGCTCTAACCTGTCTAAAAGAGGTAACGCATTCTTGTATTCTGCTAGCTCTAAATATATTTGTGCTAATTTGTTTAAAGAGTCTTCTGTAAATTCAGAAGTATTATTATTTATAATAAACTCGTAAGAAGGTATCGCATTTTTAAATTCTTTTTCTTTAAAAAATATATTTGCTAAATAGTAATTTACTTTTAAAATATGTTTTCCTTTTGGGAATTTTCTAATATAAGTTTGTAAACTTTCTATAATTTCCTCTCTTTTTTTAGACTCTAAATATTTTTTTTCTGCAACTGCAAATGTAGTATTGTCTAGTTCTGAGTTACTAATATTTACAAATTTTAAAGAAGAAGTCCAATTTACATAATCTTCTAAATTTCCTTCATCAATATATACGTTTCTAGCATTGGCAACAGCCTCTAAAGCATCTGGAGTATTAGGGAATCTTGCAGCAACATCTTTATATTTTTTTAAGGATTGTATGTTTTTATTTTCGTTAAAATAAAGCAAACCCTGTCTTAAAAGCGTTCTAGAAACAAATATGCTTTTTGGGTGTTTTTCTATCAACCTATTATAAGTAATATTAGCATTTTTAGAATCTTTTAATTTTACATAGGTGTTTCCAAGTTGATACAACGCATCGTCTTTTAAAGTAGAAGTTTCATAGTTGTTTATTACATTTTTTAAAGCTCTAATTTTTGCTTTATTAGCATCTATAAAACCATAACTCATTCCAGTTTGATACTCGGCATAATCTGCACCTAAACCAAAATTTTCGGTTACTTTTTTGTAAGTATCTATAGCTTTTCTATAATTTGTAGTTGCAAAATAACTATCTCCTAATCGTATAAGTGCGTCAAATTTATAAGGGTCTGCAATGGAATTAAGTTTTAAAAATTTAGAGAACCATAGTGCTGCTTTTTCATAATTTTTCAACCTAAAAAAACTATAGCCTATATTGTAATCTATTAGTTTAAAATCATCTTTTCTATTGGACTGTAAAGTAGTGTTTAGAGTGATAAATTTCTGTAAAGCATCCTTAAAATTATTCAACCTATAAATTGTTTCTGCTTCCCAATATTTTGCCCTTAGTTGCACTTTGTCAATTGTAGATTGTTTTGCAGTTGTAAAAAAAGGGAGCGCCTCTTTATAGTTGTTTTCGTTAAATAACTGGATACCTCTGTATAATGAAACTTCAAAAGTTAACTTAGTGTTTGCTTTCGATTTTTTTTCTGATAAAAATGCCAAAGCACCTTTGTAATCTTGCTGATTAAAAAAAGAAGAAATTACCAACTCATTAATTTCTTGATAGGCTTTAGAATTCGGATATTTTTTTAAATAGTCTTGTAAAACCTCAGAAACCGTTTTAAAAGGGTTGCCACTTTCGTAACTTAATTTGGCATAATTTAAAGCTGCATCTTCTTGTATATTTTTATTAAAGTTCAATTCAGAAGCAGACTTAAATGCATTTAAAGCTTCAGGTTTTTTTTCTAAATTCATATAACATTCGCCTAAATGATAGTATGCATTTTGCGAAGTTGCATTTTTCTCATCAATAATTTTATTAAAATTGTTAATAGCATTTTTAAAATTGTTTTGTTTGTAATAAGCGTATCCTAATTGATAATAATCTGTATTGTTCCATTTACCTTTTTTACCTTTATAAACCTTTAGGTAAGGTATAGATTGTGCATACTTTTTTAAATTAAAGTAACTTTCTCCAATAATTTTAGAAACATCAGATTTTAGCTTTTTATCTATGCTTGGTAAGAGTTCTAAACCAACTTTTATACAACGATTAAATTTACCAGCTTTAAAACTAATATCTAATAAGTAATAAGAGATTTCTGCTTTATATAAATCATTGTCTGCAATTTCTTTTAAAGTAGATTCTGCTTTGTCATAATCTCCTAATTTGTAAGAAATAAAACCATAGTAGTATCTTGAATCATTGCCATATTTTGCATCGTTAATTAAAGGCAAGAGACGTTCTTTTGCTAGGTTTAAGTTTTCGGTAACTACAAAACTATATCCCATTTTAAAATTTAATTCCTTTTGATTTTCGTTTGAAAGTGCATTAATATTTACTTTTTGGAACCATTTTAAAGCGTAAGTAGTGTTTTTATTAGAAAAATAATAATTGGCAAGATTAAAAAAAGCAACGTTTTTTTTATTGCTACTTGGGTTTTCTTTAACAAAACTTAAAACTTTTTTATCTGCCTCTGGCTGATTTAATTTTACAGCACACATAGCTTCATAATAACTAGCATCTGCTTTTAAATTAGAGCCCATAGACGCAAATTTGCTAACCTGTGCAAATGTTTTTTGAGCAACAGCATAAGCTTTACTATTGTACAGATTTAGCGCATTGTTAAACACTTTTAAATCTGTAGTATTGGCAACTGTTTGTTGCGAAAAACTATAATTTACTACAAATGTAATAGACAAGAAAATAAATAGTTTTTTTAAAAAACGAATTTTCATATAGTTATTTTTACATTCAAAATTAATAACGTACAAAATTTTAATTTGTTGGATTAGGGAAGTGTAAAATATAATAATTTTATTCAAAAATAAGAATAGTTGCCAATTCATAGTAAAAAAATCAATAGAAACTTTTAAGTTTGTACAAACTACTTCAAATTATGCAAAATATTGTTTTACAATTAAAAGACGCAAATATTTACCAAAGAGATATTTTGGTGCTTTCTAACGTTAATTTAACCATAAATAAAGGAGATTTTTATTATCTAATTGGTAAAACAGGAAGTGGTAAAAGTAGTTTAATGAAAACTTTATATGGCGATTTACCTCTGCAAAAAGGATCAGGCAGTATTGTAGATTTTGATTTAAAAAAGTTAAAAGAAAAGCAAATTCCGTTTTTAAGAAGAAAAATTGGTATTGTTTTTCAAGATTTTAAATTACTGAATGATAGAAATATTTTTGATAATTTAAAATTTGTCTTAAAAGCAACCGGTTGGAAAGACAAAGAGTTGATGAAAGAGAAAATTCATGAAGTTTTAGATAAAGTGGGAATGAAATCTCAATACTATAAAAAAACATTTGAACTTTCTGGAGGAGAACAACAAAGAGTGGCTATTGCAAGAGCTTTATTAAACGACCCAGAACTTATTTTAGCAGATGAACCTACAGGAAATTTAGACCCCAAAACATCTATGGAAGTAATGGAGCTTTTAAACGAAATCCACGCAAGTGGAAAAACCATTTTAATGGCTACACATGATTATCAACTAATTGTAAAATTTAAGCAAAAAACATTAAAATGCGAAGGTGGTGAGTTGTTTGAAGTAGCCCAACAAGCCACTGTATAATGCTTTCAGTTTTAATACCCACATATAATTACAACGCTTTTTTTTTGGTGAAAGAAATTCATCAACAGTTAATTTTAGAAAATATAAAATTTGAAATTATTTGTTTAGATGATGCTTCTAAGTCTGTTTTAAATTCAGAAAACGAAAAAATAAATACTTTAGATTTTGCAATTTTTTCTGCTTTAAATAAAAATATTGGCAGAAGCGCAATAAGAAATTTATTATCTCATAAAGCAAATTACACTTGGTTACTTTTTTTAGATTCAGATGTAATGCCAGTAACTAACAATTTTATGAAAAACTATATAAACTGTTTTCAAAAAGAAAATACAGTTTTTTGTGGAGGATTACTATATGAAAATAAGGAAGAAAATGTAAATCTCTTACGCTATAAATTCGGAAAAAAACAAGAAGAAGTCTCTGTTGAAAAAAGAAAACAACAACCCGAAAAATATTTTTTTACCTCAAATTTTTTAATTGAAAAGAAAATTTTTAATCAGGTAAATTTTGAAGAAAAACTAACACAATATGGTAGAGAAGACTTGTTGTTTTCTTTAGATTTGATTAAAAATGGCTACAAAATAGAGCATTTAGCAAATGAAGTATACCATTTAGGTTTAGATACTGATTTGATATTTATTAAAAAAACAAAAAAAGCTATAGAAAATCTATTTTATTTAAAAGAGCAAAATTTAGTAACCAAATACGATTTAAAGTTATTAAAACTAGCTAATAAATTAGATGCTTTAAAACTTACAAGTATTATTGGAAAAACATATTCTTTTTTTGAGAAAAAAGCGTTGCAAAAAAAATCGGTATTTTATTTAAATTGTTTGAAAATGGCTTATTTCTGTTTTTTAAAAAAGGATAAAAAAGCAACCTAAATGTTATTTTATATTTCTAAAAATAGATAGTAAATCGGCTTCTTGTTTTTCCCAAATCAATTCTTGTTTAGCTATTTTTAATTTTTCCGAAAAGTCTTTTTCTAAGATGTTTTTAATCTGTTTTGCTACTAGTTCTGGTTTTCTTTTAGAAATAAATTCACCTACTTTATAGTTTGTAATAACTTGTCTCATTTCAGGTAGGTCAGATACTAAAATTGGTACTTCTGCCTGTATGTAATCAAAAATTTTGTTAGGTAGTGCAAACCTATAATTTAAACCTAAATCTTCCTCTACACTAACTCCTATATCTGCTAAAGGCGTTAATAATTGTAATTTTTCTGGTGCCATTTTACCTAAAAAAACTACTTTTTTATCTCGTTTTTCTAAACTTACTTTTTGTTGTAAATCTTTGTAAATATCTCCATACCCAATAATTACCAATATATGATTGTCTAAAAATTCCATACTATCAATCATTAATTCTAGTCCACGCCCAATATTTATAGCACCTTGGTATAGAATTATTTTTTTACCCTTTGTATCAAAATTAAAAGTCCCTTTTTTTACCTCCTTCTTAAAAGGTAAATTTTTTATAGTTGTAAAGTTTACGTTGTATTTTTTCTTGTAGTAATTTGAAATACTATTACAAACTGTATAATTGTTTTTAAGTTTTGGTAACATCCAATTTTCTAGACATATCCAAAAATTTTTAATTTTTGGTTTGTGCACTAATTCTGGTATTTCAGAAAACAATTCGTGACTATCGAAAACTAATTTTTTACTCTGTATTTTACTAATCAAAAAATTAGGTAAAAGCGTATCTAAGTCATTCGCCAGTAATATGTTTTTTTGTGTAAAAAAAAGGTATATAAATAATCTTAAATTAAATTCAAAATAAAATAAGAAACCTTTGTTAAATAAAAGTTTAAATCTTTTTGTTTTATATTTTCTATCAATATTTTTACTGTTTTTAAGTTCCCTGCCTATTAAAACAATTTCATAGCCATTTTTGTACAAAGAGTCGCAAACTTTAGCAACTCTTTGGTCTGTATGTAAATCGTTTGAAACAGAAACTATTATTTTATTCAACAAAAAGAAATTTAAAAAAACAAATATAGCGTAAACTATAAGTATAATAAAGTAAGTGATTTTTATTTTAAATACATTAACTTATAATTATATTGATGAAAAAGCGCTGCAATAGCTATTTTGTGAAATTTCTAAATGTTTAGCTAAAAAAAGCTAAAAAGAAATTTTTGTTTTAAACGATAGTTCAAACGAGTAAGTTTATATTTTCAATTAAATAGTATAGACTTACTTTAGGTTTAATGTTTTTTTAGATTATTTTTATGAATGTATTTAAAAAGTATCTTTATTTGTTGACCGAAATTTTAGTTACTTTTAGCAGTATTAAATGTAAATCAGACAAAAAGAAGGAAATGAACTCAACACAAATAACAAAAAATAATCCTATTACTATTTCAGAAGAAGTTTTTGGCACAACCACAGATGGTGTTTCTGTAAAAAGCTTTACCCTAAAAAACGAAAAAGGTATGGAAGCAAGTATTATTACTTACGGAGGTATCATAACTACATTAAAAGTACCTAATAAAAAGGGTGTTTCAGAAGATGTTGTTTTAGGTTACAAATTATTGGCAAGTTATGAAAAAGCAACCCCTTATTTTGGAGCTTTAATTGGTAGGTATGGTAACAGAATTGCAAATGGTAAATTTTCTATAGATGGTAAAGAATATGCTTTAAAAACTAATGATGGTTCAAATCATTTGCATGGAGGCGTTAAAGGATTTGATAAAGTTGTTTGGACTGCAGAAGTTTTAAAAGATAAAGGGGCTTTAAAATTATCTTACTTGAGTAAAGATATGGAAGAAGGATATCCTGGAAATTTAAATACAGAAGTTACCTACACTTTAACGAATGACAATACTTTAGAAGTTGCTTACCAAGCTACAACCGATAAAAAAACAATTGTAAACTTAACGCAACATTCTTATTTTAATTTATCTGGAGATTTTACTAAACCTATTTTAGATCACATTGTAAAAATAAATGCAGATAGATTTGTACCTGTAAACAGAGCTTTAATTCCAACAGGAGAGCTTAAAGAAGTTGCAAATACTCCTTTTGATTTTAGAGAGCCAAAAACAATTGGGCAAGATATTAATGCTGATAATGAGCAATTAAAAAGAGGATTAGGCTACGACCATTGTTGGGTTTTAAATGACCAAAATGAAGGTATACGTTTTACATCTTCTGCTTACGAACCAAATAGTGGTAGATTATTAGAAGTTTTTTCTGATGAACCAGGAATTCAATTATATACAGGTAACTTTTTAGGTGGAACTTTACCAAATAAACAAGGTGGTATTTATACAAATAGAACAGGCTTTTGTTTAGAAACTCAACATTACCCAAATTCTCCTAATCAAAAAGATTTTCCATCAACAATTTTGAAACCTGGAGACACTTATTCAACTACAACGTCATTTAAATTTTCGGTGAAGTAAAACGCAAAAATGTATATGATATAAATCGATTTTATTTTTGCTTACGTTTTAGGCTAACTTTTAGCAATTTAAATACTGATAATCAATTAAAAAAAACCTAACAATTTAATAATAAATTAGTTAGGTTTTTTAATTGTGGAGACGCCGAGAATCGAACTCGGGTCCAAACAAGCAACAAATTGGCTTTCTACATATTTAGTTCTTTCTTAGTTTTCGTTTAAAAGCTGATTAAGAACAATCCACTTTTAACTTATCTTTTTTAGTTTCAAAAACCTGCCAAAGCTACAAGTTTTCTATGTTTATTTTTACGATGCCCATAAATGAAACGCCATAAACCAAGGCTTTTCGTGGACATAAAGCTTGCTCACCTTGTGAGCCGAGGCTTAATCTTACTATTAATTCAGATTAGGCAGCTAAAGCGTAGTTATCTTCGCCGTTTATAAAGTTGAAACAAGTTTTACAAGTATAGTTTCATTCCTTGATATGCTTACAAATTCACTGACCTTGCTGTCAAAACCAGTCGTCCCCTTAATAAGTTTGCAAAACCTGTTTTGCATAGTCAACACAACACTTAATTTATTTTAGCATCGTAACAACTCTTATTATATTTTTTCAAAGAACATAAAAAATAGTTTAAAAATCAGACCATTTTTTAGGGCGTTACCCCGCAAAAAAGCGAGGTCAGGCTTTCCGTTAAATCTTTTTTTGCAGCATTTATTTTAACATTAGTATAAAAAAAACAATCTTTTTAAAAGAATAGAATACATATTAAAAATAACAAAAAAAGGATATCACTTCAATCCTTAACGCGGTCTGCAAAAATACAAAAAGTTATAAGTATAACAACGCTAAGTTTTAAAGAAAAATAAATCAACAAAAACAGAATAGTACACGAGGTTACAAGAAATGGCATCGATGATAACAAAACCTTTTATATCAAACAAAATGAAGGCGATTTTATATTAAAATTAGAAATAGAAGTCTAAAGAGTAAATTAATTTTTCGTAATTAACATTAAAATAAATATCTTCGAATAAAATTACAGAAATATGAAGTTTGGCATTATTAAAGAGCGCAAAAATCCACCAGATAGAAGAGTTGTTTTTTCACCAAAAAAACTGCAGCAATTCCAGCAAAAGTATCCAACAGCAGCAATTGTTGTAGAAAGTTCAGCCATAAGAGTTTTTTCTGATGAGCAATATAAAAATGTAGGAATAGATGTTGTAGAAAACGTATCAGACTGCGATGTTTTATTTGGTGTAAAAGAAGTGCCAATTGATGCTTTAATACCCAATAAAAAATACTTTTTCTTTAGTCATACTATTAAAAAACAACCCTATAATAGAGATTTGTTAAAGGCTATTTTACATAAAAAAATTCAACTTTTTGATCATGAAACCATAGTAAAAGAAAATGGCGCACGTTTAATTGGTTTCGGACGGTATGCTGGCATCGTTGGCGCTTACAATGGTTTTAGAGCCATTGGTTTAGCAAACGAAACCTTTAATTTACCTAAAGCAGAAACTTTAGACAGCCAACAAGAATTAATCTCAGAATTAAAAACAATCAACCTAAAAAAAATAAAAATATTACTAACAGGGAATGGTAAAGTAGCTTATGGAGCCAAAGAAATGTTAGATGCCATGCAGATAAGAGAAGTTTCTGTAAATGAGTATTTAGAAAATACTTATTCAGAAACAGTGTATTGTTTGGCAGATGTGTTAGATTATAACAAACGCACAGATGGTAAGGTAGTAGATAATTTCGATTTTTACGAGCATCCAGAAGCTTACGAAGCTAATTTTATGCGTTTTGCAAAGGTAACCGACTTTTTTATTGCAGGTCATTTTTATGGTGATGGAGCTCCGTATTTATACACAAGAGAAGATGCAAAATCAAACGATTTTCAAATAAAATATGTAGCAGATATTTCATGTGATATCAATGGTCCTGTAGCTTCAACAATTCGTTCTTCAACCATTGCAGATCCTATTTACGGTTATAACCCACAAACAGAAAAAGAAGTTAATTTTAAAGATAAAGATGCTATAGTAGTAATGGCTGTAGACAATTTACCTTGCGAATTGCCAAAAGATGCAAGTGAAGGTTTTGGAGAAATGTTTTTAGAAAATGTAATCCCTGCTTTTTTTAATAACGATAAAGATGGAGTTTTACAACGTGCTAAAATGACAGAAAATGGCAAATTAACACCTCGTTTTTCTTATTTACAAGATTATGTAGATGGAAAAGAATAATCTACAAAACAGGCAATTTTTAATTGATTTAGCTAAAATGAAAATGCCTTTTGGTAAATACAAAGGTAGATTTTTAATAGATTTACCAGAGCATTATATGGTTTGGTATCACAACAAAGGTTTTCCAAAAGGTAAGTTAGGGTTACAAATGCAATTAGTTTACGAGTTAAAATTAAATGGTTTAGAAGATTTAATTAGAAAGATTAAATAATTCAAACCATAAATTTTTATTTAAAGCTTAATTCTATTTTTTACAAATATTTAAAAAATACTTTTTATTATAAAGGTGTACATAAGTAAAAAACTAAACTAGTCTTTTACAGAATATCCTGTAAAAGCCCTGTGGATTTGGCTATAAATATTGCCAACAATAAAAAGAGGTATAATTTATTAGATTAAAACATAAAATTATACTTGAGTAAAAAAAAATTATTTTTAAAAATAAATTATTTTACAACTACACCATAAGTGATATGTGCAATAGCAACAATGGTTAAAGAAGAATACCAATATGTTGGTATTAAAATACATAAAACACCTAGCAGCAAACACAAACTAATTAAAATATATAAACTTTTACTGCCTTTATTTTTTAAAATTAAAAGTAATAAGCCATATAAAAATAAAAATGCAGGAGTAATAAAATTTATGTTACCATAGTTTTTTAAAGTTAAAACACTAATAGAAATAATAAAAATACCTAACAAATATTTTAAAAAAGCAGTTTTAGTTTTTCCATTCCATAATTTGAATTGAAACCTTTTAGCTTTTCTTTTTCCACTAAAAAATAATGCTAATGAACTCAATAAAGTAACAAAAAAAGCAACAGAAATAAACAATATTTCAATTAGTTGTGGAGATAACAAAGCTAAGGGGTTATCGTCTATCAAATAACTATCTAAAACATATTTGTAGACATAGGCAGCTAAAAATATATATATACCAATTAATATGCTATTAAAACCTTTAAGTTGAAAGTTTACTTCAAAATTATCGTGTAAATGTATTTTGTTTGACATATTTTTTTAACTTTCGTAAAGATACAAAATTACCTTTACCTTTTTTTATTCATATACTCTGTGGAGAAGCATACTTTTTAAAACAGCCAAAACTATCTAATTCTATTTAGATGCATTTGCAAATTTTCATAAAAAGCACTATTCAAGAAGTTGATTTACAAATCAAAAGGAAAATTCCTTTTTATTACTTAAATGATAGACCTTTTTGGCTATTTGCTCAACTATATAATATAATGACTATTTAATTTAAGAAAATAAAAAAAAGTATAATTTTTTACATACAAAATATTTTAAAAGGTTATGTATATTATTTACACACACCTTTTATCTTTTTTGGAAAAAAATGAGTAGCTAAAGCGATTTAAAACGAAAAAAAAATAAAACATATTATAAATTATTGATTGTTTTTCTGATGGTAACTAAATTAGTTAGTAGGTTTTCTAAGTTGTCTAAATGCAACATATTAGCACCATCTGACTTTGCGTTTGCAGGATCAAAATGTGTTTCTATAAATAAACCATCTACATTATTTACAACACCAGCTCTAGCAATGGTTTCTATCATTTCTGGCCTACCGCCAGTAACACCAGCAGTTTGGTTAGGTTGTTGTAAAGAGTGTGTAACGTCTAAAACAGTAGGTGCAAAATCGCGCATTTCTGGTATTCCTCTAAAATCTACAATCATGTCTTGATACCCAAACATAGTACCTCTATCTGTAATCCATGCTTTATTAGAACCAGCATCTTTTACTTTTTGTACTGCGTGTTTCATGGCAGCAGGGCTCATAAACTGCCCTTTTTTTAAGTTGACAACTTTGCCTGTTTTTGCAGCGGCCACAACCAAATCTGTTTGTCGAACCAAAAATGCTGGAATTTGCAACACATCTACATACTGTGCTGCTTTTGCAGCGTCTGAAACTTCATGAATATCTGTAACAGTAGGTACGTTAAAAGTTTCGGAAACTTTACGTAAAATTTTCAATGCTTTTTCGTCTCCAATACCTGTAAAGCTATCTATTCTACTTCTGTTGGCTTTTTTAAAACTTCCTTTAAAAATATAAGGAATTTCTAATTTATCTGTAATAGAGATTACTTTTTCTGCAATTCTTAAAGCCATTTCTTCGCCTTCGATAGCACAAGGGCCTGCTAACAAGAAAAAGTTATTAGAGGTGGTGTGTTTTATGTTTGGTATTTCTGATAAAATCATCTGTAAAATTTTTATCAAAAATACATAAAAATATATGTTTTTAGCTTTGTTTTTTTTGAAGTCATAATGAAGTAATGATGACTGTTTAAAATCTATTCTTCTTTTAGATTCTTATTTTAATTCGCTATATTTATAGCTTAAATTTTTATCAGATTATGACCAAATTAGTTAAAAGTATTGTATTTGTTTTCGTATTTATTTTTAATATGTATAGTTGTAAAGTTGTGCAAACAGCTAAAGTTGGTATAGATGGTAAACCTATAGTAAATAGTAGCACTAAAAGTAAAGCTGTAAAGGCTTTTTTTATAGACTCCACACTTGTAAAAAAGCATTTATACACGTTGGCTTCTGATGAAATGGAAGGAAGAAAAGCAGGTACAGAAGGTATTGAAAAAGCGGCAAAATATATAGAAAATGAGTTTGAAAAACTAGATTTAAAAACCTTTGGGAATTTACAATCTTACAGGCAAACTTTTGATTTTGAAAATAGAAGAACCAAAGAAAATATTACATCAAGTAATATTATTGGGGTTTTAGAAGGGAAAAGTAAAAAAGACGAATATGTGATAGTTTCTGCACATTATGACCATTTAGGGAAGAAAAAGCGTGGAGAAGGAGATTTGATTTATAATGGAGCCAATGATGATGCTTCTGGTGTAGCCGCTGTTTTGGTACTGGCAAAATATTTTAAAGAAATGGGTAATGAAAGAACTATTGTTTTTGCTGCTTTTACTGCAGAAGAAATGGGCTTAATTGGATCTACACATTTTGGTAAAGGGATAGATGCTAGCAAATTTGTGGCTGGCATTAATTTAGAAATGATTGGTAAAGTACCAAGTTTTGGGCCCAATACTGCCTGGTTAACAGGTTTTGAAAGAAGCGATTTTGGTAAAATTATTCAGAATAATTTAGAAGGTACAGGTTATCAGCTATTTCCAGATCCTTATAAAAAATACAATTTATTTTTTAGGTCAGACAATGCTTCTTTAGCAAGATTGGGTGTGCCTTCCCATACATTTTCTACAACCCCTATTGATGTGGATCCAGATTATCATAAACTTACAGACGAATCAGAAACCTTAAACATGACTGTAATTACACAAACTATACAAGCTGTTGCAAAGGGAACAACAAGTATTATAAACGGAAAAGATACCCCTAAAAGAGTCGTGATAAAAGAATACAAATAATTATATAATTAAACGACGACTGCTTTTTTAATTGTCTTTTAAATTTTTCTTTTCTGGTGTAGTTAAAGATGATAAAAAAGACATCAATTTCTTAAGGTATATTTTTTTGATTTCTAAGTTTTTTTTGATATTAAAATAAACGAAAATATATGAAAAATCACTTTCAAAATTGGAGTAGGCCGCAGAGGTATAAATGGTGTTTTTGGTATTTCTGAGGCTATGCGAATTGAATTTGTTTTTTAAATACTAAACCCATCCATACCATATGGTTGCTTTAAAATCCCTAAAATCAATTCTCAAACCTAAAGCATTATTAGTGTATTATAATCACTTAGTATTTTTAATAGTAAAATAAACTTTTAGTTCAGTTTAGTGCTAAATATAATTAATATTATAGAGAGCTTTTGTATTTTTACTTTTTAAAAATCTTTACATGCAAATTCATTTTATAGCTATTGGCGGAAGCGCAATGCATAATCTTGCCATCGCTTTACACCAAAAAGGATACCAAGTTACAGGAAGTGATGATACTATACACGATCCCTCTAAATCTAGGTTAGAAAAATATGGTTTATTACCTGACGAATTTGGTTGGTTTCCAGAAAAAATAACCCATAATCTAGATGTTGTTATTTTAGGGATGCATGCAAAACAAGATAATGTAGAACTTTTAAAAGCCCAAGAATTAGGTTTAAAAATTTATTCTTATCCAGAATTTTTGTACGAACAATCTAAAGATAAAACTAGAGTTGTAATTGGTGGTTCTCATGGTAAAACAACCATTACTTCTATGATTTTACATGTTTTAAATTATCATGAAAAAGAAGTAGATTACATGGTTGGTGCTCAATTAGAAGGTTTTGAAACGATGGTGCACTTAACAAAAGATAACGAATTTATTGTTTTAGAAGGTGATGAATACTTAAGTTCACCAATAGATATGCGTCCTAAATTTCATTTATATAAACCAAATATAGCTTTGTTAAGTGGTATAGCTTGGGACCATATTAACGTTTTTCCAACCTTTGATAATTATACTGAACAGTTTCGAATATTTACAGAATCTATGGTAAATGGTGGGAGTATGGTTTATAACGAAGAAGATGTAATTGTGAAAGAGGTAGTAGAATCATCAACCAATCATATTAAAAAATACCCATACCAAACACCAGCACATTTTATAGAAGACGGAATCACCTTTTTAGAAACCGAAGAAGGTGACTTACCTTTAGAGATTTTTGGAAATCATAATTTACAAAACTTAGCTGGGGCTAAATGGATTTGTCAGCACATGGGAATTGATGAAGATGATTTTTACGAAGCAATAGCTAGTTTTAAAGGAGCAAGTAAGCGTCTAGAAAAAATTGCTGAAAATTCATCAACAGTTATTTTTAAAGATTTTGCGCATTCTCCAAGTAAAGTGGCAGCTACTACAAAAGCTGTAAAAGAACAATATAGTAGCAGAACTGTAGTTGCTTGTTTAGAATTGCATACCTATTCTAGTTTAAATGCAGCGTTCTTAGCAGAGTATAAAGGTGCTTTAGAATTTGCAGATAAAGCAGTTGTATTTTACGCTCCTCACGCAGTAAAAATTAAGCAATTAGAAGAAGTTACAAAAGAGCAAATAGCTACAGCTTTCGAAAGAGATGATTTAATAATTTATACAAATCCTAAAGAATTTAAAACATTTATATTCAATTTAGAATTAGAAAATAAAGCAATTTTACTGATGAGTTCTGGGAACTATGGCGGTTTAGATTTTGAAGAAGTTAAGAGTTTGATTTAGTTTTTTTAGACTGAATTGAATCAGTTTTTATCTATGTTATTTTTAAATATTTTAGAAACAGTATCAATCATTTTTGTATTGTTTGAATAGGTAATTTGATAGCAGTTTATTTGATGAAACCAGTCTAAAAACTTCTGAGCATTTTCTTTTAAAGGAGATAGCCAAGAGTCTGGAACCAGTTCTTGAAAAGCTTCTATTTTTGAAATTTGACGAACTTGTAAGTCACTTTCTTTTTCATATTTTATAAAAACCAAGTCGTTACATGGTAAATGATTGTAAAAATCTGTATTGTTAGGTTTTAAATAACGTACAATTTTATTTAATCTTTTAAAATGATATTCTGCAGAATTTTGTAATTCAGGGTAGAGTGGAAGTAACGTTTCTACACTATTCTTTTTAATAGAAATAGCTGCAGGAAAACTGTATACATGAATATTTTTATTAGCTATTGGCACAAAATCATCAGCTAAACAAGTAAAACCATTGGCTTGTAATAATGCCAAAGAAGTGCTTTTGCCATTTCCAGAATCTCCTAAAAATAAAATAGTTTTTTCTGTATTAGAAACTGCAGATGCATGAAAAACACCCATCCATTCATGTTCTTCTTTTTGATGAATTTTCTGAATTAATTCCATAGAAAATTTCCCTTGAAAATAATGAATATCTTTATTGCTCCAAGCACCAATAAAATTTTTATCTACGTAGAAAAAAACATATTTATTATTTAAAAAAACCAAAAATTCATGAGTTATATTTTCAGAGTTTTCTATTTCTAAATGTGCAAATTTCGGGTGCACCAAATACAACTCATATTCAGATGAAAAAGCGACTTTAAATATGATATCATTTATTTTATAAAACTTGGTAAATTCAAAGTAGGTTGGTTTTTCTATATCCCTGTAATCATTTAAAAAAAATGATTTTTTTGTTGATTTAGAAGCGTAAATCTTTTTTTCTAAATCTAGAATAAAATCGATTGTTTTGTCTAAAGGAACATTTAACTTTTTAGAAAGTGCCTTTGCTATTTCTTCAACAGAAACACCTTTACTTAATCGTTTTAAAATACCTGCAGTTGTATTTTCTAAAACTAGATATTTGTTACTGTTTTCAAACCATGTAATTGTTTTGTCTTCTACTGGTTTATATAAAAAAGATGTGTTGTTTTTCATAAAAAATAAATGTAGTTATTTTTATAGTTATATAAAACAAAAACGTCTCGAAAATATTCGAGACGTTTTTAAAAAAAATTAATTTTAGTTTAAAATCCTGTTCCAGTCGCTTCTGGACTTTGAGCTTGTGCTTCTTGTGCATTTAAAATCAGATAAGTTCTAATGCTGTTAAAGAAACATATTTACTGTAATTACCTATTTTTTTTATAGCTTCTTTACGAGAAATAGTATCGTTATTTTGTTCTTTGTTGTTCATATTTTGCCATTGTTTAATTCGTGTAAGTTAGTCTATCATTATTTTGGTTGATAGTTGCCCCTCTTTTGTATATAATTTTACAACATAAACACCAGTAGACATATTAGGTAGTGCAACTTCAAAAGAGTTTGTAGTTTGCAAGTTTTTATTTAAAATTTGTTTACCTAAAATGTTATATATAGCTATAGAAGCATTACTAGTTTCTAAACCGTTTATTTTTAAAGTTTGATTGTTAACTTTATAAATACTTGCTGTAGTTAATATATCTGAATTTACAGACAACGTCTTATGAGAAGTATGTAGAAAAAACCTACCAGAACCATCTTGTTTTTCATTTAAAACGACTGTATAATTAGCCTCATTTAAATTTGTAAACTGACCTGTTGCTCTATCTTCTAATTGAACTTTTAAACCATTTGGAAAATTATTTACTTCAGCAGAAAAAGTAATCTCTGAATTCGCTGCTGAAATTAGTCCAATAGGAATTACCATGTTTTCATAACCTGTATTTGGTAAAGATTGTACTTGGTATTTATTCCCAGTATTATCGTTTAACAGATTGGAGTAAATTGCAAAATTATGAGAAACTCCTCCAAACAATTTACCATCAAAACCATTATCAAAGCCTTTTGTAGTTCCATCTACATAATAAATTTTGGCATATCTATTATTAATGCCATCATTTACGTTTAGATAGATTGAAGATGTTATTTTACTTGATTTTTGAAATGTTTCAGTACTATGATGATCTGTGCCACTAATATCGAAACTTATATTATCTGAACTCGTTGCAGCAGTTCCTGCTTCTATAAAGAATCCTTGTCCTGGTGCAATTTCAAAATTAGTATCTTCTGTAATACCTGACATTTTTGCATCATAAGAGCTTCCATTCCAAAACCAAACTGTTCCACCAATAAGATTAGCTGTATTGTTACTTGTAAAAAAACTTCCTAAATTTAAAAATGATGTGAAAGGATTACCCACCAAATTGTAATTATTAGGATTGGATGTTCCATAAGTAATAGTTGTAGTTTGTGTAGAAGTGTAAATCCCTGTTCCCGTAAAAGAGATTAGACCACTACCAGATCTTATAATTCCATATCCTTTACCTTTACCAAAAGTTCCATTATTACTATCGTCTGTTTGTAAATATCTCCAATGACCAGTTGCTGTATCTGAACCTTCATTATCTGTGTCTATATCAGAAGATGTATTATCATACCAACTCAAACCAATATTATCTGTATCTAGGCTGCTTGTAGGAATAGAGTTGGATGTTGCCCAATTTGCATCATAAGTTTCCCCAACAATAGGTGATGATATTAAATACCATTGAGAGCCATTAGAAAAATTTCTATTGAAAGTAGCTGAACTTACGGTAAAAGTATTTGTAGCTTTCAAAGTTCCTCCTGAAGCTATATTTAAGGAGTTAATAGTTACAGCAGTACTTACGGTTGGGTAATTGGTTATACCAGTAGGAATTAAAATATTATCAGAAGTTCCAGATGGATTACTACTATCTATCCAGTTAGTTGTAGTATTCCAATTATTATCTGTGGTTCCAGACCATGTTTTATAAAAACCTGTATTACTTGTATTATTTCTCCCTGGAGAAAATAAAACACTTCCATTACCAGTTACATTATCATGTGTAACAAAGTTACCTGTAAAATCTGGATCTCTTGCTAATGAGATATTATTACCTCCTTCACTAGCATAGGTGTAAGAAGTAATAGTTGTGCCATTAGCATCTTTTATAGTTATTGTATCTCCTCCATTATTAAGACCTAAGAAACCTGCTGATGCAGTTTGTGTTAGTGAAGGTATATTTGTTGGGGTACCTCCACCAAAAACAACAATAGTTCCTGTAGTAGGTATAATAGTTCCTTTAGGAAATGTATGTCTTAATCCAGTAGCATCCTCAATGGCGTATCCACCAATATTCAATTCACCTCCTGATGCATTATAAATTTCTATAAATTCATCCTCTGTAGTACTTAAAGTTCCATCTCCATTAGTATCACCATTAGTTTCATCTGGATCAGCTAAGATTTCATTAATTACTAAATTAGGTAATTCATCATTATCATTTGTTATTATAGTAGTAACATCTGCAACTGGAGAATAAGCATCATCAGAATTAGCATCATCTACAGAAACTGTAATAGTAACTTCTATATTTCCATCCTGTAAAGCATCATCTACACCTGTTGCAGTAATTGTTTGTGGAGTATCCCAATTGGCATTTGTAAACGTTAATGTAGCTTCATTTAAGGTAACTTCTCCAGTATCTCCACTAGTAATATTTAAAACTACATCTGTAGTTGGTTGTGCATTTAATACAATTGTAAATGTTGCTGTAGTACCATCTTCTGAGGTGTTACCTGACACTGCACCTAAAGTTATACCAGGTCCTGCACTTGCCATTGCAAAGTTAGTGGTATCAAATGTTTGTGCGGTTCCAGAAGTTGTCCAATTTGTACTATTGTAAATGTTCGTTAAGTGACCAGGTTTATCATTAGTTGTTCTAACTCCAGTATAAATACCATTGTCGCCACCCAAATAAACTGCATTTGTACCTTCCGTTAAGCCAGTTCCAGTTAAAGAACCTGAATCACCTGAATCTTCACCTGCAAAGCCAAGTATTGTATATGTACCGGTATTATATACATTTGTTGTTGTTTGATAAATAAAAACTCCATCTCCACTATTTCCTAAAGCAAAAGAACCAGCTCTTTGAGTTACAGTTCCACCAAAAGAGGATGATGTTGTTGTTAAAGTTATAGTAGTACCAGCTGTAATAGAGGGGGTTACCCACTCGTAGAAACCTTCACTTGTATTAAAAGCGGTACTACCATTCCATTCGTTATCTGTAAAGAAAACAGATTCTCCTGAAGGTATGTCTACTAAAGCAATTAATAGAAATTCTTCATTATCGACACTAACCCCGATTATAGCTAAATCTCCAATAGTTAGTGTTTGAGCTTTTAATGAAAATGTTGTTGATATAGCAAACAACATATATAAAGCAATTTTTAAAAAGTTTTTTTGTTTCATATTTATTTTTTTGTTAAAAATACAAATAAATATAAAATATAGAAACTCAAATAATTAATTAGCAATAAGATAACTCTTAACTATCTTCGTCTTAACAAAAAAATAATTTGATAAAAAAGAGAGGTGTTTTTTAAAATATTTCTTTTGTTAAAGAAAGAATTTTTTTAAAAAGAAAAATAACTTCATTTTTTTATTCTCAGAATGTAAATTTTAATACTCCATACACTCTTTATCCAATAATGCTGGTCGTGACCACATCTACGGCATTTTACTCCAATTTCATCACGCTCTTGTTTAAAATGAAGCCTACAAGCTTCTTCATCTCCAAAATGTGCACTAAATGTAAAAAGATTCATTTCCTATATACTTTACGTTCTTTTAAATATACAAAATTATGGGTGATTACGGACATTCAGATTTTAATATATACAATCAACAAGATTATCAAAACGGATACATTTTTTTTATACAAATAATAGTATCATTTTTTTATCTTTTAGAGTTTAAAGTAGTAAAAGTCATTTAACTAAAATACTAAAAACTTAGTATTAAAGGTGAGATACTTAATTCTTCCGCCAGAAAAATGGAGTGAATAAAATTAATACAGTAAATAATTCTAACCTACCAATTAACATCAAAAAAGAACAAAACCATTTTGCAGCCGAAGTTAGGTGATTAAAATTATCAACAGGACTAACAGAGCCAATTGCTGGCCCAATATTACCCAAAGAGGATGCTGCGGCACCTAATGCAGACATAAAATCTAATCCAAATAATGTTAAAGCCACAGATGACATTATAAAAATTAGCATATAAATAATAAAGAAAGATAAAATATTAAAAACAATATTTTTATGCACAGTTTGGCCATCATACCTAACAGGAATTATTGCATTTGGGTGTAAGGCTTTTTTAAATTCTAAAAAACTGTTTTTTAACATCACAATGTGCCTTACCACTTTAACACCACCACTTGTAGAACCAGCAGAACCGCCTGTAAAAAATAAGGCAAAGAAAATACCTGTTGCAAAGAAATTCCACATGGTAAAATCTGCAGACACAAAACCAGTTGTTGTTACCACTGATGTAACCATAAATAAAGAATGTCTTATCGCACTCTCTGTTTCTCCTAAAACTTTAGGATGTGCCAAGGTACTTTCTAAATTTGGGTCTTGAAAAAAGATGATAATGATTGCAATAATGGCAGAGATACTTAAAATTCCAAATAAATAATATTTAAACTCTTCACTTTTAAATACCTTTTGAATTTTCCCTTTTAAGGCAAAATAAGTAAGTACAAAGTTGGTGCCTGCAACAAACATAAAAGTTATAATAATGTATTGTATTAAGGGTTTACCATTATAAAAAGCAATGCTATCTCCTTTTGTAGAAAAACCACCTGTACTCATGGTTGCCATTGCATGATTGATGGCGTCAAACCAAGTCATACCTGCAAATTTTAGCAACAAAAACTCTAAAAGCGTTAATAAAACGTATATTAAATATAGTCTTTTGGCTGTATCTGTAATTCTAGGATGTAATTTATCTGCTGATGGTCCAGGTGCTTCTGCCATAAACAGCTGCATACCACCAATACCTAAAAGAGGTAAAATAGCAATGGTTAATACAATAATTCCCATTCCACCAATCCAATGCGTTGCACTTCGCCAAAATAAAATTCCTTTTGGCATATTGTCTATGTTAGTTAAAATAGACGAACCTGTGGTAGAATAGCCAGAAATAGTTTCAAAAAATGCATTTGTAACACTAGATATTGCTCCAGAAAGTAAATAAGGCAACATCCCTGTAAAAGAAAGGATTAACCAACCCAATGTTACAATTAAATACCCTTCTTTTTTCTGAATATTTGTACTTGTGGGTTTGTTTGCAAAGTATAAAATCACACCAATAAAAACGGTGATAATTCCAGCATTTAAAATCCCCCATTTTTCGGGTTCATCATTAAAAATACTAAAAGGAACAGCTAAAAACATAAACAAACCATTTAAAATAGCTGTTATGCCTAAAAACCTGTAGATTATTTTTGTGTTTAAAGTACCCATTTTATCTAAATAGACTTTCTACAGTTTCTATAGCTTCTGGTAAGCAGAACACAATTACTTTATCTCCACTTTGTATTTGCATACCCCCAAAAGACATTAACGGTTTTCCATTTCTAATAATACCTCCAAAGACAGCTTCTCTAGGAACATTTAAATCTCTAATTGGTTTTTTAGTAACTTTTGCGTTAGGTCTTACTTCAAATTCAAATACTTCTGCGTCTATATTGTGTAGATTTGCTAATGCTAGTATTTCTCCTTTTCTAATGTGTCTAAAAATATTACTTGCAGCAATTAGTTTTTTGTTGATAAGAGATTCTATACCAATCGTTTGAGAAATATCAATATAGTCCATATTTTCTACAAGTGCAATGGTTTTTTTTACTCCTTTAGATTTTGCTACCAAACAAGACATAATATTGGTTTCTGAGTTGTTGGTAACTGCAATAAAAGCATCTGTTTCTCTAATATTTTCCTCTTCTAAAAGTTCAAGGTTTCTTCCATCTCCATTAATAACTAATACATTGTCTAAACTTTCTGCTAAATTTTCTGCTTTCTCTTTATTTTTTTCTATTAATTTAACTTTAAAATTATCTTCACAAAGATTTCTAGCAGTTTTTTCGCCAATACTACTACCCCCTAATATAATTACATTTTTAATATTAAACTGTTTTTTTCCTATGATGGGATACAAATCCTTCATACTATAATTGGGAACAGAAAAATACACTTGGTCATTTAATTGATAAGCAACATCACCTCTAGGAATAATTGTTTGTGCAACATTATCTCTTTTGATAGCAATGGTTATAAAATCTATATTTTTAAACTTTTGTTTCGCTTCTTTAACCGTCAAATCTACTAAAGGAGATTTGTAGGTTAAAGAAGTACCCATTACATTAAAAGTACCGCTTTCAAAAGTAACAGTATCGTTAAATGAAGATTGATTTAACAACATTTTTATTTCATTTGCGGCCAACTCTTGTGGAGAAATCATAAAGTCTAAACCAAACTTTTTAAAGTCTACTTCGCACTCATTTAAAAACTCTGGATTGTCTATTCTTGCTATTGTTTTTTTTGCTCCTAGAGCTTTACCAATAACAGAGATTGTAAAATTGGTGTTTTGACTTTCTGTAACAGCAATTAAAAGATCAGCAGAATCTACACCAAGCTCTTTTAATAGTTTGATAGATGTGGCATCTCCTTTTCTGGTAATTACATCTAAATGATTATTGATATAATTTAGTTTTTCGCCATCAAAATCTATTATGTAAGTATCTTGAGACTCGTAAGAAAGCAGTTTTGCTAAATGGAAACCTACATCTCCAGCACCAGCAATAATAATCTTCATATTTCAAATATAGAATATTAACCGCAAAGATATAAAGAGTTTAGGTGCAAATGCAAATAATTGAGTTTTTTCCCTTTTTTGTAAATAAATATAACATTTTTCTATTTTGTATATTTATAAAAAAATAGGCGAATGGATAAGTTAACAATCAAATCTTGGGCTTTAGACGATAGGCCTAGAGAAAAGTTATTAGCAAAAGGAAAAGCAGTATTGTCTGATGCAGAATTAATAGCAATTTTAATTGGTTCAGGTAATAGAAATGAAAGTGCAGTGGCATTGTCTAAACGTATTTTAAGTGCTGTAAATGGTAATATTTACGAGCTTGCAAAACTATCTGTAGAAAAATTAACCGAGTTTAATGGTATTGGAGAGGCAAAAGCCATTGCAATTATTACTGCATTAGAATTAGGGAAAAGAAGGCAGCTAGAAGTAGCCTTAGAAAAACCTAAAATTGTTAGTAGTAAAAATGTGGCAAACTTAATGCAACCCATAATTGGCGATTTAGACCACGAAGAATTTTGGGTTCTTTTTTTAAGTAACTCTAATAAAGTTTTAGCAAAAAGTCAAGTTAGTAAAGGTGGGTTAACAGCTACAGTTGTAGATATTAGACTGTTGTTTAAGAGAGCTTTAGAGTTGGTGTCTGTAGCCATTATTGTTTGTCATAATCATCCTTCAGGAAAATTACAGCCCAGTGTTGCAGATAAAAATTTAACCGAAAAAATGAAACAAGCTGGCAATACTTTAGATATTAAACTACTAGACCATTTAATAATTACAGAAAAAGCGTATTTTAGCTTTGCAGATGAAGGCTTGTTGTAGTTTTAAGTTGCATTGATTAGTAAAAAAAAACACTGTAAACTACTGCTAAACGCTGTAATGTAAAAAAATAATGATTGTAGTATATACACATAAAATAACACCCAGAGTTCGTTATATATTTAAACATATTTTAACTAGAACCTTACAAATACCGGTTAGTTTTACAACTAAAGTTGAAGAATTTGTAGCACATAAAGGGCCTAAATTAACCTATACAAAATCACCTTTAAGTAACGAGTTTTTTATAAAAAGTAACGAATTGTTATTTGAACAAGGTGTAAACGATTTAGAAATAAACATACAAAAATGGGAAGAAGTACCATGTTTTTTTGCTACTGGAAGTAAATCTGCAATTCCTTTTGATATTTTTGCAGCAAGTTTTTACTTAATTTCTAGGTACGAAGAATATTTGCCTCATGTTAAAGACAAACATGGGCGTTTTATGGCCTCAGAAAGTTTAGCTCATAATAATAATTTTTTAGAAAAACCTGTGGTAGATATTTGGGCTTACAAATTCTTAAAAGAATTCAAAGAACGGTTTCCAGATTATGAAGTTGAAAACAGAAAATATACTTTTATTTCTACCATAGATATAGACAATACATTTGCCTATAAACATAAAAGTTTAATAAGAACAACAGGTGCTTTTTTAAAGGATTTTTTTAAGCTAAGACTTTTAAGTGTTTGGTATCGATTAGCAGTTTTACTAAACATTAAAAAAGATCCTTTTGATAATTTTGATACAATTTTAAACATCAAAAAAAATAAAAAAATAAAAACTATTTTCTTTTGCTCTGTTGGTGATTATACTACTTTTGACACCAATATTTCTGCCGCTAAAAATAAATTCAAACTACTTGTAAAAGATTTGGTAGATTATGCCAGAGTTGGCTTACACCCTTCTTATTTTACAATGCAAAATGCAGCACTTTTAAAAAAAGAAAAAGAAAGACTTGAGGATATAACAAATATGCCCGTAACCAGATCTAGACAGCATTATTTACGCTTTAATTTACCAGAAACCTATCAACAATTAATAGATTTAGAAATACAAGAAGATTTTACTATGGGGTATGCAAGCAATGTTGGTTTTAGGGCAAGCACTTGTACACCTTTTTATTTTTATGATTTAGATTTCGAGATTCAAACCCCTTTAAAAGTATATCCTTTCGCTTTAATGGATACTACATTAAATGATTATTTAAAGATTACACCAAAACAATCTTTGGGTAGAATTAGAGATTTAAAAAACGAGGTAAAAGCTGTAAATGGTACTTTTATCACCTTATTTCATAACGAGAGTTTAAGTGATCATATGCGCTGGAAAGGCTGGAAACGTTTGTACGATTCTATGGTAAAAATTGCAACGATTTAGGATGATAAAATACGTTCATAGAAAAGATTTAGATCTAGATAAATACAACTTCTGTATAGAAAACTCAATACAAACTAGAGTGTATGCTTTTTCTTGGTATTTAGATGTTGTTGCCAATCATTGGGATGTTTTGGTTTTGGATGATTATGAAGCTGTTATGCCAATTCCTTGGAATAAAAAGTACGGACTTAAATACGTTACACAACCTTATTTTTGTCAGCAATTAGGTGTTTTTTCTTTGGATAATCTCTCTAAAAATCAGCAAGCATCATTTTTAACAAAGATTCCAAAAAAATATCTAAAAGTTACTTTAAGTCTAAACACAGAAAACTATATTTTTTCTAAAACTTCAAAAAGATTAAACTATTTTTTAAATATACCTGATGCTTATAAGCAACTGTATAAAAACTTTTCAAAAGGAAGAAAACACGCTATAAAAGTAGGAGAGAAGCAAGGTTTAGAGTTAAATAATACCTCTGTAAATCATCTTTTAGAGATTCATAACAAACATTATCAGTTTCAAATACCAGAAGATATGTTGTTAAAATTAATTACAATTGCTAAAATCAAAAATTGTATAAAAATTATAGGTGTTTTTAAAGATGATATTTTATTAGGAGGAGCAATTTTTATAGTTTCAAAGTCAAGAATAATTTATTTGTTTTCTGTATTTACAGATAAAGGCAGAAAAGTTCAAGCCTCTAGTTTTTTAATTTCCTCTATACTAAAAGACAATAAAAATGTTGGTAAAGTTTTAGATTTTGAAGGTGGAAACATCCAAAATATAGGTAAGTTTTATAGAAGTTTTGGAGCAGAAGAAGAGCACTATACCGTTTTTAATAGAACTTTTTATAAAGCATTTTAAATGCAATTGCAGACACAATACCCGTAAACCACATTAATACTGCAGAAGTTATAGCAGCTCCTTGAATACCATATTTAGGAATTAAATAATAGTTGCTAATTATGTTTAAAATTAAAGCAATACTTGCTATGTAATAGTTTATACGTGCATTACCAATAGAAGATAAAAGGTTGCCAAACAAACCTCTAAAAATAAAAATTCCGCAAACACCCAGCATTAAAATAAAAAATGTCTGTGTGTACTTTGTAAAGTTTTGGTCTAAAAGTGTTAAAATAAAATCACCAAAAAAATAGCTTGTTATTACTAAAACAATGCTAATCACCAAAAACAAAAGCATGTAACTTTTTATATAATTTTTAATATAAGTTTTATCATATATTTTTTCTGTAAAAGCAACAAAGTCTGCCGCCATAAAAACACGAGGTAAAAACAGTAAACTAAAAGGAATTAAAGAAATATATCTATAATTGGTTACCATTTCTGTGTTAGCTAATAAGTAACCAATTAATAAAATATCTATAACAAAAAGTAATTGTGTAACTACATTAGAAAGGCTTGCAAAAAAGCCATATTTCCAAAAAGAAGTATTTGTTATGGTAAGTTTATTTTTTAATGTAAAATTGATTTCTATTTTTTTTATAAATAAAATAGCAGTTAGAGTAGGGGCTACAAGCAATGCAATAGCATACCCAAGTTCTTTAAAAAAGTAACTTAAAAGTAGTACAGAAACCAGCAGCAAAACACTTTGTACTATTTCTGTAAAAGCAAATCTTTTGTTGTTGTGATTTAACCTTAATTGTGCTTTTATAATTTCTAATAGAAATGAAGGAATGATTATAAAAGATAATACAATTAAATAAGTTCGTGTATTTTCAAACTTAAAATCAATAAAAAAAGAAAGAATACTAATACAAGCAATTAATAATAAAGAAACCCAAACCCCTTTTTTAAAAACATACAAAAACAAGCTATTTTGTTCTGTTTTTGTTTTAAGTAAGGCACCATATCTTATAAAACTTTGGTGCAAGCCTAAACCGCTTATGGGTATAATAAATACTATAATGTTATAAGCAAAAAGTACAACCCCTAATTCTTTATTTGGTATTAATTTTAAAGCAAACCAAGCTGCTAAAAAAGAAAAAATACGTGCAAAAATGGTGGCTAAAAAAACATAGCTTCCTTTTCTTTCTAAAAAATTTGAAATGTAAGAAACAATTAAATTCAAACTAAATATTTAGAGATTTGTAGTAAAGTTGCGAAAATTTATTGGAAATTACCTCTTTACTAAATTGTTGTGCTACAAAACTATGCATTTTATCTGGGTCTAATTTATCAAAAGTAGTTTTATAATTTAAAATTTCTTCTAATAAAAAAGCTTCATTTTTAATTGGGATAACCTTACAAAATTGCTCGTTTTTTAAATAAGTTGCAATACCAGTATTGGTTGCAATAACAGGTGTGCCACAAGCAATTGCTTCTGGTATAACAATACCAAAAGTTTCGTAATTGCTAAAAGAAACGCATAAAGTAGCTTCTTGTAAATAGTTTACCAATTGTTTTTGAGTAACATGTTTTGTAAAATGAATTTTAGCTTTTTTAATATTCAAACTAGTTATAAACTCTTGATATTCATTTCCAGTACCACCAATAAAATGCCATTCAAAATACGCTAATTTTTCCTCTAAAAGTTTTGCCACACGTAACATACCTTTAATGTTTTTATGGGAGTCTTTTAAACTAGAAACATGTACTATTTTTAGTGAATCTTTTACTTTTTTCTTGGGAACAAATAAACCAGTATCTACAACATTGGGTACAATTTTGTAATTGCCTGTAAAACCAGCCTTTTTTAAATGAGTAGCTAAATAAGTACTTACAGGGCAAAAAAATGCAGCATGTTTTACCACATTTTTAGCAATCATTTTTTTAGAATAACTTAGATTGTTGTTTGTGCTTTGCAAATAGGCTGTATGATGTTCTGTAATTATGTAAGGTATCTTATTTTTTTTTGATGTATGTTTAGCTAAAAGTCCAAAAGGATGTATTTCATTTAAATGAATTACATCAAAAGCACCAATTTTTTTTAATATTTTTTGATATGCTTTCCAAAAAGATTTTAGTTTAGTAATTCTGTTTTTTTTTGGAAGAATATATCCAATATGTGTAGTAAGATTTTGATCTTCTTTGGTAATAATTTCTATTTTTTTAGTACAATTTTTATCAGTAATTAAATGTATTACAGATACTTTATGCTGCTTAGCAACTGCTTGTGCATGTCTTTCTATAAAATCTCCATTTGTTGGTAAAACCCTAGAAGGGTACCAACCACATATAAACAAAACATGAAGTTTTTTTTGGTTCAACCTAAAAAATATTTATCACAAATATAACAACTTAATCTACTATTTATTGTTTATAATTTTTACTTTTATCAAATGAAAATAGAACATGTATTCTTTGATTTAGATCATACTTTGTGGGATTTCGAAAAAAATT
This sequence comes from uncultured Polaribacter sp., assembly GCF_947503855.1. GTDB lineage: Bacteria > Bacteroidota > Bacteroidia > Flavobacteriales > Flavobacteriaceae > Polaribacter. The sequence continues at coordinate 53,318 of NZ_CANNFF010000005.1, read as the reverse complement.
CTGAATTAACTTTCCAAAAAATATTTAGCAAAAATAAAATTCATTTAAAAATAGAAGATTTTTTAGAGGTTTATAAACCCTTAAATTTAAAATTTTGGAAATTATACAGAGAAGAAAAAGTGACTAAAGAAGAACTAAGATATGCTAGACTAAAAAACACTTTTGATGCTGTAAATTATAAGGTCTCGGATGCTTTAATTGATAAGATTGCCATTGATTATATAGATAATTTATCTACTTTTAATCATCTTTTTGAAGGTACTTTTGAACTATTAGATTATTTAAAAGAAAAATACACATTACATATAATAACCAATGGTTTTCAAGAAATACAAAGTAAAAAAATGATGACTTCTAATATTCATCATTACTTTAATCAAATAATTACATCAGAGTCTGTGGGTGTAAAAAAACCAAATCCTAAAGTCTTTTTACATGCTTTAGACACTGCAAAAGCAACCGCTAATAACTCTTTAATGATTGGCGATAGTTTAGAAGCAGATATACAAGGTGCCTTAAATGTTGGTTTAAAAGCAATACACTGTGTTTTTGACGATTTAACCCCTACAGATAAAAATATTACCTCAGTTAAAAGCCTGTTAGAAATTAAACAATATCTTTAGCCATAATTACGTTTAAAATCTAACAAATATCCTTTTATGAAGTCCCTTAGAAATATATGCATATTATGTTGCATTTTTTTATCTATTTCTTGTTCTAAAAACTTAGATTTTAATCAATTAGATGATTATACAAACAATCCTGAGTTTATTTCATCCATAACCTATTTTACTTTAGATTCAAATAATTTTATACCTAATGCAGGGACACCTAATGTAACAGAAATTACAGAACAGTCTGATTTTAGAATTTTTGAAAATACTTTTATTAAAAATAATTTAATCAAATTAGATTTTATGGTTGAAGTTAACAACCAGTTTAATAGAGATTTTACAATAGAAATTTCTTTATTAAATGATAATAACAATTTGATCTATAAATTAAACGACTTTAAAATTGCTGCTAATGATACAGATTTTAATCAAATTGAAAGTATAGATGTTTTGATAAATCAAATTGTTAAAAACTTTACTAGAATAGAATTGAAAATTAGTTTAGACGATACTACAACTCCAATTACAGCCTCAGATTTAGGAACTTTTGAGTTTAAGTCTGCAGCAAAAGTATATTTAGAAACCTCTTTATAGTGTGAAAAAAATTTTTCTAATTATTATTTTACTGCTTTCACTTTCAGTAAATGCTCAGAACAAGCAGGTTTTATATGATTTTAACAATTTACCACAAACGCTATTGTTAAATCCTGGTATTGAAACGAATTATAAATATCATGTGGGTGTGCCATTATTATCGGGTTTTTCTACAGAAATCGGCTCTACAAATTTTGTGCCTTCAGATATATTTTCGGTAGATAACTTATCTATCAATGATAAAGTTGCAACAGTTTTAAACCGTTTAAAAACCAGTGATTATTTAAAACTGAATACACAAATAGAAATTTTAAATGCAGGTTTTAGGTACAATGACAAAACATATTTTAGTTTTGGTTTTTATCAAGAAATAGATGCCATTGGCTATTATCCAAAAGACGTTTTTACATTAGCAAATGAAGGTAATGGAGCATTTTTAAATAAGAGTTTTGATATTTCTCAACTATTATATAAAGTAGATTTTTTAGGTGTAATTCATGCAGGTATTACTCAAAAAATAAGTGATAAATTAACGCTAGGTGGTAGATTTAAAATTTACTCATCTGCTTTAAACTTACAATCCACAAATAACTATGGAACCTTTACGACAAATGAGGGGAATAACAATATTTATGTACATTATTTAGACAATGTAAATGTAAACCTACAAACATCTGGCTTGGTTAGTGATAATGAATATATAGATGATCCATCAACGTATTTAAAAAACACTTTTTTAGGAGGTAATTTAGGAATTGGTTTAGATTTTGGCTTTACGTATCATGTTAATAAACAACTACAAATATCTGGTAGTTTGTTAGATGTTGGTTTTGTAAATCATAGTAAAAACATCAAAAATACGGTTTCAAAAGGTAGTTTTACTTTTGAAGGGATAGCTTTAGATTATAATTCTAATAGAAATTATTGGCAAGAATTAGATACAGCTGTTAAACAACAATTACCTACAACAGACAATCAAGATTCTTATGTTTCTTGGAGACCTGCAAAATTTAATGCAGCAGTTAAATATAGTTTTGGTGAAAGAAGAAGTAAATATTGTTATGATAATACCTATAAAGATGTTTATACAGATGCTTTTGGAGCACAGTTATACTCAATTTTTAGACCTTTAAATCAGCAATTTGCATTAACTGGTTTTTATGGGAAAATGATAACCAATAATTTGCATACAAAAGTTACCTACACTTTAGATAATTATTCTTTTAGTAACATTGGGGTTGGTATTTCTACACAAATCTGGAAGATTAATTTCTATGGAATTATAGATAATTTACTAAATTATTCCGATATTTCATCTTTAAATAATCTTTCTATCCAATTTGGATTTAATTTAATAATTAATTAGAATGAAAAATAAAATAGTATTTGTAATACTTGTTCTTATAAGTTTAATTACAGTTGCACAAGAAAAAAAAGTAAGTAATTTTACATATATAATTGTACCTACAAAGTTCGATTTTTTAAAGGAGGTAGATCAATACCAAACAAGCTCTTTAACCAAGTTTTTGTTAAAAAAGAACGATTTTACGGCTCTTTTAGATTCAGAAGATTTTCCAGAAGATCTAAAAAATAATAGATGTAAGGCATTAACAGCTTCATTAACAGACGCTTCTTCATTTTTAAAAATAAAGCTAAAGTTAGAATTAAAAGATTGTTTTGGTAAAGTATTGTTTGCCTCAGAAGGAGAAAGTAAAAAAAAGGAATTTAAAAAAGGGTATCAAGAAGCGATAAGAAATGCACATAAATTAATGGAGGATATAACTTATACGCCACTTTCTAAGAAAGAACAAATAAAAGAAACTAAAATTAAGTGGATAGATACACCTGTTAATACTGTTATTAAAAAGGAAGTTTTACAAGAGGATTTATCACTAAAAAAAGTGGTTAAGAAACCAGAACCTACAGACGTTGTTTTATATGCGCAACCAAAAAAAAGTGGCTTTCAATTAATTAATTTAAAGCCAGAAGTTGTTTTTATTATTTTACATACAAACATTAAAGATGTTTATGTAATTAAAGATAAAAATGGTTTATTGTATAAAAAAGAAACAAAATGGGTAGCAGAATATTATGAGAATGATCAGTTAGTAATGAAGCAATTTGAAATTAAATTCTAATAATCGTATCTGTTTTTCCATCTAGCTTTAAGAATTTCTCTAAACTGATTTTCTCTAGCATTTTTACCAGGTTCATAAATTTTGGTTCCACTAATTTCATTAGGTAAAAACTCTTGTTCTACAAAGTTATTAGGGTAATTATGAGAATATTGATAATTTTTACCATACTCTAAATCCTTCATTAATTTTGTAGGTGCATTTCTTAAATGCAGAGGCACAGATAAATCGCCTGTTTTTCTTATTAAGTTTTGTGCTTCTCCAATTGCCACATAAGAAGCATTACTTTTAGCAGAATTAGCTAAATAAACTGCACATTGGCTTAATATTATTCTAGCTTCTGGATTTCCAATAACACTTACTGCTTGAAACGTATTATTAGCTAAAATCAGTGCATTCGGATTGGCATTTCCAATATCTTCAGAGGCTAAAATTAGCATTCTTCTTGCTATAAATTTTACATCTTCACCACCTTCAATCATTCTAGCTAACCAGTAAACAGCTGCATTTGGATCGCTACCTCTTATAGATTTTATAAAAGCAGAAATAATGTCATAATGCTGTTCGCCAGTTTTATCATACCTAGCTGTATTTTTCTGAATTTTAGCTAAAACCAACTCATTTGTAATTTCTATCTGATCTTCAGTAGAAACTAACAACTCAAAAATATTCAATAATTTTCTAGCATCACCACCAGAAACCTGTAATAAGGCATCTGTTTCTTTTAATTTTATTTTTTTTGAGGCTAATAAAGAATCCTCTTTCATAGCTCTATGTAGAAGAGCAATTAAATCTTCTTTGTCAAAAGAATTTAAAATATAAACCTGACATCGAGAGAGTAGGGCAGGTATTACTTCAAAACTAGGGTTTTCTGTAGTGGCTCCAATTAAAGTTACCCATCCTTTTTCTACAGCACCTAATAAAGAATCTTGTTGAGATTTGCTAAATCGATGAATTTCATCAATAAATAAAATAGGATTTTTTGCCGTAAATAAACCACCACTTTTTTTCGCTTTTTCTATAACCTCTCTAACGTCTTTAACTCCAGAACTAATAGCGCTTAAAGTATAAAATGGTCTTTCTGACACATTCGCAATAATATTTGCAAGGGTAGTTTTACCAATTCCTGGGGGGCCCCATAAAATTAAAGATGGAATAATTCCTTGTTTAATTAAATTTGTTAAAACACCGTTTTTACCAACTAAATGCTGTTGACTAATATAGTCTTCTAATGTTTTAGGTCTAATTCTTTCTGCCAAAGGTTCATTCATATGGTAAAAATAGCAAAGTTTTTATGACAGAAGTAGTATTTTTTTACTTTGGTAATATATTTGTTATTTTTATTTTATGAGTGATGAACAAGTTTTACATAATTCTAAACTAATTTTTTTAATTCCATGTACCTATGTATTTGTTATTTGGTTTATTTATTGGGTAGAAATACAATTTCATTTCAATTTTAATAAATTTGGAGTGTATCCAAGAGATTTAGTTGGTTTAAGAGGTGTTTTCTTCACTCATTTTATACATAGTGATACGAATCATCTGTTTAACAATTCTATTCCTTTATTTGTTTTGCTATCAAGTCTTTTTTATTTTTATAAACAAGTTGCTTATAAAGTACTTTGTTATGGTGGGCTTTTAACAGGTTTATTAACTTGGATGATCGCAAGAGAATCCTACCATATAGGTGCAAGTGGCATCGTATATCTTTTATTTAGTTTTGTGTTTTTTAGTGGAATTATAAGAAAACACTACAGATTAGTAGCGCTGTCGTTAATAATAATTTTTTTATACGGTAGTATGGTTTGGTATGTATTACCAATAAAAGATGTCATGTCTTGGGAAGGCCATTTATCTGGCTTTTTAGTAGGATTTATTTTTGCTGTATTTTACAGAAAAATAGGGATTACAAAAAAAGAATATCAATTCTCTAATACTGATTTTGATTTATTATTCGATGAAAACGGAAATTTTTCTTCTCCAAAAATTGAACAAGAAGTAGAGGAGGGGCAAGTAAATGATAAAGAATAATTTATTTTTATTGTTACTTACCGCTTATTGCCATTCTTTGTCTTACAGTTTCGTATAAAAAGGCACCACAAGCCACAGAAACATTTAATGAAGCAATTTCACCAAGTAAAGGTAATTTAGCTTTATAATCTACCATTTTTAGGATAGATGGGTTTACACCTCGATGTTCAGAGCCCATTATAATTGCAATAGGTTCCTTATAATCTACATCATATACAGAAGACGTTGTTTTTTCTGTTGCAGCAACTGTTTTTATTTCTGATGCTTGTAAAATAAATAATGCATCTTTAATATGATCTACTCTACAAATAGGCACTTTAAAAGCAGCTCCAGCAGATGTTTTTATCGTTTCAGCATTTACAGGTGCACTTCCATTTTTTTGAATAATTATTCCATGAACACCTGTACATTCTGCAGTTCTAATAATTGCACCAAAGTTTCTAACGTCAGATATTTGATCTAATAACAAAAAGAGTGGAGTAGCATCACTTTCTAAAGTTTTATTGATTAGAGTTTCTAAATCGTGAAACTCTATAGGGGATATTTGTGCAACTGCCCCTTGATGATTTTGGTTTTTAGAAAGACGATTCAACTTTTCTACAGGTACAAGACTTGTAGTTAACTTATTTGTTTTGATAAGTTTATCCAATTCATAAAATAAATTACCACGTAAGCCTTTTTGTAAGTATATTTTATTTATTGTTGAGCCACTTTCTATTGCCTCAATAATAGCTCTAATTCCAAAAATATTAGTCATTTCTGTTTTCATGTTGCAAATGTATGCTAATTATATAGCAAAAAAAACCATCAACTAAGATAGTTGATGGTTTTTTTATTTATCATTAAAAAATATTATCTGTTAGCGTTTACGCTTTCGTCAATATTTTCATTTGCATCAATTTCTGCTTGCGGTACTTTTAAGAAAAATCTTTTATCATCTGCTTCTAAACTTGCAGCTCCCTTAATTCTTTGGTTTCCAGTTCTTGTAATGCCTTTTCTATAACGTTTAGCATCAAACCACTCAACACCAATTTCAGCATATAATTCTTTTCTTCTTTCTACTAAAATTTCTTCTAATAAAGCTGCACCTGTATTAGTAGATTTTACTGCTAAAGGATCTCTATTAGATTGTAAAGCAAAAAGTATATTATGAGCACCTGTAGGGTCTCCATTATGATATTTTGCCTCAGCTTCAACTAAAAGCATTTCTGCAGTTCTAATAATTGGATGATCTGAATCAAAATTAAATGTAAATTTTCTAGAAATGTAGTGTCTATAATCCGTATCAGCCACACCATAAGCATTTAAAAATGTATTTCTAATGTCCGTAGATGAAAATAAATTCACAAAATCATTGTTAAAGTATGTAGCAGCATAAGATAATACATAATGATCTGTATGTGCATGTGGTGCACCCCAATAATAATTTGATTGATCTAAACTTTGCGCACTACCCCAAATCCATTCTGAATCAGAAATGTCGTTAAATCCATTTGCATAATTTGCATTTAAAACACTAGAAGCTGTTCCACCTCCATAAGCTTTCTTTGCTGCATCTTCTGCACCCTGCCAGTTACCCGTAGTTTGGTAAACTCTAGCTAAAATACCATAAGCAACATTTTGATTAATATAAGATTTTCCAAGTCTATCAGAAGTTAAATTCTGAGTAGCATATGTTAAATCATCTAATATTAATGTATACATTTCATTTAATGTACTCATTGGCTTACCTTCAGTAGATAACTCAGTATAAATTGGAGGTGCTGGTAATGAAGCGTCAAATGTATATGTATGTTGAAACTCCATTGCTAATTGGAAATAGAAAAATGCTCTAATAGCTTTACCTTGACCAATAATTTCTTTTTTATCTAAGTCTGATAAACCTGTTGAAGCTTCAGCACCGTTTATTAAGTTATTAGCTTGATTTATCATGTAAAATGAATAGTTCCAAGTAAAACCTACACGTCTATAAGTTGGTTCACGATTATCATTTTCATAGTCAAATGAAAACCAAGTTGCACGCTGTATAATATCATTTCCTTTTACAGTTCTTGCATAGTAAATAGAATTTACTCCTGCTGCATCTGTAGCAGTAAATTGACCTCTGAACCTTCTCATGATACCAGATACAAAAGCATCAGCACCAGTTCTAGAACCAAATATAACTGAAGAAGTTACAGATGCAGTTGGTTCTGGATCGTTTAAAAATTCGTCACCACAACTTAACATTGAAAATGTTAATGATAGGATGAATAGTAATTTTAAATTAATTTTTTTCATTTTTTTATATTTTATAATTCTAAGTTAAGACCTAAAGAAAATATTCTTTGATTAAAAGATCTATTGTTTGTTGTACCGGCTAAACTTTGTTCAGGGTCAATACCTTTATGACTCTGAAAAGTAGCTAAATTATCCCCTTGAAAATATACTCTTAATCTGTTTAATCCTATATTTCCTGCAATGTTTGTTGGTAAAGTATAACCTAACGTTAATGCTTTCACTCTTAAGAAATCATTTTTAAATAAAAATCTTGTAGATGTTGCGTTAAAATCATTTTGGCTATTTTGTAAACGTGGAATATCTGTTATATCTCCAGGGTTTTGCCATCTGTTTACTACATCTACAGAGGCTGCTCTACCAACTTGTTCAAACCCACTCATTAATGCTGCATAAGTACTGTCATACACATAAGCACCAACACTAAAGTTCATTAAAATATTTAAATCAAAATTACCATATTTAAAAGTGTTTGTTATACCACCTTGAAAATCAGGTAAAGATTCTTTTCCTGACTGATAACGAGTTGCCACAGCATAATCATTTGTAGTTAACTTATTTCCAGTTGGTTCTCCAGTTGTAGCATCAAGTTCATCAATAGACCATAAAGCTTCACCTGTTGCTGGATCAACACCTCTGTATTCTCTTATAAAAAATTCATATAAAGATGTACCTTCTTTCCATCTTTTAGTACCATTAATAAATGATTCTTGTGTCAATTCAGTAATTTCATTTTTAACAAAAGAAATATTAAAGTTAGATGACCATTCAAAATCACCGCTTGAAATATTTATTGTATTTAAGTTAACTTCAATACCAGAGTTTTTAATAGCTCCAACATTGGTAGTGATACTAGTATTACCAGTAGAACCAGGTAGTGGTTGATCGTATAATAAATCTATAGATTCTTTTGAAAAGTACTCAACACTACCACTAATTCTGTTATTAAATAATCCAAAATCTAAACCAACGTTAGCTGAAGATGTTTTTTCCCATGATAATAACGGATCACTTACAGAACCTAATACTACTCCGGTATTTGTTAATTCGTTCCAACCTGTATTAAATAAAGATAAGTAAGGGAAATATCCAATACCTCTATTATTACCTAATTCACCATAAGATGCTTTTAATTTTAAGTAATTTAATATTGAATTATCAGATAAAAAGTTTTCTTTCGATACAATCCAAGAACCACCAACAGAAAAGAAATCACCAAATCTAGTTTCTTCAGAAAACCTTGTTGAACCATCACGTCTGTATGAACCTTCTATAAAATACTTATTATCATAGTTATAAGAAGCTCTAGCTAAATAACTCTCTAATCTCTCTTCGTTTAAAAAGCCTCCAACTCCTTCTGGGGTTGTACTACCATTTAATACTTTAACATTTGGTAAAAATCCTACACCTTGAGCGTCAAAACCTTCAATTTTTAGTTTGTATGCTTCATGAATTAAACTTGCAGAAACGTTGTGTGCTTCCCCAAATGTTTTGTCAAAATTTAAAGCATTAATGATATTTAAAGTAGATGTAATGTTTCTTGTTTGAGATACACGACCTCCAACATTTGCTGCATAACCAAATTCATTATGAACATATCCAAAGCTATCATACAATACTTTTTCAAAACCAACTGTAGTTTTAAAGTTTAAATAGTCAGTAAAATTAATTTGAACATTACCATTAGCTTGTATGTTATCTCTTGTATTTAAGTTAACGTAGTTAAATAAAGATCCATAAGCATTTTCACCTTCAAATACTGCTCTAGTACCATTTAAAAGTTGACTAGAATTATTACCATAATCATATATAGGATTTCCAAAATTGTCTGGTATAATTACACCATCCACATCTCTTCTATACAAAGGGTATACTGAAGAAACAGAAGTTGTCCACTGAACTGCAGATTGATAAGAAGTTCCTGATTGTGTTGGGTTATTTTGTTTTGAAGTAGAATAAGATGAGTTGAATCCTAATTGTAACCAATCTTTAACTTTAGAAGTTATATTTAATCTTGTCGTAATTCTTTCAAAATCTGATTCAGAAATACTACCTTCTTGATCTAAATAATTTACAGAAAAGAAATAAGTAGAAGATTCAGAACCACCAGAAGCGGTTAAACCATGTTCGTTTCTAATTGCTGCATCGTTAAATAATAAGTCTCTCCAATTTGTTTCCCATAATTTATTAGAAGTAACTAAGTTACCATTAATATCTACTGGATTAGGAACACTTGGTCCATAAGGATTATAACCAAAACCAGAAATTAAATTATCTGTTGCGGTTTGTGCAGCTGCTGCTGCAGTAGCACCATTTACATAAACTTCACTGTTTTTCATTGCTTCCCAAGTATAACGCATTTGGTCGTCTGTATTTAACAAAGCATGCTGTTCTACTGCTTGATTTGCAAATCCTGTAGAAGTTCTAAAAGTAATTTTAGTAGCTGAATTTAGTTTACCTTTCTTAGTATTAATAAGAATAACACCATTTGCACCTCTAGATCCGTATAAAGCTGTAGAAGAGGCGTCTTTTAATACGTTCATAGACTCAATTTGATCCGGACTAATTGAGTTAATGTTACCATTATAAGGTGTGCCATCTAAGATAATTAATGGGGACGCGTCAGCGTTTATAGATCCCACCCCTCTAATTCTAATTGTTGGGTTATCACCAGGTTGACCACCAGCTGATACAATATTTACACCAGGTACAGTACCCTGTAAAGCATTGGTTACAGAGACTACTTGTTGTTTTTCAATAACATCATTAGCAACTACTGCAACAGAACCAACAATTGATTCTTTTGTTTGAGTACCATAAGCAACAACTACAATTTCATCTAATATAGTGTTGTCTGCTTTCAATACAACATTAATTTGGTTAGAATCAGAGATTTTTCTTTCCTCTTTCTTATATCCAATGTAAGAAAAACTTAAGATATCACCAGCTTTTACTTTAATTGTATACTTACCATTAAAATCAGTTTCTGTACCTTTTGTTGTTCCTTTTACGATTACACTTACTCCGGGTAAACTTCCAGAATCATCCGAAACTGTTCCGGAAATTGTTTTCTCTTGTGCAAACGATATTTGCACTACCAACGCCAGTAATAGCGTTAAAATTCCATTAAACTTTGTCTTCATTTGTATAATTATTTGAATTAATTAATGTCAAAAGTCTTAAATTAATCTTAAATAAACAATTTTTTAACATTAAAAAGTTTAATTAAGTTCAAAATTTTATGATTATCATATTTTTGTGGGTGATAGTTTTTACATTAAAATATATTAACCCAATTAATTAATAATTGTGTATTCTTGAAACTTATAGAGCTATTTAAATTACCAGGTACAGCTGCTGTGATATTTATTTGCGATGTTTTGGTATTAAAGAGGTAGCCCAATCCAAAAGCAAATAGTTTTTCTTTTTTATTAATTGTTTCAAAAATTGCGAAGTCAGTAATTGAATATAAATAGGATTTTTGTGATGTTAAGTATCTAAATTCTATATTTTGAGTGGTATAACTTTTGCTAAAAATACTTTGTATTGCATACCCTCTAATTGAGTTTGGGCCACCTATTCTAAAAAGTTCATTGAATAAATAACTTTTAGAATTTAGAATACCTACTTTGTTTTTTAGATATATAAAGCTTCTATCACTTAGTTTTAAATAATGTTTTATTGTTGTTTCTATTTTTGTTTGGTTTGTTGTTTTACTTAAGTTTTTTCTTTTTCCAAAACCAGTTTCAATTCCAAAATAAACCCTGCTATCTCTTAGAAAATAGTTTTGTTTGTCATTGTATTGGTATCCTACTCCAGTTAAAAATGTATTGAAAGATTCTAAATTGTTTTCAATGTTTGTTCCAGTTAATTTTTCTGATTTTTCATTATTGATAAAAAAAGACAATTCAGATTTATAGTTAATGACGTAATTTAGTTTTATATTGAATAATGAATTTAGAAAAGTGGAGTCTTGTTTGTAAATAGAGAATTTTATTTCTGGAGATATTTTTGATTTAAATATGAAGGGTGTTTTAGTTTTTATTGCAAGTTCCTGTCTTTCATCACCATAATTATTCCATTTTAAATTAAAGCTTTCTCCTTTATTTAATATGTTATTTAATTTTAAGTCTAAATATCCGTTAAAGTCAACACCTCCATTTTCTTTGGTAGAGAAATTTACAAGCCCATCAAAACTATTATTGTTTTGTTTTTTTAAATACATATATATAATAGTAGAATCTTTTGTAAAGAGAACTTCGGGTTTTTTAATTTCTTCTACAAAATCGAGAGATCTTGTTAAGTTAGATATAGAGTTTAGTTTCTTATTATTAAAAAGAGAGTTTTCGTCTAACTTGAAATAGTTTTTTAAAAATGATTTTGGAAATTTATCATATCCTCTAACTATAACTTTGTTAATTTTTCTTTGTTTCGATTGATTAATTTTTAATTGAGAAATTAATGTGTCGTTTTTAATTCTACTATTTTCTAAAACTAGTTTTGTAAACGAGTTTCCTTTTGCTTCAAAATTTGCCGATAATAAATTTAGAGTCTTTTCTAATTCAGATATTTTTATAATGAGTTCCTCTTTTCTTGGATCTTCAAAACTAATTTTCGCAAAATTTATTTTTTCATTAAAAATTATATAAGCAATTGTTTTTTCTTTTCTTTTGATTATACTATCAATCTTATTTAAAAAATATCCGTCTTTTTTTATTTTAGATAAATATTTCATTATTTCTCTAGATAAGCTAATACTATCTACATGCTTTTTTTTGTAGTCATATTTATATGTAAGCAAAGAGTCTTGTTTTTTGCTAGAAGTAATTTTTAGTTCAATTTCTTGCGAAAAAAAATTTGTAAATGCTGATAAGCTTAGTAAAAAAGTAAAAAAAAGTATTTTTTTTCTGCCCAAAATGCTCGTTCTGTTTTAGTGTCAAATGTATGTTAATTGCCTTAATTTTATAAATAAAAAAGGTTTTTTAAAAAATAACTCACTGATATTTGAATAATTAGAAATTAGTTGTACATTTGCAGACCCTTAAAATTAAGGGAATGTTTAATATAAACGAAAAACAGTAATTATTTAGTATGCCAACTATTCAACAATTAGTTCGTAAAGGAAGAACCAAAATAACTAAGAAGAGTAAATCGGCTGCTTTGTCGTCTTGTCCTCAAAGACGTGGAGTTTGTACTCGTGTTTATACTACAACGCCAAAGAAACCTAACTCAGCAATGCGTAAAGTTGCCAGAGTTAGATTAACAAATGGTAATGAGATAAATGCGTACATTCCAGGAGAAGGACATAACCTACAGGAGCACTCGATAGTATTAGTTAGAGGTGGAAGGGTAAAAGATTTGCCAGGTGTAAAATATCACGTAGTACGTGGTGCATTAGATACTGCAGGTGTTGAGGGTAGAACCCAACGTAGATCTAAGTACGGAGCAAAACGCCCAAAAAAGTAAAGTATTAATTAACTTTTTTAATGTAAAGACATGAGAAAAAGAAGAGCGAAAAAAAGAGTCCTTTTACCGGATCCAAAGTTTAATGACCAGTTAGCAACACGTTTTGTTAACAATTTAATGTGGGATGGTAAAAAGTCTGTAGCGTTCAAAGTTTTCTATGATGCACTAGATATCGTAGAAGAAAGAAAAGGAGAAGAAGAAAAATCAGCCTTAGAAATTTGGAAAGATGGTTTGTCAAATGTAATGCCTCACGTAGAAGTAAGATCTCGTAGAGTAGGTGGTGCAACGTTTCAAATTCCAATGCAAATTAGACCAGACCGTAAAGTGTCTATGGCTATAAAATGGATGATTTTATACGCAAGAAAGCGTAATGAAAAAACAATGGCGCAACGTTTAGCAGCTGAAATATTAGCAGCAGCTAAAGAAGAAGGGGCAGCCGTTAAAAAGAAAACAGATACTCATAAAATGGCAGAGGCTAACAAAGCATTCTCTCACTTTAGATTTTAATAGAAATGGCTAGAGATTTAAAATTCACAAGAAATATAGGTATTGCAGCTCATATTGATGCTGGTAAAACCACAACAACAGAACGTGTACTGTATTATACTGGTGTTTCTCATAAAATTGGAGAAGTACACGATGGTGCAGCTACAATGGACTGGATGGAACAAGAGCAAGAAAGAGGTATTACAATTACCTCTGCAGCTACCACTTGTACATGGCAGTTTCCTTTAGAAAATGCACAACCAACTCCAGAAACAAAAGGATATCACTTTAATATTATCGATACTCCGGGACACGTAGATTTTACAGTAGAAGTAAATAGATCTTTACGTGTACTAGACGGTTTGGTATTTTTGTTTTCAGCAGTTGATGGTGTTGAACCACAATCTGAAACAAACTGGAGATTAGCAGATAACTATAAAGTTCCAAGAATCGGTTTTGTAAACAAAATGGATCGTCAAGGATCTGACTTTTTAGCTGTTTGTCAACAAGTAAAAGATATGTTAAAGTCAAATGCAGTACCAATTGTTTTAAATATTGGTGATGAGGATGAATTTAAAGGTATCATAGATTTAGTGAAAAACCGTGCTATTATTTGGCATGATGAAACTCAGGGTGCAACATTTGATGTTGTAGAGATTCCTGAAGATATGAAAGAAGAAGCTCGTAAATATCGTGCACTTTTAATTGAAGAAGTAGCAAGTTATGATGAGAATCTTTTAGAAAAATTCATGGAGGATGAAGATTCTATTACAGAAGAAGAAGTGCATGCTGCATTAAGAGCTGCTGTAATGGATATGGCTATCATTCCAATGATTTGTGGTTCTGCATTTAAAAATAAAGGTGTTCAGTTTCTTTTAGATGCTGTTTGTCGTTATTTGCCATCACCTTTAGATAAAGAAGGTATTGTAGGTGTAAATCCAGATACAGATCAAGAAGAATTACGTAAACCAGATGTTAAAGAGCCGTTTGCGGCATTAGCCTTTAAAATTGCAACAGACCCATTTGTTGGTCGTTTAGCATTTTTTAGAGCGTATTCAGGTCGTTTAGATGCTGGTTCTTACGTTTTAAATAATCGTTCTGCAAAAAAAGAACGTATCTCACGTATTTATCAAATGCATGCGAATAAGCAAAATGCAATTGATTATATTGAAGCTGGAGATATTGGTGCAGCTGTAGGTTTTAAATCAATTAAAACTGGTGATACATTATCTGATGAAAAGCATCCTATTGTTTTAGAATCAATGGATTTTCCAGATCCAGTAATTGGTATTGCTGTAGAGCCTAAAACAAAAGCAGATGTTGATAGATTAGGTATTGGTTTAGGTAAATTAGCAGAAGAAGATCCAACTTTTACAGTTAGAACAGATGAGGCTTCAGGACAAACTATTATATCTGGTATGGGTGAGCTTCACTTAGATGTAATTGTAGACCGTTTAAAGCGTGAGTTTAAAGTAGAAGTAAATCAAGGTCAGCCTCAGGTTGAGTATAAAGAAGCTATTACTGCTGCTGCAGATCATAGAGAGGTATATAAAAAGCAATCTGGTGGTCGTGGTAAATTTGCAGACATTGTATTTACTATGGAGCCTGCAGACGAAGGTGTTCAGGGTTTACAATTCGAATCGATTATTAAAGGTGGTAACGTTCCTAAAGAATTCGTGCCATCTGTAGAGAAAGGTTTTAAAGAAGCAATGAAAAATGGTCCATTAGCAGGTTATGAAATGGATTCTATGAAAGTTACTTTAAAAGACGGTTCATTCCACGCGGTAGATTCAGATCAATTATCTTTTGAGTTAGCAGCTAAACTAGGTTTTAAAGCCGCAGCTAAAGCAGCTCAAGCTAAAATTATGGAGCCCTTAATGAAGTTAGAAGTACTAACTCCAGAAGAAAATATGGGTGACATCGTTGGAGATTTAAATAGAAGAAGAGGTCAAGTAAACGACATGAGCGATAGAGCAGGATCAAAAGTGGTAAAAGCTTTAGTTCCTTTATCTGAAATGTTTGGTTATGTTACTGCTTTAAGAACAATGTCTTCTGGTAGAGCAACTTCTACGATGGAATTTTCTCATTATGCAGAAACTCCCTCTAATGTTTCAGAAGATGTAATTGCAAAAGCAAAAGGATAACCTACTAAATTATACAAGATGAGTCAAAAAATTAGAATAAAATTAAAGTCTTACGATTACAATTTAGTAGATAAATCTGCTGAAAAAATTGTAAAGACGGTAAAAAGTACTGGTGCTGTAGTAAACGGACCAATACCTTTGCCAACACATAAAAAAATATTTACAGTATTGCGTTCTCCGCACGTAAATAAAAAATCAAGAGAGCAATTTCAATTAGCTGCTTACAAAAGATTATTAGATATTTATAGTTCTTCTTCAAAGACTATTGATGCTCTAATGAAACTTGAATTACCAAGTGGTGTTGAAGTGGAAATTAAAGTGTAATGCAACGTTACTTTTCTTGAGAAAAGTGTGAAGTTGATTACATACCGATCTTGATTTAGAATCTAAATTAAAATCAAAAAGTACATAACTTTCGGTTTAATTTTGTTAAACCGAAAGTTTTTAATACTTTTGCAACCCGAAATAGAGTAGGGTTAGGCTGTTTCTGAATTAAATTTCAGTAATGGTAACATGTCCAGAGCGTTTCGCGAAGGAAAAACGGAAAAACAAAATCAGCGTTGAATTTGTTTTGCGCTGTTTTTTTTGAAAGAAACTCAAAGGATTTTAGAAACTATCGTTTCAAAAAAATAATATTAATTAGACGCGCTGGAAAATTTATCTATTCGTCTAAAATTTTAACTAAATGTCTGGGTTAATAGGAAGAAAAATTGGAATGACCAGCTTATTTGATGAAAACGGGAAAAATATTCCTTGTACAGTAATTGAAGCAGGTCCATGCGTTGTTACCCAAGTCAGAACCGAAGAGGTTGACGGATACAATGCGTTGCAACTTGGTTTCGATGACAAAAAAGCAAAAAGTTCTAACAAAGCGTTAGATGGTCACTTTAAAAAAGCTGGCACAACTGCTAAGAAGAAAGTCGTTGAATTCCAAGGGTTTGAAGAAGAGTACAAACTTGGAGACTCTATTACAGTAGAGCACTTCGTAGAAGGAGAGTTTGTAGATGTTTCTGGAGTTTCTAAAGGAAAAGGTTTTCAAGGTGTAGTAAAACGTCACGGATTTGGTGGGGTTGGTCAAGCTACACATGGTCAACATAACCGTTTAAGAGCACCAGGTTCTATTGGAGCTGCATCTTATCCTGCAAGAGTATTCAAAGGAATGCGTATGGCAGGAAGAATGGGTGGAGATAAAGTGAAAGTACAAAACTTAAGAGTATTAAAAGTAGTTGCTGAAAAGAACCTACTTGTTGTTAAAGGAGCTGTTCCTGGACACAAAAATGCTTTTGTAACTATTCAGAAATAATGAAAGTAGCAGTTTTAGATATTACAGGAAAAGATACAGGTAGAAAAGTTGAACTTTCTAAAGATGTATTCGGAATTGAGCCTAATGATCATGCTATTTATTTAGATGTAAAACAATACTTGGCAAACCAACGTCAAGGAACACATAAATCTAAAGAAAGAGCTGAAATATCAGGTTCTACAAGAAAGATAAAAAAACAAAAAGGTACTGGTACTGCAAGAGCAGGTTCTATCAAGTCTGGTGTTTTTAGAGGTGGAGGTCGTATGTTCGGTCCAAGACCAAGAAATTATTCTTTTAAATTGAATAAAAACTTAAAGCGTTTAGCACGTAAGTCTGCTTTAAGTATACAAGCAAACGATAAAAATTTAGTTGTTGTAGAAGATTTTAATTTTGAAAATCCAAAAACAAAAAACTTCGTTAATGTTTTAAAAGCATTACAGTTAGATACTAAAAAATCTTTGTTTGTTTTAGATAATGAAAATACAAATGTGTATTTATCATCACGTAATTTAAAAAACTCTAAAGTAATCAAAGCTTCAGAAATTAATACTTATGGTGTTTTAAACGCTAATAAAGTAATTATTACAGAAGGATCTTTAGAAGGTATTAATACAAACTTAAGCAAATAGGGATTCATGAGTATTTTAATAAAACCTATTATTACGGAAAAAGCTACAAACGATAGTGAATTATATAATCGTTATGCGTTTGTTGTAGATAGTAACGCTAATAAAGTAGAAATCAAGCATGCTGTAGAAACAGCTTATGGTGTTTCTATTTCTAGTGTAAAAACTTTAAACTATCCAATTAAAAGAAATACAAAGTTTACTAAAAAAGGTTTAGTTACTGGTATTAAAAGCGGATACAAAAAAGCTATTGTACAATTAGCAGAAGGAGAAAGTATTGATTTTTATAACAATCTTTAAGAAAGACAAAAATGTCAGTTAGAAAATTAAAACCAATAACACCAGGTCAGCGTTTTAGAGTTGTAAATGGGTTCGACACCATAACAACTGATAAGCCGGAAAAAAGTTTACTTGTTCCGAAAAAAAGATCTGGAGGTCGAAACAATCAGGGAAGAATGACAACACGTAATATTGGTGGTGGTCATAAACAAAAATACCGTCTTATCGATTTTAAAAGAGATAAGCAAGGTGTTCCTGCAACAGTAAAAACAATAGAGTACGATCCAAATCGTACAGCTTTTATTGCACTATTAAGTTATGCTGATGGAGAAAAGCGTTATGTAATTGCACAAAACGGTTTAAAAGTAGGTCAAACAGTTATTTCAGGAGAAGGTGTTGCACCAGAGATTGGAAATGCAATGACATTAAATGAAATTCCTTTAGGAACTACTATTTCTTGTATAGAATTACGCCCTGGTCAAGGTGCTGTTATGGCACGTTCTGCAGGTTCTTTTGCACAGTTAATGGCAAGAGAAGGTAAATATGCAACGGTTAAATTACCTTCTGGTGAAACAAGATATATCTTGTTAACTTGTATGGCAACAATTGGAGTTGTATCTAATTCAGATCACCAATTACTTGTTTCTGGTAAAGCGGGTAGATCTAGATGGTTAGGTAGAAGACCAAGAACAAATGCAGTTAGAATGAACCCAGTAGATCACCCAATGGGTGGTGGAGAAGGACGTTCTTCTGGAGGTCATCCAAGATCTAGAAACGGTATACCTGCTAAAGGATTTAAGACTAGATCTAAGACAAAAGCTAGTAATAAGTATATTTTAGAACGTAGAAAGAAATAATAAGTTATGGCAAGATCATTAAAAAAAGGACCTTACGTTCACTATAAATTAGAGAAAAAAGTGTTAGCTAATGTAGAAGCTGGTAACAAAACAGTAATTAAAACTTGGTCAAGAGCAAGTATGATTACACCAGATTTTGTAGGGCAAACAATTGCAGTTCATAATGGGCGACAGTTTGTACCAGTATATGTTACAGAAAACATGGTAGGGCACAAATTAGGCGAATTTTCACCAACTCGTTCTTTTAGAGGACACGCTGGTGCAAAAAATAAAGGTAAAAAATAGTAGGCAATGGGAGTTCGTAAAAAAAATATGGCAGATCAGTTAAAAGAAGCTAGAAAGCAACGTGCTTTTGCAAAGCTTACTAACTGTCCTACATCACCAAGAAAAATGCGTTTAGTAGCAGATCAAGTAAGAGGTGTAGAAGTTGAAAAAGCACTACAAATCTTAAAATTCAGTCCTAAAGAAGCATCTAGAAATTTAGAAAAATTGTTAATGTCTGCAATTGCAAACTGGCAAGCTAAAAACGAAGATGCAACAATAGAAGATGCTGGATTATACGTAAAAACTATTTGCGTAGATAGTGCAGGAATGTTAAAAAGACTAAGACCAGCTCCACAAGGACGTGCTCATAGAATTCGTAAGCGTTCTAATCACGTTACTTTAGAGTTAGGAAGTAAAAATTTAAGTAATTAATCTAAGTAGAAATGGGACAAAAAACGAATCCAATAGGAAATCGATTAGGAATCATCAGAGGTTGGGAATCTAACTGGTACGGTGGTAATGACTACGGAGATAAAATTGCAGAAGATGATAAGATAAGAAAGTATATTCATGCTAGATTATCTAAAGCAAGTGTATCAAGAGTAATTATAGAGCGTACTTTAAAACTTGTAACCGTTACTATCACTACAGCACGTCCAGGTATCATTATTGGTAAAGGAGGTCAAGAGGTAGACAAGTTAAAAGAAGAGCTTAAAAAAATTACGGGTAAAGAAGTTCAAATTAATATTTTCGAAATCAAACGTCCAGAATTGGATGCAAGATTAGTAGCAACAAGTGTTGCTCGTCAAATAGAAAACAGAATTTCTTATAAGAGAGCAATTAAAATGGCAATTGCTGCAACTATGCGTATGAACGCTGAAGGAATTAAAATTCAAATTTCAGGACGTTTAAACGGTGCTGAAATGGCACGTTCAGAGCATTTTAAAGAAGGTAGAATTCCTCTTTCTACTTTTAGAGCAGATATTGATTATGCTCTTGTAGAGGCTCATACTACATACGGAAGATTAGGTGTGAAAGTATGGATCATGAAAGGCGAAGTTTATGGTAAAAGAGAATTATCTCCTTTAGTAGGATTGTCTAAGAAGCAATCTGGTGGTAAAGGTGGTGATAGATCTAAACGTCAACCTCGTAGAAGAAAATAATTTTTAAATTAGAAATTAAAAATGTTACAGCCAAAAAGAGTAAAATACCGTAAGGTACAGAAGGCGAAAGGGAATATGACTGGGAATTCTCAAAGAGGAAACCAACTATCTAATGGTATGTTTGGTATCAAATCTTTAGACCAGAACTTATTAACTTCACGTCAAATTGAAGCAGCTCGTATCGCGGCAACACGTCATATGAAAAGAGAGGGGCAACTTTGGATTAAAATATTTCCAGACAAGCCTATCACTAAAAAGCCTTTAGAGGTACGTATGGGTAAAGGTAAGGGTGCACCAGATCATTTTGTTGCAGTAATTAAACCAGGTAGAATTTTGTTTGAAGTTGGTGGAGTACCAATGGATGTTGCAAAGGAAGCTTTACGTTTAGCTGCACAGAAACTTCCTGTAAGAACGAAGTTTGTGATCGCAAGAGATTTTGATATTAACGCTTAATTCTATATATAATGAAACAATCAGAAATCAAAGAATTATCTATAGCCGATCTTAATGAAAAGCTTGGAGCGTTGCAAAAGAATTATACTGATCTTAAGATGGCTCATGCAATAACTCCTTTAGAGAACCCATTGCAATTGAGAAGCTTAAGAAGAACTGTAGCAAGAATTGCAACAGAATTAACAAAAAGAGAATTACAATAATTCTATAGTCAGTTTTAAAGATGGAAAAAAGAAATCTTAGAAAAGAGAGAATTGGTGTTGTTTCTAGTAACAAAATGGAAAAATCTATTGTTGTTTCTGAAACTAAAAGAGTAAAACACCCAATGTACGGAAAGTTCGTATTAAAGACTAAGAAGTACGTTGCACACGACGAACAGAATGATTGCAACGAAGGAGATACTGTTAGAATCATGGAAACAAGACCTATGAGTAAATCTAAACGTTGGAGATTAGTAGAAATCCTAGAAAGAGCTAAATAATATGTTACAGACAGAATCAAGATTAAAAGTAGCAGATAATACTGGAGCTAAAGAAGTTTTAGTTATTAGAGTTTTAGGAGGTACAAAAAAACGTTACGCAAGCATTGGCGACAAGATTGTAGTAAGTGTTAAATCTGCAACTCCTAACGGAACTGTAAAAAAAGGTCAAGTATCTAGAGCAGTTGTTGTAAGAACTAAAAAAGAAGTAAGACGTAAAGATGGGTCATATATCAGATTTGATGACAATGCTTGTGTTCTTTTAAACCCTACAGAGGAAATGAGAGGAACACGTGTATTTGGACCTGTTGCCCGTGAACTTCGTGAGAAACAATTCATGAAAATAGTATCATTAGCACCTGAAGTGCTTTAAATTATCATAAAATGAAGAAGTTTAAATTAAAGTCAGGAGATACTGTAAAAGTTATTGCAGGAGATCATAAAGGATCTGAAGGTAAGGTTTTACAAATCATAAAAGATAAAGATAGAGTATTGGTAGAAGGTGTAAACTTAGTTTCTAAGCATACCAAACCAAGTGCTCAAAATCCTCAAGGTGGTATTGTAAAAAAAGAAGCTTCACTTCATATATCTAATGTTATGTTAGTAGAAGATGGTGTTGCTGTAAGAGTAGGTTATAAAGTTGATGGAGATGCTAAAACTAGAATCTCTAAAAAAACTAAAAAATAAGAATAATCATGAGTTACGTACCAAGATTAAAAGCAGAATACAAAGAAAGAGTCATAAAAGCTCTTATTGAGGAATTCAGTTATAACAATGTAATGCAAGTACCAAAATTAGAAAAAATAGTTGTTTCTAAAGGTGTTGGTGCTGCAATTGCAGACAAGAAATTAATAGATTATGCAGTAGAAGAATTGACTACAATTACAGGTCAAAAAGCGATTTCTACAATGTCTAAAAAAGACGTTGCATCATTTAAATTACGTAAAGGAATGCCAATTGGTGCAAAAGTTACGTTAAGAGGTGATAAAATGTATGAGTTTTTAGATAGATTAGTTACCGCTTCTTTACCTCGTGTAAGAGATTTTAACGGCATAAAAGCTAACGGTTTTGATGGTAGAGGTAATTACAATTTAGGAATTACTGAACAAATCATTTACCCAGAAATTAATATTGATCAAGTTAAAAAAATCAATGGAATGGATATTACTTTTGTAACATCTGCAGACACTGATAAAGAAGCAAAATCATTATTAGCAGAACTAGGTTTACCATTTAAAAAAAATTAGATAATGGCTAAAGAATCAATGAAAGCGCGTGAGCGTAAAAGAGAACGTACAGTTGCAAAATATGCTGAAAAAAGAAAAGCTTTAAAAGAAGCTGGAGATTATGAAGCTTTGCAAAAATTACCAAAAAATGCCTCTCCAATTAGATTACACAACAGATGTAAATTAACAGGGCGTCCAAAAGGATATATGAGACAATTTGGTATTAGTCGTGTTACTTTTCGTGAAATGGCAAATCAAGGTTTAATACCAGGTGTTAAAAAAGCAAGTTGGTAGAAAACATCAATAAATCTTTAAAATAAAAATAGAATGTGTATCTTTGCACGCTCTATTTTTTTTGAGTATAAGAATGTTAACTGATTAAAGGTTCAAAAATCACAGAGAAATCTGTAGTAGAAATAGAGATTTTTGAAAACCGTAGTCGCAATTTAAATAAATATGTATACAGATCCAATTGCAGATTTTCTTACCAGAGTAAGAAATGCTATAGCTGCAGGACACAGAGTAGTGGAAATTCCAGCTTCAAATTTGAAGAAGGAAATGACTAAAATTTTGTTTGATCAAGGGTATATTTTAAGTTATCAATTTAACGCTGATAAAGTTCAGGGTACAATTAAAATAGCTTTAAAATATGACAAAGACACAAAAGAGTCAGTAATTAGAAAAATTCAACGAATCAGTACACCTGGTTTACGTAAGTATGTTGGTTCCTCTGAGATGCCAAGAGTACTTAACGGTCTAGGTATTGCTATTGTTTCTACATCAAAAGGTGTAATGACAAACAAAAAAGCACGTCTAGAAAATGTTGGAGGAGAAGTTTTATGTTATGTTTATTAATCTTTAAGAAATGAGTAGAATAGGAAAAAATCCCGTTAACATTTCACAAGGTGTAGATGTAAACATTAAAGACAATGTAATAACAGTAAAAGGAAAGTTAGGAGAATTATCTCAAACTATTTCTGATGGTATTTCAATTAATATTGAAGATGGCGTTATTACTTTAGATAGAGCTTCAGAGAGTAAAGACCATAAAGCACAACATGGTTTAATGAGAGCTTTAATCAGTAATATGATTGAAGGTGTAAGTAAAGGTTGGACCAAAGAATTAGAATTGGTAGGTGTTGGTTATAGAGCATCAAACCAAGGTCAAAAACTTGACTTAGCGTTAGGTTTCTCTCATAATATCGTTTTAGAATTAGCTCCAGAAGTTAAAGTAGAAACAGTATCAGAAAAAGGGAAAAACCCAATCATTAAATTAACTTCTTTTGACAAACAATTAGTTGGTCAAATAGCTGCAAAGATTCGCTCTTTCAGAACCCCAGAACCATATAAAGGTAAAGGTGTTAAGTTTGTTGGTGAAGTATTAAGAAGAAAAGCAGGTAAATCTGCATAATCATATAATATTATGGCATTATCAAAGCTAGAAAGAAGAGCTAGAATAAAGCGTAGAATCAGAAAGATTGTTTCTGGTACTCCTACCAAACCAAGATTATCGGTTTATAGAAGTAACAAAGAAATTTACGCTCAAATAGTCGACGATGTAAACGGAGTAACATTAGCTTCAGTTTCATCTAGAGATAAAGATATTAAAGCAAACTCTAAATCAGAAGCAGCAGCTGCAGTAGGTAAATCTATCGCAGAAAAAGCTACTAAAGCTGGATTAGAAACAATTGCTTTCGATAGAAATGGTTATTTATACCATGGTAGAGTTAAAGTATTAGCAGAAGCTGCAAGAGAAGCTGGTTTAAAATTTTAAGAAATTATGCAAGGTTATAAAAACGTAGAAAGAGTTAAACCAAGCGGATTAGAGCTTGTTGATAGATTAGTAGGTGTACAACGTGTTACCAAAGTAACAAAAGGTGGTAGAGCATTTGGTTTCTCTGCAATTGTTGTTGTTGGTGATGGTAATGGAGTTGTTGGACACGGATTAGGAAAATCTAAAGATGTTTCTTCTGCAATAGCAAAAGCTGTCGAAGATGCAAAGAAAAATTTAGTAAGAATACCAATTTTAGAAGGTACATTACCTCATGAGCAAAAAGGAAAGTTTGGTGGAGCAAAAATATTCATCAAACCTGCTTCTCCTGGTACAGGAGTTATTGCCGGTGGTGCTGTTCGTATTGTATTAGAGTCTGTAGGTGTACACGATGTATTATCTAAGTCTCAAGGGTCATCAAACCCCCATAATGCAGTAAAAGCAACATTTGATGCTTTATTGCAGTTAAGAAGCGCATCTTCTATTGCTAAGCAAAGAGGTATATCTCTAGAAAAAGTATTTAACGGATAAATCTAAGAACGATGGCAAAAATAAAAGTTACACAAGTAAAAAGTCAAATCGGGCGTTTAAAGAATCAAAAGAGAACTTTAGAGGCATTAGGTTTACGTAGATTAAACCAAACTGTTGAGCATGAGGCAACTCCTTCAATAGTTGGTATGGTAAATAAAGTTTCACATTTAGTTTCTGTAGAGAAATTAAAATAAGATATTTAAAATGAGTAGTTTACATAACTTAACACCGGCAGAAGGATCTGTAAAAAAAGGGAAAAGAATTGCACGTGGTGAAGGTTCTGGACATGGAGGTACTTCCACCAGAGGTCACAAAGGAGCAAAATCTCGTTCAGGTTATTCTAGAAAGATTGGTTTTGAAGGTGGGCAAATGCCACTTCAAAGACGTGTACCTAAATTTGGTTTTACAAATATTAACCGTAAGGAATATCAAGGAATCAACTTAGATAAATTACAATCTTTAGTAGATAGTGGAAAAATAACAGATACAGTAAATTTAGACATTCTTGTTGCTAATAGATTAGCAGGTAAAAATGACCTAGTAAAAATATTAGGTAATGGAGAATTAAAAGCTAAATTAAATATAACTGTACATAAATTTACAGCAACAGCCAAAGCAGCTATAGAAGCAGCAGGAGGTGAAGCTGTTACTTTATAATCTAGTAAATGATGAATTTTATTAATACACTAAAAGATATTTTCAAGATTGAGGAATTAAAAAATAAAATTCTTCTTACTATCGGTCTAATTGCAGTATACCGTTTTATGGCTTCTGTTCCATTACCTGGAATAGACCCATTACAATTATCTGCTTTAAAAGAAAGTACATCTGGAGGACTTTTAGGATTATTGAATGCATTTACAGGAGGAGCATTTGCTAGAGCGTCAGTAATGGCACTTGGTATTATGCCTTACATTTCTGCATCAATTGTAGTACAGTTAATGGGAATTGCAGTTCCTTATTTACAGAAACTACAAAAAGATGGAGAAAGTGGAAGAAAAAAGATTACACAAATCACAAGATGGTTAACCATTGGTATTACTTTGGTACAAGCACCAACGTATATTACAGCTATTAAAACGCAGTTTGGTCTTGGACCAGAAGCTTTTTTAGTACCAGGTTTAACTTTTTGGATTTCATCAATCATTATTTTAACTGCAGGTACAATTTTTGCCATGTGGTTAGGAGAGCGTATTACAGATAAAGGTGTTGGTAATGGGATCTCATTATTAATTACTGTAGGTATTATTGCGAACTTTCCAGCTGCATTTTTACAAGAATTTCTTGCAAAAACAACAAATGCAGGTGCAGGTGGTTTAATGATGGTTCTTATTGAAATTATTGTTTGGTTTGTAGTAATATTATTAACTGTATTACTAGTTACTGCTGTTCGTAAAATAGCAGTACAATACGCTAGAAGAACTGTTGCAGGTAACATTCAAAATGTTGCTGGTTCTAGAGATTATATTCCTTTAAAGTTAAATGCAGCAGGTGTTATGCCAATTATATTTGCTCAGGCAATTATGTTCTTGCCAATGGCTTTAGGACAAAAGTTTCCTGCCTTAATTGGTTTAACAGATCCTTTTGGATGGCAATACAATGTAATTTTTGCATTATTAATTATCATTTTTAGTTTTTTCTATACAGCAATTACCATTCCTACGAATAAAATGGCTGAAGACTTAAAAAGAAGTGGTGGTTTTATACCAGGCATCAGACCAGGAAAAGATACAGCAGAAAAGTTAGATAGTGTTTTATCGAGAATTACGTTCCCAGGATCGTTATTTTTAGCAGCCCTTTCTATCTTACCAGCAGTTGTTGTTCAATTTGGTGTACAACAAGGTTGGGCTATGTTTTACGGAGGTACTTCCTTAATTATTATGGTTGGTGTAGCAATAGATACCATGCAACAAATTAATTCTTATTTATTAAATCGTCATTACGATGGTTTAATGAAACCAGGAAATAGTAATAGAAAATCGAATAAATAATAGTATGGCTAAGCAATCAGCAATTCAACAAGATGGAACTATAACAGAAGCATTATCAAATGCAATGTTTCGTGTAGAATTAGAAAACGGACATATTGTAACGGCACACATCTCTGGAAAGATGCGCATGCATTATATTAAATTATTACCAGGTGATAAGGTAAAGTTAGAAATGAGTCCTTACGATTTAACAAAAGCAAGAATTACTTACAGATACTAAAAACATAGAACAGATGAAAGTTAGAGCATCAGTAAAAAAGAGAAGTGCCGACTGCAAGATAGTACGCAGAAAAGGTAGATTATACGTAATTAACAAACAAAATCCTAGATTTAAACAAAGACAAGGATAAAGTAAACGTTAGATTTTAAACGTTAGTGTTAGATTTTTTCTAGCAAAACTTATTAAGTTTTACCACTAGCAGTTAAAGGCTAACAACTAATAACTAATTAATATGGCAAGAATAGCAGGTATTGATATTCCAAAGAATAAAAGAGGAGTTATTGCTTTAACTTACATCTTTGGTATAGGAAACAGCAGAGCTAAAAAAGTTTTAGCAGCAGCAAAAGTAGACGAAAGTATTAAAGTTCAAGACTGGACTGATGATCAAATCGCAGCAATTAGAGAGCAAGTAGGTTCTTTCACTATTGAAGGAGAACTACGTTCTGAAGTTCAAATAAGCATTAAACGTTTAATGGACATTGGTTGCCAAAGAGGGATACGTCACAGATTAGGTTTACCTTTAAGAGGACAAAGAACTAAAAACAATTCTCGTACAAGAAAAGGTAAGAGAAAAACAGTAGCTAACAAGAAAAAATAAAGTTAGAGATTAACCTAGTTATGGTGTAGTGTGCCGTATTTTAAATACAACTTACTACACAAAATAACTAAACAGAAAACAATATGGCAAAAGCAAGTTCAAAAAAGCGTAAAGTAATTATCGATGCTATAGGAGAAGCACATGTAACTGCATCTTTTAACAACATCATTATATCTTTAACAAATAAAAAAGGAGACGTAATTTCTTGGTCGTCTGCAGGTAAAATGGGTTTTAGAGGTTCTAAAAAGAATACTCCTTATGCAGCCCAATTAGCAGCAGAAGATTGTGCAAACGTTGCAAAAGAAGCTGGTTTACGTAAAGTAAAAGTTTATGTAAAAGGACCAGGTAATGGTAGAGAATCTGCTATTAGATCAATACATAATGCTGGTATCGAAGTAACAGAAATAATCGATGTTACTCCTATTCCTCATAATGGTTGTCGTCCACCAAAAAGAAGAAGAGTATAATTTGATACATACAAATTATATGCTGAATCATATTCAGCATCCTTATTAACAAATATTATATTTTAATCTGATAGGAATACGATTAGCGAAGGATAAGCCTTAATTCATAATCCCTATCTATAACAAAAACAAAATGGCAAGATATACAGGACCAAAAACTAAAATTGCTCGTAAATTTGGCGAGGCAATTTTCGGAGATGACAAAAACTTCGAAAAAAGAAATTATCCTCCAGGACAGCATGGTAATGCAAGAAGAAGAGGTAAAAAATCTGAATATGCTACTCAATTAATGGAGAAGCAAAAAGCAAAATATACTTACGGTATTTTAGAGCGTCAATTTAGAAACTTATTTAAAGACGCATCTTCTTCACAAGGTATTACAGGTGAAATCTTATTACAATTATGTGAATCTCGTTTAGATAACGTTGTTTACAGAATGGGAATTTCTAATTCTAGAAGCGGAGCACGTCAATTAGTATCTCACAGACATATTACAGTTAATGGTAATATTGTAAACGTACCATCTTACAGATTAAAAGAAGGTGATGTTGTTGCTGTTAGAGAAAAATCTAAATCATTACAAGCAATCGAAGATGCATTAGCATCTAACAACAATGTTTTTGAATGGTTAACATGGAATAACGATACTAAAACTGGTACTTTTGTGAAAGTTCCAGAAAGACTTCAAATTCCAGAAAACATCAAAGAACAATTAATCGTAGAATTATATTCTAAATAATAATTTAACCAAGTTGGTATTTGGCCAAAGGGTTTTTAAGATCTTCTTCAAACTTCTAAAC
This sequence comes from uncultured Polaribacter sp., assembly GCF_947503855.1. Taxonomy (GTDB): domain Bacteria; phylum Bacteroidota; class Bacteroidia; order Flavobacteriales; family Flavobacteriaceae; genus Polaribacter. Next base: position 24,541 of record NZ_CANNFF010000005.1, on the reverse strand, counting down.
CGCGCAACTAAATAACAAATAAAACGAAGAAAAAATGGCAATATTAAATTTTCAAAAACCTGACAAAGTAATTATGATTGAATCTACAGATTTTTCTGGTAGATTTGAATTTAGACCTTTAGAACCAGGTTTTGGTTTAACAGTAGGTAATGCATTAAGAAGAGTTCTTTTATCTTCATTAGAAGGTTTTGCAATTACATCATTAAGAGTAGATGGTGTAGAGCACGAGTTCTCTACAATACCAGGTGTTGTAGAAGATGTAACAGAAATTATTTTAAATTTAAAACAAGTACGTTTTAAAAAACAAATAGATGAAACTGATAGAGAAACTGTATCAGTATCTGTTTCTGGACAAGAACAATTTACAGCAGGAGATTTGCAAAAATTTATTTCTGGTTTTCAAGTATTAAACCCAGAGTTAGTAATTTGTAATATGGACAAGTCTGTAAAATTAAATGCAGAAATTTCTATCGAAAAAGGTAGAGGTTTTGTACCCGCAGAAGATAATAAAAAAGCAACTGCACCTATAGGAACTATTTTTACAGATTCTATTTACACACCAATTAAGAATGTAAAATATGCAATCGAAAATTATCGTGTAGAACAAAAAACAGATTACGAAAAATTAGTTTTTGACATAGATACAGATGGTTCTATAAACCCAAAAGATGCATTAACAGAAGCTGCAAAAATTTTAATTCACCACTTTATGTTATTCTCTGATGAGCGTATTACTTTAGAGGCTGATGAAATTGCACAGACAGAAACATATGATGAAGAATCATTGCATATGCGTCAGTTATTAAAAACGAGATTAATTGATATGGATTTATCTGTAAGAGCTTTAAATTGTTTAAAAGCAGCAGAGGTAGATACATTAGGAGATTTAGTTTCTTTTAACAAAAGCGATTTAATGAAATTTAGAAATTTTGGTAAAAAATCTTTAACTGAGCTAGAAGAACTAGTTATTGTTAAAGGCTTAAGTTTCGGAATGGATTTAACAAAATATAAATTAGATAGAGATTAATCTTTCATATTTTGCTCCTCAAAATGGGTAGATGCAAGATGAAAGTATAAAACAAACGTCATGAGACACGGAAAAAAAGTAAATCACTTAGGAAGAAAAACAGCGCATAGAAAAGCAATGTTAGCTAATATGGCTTGTTCTTTAATAGAGCACAAGCGTATTAACACAACTGTGGCAAAAGCAAAAGCATTAAGAACTTTTGTAGAGCCATTAATTACTAAATCTAAAGCAGATACAACTCACAATAGACGTATTGTATTCTCTTATTTACGTGATAAATATGCAGTAACAGAACTTTTTAGAGAAATTTCTGTAAAAGTAGCAGACAGACCAGGAGGTTATATTCGTATTATCAAATTAGGAAATCGTCAAGGAGATAATGCTCCTATGGCTATGGTAGAATTAGTAGATTACAACGAAATTTACAACCCAAAAGGTAAAAAAGCTAAAAAATCTACAAGAAGAGGTAGAAGTAAAAAAGCTGCAATGGCTCAAGTAGAAGAAACTGCAACAGAAGAAAAATCTGAAGAATAAATAAAAAATGAAAATTTTTTAAATTATATAAAAGGGATAAACGTTTACGTTTATCCCTTTTTTTATATTTTTACAACAACAAACACAAGTATACATCAATGAAATATCAAACTAGAAAAAAGGCATTAGTTTTATTAGCAGACGGAACTATATTTTATGGTAAATCTGTAGGTATAGAAGGAACAGCAACAGGAGAAATTTGTTTTAATACAGGGATGACGGGTTATCAAGAAATCTTTACAGACCCTTCTTACTTTAGACAAATTATGGTAACAGCAAATGCACACATAGGTAATTATGGTGTTAATAATGAAGAAGTAGAATCTGATGGAATTAAAATCTCTGGTTTAGTTTGTAGAAATTTTAGTTTTACACACTCAAGAGCAGATTCTGATGGAAACCTAAAAGATTGGTTCGACACACACAATATTGTTGCCATTTCAGATGTAGATACCAGAGCATTAGTTGCTTACATTAGAGACCATGGAGCTATGAATGCAATAATATCTACAGAGGTTGATAATATTGAAGGTTTAAAAAAACAATTAGCAGAAGTGCCAAGTATGGAAGGTTTAGAACTAGCTTCTAAAGTATCTACAAAAGAGCCTTATTTTATTGGTGATGAAAATTCTGACATAAAAATTTCTGCTTTAGATATCGGTATTAAAAAGAATATTTTAAGAAACTTGGCAAAAAGAGGCGCTTATATTAAAGTATTTCCTTACAATGCAACTTTTGAAGATCTAACAAGTTTTAATCCTAATGGATATTTTATTTCTAATGGACCTGGAGATCCAGAACCCCTAAAAGAAGCACAAGAAGTTGCTAAAGAAATTATTAAAAGAAATTTACCTTTATTTGGTATTTGCTTAGGACATCAAGTAATTGCTTTGGCAAACGGAATTTCTACTTATAAAATGCACAATGGTCATAGAGGAATTAATCATCCAGTAAAAAACCTACTAACAGGAAAAGGAGAAATTACTTCTCAAAATCATGGTTTTGCTATCAATAGAGAAGAGACAGAAGCCAATAATACTGTTGAAATTACTCATGTACATTTAAACGACCATACTGTAGCTGGAATTAAAATAAAAGACAAACCAATTTTCTCTGTACAATATCACCCAGAAGCAAGCCCTGGACCACACGATTCAGAATATTTATTCGATCAGTTTATAGAAACTATCAAAAAACATTCAAAATAGTTTAATACGAGTTTTAGTTTGAAAACGTTTTCGTAACAATCTTTCTAAAACAAAGTAAAACAGTGGCTTATTTTGTAAATTAGCCATCTAAAAATAAATCAATTAAAAAAATATATAATGAGTATTATTATTAGTGTTCATGCACGTCAAATTTTCGATTCAAGAGGAAATCCAACAGTAGAAGTAGATGTAACAACAGAAAGCGGTATTCTTGGTAGAGCTGCTGTACCTTCAGGAGCTTCTACAGGAGAACATGAAGCTGTAGAGTTAAGAGATGGTGGAAAAGATTACATGGGTAAAGGTGTTTTAAAAGCCGTTAAAAATGTAAACGAAATTATTGCAGAAGAATTATTAGGAGTTTCTGTTTTTGAACAAAATGGCATCGATCAATTAATGATTGATTTAGATGGCACGCCAAACAAATCTAAATTAGGTGCAAATGCAATTTTAGGTGTTTCTTTAGCAGTAGCAAAAGCGGCAGCTAACGAATTAGGGATGCCTTTATATAGATATATTGGTGGTGTTTCTGCAAATACATTACCAGTACCTATGATGAATATCATTAATGGTGGTTCTCATTCAGATGCGCCAATTGCATTTCAAGAATTTATGGTAATGCCAGTAAAAGCTAAAAACTTTTCTGAAGCAATGCAAATGGGATCAGAAATTTTTCATAACCTAAAAAAGGTTTTACACGATAGAAATCTATCAACAGCTGTAGGTGATGAAGGAGGTTTTGCACCAACATTAGATGGTACAGAAGACGCTTTAGACACGATTGCATTGGCAGTAAAAAATGCAGGTTATGTTTTTGGCGAAGAAGTTAAAATTGCCTTAGACTGTGCTGCTGCAGAATTTTATGTAGACGGTGCTTATGACTATACAAAATTTGAAGGAAGCAAAGGAAAAGTAAGAACAAGCAAAGAGCAAGCAGATTACTTAGCAGAATTAGCAGCAAATTATCCAATTATTTCTATTGAAGATGGTATGGATGAAAATGATTGGGATGGATGGAAATATTTAACTGAAAAAATTGGGGATAAAGTTCAATTAGTAGGGGATGATTTATTTGTTACAAATGTAGAGCGTTTGTCAAAAGGAATCCAGAATGATATTGCAAATTCGATTTTAATTAAAGTAAACCAAATTGGTACTTTAACAGAAACAATTGCAGCAGTAAATATGGCTAAAAATGCAGGTTATACATCTGTGATGTCTCACAGATCTGGAGAAACAGAAGATAATACAATTGCAGATTTAGCAGTTGCATTAAACTGTGGTCAAATAAAAACAGGTTCTGCATCTCGTTCTGATAGAATGGCTAAATACAACCAATTATTAAGAATTGAGGAAGAATTAGGAGCTGTTGCTTATTTCCCTAAAGAGAAAGCTTTTAAAATATAATTTTATAAGAAATAGAATAATTTAAAATTTGTAATTAAATTTTATAATAAAATTAAACCAGTGAAAAATTTTCACTGGTTTTTTTTTGCCAAAAATTTAATAAGTTAATTTTATTTTAAAATATTAAAAATGCATCTAAAGAGATTTTAAAATCATACAAAATATCTTATCTTCGCATTAACAAAAAAAAAGTTAAAAAACAGCAAATGTCAGACACAGCTAAATTAAAATTAGGAGAAAATACGTATGAGTTTCCTTTAATAAAAGGAACAGAAAATGAAGTTGCAATTAATATAAAATCATTAAGAGGTGCAACAAATGGGGTAATTACAATTGATCCTGGTTTCAAAAACACAGGTTCTTGTGAAAGTGCTGTTACTTTTTTAGATGGAGAAAAAGGGATCTTAAGATATAGAGGATATTCCATAGAAGAGCTTGCTGAAAAAGCAAATTTTTTAGAAGTTGCTTATGCTTTAATATTTGGTAATTTACCAACGTCTGAAGAATTAGAAAAATTTCATTCAGATATAAAAGCTCAATCTGTAGTTGATGATGATGTGAAAAAAATTATAGATGCTTTTCCTAAAACAGCCCATCCAATGGGAATTTTATCTTCTCTTACAAGTGCATTAACTGCATTTAACCATTCCTCTGTAAACGTAGATTCAGAAGAGGAAATGTACAATGCAATTGTTAAAATTATGGGTAAATTTCCTGTTTTAGTAGCTTGGACAATGCGTAAAAAACAAGGACTACCTTTAAATTATGGATCTAATTCTTTAGGGTATGTAGAAAATATTATGAAAATGATGTTTGAACAGCCTAATGAAAATTATGAGGTAAATACCATAGTAAAAAATGCCTTAGACAAGTTATTAATTTTACATGCAGATCACGAACAAAATTGTTCAACATCTACTGTAAGAGTTGTAGGTTCTTCTCATGCCGGTTTATTCGCTTCTTTATCTGCAGGAATTTCTGCACTTTGGGGGCCACTTCATGGAGGTGCTAACCAAGCAGTTTTAGAAATGTTAGAAGCAATTAAAGAAGATGGTGGAGATACTAAGAAATACATGGCAAAAGCTAAAGATAAAAATGATCCTTTTAGATTAATGGGCTTTGGTCACAGAGTTTATAAAAACTTTGATCCAAGAGCAAAAATCATTAAAAAAGCTGCAGACGAAGTTTTAGAAAGTCTAGGAGTTGATGATCCTATCCTAGAGATTGCAAAAGGTTTAGAAAAAGAAGCCTTAAATGATCCTTATTTTGTAGAAAGAAAATTATATCCTAATGTAGATTTCTATTCAGGTATTATATACAGAGCAATGGGTATTCCTGTAGAAATGTTTACGGTAATGTTTGCAATGGGACGCTTACCAGGTTGGATTGCTCAATGGAAAGAAATGCGTTTGAAAAAAGAACCTATTGGGCGTCCACGTCAAATATATGTTGGAGAAAACGAAAGAGGTTTTGTTTCTATAGAAAACAGATAATTTTATTACATTTATATAAATTTTAAAAAGCTTCATATTTTATGAAGCTTTTTTTATAAATATCGTTTTATGATACAATTAAACGTTAATAATGAAACTACTAAGTTAAGAGCAGTTGTTTTGGGTACTGCACAAAGTAATGGCCTTGTACCTAATATAGAAGATTGTTACGATCCAAAAAGTGTACAGCATGTGCTTGCAGGAACCTACCCAAAAGAAGAGGACATGATCAAAGAAATGGAAGCCGTAGCAAAAGTGTTAGAAAAATACAATGTAAAAGTATTTAGACCTAAAGTTATAGAAAATTATAACCAAATATTTTCTAGAGATATTGCTTTTGTAATAGATGATAAATTTATAAAAGCAAATATATTACCAGACAGAGACCAAGAAATAGAGGCTATTTCTCATGTTATCTCTAAAATAGATCCCAATAAAATTTTAAAATTACCAGAAGAATGCCATGTAGAAGGTGGAGATGTAATGCCTTGGAATGATTATATTTTTGTGGGAACCTATTCTGGAGAGGATTATGCAGCACATATTACAGCAAGAACAAATATAGATGCAGTAATAGCTTTGCAAGAATTGTTTCCAGAAAAAACTGTAAAATCTTTTGAGCTTAGAAAAGACAATACAAACCCTAGAGAAAATGCACTACATTTAGATTGTTGTTTTCAACCTATTGGAAAAGACAAAGCCATTTTGCATAAAAATGGATTTTTAGTAGAAAAAGAATATGAATGGTTGGTTAATTTCTTTGGAAAAGAGAATATATTTGAGATTACAAAAGAAGAAATGTATAACATGAATAGTAATGTTTTTTCAATTTCAGAACAAGTTATTATATCAGAACAAAACTTTACAAGATTAAATACTTGGTTAAGAAAAAATGGTTTTACGGTAGAAGAAGTACCCTATGCAGAAATTGCAAAACAAGAAGGTTTGTTACGTTGTTCTACAATGCCATTAATTAGAGATTAAGAGGGCTTTTTAGTTAACTTTAAAGATTAGTTGAGAACCTAATTAGATTTTTTTTAAGTCTAGAGACAAACCAAATTATTGTTTTCAATTTTCGATTTCAACACAAAAAAATAATTTTTTTTTAAAAATTTAATATGAAACAAACCACAAATACTATTTTAATGATTCGTCCTAAAAATTTTAGGATGAATGAACAAACTGCAGTTAATAATTATTTTCAAGAAGATGTACCTTTAAAAAATGCTGAAATAAATAAAAAAGCACAAGAAGAATTTGATGCATACGTTTTTAAATTAAAAAGTTATGGTGTAAATGTTGTTGTCATATCAGACACTGATGATTTTGATACTCCAGACGCAGTTTTTCCTAATAACTGGATTTCTTTTCACGAAGATGGTACTGTAGGAGTTTACCCAATGTTTGCAGAAAATAGACGGTTAGAAAGAAGATTAGAAATTTTAGATGTTATAGAAGAAAAAGGATTTTTAATAGAAAATATTGTTGATTATACATCAGCAGAAGAAGAAAATTTGTTTTTAGAAGGAACAGGAAGTATTATTTTAGACAGAACAAATAGAAAAGCATATTGTGCTTTATCTGCAAGAGCAGATGAAGATTTATTTATAGAGTTTTGTGAAGATTTTGAATATACACCAGTCATATTTATTGCCAACCAAACAGTAGATAATAAACGCGTACCTATTTATCATACCAATGTAATGATGTGTGTTGCAGAAACTTTTGTGGTAATCTGTTTAGATGCCATAGATGATAAAAAAGAAAAGAAATACGTACTAAAACATTTAAAAGAAGATGGTAAGCATGTAATTGATATTTCAGAAAAGCAAATGCATCGTTTTGCAGGAAATATGTTGCAGGTTCAAGGAGCCAATGATGAGTTGTTTTTAGTGATGAGTAAAGCTGCTTATGACTCTTTAACCCAAAGTCAAATTTCTAAAATAAATAATCACTCTAAAATTATTTATAGTTCTTTAGAAACTATAGAAACCTGTGGAGGTGGTAGTGCTAGATGTATGATGGCAGAGGTTTTTTTACCTATAAAATAAAATAAGAGTCTATTATTTTATCAATTAAACCAGTTGTTTTAAATTTTGTTCCAGGAATTTCAATGGGTGCTTTTATTACTTTAATTGTTGGTATTGTACTTTCTAGAAAATCCATTTAAAAGCATCAAAAAAGCTCTAATTTTAGAATTTGACAAATCTTTTTGTTATTGTTTGTCGATCTTTAAAGTAAAACCTTATAAAGTATGTTCCATTTTTTAAATGAGAAATATCAATCCCTTTACTATAATCAATAATTTCTGTCTTATTAATTTCTTTTCCAATTACAGAAAATATTTTTACTTTAAAAAGAGGTAGCTCACTATTTGTTTTTTTGATGTATATTTTACTATTTACCGGGTTTGGATAAATTTTAAAATCAATACTATCTTCTTCTTTTACAGCTACTAATGTATTGCTTTGAGAGTCTGAAAATTCATACAAACGTTGTGGGAAATTGAATGTAACACCTCCTTGAATTGTGGATACAAATTCTCTAGATAAGTAATATTTACCATTTCCAAAATTAGTAATCCCTTCAACTTGACTACCTTGTGCATCTTGCCCTATTTCTGATGCAATTGATATTCTTTGATATCCTGAGTCAAAAATATTACTTCCCGAAGTTCTATTATTATCTATAAACACAAGAAAAGGATTTGCAGTAGAATCATAACCGCAAAGAAAAAAAATGTCGTCTGTTAAATTATAAGTAGCTCCAGTAATTAAAAGCTGAACATTCCCTGTACTTATTTTTTCGGCAGAATATGTTCCTGCTATCTTTGGGATTTTATAAACGTTGGTTTTAAAATTTGTCCAATTTTTTGTAAAAATTAATATTGAATCTTGATAGATAACAAATGCTTCTGCATCAAAATTGTTGGCATTTACTTTGGTTGTAAAATCGGTTTGATCTTCGTATGAAAAATTAATTACTTCAGCAGTTATAGCGTTTTCTGTTAAATAATCTGTTTTTAAAATTTTGTAAATTTTTAAATCAATTCTATTGCCACTATTATTACCAATGTCACCAATATAAATATGTGTGTCATCTTCAGAAAGATCTTCCCAATCAATATTTGTAGCATTAGAGATGATAATTGTTCTAGTTAAATTCCCAGTTAGTGAATCTATTTCATATAAATTAGCTGAGTCGCCACTATCATTATGAGTAATTATTTTACCATTCAAGAATAATAATCCAGAAGTTTCAGCAACTTCATTTGGTAAATCAAACTTTATTTTAAAATCAGAAATTTGACTAAAACTAGATAGGTAGATTAAACCCGTAAATAGTAATAGTAACTGTTTCATCTTTGTAAGATAGTTATTTTAAAGCTTCTTCTATAACTTTACCTGAAGTACCATTAGGCGATTCAATTTTTAACAAGTTCGATATTGTTGGAGCAATATCAATTATTGAATATTTTTTAGAACTTTTACCTTTTTTAATACCATTTCCATAAAAAATAATAGGAATATGAGTATCGTAAGAATATCCAGAACCATGGCTAGTGCCTTTTCTTTCTCTTATTAGTGTTGCAGGATAAGGGATCATTAAAACATCTCCAGAAAATTTCTGATTGTATCCATTTTGAAGCGAATTCATAATTCCATCTGTAAAATTGGTTGTTTGCAAAGTTCTTGCTGTTACAGCCTTATATATTTTATCAAAATTAATAACTTCATCTGCCAACTTTTGCGCTACTTCATTTTTATCCAACCCTAGAGATGCTATCTTATCTTTATTTAAAAATATTTGATAGTTAGAAATATTTTCTACCAATTCTTTAGAGTTAAAATATTTTTGTGTGATCTCTAAAATAAAGTTTTTAAACTTTTTAGCATCCATATAGTGTGCAGAAATTTTTAAAGACTGTAAGTAAGCAGGTACATGAACAGCAGCATGATCTGCAGTTAAAAATAATGTGTAATTATTTTTCCCTACTTCTGTATCTAAAAAAGTAAAAAAATCTTCTAAATCTTTATCTAAACGTAAATAGGTGTCTTCTGTTTCAACAGCTGCAACACCATATCTATGCCCAATATAATCTGTAGAGGAAAAACTAACGGTTAAAAAATCTGTATAGGCTGTTTTGCCCAATTGTTCTCCTATAATGGCAGCTTTGGCAAAATCTACCGTATACGTATTTCCAGCAGGAACTGTTTTGATCAAATTAAAATTCCCGTTTTTTGCTCTTAATTCTTTTAATTTTTTTGGAAAAGTGGGAGTTGCTTTTCCGTTTAAATTTTTTTCAAAAATATTATTGTCACTTCTACTTTTTTCATAAGTATTTATATCATACAAAGTGTTCCAAGTTTCATTTAAGTAATTGTCTGCATTATTGTTTGCATTAAAATCTGCAACCCATTTAGGAAGTTTTTTCATGTAGTATGAACTTGTAACCCATTGATTATTATTAGCAGCATCATACCAATAAGCACCATTTGCTGTATGACCTACGGGTAAAATTGCAGACCTATCTTTTATAGACAATCCAATGGTTTTTCCTTTCATATTTTGGGCCAAATGTAACTCGTCAGAAATTGTTGTGGTATACAATCTTTGTGGAGATTTTTTACCAACATTACCAGAATTTCCAACCGTTGCGTAGTTGGAATCATCTACACAGTATATGCTTTCCTTCAAAAATTTATCATACCAATTGTTAGAAATAATACCATGATTATTTGGCGTTGTACCAGTAAAAATAGAAGCATGTCCAACAGCTGTATATGTTGGTATATAGTTATAATGTGCGTTTTCTAAAGAAAATCCATTCTTTAAAATTCTGTTGAAACCACCTTTGCCATACCTCTCTGCATATCTTGTTAAATAATCGTACCTCATTTGATCTATCACAATACCAACAACAAGTTTTGGTTTTTTATCTTGTATTTTTTTTTCTGTACAATTAGAAAAAAATAAAAAAATACATAAAACAAATAAAATTATATTTTTCATCGAAGTAATTTAAATCCTTACATAAACAAAAGTAATTATTTTTTATTTTGATATGTATTAATTAACAATCAATTAATCATAATTTAATACTTTAGCTTAAAATTTCTTTGAATGATTTATATTGAACAAATAGGTAAATATTTTATGATGCTAGGGCGCGTTTTTACAAAACCACAAAAGCCAAAAATATTTTACGAAGCCTTAATGAAAGAAATAGAAGATTTGGGTATCAAATCTTTAGGAATTATTATGTTTATTTCCTTTTTTATAGGGGGTGTTATTGCTTTACAAACGGCTTTAAATTTAGACAGTCCTTTTATACCCGATTCTTTAATAGGTTTTGCAGCAAAAAGATCTATTATTTTAGAATTTGCTCCTACATTTTGCTCTATTATTTTAGCAGGCAAAGTAGGTTCTTATATTACTTCAAGTATTGGTACTATGAGGGTTACAGAACAAATTGATGCTCTAGAAGTAATGGGGATAAACTCCATAAATTTTTTAGTATTACCTAAAGTTATTGCAGCATTATTCTTTTATCCGTTTTTAATTGCTGTAGCCATGGCTTTAGGTATTTTTGGTGGATGGCTAGCAGGAGTTCTTTCGGGTTTATTTACAGGTACAGATTATATTATAGGCATACAAACAGATTTTAAACCTTTTTTAATTGTATATGCTTTGATAAAAACACTGGTTTTTTCTTTTTTAATTACTACGGTTCCTTCTTATCATGGTTATTTTGTAAAAGGAGGCTCTATTGCAGTGGGAAAAGCCAGTACACAGGCTGTAGTTTGGACAACTATTCTAATAGTAATTGCCAATTATATATTAACACAATTACTACTAACATAACAATATGATAGAAGTTAAAGATTTACATAAAGGGTTTAATGGCACAGAAGTTTTAAAAGGAATTACGGCTACATTTTTACCAGGAAAAACAAATTTAATAATCGGTCAAAGTGGTTCTGGGAAAACTGTTTTCTTAAAATCGTTAATAGGGTTACACAAACCAGAAAAAGGGACTGTTTCTTTTGATGGCAAAATAAATACTCATTTTACCGATGCCGAAAAACAACAATGGAGACAGGAAATAGGAATGGTTTTTCAAGGAAGTGCTTTATTTGATTCTCAAACAGTAGAAGAAAATGTAATGTTTCCATTAAAAATGTTTACCAAAAAAACAAAAGAAGAAATGTTAGAGCGTGTTAATTTTGTTTTAAACAGAGTTAATTTAGAAAATTCTAATGATAAATTACCAGCAGAATTATCTGGAGGAATGCAAAAAAGAGTTGCCATTGCAAGAGCTATTGTAATGAATCCAAAATATTTATTTTGTGATGAACCCAACTCTGGTTTAGATCCTCAAACTGCCATTGTAATAGATAAATTAATACAAGAAATTACAGACGAATACCAAATTACAACCGTAATTAATACCCATGATATGAATTCTGTAATAGAAATTGGAGAAAAAATAATTTTTTTAAGCAAAGGAAAAAAAGAGTGGGAAGGTAGTAGTGAAGACATTTTTTCTACTGATAATGAAGCTGTTGTAGACTTTGTGTATTCTTCTAATTTATTAAAAAAAGTAAGAGAAGTTTATTTAAAAGAAACAAAATAAAAAATAGGTTTGTTTTTTATAAAATAACTCATATATTTGCACCCGCTTAAACGAAAAAGAATGACCTGGTAGCTCAGTTGGTAGAGCATCTCCCTTTTAAGGAGAGGGTCCTGGGTTCGAGCCCCAGCCCGGTCACAGAAAAAGTTCCATACAAAACGTATGGAACTTTTTTATTTTAACAATACTCCAACATTATTCATTCGTTTTCTAAGTAATTTTGTGTTATAATAGTAATACACTAAGAACAAACTATATATTTTACTTTTATCAACTTTACTTTTTATGAAGGATTCTAATCTTATACTTTTCGATTTTAATACAAAAAGCAATATTTCTAATTGGAGAGTGGTAGATGATGTTGTTATGGGAGGACGATCTAATGGAAATTTTAGGTTGAATAAAAATGGTCATGCAGAATTTTACGGAGACGTATCTTTAGAAAATAGTGGAGGGTTTTCTTCTGTTCGTTATCGTTTTGAATCCATACAAACTTTAAATTCTAAAGAAATTGTTATAAGGTTAAAAGGTGATGGTAAAAAATATCAATTTAGAGTTAAAGACAAATCAAATAATAACTATTCTTATATTTCAACATTTACAACTTCAGGTAACTGGGAAAACATCACAATTCAACTTTCAGAAATGTATCCTGCTTTTAGAGGAAGAAAATTAAATATGGATAATTTTTCTGCTGAAAGTATAGAACAAATTGCTTTTTTAATCGGAAACAAAAAACAACAGCGCTTTAAATTAGAAATTGATAAAATTTTTTTCAGTAAATAGTATTGTTGTCTTTTCAATTAACTTTTTTTGGTATCTTTCCTACTTTCTAATTTTTTATATATGGAAAAAGATATTCAAAAAAATGTAGGGCCTCATTCGCAAGAAAACACAAAGCAAAATGTTCAAAAAGATGCTATTGGACTTATAAACAGTATTAAAAAGTTTTTACTAGAACTTTTCGATTTTAGAGATGATACAGATCACGAAGCCACTTTAGATGCCATAAAAGCTGATATTCCTTTTAAAGGCGCTACCGCTTGGATTCTTATTTTTGCTGTTTTTGTTGCCTCTGTTGGTTTAAATGCAAATTCTACAGCTGTTGTTATTGGAGCCATGTTAATATCTCCTTTAATGGGGCCTATTTTGGGGTTAGGTATGTCTTTTGCTTTAAATGATATAGAAACTTTTAAAAAGTCTCTCGTCAACTTAGGTACTATGATTGGGCTAAGTTTATTCGCCTCTTTTTTATTCTTTTATTTTTTTCCATTAAGTCAAGATAATTCGGAATTATTAGGTAGAGTTAGCCCAGATATACGTGATGTTTTAATTGCGTTTTTTGGAGGGTTGGCACTAATGGTTGCCAGAACTAAAAAAGGTACTATTGCTTCTGTAATTTTTGGTGTAGCTATTGCTACCGCTTTAATGCCACCTTTATGTACGGCAGGTTATGGGTTAGCCAAAGGAAATTTTCCATACTTTTTGGGTGCTATGTATTTGTTTACCATTAATACAATTTTTATAGCATTAGCCACATTTTTAGTTTTAAAATTTTTGCGTTTTCCAATGCATAAATATGCAAATGCAGCCAAAAGAAAACGCTCATCTACAATTGCTACTTTAATAGGTATCGCTGTAATGATTCCTGCTATTTTTACTTTTGTAAATGTTTTCAATGAAAACCAAATGAATACGCAGATTAATTATTTTATTAAAAATGAAATAAAAAATAATAAATCGTTACAATTAATAGATTGGGATAAGGACATAGAAAAGAAAGAAATTTATGTAAACTTTTTTAATGAAATTACAGAAGCAACAGAAAACGATTTAAAAAATGAGCTTTCTAATAGTAGAGATTACCCTAATTTAGTTGGTTTTAATTTGAGTATTAAAGGAAGTGATACCAAAAGTTTTGAGTTGATCACTACAGCTTATAAAGAAAAGCGTGCAGAACTTCAAGAGAGTAAAAATATTATTGCAGGTTTGCAAAAGCAGATTACAGAATTACAACAAACAATTTCTAGTTTAAATAACAGAATAGAGCAAGATGCTTTAAATAAAAATCAAAAAGTGGTGGCTTTTAGTAGAATTGCGAAAGAATCCAAAATAAGATATGTAAATATCGAAAAAATTGGTTTTGCAAACGTTTTATCGTCTAAAGACTTTATTAAAATAGATACCATACCAGTTGCCACTATAAAGTGGAACGCTAAATTGCATGATAGTATTATTTCACCCAAAGAAAAGGAATTAAGAACGTGGTTGCAAAGAGAAATGGAGCTAGATACTTTGTTTATAAAACGAGAAAAATAATAAAATACGCTGTCTGAAAAGTAAAAAAAAATCAGTTTGTTAGGTTTATTTTGATTATCGGTAAGTTAAAGTATTGATAATCATTTGTATATTTTATTTTTTTAGAAAGTTTTTTTTTCATATTTTTTTTAAAAAGCTTCCTGATCAAAAAGAGTTACTTCTACATTTTGATTGAAAAGGTATACTTTTTTATTTTTAATATTTAAACATTCGTAACGAGTTCTGCGTTTGTTTCCTCTTTTATAAACGATGTTTTTAAAAATAAAAAGACTTCCAAAAGGAATGTCGAAAACAAAATATTTACCAGCTGCAGCTTCATTACCTTTTAAAGCTAAAGATAACTTTACATCTGCGTCTGTACTTGCTTTTGGGTTTTTTAAATAATTGGCTAAATAAGGCAATATTTCTTTCGGATAAATATCTGGATGTAAAAAAGGCAACATTAAATGTTGAAATATAGCTTTCCACTCTTTACCATGAGGCTGTACTCTTCCAAATTTTTGATGCGTAACATGATGTGCAATTTCGTGCACTAAGGTTAATAGAAATTGATGTTGATTCAAATTATTATTTACTGTAATTTGAAATTTTCCATCAGGCAATTGCCTAAAATCTCCATGTTTTGTTTGCCTTTGATTTACAATTTTAAGCGTAAAGTTGTGCTCATCAATTAAAAAATGAACAAATGGAATGGCTTTAGAAGGGATAAAATTATTATAATCCAATTATTTCGTCAAACTGATTAAGGAGTAGAACTTGAAACCTGCAATATTTTTCCGTTATAAAATTTGTTACCAGTGGTAGCAAAATTAAATAGATAATCTGCCATTTCTTTAGCAGAAAGTGGTGCTTCATATCCAGGAAAAGCCTCTTCTAACATTTCTGTTTGTACAGCACCTAAAGCCAACACATTAAATGCAATTTGTTGTTCTTTATATTCTTCTGCTAATAATTCAGATAGTGTTATAACAGCGCCTTTAGCAGAACTATAAGCTGCTAAACCAGGAAATTTTAGGCTACCTTGAATACCTCCCATAGAACTTACAGTAACTACATGGCTTCCTTTAGATAAATAAGGAATTAATATTTGTATGGTTTCTGCCACTGCAAAAACATTTACTTTATATACTTCTAAAAAATCTTGAGAAGTCAAATCTGTAAATGGTTTATTTATCAATTTACCTGCGTTATTAATCAAAATATCTACTTTTTTCCAATTGGTATCTACAAAATATTTCACCTTTTGTAAGTCATCAGTATTTGAAATATCTACAGATATCACTTTTATATTTTTATGATTAACTTTCTCTAAAGGCTGGGTATTTCTAGAAATAGCTAAAACATTGTGTCCTTCCTCTGCAAATTGTTTTGCTAGTTCAAAACCAATTCCTCTACTTGTTCCAGTAATAACTACATTTTTCATTTTTTAAATTTTAAGCTACCAAATTAGGTATTTTTTCATACATTTAAAGATAAAATAACTACAAATGAACAAATTATTATTACTTTTTATTACCGTTTTTATATTACAAACTTCGAATGCGCAAACTACTTACATTTTATGCGGAAAATTGGTAGATACCAAACTAGGTAAAATAGAAAGTAAAAAAACAATATTTGTAAAAGAAAATAAAATCATCGCTGTTAAAGATGGTTATATTATGCCAAAAGGTGGTACAGTTATCGATTTAAGAGACAAGGTAGTAATGCCCGGTTTGATAGATTTTCATGTGCATATTGAGCAAGAATTTGATAGAAATACAAGACTAAATAAATATATTTTAAACGAAGCAGATGTTGCTTTTAACTCAGTAGGTTTTGCAAAAACTACTCTGTTAAATGGTTTTACAACTGTAAGAGATTTAGGAGGAACAGGTGTAAATATTTCTATAAGAAATGCTATTAATGCAGGTAAAATTCCTGGACCTAGAGTTTTTACTGCTGGTAAATCTTTGGCAACTACAGGCGGTCATGCAGATCCAACAAATGGCAGTAGTAGAGTATTAATTGGCAATCCAGGCCCTAAAGAAGGTGTTGTAAACTCTATAGAAGACGCAAAAAAAGCAGTAAGACAGCGTTATAAAAATGGCGCAGACTGTATAAAAATAACTGCAACTGGTGGCGTTTTAAGTGTTGCAAAATCAGGAGACAACCCACAGTTTACAATTGAAGAAGTAAGAGCTATTTGCGAAACTGCCAAAGATTATGGAATGCATGTTGCAGCACACGCGCATGGTGATGAAGGAATGCAAAGAGCCATTGTTGGAGGTGTAAAAACGATAGAACATGGTACGTATATGAGTGATGAAACCATGGAATTGATGAAAAAACACGATGCTTATTTAGTACCTACAATTACAGCAGGTAAAGAAGTAGAAGAAAAAGCAAAAATTGATGGTTTTTATCCTGCAATTGTAGTGCCGAAAGCTTTGGCTGTTGGGCCACAAATACAAGGAACTTTTGCAAAAGCATATAAAAAAGGAGTGGGAATTGCCTTTGGTACAGATGCTGGTGTTTTTAAACACGGTAACAATGGTAAAGAGTTTGGTTTTATGGTAGAAGCTGGCATGCCAGCAATGAAAACCATACAATCTGCTACAATAACCAATGCTACGTTGCTTAAAATGGAAACCGAATTAGGGCAAATTCAAAAAGGTTTTTTTGCAGATATTATTGCTGTAGATGATGATCCTACCAAAAATATTGCAACTATGGAAAATGTTGTTTTTGTAATGAAAAATGGTGTGGTTTATAAAAAATAGTATTTAAAAAGTACGAATTGAATACATTTTACTAATCAAAAGTAATGTGCTGATAAGCACCAATATCTGGAGCTGTAGTTCTATCAACACCTAAAATATCCAGGGTAAAAGGGCTTGCAATGGCTTTGTTAAT
This sequence comes from uncultured Polaribacter sp., assembly GCF_947503855.1. Classification (GTDB taxonomy): domain Bacteria; phylum Bacteroidota; class Bacteroidia; order Flavobacteriales; family Flavobacteriaceae; genus Polaribacter. The sequence continues at coordinate 7,027 of NZ_CANNFF010000005.1, read as the reverse complement.
TGCGCTGCTTTTATCACCAATAATAAAATCGTTTTTTTGAGTATCTCTAAAATTGGCAATACCATTTAAAATGATGTTGCTGTAATTAGGGTTGTTGTTAAAGTCAACTTCAAAAACATCTTCAAAAGAATTACTGCTGTCATTAAATTTAATCATACAATTTTTTATGCTGTAATTAAACAAACCACCACCATCAACTTTATCTACTAAAAACTCAATATTGTTATTACCTTCAAAAATACAATTTGTAAAATTAGCAGCTTTTAAATCTCTTGTTTCAATAATCTCTTGACCAGCATCATTATTGTATATAAAAAAGTTATTAATTACTACAGCAGGTAATTGTCTAATACCATTGCTCCAGTAATTGGCAAAAGTACTGTGTGTAAAATTGTAAGTTCCTCCAATTGTAGCTGCTAAAGAAGCTTCACCAGCACTACCAATAACCACATTATTGGCTTCTAAGTTTGTTTCTCTTGCCAAAATACCAAAATTTGTTTGGTTGTAAATTTCTGTGTTTTGTAGTTTTAAAGTTGGAGTACTTGTGCTACCAATACTATCAATTAAAACACCTATGATTCCGTTTTTTATTAGTGCATGATGAATTTCGTTGTCCCTACTTCCTGCACGCATCCAAATTGTTCCCCATTGACCAGGAATTTCACTAAAAGAATTTTCTAATCTATCTCCTTCAAAAATAACTTTTTCAGACAATGTTCCGTTTACTTTTAACGTAGCTTTATCATCTACAATTAAGCCAGAATTGTCGTGAAAATGGACTCTAGAACCTGCTTCAATTATTAGGGTTTTATTAGCGGGTACCGCTGCATAACCATAAATAACGGTGGGTTTTGTATTGGTAAAAGTCAATTCTGTATCTTCTAAAAAACGCCCTTTAATGCTTGTGGGTTGCCCATCTAGGGTCAGGCTATCTATTTTCATAGAAATAGGGTCTTTACCAGGAAAAATAAAATTAGCATCTTCTACCAAGGTTACCAAATCTACATCTTGTTGGTTGTTGCCAGTATCAAATAAAATTCTGTCTATATATAGAGGACTGCTTTGGTTTGCAACATTGACAGTAGTTTCTATAAAAACAAAAATACTATCTTTTGCAAGGATATCTATATTGCTAAAATCTTTACCAGGAATACCATCTACATTTAAACGGTAGTTAGATGAGGTACCATTTTCTAACTGAATTTTAGGAATGGTAATCGCATTATTACTTCTATTATATACTTTTAAATTGTAAGTGGCAGAACCAATATTGGTAAAAATAGTATCTAAAAAAACAGTGTCTTTAGAAAATTCTAACGTGCCAAAATTAGGAATGGTAGAAAAATCTTTTCTACAAGAACTGATAGAAATTAAAGCACAACAAATTAAAAAAGTAAATAATTGCTTCATAGATTTTATATTTCTTTTAAATAAAAGTAAAAATAAAACTTATAAATGAGTTTATTATTGCTTTATCAATTCAATTTCGAATAATTTGCCCCAATTTTTACCAGTAACAAACAACCTGTTGTTTTCCGCATCAAAAGCAATACCGTTTAAAACTTCATCATTAGCAACTAATTTTTGCGTTTTTTTCATTTCGGCTTCTAAGCCTTTTAGGTTAATCAACCCTTCCACAACACCTGTTTTTGGGTTGATAATTGCAATAATTGGTTTTTGATAGTAATTTGCAAATAATTTTCCGTTAATAAACTCTAGTTCGTTTAACTGCGTTAACGCTCTATCATGAGCATATGCTTGGATAAAGTACTTTTCTTCTAAAGTTTTTTTATCTAGAAACCAAATCTTGTTAGTTCCGTCAGATTTTATCAATTCACTTTCGTTTTGTGTTAAACCCCAACCTTCTTTACTTTTATTATAGCTAAATTCTTTTTCTTTTTTAAAAGTCTCTAAATCGTAAACAAAACCTTTTTTAGATTGCCAAGTAAGCCAAATAATTTTATCTTTTATAATGGTCATTCCTTCACCAAAATATTGGTTGTCTAAATCTATTTTCTGTAAAACTTTCCCTGTTTTTATGTCTATTTTTCTTAAAGAAGATTGTCCTCTACGTCCTGTAGTTTCATATAAATAGCCATTGTAATACTCCAATCCTTGTGTGTATGCTTTGGTATCATGCGGATATTCATTTACAATTTTATATTTATAAAAATCGGGTTTTGTATCTGCAAAAACCTCTAAAAAAGCATTTTTCTTTTTCGTTTTCCCATCAAAAAAAGCCAACCCATTAATAGCATGTTTACCCACACCAAGATCGTTGGTATTTAGGGTTAAGGTGTTGCTATTACTAGATACCTCTTTGCCATTTACATAAAACTGAACTTTCTCAATTTCTTTGCCTTCTTTTTCAACCATTTTTAAAGTAATGGTTTGGTTTAGCGTGGTTTTTTCTGGCTTTTCTATAGAAAATTTATATGCGTCTGCGCAAGAAATAGTGGTTAATAGAATTGCTAAAAAGTAAAATAGAATAGAAAGCTTCTTCATTATAAATGTAAATTTCGGTTTTTTGGAATGTAAATATTCAAAAAAAAGACAACACCAAGCAACTTTTAAGTGCTAAAAGGACTTGTTTTCTATTAAAAATAACAATATTGCAAATAAAAACAATTTATTTATTTGTAAATTAAAAAATAAGGTTAAATTTGCATCCTCAAAATAGTTAGTTAACAGCTATTTAGATTTTAGAGTAAAACCTTACCAACTTTACTCATACAAACATAATATTAAAGTATTAAATATATTCAAAATGAAGAAAGAAATTCATCCAGAAAATTATAGAATCATTGCTTTTAAAGACATGTCTAATGGCGATGTATTTTTAACACGTTCTACTGCAAACACTAAAGAAACTTTAGAAGTAGATGGTACAGAGTATCCTTTAGTAAAATTAGAGATTTCTAGAACATCTCATCCATTTTACACTGGTAAATCTAAGCTTATCGATGCTGCAGGACGAATTGACAAGTTCAAAAACAAATACGCAAAATTCAAGAAATAAGTTTCCTAGAATTTTAAACATATTTAAAACTCCAACATTTATTTGTTGGAGTTTTTTTGTGCGTTCCCTTTCAGGTCGTGCTTTTCATTATATCTTTTTTTCATGCTTCAAAAAAGGATGTCATTTCAATCACTAACGCAATTTTTTGCCAACGAAATTTAAATTTTTGAGCGGAATGAGTTATTTTTAAACTTTATTTTATGTATCATTTTCATGAGAAACACAATTGTTGAAATTTTAATAATAATAACAATTTTTTGTGGGGTATTAGTTTATATTATTTCGCAAATGGGTACTTATCTTTTACTATCTAATTTTGTTATTTTAGCTTTTGTAGTTCTAAGAGGTAGTTTTCAAACCCAAACTATTTGTTAAAAGATTTTCCTTTAGAAGCTAGGTTAAGGTGATTTTTTGAAGAAGAAATAGATGAGATTCAGCAATGTTTTATAGAAGGTAATTTAAACAAAAGCCACAATACTATAGAAAATGGAAATGTGATGTAATAATCTACATAATTAGATAAAGACACCATTACTATTGCTATAAAACACTATGAATATAAAAAAGAAAAATCTAGTTGTTAATAATTAATATGATAAAACTCTAAATTGTTAAAGAAATTTTGGTGGCAATGGGCTTCAATGCTATTTGCAATATATGAGTAAATTAGGTTTTTAGAAAAAGAAAAGACGAAGTAGTAATTAGTTTAGAAGACATTTATTTATAAAAAGAATTTATGATATATGATATTGTAATAATAGGAGGAGGGCCCATAGGTATTGCTTGTGGTTTAGAAGCACAAAAAAAAGGACTCAGCTATTTGATTTTAGAGAAAGGACCCATTGTAAATTCGCTTTACAATTACCCCGTAAATATGCAATTTTTCTCGTCTTCTGAACGCTTAGAAATTGATGAAATTCCCTTTATTAGTAAAGAAGCAAAGCCTAGTAGGATTGAAGCTTTAGAATATTATAGGAGAATTGCAACATCTAATAATTTAAATATTCATTTGTTTGAAAAAGTAGAAAATGTTGCTAAAAACGACGATTTTTTTTCTGTAAAAACTTCAAAAGACACCTATCAAGCAAAAAATGTAATTGTAGCCACTGGTTTTTACGACATCCCAAATAAATTAGGTATTCCTGGAGAGGAACTGGCAAAAGTAGCACATTATTACAAAGATCCTCATTTTTATGCTGGTCAAAGAGTAGCTGTGGTGGGTGCTAGTAATTCTGCCATAGATGCAGCTTTAGAATGTTGGCGAAAAGGAGCAGAGATTACCTTGGTTATCAGAGGAAAATCTGTAGGCGATCGTGTAAAATATTGGGTAAGACCAGACGTTATCAATAGAATTGAAGAAGGCAGTATAAAAGCGTACTACAATGCAAATATTACCCAAATTACAGCAACCACTTTAAATATTAAAACAGACCAAGAAGAAATAACGATTGATAACGATTTTGTATTGGCTCTTATTGGATACAGACCCAACTTTACTTTTTTAGAAAAAATGGGCATTCGTTTGTCTGATAATGAAAAAAGAATACCAAGTTATCATGAGGAAACTATGGAAACTAATGTGAAGGGCATTTTTTTAGCAGGTGTTATTTGTGGAGGTATGGAAACTCATAAATGGTTTATAGAAAATTCTAGAATTCACGCAAAAATGATTGTAAAAACGATTTTAGAAAATCAGAATTAATAATAGTAATGGAGTAGCATTCCTACAAAAGTAGCAATCGAGATTTTTTTATGTATGAACCCAAAAATCAAAAGAAACAAAAAACCTTGGCCTACTAAAGATGCCATGACTCAAATTTACGAGCAGCATCTTTGGGGCACCAACCATAAACCATTTTATTCTGGTGAAGGTTCTCATAACCCAACCCTTGTAAAACCTTATTTACAAGTAGTACAAGCTTTTTTAAAATCTTTTAAGGCTCCCATTTCTGTTTGCGATTTAGGTTGTGGTGATTTTAATATTGGCAAAGAATTGGTAAAATACAGTCAAAAATATATAGGTGTAGATATTGTAGAAAGTTTAATAGATTACAATACAAAGTATTTTAAAGCCAGTAATTTAACATTTCTATGTTTGGACATTGCAAAAGATGACTTACCCAAAGCAGACGTAGTTATTGTAAGACAAGTATTGCAACATCTCTCCAATATAGAAATTATAGCTATACTAGAAAAACTTACACAATACAAATATATTTTACTTACAGAACATTTACCCAATGGTACTTTTGCCCCCAATAAAGATATTATTTCTGGACAAGGCATACGCATTAAAAAACAAAGCGGATTGAACATTTTAAAACAACCTTTTAATTTTCAAATAGTGGCAAAAAAAGAGTTTTTGTCTATGGATGTAGGTAATAAAAAAGGTGTTTTAACTACAACTTTGTATCAGGTTTTTTAGTTTTTTTCTTGAAATTAGCAATGGTTTATGTATAAGAAAAGTGCGTCTTAACCCAGTGAAAAAAAGCCAATTTATGAAAGCCAACGAGAACTTTTATAAATTGGCTTTACATAGCCATTTTTTATATGTTGTTATGCTACGTTTTATTTTATTAAAAATATCTTGAAATGCTTAATACATACACAATAACTAATATTATAATATTTTTATTGGTTGTTCAATAGTTCATTTAATCTGCTAAACTAGTTTAGTTTTATTAAAATGGCATATGAGATTGTTTAAAAATAAATTTGTTATTATCTAATTTGTCTAATTTATCAAATTTTATATACTTGCCATCATCTAAATTTAGAGGAAAACTATTATTTAACTGATTAATAACTAAATTCATATTAATTCCTGTATATGATATATCACCACAACCATTGTGGTTGACAACTTTTACACAAAACTCGGATATAGAATTAATTTTTGTGGATTTACTACATTTGTGACGTTTATGTAGACGAAATATGTCAATCTGTCCTACCGTTGTGTTGTACGTTAAACCTTCACCTTTATATAATACGCAATCATTAATAAAAAGCGAGACTGTATCTTTTTTAGTTAAATTATGAAGCTCGATATTCAGATATACTTCTTTGTCACTAATTTTTTCATTTTGAGATTCAGTTGGCTGTCCCGATTTCGTAAAATTTTCATTTACATTTTCAGGACTTTTGTTGTTGATTTTTTTTTCAAAATCAATTGGAGCTAATTGCTCATTGTTTTGATCGTCATTTAATGTAGAGTCAGTATCGCAATTGGTAAATGAGATACTAATACCTAGAATAAATAAATAGAAAAAATTCATTTTTAAAGTTTTCATATTATAAGTTTTAATTGCTCCATTAAGGTCTTGAGCTGTTAGATTTCGACCTTTAATCAGCTTTCATTGTTCACTTTCAGAGAGTCAAGTTACATTCTTCTTTTAAATTCTGTAAGTCAGATGGCTATTAAATTGCTCTTTTCAGTTCTCAAATGGCTACCAACTAACACTTTATAAACAAATAAAAAGTTATTCTATATCATCTATAAAGTTTGTTGTCTTTTCTATTATAAAAATAAACACTAAAAACGATGTTGTCAATCCCTGAATTCAGGGATATGAAGTTTTTAAAAACCTGACAATCAACGTATTGTATTTTGGTGTTTTTTGTGCAAAAAAAGAAGGTTTAAAAAATGAAAAAGCGAGCAAAAGAAATTTTAGCTACTAATTTAGCTACCTTAACATCTATTGTAGTTTTGCTGAAATTAAATGAGATGAAGCGAAAGTTGGTAAAAAAGTAACTTGTGTTCTTATATGACTGATTTTTAATTTGTTATATATCAAGTTATCTAAGTTATGTTTTTTTTCGCTAAAACCCAACAGGTAAAAACCCTATAAACCTGAGTTCGATTAATATTTAGATAGATTTTATTAGTAAAGAAGATAGATTTTTAGTAAATTAAGGCTCTGAATATCAGTTTATTAATCTAAAAATCTATCTATGATAATCTACTCTAAAATTACTGAAATATTCTGTATTGTTGATGAATTTTGC
>NZ_CANNFF010000004.1 GCF_947503855.1 uncultured Polaribacter sp. | reverse complement strand
TTCTAAATAAAATCTATGGAAAACTATACGCCGATAAAGGCTATATAGGTAAAGATTTACTGCAGATTCTTTTTACTGATGGATTGCATTTAATTACGCATATTAAAAATAATATGAAGAATTCTTTAATGACAATGAGTGATAAAATTTTACTTCGCAAACGCTCTGTTATAGAAACTGTAAATGACGAACTTAAAAACATCTGTCAAATTGAACATTCTAGACATAGAAGCTTTACTAATTTCTTGTCTAATATTGTTGCAGGGCTTATTGCCTATAGCTTTTTACCTAAAAAGCCGTCCATAAAATACCAGACAGTCAAAACAAATCAACTTGCATTTTATTAATCGAACTCAGGTTATTATTTCATTTTTTGAAGATTGGCAATTTCTAAATTTGTAAGTGCTCTCCATCTTCCTCTTGGTAGGTTTTTCTTTGTTAATTCAGCAAAAATAACCCTATCTAATTTGTTTACTTTGTAACCAACATGTTCAAATATTTTACGTACAATTCTGTTTCTACCAGAATGTATTTCTATACCAACTTCACTTTTTGGTTGACCATCCACATAAGAAATAGCATCAATAAATACTTTTCTACCTTCAATAATTACATCGCCCCGTAATTTTTCTAAATCTTTTAAATCTAGTTTTCTATCTAAAGAAGCATGATATAACTTACGCACATTGTGTTTTGGATGCGTTAATTTTTTTGCCAAATCGCCATCGTTTGTAAACAATAACAAACCTGTTGTATTTCTATCTAAACGACCAACAGGGTAAATTCTTTCTTTAGATGCGTTTGCCACTAGTTCCATAACCGTTTTTCTACCACGATCGTCATCCATCGTAGTAATATAGTTTTTGGGTTTATTTAATAAAATATATCTTTTTTCTTCTGGAGAAATACTAGTACCATCAAACTGAACAACATCTGTAGGTTGTACTTTGTAGCCCATTTCTGTAACTAGTTTACCATTTACCTGAACACTTCCATGTTCTATATACGTATCGGCTTCTCTTCTTGAACAGATTCCTGAATTGGCAATGTATTTGTTTAAACGTATTCCTGATGATTCATCAGATTTTGGAGTGTTTTTAATTTTAGAATACGTTTTTTTTGTGGGTTTTCTATTTAGAGGAGCTTTACTTTTACCTTCTTGTCGTCCTCTCGACGAGTTTTTATTTGATTTCATTATAAATATTTTTGCAAAGGTAGTTATATTATTAGATACTAATTCAATCTATTGATTACTTTATCTATTAATAAAGAAGTATCTATAAATATCAAACATAAAACGCCAATTAAGAGTAATATTTTTAGGGTGTTATGCAATCGTCTGTACTGATTGCTAGAGACCGATTTCCATAAATAAAAGCCCACAAAAATTAGTATAAATAATGCAAAATAAAAATAATATCTCATATAGTTTAAACCAGGGTAGCTAAACAAAATTGCTATTGGAAAAACAGTTAAAACAAGTAATATTATAGAAAGTTGCTTGGTTTTTTTTTCGCCATAAACCACTGGAAATGTTTGATAGTTATTTGCAATGGCACCTTTTATATTTTGTAAATCTTTAATTAATTCGCGCACCATAATTACTAAAAATAAAAAACTTGCATGCACAAAAATTATTTTAGAAAAATTACCAAAATAGACAAATACAGCAAAAAAAGGCAATACTGTTAAAATTGTGGCAGAAATAACCCCAATAAAAGGATACTTTTTTAGTTTATGAGAGTATAACCAAATTGAAAATATATAAAATGCAAAAAACACAGCAGCCCTAAAAGAAATTAAAATACCGAAAAAAAAACCAATAAAATTAAGTAAAAAATAGAGTTTTAATTTGGTTTCTTGTTTCACATAATTGTCTAAACCTGTTTTTAGAGGTCTATTAATTTTGTCTACTTTTACATCATAAAAATTATTGACAATATAACCTCCTGAAATCACAAAAACACAGGCTAACACTAAATAAAGTAAGTGTAAATTAAAAACTACATCGCTTAGAGATTTTGTTGGCGAAAAAATAAAAATTGCTGCTAAATATTGAGCCGCTACTAATACCAATATATTGTAAGCTCTTACTGTAGAAAATAAACTAAAAATTTTAATTATTAGTCGTTTAAGTTTTAGAGAACTCATAAAGTAATTTAAAATCTGTAAACTAGTTCTAGCTTATAATCTTTTAAACTTTTTTGAGCTTTTGCATAGTCTTCAGTAAAACCTAAAATATAACCTCCACCACCAGAACCACAAAGTTTTAGGTAGTAATCGTTGGTGGCAATACCTTTTTCCCAAACTTTATGAAAAGCAGCTGGTATCATTGGTTTAAAGTTTTTTAACACAATTTTAGATAAAGATTTTACATTGCCAAATAAAGATTTTACATTTCCATGTAAAAAGTCTTCTATACAAGCATCTGTAGTTTTTGCAAATTCTTCGCTAATCATTTTTCTAAATCCTTCGTTTTTCATCTTATTCATAAAGATGTTTACCATAGGTGCAGTTTCTCCAATTTGCTCTGAATCTAATAAGAATACGGCTCCTTTACCTTCTTTTTGTGAAGGGATTCCGGCTGGCTCTATATTTTCTTTAGAGTTGATTAAAATGGGCAGACTTAAATAACTGTTTAAAGGGTCTAAACCAGAGCTATTTCCATGAAAAAAGGACTCCATTAAAGAAAAAATCTGTTTTAAATTTAACAATTTATCTCTTGTTAAATTTTCTAAAACTGTAATTTTATCAGCAGCATATTTATCATAAATAGAAGCTACTAAAGCCCCAGAACTTCCAACACCATAGCCTTGTGGTATGGAAGAATCAAAATACATACCGTTATCTATATCTTTTTTAAAGTCTTTTAAATTAAAAGAAACCAAGTCTGTTTTTAAACCTTTTAAGTAGGTGTAAAAAAGCTGTAAATTTTCGTTAGAAACTTTTGCTTTACCTGTAAGTTTATGAGATGTTTTTAAAGCACCTCTGTATGCGTTAAAAGGTATCGCCAAACCCTTAGAATCTTTTATAATTCCATATTCTCCAAAAAGAAGAATCTTAGCATAAAATAATGGTCCTTTCATTTTTTCTTTTTATAGTATTACAAAATTACGAATTATAATTTTAACGAAAACTTACACCAACTTAATCGTTTTTATAGTAGATTTTCCAAACCCCAACTTTTTTGCCTTTTTTAAAACTGCCTTTTTCTTTTATTTTGCCATTTTTGTAGTAGGTTTTCCACATACCTGCTTTAAGACCTTTTTTATATGTTCCTGTAGTTTTTAATTCACCAGAACTGTAAAATTCAGAGAATTTACCATCTGGTCTACCATTGTCGTAAAAAACTTCTCTTACTTTTTTACCTGTTATAAAATAATCTATCACTAACTTTTTTTCTTTGTTAGCGTTGTCTAAAGACCTGTAATAAGATGCTTTTTGTTGTGTGGTTCTATTCCAATTTGCATCAAAATATATTTTTTTTTGCGCAACAGTTTCTATGCTATAAAAAGCACAAATAAAAAAACCAATTGCTACTACTATTTTCATAAAAAAATATAAACTCTCTTGTTTTAAAGTGATTTAGCACCTAATCCAACACTGTCGTAAATATACTGTTTTTTCTGACAATACTTATACAACTTCTTATCTATAAATTGTTGCACACTTTCTTTTTCTGAAAACGGATACAGCACATGTACATTTGCACCTGCATCTAGCGTAAAACAAACATTACTGTTGTTTTCTTGACGATATTCCCAAATTTTATTAATAATTTCTAACGTATTTGGTTTCATCAAAATAAAATACGGTTGACTCGTTAACATCATTGCATGCAAGGTTAATGCTTCACTTTCTACCAAATTTACAAACGCTTTAATATTTCCGTTTTGAAGAATTTTAGAGAGTTTACCTAAGTTTTCGTTAGCCTGTGCAAATCGATTTTCTGCAAAGGGATGGTTTTGCATTAAATTATGGCCTAGAGTACTAGAAACTTGTTTTTCACCTTTGTCTACCAGCAAAATTGTATCTTGATAATTCTGAAAAGCAGAATGTACTTTGTGTGGAAATTTTATACCAAACAAATCTGAACTTCCTTCTATTTCTGGGTGATTACCCCAAACAACTAAAGGCCCTTCTACACTTCTACTTGCGCTTCCAGAACCTAATCTTGCTAAAAAAGAAGCTTTTTTATTGATAAATTCTTTAGTTAAACTGGTATTTAATTTACTTTCTAAACTCATTAAACACATAGCTATAGCACTTAAACCACTTGCAGAAGAGGCAATTCCGCTTGAATGTGGAAAAGAATTTTCTGAATGGATTATCATTTGATAATCAAAAATATAAGGACAATATAGTTGTACTCTTTTAAAAAATTCTGCAATTTTTGGTTTGAATTCCTCCTTCTTTTTTCCTTCAAAAAACAAATCAAAATCTACTTTATTCTCTAATTCTGAAACATTATTAGAATTTTGTTTATGGGTAAATTCAATTGTAGTTTTGGTATTACAATTATTTAACGTAAAACTTATAGACGCATTTTTAGGTATTTGCGGATTGGTTTTACCCCAATATTTTACCAAAGCAATATTGCTAGGTGTTTGCCATGTAAACGTGGCTTTTTCTATTTTTTTTGAAGAAATTTCTGCAATAAATTGTTTTGTACTCAAACTGTATAATTTGTGTCAAAGATAAAACTATTTATAAAAAACAAACTACTTTTGTTTTTATGAAAAACAACAAAGTTTTTTTATTATTAAACGGCGAAAAACCTAAAAAACTACCCAATTTTAATGCGTATAGTCTTATTTGCGCTACAGATGGCGCGTATCAATTTTTAAAAGATCGTAAAATTACACCTCATTTTATTAGTGGCGATTTTGATTCTTTAGCAGACATACCAAAAGAGATTGAAGTTATTAAAACACCCAACCAAGATTTTACAGATTTTGATAAAATTCTAAAAATTTTGTTTCACAAAGGATTTTATAATATTGATGTTTTTGGTGCAAGTGGCAAAGAACAAGATCATTTTTTAGGAAATTTACACACGGCAGTTCGCTGGAAAAAAGACTTGAAAATTACTTTTTTTGATAATTATGGCTGGTATTTTTTAGCTGATAAAAAAACAGAAATTATAGGTTGTTTACACAACACTGTGTCTTTAATTCCTTTACCAAAGGCAAAAAGCATCACTTCTAAAGGTTTACAATATCCTTTAAAAAATACAGATTTAACCTTTGGAAAAAGTATTGGCACTAGAAATAAAGCGATAGAAAATATTGTGAAAATTAACTTTAAAAAAGGGGATTTATGTGTTTTCATCAATCATAAAAAAAACAAAAATGAGTAGAAAAATAAAACTTATATGGGATTTTAGAGGCGAAGATGCAAAAGAAACTGCCATACATCATACCAAACACTTAAAAGAATTTGCAACTGCAGAAAGCTTACCTTATTACACTATAGATATCAAAGAGGTTAACCCCATGTTATGTGCTGCTTTTATAAATGTTGATGAAACAAATATGAAAATATTTAGAGATGCTTTAAAACCACATCGTGGAGAAGTAGTAGCATAATTAAATTTTACAAATTTAAAAACGAACAAACCTCATTGTAAAATTGCTTTGGATTTTCTGCATGCAACCAATGGCCTGCATTTTGTATGGTAATTATTTTAGAATTTGGAAAATGAGCCTCTATATTTGGTTTTTCTTTTTCTGTGATGTAATCAGATTTAGCTCCTTTTAAGAATAAGGTTTTTTTATCAAAAATGGTAAAAGAAGGTAAAGCCTCTCCTATTTCTGGGTTGTTTTCTGTTAACGATTTTAAATGAAACCTGTAAGCCAATTGCCCTTTTTCTTTCCAATAAACATTTTTTAGTAAAAACTGTCTAACACCTGGTTCTGGAATAAACCCTTTTAATTTTTCATCTACTTTACCTCTGGTGTTTTGTATAGAGAAATCTACTGAATTTAAAGCCGCCAAAATAGCATTATGATGAGGTTGGTATTCTCTTGGAGAAATATCTACAACCACTAATTTATGAACTAATTCTGGATAGGTTACCGCAAACAGCATCGCTGTTTTACCTCCCATAGAATGCCCAATCAAATAAATATTTTCTAACTGATGATGTTTTATATAATTATATAAATCTTCTACTAAAACCTGATAATTAAACGCATCTTTATGAAAACTTCTACCATGATTTCTTTGATCAATTAAATGAACTTGAAAATCTTTAGAAAACTGATTCCCTAACGTTTTCCAGTTATCAGACATTCCAAAATACCCGTGTAAAATTAATAAGGGGTTTCCTTCTCCTTTTATTGTGGAGTGTAAAATTGGGTTTTTAAGCATGTATATAATTGGTTTGTTTGATAATTAGATGATGAACTGAATACTTTAAAAGAAAGATTTATGAAAACTGTAATTGTTTACTGTAAACTATTTAAGCCTATGTAAATACATATTTATTACGTTTTCTAAACCTAAGTATAAGCTTTCTGCAATTAAAGCATGTCCTATAGAAACTTCTGCCAAATTTGGGATGTTATTTTTAAAAAACTCTATGTTATCTAAGCTTAAATCGTGCCCCGCATTAATACCCAACCCTATTTCATGAGCAAAAACAGCAGCTTCTGTATACGGTTTTACTCCATTTTCATTACCTAAATCGTATTGTGTAGCAAATTCTTCAGTATACAATTCTATTCTATCTGCACCTATTTTTTTGGCTCCTTCAATCAATTTTAAATCTGTATCTATAAAAACAGAAGTTCTAATATTGTGTTTTTTAAACTCCTGAATTACTTCACTTAAAAAAGAAGCATGTTTTAAAGTATCCCAACCAGCATTGGAGGTAATTGCATCTACAGCATCTGGAACCAATGTAACTTGCGTTGGTTTGGTTTCTAAAACTAAATCCACAAAAGAAGGTACAGGGTTTCCTTCAATATTATACTCTGTAGTAACTACATTTACCAAATCTCTTGCGTCTTGATATCTAATATGTCTTTCATCTGGTCTTGGATGTATAGTAATGCCTTTTGCACCAAAACTTTCTATGTCTGCAGCAACTTTTAATAAATTTGGCACATTTCCTCCTCTAGAATTGCGTAAGGTTGCTATTTTATTGATATTTACACTTAACTTTGTCATTGTATATAATTAATGTACAAAGATAAACCATTAAATCATTTTATCCTATATTCGTAGAGAATGAAGATTACAGATTACATCTTAAACGAAATAAAACCCATTAGTTTAAAAAGTAGTATAAAGGCTACCAAAGAACTGTTTGATAATTTACCTATTACTCATTTTGCTGTGGTAGAAAACAACAAACTTTTAGGCTGTTTTGCAGAGGATGATATACACACCATTGAAAACACATCAGAAAAATTAGTTGCCTATACACATTTATTAAACTCTTTTTTTGCTGATGAAAAAGCCACTGTGTTAGAGCTTTTAAAAATTTTTGCAGATAATAACACTACCATTATTCCTGTTTTAGATAAAAACAAAGCGTATATTGGTTATTATGATTTGTGTGATGTTTTAGACGTTTTTTCTACAAGTCCTTTTATGATAGAAAACAGCGAAACGGTAATTATAGAAAAAATAGAGAATGATTATTCTATGAGTGAAATTGCTCAAATTATCGAATCTAACTCAGGAAAATTATTAGGTTTATACATCTCCGAAAAAAAAGATGGGATTGTTCAAGTTACCTTAAAAATTGTATCAGAAGATATTAATGAAGTAATGCATACTTTTAGAAGGTATGATTATAAAATAATCTCTTCACATGAAAATGACGTGTATTTAGAAGATTTAAAAAACAGGTCTGAATATTTGCAAAAATATTTAGAAATGTAAAGTTGATTTTAAAAATTATTTTTTAAACAGTAAAATAGTATTGATTTTGAAAAAAGTAGCAGTTTACGGGCAATCTTATTCCATTTCCGCAGAAAAAGAAATACAAATTCTTTTAAGCGTTTTAGAAGCTCATGATATTGTTTGTTTTATTGAAGAGAAATTTAACAACTTATTAATTGAGGGTAAAATTTTAAAGAAAAAATATCCTGTTTTTTCAGATTTTAAAGACTTAGATCCAACTTTCGATTTAATGTTTACCTTAGGTGGTGATGGAACTATTTTAAGAGCAGTAACTTATATAAGAGATTTAGACATCCCTATTTTAGGAATAAATACAGGCAGATTAGGCTTTTTAGCAACAATTAATAAAAAAGCTATTAAAGAAAGTATCGACCTTTTATTAAGGGGTGAATATTCTATACAAAAAAGAACGCTTTTATCTGTAGAAACATCACCAAAAAACAACGATTTTAAAGAATTAAACTTTGCTTTAAATGAAGTAACCATTGCAAGAAAAAACACCACTTCTATGATTGGTGTTAGAACCTGCTTAAATAACGAATATTTAACAAATTATTGGGCAGATGGTTTAATTATTGCAACACCAACAGGCTCTACAGGCTACTCTTTAAGTTGTAATGGCCCAGTAATATCACCAGACTCTAAAAATGTACTAATTACACCTATTGCTCCACATAATTTAAATGCGAGACCTATGGTTATTTCAGACGAAACCGCCATACAATTAGAAGTAGATTCAAGAGAAAAAGATTTTTTAATCTCTTTAGATTCAAGAATTTACACGATATCCAAAAATACAAAAGTATTTATCAAAAAAGCACCTTTTAGTGTACAAAGCATTATACCCAACAACCAATCTTTTTTAAACACCTTACGCAGTAAATTACTTTGGGGAGAAGACACTAGAAACGAAACCAATCTTTAAAGATTTTTTACAATAAATCATTAAAATAGTAGTTATTCAAAAAAGACTAAACATTAACTTTATTAAGCAAATTGAATTTCCTATATTTGCTCGCTATTTTTTAGAATGAAAAACAGTATTTTATTTATCGTGCTTGTAAGTATTTCCTCATTTTTAATGGGACAAGTATACGAAGTAGGACTAACTGTAGGAGGCACAAATTTTATTGGAGACATTGGTAGAACTAATTATATATACCCAAATAAAATTGCTGGTAACGTGTTTTTTAAATACAATTACAACCCAAGAATTGCCTTAAAGGCAACGTACAGTTTTTTACCAATAAGTGGAGATGATAGAAACGCAGAGACCGATTTAAAACAAAATAGAGGTTTTAATTTTAATAATACAATACATGAATTAGCTATTGGTATGGATTTTAATTTTTATGAATATGATGCATATTCTGATAGTAAAAGTTGGACACCATACATAAGCATAGAATTAGCAGGTTTTAGTTATAACACAGTACAAGATGAAATAAGCCCAGGTGTATATAGTTTTACAAATAAAACTTCTTATACAATTCCTTTTGGAGTAGGTTTTAAATCTAGATTGTTTGGTAAATTTGCCTTTTCTTTGCAAACAACATTTAGATATACATTTGAAGATGATATAGACTATTCTACCAATAGAATATCTGCTTTAAATTTTGAAGGAACAGGAAATGACTGGTATGTTTTTACTGGTTTTTCTTTAATATATACATTTGGTAGACCTCCTTGTTATAAAAAGGGTTTATAAAATAATATGGATAAAAAACTACTTATTAATTTACAAAGAGTACCAAAACATGTTGCCATTATTATGGATGGCAATGGGCGTTGGGCAAAAAGTAAAGGAATGAATAGGATTTTTGGTCACAAAAACGCCCTAACTGCTGTAAGAGAATCTGTAGAAGCAGCATCTTTAATAAATGTAAAAGCAATTACCTTATATGCTTTTTCTACAGAAAACTGGAAAAGACCAAAATTAGAGGTAGACGCCTTAATGAGCTTATTAATTAACTCATTAAAAAAAGAATTAGCAGACTTTATTAAAAATGGTGTTAAAGTAAATGCTATTGGCTGCACAGAAAACTTACCTAAAAAAGCACAAAAAGTTTTAAATGATGTCATATTTGAAACTAAAAATAACACAAAAATTACCTTAACATTTGCATTAAGCTACGGTTCTAGAGAAGAAATTGTTAACGCAATCAAAAACATATCTAAAAAAGTTGTTAATAAAGAACTTTCAGAAAAAGAAATTACAGAAAAAACTATAAATAACCATTTATATACATTTAATTTGCCCAATGTCGATTTAATGATAAGAACAAGTGGTGAATATCGCATTAGTAATTTCTTACTTTGGCAAATGGCCTATGCCGAATTATATTTTACAGATATCCTTTGGCCAGACTTTAGAAAAGAGCATTTTTACGATGCAATCATTGATTATCAGAATAGAGAACGAAGATTTGGAAAAACAAGCGAACAAATTACAGATTAAATTTTTTATGAAATTACTATCTGCAGCAATATTATTTATTGCATTACTTTCTACAAATAGCATTCATGCTCAAGTTAAGAAAGATACAATCTCAAAGAAAAATATTTCTTTCGAAAGAGGAAAAGAATATATTTTAGGAGGAATAACCGTAACAGGACTTAAAAAATTTAGCGAAGAAACTGTTCGTGTTTTTACAGGTTTGCGTTATGGACAAACCATAAAACTGCCAGGTGACAAACTTACAAGTGCCATTAAAAAGCTTTATGAAAGTAAACAGTTTAGTGATGTTGATGTTTATCTAGCAAGATTAGATGGCAACACTATTTATTTACAATTAGATGTACAAGAGTTACCACAGTTAAATCAAGTTAAAATTAACGGAATTAAAAAATCTAAAGCTAAAGAACTTATAAAAGAAACAGAACTTACATTGGGTAAAATGGTAACAGATAATTTATTGGTTACCACTAAAAATTACTTCACTAAAAAATATACAGACAAAGGATATTTAAAAACAAAAGCCTCTTTAGATGTTACAAAAGATACTACAGACATTAATGTAGTAAATATATCTGTTTTTATTGATAAAGGCAAAAAAATTAAAATTAAAAACATCAATATTACAGGTAATAAAGCAATATCTGACAGTAAACTTAGAAAAACCATGAAAAACACCAAAGAGAAGTTTTTGGGTAGGTTTTGGAAAGGATCTAAATACATCGAAGAAGATTATCAAGAAGACTTAGAAAGTATTTTAGATAAATATAGTAGACTGGGCTACAGAGATGCGCGTATTTTAAAAGAAGGTATTTCTTGGAATGAGGATAATACCATAGATATCAACATAGAACTAGAAGAAGGAAGACAGTATCGATTTGCAGAAATTTTATTTGTTGGTAATAAAGAATATACAGACGAACAACTAATGTCTATATTAAGAATTGACAAAGGAGATGTGTACAATGGTGCTGTTTTAAAAGAGCGTGTAAAAGGAGATAACACTCCTACTTCTGTAGATATTTCTACAACATACCAAGATAATGGTTTTTTATTCTCGCAAGTAAATGCTGTAGAAACCAAAGTAGAAAACGACTCTATTACTGTAGAGATAAGAATTAGAGAAGACGAGAAAGCTCGAATAAAAAGAGTAACTGTTTCTGGAAATGACAAAACAAACGATCATGTAATTTTTAGAGAATTACGTGTAAAACCAGGAGATTTATTTAGTAGAAAAGCCATTATTAGATCTATTAGAGAAATTGGTCAGTTAGGGTTTTTCGATCAAAATGTAACCCCAGATGTAGTGCCAGACTATCAAAATAAAACTACAGACATTAATTTTAGTGTTATAGAAAAAGGAGGTAGCCAAATAGAATTACAAGGTGGTTATGGTGGTGGCTCTTTTATTGGTACTTTAGGATTATCTTTTAATAACTTTTCTATCGGAAATATTTTTAATAAAGAAGCTTACAAACCATTACCAATGGGAGATGGACAAAAACTTTCGTTAAGATTACAAACAAGTAGAACCTTTAGTACTTATAGTTTCTCTTTTACAGAACCTTGGTTTGGCGGTAAAACACCTAAATCATTATCATTTTCTGTATATCAATCCAATCAATTTCAAATTAACCCACAAACTTTTGATGTTGATAAGGATAGAAAATTAGGTATCACTGGTGCATCAATTGGTTTAGGACAACGTTTAAAATGGCCTGATGATTACTTTCAATTATCACAAACCGTTTCTTACCAAAGCTTTCAGCTAAAAAATTATGGTTTTAGAGTGGGAGATAATATTTTAAATAATGGTACTTTAAACAATCTTTCTTACAATTTAAATTTAACAAGAAACTCTGCAGGACCAAGTTTAATTTTTCCAACTTATGGTTCTGAATTTACTATTGGAGTAAAAGCAACATTGCCTTATTCTTTGTTTACTAATAAAGATTATAATCAACCAGATGATTTAACAGCAGAAGAAGAAAACGACTTTTTAGCAGACAAGTTTAAGTGGTTAGAATATTACAAATTAAACTTTAAAGGTAAGTGGTATACCTCATTTACAGATAAATTGGTATTAATGACCAATACTGAGTTTGGTTACTTAGGTTTTTATAATAATGATTTAGGACAAACACCTTTTGAACGTTATTTTGTTGGTGGAGATGGTATTGCTGTTTTTCAATTAGATGGTAGAGAAGTTGTAGGTTTAAGAGGATATGAAAACAACAGATTATCGTCTATTGCAGGGGGTACTATTTACAATAAATTTCAATTAGAACTTAGATATTCTATTACAGATTCTCCATCTGCATCAATTTATACCTTAGGTTTTTTAGAGGCAGGGAACTCGTATGACAATTTTGACACATTTAATCCGTTTAATGTAAAACGTTCTGCTGGTTTAGGAGTTAGAATATTTATGCCTGCGTTTGGATTGTTAGGAATCGATTTTGCACACGGTTTCGATCCATTACCAGGACAAATAGAAAAATCTGGTTGGCAAACACATTTTATAATCGGAAGACAATTCTAAGAAAACTGTACATTTGCAATGTTAAATGTTTTTTTGGCACGGTTTTTATAAATACTATACAAATGAAAAATATTTTTTTATCAATCGTTCTTTTACTTACTGTTAGTATTTCTTGGTCTCAAAGAAATCAAATAATTGCCTACATAGATATGGAGTATATTTTAGAAAATGTACCAGAATATTTAGAAGCTCAAAATACGTTAAATGAAAAAGTAGTAAAGTGGAGAAAACAATTAGATAAAGAAGCAAGATATATCGAGGTTTTAAAAACAGATCTTGCCAATGAAAAAGCAATTCTTACTAGAGATTTAATTGAAGAAAAAGAAGAAGAAATTGCTTTAAAACAAGAAGAATTAAGAAGATTAGAGTCTTTATATTTTGGCCCAAGAGGTGATATGTTTACGTTCAGAAAACAACTGGTTAAACCAATACAAGATCAAGTTTACAATGCCATACAAAGTATCGCATCAAGAAAAAAATACGATTTTGTTTTTGATAAATCTAGTGACTTAGTCATGCTATATTCCAATAAAAAATACGATATTAGCGAACTCGTTTTATCAAACATAAATAGAACTAGATTAATAGACGAAAAAAAAGCTAAGAAAAAAGAAAAAAATGCACCAAAAAAGCTAACAGAAAAACAAAAAAAAGTTATTTCAATAAAAGAAACAGCAGTTGCTAAGCAAGAGTTAATAAGAGCTAAAAAAAAGAAAGTATTAGAAGAAAGAAAAAAAGCATTAGAGGAAAGAAGAAAAGAACTGATAAGAAAAAGAGAAGAAAAAAGAGAGCTACTTAGAAAAAAGAAAGAAGCTTTAAAAAAGAAAAAAGAAGAACAGAAGAAAGAACAGGAACAAAAAGAAAATAATAATTAAATTAAAACAAGAATGAAAAATTTTAGAACGTTACTATTAATTGCTGTATTTACTTTAGGATTTGCGGGTATGTCAAATGCACAAAAAATAGGTCATATTAATTACCAAAGAGTAATAGACAATATGCCAGAAACAAGAGCGTTAACTGCCAACTTAGAAAAAATTGGTAAAACATACCAAGGAGAAATTGAGGGTATGAAGAAAAAATTAGAAGCAAAATACCAAAAATATACAGCAGAACAAGCTACACAAACCGAAGAAACGAATAAAAAAAGAGCAGAAGAAGTTCAGTTAGATAAGGTTAAGTTAGACCAAGCGCAACAAGCTGCTTACCAAGAAATGCAAGGTAAACAAAACGAAGGTTTAGAGCCAATTGTTAAAAAAGCAGAAAAAGCTATTCAAGATACTGCAGCAGATAAAGGTATTTTATATGTTTTTGATGAAAAATCTTTAATTGTTAAGAAGGGGGTAGATCTATATGATGCTGTAAAAGCAAAGTTAGGTTTATTAAAAGATAAGCCAAAACCTCAACAACAAAAATAAATTAGACTATAATTTGAAAAAAACCTGCTTTTAAAAGCAGGTTTTTTTATTTTTACAAGACAATGAGTAACCCAATTGGTTTTTTTGATTCTGGTGTAGGTGGTACTTCTATTTGGAAAGAAGTAATTGCTCTACTTCCACATGAAAACACGATCTATCTTTCTGATAGTAAAAATGCACCTTATGGCGAAAAATCTAAGGAAGACATTGTAGCATTGTGTATAAAAAATACAGAGTTTTTACTAAAACAAAACTGCAAACTTATAGTAGTAGCATGCAATACAGCAACTACAAATGCCATTGAATATTTAAGAAACACCTACAATGTACCTTTTATTGGCATAGAACCTGCTATAAAACCTGCTGCTTTAAAAACTAAAACAAACACCATTGGTATTTTAGCTACCAAAGGCACCTTAAATAGTGCTTTATTCGAAAAAACGTCTAGTACTTTTAGAACTCATATTAAAATTAAAGAAACTATCGGAAAAGGGCTTGTAGAACTTATAGAAAAAGGCAAATTTAATTCTAAAGAAACAACTGCTTTATTGCAATATTATTTACAACCAATGATCGAAGAAAATATAGATGCTTTAGTTTTAGGCTGCACACATTACCCTTATTTAATACCACAAATTAGAAAAATTGTAGGGAATACTATTAAAATTATAGATTCTGGTGAGGCTGTTGCAAAACAAACAAAAGCTATCTTAAAAAAGAACGAGTTGTTACAGTTACAGAAAGAAATATCCAAACATTTTTTTTATATAAATATGGATAAAAACACACTAAAAAAATTAGTTTTAAACGCAAACAATAAAAAGCAAGTAAAAGTTATTGAAACTACTTTTTAAAAACTACCGAACATAGAGTTTATATTAGGACATGCTGCTGCTCTAGGTTCTCTTGTCCAAAGGTTAATGCCTAAAGATATTTGATGAAAACCTGAATCAGCAAAAAGAATTTCGTTCAACTGTTTTGTATAGGTATAAGAAAACATAAAGTTTTTAAAGTTTACACCCACTATTGGTGAAAAATAAGAAGCATTGTCTATGCTATTCGCATCAAAGTTTCTTCTATAAGATAACGCTGCCCAAAGTTGTGTTTTAGACAATGTTTTGTAAACTTTTAAATTGATATCTGCCAATTTTTCTCCAGTACCTTCTCTAAATTGTAACATTACAGAGGGTTCTAACTGAACATAATTTTCTTTACCAAAATAGTATCCGGCAGATAAAATATAATTCCTTAAATCTAAGGGTTCTTGTACATTTAGATTATTTTTTGCTGTTAAAAAAAGGTTTTTAACAGTAAAATAAGAAGACAAACCACCTTTGTGATATGCTACACTAAAATCTGCATTGTAATAGCTGGTACTTTCTACTATGGCTGCAACAGTTGGGTCTCCATTAAAGGTTCTTTGGTCTGATTGATTTTGAACAAAAGTAAATGACAAACCAAAAGAAAGTTGTTCAAAAAAACGACCATTACTCATTGGTAAATGGTAAGCATAAGTACCTTGTACACCTTGTTGAGAGTGAAAACCATTTTTATCATTAAACAACACCAAGCCATAACCTGCATTAGATTCTTCGCCAAATTTTGTATGAAAACTTATGGTTTGTAAAGCTGGTGCATTGGGTACACCAATCCATTGTTGTCTTGCTGTAAGCCTTAACTTACTAGAATTACCAATACCTGCAGCAGCTGGATGTATTAAAAAAATATTATCTGATAAATAATCGGTATAAATAGGTAAAGTTTCTTGTGCTCGACTATTTATAGAGAAAAAAACAATACTTAAAAGGCAAATTCTAATGTAAATTAACTTCATTAAAGCTTTATTATTTATAAGAAATCAAATATATTATATTTCTTGATAAGAATACTTTTTAGAGCATACTTTTAACATAGTTACATTACTAAAAATACATTTTTTATTTTAATTTACTACAAAAAGTAATTAATGGCAAGTGGCTGAATTAGAAACAAGGTCTAAAACTGGTGTTGGAGAAATATAAGGTATGCCCAAACCTAAACCTCTTAAAATAAAAAGTACGCCAATACAAACCACAAAAAAGGGTATTGCTTGTTGTATTTTTTTTCTAAAAGTACCTTTGGTAAAATTCCCTAAATACACAACAGAAGTCATTAAAGGTATGGTGCCCAAACCAAAAAGAAACATGTAAAAACTTCCAGAAAAAGCATTGGTAGTTGCTAAAGCACCAAAAATAGCCATATAAACCAAGCCACAAGGCAAAAATCCGTTTAAAAAGCCAATGGTAAAAAAAGTATCGTTTCTTTTATTTTTTAGTTCTTTACCTAATGTGTTTTTTACTTTAAAGATAACATTACTAATAGTTTTAGAAATATTTACTTTTTTGAATATTTTTGGAAAAAGAATAAATAAAATCATTAAAACACCAACCACAATAGATATTTGTTGCTGAAACCCAAAGAGATAAAAACTTTTACCTAATAAACCAAATAACAACCCTATTAAACTGTAGGTAAATAACCTACCCAAATGATAGCTTAAAATTTGAAAAAAACCTTTTACTTTATTGGTTCTATCAATTGGCAACATAAAGGCTATAGGACCACACATTCCCACGCAGTGGAAACTACCTAATAAACCAAATATAATTGCAGATAGAAACATTAATAGTTAATTTCTTTTTTTACCAAGTAATTTTTATTGTTATATTTAAAAACTATATTAATGTTCCAGCGACCATCTAGTAAACGTTTCTCAGGCACGAGCAAATATGGTTTAGAAATTGAAATAGGTATTTCAAAATCTAATTGTTTATTAGATGGTCTATATAGGAACACTTTTCCTTGAATCTTATTAGGGGTAAAGTTGTTTGGAAACGTTATTTTTAAATCGTTTACTACTCTTTCTACTTTTATTTTTTCATTTAAATTAGAAGCGTTTTGTTCTGCATCTATTTCATCTTGAAAACCTAACTCTTTTTGGTAGTATTTTTCGGTAACCAAATCATGACTAAAAGCAGTATCTGTACTCATTGTAATAACAAAATACATGATAAAACCAATAAAAGCTACAATTGCCAGTACGATGCCTGTTCCCCAATTTAATTTCATAATTATAATTTTTTATGTAAAACTTCTCTTTTCTTAGAAATGATATTAAAATTAACTTCTAACTTCAATTTTCAAACTTTAATCTTATTACTTGTAACTTCTTGGTCCTAAAAAATTTGTATTGGTAGTTTCTATTAATTTATCGCCACTAAATACCCCTATTTCAAGTTTATCTTTATCGCCTTTTAAGGCAGACGAATTAATTTCTATAAATAAAGTACCTTCTGCTAAACCTCTTTTTGGCACCATAAAATTAGAGTGAGACACCAACTCAATTTTACCTTTATGAGATAATATTTTATAGCTAATATCTTTAATATTTTTAGATGTTTTATTAATTACTTTATAAGTATAAACATTACTTATAATATTGTTTTCTTTATGTTGATATAATTGCCCTGGCAATCTTAAAATGGTTGCTTCTACATCGTTTCTTAAAAAAAGCATTCCTATTAGAATACCTGTTAAAATGAACAATACAGCAGAATAACCTTTCATTCTGAC
Source organism: uncultured Polaribacter sp. (assembly GCF_947503855.1). Classification (GTDB taxonomy): domain Bacteria; phylum Bacteroidota; class Bacteroidia; order Flavobacteriales; family Flavobacteriaceae; genus Polaribacter. Next base: position 220,862 of record NZ_CANNFF010000004.1, on the reverse strand, counting down.
AGTAAATTGAAAAGGTTTTTTCTTGGCGATATTATCTTCGCTGGCATAACGTATTAGGCCTTTTGGTAGACCAACACTTTCCATAATATGATCGCATTCATCTATACAAGCTGTACAATTTACACACTCTAATTGTGTACCATTTCTAATATCTATACCTGTTGGACAAACTACTACACATTGTTTACAATCTATACAATCTCCTTTGCCTAAGGCTTCTCTATTTTCATTTTTCTTAAATTTAGATCTGCCTTTTTCTCTTTCTCCACGTTTGTGGTCGTAGGCAACATTAATGGTTTTGTTATCTAATAAAACTCCTTGTAACCTACCATAAGGACAAGCAATAATACATACTTGCTCTCTAAACCAAGCAAATACAAAATAGAAAACTGAAGTAAATATTAGTAAAGCAATAAGTGTACTTATATTATCTAAAGGATTGCCAGTGATGTAACTAATTAGTTTATCCCCGCCAATTAAATAAGCTAAAAAAACATTGGCAATCATAAACGAAATGATAAAGAAAATAAACCATTTTAAAAGTCTTTTTCTAATTTTCTCTGCATTCCAAGGTTGCTTGTCTAATCGAATTTGTTTTCCTCTATCACCATCTATCCAATATTCTATTTTACGAAAAACCATTTCTAAAAAGATAGTTTGTGGGCAAATCCATCCGCAAAAAATTCTTCCAAAAACAACAGTAAATAAGATTACAAACACAACACCTGTAATCATTGAAATTACTAATAAATGAAAGTCTTGTGGCCAAAAAGGAAATCCAAAAATATTAAACTTACGTTCTAAAACGTTAAATAATAAAAATTGATTTCCGTTAATTTTTATAAAAGGGGCAGCTAATAAAAAAGCTAATAAAAAATAACTTACATAGCTTCTATATTTATAAAATCTTCCACTTGGTTTTTTAGGAAAAACCCAAGAGCGCTTTCCTTCTGAATCAACAGTAGCAATACTATCTCTAAAAACTTCATTCTCGGGTGTTTCCATATGAATACTTATTTTTTAATTTAATAAAAGTTTATTCTTGCTCCCACTTTTCTCCTTGTGGAGCTTTTGCTTGTGCAGGTGTTGTGCCTTGTAAAGAAAGTACATAACTTGATACTTTTGCAATATCTGCGGCTTTTAAGGTTTTATTCCACGCAATCATACCTTTACCATCTCTACCTCCATTATAAACCGTGTTAAAAACGTTTTTGATACCTCCTCCTAGAATCCAATATTCGTCTGTTAAGTTGGGGCCTATTTGACCTCCCCCGTCTTTTAAGTGACAAGATGCACAGTTTAAGTTAAAAACAGCTTTACCTCTTGATAAATCGCTAGCATCTGTTAAAAGGGTTACGTTTTCTGGTGTAATTAAATCTACTGGTGCCGATTTTTTGTATTCTTTTAAAGCAGCTTTTGCTTCTGCAACAGCTTTGTTATACTCCATAGTTTGATTGTCTCCATCTAACACATGAAACCTTACCAAGTATATAATACCAAACAAAATAGTTGCATAGAACATGTATACCCACCAAGGTGGTAAAGAGTTATCTAATTCTTTTATACCATCGTAATTATGATCTAAAACAATATCTTCTTCTTGATCTATTGCCTTAGCTTTCGTCCATTTTAGCAATATTTTTTTAATCCAAAGATTGGGTTCTTCAGGTAAAATGCCTTCTTTTTCGTTTTGTAAATCTGTAGCTCTTTTAATTGCCAATACATTTACAGCTTCTTTTAGAACTAGCACTAAAACAAAACCTATTAAAGCTAACCAAACTAGCGGGTTTTCATAAATATTAAATGGGTTTTCGTACACCATAAACGATTTTGCAAGTGCTATAAACGTAACAATTACAAAAACTACATATATTGTAGATTGAAAAGATCTTTTCATTTTTTTAGCTTTAATATTAATCTAATGGTATTTTACTTACCTTATTTATATAGTCTTTTTTTGCTGTAAACACCCACCAAAATAGGGCTACAAAAAAAGTGAAAAATATAATGAGAGATATCATTGGATAAATTTCTATTCCTGTAATACTCTCTAAATGTCCTTTTAAAAATTTAAACATATTTTCTATTTTTTAGAGATTTGTTGTTCTTTTTTTACTTTAATATCTGTACCTAAACGTTGTATATATGCTATTAAGGCAACTATTTCTCTGTTTTTCATTTCTATAAAATCCTCTCCATTTTCTTGTGCATATTTTCTATCTGCATCGTAGTTTTTTGCAAAATCTGGATCTGCATATAGGTTTTCTTGAATCTGAGCTCCTTGAGCTAACATATGTGCTTGTGCATTTGTAATTTCTTCATCTGTATATGGCACTCCTAAAGTTACCATTGCTTTCATTTTATCTTCTGTTGCAGATTTATCAAGCTCATTTATTATTAACCATTTGTATGATGGCATAATAGATCCTGGAGATGTACTTTGTGGATCGTACATGTGGTTTAAGTGCCAACTATCATTATATTTCTGACCTACCCTATGCAAATCTGGCCCTGTACGTTTACTTCCCCATAAAAATGGATGATCATACACGAACTCTCCTGCTTTAGAGTATTCTCCATAACGTTCTACTTCACTTCTAAAAGGTCTAATCATTTGAGAGTGACACCCCACACAACCTTCTCTTATATATAAATCTCTACCTTCTAATTCTAAAGGTGTATATGGTTTTACACTACTAATGGTTGGAATGTTCGATTTTACTAACAATGTTGGTATAATCTGTACAGCTCCACCAATTAAAATAGCAATTGTTGCATAAATGGTTAATTTAATAGGTTTTCTTTCTAACCAAGTATGATATCCTTCTCCTTTTGTTCTGTGTTTAGATACTTTCTTTAAAGCTGGTGCTTCTGCTAACTCATCTTTCACAGCACTACCAGATCTAACTGTTCTTACCACATTGTACAACATAATAAGTGCACCTAAAATGTACATACTACCACCAATGGCACGCATCCAATACATGGGTATAATTTCGTTTACGGTTTCTAAAAAGTTACCATATGTTAAAGTACCATCTGGATTAAATTGTTTCCACATAGAAGCTTGTACAAAACCAGCTACATACATTGGTAATGCGTATAATATGATTCCTAAAGTACCTACCCAAAAGTGTACGTTTGCTAAACCTGTAGAATATAATTTTGTTTTAAACAATTTTGGTATCATCCAGTATAACATTCCAAATGCTAAGAAACCATTCCATGCTAGGGCACCAACGTGAACGTGTGCAATAATCCAGTCAGAAAAGTGTGCAATTGCATTTACATTTTTTAAAGATAACATGGGTCCTTCAAAAGTTGCCATACCATAACCTGTAATTGCCACCACCATAAATTTTAAAACTGGGTCTGTACGCACTTTATCCCAAGCACCTCTTAAGGTTAATAAACCATTAATCATACCTCCCCAAGATGGCGCAATTAACATTACAGAAAATGCTACACCTAAATTTTGTGCCCAATCTGGTAATGCAGAATACAATAAATGGTGTGGTCCTGCCCAAATGTATATAAAGATTAAAGACCAAAAGTGTACAATAGAAAGTCTATAAGAATACACAGGTCTGTTAGCTGCCTTAGGAACAAAATAATACATTAATCCTAAAAATGGTGTTGTTAAGAAAAATGCAACTGCATTATGGCCATACCACCATTGTACGAGTGCATCTTGTACACCTGCGTAAACAGAATAAGATTTTAAGGCAGTAACTGGTAACTCTAAACTATTAAAAATATGTAAAACTGCAACTGTTACAAATGTTGCTAAATAAAACCAAATAGCCACATATAAGTGACGTTGTCTTCTTTTTAAGATGGTCCAAATCATGTTTACACCAAAAGCTACCCAAACTAAAGCAATGGCTATATCTATAGGCCACTCTAATTCTGCATACTCTTTGGAAGTTGAATACCCTAAAGGAAGTGTAATAGCTGCTGCAACAATAATTAATTGCCAACCCCAAAAATTAAAGTTACTTAAAAAATTACTGGCCATTCTGGTTTTTAATAAACGCTGTAGCGAATAATAAACACCCGCAAAAATGGCATTCCCTACAAAGGCAAAAATTACTGCATTTGTATGCAAAGGTCTTAAACGACCAAAACTTAACCACGAAATTCCCTCTGTATAGTTTGGGAATAAAAACATAAAAGCCAGCATTAACCCGACCGTAAAACCTACTATACCCCAAAGTAGCGTTGCGTAGATAAACTTTTTTACGATCTTATTGTCGTAATAAAATTGTTGCATTTCCATATAATATAATTTAAACTTTAGTTGATTTTTCTGTTGATTCTTTCACTAATTCATCATCAAACAGCATACGAACAGAGGGCGTGTATGAATCATCATACTGACCTCTCTTTACTGAATAAATAAATGCGATAAAAAATACTATTGCCACTAAAATACTTAGTGTTAGTAGAAGGTATATTACGCTCATATCTTGCCTGATAATTTAATAGTTCAAAAATAACTTTGTTACTAATTTTAAAATATGACATTTATCATATTTACTGAACGCGCTGTTGTGTAAAACCATAAAACACTCACAATTAATTATTTAAATTCAAATAATTTTACTAAATAGTCATAGAAAATAATTGTGTTTTGGGTTTATTTTCTAATAAATGTACATCAAATGCCATGCAAATATTTCTTACAAAGGGTCTTGCTTTTTCTGGTATGATTACTTTATTTTTTTCAATTTTAACCAAACCATCATTTTCCATTTCTTTTAATAATGCTAAATGCTTTTTTATATTTTTAATTTGCATAGTCTCTTTTTCCCACGAAGTGGAAAAATGACACATGATATTTAAAATATGTTTTCTGATAACCCTATCTTCTTCAGTTAATAAATGGCCTCTAAAAATTGGAATTTCGCCCGCATTTACCAATTGTTGATACTCTTTTACAGTTTTTACATTTTGTGCAAATGCATACCAAGAATCAGATATAGCAGACATTCCTAAACCAATCATTAACTGGGTTTTACTGGCTGTGTATCCCATAAAATTTCTATGGATGGTTTTATTGACGGTTGCCTTATACAAGCTATCTGTTTTTAATGCAAAATGATCCATCCCAATTTCTTGATAACCCAAGGTTGCAAAAAGTTCTTTTCCTAATTCATACAAAGCTCTTTTGTTTTCGTCTTTTGGCAAATCATTTTCGTTAAAACCTCTTTGACCTACGCCTTTTACCCAAGGCACATGTGCATAACTGTAAAATGAAATTCTATCTGGCTGTAGCTCTTTTGTTTTGTTGATGGTATGAATTACGTTTTCTTTGGTTTGAAATGGCAAACCAAAAATTAAATCGTGACTTACAGAAGTATATCCAATTTCTCTAGACCATTTTGTAACTTGTTCTACTGCTTCAAAAGGTTGAATTCGATGAATGGCTTTCTGTACTTTTTCATTATAATCTTGCACACCAAAACTTACTCGTGTAAAACCACAATCAAACAGAGTTTGTAATTGCTCTTTGGTAGTATTATTTGGGTGACCTTCGAAACTGAATTCGTGTTCTGGATGTTTTTCTGCGATAGAAAAAATACCATTCATTAAAAATTGTAAGTTTTCTTTTGAAAAAAAAGTAGGTGTACCTCCTCCTAAATGCAACTCTTTTACAATGGGTTTTTCGTCTAACAAAGCCATATATAATTTCCACTCTTTTAAAAGAGTTTCAATATACTCCTCCTCTACTTCATGACGTTTTGTAATGTGTTTATGACACGCACAAAAAGTACACAAACTCTCACAAAATGGTAAATGAATGTATACACTTATCCCTTCTGACTGGTTACTTTCTTTAAACGATTTTTGAAAAGATTGTATCCAATCTTGTTTTTGAATTCCTGCTTTGTTCCAATAAGGCACAGTTGGATAACTAGTATATCTTGGTCCTGCAATGTTGTATTTTTGTATTAATGATTGTTTCATGTGTTCTCGATACAATTTTGTTTCATTCTTTAACAAAATCACCTAAACTGGTAACTATGCCAATTCTAAAGCAATTTCTATCATTTCTTTAAAGGTTTGTTCTCTTTCATCTGCTGTGGTTCTTTCTTTGGTTACCAAACTATCTGAAATTGTTAAAATAGATAGTGCATTTACATTGTATTTTGCTGCAACTGTGTACAAACCAGAAGTTTCCATTTCTACACATAAAACACCATATTCTGCCCATTTTTTGTAACTATCAAAATCATCTGCATAAAACTCATCAGAACTTAAAATTCCACCCGCTTTTATAGGTATATTTTTTTGTGATGCTGTGGCTACAGCTTTTTGAAAAAGCTGGAAACTTGCTGCTGGCGCAAAATCTGCTCCGTTAAAACGGATGGTATTTAAACCAGAATTGGTAGAGGCTGTCATTGCCAAAACAATGTCTCTAATTTTTATATCTTTTTGATATGAGCCTGCAGAACCAACTCTAATTAAATTTTTTACACCATATTCTGTAATGAGTTCTGTAGCATAAATTAAGGTTGATGGTATTCCCATTCCTGTTCCTTGTACTGAAATTTTATTGCCTTTATACGATCCTGTAAAACCTAACATTCCTCTTACATCATTATATTGTTTTGGGTTTTCTAAAAAAGTATCTGCAATCCATTTTGCTCTCATTGGATCTCCAGGTAACAAAACTGTTTTTGCTATTTCTCCTTTTTTTGCTTGTATGTGAATGCTCATAATTATTTAATTTTAGTACCTAATAAATTGGTAGAAATGGTTGTAAAAACAACAATACTTATAGAACTTAAAGGCATTAAAATTGCCGCAATAACAGGCATTAATTGACCAGTTACAGCAAAATACAAACCAATAACATTGTAGCATAAAGACAGTATAAAACAATATTTTATAATTTTTATAGCCTTTTTTGATGCTTTTAAAAAAGTTTCTATTTTATAAAATTTTGATGCATCTAAAATACCATCGCAAGCAGGAGAAAACACATTGATGTTTTCTGATAAAGCAATACCCACGTCACTTTGTGCTAAAGCACCTGCATCGTTTAAACCATCGCCAATCATTGCTGTTTTTTTACCTTGCTTTTGTAAATTAGCTACCACGTCTAATTTGTTCTCTGGTTTTTGATTGAATAACAAATCGGTACCAGAGGGCAAAAAGTGTTGTAAATACTCTTTTTCACCCTCATTATCACCAGAAACTACAGCAAGATTATAATTTTTATTAAGCGAATTGAAGAGTTGTTTAACCCCTTTTCTATAGGCATTTTTAAAAATATATTTTCCTTTATAAACATCATTAAAACTGATATGCACAGCCGTATCTAAAGTTGATTTTTCATCATTATTATTTACAAATGACGCTGACCCTAGTTTTAAATTTGTAGTATCAAAATTGGCTTCTATACCTTTACCAACCACTTCTTTGTAATTGGTTATAGGTTGTGTTTCTATTTTATGAAATTTGTTATAAAGCGTTCTACTTAATGGATGGTTTGAAGCTCGTAAAGTGCTTTTTAAAAATTTTTCTTCTACTAGGTTAAGGGCTTCACCCTCGTATAAAATTTTACTTTCTTTATTGGTTGTTAAGGTGCCTGTTTTATCAAAAATTACAGTATCTATTTTTGCCAATTGTTCTACAACTGTGGCGTTTTTAAGGTAGAATTTTTGTTTGCCAAAAATACGCAACATATTGCCAAGAGTAAAAGGTGCTGCCAATGCTATTGCACAAGGACAAGCAATAATTAAAACAGCTGTAAATACATTTAAGGCCTTATTAGAATCGATAAACAACCAATAAACTGTTGCTAAAATAGCTATAGATAAAACTGCTATTGTAAAGTTTTTACTAATGGTATCTGTAATGGTTTTAAAGGGTGATTTGTTTTCTTTATTAAATACATCATTACTCCATAATTGAGTTAAATAGCTTTGAGATACAGATGCTAAAACTTCCATTTCTATAACACCAGAAAGTTGTTTACCACCCGCAAAAAGTTTGTCTCCAGATTTTTTTTCTACAGGTACCGCTTCGCCTGTAACAAAACTATAGTCTATTGCTGCGTTTCCGTTGATTAAAATTCCATCTACAGGTATTAATTCTTCATTTCTGATTAATAACCTGTCTCCTTTTTCTACATCGTAAATTGGTACATTTTCTTCTTTTGAATTTCTAATTCTTGTAACTGCAATTGGGAAATATGATTTATAATCGCGCTCAAATGATAAAAAATTGTAAGTTTTTTGTTGAAAAAATTTTCCTAGTAATAAAAAGAAAACCAAACCTGTTAAACTATCAAAAAAACCAGTACCCAAGTCGAAAATAATTTCTACAGTACTTCTTATAAATAATACAGAAATACCCAACGCAATAGGTACATCTATGTTTAATATTTTAGAGCGTAATCCTTTAAAAGCTGATACAAAATAATCTTTACCTGCATAAAAAACAACAGGTAATGAAAAGAAAAACATCAACCAACGAAAAACATTTTTATATTTTTCTATCCAAAAACCATCTACTTCAAAATATTCTGGAAATGACAAAAACATTACATTTCCAAAAGCAAAACCTGCTAGTCCTAATTTATAAATTAAACTTCTGTCTACTGCTTTTTTTCCTCCTTCGTAATCTTCTAAACTTATATAAGGCTCATAACCAATTGCACTTAACAACAAAACTATTTCTTTTAAAGAAATGTTCTCTAAATTAAAGGTAACTCGAACTTGTTTTTTGGTAAAATTTACTTGAGATGATGATATTTCTGGCTTTAATTTATGTAGGTTTTCTAACACCCAAATACAAGAACTACAGTGAATGTGTGGTATATAAAGTGTTACAATTTGTGTATTTGCGTCAGAAAAATCTAATAATTTTTTAACAATTTCTTCCTGTTCCAAGAAATCATATTTTCCTTGAATTTCGGTTGGTACTGCTCCTGGATTTTCTTGAAAATCGTAATAACAAGTTAAATCGTTCTCAGAAAAAATCTCATAAACAGTTTTACAACCATTACAACAGAATTGCTTTTCATCAAACTTAACGTATTTGTCATCACAAGAATCGCCACAGTGATAACATTGTGTAGATTTCATATTTACTCTTTTGCCTTTTGCAAAATTCTAAGAATTGTTTTGTTTATTATATGATATTTATCATCTTTTGAATATATTTGGTTGGATATTTATTTTATTCTTATGAGTAAGTGTGAACAATGTATTGTACGTAAATTTAATTCTTTAACCCATTTGTCTAGAGAAGAATTGGTTAAAATATCTGCGTGTAAAACTTCTAGAACCATCAAAAAAGGAGAGCCACTTTTTAGCGAAGGAGAGCATATAAATGGTATCTTTTGTATAAAAGATGGTATTTGTAAGGTTTCTAAAATGAGTGAAAATGGTAGAAATCAGATTGTAAATCTTATTAAAAAAGGAGATATTCTTGGAGAAAGAAGCTTAATAACACAAGAAGCTTCTAATTTAGAAGCTATTGCTTTAGAGGATATGGAAGTTTGTTTTATCCCTAAAGAAGAAATTATTGAAGATTTAGAAAAGAATCCTAAATTTTCTATGAGCGTGTTAAAAGATATGGCTAATAACTTAAAAAAAGCCGATAATATTATTGTAGACATGGCTCAAAAAACCGTTAAACAACGCTTGGCAGAAACCCTTATCAATTTAAAAGAAAAGTTTGATACAAATAATGATGGTATTATAAATGTACGTTTATCTAGAGAAGATATTGCCAATATTATTGGTACAGCAACAGAATCTGCCATTAGGTTATTATCTGACTTAAAAAAGAAAAAATATATAGAATTTGTAGGTAAAGAAATTAAAATTTTAAATTTACCTGAGTTAGAAAAAATTGCTCAGGGTTTTTAAAATATTACCACTTTTTTAATTTATGCCCCCAAATTGCGAAGTATAAAATTATGGCATAGCAGGGTATTAAAATCCAATAACTACTATTAGAGGCTTGTGCTAAAGCTGTAAATTCTTCTGTACCATTTGCAATTATTTCTTGTTTGTTAGCATCTACCAACCTACCATATAATGGAGGTATTAATGCACCACCCGAAATTGCCATAATTAAAAGAGCAGATCCTGTTTTTGTAAACTTACCTAAACCCTCTAAAGTTAAAGGCCAAATGGCTGGCCAAACCAATGCATTAGCAATACCTAAACCAGCAACAAATAAAATAGATATAAAACCTGTAGTGTTTATTATAAAAAAACTAAAAATAATTCCTAAGATAGCGCTTGCAATTAAGGCTGTTTTTTGTTTTAAATAGTTTGGAATTAAAAACACACCTAAAGCATATGTTACTACCATTGCTAAAAGTGTATAAGTTGTAAAATACTTTGCCTCTTCACCTGTAAAACCCAAAGAAATACCATAAGCTATAATAGTATCACCAGCAATAACTTCTGCACCAACATATACAAATAAAGCAACTACACCTAACCATAAATTTGGAAATTGAAAAATACTTGTTTTAGTTGTACTTTGGTTATTTACATCTTTATTTTCTGCAGCCTCTACTTGTGGCAATGGCGCTTTTCTAATTAAAAAACCTAATACAAATAATATAATTGCCATTATAAGGTAAGGTATAAATACACTATCTGCCATTGTATCTAACAAAAAATTTTTTTCTTCTAGAGTAGCACCTGCTAGTTTTTCTTTTGTTTTATCAATACCAGATAGCAACAAAGCACCAAATATAAGAGATCCTAAAGCACCTGCCGTTTTGTTTGCAATACCCATAATTGCAATTCTTTTTGCACCACTTTCTATAGGACCCAAAATTGTTATGTACGGGTTTGCTGCAGTTTGTAAAATAGTCATACCAATACCTTGTATAAAAATACCTGCTAAAAACAACCAATAAGTTCTTGCCTCTGCAGCTGGTATAAAAACCAAAGCACCTATTGCCATAATTATTAAACCTAAAGACATGCCTTTTTTATAGCCGATTTTATTTAAAATATAAGAGGCTGGTAATGCCATTACCACAAATGAAATGTAAGAAGCAGAAGCTACTAAGTAAGATTGTGCATCTGTTAATTCGTTAATGGTTTTCATAAACGGTATTAAAGCTCCGTTAATCCAAGTTACAAAACCAAAAATGAAAAATAAACTTGCAATAATAATTATGGCTATGGTATTCTTTTTTTGTTGCATCTATGTTATCTATTTATAAATTAATGATTTGTTTAGTATACTGCGTATTAGTTGTGTTAAATACACATAAGTATCATAAGCACTGTAAAAATAAACATCATGAATAGGATTGACTTTAACATTTAAGTTATTTGAAATTGAACTCTAAAAATCAGCAAACATCTAATAATCGCTTACAAGAGCAACGATCTTTAAACCACCTAGTGTATTTTATTAGCATACATTATAGCCCGTAAAAACGACTATTATTTCCTCTTTTGTTTTTGTTATCAGGATTAAAGTCAAAAGTAATATACAATTCAAAACTGTTAAAATCAGTACCTGTTGGGCCAGGAGATATCATATCTATAGAATAATTAACACCAAGTTCTATTTGTTGAACAAAAAGACTTAAAGAGGCACCTAATTGAGATATTGTAAAGCCTTCATAGTTATTAAAGTATTGATTAAGCCCTACAGAAATATTTCCTAATATTACTTCTTGAAAAAGACCTATTCTAGATTTCTCACCTTGCATAGAAAAAGAGTTATATAAAAATAGGTAAGAAAATGAAGGCAAAATACCTCGTCCATAAGGGTTTAAATCATACTCATAACCCATTTGTAAAGAGAGCAATAAGTCTTTCTTGTTTTTTGATGAGGAATTAAAAGATGTATCAGGAGTATTGATGTGTTTTGCATTAAACCCAAAAAATAAGTTTTCGTTGTTGTGGATCGAAAATCCTGCAGCCCAATCAAAATAATTAATTTGACCATCAATGTTTACGGGGTCAATAGTAACTCCAGCAATACTCCCATTTAATAAGTTTATTTGATCTTCAAAAATCAAATTATTGTAATTTAATGAACTGCTGCCATATCCTATAGATACCGAGGGATTAAACGTCCATCTGTAATTAAATTGTGTTCTATAAATATAATGTAAATTAGTTGTTGAGATTGAGTATCCAAGACTTTTTACATCAATGGTCTTAACATCTAGAGCCAATGAAAAATTACTTTGTTCAAAAAAATGATTTACAAAGGCAAATTTTGTTTCTATTTTGCTAGCATCAGTAAAACCCTCTGATCCAGTTAATACCCCTGCTTTTGAAGAGTCTCCAAAAGCATAAAAACTAGGGTTTTGAGCACCCATGATTTTGTTTTGGTTTTTAATGATATTATCTTGAGAAAATCCAAGGTTGTAAACTAAGATTAAAAGAGGGAGGTATAGAGATTTTAATTTCATAGTCTGTATTATTTTATAAGCATCAATTGACCCGTTTTCTCAACAACTTTTCCATCTATAGTTGTTGCTATTACGTAGTATTTATAATTTCCATTTTTTGGCTCATTATTTCCTTTTTCTACACCATTCCAACCCCAATTAGGATCTAATGCATCTACATCAGAGGTTATTTCATAAACAACATTCCCCCAAGGATCATAGACATACATGGAAACTTTTGTAAAGCCAATTAATGAAACTCTAAATAAATCATTTATTCCATCATCATTAGGAGAGAAAGCTGAAGGTGCCATAATATTTGCACCACGTCCTACAGTAATAGTTTGAGATACCGATCGCGAACAACCCAATCTATTGAAAACAGAGAGTGTAACTGTATAAACTCCATCAATTGTATAGGAATGGAAAACTGTTTTGAAACTATCTCCTTCAGAATTCGGAACTAAATCATCTGGATTAAAAAATACTTTAAAAGGAGAATTATCACCAAAATCCCAAACAATGTAATCGTATTCGGCGGGGATATCGCTAAGATCAACTGTATTGGTAAATTCTATACTTTCGTTAACATCAATAAAATTATGGGTAGAAAAATTAAGTGATGTATAATCAAAATCTGGCATCTCAATTTGCGTACTAATATTAATTGAATTCCAACATTCTTGATCATTCTTTACTTTTAGAACTCCAGAAGAGGCTGTTGGGTTATTAATTGCCAGTTCGTATGTAGAATCCCCTAAGGGTATATGAGGAACTAAAACATCATTATAATAGAAAGTTAGGTTTGGATCTAAACTTGTAACTTTAACTCTAATATTTCCTGGATTATCAGCACATAATGAATCATCTAATTCAACATTATCGATATTAAGCGAACTGTAATCAAATATTGTAAACAAATAAGGACTTGACTTACATGAATTACTATCTTCAATCGTTAAATAATACAATCCAGCGCGAAGGCCACAAATATTAAGGTAATTATTATTTGCAACAGTAACTGGAGTTAATGTTTCAGATGACGGATCTAAATACTCTAAAGAAAAGTTTGTATAAATTCCTGTTCCCCCAGTAAAATCAAAATTGGCACAACCCAAACTTCCTTCACAGGTTACATTAGACGTAGAAAGTAATGAAATTTTTACAGGCTCTACATTATCAATTACGTATGATTTTGTTGGAATTGCACATCCAAGAAGGTCGGTTCCTGTGATTGTATAAACTCCAGGTTCTAATCCTGTAATTGTTGCTTGATTTTGCTGGAAACCATTTGGTCCAGTCCAAGAAATAGCATACAAACCTGCTGCACTAGCACCACCTCGAATATCAATCGAAATTGAACCATCATTTTCACCATGACAAGAAACTTGTGTCACTTGTTCATCAAAAAAGGCAATGGGTGTTGAAACTTTTATAACTCCTGTTTTTACACGTTCACACGGCAAGGTTGTTATAGCGTAATTGAACTCTCCAGAATCTATAGGTGTTCCAGAAATTACTAACTCGCCAGTAGCGTTGTCAAAATTCGAACTTATACCAAGCGGCAATCCTGTTACAGTTACTCCTGTAACACCAGTTAATTGATATACTATTGGGGTGATTGGTGTATTAAAATTGGATTGACATAATTGCTGGTCGTCAGTACCAACAGCAGAGGTTAATTCAATAGAAATATTGGTGTTAATGTTCGTTATAGAAAATAATTGCGACGCAACACATCCTGTTGTAACCACATTAAAATTAAAAGTGCCAAATGTAGCTGGTGCTCCAGACACTGTGTATATTCCAGTACCAGCATCAAAATTTAAAACAAGGTTATCAGGTAAATCAAGAGGTTCTATTCCTGTTGCACCTCCTCCAATTGTAAACGTAATTGGCTCAATATTTCCACTTTGACAAATGGATTGGTTAATTGTTGAAACATCGCTAGTTACTGTTATCATAGCCTCCTGTAGGATGTCTAATGTAAAAGATTCTGATGCTGCTACTCCACAAGACCCAACCGTTCTTACGATATAGTTTTGAGAAACACCCATCGCATTGGTAGGAGTTCCCGAGATTGTAACTATTCCTAAGTTTACAGAATACCCCAAACCAGCTGGCAACGAAGGAGTAATAGTAACATCATTAACCCCTGGAGACACCGAGAACACAACTGGATCTATAGGCGAATTTTGACAAGCAGTTTGAGTAGGATTATTAGAAATAAAGGATATGTCTTGATCTGAAGTTACTGTAATAACACCAGATAAAACATTGCTACAGCCTTCACTCGAACTGATTGTATAGTTATAAACCCCACTTTGTGAAGGTACTCCAGAAATAATACCGGTTGTTGGATCAAAGGTAACACCTGGAATGGTTGGTGCCATTACAAGAGTTGAAGTGGTTGGTGAGATTGCATATTGGATTGGTGTTGCAAAAGCACTCCCCTCACATACAATTGGATCAGGATTTCCTGAAACTAAAGAAATAGTAGAATTATCTTTGATTACAATTGTACCTCCATAGGTATCCGAACTACAAATTCCATACGAATTAACCGTATAATTAAAAGTTCCTACATCACATGAAGCACCAGAAATAGTTAATATATTTGAAGAAATTGACCAAGTAATTCCAGCAGGCATACTCGGGGTAAATTGTACATCTCCCCCAGTAGCACCACCACCTAAGTTATACGATATTGGTGCTAAGGTATCACAAGAACAAAGCTCTTGATTTATTGTCGTTGGTGTCAACTCTGTAATTTCATCATTTGCATTCACAACGATAGAGCCTCCGTAAGATGAATTACATCCATTTGTTGAACCAGCTGTATTAACTTCATAATTAAAAGTACCTGAGCTTGTTGGATTTCCACTTATGGTTAATGTATTAAGAGTTGGGTCAAAAGTTGAAATCAAACCTGAAGGCAGCCCTGTTACAAAAGCACTTGTCGCAGACCCTCCAATCACATAAACGATTGGCGTAAGAGAAGTATTTTCACAAATAACTTGACTAACGGTACTAGAGTCCTGTGGTATAATCGTTCCTTGCTCTTGAACATCTACAAAAGCCTCGTTTGGTAGTGTAATATCTGTTGACACACAAGCTGTTGGTGTTGAAGAATCTGAAACACTAAGTAGCGTTATTACATTTGATCCTGAATTAGCAGTTGAAATTGAAACCGTAGCAGAATTTGAGGTTCCACTAGAGGTAACTTGTTGAATTGGATCTGAATTTATTTGATACGTAAAAGTGTATGGCGCCACCCCATTTGAACCTTCAAAAGTGATAAAAGGTGCGGTATCGTTCTCACATACAAGGAAATTATTTAAGCCTGTAATTGTGGCCTTTGGACTAGGATTTACGGTTATTGTAAATACTTCTATTGAACTACAGGTTTCTCCAGCATTCGTGTAAGTACTTGTAACAGTAATTGTTGCTATCTGTGACGTTGACCCAGTATTTACAGCTGGAAATTCAGCAATATCTCCAGTGCCATCTGCCTTTAATCCTATAGAAGTATTATCATTTACCCAAGAATAATTTACCGTACCTCCTAAGGTATTAGAAACAAAAGTTATTGGCGAAGTCATTGCTCCGTTACAAACAGATTGATCTACAGGTGGTACTAAGTCTAAGACTGGATTTACCGTTATAAAGAATTCTTTTGAATCACCATTACAAGCAACACCGTCTTTTGTAAAGATCGGTGTGACTGTAATTGTAGACACATTTGGAGCTGAACCCGTATTAAGTGCTGTAAAGGGTAAAATAGGTCCTATTCCACTAGCTCCTAAACCTGTACTGGTGTTATCGTTAGTCCAAGTATAAGTGGTCGTACCAAGTGTATTTAACGAGTTAAAATTAATCTCGGTTGATAAATCCCCAGCACATAGGGTTTGATCTGTTGGCTGTATTATATGAGCACTTGGATTTACTGTAATAGTAAATTCTTTAGAGGGCCCTTCACATGAAACCGAATCATTTGTATACGTTGGAGTAACCGTAATTGTAGCTACAACCGGTGTAAAACCATTATTCTCTGCTGTAAAAGATGGAATATCATCACCAGAGCCATTTGCAGCTAATCCAATAGTTGTATTGTTATTAACCCAACTATAGGTTGTTGTTCCACCCAAATTATTTGATGAAAAGCTTACTAAGTTTGTATTCTCACCATTACAAAGAACCTGAGATATTGGAATGTTCAATTCTGCGGTTGGGTTAACTGTAATTGTATACGTTTGGGGTGGTCCTGCACAACTTACTCCAGCATTATTATAAATTGGTGTAACTTCTAAAGATGCAACAACTGGAATATTGCCAGAATTTTTAGCAACAAACGAAGGTATATTTCCTGTTCCTGTAGCATCCAATCCGATACTTGGATTATTATTAACCCATTCATAAGTTGTAGCTCCTGAACTATTTACTGTAGAAAAATTCACAGAAGTAGTGGAATCCGAATTACAAACCGTTTGGTTTGGAGGTAAAACTACATTTGCTGAAGGGTTAACCGTAATTGTAAAGGGTAATGTTGAACCCACACAACTTACTCCTCCATTTGTGTAAGTAGGAGTTACTTGTATTGTAGCAACTGAAGGTACTTGCCCTGTATTAATTGCTGTAAAAGACGGGATATTACCTGTTGAAGGCCCTGCTATCAATCCAATTGATGGATTATTATTAGACCATTCGTAAGTAGTGGTTCCACCTAAATTATTAGAATCAAAATTATAAAAGAATGTTTCTCCAGCACAAATAACTTGTGCATCGGGTTGAATCATTTCAGGTTCAGGATTGACTTCAATTGTAAAGGTTTTTGGAACACCTTGACAACTTACTCCTCCATTTTCGTAAAATGGAGTTACCACAATAGTTCCAACAGCCACAGTATTTGTACTATTATAGGCTACAAAAGAAGGAACTGTTCCTACTCCTGAAGCTGCTAATCCAATACTTGGATTTGAATTGGTCCAACTAAATGTGGTTTTTCCAGCGGTATTTGAAGTTTTAAATTCGACAGGTATTGTAGAATCGCCATTACATACAACTTGTGAGGCTGAGGCTGGTAGGTCTACCTGACCAGACGGGTTTACTGTAATTGTAAACTGTTCTGGGGGTCCAGAACAAGAAACACCACCATTGATATATGTTGGAGTTACGGTTATAGTAGATACAACTGGACTTGCATTCAAATTGGAGGCTGTAAATGTTAGTGTATTTCCAGTTCCTGATCCTGCTAAGCCAATAGACGTATCAGAATTTGTCCAACTATATGTCGTTAATCCAACAGTATTGGCAGATGTAAAGGACACATTGGTAGATTCGCCGTTACATACTACCTGCGGGGCTGGTTTATTCACCTGTGCTTTGGGATTGACTGTAATGGTATATGTTTTTGAAGGTCCAGAGCATATTACCCCTGCATTATCAAAAGATGGAGTCACCGTAATTGTAGACACTAAAGGTGCTGTTCCTGTATTTGTTGCCGTAAAAGTAGGAACATCACCGGTATCACTGCTTACGTTTAATCCTGTTGATAAATTATTATTTGTCCATGAATACTTAGTTGTGCCTCCTGTATTTGAGGTACTAAAGCTAGTAGCAGCTACCGTATCACCATCGCAAACCACTAAAGAAAGAGGCTGATTAACTTGTGCAGAAGGATTCACTGTAATCTCGAAATCCTCTGGATCCCCAACACAACTTACACCCTCATTGGTAAATGTAGGTGTAACCGTAAGACTTGCAGTTATTGGTGCATTTCCTGTATTAACAACCGAGAATGCTGGAATCGATCCAACTCCTGATGCAGGAATTCCAATACTTGGTGTATTATTGGTCCATGCATAAGTGGTAGTCCCTACACTATTGGATGTCGTAAAGTCAACTGTTGTAGTATCTCCATCACATAAAATTTGTGAATCTGGAGTTACCATAGTTGGATTCGGGTTAACTGTAATTGTAAAAATTTTATTTGGCCCAACACAATCTACACCATTATAACTAAATGTTGGAGTAACTATAATTGTTGAAGTTATAGGCGTTGTGCCAGAATTTGTAGTGGGGAATGATATGGTAGATCCAGAACCAGAACTGCTTCCTAAACCAATTGCAGAATTACTATTTGTCCAGTTATATGTTGTTGTACCCACCGTATTAGGTGTGGTAAAATTGATAACTGCTACATCAGATGCACAAAAAACTTCGTCTGAAGGTGGATTCATTTCAGCTGCAGGATTTACTGTAATTGTAAACGTTTCTGTTGGACCAGTACAACTAGAACCATTTTCTGTATACGTAGGTGTCACTGTAATCGTGGCAGTCTGAGGAATCGTACTTGTATTGGTTGCTGAAAATGCAGAGATATCTCCAGTTCCTGAAGCTGATATAGAGCCAATAGACGTATTATTATTTGTCCAAGCGTACTTTGTTCCAACTGTTGTGCTTGTAAATTCAATTTTTGGTATTAATTCACCTGCACATACAGTTGTTGATCCAATCGGATTCACTTGTGCAGATGGATTGACCGTTATCGTAAAGGACTTTGGAGTTCCAGAGCAAGAAACCAAACCATTTGTAAATGTTGGTGTTACTGTGATATTTGCAGTTTGAGGAATTCCGGTAGAATTAAGCGCAATAAACGAGCCAATGTCTCCAGAGCCGTTAGGATCTGACAGCCCTATATTAACATTATCATTAGTCCAATCATAAGTGGTTGTACCACCAGTATTTAAAGTATCGAATTCTATATCTGGCACTAATTCTCCTTCACAAAGTATCAAAGGTGTTGGTTGATTTACTTGAGCTGAAGGGTTTACCGTAAGCTGAAATGTTTCTGGTGGACCAGAACAAACCTGACCATTAAAACTATAGGTTGGAGTTACAACTATAGTTGCAACTTGTGGTGTTGTGGTGATATTAGTTGCTGTAAATTTAGCAATATCTGTAGAACCAGTTGGAGCTAAGCCTATAGAAGTATTATCATTCGTCCAACTGTAAGAAGTCGTTCCTGAAGTATTTGAAGTTGAAAATTCAATTAGATCAATACTATCTCCATTACATACTACTTCTGAAGAAATTGGATTGACTTGAGCCGCCGGATTTACTGTAATTTTAAACGTTTTAGAAGAACCTGTACCTGTACAAGAAATCCCTTCGTTATCAAACGTAGGTGTTACTTTTATAATTGCTTCTTGACTTATTGAAGAAGTATTCGTCATTGTTACCCCTGAAATAGGTCCAGAACCTGTTAATGGTAATCCTATTGAAGAGTTATCATTAGTCCATGTAAACCCTGAGTCTCCCCCATTATTAGTTGTTACAAAATTTACATCTAATGTTTCACCTGCACATAAAACCTGATCTACGGGTTGATCAACATTTGGTTGTGGGTTCACCACAACATTAAATGTAATTGGATTTCCAGTACATCCAGCTGAATTTGGAGGCAGTAATGCTGTATATACAACTGTTATAGGAGCAGTTGTAACATTTGTTAAAACTTCACTTATCGTATTGGCTCCGCTGGTTCCGGGTTCCGTAATTCCTGTAACAGTCGCTCTAGTCCAATTAATATTACCTGTAGTATTGGAGGTTAAAGTATGATTAAATGAATCGCCAGAACAAATAGCAGCTACTGGTGTAGACGAAGTTAGGGTTGGTATCGGATGAACATCAACTGTAATAGTTGCTGAATTAGTACAACCATCTTGTGAAGTTAACGTGATAATATAATTAACTGGAATTGTTACAGAACTTGTATTTGTTAGAGTTTCGCTAATTATTCCTGTTCCTGATCCTGCAGTATTTGAAATTCCAGAAACGACTGCTCTAGTCCAACTATAGGTTGTACTAGCAAATTCCGAAGTTGGTACATATTCAAATGTTTCATCACTACAAATTGATGGTGGAGTCAATGTACTCGTCAAAGTTGGTTGTGATTGAACTGATATAGGTAAAGCTGCAGAAGAAGCTCCTAGTCCACAAGAATTATTTCCTTGAACAGATAAATCTCCTGAAGTAACCAAAGCCGTAAACGGAATAGAAATTGAATTGGTTGTTGTAGAAATTGTACTACCGTCAGGTAATGTCCACAAATAAGAATCTGCATTTGGAATTATTGTGGTTGTATAATCATGAGTCGATCCAGCACACACTATTTGTTGTCCAGAAACGATTCCCGTAGTTGGCAGTTCATTAATAGTAATTGGTAATGTAGAATTTGGACTACTACCACAGCCATTTACACCATTTACAGAAACATTTCCTGAAACTGCGTTAGCATCATAATCAACGCTAATTGAATTAGTTCCTTGACCAGAAACTATTGTGGCGCCTGTTGGTACTTGCCAATCGTAGGTAATTACATTTGAATTCACTGGAACGGTATATACAACTCCTGAATTTCCTTGACAAACAGTATCTAGTCCTGTAATAGCTCCTAAATTTGGAATCGTACAATTGATCGTTAATGTTACTGAATCTGAATTTGTCTCTGAACTACATGCTCCTACACCATTGGCGGTTAATGTTAAAACTTCTGGAGTACAACTATTACTGAATGATTCATAAACAACAGGATTCCCTAGATTAAAATCACCTGATAAACTTCCATCGGTGGTCCAACTTGTGGAACTTGCATTAGATACATTTGTTCCAAGGATTGTAAAAGGAGCAATTGCTGTTCCTGGAATGTAACATATGGCACCATCATCACCTGCTTCTACGGATGGAAGCGCTTGTGTGGTAACCGTAATTTCTTTAACGGCATTATCTGCACAAGACGATAATGGAGTTGCTACAAGACGAATTCTTGTTACTGCATTGTTAAGAATGTCTGGACCTAAACCTGAATTAAAAACTCCAGTTGTTGGGTCTACGCTTCCAGGACCATCAATAACACTCCATGTAAGTGTGTCATAATTGGTTCCCGATCCGTTTAACGCAACACCAGTTGTATTGCTAGCACAAATACTTATATCTGTTGCAGAAACTGTTGGCTTCTTAATTATGTTTAGTAACATAAAGCTGCTATCCACAGCACAACTACTATTTCCTGAGCCTGTAATTGTGAGATAAACATATCCTCTATTTATATCATCTATACTTGGAATATATTCGGGATTTACAGCCGTTGGGTCTGTAAATGAACCAGGCAAATAAGTACTTGAAGAGGTACCATTGCTGTTTTCAGAACTTATCCAAGAAACAGACGTTGCACTTGAAGAAGCGTCTAATAAAGCATAGGGTTCTGATTCGCAAATCGATGCATTCACTCCTGCAAAGACTCCTACTCCATTTGCTATAGTAACTTTTATAACATCTGTTACAAATGAGCCACAAGCTGTATTGGAAACTCTAATTGTTAAATACACATACCCTAGGTCGATATCATCTTGTGAGGGTATATAACTCGGGTTTAATATTGTATTATCATTGTTTGAAAATGTACCACCTACATAAGCACCTGAAGACGATCCATCACTATTTTGGGAATTCGTCCAAGTTATGCTATCTGCGTTTGTAACCGTTGTGTTTACAATATTGATATTAGCGCCCTCACAAATGGTAAAATCAGGAACAACAGAAACTGTTGGTTGCGGCTTAATTGTTACGGTCATTGAGTCGGATACATCTCCGGTACATGGAGCAATACTTGTAGCAGTTAGTGTAAGGTCTATATCTCCCGTTTCATTAACACCTGGAATATATTTTGGATTTAATGTGTTAATAGTAGCTGGATCAATATTTCCTGTTCCGTTATGAGACCATTCATATGTTGAGAAATTTGTGACTGAGGCTCCATTCCCTGAAACTATAATATCATCCCCCTCACAGAATGCTAATGATGTACCTGCTTCTATTTCTAAAAGTGGTTGTAAATTAACAGTAATTGTCTCGCTTAATGTTGTTGTACAACCTGGTTTAGCTAAAGTTTCTACCCTAAGTAAAACAAAACCATTAGCGATTTCATTTACTGAAGGTGTAAAGCTTGGTGTTTCTGTATGAGCGTTTGTTAAGACTCCTGGAGTACCAGATGCACCTGTAATATTTGTCCAAAGAATAGATGTAGCATTACTTACATCTATCAAATCTGGCATAGTAAAGGTTTCACCACACATTGTAATTGTATTCGTCGTCGCTGAAAGTGTTGTATCTTGATTGATAAAAATCGTCATTTGATCCAAAACAGCAACTTGTGAACATGCTCCATTAGGCATCGCAGAAAGCGTTAGAGTTACAGAAGTTGTATCATTAGAGCCAAGGCTGTAGGTTGGATTAATTGTACTACTAGAATAATCAAATGTACCATTTCCTGAAGTAGACCATGTAATACTACTGTAATTACTAGCAGTTGCCGAACTCAAAATAACATCTGTACCTTCACAAATATCAAAAATATCTGAGCCTGCACTTACAATTGGACTTGCGTAAACAGTTAAAACCATCGAATCTGTTGATGAACCACATCCGTTGGTTGAATTTGATATGAGATCAAACTGTATGTCTTTGAATCCTGTAGCAGAATTAAAATCAGTTGGACCAGGGATGTATATTGGTTGTAATGGATCTGCTGTAGACTGAAGAGTTCCACTACCGTTGGAAGTTACCCAAGAATAGGTTGTAGAAGCATCTGCATCTGCAACAGAACCAAGTAGTTGATAAGAAGATTGCCCTTCACAAAGCATAGCATCGTTACCAGCATTAACTACTGGAGCAGCGTTTATTTCTAGATTAAAAGTATCTGTAATCGACACTGGACATACGCCATTTCCAACAGCAGTTAAAGTTACAACAGCTGTTCCGGTTGCTCCAGCATCTGAGGCTATTACAGGGGTTAATGTACTTTGACCAGAAACAATCTGAGCAGGACCTGTAACACTCCATGTATATGTAAATGCGTTTAAAACACTTGCTCCAACTACAGTATATGTTTCAGTAACACAAATAGAAGCGTCAACTCCTGCCTTAACAATTGGTTTTGGAATAATTTCCAATTGTATAGGGCTTGAATCACTTGAACAAGATCCTGAAGTTGAAGAAGCAGTTAGAATTAAGTCTACTGTACCAGTTTGACCAGGAGCCGGGGTATATATTGTTGCTAAATCATCATTTGGTGTAAATGTTCCTAATCCGTTTGATGAAGTCCATGATACTGAACCATAATTAGAGGCGGATATTTCAGAATTTGAAAGAATCAACGTTTCGCCTTCACAAATAGTACGAGTCGATGGTACCACAACAATTGGACTTGGAACTATGGTAATCGTTTTTGTACTTGTAGCCGAAGTATTACAAGAATCATATCCATTAACGCTTAATGTTAAAATGATATCTCCTGTGGCACCAGCAGTAGGTAAAATTACTGGATTTAAATCATTTTGAGTACCCGCTTGAATGGTTGCAGGCCCTGTTAGAGACCAGTTGATATTTGTTGAAACTGATGCGTTATAATTGGATGCAAACGCGTCATT
This sequence comes from uncultured Polaribacter sp., assembly GCF_947503855.1. GTDB lineage: Bacteria > Bacteroidota > Bacteroidia > Flavobacteriales > Flavobacteriaceae > Polaribacter. The sequence goes on along the minus strand of NZ_CANNFF010000004.1, from coordinate 196,976 downwards.
AATTTGATAAGAAGCTGTTCCTTCACAAATAGATATTGGAGCTCCCGCATCTGCAGTTGGTTTACTTTCAATTAAAACTTCCAGAGGATAATTAGCGTCTGGACAATTTGTATTTGAAAAACCTGTAATCGTTAAAGTAACACGTCCTAAACTTAAATCTAAAGCAGAAGGTGTATAGGTTGTGTTTAAATTGGTTGGATCTGCAAAACCTGAAGTTGAGGCAGTAGAACTTGTTGACCATAAAATACTCGAGGAGTCTGGCGCTAATCCAACTAATGAGATTGTATCTCCTTCGCAAATAGAAGAAGGTGCTGTAAAACTAACCGTTTGTTCTGGGTTAAAGTTTAATGTAATTGTATCAGATACATCAAATGCACTTCCACATTCTGCATCTGCAAGCGCTGTAACTTTTAAAACAACTTGACCGGCAAGAAGTTGTGAAGCTGTTGGTGTAAAAGTGGGATTTAAATCGTTTGGATTACTAAACCCTGCACTACTTCCGGTGCCATCTTCTGTCCATAAAACAGAGTCATAATTCGTAGCAGTAACTCCAGAAATTACAAATGGCTCTGAGCTACATACTTCCTGAATGGACTGCCCAACATCAATTGTTGGTTTCGGTTGAACAACCACTTTAAGAGTTTGAACATAAGGCGCACAAGTTTCTGAAGTTGTTGATGTTAATTGTATCTCAAAATCATTCTCATTTTCTGGAAATTGATTAAAAGTAGCAGTATCTGAGTTGGCACCCACAAAGGTTCCATGACTTCCATTAATTTCGGTCCATGCTACGGTATTTCCATCCGGATTTAACGCAGTCGCAGTATAAGGTTCTCCAGCACAAACTGCTGCAAGAGAACTTATTGTTGCATTAGGGGCTTTGTCTATGACAATTGTAATTTCTTCAAAATCTGAAGAAGAACAGGGCGCATCACTCGTTGCTGTTAAACGTAAGGTCACAAACCCGTTATCAATGTCGTCTTGATTGAAAGTATAGGAAGGATTTAGAACCCCTGAGTTTGAAAACGTTCCTGTGCCACCAACTGGATTTACTCGAGTCCATTTTACTGTATTAGTTAAATCTTCAACCGAATTTCCTGATAAATTATAGGTCTTTTGAGAACTACAAACCTTATCATTAAGCGTTGTCATAGAAACTACTGGAGTTTTAATAACATTCATTGTAAATTGTTGTGTGGTTGGTTCATCACAAGGTGAAATTCCATCGACACTTATCTGAATCACAACGGTATCACTATCCGGAGCAGGTACATACGTAGGACTTGCTGTATCTCCATCTATTAAGGTTCCTGTCCCACTAATTATTGTCCATTTGAAAGGGTTATTGTTAGAATCATGGTTGGTAAAAGTGGCTGTCAAAAGCTTTTCTTCCCCCTCACAGAAAAACCCATCATCTGTAAAATCGATCGTCGCTAAAGGGTTAATATTTAATTTAAATGTTTCTTTGATTTGAGTACTACATGGGGCTGTTGGGTTTAATGTAAAAATTAAATTTACAAAACCAGCAGCAATATCGGCTGGTGTAGGCTCATAAGATGGGGTTAAGGTATTGTTTCCTAATAATGTACCTGAACCAGAAGCTGACCAGTTGTAAGTGTCAACAGAACTTACATTTTCTATAAAGACTGTTCCTGTTGGGATGGTATAGCTCGTTTGCGATTCACAAATTGTATCTTCGTTTGTTGTTAGAGTAACAACTGGATCTCTAGTAATCGTATGCGTAATTGTCTTCGAAATTGTTCCAACACAAGGTGCAATAGCTTCTGCAGTAACAACTAATTCAACCAAACCGTTTGCAATTTCAATAGGCCCAGGTGTATATTCCGTTGTAATGGACTTATCTAATGCTGTAAAATTTCCATCACCTCCATTATTAGACCAAACAAGGTTTTTAACATTGGTTTCTGTTGCATCTAAAATAGAGATACTAGCACCTTCACAAATATTTTGTGATACTCCTGGGAATAATTCAGGTTTTTCCTGAATAGGGATTCGTACAACTTCCACAACATCAGTAGCACAAGGTGCGTTAGGAGCAACCGTAAGTGTCAAATCTATGAAGCCGTTGGAAATATCTGTAGCACTTGGGGTTACTAATGGACTAAAAGTCGTAGGGCTTGCAATAGTTGTACCTGTAGTTGATGTCCAAATAAATGAATCTTCATTATTAATCGTAGTACCTGTCACCGCAACATTGGTTTCATCTTCACAAATTGGATTTTGTGGCGTTACCACTATAACCTCTGGTGAATCTACAAAAGTCACAACCATTGAAGTGACATTATCCTCCGTACATGGATCTAAGGCTTTCGCAGTTAAAGTTAAGGTTACCGATCCATTAGCTAAATCTCCAGGTCCTGGCGTATAAGTTGGGTTTATAATATTGTCAACATCAAATGTTCCATCTCCTGATCCGTTGGACCAAACTAAATTATTAGCGGTTGTTGTATCAAAAGTAGCCGTAGTAATTTGAAAAGGCAGAGCACATTCCGTTAAGTTTACACCTGCATCAGCAACCGGTAAAACCTGAAATAAAAGATCAAAACTTTCGGTTACCTCAACTGTACAGGAAGTAACAGCATCAACAGTAATAGTTAAGGTAACACCACCAGCCGCTAAATCAGCAGCAGACGGAGTATAAATTGGGTTCAAAGGATCACCAGAAGTTGTAAAAACTCCGGTACCCGTAGTTTCCCAAACAATAGAATTTGTATCATAAGCCGTAGCTGGAGCAATGGACACACCTCCTATGCCAAATGTATTTTGATCGATACATATTGAAGTTGTTGGTGGAACCGTAATAACCGGTAGTTTTTGTAACTCAAGTAGAATTGTATCCGTTACTAAATCTGTACAGGGTGCATTTGATTTTGCTTCAAGCGTAAGAGTAACAAAACCGGTATCATAATCTTGGGGTGAAGGCGTGTACGTTTCTAATAATGTATTAGGGTTTGCAGTTGACCAAGTTCCTGTTCCTGAAGATGACCAAGTTACGTTTGAATAATTAATAGCAGTCGCTTGATTGGTAACATACGAAGACGGTGCAAGTGCACCCTCACATAAACTTACGGTTGGTGGACCCGCATCTACTGTTGGTTGTTCAATAAAATTTAGAGTAATTGTATCTACAGTAGAAGAATTACAATTTAATGGGTTTCTAGAAGCAGTTAAGGTAAGCGTTACAGTTCCGAGTTCATAGTCTGCAGGGGTTGGAAAATACGTTGGTGTTTCTGTAGTTTCTAAACCATTAAAATTTCCAGTTCCAGAGGTCTCCCATAAAAGAGTGTCATAATGATCTATTTCGATATTTGTTATGGGGAAATTTGGCGTACCCACACACAAATCTACAACTGGATTAATAATATTTATTGTTGGAATTTTATTAATCGTTAAGACCATTGAATCTGTTGCTGCTGAGTTACAAGGGAAATTTTCTTGTCCTGTAAGAGTCAGCGTCACAGATCCTGAATTTGTATCAAAAGAACCAGGGATGTAAGTTGGTGTCAAAGTAGATTCTGATCCCGGTTGAAATGTACCATTTCCATTAGTTGTCCATAATAATCCAGCTGTATTGATGTTTGTTGCTGTAGTTACTGTGAAAGATTCTCCTTCACAAATTACATCATCATCACCAGCATTTACAACAGGCTTTGGTGTAATGATAATTTCGGTTTGAGAAGTCGATGGTATGCTACATGGACTAATAGCGTCTGCTGTTAATGTAAGAATAACTGTACCAGATTCACCTGGAACAGAATTGTATGTGGGTGATAAAGTAGAGGTATTTGTAAATGTTCCTAGCCCCCCACTTTGTGTCCAATTAACTGAATCTGAAAACTGTGATGTTGCATTCGAAATTGTAACTGATTCACCCTCACAAATTTCAGATGTAATCCCTGCATTTGCTATTGGATTTTTTTGAATGGTCACAACCATCGTATCGGAAGCATCTGCACAACCTGGTTGTGATGCTGTAACCGTAAAGCTCACAGAACCTGATACCTTATCATTTGGACTAAACGTATAGACAGGATCTTCTGTATTTTTATTGTCAAAACTCCCTGATCCTGTAGAAGTCCATTCAATTGAATTTGAATTAGTGATGGTCGATTGTAATGGAACTACATTATTGGTTTCACAAATAGTTTCATCACCACCTGCCACAGCTGTTGGAGCGGCGTTAATTGTGTAAAGTACAGAATCTGTAATATCTGGACCACAACCATTTATAGGGGAAACAGTAACGGTAAGTGTTACTGTAGAATTTAAATCGTTAGTAGCAGGAACATAAATTGGATTTGGAACCGTAGGATCTTCAAAAAAACCATTCCCGCTGGAAGACCATGATATAGACCCTGCATTTTGTATCGATGCTCCAGTGATGTTTATGGGCCCTTCACAAGCTAAACTATCAGCACCGGCATCAACGATAGGTTTTTTTACAATGTTAAGAATTATATCGTCTGAAGCTGGAGTAAAACAAGGACTTGCGCCAGTAGCCTCAAGGGTAAGAATTACTGAACCGTTAATTATATCATTCGGCCCAGGAGTATAGATTGGTGATAAAGAATTCGAAGAGGTAAACACTCCATCTCCTGTTCCGTTAGACCATGAATATGAGCTTGAAACACCATTTGTTACTGTTACTGAATTTGATAAAAATTCATAATAAGAATCTTCACAAATTGTAGCCTCAACAGGTGCAATCTCAACAACTGGAGGTTGCGTAATCAAGATATCAACCGAGTCTGTATCACTCGGACATGTATTTCCAGAAAAGGCCTCTAAGTTAAGCGTAATAGGACCTACATAATTTAAATCGGCAACACTAGGTGTAAAAACGGGTCTTACAGGATCTGAAGTATCCAAAGTTCCTGTAATTCCTGAGGGTAAACTCCATTGTAAAGATGCCGCATTTATTGTTCCAGAAGCATCTAAGGTTATAGGATCTGTACCACAAGTAGTAACATTATTTCCAGCCTCTGCAACAGGAGCAGCGTTTATGTTAACCCTAATGGCATCTGAATATGTTTGTGCACAAGGCCCTAAGCCTGTTACAGTTAACCTTAAAATAACAAAGCCGTTTAAAATATCTGCAGCACTTGGTGTATAGGTTGAGTTTAAAATGTTTGGATCACTAAAATCTCCAGAGCCAACGTCGTTTGACCACACAATCGATGAAGGCTCGTGATTGATCACTGTAGACTGGAGTTGAATTGGTGTCGATGGTGTTTCACAAACATCGAAAGAGGGACCACCTGTAATAGAAATTACAGGTTCGGGTTGAACCTCTATGACAACCTGATTTGTTTCAGTACACCCATTTGGTGTTGTTTCGGTTAAAATATAAGTTGTTGTTACTGTTGGGGTTACTAATGGGTTGGATGATGTTGAAGTAAACCCAACAGGGATACTACTCCAGCTATACGTATGTCCAAGAACCGATGGTGCTCCTATATTAACAGAATCAAATTCACAAATAGTTGTATCCGAAATGACTTGAGCTACAGGCAACGGATCGGTAACAACTTCAAAAGTATCTTCGACATAGCAACCTGTAGTATTGTTTGTAATTCTATAAGTGAAAATTTGTGTATTGACTTGGTTAAAATTTATAGTTATTTGATTTGAATTATCTATAGGAACTGTTGGATTAACACTTAGGTTTGAATACCAAGCATAAGAATGGTTCGCTATAAATGCTTCACCAAAAGTTGCAGAATCTCCTAAACAAACCAATTGATTTGGTATATCAGTTATTGAAGGAGCTGGATTGACTACAATCTCCACTTCATTAGAAAATGCTGAGGGACAACTCCCATTTTGAACTTCTGCTCTAAAAATAGTAGTTTGGGTGAGTGCAGAAACCGAATAACTATTTGTTGTATTAGAAATAGTTGACCAGCTAGCGCCATTATCTGTTGATGCTTGCCATTGAATAATGGTTCCAACTTCTGAAGTTAGATTGATATTTCCTCCAAGATCATTTTCACAAATTGATGAGTTGACTGCTGTAAGAACCCCCCCATTACTAGGTTGAGAAACTTGTACAAATGCAGGCGCTGAGAAATCTTCTGGAGCTGAGCCACTCTTTAATACAGCTCTGTAATAAAGATCTGATGTAGTATTGGTAACTGTATAGGTAGTACTCACATTACTTATTGGTACAACACCTGATGAAAAATCTACCACAGGAGAGGATTCCCATCTAACAATACTTCCTGTATGACCCGACAAAGACAATACAGTAGAATTTGTTCCACTACAAACTGTTGTGGTGCCAGAAACACTTCCTCCTACCGAAGCTGGAGAAACAGTAACCGAAACAGAAGTTCTATCTACACTTTCACAACCGCTATTAGCGTCAATTTGAGCTGCAAAATATTCTCCTGTAACTAAAGGAAAATTAGTTGCATATTGTGTACCAGATACTGCTTGATTATACCAAACTGGAGATCCAGAACTCGAAATTTGCAAATTTGCAATTGTAGCCGAATCCGATTCTAAAAATGATTGCGCATTTGCAATTGGCGCATTTGGAAGCGTTGGTTGGGCATCTATAACAATGTTTAGAGACGCAACAGAAGTACAACCTTGAGAATTTGTTACTGTATAATTATGGGTTCCAGAAGGAAGTCCAGTAATTGTTTTACTTGTACCTGAGCCTGTTAGCGAAACATTATCACTAACTCTTGTTAAAGTCCAATTTCCTGTTGAAGGTAAATTCGTTAAAGTTACAGATCCTGTAGCTGTTGTACACGATGGTTGCACTAGTGTTCCTACAACTGGCGGAGACTGTACAGGCAACGAATTAATAGTAACAGGGCTTGTGGCTTCCGATTCACAAGTTCCATTAGAAACAACAAAACTATAAGTTCCTGCAGCTAAACCCGGTACTTCATAAGAAGAGGTAGAAGCAGAATATGTTGTGCCATCTGTTTTATTTTTAATTGTCCAAGTTCCTGAAGGTAAATTAGAAAGCTCTATACTACCTGTTGGAACTGAGCATGTAGGATTTGTAAGTGACCCAATTGAAGGAGTAGAAGGAATATCGTTAACAGTTACTGTTATTGCTGTTCGCGGACCCTCACAACCTAAATTGCTTGTTTCGCTCACATAATAAGTGTTGCTTCCAACCAAACTAGTGTCAATAATTGGAGGATTTGCTGATCCAACACCGCCAGTAGGATCTCTATACCAATTTAAAGTTCCACTTGTAGAAGTGGTAGCGGACAAAGGATCGGGAGTTTGATTTTTACAATAAAAAACTGAGGATGAAGCGACTGAAGGCGCCGACGGTAAAGGACTAACATTGACTTTAACTTCAGTACGCGGACCTTCGCAACCATTAATAGTTTCACTAACATAGACATTAGTTGTTCCATCAGAACTTGTTACTGGAGTGTATGAGTTTCCTAGAAAATTACCAGAAGTTAAATCATCATACCATCGTGGGTTCGAAATTCCTGAAGTATCTAGTGGTAATGCAGTTTCATTTAAACATAAATTAACAACTGAATTTGCTACAGTTGGAGCAAATGGTAACGGGTTTACTATAACAGTAATTTGAGAACGTGGACTTTCACACCCAGAGGCATTTACCTGGCTTACTTCGTACGTAACATCTCCTGAAATTGAAGTATCAGGGGTTGGAGCTGATGATAACTGTGTTCCATCAAAATCATACCAAACTAAATTATTTCCAGTATCAAATGCTGCTGTTAACTCTTTAGCTGTTTGATTTAAGCAATAGTCAATAGGGCTATTTACTGCAGGAGCAGTAGCATTGGGGTTTACAGTAATGGTTACAGAATCTGATAAAGTTGATGAACAAACAGAGTTGTTAACTGAAATCAAACTCATTTCGATATCTGTTAATTGATTCGTCTCAGAAATTGTAGCCGCACCAGCTGCATCTAAAACAACCGTTTGGTTTGCACCAGAATCTATGGAATATACCACTGTTGCATTTGGTGTCCCTGAGATCGTAAAAATTGCATCTTCACCTGAACAAATTGAAGAAGACGAAGTACTTAAATTGGCAGTTGGTAGTGTATTTACATTGACTGAAAATGTTGCTGAGTTAGAACAATTATCCGCATCGGTTCCAACAACAGAGTAAGTTGTATTTGAAGTTGGAGAAACGGTTATTGATGGAGAGGTTTCCCCTCCCGGACTCCAAACATAAGAAGTCCCTCCAGCTGCAGTAAGTACTACCTCTTCTCCGAGGCAAATGGTATTATCTCCAGAAATAGATATGACAGGTTTGGGATTGACTTGAACTTGAATTTCAGCTCTTGGGCTTTCACACCCATTGATTGTTTGACTTACATAATATAAAAATGTTCCAGTATTAGAACTGTTAGGGGTAGGTGCTTGAGACAATGGAGATCCACTTGTGGAGGCTATATACCATTTTAAATCTGTACCTGATGCCGTAAGTGCCGTAGTTGTATCGCCTTCGCAATAACTTACAAGGCTTACTACTGATGGCTGCGAAGGAATCGGCTCAACGATTACAGTCTCTGAAGTTGATAACAAAGTTTCACAATTTGTATTATTGACTTTAACTAAATCAACAGTTTGATTTGATGAAACATTTGGAATAGACACACTAAATTCTCCTGAATTATTCAACGTTATACTTGTATCTGAACCAGAATTTAATTTGTATGTTACAACATCACCTGGGTTACCTGAAAATATAAATTGAGCATTAGAACCTGAACATACAGAAACATTAGAAGTTGTTACTGAAGCTGTAGGGACTGGACTCACCTCTACTGTAACTGAAGCAGAAGCAGTACATCCTGCCAAATTTTTTCCAATAACAGTGAATGTTGATGATGCTGACAGATTCTCCACGAGAAAGGATGCCTCATTTGTAAAACCACTACCCCAATCGTAATCTACCGCACCGGTTGCTGTTAAAGTAGTTGTTTGATCTTCACAAATAATTAAATTTCCACCTATAGTTATATTTGGTAAACTATTAACTGAAACTGAAGTCGTTGCAGAAGTTGTACTCCCATCATCATCCGTAACCACGCATTGGTAATCTCCAGCATCAGATGCAGTCGAATTAGAAATAGAGAACGTATTAGATGTTTCACCAGCAATATCAGCTCCATCTTTTCGCCATTGATAACTAAGGGGCCCATTTCCAGTTGCCGTAACAGATAAAGAAATTGCCTCGCCTGCACAAACATCTAGTGTAGCTGGTGGCTGTGAGGAGATTGTGGGAACAACTAGTAGACTAGAGTTTAAATTATTGTTTTTAGTATTGGTTTTATCGTCTTTTATACTGGTTGAAAAACCACTAAAAAAAAACATTAAAAAAGATGATAGAAGTAAAATTCTAAATAAATTTCTCTTATTCATATAGGGGGGTAATTATTAGTCAATTGAATTTATTAACAAATATATGTAAATTGTTAATAACATTATTAAGATTCATAAAAAAAAATAATGTGTATTTATTAAATTATTATTTTTCAGTAACTTACAAAATAAAGTCCGTTTTTAAAATCACATTTTCAAAAATGACTATAAGAGCAAGCAACAAACATCTCAAATTGGTCGTTTTTAAATAAAAATAGGTTTTAAGACTAAAAGTTATTAGTTTTGTTTGAAATAAAATGAATGATGAATCTTTCTATTTTTTGGAAACTTATAATCCTTTGTAGCCTTACCAGTTGTGCTGAATCTGTCTCAGAAGATGCGGGATGTTTTATCGAATTTCAATCTGACACATACAAAAATAAACCTTTTTATCTTGCAAGCCACTTTGGCAAATACCAAACATTATTAGACTCTGTAACAGCAGATTCAAAAGGGAAACTTATTTTTAAAAACAAAAAAAAATATGTGAGTGGTATTTATATGCTGTTAAATGATTCTAAGGAAATTGAATTTGAGTTTTTAATGGATGCTGCACAACAATTCAAAATAGAGCCGAATTCCAAAAACCCATCCAAAACAAAAATTTACAACTCGCAAGAAAATATAGATTTTAAAGACTTTACGATTTTTTTAAAAACAAAACGATCAGAAATTGAATTGTTACAAAAATCGATTAAAACTACGAGCAGCCCAAAAGAAAAACTTGACTTTGCAGATAAAATAAAATCCGTAGAAAATGAAATCGAAAAGTATAAACAAAATTATAGGTTGTTGCATACAAACACTTTGGCGCTTTTATTTAAGTTAACACAACCCTTAGAAGATTTTTCTTCACTAAAAAACCAAAAATTAGCAACAAAAAAAGATTCTTTACTTTTTTTAAAAAACAATTATTTTAGAGGTATAGATTTTAATGACAGTCGTTTATTAAGAAACCCCTTTTTTGAACAAAAACTATCCACCTATTTTAATGTATTTGTTCCTAAAACTGTAGATTCAATTACAGAAGAAATCACTAGAATATTAGACGAAGCCAACACCCTTAATAGTGATACATTTAAATACATGAGTCTTTATTTTATAGACTTATACATCAACCCTAAACAAATGGGGCACGATCGTGTATTTTTAAATTTGTATGAAACCTATTTTAAAAACCAAACATACGAATGGCTGCCATTAACACAAAAAGAACTTTTTAAATTAAAGGCACGCTTACTTGAAAATAATCAAATAGGCTCTAAAGCAAAAGAATTGTTTATGAATTCTATTGATAACACCCCCCTTTATTTATACGATTTGAATGCTGATTATATTGTTCTTGTTTTTTGGGACCCCACCTGCGGTCATTGTCAAACAGAAATTCCAAAAATAAACCGTTTGCATAAAAATGATTGGAAAAATATTAACCACTCCATTTATGCTGTAAACATCAATACGGAAGTGAAATTAGAATGGGAAAAATTTATTTCAAAGCATGATTTAAACACATGGAATCATGTATCGCCTGCCAAAGTAGTACGTGGAAATTATTCGCAAAAAGATGTAGACTACCAAACGCATTACAACATTGAGCAAACCCCAGTATTTTATTTATTAGACAAGGATAAAATTATTATTGGCAAAGACATAGATCCACAAGAGTATTCAAAACTCATGAAATCGTAAAATTTAGTTTGGTTGCTTGCACTAGCTTTGATTTTGCATGCTTAAGTACCCCATTTTCAAACCCTCAATAAATTGCACCAAGCTTATATTGATAAAGTAATGCTCTTTGGCTATCTATTTGTCTGGGGCTATCTCCTATTTTTTTTTTAGGCACTAAAAATTATGTTTACAATGTATCTAAATTTTACTCATAAACTTTAAGGTTTGGTGGTAAACGAAATTTCGTTTCCATAATACACCCCATTACAATCTTTCATATACGCCCGAACATAATAGGTGGTGTTTGGCGTGAGGTTATAAATGTAAGAATCATAATCATCATTCCAATTACCATTTTCTGAAAAGGTACCTGCAATGGACGGGTTTGGAGATGTGCTCCAACATACTCCTTTGGATTGTGCTTTAACAAATGAATTGCTGGTAATCATCCCACCACTTTTCGCTTCTGTTGATGTGATGGCAGTAATGGGTACTGTCGTTTGATCGGGATCTTCTCTTAAAGAAAGGTCTTGAAAACAATAGTTGTTATCTAAATTACCCCCAACATTAACATTCCCTGGACTACAATCAAAGCTATAATTTAACATAATGTAAAGAAATTTTCCTGGCCTTTTCAGCTCCTACACAAGTTATACACACATGAAGACAGGAAGGCCCGGTATCCACTTAAGCCGTAAGCTAAGAGACCAAGATGCTACATGCATCAACGGAAAGTGTGTTAGAGTATCAAAAATGACCCCTTATTGCTTTGGAGGGCTATTCACTCTAGGGATAATGAGATTTCTTTAGTAAGACCAACATATTTCAAGCTCAAAAACAAAGTAAAAGAGTTGTATCCTGACGAGGTTAAAGCAGTGTGCAAACGTTATATGAAATATAAAACCAAAAGAAAGATGGATAAGGAAATTAGGTCAGGGGTTTTTAAGACTAGTAAAAGTAAATTTAACAGACTCAAGCTGGATTAGAATTTCTTTCCTAAAACTAAAAATTTTCTAAGGAAGTGTAGTAAACTGTAACTCATTTCCGTAAAACACTCCATTACAATCCTCACCATAAGCTCTAAAATAATAGGTAGTATTGGGTTGAAGATTATACATGTAGGAATCGTATGTTCCGTTTAGACTTCCATTTTCCGAGAAAAAATCATTCTCAATTGTTGGATTTGGGGAAGTACTCCAAACAAGGCCTCTAGATTTCATCTTAGTGTATGAGGTGGTGTTAGTAGTTGTTTTTGCTTGGTCAGAGCTGATATTAAATGCAGCAACAGTTTGTATATCAATGGGCGGTATTAAACTAGGATCTTGGAAACAATAGGTGTCATCTAGATTATTTGACACATTAATATCCCCAAACGTACAATCAAGCCCATCATTCACTAGTACAAATAGATTACAGGGAAAGTCATTTAAATCTAGTTGTTGATTGTTTTCAACTGTTAGACTTGTATACACCTTGAGAAGTGAATCAAAATTAATGTCATTCAAACTTTGATTTGAATTAAATAAAAAGGAATTTGAATTGTAAACTTTATCTCCAGTTGTCTCTAGTTTTGGCATGAGTACCTTAGAAAGGTTGGTATTATCACGAATAGTTAAATTCTTATGAACTGTTAAAAGCTCAGGGAATATTATTTCAGGAAGAGATTCATTATTATTTATGCTTATGTTATAAAAATTTTCAATAGTTGGTATGTTTATTTCTTCCAATAAAGTATTTTTATAAATCAAAATATGTGGCTCTAACCAATATTGTTTATCTTTTACATAATTTGAAGATTTTAAACTCTCAAAAGTTATTTTTTTTAATGATTGATTATCAGTAATTTCTATTTGACCAGATTTAACATTTGTTAACTTTGTAAAGTTTATCTCCTCTAAATTTTCATTTCCATAAATTCTAATGAGTGCTTCAATATCCAAATCAGTTCCAAAACTAATTGTTTTCAAGTTTGAATTACCGCTAATTCTAAAAGAATTATGACCTCCATTTGGCTGACGGGTTTTATAAAAGCTATCTAAATTAATTTCAATTAGACTTTCATTACTTGATATATTAAAATTACTATATCCGTCTTTTCCTTCCCAACTTGTTAAATCCAGTTCATTTAAATTTTCATTATTGCTAATTGAACCTTCACGGTTACCACTAATTTGCAATTTTGGCAATAAAAATTTCTCGATATTATTGTAGTCAACAATTAGCCTACTTGAAATTTTCCTCAGTTTTGGTGCATTGAATTCCCTTAATGAATATTCATATTTTAAAATGAAGTTATCCTCAATCCTATCTAAGCTAGGGAAATTAACTATTACTATATTACTGTAGTTTGGAGACCCGTATTCCCAATTTAAATTTCTTAAAGAGATTATATTTTGAAATGTTATCTCAGAAGTAGTAGTGATTGTATAGTTTTCAGGGCTAAAATCTCCTGACTCAGTAGAAAAATTATAGATATGGTTTCTATTTGGGTCTTCATTAGCAATTGCAATTTGATTACCATAAACCGTATCCCCACCAATTGTGGTTACAAAAGGTCTAACAAATAATGAGTCTACAGGAACTCCAACCAAATCCAGTTCAAAAACAGGAGGGACTTCTTTCCAAAACCCACCATCATAATAAGCTTGCTCCACTTTTGGATCTGAAGTTGTAGCTCCACCAATAGTATTATAACATAGTCCAGCAGATGCTATATTTTGAATATTATCAGTTACTATTTCTGCACCAAAGGTTACATCATTAGCAAAAACAATAGCCTCAATGTTATTGATTAAGGTTACATCAATTGAGGAACAATCAGAAATGCTTAATACCATAGAGTCCTCTAACTCTTCAAGACTCCCACATGAGTCATTTTGCACTTTAACGGTAAGGGTTACTGATCCAGAGTCAAAATCCTCATTTGTCGGGACATATTTAGGGTTGGGGGAATTGGAATTATCAAAAGTTCCATTTCCACTTGTTGTCCAATAAATGTTGGTTGCATTCCCAACATTTCCTGCTATTTGAAAGATCTCACCAGAACAAATTGTTGCATCAGCACCTGCTTCAGCAGTTGGATAACATGTGCTACAATCCGTAAAACTTATGATCCCTGTAATTGACACAGCATCACATGTTCCTGGTGGTGTTTCAATGGTGTAAGTTGCAGATGACCCATCAATTAATGAGCTATCAGGCGTTCCAGAAATTATGATTCTATTTCCAACAATTGAAGAACTTATTCCAGGAGGGAGTCCAGTTACTGTAGCGCTGTTTTGAGAGTTTTCAATCAGATATTCTATGGGGTCAATAGGTTCCAATAAGCAAGCACTCATATTTTGTTCCCCAACATCAAGAATAATTTGAGGCGCGGGATCAAAAGTTATTCTTCCATATGCAACTCTATTCGGGCCATTTGATTGAGGCACCTGAACTTGGTACTCAAAAGTACTTGTTTCCAATAGTTGTTGCGTGATTTGCCCTGATATGATTAATTCATTGTTTGTTAGCTCAAAATTTAAACCTGATGGTAGACCAATTACAGTTACTCCAGAAACAATTTCAGAAAATGAATAAACAATTGGTTCTATTTCAACATTAGCACAGACAGATTGATTATTGGTTCCTGAAGATGAAATTAATATTATGCTTGTGTCATCGGGGGTAATGACAGTGATGTCCCAGCTTGTACCATTCCATATCCATTGTAGATAATCTCCATTTTCAACTCCATCAGGAAGCTCAAATGCAAAGTCATCCCCATCCTCACCATCAGCTCCTTTAAGTGAGTCAATAAATTCTTGCTCTGTTCCCGTATTGCCAAGTGCCAACCAAACTTCATAAGCAGAAATTCCATCGTCACCATCAGCTCCTTTAAGTGAGTCAATAAATTCTTGCTCTGTTCCTGTATTGCCAAGTGCCAACCAAACTTCATAAGCAGAAATTCCATCGTCACCAGGAGCTCCATCTGGTCCTGGAATTTCAGATCCAGGTGCATACAATGCAAAAGGAACCGCCGTAAGTTGTTGTAAGCTTAATTCTTGAAAAGAGTTGCATTGAGCTGTCATATCAAAATCAACCTTAAGGGTTTTCATTGCCACCGACCACTCTACATCGCTCCAAGAATTACTACCAACAGCCTCACCCGTACCAATAAGAACATTAACCATACCGTAAGAATCTGTTGTTGTTACCGTATGTTCTATGTATTCATAAGTTCCCTTTTCATTAATAAGAGAAAAACGAAGACATATTTTATGATTTCTTAAAGGGGTGTTTGTTTGATTGGCGCCAGGAAGTTCAACCTCACTTGAATTTATAATTAAAGCTTGATAACTAATACCGTTTCTTTTGTCTTGAGCAAGGACAAAAACAGAATTTAAAATACACAAAAAGAGAATAATTTTAATGCTGTGAATGGTCTTTTTCATACTTATTTTTTTGGTGTTAAAATGATAATAACTCTACGGTTAGAATCGTATATTTTCTGGTTAAATTGACTTGTTTCTCCTGCTCCTTTTATAATACATTGACTTGGATCTACTTGCAGAGAAATTAGAAATTCTTGAACACTTTTTGCCCTTTTGTTAGAGAGGGTTTGATTATATTCTGTTTGTCCCGTTGTATCGTCTGCATACCCCACAAGTGTTGAAATACTTGTTGGGTGATTTCTTAAATAACGTGCGATTTTCTCAAGTTTTTCATACTGATCTTTATCAATTATATAAGAATCTAAATGAAAAAATACGGTATGTTCTGGAGGTGATACGGGTGTCTGCTTTAATAAATTGATTTCAAATTTTAAATTTTTAATATCTTGTTCCAATGCCAATTGATTTTTTGAAATAGAATCAGGCACGATGTATTTAGATCGCTCATAATCAGAAATAGCAACTTCCTTTTTATAAGGGTTTAAATAAAGTTTAAAATACACTTGATTTGCCATGTATGAAAGTGTTTCTGTACCTTGATTAGAGGGCTTAAATGCATACGAAAAATTATAACCTACATCCAATCCAAAGGAATTCGAATTAACAACGTTTACAAACAAACCTACACTAGGGTTTATCCAAGTTCCATTCATTTCTTTTTGGTTGGTTAAGTCAAATGTTTTTCCTCCAATTTTCTGTTTTACAGAGACTAAGTACAAGAAATCTAGACTAAGTTTTGCTCCTATAATGTTTTTGTAAAGCAACTTTTGATACTTCACAAACCCACCCAGATAATTGGTGTTCCAATTGTAGTTTTCGTATCCATCGCCCCCAGTAGCATTAAATTGTTGAAAGCTTAATCCATACTCAATTTTTTGGTTAGCCAATTGAAAAAGTCCAAGACCTAATCTAGAATAAAATCCAGTATCTGGTTTAATATTATCATTCGATTTACCAGCGGAATTGCTATAAATATACTTGCTGAAATTGAGCCCTGATTCTAAAGAAATTTCTTGTGTAAAGCTTTTGCTACTAATAAGTAAGATGACTATTGTAAGTGTTAGGTGTTTCAAGGTTGTTTTATAATTTTTGTTTGGTAATAAAAGTTAAGCGCAGACAGTGTAATTATATATGCACTATCTGAAAGGTAAGGAAGGTTTAAAACTAGTAACTGGTTTGCCGTACTTAAAGTTTTTGTAAATACAATTCGTCCAGTAACATCTATGATTCTGACTTGAATATCATCATAATCTATTAAGAATTTAAAAGTAAGATGCGTTGAAAATGGATTTGGATAAAATTTTACTTCATGTAAACTTGAAGTGAACTTTGCTGTATACTCATTAAAAATAGGCTGTTGATAGCCTTGGCTTATAAGCATTGCATCTGATGTATAGGTACCCACAACTGAAGATTGGCCTACAGAATAAGAAATATGATAGTTTGATTTCGTTTGACTACCTCCTAAAGTCCCAAATGTTTGGTGATGTAACTGAGCATGAATTGACGCTACACACAAAAATAAAATAAATGTAGCGAACTGTAATTTAGTACTTGAATAGATTTTTTTAGTTGTCATAAATACCTATATTTAATCCCTTATAAAACGGACTGTAAACCGCTTCTATTTTATTTGACGCTGAAAGCTAGTTACAGGGTCGAATAGCAGTAGGTTTTTTAGGTAAAAAATATTGAATTACTAATATACATTAAAAATTATTACACACAACTTATTAATTAAAAAACACTTACTACAATATGCTACATCATTTACTTATGTAATAGTTGCAGGCATAACCGAGGATAAAAAACAAAACATTATTGAATCGGTTCTCAATGAAAAACAAAACAGTATTTAACTGTTGATATCCTTTTGAACAGCCTACTTTTTTGTAATGCTATTGCAATATAATTTTTTTAATATTTACCACCTCGTTTTCAGCATTGATAATTTTAACGAAATACATACCTTGCCCTGTCCAAGTATTTAAAGGAATAACATATTGTTGGGTATCCATTGGCTTGTTAAACACCTCTTGACCAAGCGTATTGGTAATTTTAATATGCCAACCCTCTACATTATCTAGGTTGCCACAATCAATTGTAATTTGCTCATTGGCAGGGTTAGGATAAATATTTACTGTACTTGTATAAGTAATAGGGCTCGTGCTTAAAACCCCTGTATTGATGACTAATGTGGAACATTCATTAGAAGAAGTAGAGGTATATAAGTTAGCTATTTCTTGTTCGGTTAATGCTCGGTTCCAATAACCTAATTCATCCATTTTACCACTAAATAAGTACCAATGACCATTTGCCATATGAAGTTCTCCAAAAGTTAGGTCTGTAGAACTTGTATTTATATCTATGCTTAATTGCTCTTGGTTAGTTAATTGATTATTTATATACTGCTTTAATGTTGAACCATCATATGTAATTACGGTATGATACCATACATCATAAGCGACTGCACCTCCTTCAACAACATTGCTGTTTGTTAAATTAGTACTGATTTCTCCAGAATAATTAATTTGATGCCTAAAAACAGCAGCTCCATTACCATCCCATCTTCCCATTATAGTGTGGGGTCTATTGTTAAAAGGGCTTGGTTTTGTTTCAAGATTAATCCAAGCAGACATTGTAAAACTATTTTCATTTGAAATTGTAGGATTATTAACTGTAATTCTGTTTTGAGCCCTGCCCCAACCTCCAGATGCATTTACATTAAAATAGTAGGCACTATTTTCATTCCCATCTCTGTCTGATGCTAAAGTGGCACCATTAACCGTTCCATTATTTCCATTTCCGCTTTCATCATTGGCATTCCCATTAAATGGCCAATAACCAACTAAACCATTTGTTGGCACATAAGAAGGTACTTGTGCGTTTAAATTTGCTATGCATGCCATAACAAATAAAGTATATAGTATTTTTTTCATGATATATATTTTTTCAAAATTAGTTTATGAATCAAAAAAATCCTATAAATTTACACGACATTATAATTTCGTATATTTTTTTCAACATCTATTTTACTAGTTTTGTTTTATGAAAATATTTAAATCTCCCAACATGATTTTTAATTTTAAACACTTAAAAAAAAATGTTTTATTTATTTATATAGCACTGGTAAGTCCTATACTTCTAGGTCAAGTAAAGTTTAAAAACACTTCTAATTATTTGCTTTTTGAGGATGCAAGTACAGGAGAACCTATATTGGTCTATAATGATTCTATGGCGGTTAGCGGTCCAGAGTTTAGCCATCATTTTAAAATAAATTTTCCAAAAGAACTTAATTTAAATGATTTTAAAAACAATCAATACCAAATAAATGGCATCAATTACTTTGTGGATAATGGTTGTGGTAGAGTTTTAGAATTTAAAAACAATACTTTTAAAAGGATAGATAATAGTTTTAAACACAACAATCAATATGGTGGTATTCCTTTTCAATATAAACAAACAATGTATTTATGGGGTGGTTATGGCTTGTTTACCCATAAAAATATTTTAACTTATTATGATTTTTTAGCTGGTGAATGGTTAAAACAACATCAAGTTAACATAGAAAAAGTTGAACCAAGGAGTCGTATTTTTTCTTTAATTAAAGACAATAATCTCTATTTTTTTGGAGGTGATATGAGATCAAATCATAAAAATTTTGAGACAAAAAACTTGAAATTTAATGATGTTTGGAGATTAGATTTTAAGGACTTTACACTTCATAAACTACAACAGCATAACGATAATTTTGAGTTTATAAAAAATGATAGATATTACTATCCTCGCGTTCAAATAGAAAATAAAATTATTCATATCTCAACCCTAATAAGAGAAATTGATATTTTTAAGAATACAGTAAAAACATATACCTTTAAAAACTTTAAAAATATTAAAAGCGTTGTATACCACAAAGCCTCCAAAAATATTTCTTTTACCTATAGTATTGATGGGCAAACTAATGGTGCCTTAAGCCAACCCTATGAGGAATTTAGAGGAAGTTTAATAAAAGAAACCCCTTTTTATAAAGATACTTTTTTAACAACTCTTTTAAAATACACGCTTTATGGTTTGGGTATACTAATTGCTATTTTTGGATTTAGACACCTCTATTTACGAAAAAAGAAACGTAACTTTAACATATACTATTCTAAAAACACCCACTCTTTTTATTTTAAAAAAACACCAATTATTTTAAATAATTTATCTACGCAAGTACTAGTTTATTTTATGAACAAACAATCAGAATATTTTTTACTCAATGAGTTGAATTCCATTTTGACTACAGATTTAGATACCGATAATTATATTACTATTAACAAACGAAGAGAACGCGTTTTAAAAGAATTAACCTTAGAGTTGTCTTCTATTTTAAAAACCCCACAAGAAAGTATTTTTTCTTTAAGAAAAAATAAGTTTGACAAAAGACTAAAGGAAATTAAACTAAACATTACGATAGCTGTTAAAAAATAGTTTTTATATTATCATAAGAATTATAGATTAATTTAAATTTAAATATTGTGTCTCAACAGTTTTTTAGATAGGTTATATTTTTAAAAACTTTTTTGTAACAAGCTTCTTATCTTTTGTGATTTTTAAAATATAAGTTCCATTTTTTAGATTACTAATTTCAATCTTATTTTTAGTCAAGTAATTAAAAACTTTTTTAATAAGTTTCCCTTCAATATTAAAAATAGATACCGTATAACCCTGATCTTTTATGCCTTTAATTTGTATGAAGCTATTTGAAGGGTTTGGATAGATCATCACATCTCTAGATTTAAATTCTTCCTCTAAAACAGATAAAGTTACTATTCTTAATTCTTGCGAAACAGGATCTGCTGCTTTATAATTAGCGTTACCTTCTTGACTTGCAGTAATAATTACAGTACCAGTAGCAATAACTGTAAGCTCATTACCCAGTATTGTTGCAATAGATTCGTTAGAACTTGTATAAGAAATAGATAAACCAGATGTTGCCTCTGCTGTTAAAACGATTGTTTTACTATTAATATTCTCTTCAGCTAATGAATCAAATGTAATTATTTGAGAAGCCTTAGTAATCTCAAAAGTACTAGCAGTAAAGTCAATGGTATAGTTTGTATTTTCTAGTGAACTAGAGATGGCATAAGTTCCTACATCCTCTCCAGGCTCTCTAGAAAGCTGTCCAGTTAAGGCATCAGAACCGATTAAACTTTCAGATAAGATATAGGTAAGTTCAGGATCAGCTTCACCATAGACTTTAGTGATTGGATTTGCATTTATTGCAATCGGTTTAGGAGTAATCTCAAAAGTACTAGCAGTAAAGTCAATAGTATAGTTTGCATTTTCTAGTGAACTAGAGATGGCATAAGTTCCTACATCCTCTCCAGGCTCTCTAGAAAGCTGTCCAGTTAAGGCATCAGAACCAATTAAACTTTCAGATAAGGTATAGGTAAGTTCTGGATCAGCTTCACCATAGACTTTAGTGATTGGATTTGCATTTATTACAATCGGTTTAGGAGTAATCTCAAAAGTACTGGCAGTAAAGTCAATAGTATAGTTTGCATTCTCTAGTGAACTAGAGATGGCATAAGTACCTACATCCTCTCCAGGTTCTCTGGAAAGCTGTCCAGTTAAGGCGTCAGAACCAATTAAACTTTCAGATAAGGTATAGGTAAGTTCTGGATCAGCTTCACCATAGACTTTAGTGATTGGATTTGCATTTATTGCAATCGGTTTAGGAGTAATCTCAAAAGTACTAGCAGTAAAGTCAATAGTATAGTTTGCATTTTCTAGTGAACTAGAGATGGCATAAGTTCCTACATCCTCTCCAGGCTCTCTAGAGAGCTGTCCAGTTAAGGCATCAGAACCAATTAAACTTTCAGATAAGGTATAGGTAAGTTCAGGGTCAGCTTCACCATAGACTTTAGTGATTGGATTTGCATTTATTGCAATCGGTTTAGGAGTAATCTCAAAAGTACTAGCAGTAAAGTCAATAGTATAGTTTGCATTTTCCAGTGAACTAGAGATGGCATAAGTTCCTACATCCTCTCCAGGCTCTCTAGAAAGCTGTCCAGTTAAGGCATCAGAACCGATTAAACTTTCAGATAAGATATAGGTAAGTTCAGGGTCAGCTTCACCATAGACTTTAGTATTTATAAACAGTGATACTGTAATCGGTTTAGGTGTAATTTTAAATTCTGAAGAACTTAAGGCTATATTATAATTACTATTATTAGATGAACTTGTTAATGTATAGGTACCAATATCTTCACCTGTCTCTCTAGAGATGTTAATTGTTAAGTTGTCTGTTGCTAGCGGAAAATCTGATAACTCATAATTTAGTATTGGTTCTTCATCTCCATATATTTTATTATCTGGGTATACTGTTGCCGTAATTAGTTTTGGAGTAATTGTAAATTCTGAGGAAGTTAATGAGATATTATAATTTGAATTTTCTAAATTACTTATTAATAAATATGTACCTACATCTTCACCAAACGCTCTAGTTATAGAACCTGTAAGCGTATCATTACCAATTAATTCATCTGAAAGTGTATAGTTAAATTCTGGATCTGGGTTACCATACATTTTTGTATTTGGAACAGTTACTGTAATTGGTTTTGGTGTAATAATAAATTCTGAGGGATCTAAAGAAATACTATAATTTGAGTTTTCTAAAGTACTTATAAATGCATAGGACCCTGCATCTTCGCCAGTAGCTCTAGTTATAGTTCCTGTAAGTGTATCATTCCCTATTAATTCATCTGAAAGCGTATAGTTAAATTCTGGGTCTGGTTCGCCATATACTTTTGTGTTTGAGACAGCTACAGAAATTTGTTTAGGTACAATTATAAATTCTGATGAAATAAAATCAATATCATAATTAGAGTTATAAAAATTACTAATTGTTGTATAAGTTCCCGCATTTTCTCCAGATTCTCTCGATAAACTTCCCTGTAAAACTTGGTTATTTAATAGGGGTTCAGAAAGTGTATAACTTAACTCAGGATCTTGAGTGCCATATGATTTAGTAACATTATCTGCAATAACAAAAATTTTTCTTGGGGTAATTGTTACGTTTTTTGATACAAAATCGATATCATAATTTGGGTTTTGCAATGTGCTTTCTATTGCATAGGTCCCTACATCTTCGCCAAGAACTCTCGTTAAAGATCCTTCTAACTTGTCTTCATTTAATAATTTTTCTGATAGTGAATACGTAAATACAGGATCTTCATCTCCATATGTTTTTGAACTTTCATTGGCTGTTAACGTAATTGGTCGTGGTAAAATTTTAAAATCTTCAATTACTGTATGAATCTCGAAATTTTCACTTTCGAGAGAAGAAGTTATTTTATAGGTGCCCACAGCTTCTCCTGCTTCTCTTGTTAAATTTCCTTTAATATCTTTTAGATCTATCCAATCAAAAGTTGGTGGCAGTTGATAGGTAATTTCAGGATCTACTTCTCCATAAATTTTAGTAACTTCACCTACAGCTACACTAATACTTTTTTTCTTGATAGTAAAGTCTGCTTTCTCAATATTTATATTATAATTAAGACTGTTAAGTGTTGATTTAATCTCGTAAGTACCTACTTGTTCTCCTAAAACTCTATATAAGCCTCCATCTAAATTTATATCCCTTAATTGTTTTGGTTTTAGATACGTTAACGCTGGATCTTCATCGCCGAAAAATTTACTTTGGCTATTTACAATGATGTCAATGTCTTTTTTAGCTATGGTTATGGTACTTGTTTTTTCTAGTTGATAATAACCGTTAGCTTCTGTAAATACTACTTTTACCAATACTTCTCCAGCTCTATTTGTAGATAATACAGAATTATTAACCCCAGATAAGCTGGCTAAACCGGTTCCTCCATTTTCAATAAAAAATTCAAAATCACCTTCTACATCAACGATAGAGGCTTCTAAGTTTAGTGTATCACCAAAGGTAACAACTGTATCTTGAAAAAGTATCTCTGGCATTGCTTGTAACTGATACAGGTTCCAAAAAAGATGCTCTTCATACACTGCTAACTGTGCTGCAGGAACGAGAACTTTTATATTTTCTGGATTTTTTCCAAAAGTTGCATTTAAGCTCACAAATTCTTCAATCATAGGAGGCTCTGGAGTGTCTACAATAATATACTCAAATTTGTCTTCAGGTTGATTAAATGCCTCCATACCAAGCATCATAAGTTGATTTGAAACCATTATGTGTTTGAGTTTATTTCCGGCAAAAGCCTTAATACCAACTTCCATCAACAATTTAGGCAACGCTAGTTCTGTTAATTCATTTCCTGAAAAAGCTTCCTCTCCAATGATAAATAGGTTTTCTGGCAATGAAACTCTAGAAAGTAAATTGTTTTTAAAACATGCTGGCTGAATATAAGTTAGTGCATCCGGTAAATCAATTTCTGTTAATTTATTACCTGCAAAGGCTTCAGATTCAATAATTTCAAGTTGCTCTGGCAAACTTACTGTAGCAATATTATTATTTTCAAAAGCTCCAGCCCCAATGAAACGAACATTATCAGTTAAAACAACCTCTTCTAGATTATTATTTTTAAAGGCATAATTACCAATCTCTAATAACGTGTTTGGAAATGTAATAGCGTTTAAAGCGGCATTTTGAAAAGCACCTGTCCCAATAAAGGCTAGCTGATTTGGTAAGTTTACTTTTACTAATCCTGTCATATTTAGAAAAACATTATCACCAATTCCGGTTACTGTATACGTAATGGTAGAATTTTCTACCGTATTTGGAATCGTTACTTCTGTTATCTCTGTTATGTCTGGAACATTAAAATTAACTCCAGTTAACTTTACAGTATAAGGAGAAATTGCTGAAATAATTTCAAAAATAAAACCATCTTTTTCAAAAACCTTTTGAGGCAAAATAGAGAAGGTTCCAGGCTCAAAAGTAATCTCATATTTATCATTAACTAAGGTTGAGCTAATTTGATAATCACCAAGCTCCTCTCCAGAAGCTCTTGTTATAGAGCCTGTAAGTTCATCATTACCTATTAAACCAGGAACAACAGTGTATTTTAATTCAGGATCTGGATCATTATAAAGTTTTACTGTATTGTGTGCTTTGATTGTAATTTTTCTGTCTGCAATGATGTATTTAGCACTTTCAAACGTGATGTCGTAATTGGAATTGGCTATTGTAGATGAAATAAGATATTCACCTACTTCTTTACCTTCTGCTCTAGTTAATTCTCCAGAAAACACATCTCCATTAACGATTGCTGGTTCTGTTGTATATGTTAATGGAACGTCAGTATCTCCATAAAAAATAGCTTTATCTTCAGCAGAAATGGTGATTGGTTTTTTGGTAATCTCATAATTAGCAGTTACGAAGGTTATATTATACCCAGGATGTGATAGTGAAGAAGTTATAGGGTAAATGCCAACAGTTTCTCTAGTTTCTCTTGAAAGCTGTCCTACTAAATTATCTGTCCCCACTAAACCTTCACTTAAGGTATATGTTAGTGGTTTAGCTTCTTCTCCATACTCAACTATTTTACTATCTGCAGTTATGGTAAGTGGTTTTTTTGTAATCGTAAAATCTGCAGGTATATACGTTATATCATAAAGAGGATGTGAAATATTTGAGCGAATTTCATAAGTGCCTGGGGCATCACCACTTTCTCTAATTAAACCACCTTGTAAACTAACACCATCAATAAGAACGTCAGATAGTGAATAGGTAAGTGCTGGATCTTGTGCTCCATACACTTTTGTTTTAGCGTGTGCTGTTAGTGTTATGCTTTTTTTAGTGATTACATAGTTGGCTTCTTTATACGTAATATCATAATTAGGATGACTTAAAGTAGAACTTATGGTATAGGTTCCAGGAAGCTGACCTGCTTCTCTTGCTAACGTCCCTGTTAGTACATCATTACCCACTAAATTCTCACTTAAACTATAGGTAAGTGGTTTTTCTGCAGCGTCATAAACTTGTGTTATCGGATTTGCAGTAATAATAAGAGGTTTCTTTTTAATAGTGTATATGCCTTTTTCCCAAGTAACAGCATAATTCGAATTATTCCCTTCGATGTGTATTAAATATCTACCAGGATCAGTGCTTGTTGATCCTTTAAACATAAAAATATCTAAAGATTCATTCTCTGTAAGCGCTGGTAACACCTCATAGCTAAACGCAACTGACTCCTCACCGTAAACTTGTTCTTTATCTATCGCCTTTACTGTTAATGGTTTTTTAGTAATGGTAAGTGCTGCTGGGGTATAATTAATCGTGAAGTTATTACTTGTTAACAAAGATGTTATCTCATAGCTCCCAACGTTTTCTCCAGCCTCTCTGGTTAGCGTTCCGTTAACACTTGTTAGGTCTATTCCTGAAGGCGTTACACGATACGTAAACTCAGGGTCTTCATTACCAAATTGTTTCGATACTACATCTGCAGTGACCGTAATTTCCTTTTTTTGTATGGTAAAAGTTGCTCCTGTAAAAGTAATATCATAGTTGGGGTTTGCTAATGTGGAGGTAATGGCATATTCACCAACAGTTTCGCCATTTGCTCTGGTAAGAGCTCCGGATAATTGATCATTACCATTTAAAAAGAAGGTAGAATTTAATGCGCTGGTATTGGTTTCTTCACCCGCTATTTTTAGCGGTAAAGGTGCGTCTGTATCTCCATACACTTTTGAACTAGCAATCGCTTCTATAGTGATAGGTTTCTTAACTATAGTGGCTGTTATGGTGTCTTTTACCTCTAAATACCGCTCACTTTCTAAAGATGTTGCCTCAATTAATACGGTACCGACTTCAATAGGTGTAAAGGTTGTATTATCTGATGAAATAACCGCTTTCCCAGAACCTCCCTCGATAATTTTATAACTTAAATTGGTATTAAAGCTAGTGCTGATTGGTAAGTTCTTTTCTGTTCCGTAAGTAGTGTTAAAATCTTCTAACGCTAAGGGTGGTATTGCTTGTGGTTTGTATTTTCTCCATACTTCAGTTTGCCAGTAGGCAGTTATACTAGAGAAGGGTACTATTAACTGTTTCAAATTTTCTGGAAATAGCTTACCATTATCTGTGTCTGGAGGAATTGTTGCATTAAGAACAACGTGTTCTAAAGAATTATTTATAAAAATCAATTCTTCCATATATGTCACAGAAGCAGGGATAGTAACCTCTTTAATTTTATTATTAGCAAAGCTACCTCTTTTTATATTTTTTAAAGATTCAGGTAATATAATAGTAGTCAAACTATTATAATTAAACGCTGCCAAACCAATTTCTGTTAAAGATTCGGGTAGTATTAGGTCAGTCAAATTATTAAATTGAAATGCCTGAGGTCCAATTTTTACAATTGAATTTGAAAGATCAATACTGGATAGTCCATTAGCATAAAACGCTTTTGTGCCAATACTAGTCACTGTATACGTAATACCTGCATCATTTACATTGCTTGGTATGCTTACTTCTTTTGAAGCTCCTGTATAATCAATAACTTCTACAGTTGGCGTTTCCTTTGTTGTAGTAACTGCATATACAATACCTTCTTTTTCAAATTCTGTTCTGTTAACAATAGTGTAGGTAGCTGTTGTATCAGTAGCCAAATAAGATCCTTTTGCTGCAATACTGGCTTTTAGTTTAATGGTTCCTGTATTTGTAGGGTTTAAAAATTGGTTGCGTTCTCCAGAAAGGGTAGCTGTTGCAGTCCCTCCTGGTAAAATAGTGTACGTAATTTCCCCATCAGATACAGAACTTGCCTTCAATTCAATACTTTCTGAAAACTTTTTAGTAACATCGTAAAAATTTAGGTCAGGCATAGTAGAATAGGTATAATCTCTCCAATTTACATTAGATTTATATTGCGCTAGTTGCTCATAAGGCACCTGAATAATTATATTATTGTTGTCTCCAAAAGGTTTACCATCTGTTCTTGGTAGTGTAAGGTTTTTAAGAAAAATTTTAGAAATTGGGTTGTTATAAAAACTAACCGAAGTCATCGATTCAATTTGTCCATTAATATGAACCTCTGTTAGTTCGTTATTGGCGAAAATACCAGCATTAAGATCAGTTATGGAAGCTGGTATCTCAATATGTGATATTTGATTATTCGCAAATGCAAGCTTATGTATTTGGTTTATTGAATTTGGAAGTATTACTTCTTTAAGTTGGTTATTTACAAAAGCTTTATGTTCAATTGTTTTTACGGTGTTGGGAATATGAACCTCTGTTATACCTTTGTTTATAAAAGCACTCGCCCCAATAACAGTAACAGAGTAGCTGTTACCTAGGTATTCAACACTTTCTGGGATGTTTATGTTCCTATTTTCTCCTGTATAATCTATAATTGTTACCGTGTAAGAAGTATTAGAGTTTATCTGGTATTGTAACCCGTCGATACTAAACTTATTACTAGGTTTTATTGTTATAACTGCTGTTTTTTCGTGAGTTAAGTAATCTCCTTCTTCATCTATCGAAGCCTTAATGACCACTTCACCCATCGTTTTTGGGGTAAAAACTTTATTATTTTCGCCCGATAATGTTGCTTCAGCGGTAGTGCCCTCTGGTACAATCGTATACGTAATTTTACCTCTAGAATTAGAGCTAGCCTTTAAAGTTATATTTTCTGATAAATTAACGGATGCTTTATAGAAACTAATACTTGGCAAGACTTTTGGTAAATAAACAGCCCAAGGACTATTTTTATACTTATTTATATCTGTAGGATCTACTTGTAATTTGAAATTTGCATTAGAATCAAAAGTATTTGAGGTAAACGTAGGAGGGTTGTCAGAGTCAAGAATCACATAATTTAGTGGTGTATCCTGAAATGCATTTTCTTCTATTC
Organism: uncultured Polaribacter sp.; assembly: GCF_947503855.1. Classification (GTDB taxonomy): domain Bacteria; phylum Bacteroidota; class Bacteroidia; order Flavobacteriales; family Flavobacteriaceae; genus Polaribacter. The sequence goes on along the minus strand of NZ_CANNFF010000004.1, from coordinate 168,655 downwards.
TATTCATCCATTTAGGAATTCTTATTTTTGTTATTTGTTTGTTTTTAAATGCATTGTCTTCAATAATTGTTATTGTATATAAACGACCCAAATCTATTACTTCTTTTGGTATAATTAATTCTGTATCAGTACCTGAATAATTCGTAATACTAACAGAATAACCACCAACTATTTTGTAGTGTATCCCCTCTTTTATAAATTCATTTCTTCGGGTTAAGGTAATAACAGCGGTCTTTTCTGCTGCTAAATAATCTCCATTTGCTGCAATCTTTGCTTTAATATGCAAACTACCTAAATTTGTTGGCTGTACTATTTGATTGTTTGCACCAGAAAGATTTGCAGTAGTTGTGCCCCCTTGCACGATTTCGTAGGAAATAGCACCTCCAGAATTGGAAGTAGCATTTAGCGTAATTGTTTCTGAAAATGGAATACTAATATCTTCAAAATTAATGCTAGGTTTCTCTTTTAATAGATGTTTTTTCCACTCTTCATCATTTTTATAGGCAGATAAACGCCCTTCTGGAACTACTACAAGTAAATCTTCAGATCTAAAAAAATTATTAAATGGATCAGAAATTGTTGGAGGGGTTACTGCGTGTACAATAACCTCTTCCAAATTAGACTCAAATACACGATTGCCTATTTTCTGTAATGATTTTGGGAGTGTTACTGTTGTCATTTCATTATTTCCAGCAAAGGCCCAGAGCTTAATTTCAGTAATATTTTCAGGTATAACAACCTCTGTTAACTTGTTATTGCTAAAAACAGCAGTCTCAAGAACTGTAAGTGAATTTGGGATGTTAATATTTGATAAGTTATTGTCACCTAATGCATGTTGCCCAATACTTTGTATGGTTTGTGGTAAGTTAATATTGGTTAAATTATTATACATAAAAGCAAATTCCCCAATAGTAGTAATAGGGCCCAAAATCTCAACTTCCTCTAAATCTCCTTTCCAAAATGCTTTTTCTTCAATAGCGGTTATGGTGTAGTCAATGCCTGAGTACGCCACGGTTTCTGAAATAGTAATTGCTTTTTTAGCCCCTGTATATCCCTTAATTGAAACTTCAAATGGAATGGTGTTTTTTATAACCTTATATACAAAACCATCTTTACTAAATTCAGCCCCTATATCTGGCGTTATAAATAAGGTACTTGTTATACTGTTTGAGACATAATCTCCTTTTTCAAGAACGGTTGCTCTAATTTTTACCGTTCCAAAACTAGTTACCTGAAGTATTTCATTTCTCTCTCCAGAAAGGCTTGCTGTTGCTGAACCACCCTCAACAATAGAGTAAATTATTTTACCTCCTGAATTTGAAGTAGCATTTAAGGTTATTGGATTATTTGTAAATTCTTTAGTTTGATTGTTAAAGGTAATTGTGGGTTCTACTCTAGGTTTTAATAATTTCCAAGTAGGGTGGTTTTTGTAAGCGCTTAAACTTTGTTGCGGTACCTTAAGTGTAAAAGGGGGGTTTTTTTTAAATGCGTTCACGTGTAATCTAGGAGGAGTTGTTGCTTTTATAGTAACCGAAGTGAGGTTATTATCATAAAATGCTTCATATTCAATTACACTGATTGTATTTGGAATGACTAATGTCTTTAGTTCTTTGTCTTTAAAACTTTTCGTTTTAATTTCACGAACTGGAGCCTTAAAAAATAATGACCCAAAATCCATATTTAAACTATCTGGAATTACTACATCCTTAGAATAACCTATATAACGGCTAATTAACCAAATATGAATTTCTTCACCACCTCTCAATTCTATACTCGAATTTAATATAAAAGCATCTTCATCTTGAGCGCTAACTTGAATAGTTGTTAAAAAAAAGAAAAGAAACAAAAATAATTTAGGAAACTTCATCATCACAGAATTAAAATTTATACCCGCAATGTATTTTAGTCTAGATAAAAAATTAAGGAAAGTATGGCAACATGTGTTTCAAAAAGTTTTTTTGACATAAATTTTATCAGTTTTATAAATAATTACATTTTGAAAAACTAGAAAAAGCGCTTTATCTACATAGATGCCTTCAACAAAAAATAAAAGGCTTTAATGCGAAGAGATAAAGTTTAATTGTACTTATTTAGTAAAAGAATAAATAAAAAAATCTTTAATTAAAGGAGCTAGCATACTCTTTTGGTGTTGTTTCTGTCTGTGCTTTAAACGCCCTGTAAAAGGTACTCGTTGAGTTAAAACCACATGTAGCTGCCAGCGCCTCTATGGAGAAATCGTTTAAATAGCCTTCTTTGATTAATTCCATACTATAAGATACTTTTAAAGTATTGATCCATGCATTAAAATTAACATACTTGGTTTTAATTAATTTGGAAAGATCTGCCTTGTTTATTTCCAATTGATTTGCAACACCTACCAAATCATTTTCTTTCCCCAAAAAATACTTGTTAGTAAAAACAATCTCTGAAATAGTATTGATATCTAACTGCGTATTATTGTGATCTAGTGTTTTTTCATTTGGATTAAAATATTTTATTTTTTGTAAAATATTTTGGTTCCAAAAAAGGTAAATACTTAAAATAAAAAAAGAACTCACCGTTAAAAATAATGGGATAAACTCAAAAAAAGATACTGAAACAGCAGGGAAAAAATACTGTGAGGTAAAAACAGTAGCTAATAAGCTACTAAATAAAAAGGTTTGAATACGAACAAAGTTTAAAAGCCATCTAAATAAAGTTTTTTGTGTTGCTTTTAATAAAACACCATCTGCACTTTTTAATAGTCCCCACTGAAGTATGATGTAGACTATAGGCTGTATGATTCTTCCCAAATTGTTTATGAATTCTGGCAACAAGCCTATATTATCTGACTGAATTAAACTCATATCATTCAAAATACGGGCTACATAGTTACTTTTAGTTTCAAAATCTTCAAAATAAAAAGGTAAATAACTAATTAGAAAAATAATAAAAGGAACTAAATGAATCCAATCTTTAGATTGCCATGCAACTTGTTTTTTTACAATTGATTTTACATGAAAATAAGCGGCAGGCAAAATTAAATAGGTTATCGGGGCTGGAATCTTATATAAGAAGGGTACAATAAGGATGTATTTATATTTGATAAGTAAATAAAAACTAAAACAAATTGCATTAAAAAAGAGATATGCCGATAAAGACTTTGAATGAAATGTAAAGTGTTTTGGAGTAAGCTTTATCCAAAGATAAGCCGCTACCAAAAAAGAACATATAATGTTAATAAAATAAAGCAGATCAAAAACCATATAAGCGTCTGTTTTAAAATTCTTTTGTAAATATGGTATCTTTTTTTAACTTAAAAAGTATAACATTATTAAATAAACCTTATTAAAAGAAGAAATTGGAATGTTTAAATTAATATCTAATTTTTTAATTAATATACTGCTGATACTGCCCATTTTAATTCTATTTATCAATAACTTTTAATTCTATTATTTTACCCATGTAAGTGAATTATTAGAATCGTATAAAACACAAAAAAACAAATTCTAATACGCTTATTCTACTTGAGTAAACTACATAAAAAAACCCTCTCATTTCTGAAAGGGTTACTAGTAGCGGGAACTGGACTCGAACCAGTGACCTTCGGGTTATGAGCCCGACGAGCTACCTACTGCTCTATCCCGCGATTTGGACTGCAAATATACAATAGTTTATAACCTTTGCAAGTATTATTTTACTTTTTTTTAAATCTACTTAGTTAAATAGATATAACCTTTACGCTCTTTCATGTCTCCATTCTTTTTATATTTTAAGATATAAAAGTAGGTTCCTGTTGGTAGCGACTCTGAGCTGCTTACTGTGCCTCTTCCGTTTGATACACCTTCAAAATAGTTCCCATTTTGTCCATATCCTGCAACGCTATACACCTGTACTCCCCAGCGGTTAAAAATCTCTATCGTGTTCTCTGGATATAACTCAATGTTACGTATTACAAATACATCATTTTCTCCGTCTCCATTTGGAGTCAATAAATTATAAACCTCTAAGTCATCTTCTATTGAAGCTTCATATTTATTCACCTCTAAATAATCAAAAACACCATCGTTATCTGAATCTATTGGATTAGATGCGTCTAAACCAATCTCATCGCCATTACTCAAACCATCGTCATCACAATCTGCAGCTAAATAATCTTGACTTACTGAAAGGGTAATGTTTGAAGGAATCGATGAACAAAAACTAGTTGCATCGGTACCGTCTGCCTTCTCTGTACCATCAATAACACCATCGCCATCACTGTCTGCTTTTAAAGAATTTGTTCCATCTATTACTTCTTCTGCATTGGTTACGCCATCATTATCACAGTCTGCATTATTCCATGCTTCACTTGGTGTTTCTGTTTGGCTTGATATTACAAAATCACAACTGTCTGTTGCATCGGTACCATCAGCCTCTTCTATGTCATCTGCAACACCATCGCCATCACTATCGATTCTAATAATGCTAAAAATTGCGTCTGTTTGAATGTCTAAAGTGTAATTATCACCTGCACTTAAGGTCCCTGAAGTTATCAAATACGTTCCAACTGCCTCGCCAGATTCTCGGGTTAAAGTTCCTGTAAATGCATCTGGTCCAAAAAGGTTTGGATCTGCTGTAAATACTAAAATAGGATCTTGGGCGCCATAGTCTTTCTCTTGATCTGCTATTAAAATATTGATGCTTTTTGGCACAATCGTAAAGTTAATTTCTCTATCTGCTGCATAATTCCCAATTCCGCTAAGCGTTACAGTGGCTGTACCAACATTGATGTTGTTACTGTAACTTAATGTATAATCTCTACCCTCTTTTAAAGTATTTGAACCATCCTCTACAACAAGCTTTGGTCTTTGTAAAGATCCATTGTAAATCAAATCTGAGATCGTAGCTACTGTAATCGCTGTATCCGTAATCAACTTACTCGTTATGGTAAACCTTCCCGCTGTGAATGTAATCGCATAGTTCGAAGAATTTAAACCTGAAGCGCTAATTGCATAAGTACCTGCAGCCTCTCCTGTAGCTCTGCTAATGGATAAAGTTCCTGATAAATCTTCTTGATCTTCGCCATTTACAAAACCTGCATAGCTTGCCGTTAATGTTGGATCTGCCGCTCCGAACTCCTTACTCTTATCGTCTGCTGTAATAGTAAGTGATGCTTTGGTAATAGTGAAAGTTACTGTTTTTACACCATTGTAATTACCTATTCCTGTAATTGTAACTGTGGCTGTTCCTACATTTATATTGTCTACATAACTTAGCGCGTAATCGGTAGCTTGAGTCAGTACTGTTGTACCATCCTTAACCGCTAGCGTTTGGGTTTGGGCTTGCCCTGTGTATACCAAATCGGCTATAGAAGTAGTTGTAATAGCTGCATCTGTAATCAACTTGCTGGTTATGGTAAAATCTACCCCTTCCGTAAACGAAGGCTCGTAATTGTTCGTTAAGAAAACTCCATTGTTTTGTGTTACAAGGCTACCTTGTGTAATCTGGTAAGAACCAACATCCTCTCCTATTTCTCTGCTAAGTGTCCCACTGAAGCCTGGTGTCTCTCCATTGACTGCTCCACTGTTCGTATAAGTGAATCTTGGATCTAACTCTCCAAAAATCTTGGTCTGATCTGCATCTGGAGTTACAATAAGCGTGCGTGGGGTAATCTCTCCATCTGTGCCGGTAATCGCGGCATTGGCACCTCCTTGAATAAAATAATTATCTGCATCAGATCCGCTTAGAGTGATACCTGACACTGTGTAATTTCTTGTTCCTGCATCTTTACTATCGTATGCACCAGCTGCGCTTGCCAATACAACATCTCCAGTGATTGGAGTATTCAAAGTTAGGGTTAAATTCAACAGCTTATCATTGCCATCATACACCTTAGTCTTGCTGCTGTTTACTGATGCAATTAATGCTTTTGGAATTATATTTAGGTTCCCCTGGAGGATAATTGTATTGCTAAAATTAGGACTGGTCTTACTTATATTACCCGCTTCCAATAGATAACTTCCAGATTGTAAAGAACCAGAGGTACTCAACTGTGGTGATACTACTGATATATCAAAAACTCCCGTACCAGAAGTACCATCGGTTACTGTTACCTCTGTACCATTAATCTGTGTACTTGATGTTAGATCTTCTATTAATTGGTTATTTAAATTGTAATACCCAACTTTAGCAATCTCAAAGACTGGTGTAGCTCCATAAACGACCTCGCTATCTTTAAGTTTAACGACCAACTGATCTGCTCCTATTATGGTATAATCTCCTTTCTGATAGGTAATGTCGTAGTTCTGTGCGCTCACTCCTGAAGCTGCTAACACAGCTGTATAAACTCCTACTGCCTCTTCACTGGCATTGCTTCGGGTAATAATCAGATTTGTAGTATTTAACACTGTTTGATCTTCACCAAATTTAAAGCCACTGTAGTTTACCCCTGCGTACCCATCTGCATCCTGCTGAGTTACAAACTTACTGTCATTATGAACCGTGATCGTTAATGCTGCCTTTGTAATGGTAAAGTCTACTCCTGTAGCCAAGTCTATTTGATAGTTGTCTGCTTTGAAGCCTGCGTTGTCTATAAGTAAGAGACTACCTTGATTGATCTGGTAAGTACCTACATGCTCTCCCACTGCACGGCTTATCGTATTTGTAAAGCCGGGGGTTTCTCCACTTACTAATCCTCTAAAAGTGTATGTTAAGCTGGGGTCTGCATCTCCATAAATCTTGGTTTGATTGGCATCTGGAGTAACAGTAAGTACTCTTGGTATAATATTAAAAGTAACCGTTCTAACTCCTCCATAATTACCTAATCCTGTAAGGGTAATTGTAGCCTTTCCTACATCTGTATTATTGATATAGGATACCTCATAATCTTCTCCCTCAACTAAAACTGTATCGACATCTTTTAACGCTGTATTAGGCGCTTGTGACTGACCATTATAAATTAAATCTGATATGGGTAGTATACTAATATCTTGATCTGATAGTAATTTATTGGTGATCGTAAAAGCAATCCCACTTGTAAAGTCTAATTGATAATTAGAGGCTAAAAAAGCATCTTTATCTTCCAATAAAAGTGAACCTTGACGGATTGCGTATGACCCTCGAGATTCTCCTGATAAACGCCCTAATGAACCACTAAATAATGGCGTTTCTCCACTAATTTGACCACGATAGTCATAGGTCAAAATAGGGTCGGAGGTGCCAAATATCTTTGACTGTCCAATTCTTGGTGTTACAGTAAGAGTTTGTTTACTAATCTGACCGTTTGTTCCTGTAATCTGAACGTTTGCTCCGCCTTGAATATAATAATTGTTCGCATCTGAGCCACTCAACATTAAGCCTGAAACAGTATAAGCTCTATCTCCTACATTAGCACTGGAATAAACACCAGTACCCGATGCTAGAACATTGTCTGTTACAAAAGGAGTACTCAAATCAAAAGTCATTGAAGGTAGTAAAGCATTACCGTCATAAATCTTTGACTTACTACTTGATAAACTTACTACTAATTCTTTAGGATTTACTTTTAAAACTCCTTGCTCAATTAGCGTGTTGTTAAAATTAGAACTTGTAAATACTGCCTGATCTGACACTAAATTATAGGTCCCTACAGAAAGATGATTTGAAGTACTATATAATGGTGTCTCTGGAACTATTAAAAACGTTGCGCTTCCTGATGCTCCATCTACTACCGTTATTTTATTCCCTGTTACACTCGTGCTAGAAGTTAAATCAACTACCTGAGTATTGCCTGAACTATAATAGCCTGATAACTCTACTCTATAGGTTGGTGTCTCTCCATAAACAATCTCAGAATCAGATAATTTTACATATAACTGATCTGCAGCTACAATTTGATAATTACCTGACTCATAACGAATCTCATAGTTAGAAGAACTCAGACCACTAGCCTGTAATACATCTTGGTAAATTCCTGCAGATTCTACACCTGCATTACTCCTTGTAATCCTTAGATTGTCTGTAACTAAGACGCTCGAATCTTCTCCAAACTTAAATCCTGTATAACTTACACCTGCATAACCCTCTGCATCAGCCTGGGTTACAAACTTAGCATCATTATTTACTGTGATGAGCAATGGTGCTTTTGTAATCTCAAAATCAATGTTTGCTGTCAATTCAATCGCATAGTTCGAGGAATTAAAACTGCCGTTGTTTGCAAGAACTAAACTACCTTGTGTAATCTCGTATTGATCAACAGCCTCTCCTTGATCTCTGCTTAAACTTCCGCTAAAAGCGGCTGTCTGTCCGCTTATCGATCCACTGAATATATAAGTAAACTCAGGATCTGCTTCTCCATACTGCTTTGTTAAACCCGTAGAAGGTGCAACACTAATCGTACGCTGTGTTATACCTGCACTCAAACCTGTTGGCTGGCGCAAACTATAATTATCTTTTGCTGTACCTGTTATCTCATAGCCAACTACGTTTACCGTAATATCTGTTGATACATCTGGCGATGTAAAAGTGCCTTCTGCTATACCCGATAATACCACATCATCACCTACTGCTAAACCTACCAATGTAGCTGTTCCTGATAAAGTAGCTTCCGTTGTACCATCATATTCCTTATCATCGGCCGTAAGACCACTAATGGTTAATGTCTTCTTAAGAATAGTAAATATGATTGTTTTTGTACCACTGTAATCACCTGTTCCTGTAATTGTAACTGTGGCTGTTCCTACATTTATATTGTCTACATAACTTAGCGTGTAATCGGTAGCTTGAGTCAGTACTGTTGTACCATCTTTAACCGCTAGCGTTGGGGTTTGGGCTTGACCTGTGTATACCAAATCTGCTATGGTTGCTGTTGTAATGTCTGCACTCGTAATCGACTTACTTGCAATGGTAAACGTTCCTGCAACATAGGTAATCGCATAGTTAGTAGCCGTTAAACCTGAAGCGGTAATTGCGTAGATGTTTGCTGCCTCTCCTGTTGCTCTGCTTATCAATAGCGTTCCTGATAAGTCATCTTGATCCTCTCCACTTACAAAACCTGCATAGCTTGCTGTTAATGTTGGATCTGACTCTCCAAAGCCCTTACTCTTATCGTCTGCTGTGATAGTAAGTGATGCTTTGGTTATAGTGAAAGTTACTGCTTTTGTACCACTGTAATCACCTGTTCCTGTAATTGTAACTGTAGCTGTTCCTACATTTATATTGTCTGAGTAACTTAGCGTGTAATCGGTAGCTTGAGTCAGTACTGTTGTACCATCCTTAACCGCTAGCGTTGGGGTTTGGGCTTGACCTGTGTATACCAAATCTGCTATGGTTGCTGTTGTAATATCTACACTTGTAATCGACTTACTTGCAATGGTAAACGTTCCTGCTACATAGGTAATCGCATAGTTAGTAGCCGTTAAACCTGAAGCGGTAATTGCGTAGGTGTTTGCTGCCTCTCCTGTTGCTCTGCTTATCAATAGCGTTCCTGATAAATCATCTTGATCTTCGCCATTTACAAAACCTGTATAGCTTGCTGTTAATGTTGGATCTGCCTCTCCAAAGCCCTTACTCTTGTCGTCTGCTGTGATGGTTAGTGATGCTTTGGTTATAGTGAAAGTTACTGTTTTTGTACCACTGTAATCACCTGTTCCTGTAATTGTAACTGTGGCTGTTCCTACATTTATATTGTCTGAGTAACTTAGCGTGTAATCGGTAGCTTGAGTCAGTACTGTTGTACCGTCTTTAACCGCTAGCGTTGGGGTTTGGGCTTGACCTGTGTATACCAAATCTGCTATGGTTGCTGTTGTAATAGCTGTACTCGTAATCGACTTACTTGCAATGGTAAACGTTCCTGCAACATAGGTAATCGCATAGTTAGTAGCCGTTAAACCTGAAGCGGTAATTGCGTAGGTGTTTGCTGCCTCTCCTGTTGCTCTGCTTATCAATAGCGTTCCTGATAAATCATCTTGGTCTTCGCCATTTACAAAACCTGTATAACTTACCGTTAATGTTGGATCTGCCTCTCCAAAGCCCTTACTCTTGTCGTCTGCTGTGATGGTTAATACCTTGGCTGTAATATCTGCAGATAAGGTAGGTTGCGTAAGTGTATAGTTTCCTGCATCTGCTCCTGAAATTGTATAACCTGTGGTATTAATCGTGATGCCTGTACCTACATTCGAACTTGCAAATGTAAAGTCTGGAGTTCCACTTAAACTTATATCATCATTTTCTTCAACCCCTAATAAACTCGCGGTGCCTGAAGCTGTGGCTGATGTCGTGTTATCATACACTTTGTCATCTCCTGTAAGACCAGTAATGGTTAGCTCTTTGGCTGTAATGTCTGCGGATAAGGTAGGTTGTGTAAGTGTATAGTTACCCGAATCTGCTCCTGAAATTGTATAACCTGTGGTATTAATCGTGATGCCTGTGCCTACATTCGAACTTGTAAATGTAAAGTCTGGACTTCCTCCTAAACTTACATCATCATTTTCTTCAACCCCTAATAAACTCGCTGTGCCTGAAGCTGTGGATGAAGCTGTATTATCATACACTTTGTCATCTCCTGTAAGACCGGTAATGGTTAATGACTTAGTGGTAATATCAAAAGTAACCTGTTTTGTTCCACTATAATTACCTGTTCCTGTAATTGTAACTATAGCTGTTCCTACATTTATATTGTCTGAGTAACTTAGTGTGTAATCGTTATCTTGAGTTAGTACTGTTGTACCATCTTTGACCTCTAACGTTGGGGTTTGGGCTTGCCCTGTGTATACCAAATCTGCTATGGTGCCTGTTGTAATGTCTGTACTTGTTAATGGAGTGGTTAGTTTTATTTCCAGTTCATCTGTGGTACTATCTGTCTTGGTTGACCCATCTGAAGTCCTAGTAGCAGTTGCCGAAATAGCATAAGTCCCTTCTGTTAATGATGTGGTCACCACTACAGACCATGAAGATCCATTAATGGTTAGTCCATTACCTACCGTATAAGTTACGCCACCAATGGTAACAACCAACGTATCATCTCCTTCATTTGAACCGCCCCAAGTTCCTGTTACGGTTGGTGTTTGGGTATTTGAGGTTTGACTCACTACCGTTGGAATGAACAATGTATAACTGGTTACCTCATCTAGGTTAGACTCTATGAAGTTCCCCAGTTCACGCCAGGTCAAACTCATGTCTGCCGTCTTATCATTGATCCCACCAATATCTCCATTGGCAGTCTGAGAAGTTGAAGTAAAGGCTACAAGACCTGATACATCTCCGCCTGTTAATTCGGTTCCCCAGTAATCCGTAGTCCATGACTTAAAGCTCGATTCTGTAAAGGCAAATTCTAGCCAAGTATCATCTCCGTTATTTTGACCTCCTACCGGACCGTCAACATCTACATTGGTCGAGGACTCACCTACAGTTGCATAACTCAGAATACGGGCATCTCTTGCCCCTAGCTCACGCTCTATATTTGTGTCATTCCTGTCATTCTCCCATGCTGTCACAGACGGACCGCTTCCATCCTTACTAGGATCATGCGCATGATAGGCCACATAAGGCGTCTGGTCCTTTAAGTTCGCCTCGATCACAAAGTCTATCTTGTAATCAGCGTCTACGTCCATCCCATAATAAAAACTTGTTTTCGGTGCATTCTTATTACCCAAACGCACTCGGAAATAATATACTTTATCTATGGTACCGTCTGAAAAACTATAGGTACCCTGCTGCGCCTGCATCATCGCATCTGTCGCATTACCTACCAAATCAGTATCTGCTGTCGCCTGCTGATCGTCGTTTGGATCAAAATTTTCCCCAGCAAATAAATTACGCCACACACCCGTAGGCGATGGAACAGTTACCTGAGTAACGCGCACTGCCAGCTTATAGGTCTTCTTTGCTATACCATCACTTGCTGTTACCTCTATCGTGTAGAGCTGATAATCCATCAAGTTACTGGCTGTATAGGCCGTGCCACTAGTATGTGCCACATTATTTATCTTTAGCGTCGCTGAAGTATCGTCGGTAAATGGTGTGAAATTTACACTACTTGTTCCTGCGATCAATACTACACTATACTCCGTCGTCTCCGAATTAAATACAGGACTTAGCGTTCCTGCTGATGTTGTTAAACTCGAAAGATTGGCATTATCGTTAGTACTTGCCACACGCATCAAAGCATACTTTCCAGTATTCCCTATAACAGGATCAAGTGTACTTAAATCTGTATTTGCATCTACTTGCGTGCGCGTATTGCTTTCTCCGCCAACGGCTGCTTGTACTCCTGTACTCTCTGTTTCTTTACCTGAGTATAATAAGGCTCTAGCGCCAGATTCAACAGTAATTAAACCGTTATTTGTGATTGTAATATTCCCATCACCTTCATTACCTGACGTAGCGTCTTTATCTGCATATAGTTGTATTGCATCACCTGTTGCTTGCGTAGAAACAATCGGCTCTGTCACTTCTAGATCACCTGATAGCGTTGAAAGTTCAATTTCTCCCGAAGAATGAATACCGGTTGGATTTACCGACCCAATAGTTAAATCATCTGCATCCGTATAACTCAAAGCGCCAATAGGAGAACTACTTGATCCAGCAGCAATGGTATTGATATCATTGCTTGTATGGTCTAATGTTACTGTCCCAGCTCCATTGAGTGCAAGCCCATCGGCGATTAAATAACCTGAGGCTCCATCAATAATGGAAGTGGATGAAGTTATGGATATTGTACTATTTGTAGCTGTAAGTGGTGCGTTTACTGCTACAGTTCCTCCATATAGAGTTACAGGGCCTGCAATAGTCATAGCAGAACCAATAGAGATATTAGAGGTGTTCGTATCTTTTCCGATTGTTAAACTAGTAGCGTAAGAACTTAAATTCCATTGATCATCTAACTCTAACTCCTCTCTGAAGCTTGAACTGCTTGGCGCTATTAGAATCTCTCCTGTTGTATTGAAATTTAATGCATTTGTACTTGGGTTACTTCCTATGGTGAATCTATCGGAATTAAAGACCACATTACTTGAAGAGCTTGTAATATCAGTGCCAGACTTTGCGCCAAAATGAATGGATGAATTGCTATTACTTTCTAATTTGTAGCCATTGGCACCTAAATCTATTGTGATTGTCCCAGTCGAAGAAAGAAAATTTAAAATTCCTTTATCTGAAGTTGAGTAACCTAATCTCAAACCATAATCACTCGAATCAGTATCTCCGAGAGAAGTGAAAGAAATACCTCCATTAGTTGCTATAAAGTTATTTTCTCCTTGCAATGTAGCACCGTGACTACTTCCCGATTCTGAGTTAAAAACAATTTCAATGGCACTGGTTGAAGAATTAGAAGAAGACAATGTAAAAACTGCAGAATCATCATGGATGCCTGTAACTCCTCCTCTAACTCCACCAATTTCAGCAATGCCTTCTAGTGAAATTTTACCAGAACCACTGTCTAAGATAACATCTTGATGGGTAACAAAAGCATATGTATCATATGTTTTTGAGAAAATAGAAATATCTCCTCCACTGGTATTGGCCTCAAAATTTTCTAAATACACGCCTGCTTTTGTATCACTCCCAGTAGATGGATCAATAGTAGTTCCTGATACAGCAAATCCGTTTCCAACAGTTTCACCATTCCACGTAGTTGAACCACTTCCCCCTCCCATCCATAAATGACCTCCATTGGTATTAACAAAAGATCCATCCCTAAGTAGTATAGAACCATTGTCTGTGGATCCATCTGAATTAGACCATAATAAAAGATTACCGGCATTTGTGCTTATAGATTTATTTATAGCTAAACTAATATCTTCACTAGCTTTTAACAGCACATCTGCCCCTGAAAGCGTACTTGAGATATTGGCGCTTACTGTAATGTCTCCTCCGTAAATAGAAATTGGTCCAGCAATCTCTGTGGCACTTCCAACTGTAATGTTACCTGTGTTTGAGCTATGTCCTATAGTAAGCCCTGAAACGTCACTTGAATAAGTTAAATTTGAGGTATCAAATGTACTTTCAAACGAGTTTCCGCTTGTTGGCTTTATTGTGAACGTACCTGAAGTATTAAAAGCTATACCAGATGTTAGATCAAATTTATCTGCAGTTAACGTTATATCAGTACTTGAAGTTGTAATATCACTTGATGATTTATAACCTATGGTTGAAGCAAAACTTGAACTATATATTGTTCCTCCAGCACTTCCACTCAGTAAATTAATATCTCCACTATTAGCTAAAATATTGGCACCAATAAACAGTGTGTTATAGGGTGTGCCTGCACCTCCTCCGGAAGTTCCGGTTATATTTATATCTCCTGTTCCTGTACTTTGTACAAAAATTCCAGCACCACCACCAGCCAGTAATACTCCTCTACTTTGAGTTGAGCCACTTCCTGAAGTTCCTGTTAATGTTATATTTCCATTTACTGTTTTAATATATGAAGCTGTACCACCTGCGGTAGTTGCAAAATTTCCAAGATTCATGCCGTCAGAATATATAGCGCTTGAACCACTAACATCACCGACTAAAGTGATATTACCCGTCTTACCAGCATCTAAAGTAAAACCTTCAAAAGCAGAAATACCTGCTGAGTCTCCACCAGATGTAGAAGTATGTTGTCCTTTTAGAGAGATATCTCCACCCCCTGAAATAAATGAAATACCACTATTTTTTCTACCCACTACAGTTGTTCCTAAAGATATTGCACCTCTAGGAGTAGAATTTAGGGTGTTATTTAGCGCATAACCTGAAGGAATACTTGTTCCATCACCTCCAGCTAAAATAATAGATCCACCATTTTCATCATCATTTGAGCCATTATTTGCTACTCTATCTACTTGGGTTCTTGTATCTATTGTAGCATTATCTTGGATGTAGATGTAGCCACCATTTGTAGTTTCATTATCACTATTAGACCATAGAATTACATCACCGCCATTTGTAGTTATGTCAACAGAACTTGCTTGAGTAATATTTGCTGAAGCTTTTAAGGTTAGGTTGTTTACATAAGTAGACGATACATTGGCATTAACTGATATCGAGCTCGCTTCGATGGTCAAATGATTTAAATTTAATTTTTCAAGTACCGAAGAAGCATTGATATTAACTGCCGAAGTTGATGTTGGGCGAATTACACCATTGCTATAAGCCCATCCATTATCCTCGGTTACACCTCCGCTGGCTACGATTGTTAAAGTACCTAGATTGTTTTGGTCTACGATATCAAAAGTATCAGTGGTACTATTTCCATTAACAGTATAAGTTACGGCTACCTGACCATCACTCACTCCTGTAAGTACCCCAGTTGATGAGATGTTAGCCAAAGAATTATTGTCTATAGACCATGTTCCACCAGAAACAAAATGACTTAATTGTCTGGTTTTTCCTAGATAAACATAACGCTCTCCAATTATTTTTGGAAAAAATCCATTGACCCAATTACTACTATTACCGGTTAGTAAGAAATTATTTAGTGTACCGTTATTAGAATTATTAGTTCGATCTACAAGAGTTGTTATACCGGTGTTAGTGTTGCTTGGAGCCCCATGGTTAAAATCGTAATAAGCAACTAAACCTGGCTCTGAGCCTGTAGCCTCAATATTCATAAGTGCATCAATCTCTGCCTTGGTACGCACATCACTCCAAAAACGAACCTCGTCTATTTGTCCTGAGAAATAGTTGTTTATACGACCTAAAAAATAGGCGTTTGTTGAAATATTAACTTTATCTGGAGCTGCTGTAGTAATTGCTAATTCTCCATCTAGGTAAACGCGATAAATTTCGGCATCTTTAACAAAAGCAATATGAGTCCAAGCATCTTGAGTTATTAAAGCACGATCTGTAAGAAAATCAAAACGCTGAAGATCTCCATCTCTGTAGGAGTCTAAATGTATTTTCCCTTCTTTTAACCACAATGATGGGTTTCTAGTAAGAATGCTACTTCCTTCATAGCCTAAAAATCCATGGTATTCAGTATCATCGAAATTTGTCCCGTCTGGTTTAATCCAGAGTTCTATAGTAAATTCTGTGGCTCCATCTAAGATAGGACTGCTCGAGAGCTCTACATAATCATCACTCCCATCTGTATAGAGAGCATTGTTACCTACTTCTCTGAAGATTGCATTGGTAGAGCCAGCTGTAAAAGTAGGAAGTGATGATGTTTCATCTAATCCGAAATAATTGATATCAGCTATAGCAGCTAAACCAGTACTTTGCGTTTCTGATCCAGAAAATAGTTTGATAATTCCATTAGTACCTGTTGTTAAAGTTGGCGTATTAATAAGCTTAATATCTCCTCCAGTGGTAGTTCCTGGCGTAGAAGATTTTCCTGCATTTAAAATAATGGCGTCAGTAGATGTAGATGTAGTTGAGATGTTATCGGTAAGATTAATATCTCCTGTAAGTGTTTCTATGGTAATCTTATCTGTAGCATTTATAGAGCCAAGGGTTAAGGTATCCTCATTCAATAAATCTATTGTACCTGAACTTATTGTTATATTGTCAATTGTACCTAATGACATATTGGTAATGTAAATTGCTTCTGAGTTGTTATTTACACCTTTACTTGCTGTTAGTGAAATTTCACCTGAATCATTACTAATGTCAGCTCCATTTAAATGAATACCATCATTATTGGTGTTTTGAGTGATTGATGAATTTCCCCCACCTGTTCCAGAGATAGCAATATCTCCACTACCATTTGCTAGTAAAGATGAATTTGAATTCATATAAACACCATGATTCACCCCACCATTCGTTCCAGAATTAGCACCACCACCAACTCCATTAATTAAAATATTACCATTTGAAACAGT
The DNA here is from genome assembly GCF_947503855.1 of uncultured Polaribacter sp. Taxonomy (GTDB): domain Bacteria; phylum Bacteroidota; class Bacteroidia; order Flavobacteriales; family Flavobacteriaceae; genus Polaribacter. The sequence goes on along the minus strand of NZ_CANNFF010000004.1, from coordinate 151,916 downwards.
GGTAATTGAAATATTTTCTATACCCACTCCCCAATTACCTCTATTAGTATCACTAGAAGAATTATTATTGGAAGATCCTACTCCATATATTGAAATGTCATTAGCCGTTAAATCCATTCCGTTAATTCTAGTTCCAATACCATAACGATAATTTGTTTGAAAAGATCTACCACTCATAAATAGGTCTCCAGAACCTGCATTAATATAACTGCCTATGGCATTTATTCCAGCATATGTCTCTGAAAGACCTGTTGGAGGAGTTGTTAAATTGGCTGCATAACTATCTCCTACGTTTAACCCGTTCCATGAGGTTGAGCCTGAGCCACCGCCTATCCATACGTGCCCATTATTTGTAGATATTTGAGAACCAGAATTGAATAAAACACCTCCTATATCATTGCCGTCACTGTCTGACCATAAAATAACATTGCCTAAATTTGTTTTAATTGATTTATTGCCTAAAACTACAATATCTCCACTTGCTTTTAAAAGAATACCGCCATTAGCACCACCACCTTGTGTATCAAGGTTTGCATTAACATTTATATCTCCACCATAAATATTTATAGGCCCGGATATTGATATATCTTTACCTATAATAACATCTTCTGAATTAGTAGGATCTCCAATAGTTAAACTTGAAATATTACTTCCAAACAAGTATTTGGTAAAATCTATAGATTCTACAAAAGATGCTTCTGAACCATCATTTGGTCTAGCTAAAATAGATAAGCTGCCTGAAGTCGTTACATTAACCTTGATACTTGAATAAACATTTTGTTTATCAGCTTTTAGTTCTATGTTACCTGAAGTACTTGTAATAAAGTAATCTTCTTCATTACCACCAAAAGACACACGACCTTCATTTAGTGCTTCAATCGTTATATTACCATCTGTTGTAATTATACTACTATCGGTACTTGATCTGGCGGTAGTATTAGTAAGATAGACATCATAATCATAATTAGAACTTTTAGATTCACCCGTAATATTTATATTACCACTTGCCGAAATGCTTCCTGCCAGAAAGACTCCTCTAGCAGAAGTGTCAGAACTAGATTCTGAAATACCTGTAATACTAATGTTACCAGCAGATTGAATACTTGAATTATCTCCCAGTTCTACACCTATTAAACTGCTAATATTACCTTCACTACTTCGGCCTAATAGCGTTATATCTCCAGCTGTAATTGTTTTTATTGTAGATTCATTATCTATTCTAATACCATCTGCTCCAAGATCTAAAATACTTCCTGTATCACCATCAATTAAAATATTTCCATTTGTGGAAGTAATATTTGCATCAATTTCAATATTTCCTCCATAAATAGAAATAGGACCTGCAATAGTCTGATCACTACTAATGGTAATATTAGAGGTATTGGTCTCTTTTCCGATGTTTAAACCCGTAATATTTGAAACCGTTGAATTGGTTAATGGCCACGAAAGAGGACCTGAAAAACTATTGCTCGAAGGCTCTACTGTAAGTGTACCAGAAGTAAGTATATTTGACGCTCCTATGAAATTAAGCACGTCTGCTATTAAGGTTATATTTGATGTACTATTTGTAATGCTACTTCCTGTTTTTGCACCTAGATGACTGCCTGCATCAGCTACATATATTCCTTTTGTACCACCATCTAGTTTAATAGATCCTCCACTAGATAATATATCTGGATTTTGAAGAAAAATGCCATAACCTGAACCAGCACCTGATCCTGTGATTGAAATATTACCCCCACCAGTTGCTAATATTTCTTTAGGATTATTATAATTAAATACAACTCCATGACTAGTGTTTGAAGTTCCAGAAATAGTTATTGCAGGACCACTAGCTTTATTAGATATGAACGATAAAAATTTAGGCCCATCTAGTACGTTATTAACGGCGAATGATCTTACAAAATTAACACCATAAAGGTTATCACCTTTACCTATTATATGAATAGATCCATTACCTGAGTTTGCTACCCAACTACCTGTATGCCAAATACCAACTTCATTTCTGTGGTCATTGGTTGAGCTATGATTACTAAATCCTCTAATAACGATGTCACCACCTCCTGAATACATTTGTGTTTCATTTGCCTCTGTAGTTCCAAGTTTTATTCCGTTTCCAAAGGAACTTGATGCAAAACCATCAGGAATACCATCAGATGCTGCGCCTCCATTGGAGCCATCATCTAAACCACCGGCCAAAACAATTTTTCCTCCAGTATTTAGATTGCTAGCAGTGGATCCATTTACCGTATTAATTTCAACGTTATTAGATAAGACAATACTACCTTCATTATTAGTATCACTATCAGACCATAAAATAACATTACCCAGGTTTGTTTCTATTGACTTATTGTCTAGAAGCACAATATTTCCACTAGCTTTTGTAAGTATATCTGCGCCTGAAAGCGTGCTTGTTAGGTTGGCGCTTAGAGCAATATCTCTACCGTAAATAGAAATGGGACCGGCAACTGTCTGATCACTACCAATGGTTATATTAGAGGTATTGGTCTCTTTTCCGATGTTTAAACCCGTAATATTTGAAACCGTTGAATTGGTTAATGGCCACGAAAGAGGACCTGAAAAACTATTGCCTTGAGATAAAACTGAAAGTTGCCCACTGGCATTAATATTAAGCCCATTATTGGTAGTCACAGAAAAGGCATCTCCAACTAGTTTGATGTTACTAGTAGAAGACGAAATAGTTCCTCCTTGACCAATAGTAAGTTTAGAATCTCCTAACGCATTTCCTTGATTACCCGTTTGAACAACTGAAATTCCCATTGAGCCCCCATCTACTTTAATTTCACCTGAGGCAGCATATAAATTAAGCTTACTTCCATTGTAATAGTTTCCAACTTCTATTCCATAATGTGGGCTTGCTCCTGTTCCAGTTAGATCAATTGAGCCAGAACCCGATGATTCTATAGTAACAATTCCATCAACCCCTATGCCGTTACGAGCATTTGAACTACCCTTTAATTTTACAGCTACACCTGTGGAGGTTGAATTAAAGCTGGTGTTTCCAGCAATTATAACATCGTGTAACCCAAATGAAATACCTTGGGTTTCGAAAGAAGAAGATGTTTTTCCATCCCATTCAATTGTTCCATTACCCGAATTAATCGTATTGCCACCATAGGTAGTAATTCCGGATGCATAATTTGTGCCTCCGTCACCTTTGACTAAAATATTACCTCCATTAGTTTGAATAGTTGCATTCTCAAAGTATACACCAGCGTTTGCATCACCGCCACCATCTGAGGGTGTAAAAGAGGTACCTGAAACTGCATATCCGTTACCTACAGTGAGATCATTCCATGTAGTATTTCCAGATCCTCCTCCAATCCAAACACTACCCCCAGCAGTATTTATTAAAGAGTCGTCTCGCAATAATACCGAACCATTAGATGTTTGTCCATCACTGTTAGCCCAAAGTATTATGTCACCCCCATTAGTCGTAATAGACTTATTGGTAGCTAGGCTAATATCACCAGTTGCTTTTGTAAGAATATCTGCGCCTGAAAGGGTGCTTGAAATATTAGCATTTAAACTAATAGTTCCTGCATAGATGGAGATTGGTCCATTTATTTCAATATCACTACTTAAATTTACAGTAGCCGTATTCTCTGGCTTACCGATATTTAGTGTACTCTCATTACCACTAAACAATAAATTAGAGATAGTCTGTGCTTCACCAAAAGAGTCACTGGTAGGTTTCATAGAGAAAGCACCTGAAGTGGTAACAGCGGTTTGACCATTGAAAGTGAAATAGTCTGAATCTAAACTAATAGAACTAGAAGAAGAAGTGACACTAGAAGAGAAGCCGTTAACTGTTGAGGCCGATGCACCTCCAAAATAAGTATTTCCTGTAAATACAACCCCTCCAGTAGAATTGCTACTAGATAAAATTTCTATAGGACCATTTTTGGATAATATATAGGCATTGTTACTAGCATCTCCGTTAAAATAAATTTCATTTCCGCTGGAGTTGGTGTTGCCACCCTTTATTTGAATTCCACCACCTGAAATAGCTCTTGATTCGATTAAATATGCACCCTCCCTTAATGAAAATATAGCTCCGGTATATCCCGATCTTTGTGTACTTCCTGTTATTGAAATAGCAGGACTTTCTGTACTATTAGAAGTAATAGCATAATTAGCGTTGCTTCCATAAGCCAATTCTATTCCATGAGCTAAACTTGCATCACCATCCATTAAGATAGTACCGCTTCCAGAATTTATTATAAACTTCTGGGCGCTTAAAATTCCTGGATATTCTATACTTCCAGAGGTTTTACCTCTTATAATAATATCTCCTCCGTCACTTAATAAATTTACAGAACTACCTGTAGTACCATCAGCAGGGCCTAATAAAATACCTCCATGAGAAGTAGTCTTAGAATTCCATGCATAGCCATCAGGAATACCATCGCTAGCTGTGCCGCCGTTTGCACCGTTATCTTCTCCTCCAGCAAGCACTAAAGTTCCTCCATTTGATATAAGCTCAACTCCCAGAGCTAGGTCAATATAACCACCAATATCTACCCCTCCTATTGCAGATTGGTCTGACCAAAGAATTATATTTAATTCTCCAGAACCCGTTGCTTTAACTGAAGCATTTACATCTATGTAATTTAATGATTTGAAAGTTAGACTCCTTTCGGTGATACCCGTATAGCTTATAGGACTGTTAACTGTTATTGATCGGGCATCTATGGTAAGATCTCCAGAACTTAAATAATTTTCTATTACAGAGGCATTAATACTAACATTGCTACCTACTTTAATCAATCCATTTGAATACGTCCAGCCATTATTTATGTCTGCACCTCCAGAGGCTACAATAGTTACATTTCCTCTCAATTCAGTAATTCTGGCAAAACCGTTTCCTGTATTTCCAATTATATTTGATCCTCCAGAAGGGTTTGGCATAGACGCGTTTCCAGCGGTTAAAACAGGACTACTCAAGTTAGTTTTAACATAACCAGAGCCACCGCCACCGCCACCACCAGCTTGACTTCCTGCACCTCCGCCATACCAGCCGCCTCCGCCGCCGCCGCCTTGTACTATATCTCCTATATGTCTAGAACTACTAGCTCCTCGCCCAAAACCAGCCTCAATATATGCCACTTCATTTCCAGAGTAAGTTGTTCTGGTATCATAACCCGAAACACCTCCCGAAGTTTGAGATCCTCCTCTTCCTACACCTCTTAATGCTGGCTCAGGTGTATTTGGTGCAGTAGCACCAACAATACCACCGCCATAACCGCCTGCTGTATTATAACTTGTAGACCAAGCACCCCCACCGGCACCACCGGCTCCAGCTACAATTAACACCTTATCTTTACTGTTACTTAAAGCACTTAATAAACCATTTTCAAGTGCCATATGTGTTGCCCCACCACCTGTAAAACCATTTCTATCGTTTTGAGAGGTAGCAACAGGGTTTCCTGATCCTCCACCATTAAATGCTGTAGAAGTTGTATGACTCTGAAAGCCTTCTTGACCAACAGAAAGATAAATAGTAGTAGCCTCTGTAAAAACAATTTCTCCTTTGCTATAACCACCTTTACCACCTACCCCAATTTTATTGAGCAAGCCAGTGTCACCACCCCCTTGGGCACCCCAAGCTTCTAATTCATAGGTTCCAGGTGGTAAGGTTATAGATTTTTCAGATCCCGTATAATTATACTCGATTGCACTTTGACCAGCTATTTTTAAAATCTTTACAACATTTGTATATTTAAAAACACCCGTATTATCTATTGTCTTTCTTCTATAATAGGTTGTTTGTGATATATTAGCTGGATTTAATTCATCAGATGTTTCACCAGAAATATCTGTAAAAGTTGAACCATCTGTACTTATCTGCCATTGGTATTCGTAAGGAGAGGAGCCAAATGTAGGAAGAGTAGAACTTGAAATATGTTGAAACCCACTCACTTCTATTTCACCACCTGGGTATATTTGTGTTATTCTTGCATAACCATCGCCATTTCTAGTGCCTGTAGACATCGTACCAGAAGTAACACCTCCTATATAACCTGACCCGCCACCGCCAGCTCCTCCAGCAAAAGATCCAGCTCCGCCACCATACCAGCCACCGCCACCGCCACCGCCTTGAGCTGTGTCAGCGGTATTTCTATCTGCAGAAGCTCCTAAACCAAAAGTAGCTGCCACAGAAGGTGTAGAGTTACTTTGAACACCTGTAGCACCACCAGCAGTTTGTGTTCCTCCATTTCCACTACCTCTATAGCTACTAGCCGTAGATACAGCACCAGCCAACCCAGCGATACCGCCACCAGCACCACCTGCAGGGTCATAACCTGAACCAAGATAACTGTAATTACCGCCGCCACCGCCGCCGCCGCCAGCCACAATTAGTACATCTGATTGAAATGAATTCAATGTACTTAAAACCCCCATCTTTTTTGCAATATGAGTAGCACCTCCACCAGTAAATCCATGAAAAATAATATTAGTACCACCATCTCGGCTACCAGCGCCACCTCCATTAAAAGCAGTGTTAGTAGTACCAGATTGAAACCCTTTTTGACCAACATAAATATATAAGGTTTCGCTAACAGTAAGATCTAAAACCCCCTTTGAGTACCCTCCTTTCCCTCCAGGTCCATAATGATAAATACCACCACCTCCTTGAGCTCCCCAAACTTCTAATTCGTAGGTTCCAGGTTGTAAGGTAACCTCTGAGTAAGTGCCTGAATAAGAAAAATCTAAATTAGACTGCCCTAAAACACTAGAGAAACTCATTAATGTAAAAAATAAAACTGTGATTGTTTTGATTATATTGGAGGATATTTTTGTATGCATGGCTATCAATGGTATGATTTACTTGTAATTATTTGTTTTTTTAAATGTTTAAAATCTACTTTTAGAAAAAAATCATTGAATAAGATAAAGTTATTTATCTAACCTACAAAAATACAATAAATTATGGTATTTTTTTTAAAAAAAACATCAACCAAAATACAAGCATTACTTTAAAAAATGAGAGCCAATTTTCATCAACCTACATTTAGATAAAACCACTATATCAATCCAATTTTATTGAAACATAAAGAAAAGAAGTTAACAACGTTAAATTGTTTGATTATGAGCACTTTAAATAATGTAAATTGTTTTTACACATCAATAAAGTATTAAAAATTAGTCTATTAACAGACATTATACACGCAACAATCTAAACTACACAATGCAACCTAAATATTATCTAAACTTTATTTGTTTTATTTTTTTAGACTTAATTCTTATCAACTACAAAAAGTATTTACCTTTGCAAAATGATACATAAAGCTGGTTTTGTAAATATTATTGGAAATCCTAATGTGGGTAAATCTACCTTAATGAATGCTTTGGTAGGCGAAAAGCTCTCGATAATTACCCCCAAAGCACAAACAACAAGACACAGAATTTTAGGAATTGTAAATGATGAAAATCATCAAATTATATTTTCTGATACACCAGGAATTATAAAACCTGCCTATGAATTACAATCTTCTATGATGGATTTTGTAAAATCTGCCTTTGAAGATGCCGATATTTTAATTTATATGGTAGAGGTTGGTGAAAAAGAACTAAAAAACGAGGCTTTTTTTAATAGAATTATTCATAGTGAGATTCCAGTAATTTTATTACTTAATAAAATTGACAAATCATCACAAGATGAAGTTGAAGATAAAATAGAATATTGGAAAAACAAAGTACCTAATGCAGATGTTTTTGTGATTTCTGCTTTAGAGGGTTTTAATGTAACTGCCGTTTTTGATAAAATAAAAGAGTTATTGCCAGAAGCACCTCCTTTTTACCCAAAAGACCAATTAACAGACAAACCAGAACGTTTTTTTGTAAACGAAAAAATTAGAGAAAAAATTCTAATGCACTACAAAAAAGAAATTCCTTATTCTGTAGAAGTAGAAACAGAAAGTTTTATAGAAGAAGAAAATATTGTTAAAATACGTTCTGTAATTATGGTAGAAAGAGATACTCAAAAAGGAATTATCATAGGCCATAAAGGAACTGCCATTAAACGTGTGGGTGCAGAAGCTAGAAAAGATTTAGAACGCTTTTTTCAGAAAAAAGTGTTTATTGAGCTTTTTGTAAAAGTGAATAAAAATTGGCGAAGCGATAAAAATCAATTAAAGAGATTTGGGTACAATCAAAAATAATTATTGCTCGATTTTAAGTAGAAAGCTAAATATTCTTAATCATAAAATCGTGTAATTTTTTCATTTGACTTTTACCTGTGTCTTTTCCAACTTTTCCTAAAAAATATAGCAAAAGCCACAATAAAGGTAAAATTACAAGCATTATTACAGGTAAAACTACAGATTCTTTTAAAGATAATTTGGTGTATAACAATACACAAAAGCCTAAAAAAGAAATGCCTACCACAAAGTGAACAAACATAAAAAGCGTCCAAACTTGGGGTGTAGGCCCAAAAAGGCCTTTTAGTTTGCAAACATTTTCTGAAACCTCTACAGCTTCTAAATGAAGTTGTGGCGACCAAAAATGTTCGTCTTTTTTGGGTACAGAAATAAAAATATGCCCATCAACAATATTACCTCTAAAGACAGTTTCTTCTTTTTTAAATTCGTTAGAAAACCGCTCTAAAACAGCTGTATAACTTTCATCTAAATCAATAGAAAATCGAGGTCTTAAAAAAAGCTCGCTATTTCTTTTTTCTATTAAAAGATTCTTTATTGAACTCATAAAAAAGCATTTTATAAGTCTAAATTTACAATAAATTATCATACAGTAAATTGTATCTTTGCAAAAAATATGAATAACATGAACAGTATTGTTGCCATTGTAGGAAGACCTAATGTAGGAAAGTCGACACTTTTTAATAGACTTGTGCAGCGTAGAGAAGCCATTGTAGACTCTGTTAGTGGAGTTACAAGAGATAGGCATTATGGAAAATCTGATTGGAATGGAAAAGAGTTTTCTGTTATAGATACGGGTGGTTATGCTATTGGTTCTGATGATATTTTTGAAGAAGAAATTAGAAAACAAGTTGCTTTAGCTATCGATGAAGCAGATATTATTGTTTTTGTGGTAGATGTTGAAGAAGGAATTACGCCTATGGATGCAGAAGTTGCAAAACTGCTTAGAAAAGTTAAAAAACCTATTTTTTTAACAGTTAATAAGGTAGATAACGCAATGCGTGATGCGGATGCTGTAGAATTTTACAACTTAGGTTTGGGCGATTATCATACAATATCCTCTATAAACGGAAGTGGAACTGGAGACTTATTAGACGCTATAGCAGCAAAAATGCCAGCACCAGAAGAAGTAGACTTAGAAAAAGAAGAATTACCAAGATTTGCTGTTGTTGGAAGACCAAATGCAGGAAAATCTTCTTTTATAAATGCTTTAATTGGAGAAGATAGAAACATTGTAACCAACATTGCTGGTACCACAAGAGATTCTATTGATACTAAATACAATAGATTTGGTTTCGATTTTAATTTGGTAGACACAGCTGGCATCCGAAAAAAATCTAAAGTAAAAGAAGACTTAGAGTTTTACTCTGTAATGCGTGCAGTACGTTCTATAGAATACTCTGATGTTATTGTGTTGGTAGTAGATGCCACTCGTGGTTTTGAAGGGCAAGACCAAAACATTTTTTGGCTCGCAGAAAAAAATAGAAAAGGGGTTGTAATCCTTATAAATAAATGGGATTTAGTTGAAAAAGAAACCAATACCATGCGCGATTTTGAAGCCATGGTTAGAAAACAAATAGAACCATTTACAGATGTGCCTATTGTATTTATTTCTGCCTTAACAAAACAAAGAATTTTTAAAGCCATAGAAACTGCTGTAGAAGTTTTTGATAAAAGAAAAAACAAAATACCTACCAGTAAGTTGAATGACGTAATGTTAGATGTGATAAAAAGTTACCCACCACCAGCAACTAAAGGAAAATTTGTGAAAATTAAATATTGCATGCAATTGCCAACACAAACACCTCAATTTGCATTTTTTTGTAATTTACCTCAGTATGTTAGAGACCCTTACAAACGTTTTATAGAAAATAAATTACGAGAAATTTACGACTTTTCTGGTGTACCAATTACCATTTATTTTAGACAAAAGTAATTCCCAATCAATTTTACCGCCTTGTCTATAAAACTTGTAATGTAGTCCTTAATATTTTTTCAAAATAAACAAATAATAATAGTTTCTTTTATTTTGAATTTTGTCATAAATTTATATAACACTTTTAATGTGCCAAAAAAAGTGTTTTTTTAAAACCTTTTTTCATCAAATAAAAAAAGAAAAAATTTAAACATGCTAACTTGGAAAAACATTATCAATTTTACTACAAAAGGAAACCCAACTCCTGATAGAAGAGTAGAAAAATCTGAAGAGGAATGGAAAGAATTTTTAACAGTAGAACAATATAGAATTACCAGAAAAAAAGGAACAGAAAGACCACATTCTGGAGCACTTTGTTCAATTTATGATGAAGGCAAATACAATTGCGTTTGCTGCAACACCCCATTATTTGATTCTACGATAAAATTCGACTCTAACTCTGGATGGCCCAGTTTTACACAACCCATTAAAGAAAATGCGATTAAATATCATAAAGATGTTTCTTTTGGTATGGTAAGAGTAGAAGTTTTATGCAATACTTGCGATGCTCATTTAGGACACATTTTTCCAGATGGACCAGAACCAAGTGGCTTGCGTTATTGTATCAATTCAGAATCTATGGTTTTAGATAAAAACGATTAAGTTTCTCCTACTTTTTTAAATAAGAAAGAAAAAATGAGTAAAAATATACAAATTGCCACTTTAGGTGGTGGTTGTTTTTGGTGTACAGAAGCTGTATTTCAAGAAGTAAAAGGTGTCGTAAAAGTGGTTTCTGGTTATGCAGGTGGTAATGTTCCTGGCAAACCAACATATAGAGAAATTTGCTCTGGTTTAACAGGTCATGCAGAAGTAATACAAATTACTTTTGATGCAAATAGTATCTCTTTTGAAGATATTTTAGTTATTTTTATGACAACACACAACCCAACAACCTTAAATCAACAAGGTGCAGACAAAGGCACACAATATAGATCTGTAATTTTTTATCATACAGAAACACAAAAAGTAATTGCAGAAGAAGTTTTAAAACAGCTACAAGGTTATTTTGATGCTAAAATTGTAACAGAAATAAGTGCGTTACCTATTTTTTATGAGGCTGAATCTGAACATCAAAATTATTACAAAGAAAACACACAACAAGGGTATTGTAGTTTTGTAATAGCACCCAAATTGGCAACCTTAAGAAAACTGCATGCAGATAAATTAAAATAAAAGATTAAGTAAGTTGCCAAATAAACGTTTTAAAAGAAGAAAGAAAAATGAAGTTAGCCATAAAAAATACTTTTATAAACAATTTACCTGCAGATAGTAATCTAGAAAATACAAGGCGTCAAGTAGAAAATGCGGCGTATTCTTTTGTAAATCCGAAACAAACTAAAAACCCAAAAGTTTTGCATGTTTCTCTAGAAATGGCAATAGAATTAGGTATTTCTAAAGAAGAAACACAATCAGAATTTTTTAAAAATATATTTACTGGAAACCAAGTTTATCCCAACACAAAACCTTATGCCATGTGTTATGCTGGGCATCAATTTGGCAATTGGGCAGGACAATTAGGAGATGGTAGAGCTATTAATTTATTTGAAGTTGAGCATCAACAAAAAAATTGGAAAGTACAATTAAAAGGTGCTGGAGAAACCCCATATTCTAGAACTGCAGATGGCTTGGCAGTATTACGTTCTTCTATTAGAGAATATTTATGCAGTGAAGCCATGTTTCACTTAGGCATTCCAACAACAAGAGCTTTGTCTTTAAGTGTATCTGGAGACGATGTTTTACGCGATGTCTTATATGATGGAAATCCTGCTTATGAAAAAGGCGCAATAGTTTCTAGAATTGCCCCTTCATTTTTACGATTTGGAAGTTTCGAAATTTTTGCAGCTAGAAATGACCATAAAAACTTAAAAGTTTTAGCAGATTATACCATCAACCATCATTTTTCGCATTTAGGAAAACCGTCTAAAGAAACCTATATCAACTTTTTTAAAGAAGTTGTAGCACGTACTTTAGATCTAATTATCCACTGGCAAAGAGTGGGTTTTGTGCATGGAGTTATGAATACAGATAACATGTCTATCTTAGGGTTAACCATAGATTACGGACCCTATGGTTGGTTAGAAGATTTCGATTATAGCTGGACACCCAATACTACAGACAGACAAAATAGACGCTATAGATATGGAAATCAGCCAAATATTGGCTTATGGAATTTGTACCAATTGGCAAATGCTTTGTACCCATTAATTGAAGAAGTAGCACCTTTGGAAGCAATTTTAAATCAATATAAAATTGATTTTGAAACCAAATCTTTACAAATGATGAAATCTAAATTAGGTTTATACATGAATGATAAAGAAGATGTAAAGCTGATACAAGATTTAGAAGACTGCTTGCAGTTGACAGAAACAGACATGACCATTTTCTTTAGAAACTTAAGTGATTTTGAAGGAACCAATTTCTTTGAAATTTTAGAAAATGCTTTTTATACTACTGCAGAAGTTTCTAAAGACATAAAAGAAAAGTGGGAAAAATGGTTTCAAAACTATGATGATAGACTTCAAAAAGAATCTTTAAATCAGCTACAAAGAAAAGAAAAAATGGATGCTGTAAACCCAAAATATGTATTGCGAAATTACATGGCTCAATTGGCAATTGATGCAGCAGATAATGGAGATTATTCTTTGATAAACGAATTGTTTCAACTTTTAAAAAAGCCTTATTCAGAGCAACCAAAATATGAAAAATGGTTTGCTAAAAGACCTGAATGGGCTAGAAATAAAGTGGGTTGTTCTATGTTGTCTTGTAGCTCGTAAAAAGTTTAGAATTTAAAAAGACCTCACAGGTTTTTTACACTGTGAGGTCTAAAAACATAAATAAAAATGAATTTAGCCCTAGGAACAGCTGCTTTGGGGAGACCTCAGTATGTTAATGTTCGAACAGAAGAATGTGATAATTCTAATTTAAACACTTTTAGAAAACAGAGTTTTCAGGTTTTAGAAGACGCTTATCAATTAGGTATCAGATATTTTGATACTGCTCCTGGTTATGGTTTGGCAGAAGAATTAGTTTTAGAATGGTTGCAATCTAAAAAAGATAATACTATAGAAATTGCTACAAAATGGGGGTATACATATACTGCAAATTTTGATGCAAAGGCAACCGTTCACGAAGTAAAAGAACACAGTATTGGCAAATTAAAAGAGCAATGGAGCATTTCTAAACAGCTACTACCCTATTTAAAAGTGTATCAAATACATTCTGCAACCCTAGAAACTGGTGTGTTAGAAAACACAGAAGTGCTTGAGTTTTTACACAAATTAAAAGTAAACTATCAGCTAAAAATTGGGTTATCTAGCACTGGCACAAATCAAGTAGAAATTATTAAAAAAGCGTTAAATATTAAAATTAATGGAGATTTTTTATTTGATATTTATCAAGTTACCTATAATTTTTTAGACCAAAGTTTGTTAAAAATTACTGATGAACTTAAAGTACTAAACAAGAAAATTGTTATTAAAGAAGCTTTAGCAAATGGTAGAATTTTTAAAAATAAAAAATACAATCATTATAAAAATACCTATACAATTTTAGAAAATTTAGCTAAAAAATACAAAGTTGGTGTTGATGCTATTTCTTTACAATTCTGCTTGCAAAGCATTCCTAACGCTATCGTTTTAAGTGGTGCTAGTTCTAAAGTACAATTACAACAAAATCTATTATCGAAAAAAATTTCACTTTCAAATTCTGAAATTCAAAAACTAAAATCTTGTAAAGTTTCTCCAGAATTTTATTGGAAAGAGCGCAAAAACTTATCATGGAACTAACAAAATTGCTTTTGGTGGTGTTTGTCATTAGTGTACTGAAGCTGTTTTTCAATCGTTAATTGGTGTAAAAAAAGTAATCCAAGGCTGGGTAGCTTCTAAAGACGAACACAATAGTTTTTCTGAAGCTGTAATTATAAAATTTACCCAGAAAATCGATCTTAAAACATTAATAGAAATACATTTACATACCCATAAAAGCACCAAAAATCATTCTATGAGAAATAAATATCGCTCTGCGATTTATTATTTTTCTTGAATTCAAAAAGAAGTATGTAAACAAATTCTTATTGATTTACAATGAGCTTTTTCTAATAAAGTCATCACGCAACTATTACCTTTTCATCAATTTAAACCATCCTCTTTAAAGTTTCAAAATTATTACAAAACCAATCCATAAAAACCCTTTTGTAAAAAATACATCCACCCAAAAATAAACTTTTTAAAAACTAATTTTTCTAAACGAGTAAAATAAGCAGATTCCATTTAATGTTTTATCTTAGTAATAAATTATAAGAAAGTTTATTTTATGTTGCATGAGTTTAAAGAAATAATTAACACAGCACTTATAAATCAACAAAAAGGCATTAAAAATGTTTTAGTTACAGTTGTAGATTTAGAAGGTTCTTCTTACAGAAAACCTGGTGTTAGAATGTTAATTTCTGAGAATAACACGTTTACAGGAGCCGTAAGTGGTGGCTGTGTAGAAAAAGAAATTGTTAGAAGAGCACAAACTGTTTTTAAAGATAACAAAGCCAAAATAATAACTTATGATGGCAGATACAGATTAGGTTGTGAGGGTATTTTATATATTTTAATAGAACCTTTTGAAATTTCTACTGATTTTGTAAATGAATTTACGGCAGCTTTAGCAAAAAGAGAAGAAGTAAATATTACCTGTTTTTACAAAAAAGAAGATGAGGCATTTGGTGCTTTTGGCACCATTATCTCTTTTAAAAATAAGTTAGAATTTACTTTTACTACTCACAAAATACAATCAAAAAAAAACAGCCTTATTTTTAAGCAAACCTTGCAACCTTTATTTAAATTGCTAATTATTGGCGGCGAACATGATGCTGTAAAATTGTGTAAAATAGCTTCTAATTTAGGTTGGCAAATAGAAATAATTACTGCTGCCAAAGACAGTAAAGATATTACTAATTTTCCTGGAGCAAGTAGTTTGGTAAATTCAACACCAGAAATAATACAACTTTCTAAGATTGATAACAATACTGCCATTGTTATTATGAATCATAGTTATGTACAAGATTTAAAATACCTAATAAAATTGGTAAACGAAACACCTATTTATATTGGTATTTTAGGGGCTCCAAAAAGAAGAGAAAAGTTATTTAATGAACTTTTTGAATACGCACCAGAAACTACAACTGCGTTTTTAAATTGTATTTACACACCTGCTGGTTTGCAAATTGGTGCTAAAACAGCAGAGGAAATTGCAGTATCAATTGTGGCAGAAATTTTAGCAGTTGTTAGAAAAAAAGAGCCTCATTCTTTAAGAGATTTAAATGGAAAAATACATAGTTAATTGATGAAGAACATCGCAATTTTAGTGTTGGCTGCTGGTAAATCTACGAGGATGAAAACGCCAAAACAACTGGTAAAAATTGGTAATAATTTTTTATTGGAAACTGTTTTATCCAAAGCAAAAGCAATCAATAAAAACCATGTATATTGTGTTTTGGGTGCAAATGCGACTACTATTAGAAGAGAAATTTCATCATCAAACATACATTTTATTTACAACAATAATTTTGATACAGGTTTAAGTGCTAGTATTGTTTCTGGCATTAATGCTATACATTTAAAACCCAATAAATATGATGGCGTTTTAATTTTATTAGGAGACATGCCTGCAGTCGAAAAAGAATATTTAAAAGATATGATACATCTTTTTTCTAAAGATAAATCAAAAATTATTGCCTCTAACTACAAGAATAAAATAGGGGTACCAGCAATTTTTCCAAATCATTATTTTTTACAATTAAAATCATTACAAGGAGATTTTGGTGCTAAAGAGATTTTAAACAAAAACATAAATGTTTTCCCAATGCCAAAACAAACCAATTTTATAGATATAGATACAGAAAAAGACCTACAAAACTTTAAAAACTCTATTTTAAATTAGTTATTACCGTTTCATATGAAATTAATGAAAAGACTCTATTTATAATTTTTAAGTCTTTTTATAGGCGTCTATGTAAATGCATCATAAAATATGAAAGCGTATTACTATTTTATTTTGAAGAAGAAAAATCTAGAAGTAAATAGTAGAAAATGTTTTTTTTCGAAGATTTACCAACCTCCAGAGGCTCCACCTCCGCCAAAACTACCTCCACCAAAACCACCACCAAAACCACCAGAAGAACCACCAAAACCTCCTCCAGAAGAACTACCAAAACCTCCACTACCTCTACCAGCATTACTTAAAATAATGGCACTAAAAATAGTGTCTGCCAAAGAGCCTCTTCTATAGTTTTTTCCCCCTCCTTTATTGTTTTTGTTCCCTCTAGAAACTAAGATGAAAAAAATAATTATAATGATGATAAAGAGCATAATACCTGGATCAAAATCTTTTGATTTTTGCTTTCTTATTCCTTTAAATTCGCCATTTAAAGTTCTAAAGATATAATCTGCTCCTTTATCTAAACCTGTATAAAAATCCCCTTTTTTAAATTCAGGAATAATAACTCTGTCTATAATTCTTTTCGATTGAAAATCGGTGAGTAAATACTCTACACCTTTTCCTGTGCTAATAGTTATTTTTTTGTCATTTTTTGCCAACAACATTAAAACACCATTATCTTCTTTTGCTTGCCCAATTCCCCATTTTTCGCCCCAATTTGCAGCTAAGTACGCAATGTTTTCACCTTGTGTAGATGGTATAATTGCAACTACAATTTGTGTTGTTGTTGTATCTGAATATCTTACCAACTTATCTTCTAAAGATTTTTTTTGTGAAGCTGAAAGTAAGTTTACATAGTCGTAAACACTGGTTTGAAATTTTGGTTTTTCTGGAATATTAAATCCTTGAGAAAAGGTATTTAAAGAAAAAAACAGCGCAAAGAAAAATAACGAACTTTTACTCAAACTTACCAACTGAAAACTGCTTACTGAAAACTGCTTACTGAATATCATCCTTTAGAAATTTCATTAGAAAGTTCGTCTACATCATCTGTTTGATAGGGAAAATGAGATTGTAATTCTTCTCCTGCTTTTAAAATACCATCAACCATACCTTGTTTAAAATTACCTTGTTTAAACTGGCTTTGGATACTATCTTTTGTGGAATCCCAAAAATCTTTTGGCACCACATCGTTAATACCCTTATCACCATAAATAACAAACTTTTTATCGTTTACAGCAACATATAATAATACTGCATTAGAATCTTTAGTATTGTCCATTTTTAAGAGATGAAATACTTCTAAAGCACGTTCAAAGTGTTCCTTTTTTGAAGTGGCTTCTATGTGTACACGTATTTCGCCAGAAGTATTTTTTTCTGCAGTTCTAATTGCAGAAATAATTTCTTGTTCTTCTGTGGGAGTAAGAAATTCTTTTACTTTAGACATTTATTTTTTATTAAAATCAAAGTTTACATCTGGTGCATTTTCTGAACCTGGATTTGATTTGTAACGAGCCATTTCATCAAAATTTAAAATACCCGCTAACAAAGAGCCTGGAAAAACTTTTATGTGTTTGTTGTACATATTTACACCTTCATTAAAACGGTCTCTTGCAACATTAATTCTATTTTCTGTACCTTCTAATTGACTCTGTAATTCTAAAAAGTTTTTATTGGCTTTTAAGTCTGGATAACGCTCTACCACTAATAATAATTTAGATAATGCACCACTTAAACCCGCTTGAACTTGTTGAAATTGCGCCATTTTCTCTGGTGATAAATCTCCTGTATTTATTGTTGTAGAAGTTGCTTTAGACCTTGCTTCTATGACTTGTGTTAAGGTTTCTTTTTCAAAATCTGCAGCACCTTGAACGGTTTTTACCAAGTTGCCTATTAAGTCATTTCTTCGCTGGTAAGCACTTTCTACATTAGACCAAGTTGTTTTTGCATCTTCTTGTAACACAACAGCTTTGTTATTAAAGCCTTTTACCCAGCTATATGCTACATATACTAGTAACGCTATAATTATAAGTGGTAACCATTTTTTCATAATTTTTATATTGATTTTAATTGATTTTTATTTTTGACTGTAACAAATTTACCTATTATTTTTGACAGTATAAAGCCGTTTTTTATGCAATCTACTTTAATTAGACAGCAATTTTGCTTTTCTGTTACAATTGATTTTTAATTTTAACCAATTCTGCTTTTACAAACTCTAATTTTGTAATTAATTCATGGTTTTGCAAAGTAGTATTAGGGTTTTGTTTTAATTTTTGTTTTGCACCTTCAAGCGTAAAACCTCTTTCTTTTACCAAATTAAAAATTAACTTAAAATTTTTAATATCCTCTGCAGTAAAAAGTCTGTTTCCTTTGGCATTTTTTTTGGGCTTAATAATGTCAAACTCTTTTTCCCAAAAACGAATTAAAGAGGTATTTACATTAAAAGCTTTGGCAACCTCGCCAATTTTGTAATATCGTTTTTCAGGTAAGTCTATGTGCATTATTAGTCTTTAAAACTTAGCAATATTTAATTGATAAAATAAATGATTTTCAAATATATTAATCGTAAGATTGCCCTTCTTCTTCAGCAGCTTTTTGCATAGCAGCAAATTCTTCTGGTGTTAAATCACCGTAATAAAAGTTGATTGGGTTTAGAGTTCTATTATTTTTATGAACCTCGTAGTGTAAATGTGCCGAAACAGATCTACCTGTATTACCCACATACCCAATTAAATCTCCACGTTTTACTTTTTGCCAGCGTCTAGCTTTAATTTTACTCATGTGGGCATAGATAGTTTTATAGCCATAACCATGGTCTATATAGACTACTTTACCATAAGTAGCACTTCTTCCAGATCGAATCACTTTTCCATTTCCAGAAGCATAAATTGGTGTTCCTAAAGGAGCTGTAAAATCCATTCCTTTGTGAAACTTTCTAATTTTTAAAATAGGGTGCATTCTCCATTTATAACCAGAAGCCATTCTTGTTAAATCTTCTAATTTTACAGGCAAAATAGCAGGTATTGAAGCCAACATTTTTTCTTTTTCTTTTGCCAAAGCAACTATTTCATCTAAAGATTTAGACTGCACTACCAACTGTTTTGATAATATATCTATATCTTTAGTTAACTCTTTTATCATTTTAGAGTTTTCATACCCCTCTAAGCTTTTATATCTATTTACACCTCCAAAACCTGCTTTTCGTTGTTCGTCTGGTATTGGATTTGCCTCAAAATACAACCTATAAATATTGTTATCTCTTTCTTGTAGTTGTGCTAAAATATTAGAGCTTTCTTCCATTCTTTTAGCTAACAAATCGTAGTTTAGCTTTAAGTTTTCGTTTTCTCTTTTTAATGCTCTTTCGTTTGGAGACATAATAAATTGACTAAAAACAATAAAACCAATAAAGCCGATTAATAAAATAGCTAAGAAACCAAAAATACTTCTTTTATAATAGTCGCTTTTCTTAACCGCAATTTTTCTGTAAGAAAGCGTATCTGCATCGTAATAATATTTTACTTTTGCCATAATAGTAATTGTGCTATTTTTGCTTTTTAAAATCGAATTTAATTTAAATATTCGCTTTTATTAATTCACAAATTTACAAAATGTTTTACAACTACCTTTTTAGCGTAGTTTTTTTAAAAGTATATTAACAAATTAACATCCCAATTTTTTTGGGAAAACCTTTCTTTTTTTTATGAAATCTCAAGATATAAGAGCTACTTTTCTAAATTTTTTTAAAGAGAAAAATCATTTAATTGTGCCTTCTGCACCTATGGTTACTAAAAACGACCCTACTTTACTTTTTGTAAATTCTGGTATGGCTCCATTTAAAGAGTATTTTTTAGGAAATGGTACTCCAAAAAAGAATAGAATTTCAGATTCACAAAAATGTTTACGTGTTTCCGGGAAACATAATGATTTAGAAGAAGTGGGGTATGACACCTATCACCATACATTATTTGAAATGTTAGGGAATTGGTCTTTTGGAGATTATTTTAAAAAAGAAGCAATTGCTTGGGCTTGGGAATTGTTAACCGAAGTTTATAAAATTGATAAAGACATTTTATATGTAACTGTTTTTGAAGGTTCTAATGATAAAGATGCTTTAGAAATGGATACTGAAGCTTATGATATTTGGAAACAATACATTGCTGAAGACCGTATTTTAAAAGGAAATAAAAAAGATAATTTTTGGGAGATGGGCGAACAAGGACCTTGTGGACCTTGTTCAGAAATTCATGTTGACATTCGTTCTGCAGAAGAAAAAGCAAAAATAGACGGACGTAGTTTAATTAACGAAGATCATCCACAGGTGGTAGAAATCTGGAATTTAGTTTTTATGCAATTCAACAGAAAAGCAAACGGAACTTTAGAAGACCTACCCAACAAACACATAGATACTGGTATGGGTTTTGAGCGTTTGTGTATGGTTTTACAAAACGTACAATCTAATTACGATACCGATGTTTTTAAACCAATAATTAGCGAAATTGAAACCATTACGAACACAAAATATGGTATCAATAAAAAACAAGATATTGCCACTCGTGTAATTTCAGACCATGTTAGAGCTGTTGCATTTTCTATTGCAGATGGGCAACTGCCAAGTAACACCGGTGCTGGCTATGTTATTCGTAGAATTTTAAGACGTGCCATTCGTTACGGATTTACCTTTTTAGACAAAAAAGAACCATTTATTTACAGATTGGTAGACATTTTAAGTAAAAAAATGGGAGATGCTTTTCCTGAATTAAAAGCACAAAAGCAACTGATAGAAAATGTAATTAAAGAAGAAGAAACCTCTTTTTTAAGAACTTTAGACAAAGGTCTTATTTTATTAGATGCTATTATTGCATCTTCATCCACTAAGGAAATTTCTGGAGAAAAAGTGTTTGAATTGTATGATACTTTTGGATTTCCAATAGATTTAACAGCTTTAATTTTATCGGAAAAAGGATATACTTTAAATGAGAAAGGGTTTAATGAAGAGCTGCAAAAACAAAAAAATAGATCTAGAGCTGCAAGTAAAAGTTCTACAGACGATTGGACTATTTTAATTGATGATTTAGAAGAAGAGTTTATTGGTTATGATACCTTAGAAACCAATGTTAAATTAACAAGATACAGAAAGGTTACTTCTAAAAAAGATGGCGAAATGTATCAATTAGTATTTAACCTTACACCTTTTTATCCAGAAGGTGGCGGACAGGTTGGAGACAAAGGGTATTTAGAAACTACACAAGGTGATGTGCTTTATATTTTAGACACCAAAAAAGAGAATAATGTAATTATTCACTTTACAAAAAACCTCCCTAAAAATTTAAATGACAGTTTTAAAGCTGTTGTAGATAATAAACAACGTTATAGAACAGAATGTAACCATACAGCAACCCATTTATTACATCAAGCTTTAAGAGAAATTTTGGGCACACATGTAGAACAAAAAGGTTCTGCTGTACACTCTAAATATTTACGATTTGATTTTTCTCATTTTTCTAAATTAACCTTAGAAGAATTGCGTGATGTAGAGAATTTTGTAAATAGAAGAATTGTTGGTAAACTGCCGTTGATTGAAAAAAGAAACATTCCGATGCAAGAGGCTTTAAATGAGGGCGCAATTGCATTGTTTGGAGAGAAATATGGAGATACTGTAAGAGCCATTAAATTTGGAAAATCTGTAGAGTTATGTGGTGGTACTCACGTAAAAAATACAGGTGATATTTGGCACTTTAAAATAAAGTCTGAAAGCGCTGTTGCTTCTGGTATACGAAGAATTGAAGCAATTACCAATGATGCTGTTAAAGATTTTTACTCTGAAAACAACAGCACCTTATTCGAAATTAAAGAGTTACTAAACAACCCCAAGGAACCTGTAAAGGCTGTAAAAAAATTACAAGAAGAAAATACCGATTTACAAAAGCAAATAGAGCTTCTTTTAAAAGAAAAAGCACAAAACTTGTCTGGAGAAATTAAAAATCAGTTACAAGAAATTAATGGTGTGCAATTTTTAGCTAAGAAAGTAGATTTAGATGCAAACGGAATAAAAAACTTAGCTTTTGGTTTAGGCAAAGAATACGAAAATTTATTTTTATTATTTGCAACTGCACCTACCAAAGAAAAAGCTATGCTAACCTGTTATATTTCTAAAGAATTAGCCAACAAACGGGGGTATGATGCTGGTAAAGTGGTTAGAGAATTAGGTAAATTAATACATGGTGGTGGTGGTGGCCAAAACTTTTTTGCAACTGCTGGAGGCAGAAATCCAGGAGGGATTTCACAAGTATTAGAAAGAGCAAAAGATTATTTAATATAAAACTTTGTAAAATTCAAATTAAATAATTAATCATAAAATAAATATTTGATATCTCAATTTATTAAGTTAAATTTGAACTTATTGTGTTAGTTTCTATCAATTTAGAAACTACAAATTTATGGCAAATTTAGAGACATTTTCTGGTGATTTTACAAAACAAGAAGCTAGACATTTATTAAAAAGAACTTCTTTTGGAGTTACACAAGATTTAGTATTAGAAGCTACAACAATAGGTTTAACAGAAACCATAAAAAAGTTATTTGAAGAATCATCTCCAGAAAATTTCCCCTTAAAATACGAACCTGATGGAATAGAAAGAGGGGAAGTAAACGATCCAGATGTTACTTACGGAAATACATGGGTTAATGCACCTTTATACCCAGATTTACCAACTTCTCAAGAAAGAAATAAAGTTTTTAGAGCTAGAAACCGATCGCAATATGCTTGGTCCTTTTTACAAATGCAAAACGCCGGAATTTCCATTAAAGAAAAACTGACTTTATTTTGGCACAATCATTTTGTATCAGAAAACCAGCATCCTCATAGAGAGTTTTTTTACATGGATATTCTAAGAAAAAACGCACTAGGTAACTTTAAAGAAATTACCAAGCAAATTACCTTAGACCCCAATATGCTAATTTATTTAAGTGGTAATGAAAACACAAATACAGCTCCAAACGAAAACTACTCAAGAGAATTACTAGAACTATTTACGCTTGGCAAAGGTGCTGCCTTGGGTAATGGAGATTATACCAATTATACAGAACAAGATGTAGTGCAAATAGCAAAAGTATTAACTGGGTGGAGAGCAAGATGGATTAGACATGAAACACCTTTAAAGGCATATTTTACAAATGGCAGACACACAAAAGGAGACAAAATACTATCACACAGATTTAATAACGCTATAATTACAGAAAACGGAGCCGAGGAATATAAAGATATTATAGACATTATTTTTCAACAAGAAGAATGTTCTAAATTTATTACAAGACAATTATACAAATGGTTTGTGAATACTGAGATAACCGAAGAAATTGAAACTAATATAATTGTTCCTTTAGCAAAAATTATTAAAGAAAATAATTATGAAGTATCACCAGCTTTAAAAATCTTATTTAGTTCAGATCATTTTTTTGAAAGTACCTTTTGCATGATTAAAAGCCCTATAGATTTAATATTCTCTACAACAAAATCTTTAGGTTTAATAGCCCCAAAAACCTCTGTAAAAGAAGAATATGAATTTGCTTATGTATTGTATTTAATGGCAACAGATTTAGAACAATCTATCTATCATCATCCAGATGTAGCAGGTTGGAAAGCTTATTACCAAGAGCCATTATTTCACAAAACTTGGATAAATAGTTATTTACTACCTAAAAGATTAGAATATTGTAAATCTTTAGTTGTTGGAGGTATAATTATTATCGATGAAAAAAAATACACAATACCACCGTTAGTTCCAGTTTTAGAAATAACAGCAGGTATAACTGGAGCCGAAAACCCAAATACTTTAATTTCAGAATTAGCAAACCAGCTGTTTAATTATAGTATTTCTAATGATCAATTAAATGCATTAAAAGATATTTTAATACCAGGTTTACCAGATTTTGAATGGACTGTAGAGTATACAAATTATTTAGGCGATACCTCTAATGAAGCCCTGCGTATTTCTGTTGATAAAAAATTGAGAGATTTAATTGGAACTATGGTACAAATGTCTGAATTTCAAATAATGTAATAATGAAAAAGACAGTAAAATTAAATAGAAGGGATTTTATAAAACTAAGCACCATTGCTTCTGCTTCTTTACCATTAACATTAAATGGTTTTTCACTATTTGCCAATCAAAAGCCAAAGGAATATAGTTTTTTAGAAGATAATGAAAACATTTTAGTTTTGATTCAATTACAAGGTGGTAATGATGGTTTAAATACGGTTTTTAATCTCAATCAATATGATAATTTACAAAGCGTACGTTCTAATATTATCATTCCAGAAAACGAGTTATTGACTCTACATGATGAAAACTGTTTACATCCATCTATGATGGGTATGAAAAAAATGTATGATGAAGAAAAATTAGGGATTGTACAAAATGTTGGTTATCCAGACCAAAATAGAAGTCATTTTAGATCTACAGATATTTGGAATTCTGCCTCAGATTCAGAAGACTATGTTTCATCTGGCTGGTTAGGACGTTTTTTTAATGAAAATCATTCAGAATTTCCAGAAAATTATCCAAATACAGAAAACCCAGATCCATTTGCTATAACTGTTGGCAAAATTGTTTCAGAAACTTGCCAAGGGCCAAATATTAATTTTTCTATGGCTTTGTCAGATCCAGAAAATCCTGGAACTGCTTTTGCTGCCAATTCAGGTAACATACCAAATAACTGTTATGGAGATGCTTTAACATTTGTAAACAACACTGTAAAGCAAACAAACGCCTATGCAGATGCAATTAAAACAGCTTCTAACAAAGGAAACAACTTATCAGAAAAATATACCACTAGCAATAAAAACAAATTAGCCGGTAAACTAAAAAATGTAGCAAGATTAATATCTGGAGGCTTAAAAACAAAAGTATACATTGTTCAGTTGGGTGGTTTTGACACACATGACAATCAAATAATTGATGTAGATAAAAAAACAGGAAGACATGGAAGTTTATTAAAGGAGTTGTCAGATGCAATTGCCGCTTTTCAAGATGATTTACAACTTTTAGGAATTGATAAAAAAGTAATGGGGATGACTTACTCTGAATTTGGGAGAAGAATTAGATCTAATGGAGGTTTAGGTACAGATCATGGTACTGCAGCTCCTCTATTTTTATTTGGTTCTTGTGCTAAAAACCAAATTTTAGGTGATACTCCAGAAATTGACACACAAGTAGATATCAAAGAGGGCGTGCCAATGCAATATGATTTTAGAAATATTTACAGTACTATTTTAACTGATTGGATGGGGGGTTCTAAAACAAACGTAGATTCTGTGTTATTTAAAAATTTTAATACTTTACCACTATTTAAATCTGGCTGTTCTGCAGCTCTTTCTACTAATGACTTTTTAGAAGAAATATTAGATATTAACGTTTACCCAAACCCTGCATCACATAGTATTTCTATTAAATTTACAGGAAATAATGAGACTGTAAAAATAACCCTGTACAACACAATTGGTGCAGTTGTAAAAAATATTATCAATAAAAATTACACAACCGCACAACATACTTTAGTTGTAGACATACAACAACTCCCTAAAGGGAATTATTTTATTCACTTTCAAACTAAAAACATTTCTAAAACTAAGAAATTGGTTAAGTATTAAAATAATGAGTTATACTTTTTAAATAATTTTAGGTTATATTACACTTTTACTTATTTATATATCTTTATTATAAAAATATTTTGTTTTTAAAATGAACTTACAAACCCAACTTTTTTTAAAAAAAGAAACTAAAAATGCAATTGATTATTCGTCTAAAATTGTTTTACTCGGCTCTTGTTTCTCAGAAAATATTGGTAATAAGTTGGGGTATTATAAGTTTCAAGTAACTCAAAATCCTTTTGGTATTTTATTTCATCCAAAAGCTATTGAAAATTTAATTACTAGAGCCATCAACTTAAAAATGTATGCCGAGGATGATTTTATTTTTCAAAACGAACGTTGGCATTGTTTTGATGCACATTCTAGCATAAGTAAAAGTTCTAAAAACGAGCTTTTAAAGAACCTAAACACATCATTAGAAAAAACAAGAAAAGCACTTTTAGAAGCTACACATATTAGTATTACATTGGGTACTTCTTGGGTATATCTTTTTATAGAACGTGATAAAATTGTTGCCAATTGCCATAAAATACCACAAAAAAAATTTTTAAAAGAAATCTTATCTGTTAATGAAATTTCTGAAAGTCTAGAGGCCATTTCTGCGTTAATTAAAAGTATCAACAAAAATGCAACTATACTTTTTACAGTTTCTCCTGTGAGACATTTAAAGGATGGATTTGTAGAAAATACACAGAGTAAAAGTCATTTAATTGCAGCCATACATCATACAATTAACCTAAAAAATAAAACCTACTATTTTCCAAGTTTTGAAATTATGATGGATGAGTTGCGTGATTATCGTTTTTACACAGAAGACATGATTCATCCCAACAAAACTGCGATCAATTACATTTGGGAAAAATTTGTAAACACTTGGTTAACTCAAGATGCACTTTCAACCTTACAGGAAGTAGAAAACATTCAAAAAGGAATTTATCACAAACCTTTTAATGAAAAATCAGAGCAACATCAGCAGTTTTTAAAAAATTTAGAATTTAAAAAAGAAAAACTCACAAAGCGATTTCCGTTTATTAAATTTTAAAAAATACAAGTAGAGAATAAAAAAGAAACAGTAATAAAAGCTCAAAAAAGAAACTTTATTTAGCTGTTTTCTATTTTATCCTCTTAAACTAAATCTTTGTAAGATGTTTGAAAAAATATTAACGTTATAAACAGGAGCTTTAGTAAGTATATTTGTTGTCTCTATTATACTTTTTAACAATAAAAAAAATGGCAAAATTATTCTAAATGTTTCGCAACATTTTGCCAAGGCCCACCATTAATTACATCTACACCATTTTGAGTTAAAAACTGGGTAGCTTGTCCGCTTCTAGCGCCACTTCTACAAACTGCTATAACAGGTTTTTTCCAAGCTTTTATTTGTTCTATTTCTAAAGGTATTAAATTTAATACAATGTTTTTTGCCTGTTCTATATGACCTTCATTCCATTCTGCTAAAGTTCTAACATCTAAAATTACTGCGTCTTTGGCTAAGTATTCTTTAATTTCTGCACTCATGTCTTTTCGTTTAAACATGTCAAATAAACCCATGTTTTATTTATTTATAATTTATTGGCACAAAGTTAATCCATTTTCAATCAGTTTTGTGTAGCTTTTGTTACATTTTAATTTTTGTAAAGCTACTAATAATTCTTGTTGAATAGAAAAATTATGCTGCAAAGCTAATTCATACAATTCTAAAAAGAGCAACCAATCATTAGAAAAATTATTTTTTAATTGATTATATATTACAGTTAATTTCTCTTCTGTCACTGTTTTTTTTGCTCTCATTTTTCTTACATTACTATAAAGTGTGTATAATTCTCTTTCTTTATCTGTATATTTTATTTTGTGTGTTTTGGTTTTAGAAACCTCTGTAATATCTTTAAAAGAATTTATATCTGCAGCACCTGAGTAAGCAGAAACTACTTCTTTACCAACTGCCATATGATACAAACCCCAATTTGGCTGAAACAATATTTTATCTTTATAAGTTACCGTACAATTTTTAAAAGTAATTAATAATATTTTACCTCTTAAATCTCTTGTACCTGTAATTACATTTCCTTCTACTTTTACACCTCCCTCAAAAACCAAAGTAATTCTTTTACCTTCATAGATTTGATAAGCCTCTAAATCTCTTGGACTCATATTTTCGATAGCAATGTTAATACCTTTTAACTTTCCTATGGGGCTTCCATAACCTTTTTTATGATGTTCTATTCCATGGCCAATTAACTCTTTATCTCTATTAGATAAAGCTGTATTTCCCTGGGTTTTAAAGTAAATGGGTTTACCATTATCATCTTCTATTACCTCTGTAAAAATACCCGAAATTTGGATTCCTGTACTTAGCTCTATTGTTCCTAAATTTTTAGAATTGATTAACTTTTGTATGCCTTTTAAACCTCCTTTACGAATTGCCATTGTATTGGCAAATTGTTCTAAAACCAAGCTTAAATGGGCAAAATTTGGAGTTACAAATAATTGTGGTTGTGGTTTTGTGATATCAAAATTTATGTTTGCAGCTTCTATGGTATAGGGTACTTTTTTAACTTTTTCTTGCATGCACCAAGCACTTTCTCCTATTGATGAGAGCAAACCTGCTCCGTAAATTTTTGGCTGTTCTACAGTGCCAATTAACCCATACTCTACTGTCCACCAATGTAAATTTCTAATTTGAGCCATTTCAGACAATTCGCCCATATTTTCCTGTAAATATTCTACTGCATTTTGCGCTTCTTGAATTTCTTTTTCAGTAGCATTCGGGTTTTCTTTTAATATGGATAAAAGTCTAATTGCCTCATACATTTCGTAATCTTTGGCAGACGATATTGCTTTGTTACCAATTTCGCCAAAACGTCTTAAATATTCTGCATATTCTGGATTTGCAATAATAGGTGCATGCCCTGCAGCTTCGTGAATAATATCTGGTGCAGGGGTATATTCTATATGGTTAATGGTTCTCATATCTGAAGCAATTACCAAAACATTGTAAGCTTGAAACTCCATAAAAGCATTGGGTGGTATAAAACCATCTACAGAAACGGCTGCCCAACCAATGTCTTTTAAAATACGATTCATGCCCTCCATATGTGGTATTTCGTCAATTGAAATTCCTGTTTTATCTAAACCCTCTAAATAAGATTTATGAGCAACTTTACGCAAATAATTTACATTCATGCGCATTACATAACGCCAAACAGCTTGGTTTTGTGCTGTATATTCATCATAAGGTTGTTTTACAATAAATTTATGTAAGTGCTTTGGGAGTTTTTTGGTAACATCATTCAGTTGAAAGTGCATAATCATCTAAATATTGAATTATTATCATAAAATTACTTATAAAAATAAAAATACTTCATTTAAAAAGCGTTAAAAAAACGTTTTTTTAATAATTTGTTATTTTACACTACTTTCTCCTATATATTTAACATTATAGTTAAGTAAGGTTTTATTGCACATAAGATTGCTAATTTAAAAGCAAATAAGAGCAATCGTATTTCTACTTTTGAAAAAATAAAATACTTTGAAAATAGGAAACCCTCAGAATTATACTTCTCTGTAAAAGCTCCTACAAAAGAACTCAGAAAATTAAAATAATATCCAAAAAAATAATTTACTTTTCTATAAGAAAGCAGCTATTATTCTATTATTACTTTGTATTTGTATTTACTTTATCGGTTTCGTAGAATCTTAAAAAAAAGAAAAAAATCTTTCTTATTTTTACTGTTCAATTTATAGAATAATGAACAAGAAAGTAATTTTAATGATTTTGGATGGATGGGGCATCACCCAAGACCCAAAAGTATCTGCTATTTACAATGCAAAAACACCATTTATTAACGGTTTATATGATAAATATCCTAATGCCGAATTAAGAACAGATGGTTTAAATGTTGGTTTACCAGAAGGACAAATGGGAAATTCTGAGGTTGGACACATGAATTTAGGTGCTGGTAGAATTGTATATCAAAACTTAGCAAGAATTAATAAAGCTGTAGAAGAAAAATCTTTAGGCAAAGAAAAAGTATTGTTAGACACTTTACAATATGCCAAAGAAAATAATAAAGACGTACATTTATTAGGTTTGGTTTCAAATGGTGGTATCCATGCACACATCAATCACTTAAAAGGTATTTTAGATGTTGCTAAAGAAAACCAAGTAGATAATGTGTATTTGCATGCTTTTACAGACGGTAGAGATTGCGACCCTAAATCTGGTACGTATTTTATAAATGATATTCAAGAATACATGAAAGAAAGTACAGGAGAATTGGCTACTGTTACTGGACGTTATTATGCTATGGATAGAGATAATAGATGGGAACGTGTAAAAGAAGCTTATGATGGAGTTGTAAACGGAGTTGGAGAAAAAACGACAGACGTAATTGCAACTATCAACAAAAATTATGAAGCTGGTTTAACAGACGAGTTTCATAAACCAATTGTGGTAACCAATGCAGAGGGTTCACCAAAAGCACAAATAAAAGAGGGTGATGTTGTATTGTTTTTTAACTATAGAACAGACAGAGGTAGAGAGTTAACCAATGCGTTATCTCAAAACGATTTTCCAGAATTTGGCATGAAAAAACTAGATTTATATTTTACAACTATTACCTTATATGACGAGAGTTTTAAAGGGATAAATGTAATTTATAATAACGATAATATTAAAAACACCTTAGGCGAAGTACTTTCTAAAGCTGGTAAAAAACAGATTAGAATTGCAGAAACAGAAAAATATCCACACGTTACTTTTTTCTTTTCTGGTGGACAAGAAGCACCTTTTGAAGGCGAATCTAGAATTTTAAGAAATTCGCCAAAAGTAGCAACATACGATTTAAAACCAGAAATGAGTGCTTACGAATTAAAAGAAGCCTTGTGTAACGATTTAGAAAAAGGAGATACAGATTTTGTGTGTTTAAATTTTGCGAATGGAGACATGGTTGGGCACACAGGTATTATGGAAGCTGCAATAAAAGCATGTGAAGCTGTAGATAATTGTGCACAAGCAGTTATAGAAACTGGTTTAAAAAATGGATATTCTACATTGCTAATTGCAGATCACGGTAATTGTGAAACTATGATGAATCCTGATGGATCACCTCATACAGCACATACAACCAATCCTGTACCTTTCATTTTAATTGATGAAGAAATAAAATCGATAAAAAGTGGTATTTTAGGTGATATTGCACCAACTATATTAGAATTAATGGGTGTAGAACAACCAAAAGAAATGACACAACATTCTTTACTATAATTTAAAAACAATGAAATATATATTCATCTTATTTTTTTCAGTAGCACTAATTTCTTGTAGCAGTGTACAACAAAAAATTACTGCTACAAAAAACAAATCTGGAGACTTGGTTGGTTTTGCCAATAAAGAATCTTTTTTGCAAGCACCATACAACACCTGGTTTACTAAAAATTTTGACAATTACAAACCAGATGAAGCTACAATTTCTGCCTTAAAAAAAGAACTGAAAGATGTCAAAATTAAAGGTTTTATGGGCACATGGTGTGGAGATAGTAAAAGAGAAACACCTCGTTTTTATAAAATTTTAGAATTAGCAGGTTTTAATTTTAAAAATTTAGATTTAGTTACGGTAAATCGTTCTAAAAAAACACCAGATAATTTACAAGAAGGCTTAAATATTAAAAGAGTACCCACATTTATTTTTTATAAAGAGGGTAAAGAAATTGGGCGTTATGTAGAATATGCAAGGAAAAATCTAGAAACAGATATCTTAAAAATTGTTACAAAACAACCTTATAAACATTCTTACGACAGAAGTAAGTAAATGAATTCCGGCAATATAATTATTGCCTTAAATTTAAGAATACCATTGTAAAAGATGTGTAAGCTAAAATTGGCAAAACACAATTATTTACTTTTGAAACATTAGGCAAATGGTATTGCTTTTAAGTTGTAAATAAAAGTTTTTCAGAAGAAAATTTTGATGAAAAATATAACAGAAAAATTAATGCAAATGTTTTTATAAACGATAGAAATATTGCTATTTTTTTTGGCTGGACAAATAGTAACAAACAAATTTTTAATTACGACCCAGCACTAAAAAAGAAAAAAAATTTTTTATCTGTCTTCAAACAACGATCATTTTCACCTAATTTCTTTAAAATATAGTAACTTTGCCCTTCAATTTTTTTTAACATGATTAAAATTAAAACCAAAGAAGAAATAGAAATTATGCGCGAAAGTGCATTAATTGTTTCTAGAACATTGGGCATGCTTGCCAAAGAAATAAAACCTGGAGTTTCCACCTTATATTTAGATAAATTAGCTGAAGATTTTATCAGAGCAGAAGGGGCAATTCCTGGTTTTTTAGGTTTGTACGATTTTCCAAATACACTTTGTATGAGTCCAAACTCTCAAGTAGTTCATGGAATACCAAATAAAGACCCTTTAAAAGAAGGAGATATTATTTCTATAGATTGTGGTGCTAAAAAAAATGGTTTTTATGGAGATCATGCCTATACCTTTGCCATTGGAGAAATTGCTGATGAAACTAGAAAATTATTAGACGTAACTAGAGAGAGTCTATATGTGGGTATTCGCGAATTTAAAGTTGGTAACAGAGTTGGAGATGTAGGTTATGCCATTCAAAAATTCACAGAAGATCATGGTTATGGTGTCGTAAGAGAATTGGTTGGTCATGGTTTAGGAAGAAAGATGCACGAAGACCCAAACATGCCCAATTATGGTAAAAGAGGAAGAGGAAAAAAGTTTGTAGAAGGGATGGTTGTAGCCATTGAACCTATGACAAATTTAGGTACGCATAAAATAAAACAACATAATGATGGTTGGACAATTACCACGTTAGATGGCAAACCCTCTGCACATTTTGAACACGATGTAGCTATTCTAAATGGCAAACCAGAATTACTTTCTACTTTTAAACATGTACATGAAGCGTTAGGCATAGAAACTGATGAAGAAGAGGAATTTAGACAAAAATTATAAATGGAAATTAAAGACATCAATCCCAAAGAAATTATAAAAGGCTTTAATGGACGCTTTGTTCATATGGAAACTTTTACAATTGCTTTTTGGGAGGTAAAAAAAGGTTCTGAACTACCAGAACATTCCCATTTTAGTGAGCAAACCACTCAAGTTATGGAAGGTAAATTTGAAATGACTGTTAATGGAATAACACAGATTTATACTCCAGGCTCTATTTTAAAAATTCCTTCATTTGCAAAACACTCAGGTAAAGCTTTAACCGATTGTAAGATTACCGATGTCTTTTGTCCTGTTAGAGATGAATATAAATAATATTCCTATTGAAAACTGTTTTCAAATCCATACTAAACACCCTACCAAGACCTTGGTTGATAAAAGTTAGTTACTTGGTTAGACCTATTATCGCATTTGCTTTAAAAGGCAATACCTACACAGATCCAATTGATGGTAAATCTTTTCGTAAATTTTTACCATACGGATATGGAAAGCAACGCGAAAATGCACTTTCTCCATCAACGTTATCGTTAGAAAGACACAGATTAATGTGGCTTTTCCTAAAAGATGAAACCGATTTTTTTACATCAACAAAAAAGCTAAAAACATTACACATTGCACCAGAACAGTGTTTTTTAGATATTTTTAAAAAGCAACAAAACTTAGAGTATATTACCTCAGATTTAGAATCTCCTATTGCAGATGTAAAAGCAGATATTTGCGATTTACCCTTTAAAGAAAGTGAATTTGATGTTGTTTTTTGCAATCATGTTTTAGAACATATACCTGATGATAAAAAAGCAATGCAAGAATTATATCGTGTTTTAAAACCAGGTGGACTGGGTATTTTTCAAATTCCTCAAGATTTATCTAGAGCAACCACTTTTGAAGATAATACAATTACAGATAAAAAAGAACGTGCTAAAATTTTTGGTCAATATGATCATGTAAGAGTATATGGTAAAGATTATTTTGATAAGTTAAGAGCTGTTGGTTTTAAGGTAGATGAAGTGGATTACACAAAAAAAATCGCACCAGAAAAACGAGAACGATTTTGTTTGATGAAGCATGAAATACTTCCTGTATGTTATAAATAAACGACAGAAATAGATACCTATTCGTAGGTGTAATTAGAGAATTCTTCTAAATTATGATCAGTATTTACGTACAATAAAACCACTTTAAGCTGAGGGTTATTCTTTAAAAATGATTTTGTTTTCTCTAAACCCATTGCCATAAATGCTGTTGCATAAGCATCTACATCTGCACAATCTAAACTAGCTATTACAGAAACACTTAACATATTACTCTCTTTAGCCAAACCTGTTATTGGGTTAATAGTATGTACATATTTTTTACCAGCATCAGTAATTCTAAATTTTCTGTAGTTTCCAGAAGTAGCCATAGCCTTATTAGATAAGTTTATTTTTTTAAAGCCAGTAGTTGTATTTATTGGGTTTACCAACTTTATCACCCAAGGTTTATTTGCTGTTTTTAGGCCTTTTGTTCGAATCTCTCCACCAATTTCTATTAAATAACTTTGTATGTTGTTTTTTTCTAAAAATCTTGCTACCACATCGATACCAAAACCTTTTGCAATAGAGTTAAAATCTAAATAAATTTCTGGATATTTCTTTATAATTTGATGGTTCTTTAACGAAACCATTTGCAATCCCACAAACTGCATTGCCGCCTTTACCTCATCTTGGTTTAAGTCTTTTTTTTGATTCTTTGGACCAAAACCCCAAGCATTAACCAAATTACCAACTGTAGGATCAAAATAACCATTAGTTTCTTTAAATATTCTTTTAGATTTTTTAAAAACTTCTATAAAATAATCGTCTACAACAACGGCAGTATCTCCTTGATTTATTTTAGATATTGCAGAATTAGGGAGGTAAGTAGAAAGTGAGTTGTTTATTTTTAAAAACAAACTATCTATGTCTTTTTGATAATTTCTATCTGCATTTAAATAGGTAATTTTATAAGTAGTACCAAAAACAGCTCCTTTTAGAGTGTAATCAGATAAATCTACTTTTTTATTACAACTAAAAAAAAATAAAGTTGCACTAAAAATTATTAGAAAATATAGTTGTTTCATAAAGAAATGTTGTGGTAACAAAAATACAATATAATTTTTTCACAAATTCTTGTTAATCGTACTTTTAATTCGTCTAATTTGTTAAATTTGTAAAAATAAAAATCATTAAGCCTATTTATAATGAAGAAAATATCATTTATCTTATTATCTACAGTAATACTAAGTTCTTGTGTTTCTAAAAAAGAATTTGTTGCATTACAAACAGAAAAACAAAAAACTGAAAAAGAATTATTAGCTGTAAAAACCAATTTACAGAAATGTTTAATTGACAGTGAAAAAGAAGATGCACAAATGTTTGCTTTAAAAGAGCAAGTAAAGTATTTAAAACAAGATAAAAAGACAGCTTTAAAACAAGTAGAAGACTTAACGGTTTTAACGCAGTCTTCTTCTGATAATATTAAAAGTGTTATTTCTCAATTAAGTGAAAAAGACAAATATATCAACGGAATTAGAGATGCAATGACGCAGAAAGATTCTCTTAACTTGGCCATTAAATACCACTTAACTAAAAACTTAACAGAAGGTATACAAGATAAAGACATTGAAGTTAATGTAGAAAAAACAGTCGTATTTATTTCTATTTCTGATAAATTATTATTTAAAAGCGGAAGCTACAACGTAACTGACAATGCATATACTGTATTAGAAAAAATAGCTAAAGTAGTAAACGATCAACCAGAAATGGATGTAATGATTGAAGGACATACAGATGCTACACCAATTAAAAGAAATTTAATACAAGACAACTGGGATTTATCTGCTTTAAGAGCAACTTCTATTACTAGAATATTACAATACAAATTTGGTGTACAACCACAAAGATTAATTGCTGCTGGTAGAAGCCAATACGTGCCTTTAGTACCAAACAATTCTACTGAAAATAAAGCAAAAAACAGAAGAACCAAAATAATTATTATGCCTAGATTAAATCAATTTTTTGATTTGTTAGAGCAAGATGCTAAATAATTATTTAGTTTTAAAATATGTTAAAGCCACTCAAATCTGAGTGGTTTTTTTTTGTTTTTCATAGAATTACCAAATTTTTTCTTTCTTATAAAAACCACTAAATTTGTTTAAAATAAAACATAGAAACATTCCATATCGTTATAGCTATTTTGGAATACTTAAAATTAAATCTTATGAAATACCTAAAAAATTTAATAGTGTTTGGTCTAATATTATGTCTACTATCATGTAGTAATAATGATAATGGCTCAAATCCTCCATTTAGTGGTACTATTTTTTTAGATCCTGATATAATTACAAGTTCAGATCTATCAACATTTGAAAGTCTTGCCTATGCTGGTCAAGCTGAAAGAACAATGTTTGACAGAAGAGTTAATAATTGGATAACTGTTAATCCTTTTATTTTCAACGCCAACTATGAAGACGGTCTTTCAATAGAATTTCAAATTAATCCTGAATTCCAAAATGTAGATGCAGCTGAAATCCAAGCCTTAAAATATGCTAAGGTAATCGGCAGGCTACCAGCAGCTTTGCGTAGTGATGTAGAAACCTCTTGGGTTCATATGGGAACTGAACCTTTTGGTGGCGGAAACAATAATCTTCTTATTCATATTGGTCAAACAACACTATATGAAAACGATGGAATATTAGAAGAAACATTAGTTCATGAAGCCTCTCATACCTCATTAGATGCGTATCATTCTGCCTCAACTGGATGGATGAATGCACAAGATTTAGACCCTAATTTTATCTCTACTTATGCTCGTGACTATCCTACAAGAGAAGATGTTGCTGAGAGTTTTCTTTTATATATGGCGCTAAGATATCGATCTGATAGAATTAGTTCATCTCTAAAGAATAAGATTTTAGAGACCATTCCAAAACGAATAGAGTATTTTGACAACCAAAATTTTAATATGTACCCAATAGAATAAAAGAGATTAAAAAACCAAAATATTTTAAAACCACTCAAATCTGAGTGGTTGTTTTTGTTTTTATAGAATTACTAGGTTTTATATTTCTTATAAAAAATGCTAAATTTGTTTGGTACTTTATGTTATGCATTAAAACTTTCCATATCATTATAGTTGGCAGAGATTATAACAAACTAAACGAAGAAAAAACTAATTAAAAATGAAAAAATTAAATATTTTATTAATTATAATTTTATTTCAAACTAATTTATTTTCACAAGTTGGAATAGGAACAAATACCCCAAACGCAACTTTAGAAGTTACAGGGCAACCTTCTGTTACTGGAGTTGCAGATGGTATTATAGCACCTCGTATTTCTAGAGCTGATTTAATTGCAAAAACAGCTTATTCCATAAGTCAAACAGGTGCCATCATTTATATTACAGATTTAAGCGGAACTGTAAATACTGCTACCCAAAAAATTACAGAAATAGGTTATTATTATTTTAATGGCACAAGTTGGTACTCAATGAATAATAACAGTGATGTGCTATTTAGTTTTGGAGATATTAAACAAGGAATTCAGTCTGCAGACCATAATGGCTGGATAAAACTAGATGGCAGAGCAATAAATACACTAACAACCTCCCAACAAACGCAAGCAGAAAATTTAGGTTTAACTATTAATTTACCGGATGCAACAAATACACAACTTACACAAAATGGCACATCATTAGGAAGTGTAAGCGGTAGTAATACCAAAACTATAGCCCGAAATCAATTACCAAATGTAAATTTGACAGGAACTACTAGTTCAGGGGGTGCAAATGGGCGTTGGAAAACAGATAGTTCTCCTTGGAATGCAGGTGGGGGCAGTTATACTAACATAACAACTCGAAATGGTGCAGAATCAGGTTTACATACTCATAATATAAGCCTTCCACTTAATGGAAATGTACCACAACAAGACTTTAATGTTAGAGGCGCAGAATTAAGTGTGAATGTATTCATTTATCTAGGAGATTGATAACCTGTGCTAAACATGATGTATAAGGAATAGCAAGATTTTGATTTTTTTTACAAATGTATTGTAAAAACTCCGCCACTGCATATAAAAAACAAGTTAAACAAAACTACTCCAAAATTTTTATAAAGTTTTCAAAAGCCACATAATAGGGTTGGTTTTTAAACACAGGGCTTTCTACACTTTCTGCATTGGCAATACCCACACCAGCAAACCACACTTTGGCATTCTGTTTTTTTGCGTGATTCTTAAAAGTTTCCATCCAAATAGTATCGTAGTCATTTGGGTTTTGTAAATTATTGGTAGCTTTTACTAAAACAAAAATAGTGGGTTCGCCTTTTTTAAATAATACAAATTGCGGATGTCTTTTTAACGTACTATTTATGGCTTGAAACTCGTACCCCATTTTCTCTAGCTTTTCGCCTACAATATTCATTGCTAAATTATGTAACTCTTGAGCTGTTAAAACCTGCATAATTTATTTTTTTAGTGAAACTAAATATTGAAAAGTTTAAAAAACGTGTTCAATATTATAGGTTGAACTAATCCTGATTTTCATCAGGACCTTTACTTTTATTTTTTCTTTTTATTGCGCTTATGATAATTTTTATCTCCCCTAGTTTTAGGTTTCTTATATTTTTTTGCGATTTCTCTTCTATAAGAACCTCCTAAGTTTACCTTGCTATTTTTTTCGCTTTTTTCATGAAAAGCGGGCCCAGGCACATACTCTAAACCAGCTCTGTTTTTAGATTGTTCTCTGTCTTCTTTTGGTCTTTCATCTTCTGTAAGCATCGTAGAAATGGCTACTTCTTCTGGTATTTCTAAAACCGGAATTGTATAATCCATTAAAGTTTCTATTTCATTTTTTGCTTTTTGCTCCTTTTCTGTAGAAAAAAGAAGTGTTTCTCCTTCTTTTTCTGCACGACCAGTTCTACCAATTCTATGCATGTAATTTTCTGGAAAATCAGGAGTATCAAAATTAATAACATGAGAAACCTCATCAAAGTCTAAACCACGTGCCATAACATCTGTAGCCAGTAAAATTCGGTTTTTACCTTCATCAAACTGTTTGATAGAACGAATTCTGTAATTTTGTGTTTTGTTAGAATGTATTACACACATCTCATCGTTAAAAGCTTCTTCTAAGTGCTTAAACAACAAATCTGCAGTTCTTTTAAATCCTACAAAAATTAATACTTTGTTAAAAGTTTCTTTGTCTTTTAAAAGATGATTTAGCAAATTTACTTTGGTGAAAAAGTTAGGTACATTGTAAGATTGCTGTTTAATATTCTCTAAAGGTGTGCCACTTACAGCAATAGATATTTTCTGCGGATTTTTAAAAAAATCGTAAATTAAATTGTCTACATCTTCTGTCATCGTTGCAGAAAATAGTACGTTTTGCCTTCTTTCTGGGATAATTTCAAAAATGTTCATCAATTGAAATCTGAACCCTAAATCTAACATTACGTCCACTTCATCAATTACTAATTTCTGAATATTTTTTAGCTTTAAGGCATTGCTTAAACCCAAATCATACAAACGTCCTGGAGTGGCTACAATAATATCTTGTCCTTGTAAAATAGCTTGTTTTTGTGTATTAATATTGGTACCACCGTAAACACCTAACACACGTACATTGATATATTTTGCTAGTTTTTCAATTTCATCTACAACTTGTATCACGAGTTCACGAGTAGGCACTAAAACTAAAATTCTAGGATGTTTTTCTTTAGAAAATTTTAAATCTCTTAATATTGGCAGCATATAGGCAAAGGTTTTACCTGTACCTGTTTGTGCAATTCCTACAACATCTTTACCAGACCTAACTACAGAAAATGCTTTTTGTTGAATAGGTGTTGGAGTTTCAAAACCCAAATCGTCAATAGCATATTGCAACTGGTTAGATAAGTCTAATTCTTTAAACGTCATGCTTTAAAATTTTATGCAAAGGTACGTTTTATAAAATGTTTTACAACACTACCTAAAGACTGTTATTATTTGTAATTTTGCTATCAAACTACTTAGGTAATAATGATTACAGACACACATACCCATTTATATTCGAGTCAATTTAACGAAGATCAAAAAGAAATGATACAACGTGCTAAAGATGCAGGTGTTTCTCGTTTTTTTATTCCTGCCATCGATTCTTCTTACACAGAAAGCATGTTGCAATTAGAAAAAAAATTTCCAAAGGATGTTTTTTTAATGATGGGTTTGCATCCTACATCTGTAAAAGAAAATTATTTAGAAGAATTGGCACACGTAAAAACATGGGTAGATCAAAGAGATTTTTATGCCATTGGAGAAATTGGTATCGATTTGTATTGGGATAAAACCTTTTTAAAACAACAGCAAGAGGCTTTTAAAACGCAAATACAATGGGCAAAAGAAAAAAAATTACCTATCGTAATTCATTGTAGAGATGCTTTTGATGAGATTTTTGAAGTTTTAGAATCTGAAAAAGGAGACGATTTATTTGGAATTTTTCATTGCTTTACAGGTACAAAAGAACAGGCAGAAAAAGCCATATCTTACAACATGAAATTAGGTATTGGTGGGGTTGTTACGTTTAAAAATGGTAAAATTGATAAATTTTTAAATGAGATTGATTTAAAACACATTGTTTTAGAAACAGATGCACCCTATTTAGCACCAACTCCATTTAGAGGAAAGAGAAATGAAAGCTCATATATAACCAATGTTATTGATAAATTAGTAGCTATTTATAGTCTTTCTTTTGATGAAATTGCAGCGATAACAACCAAGAATTCTAAAGACATATTTGGTATATAATTAAGTAATGAAAACAGAAATCACATACTACAAAACACCCATAGGTATTGCAAAAATTGTAGGCGACACCAACGGCATACAAGCTGTTTCTGTTTTAGATGTAAAAGAGGTTTCTGTTACTGATTTAAAAAAATCTATACCTTATTGTTTGCAAGATTGTGTTGTGCAACTAGAAGAATATTTTAAAGGTGAAAGAGCTAGTTTTAATTTAACTGTAAACCCTAAAGCAACTGCATTTCAGATAAAAGTTTGGAAATATTTACTAACCATACCTTATGGCAAAACCACCAATTATTTGGCGCAAAGCAAAGCTTTAGGAGACGCAAAAGCAATTAGAGCAGTAGCCACAGCAAATGGTAAAAATCCACTTTGGATTATTATTCCCTGTCATAGAGTAATAGGTTCTGATGGTTCTTTAACAGGTTATGCTGATGGCATTTGGCGAAAAAAATGGTTGTTAGAACATGAAAATCCTGTAAAACAACAAACGCTGTTTTAATTTAGTTACTACAATTAAAAAACATATTTTTACGTTAAAAACGTAACGTTTTTTATGAATAAAAAATTTCTTTTTTTATGGCTGGTTTGTATTGGGTACTCCATACAAGCACAAACAATTCATACAGATTTTAGATCTAAAAAATTTCTGCTAAAAAAAGACACCTTAAAATTCGATTCTGTTGCCATTAATCCAATGCGTTTTAAAGTAGTAAATGCGTTTTTAAAACCGATAAACCCTACAAACTATATTATAAATCATACGAAGGCAACATTAATTATTAATGCTAAAAAATATCCAGAAATAACTATAGAATATTTTAGATTTCCTGAGTTTGTTACCAAAACATATTCAGTTTTTGATGAACGGCTAATTTTACCCAACACTACAAGTACTGGTAAATTGTATAGCTTAACTAGCAATAAAGAAGCTACCAACATAAAGTTATTTGATGGCCTACAAACCAAGGGGTTTATCTCTAGAGGAATCACATCTGGTAATAATCAAAATGCGGTTACAAATGCGGCTTTAGATTTAGAAATTTCAGGAAAATTATCGGATAAAATCACGTTAAAAGCCAATATTTGGGATACAAACATCCCCATACAAGAAAATGGATACTCTCAAAATATTACCGATTTTGATAGAATTTTTATAGAAATGTTTCATAAAGATTGGCGTGTAAGAGCTGGAGATTTATCACTAAAAAATAGCGAAAGCTTTTTTGCTCCTTTTGTAAAACAAGCCGCTGGTTTAGAGGTAGAAGCAAATATTAATAACAATTTAAAAGTAAGTGCTTCTGGCGCTGTTGTGCGTGGTAAATTTAATACGTTTACAATTGTGGGTAGAGAAGGCAACCAAGGTCCTTACAAAATTGTGGGCGCAAATAACGAGCCAAATATTGTAATTATTAGTGGTAGCGAAAAGGTATACATTAATGGAATTCAAATAAAAAGAGGAGAAAATAAAGACTATACCATAGATTATAATTTAGGCGAAATAACGTTTAACACTACCTACCCTATTACGAATGATATGAGGATCTGGATAGATTTTCAATATTCAGACAGAAATTATACCCGTTTTGTTACGTATGAATCTGTAAAATACAATTCAGAAAAACTAGATATAAGTAGTTTTTTTTACAGTGAAAACGATGCTAAAAATCAACCTTTACAACAAGCTTTAACAGACCCACAAAAACAAATTTTAGCAAATGCTGGTAACAATACCAATTTAATGTTTGCAGAAAGTGCTTTTGTAGATACTTCTGATGAAAATAAAATTCTCTACAAAAAAGCCACAAATGGTGCTGTAGAAATTTTTGAATACTCTACAGATTCTAATGAGGAACTCTATTTTGTAACCTTTACAAATGTGGGTAGCAATAATGGTGATTATATTTTAGAAAATAGCACAGCCATTGGAAATATTTTTAGTTATGCAGGTAAAAACCAAGGGAATTACAGCCCTATCACTAGATTGATTCCACCAACAAAATCTCAAATTTTTATGGTGAAATCGAATTATGCACCCGCCAAAAAAACAACCCTTTCATCTGAAATAGCAATTAGTAATAACGATGCCAATTTATTTTCTAGCATAGACAATACAGAAAATAATGGGATTGCTGCAAAAATTGGTTGGCAGCAAGTTTTAATGGATAAAAAATGGCAATTAACTAGTCATATCAATCACGAATTTGCACAAAAAAACTTTAAAACTCTACAAAGATGGGAACGTGTAGAGTTTAATAGAGATTGGAATTTACTAACCAATAATGCTACTAAAAATTATTTTCAATCAGAATTTGTTTTGGAAAACAAAACAAAAGGTTTTTTAAAATACAAATACAATCACCTAAATTATATAGACACGTATAATGGAAACAAACATGATCTTAATGTCAAAATAAAACTAAATAATACTTCCTTTTTTGTGGATGGTAGTT
Organism: uncultured Polaribacter sp.; assembly: GCF_947503855.1. GTDB lineage: Bacteria > Bacteroidota > Bacteroidia > Flavobacteriales > Flavobacteriaceae > Polaribacter. The sequence continues at coordinate 108,945 of NZ_CANNFF010000004.1, read as the reverse complement.
TTTTAACAAACACGTCTACTTTAGAAGACAATAATTTTTTAAGAGCCAAAGCCACAGTAAAACATTCTTTTAAAAAAACTTGGATTGGTGCTTTTACAAACCTAGAAACCAATAGCAGAAAAGAAATTACAAGTAATAATTTTATCAATACAAGTCATCGATTTAAAGAATTCGAAACCTATTTTGGTATTGGAGATACTGCTAAAGTATTTGCAAAAATTGGCGTAAATTATAGAAATAATGACAGTATTAAAACCAATAAATTTTCACAAATTAACAACAGAAAATCATTTTATATCAACAGTAAATTGATACAAAATAAAAAAACGAACTTAAGTATATATACAAATTACAGACTTACAGAAAATGCTTTTTCAGAAGATGAAAAAACAGTAAACTCTAGATTATTATTCACACAAAAATTATTTAAAAACTTTGTAAACTTAAGTACATTGTACGAAACTTCTTCTGGCAATATTGCTAGACAAGAGTTTATTTATATTAAAACAGAACCTGGTTTTGGTTATTATACTTGGATAGATTACAATAATGACGGTGTACAAGATTTTGATGAATTTGAAATTGCAGAATTTCAAGACCAAGCCAATTATTTAAGAGTACCCAAACCTAACTTACGTTTTATTGCTACCCAAAAAGCAAAATTTAGACAAACAATTAACTTAAATTTCAATCAATGGAAAAAAGAAAAAGGGTTTAAAAAAGCACTTTCTTACTTTCATAACGATAATTTTATTAGCATAGAAAACGAACAGACCAAGGTTGGTAATTCTTTTAATTTTAACCCTTTTAATTTTAATGAAACCAATTTATTGGGTTTAAATTTTAGTCTTAGAAACAGCATTTACTTCAACAGAAATCTACAAAAATATAGCACCACATATACCTATGGTACTTTAAGAAATATGCAACAGTTTTTAATTGGTACACAAGAAAACAATACCAAAAGTCATCAAGTAGATTTTGCGCATAAGTTTGCCAATTTTTGGTTGATAGAATTCTTAGGTAAATTGGCAGAAAACGATTTAAAAACTGAAAATTTTAACAATAGAAATTACACCATAGAAAGTACAGAATTACAACCTAAAATCAGTTTTTTATATAGTGATAATAATCGGTTATCAGCATTTTATCACTTTAAAAACAAAACAAATAATGTAGCCGATTTTGAAACTTTACAACAACATAAAATTGGCTTCGAATATTTTTACTTGAGCAGTAAAAAAAATCAAGTTACAGCCAATATAAATGCTTTTATAAATAACTTTACAGGTAATACAAACACACCTGTAGCTTATCAAATGTTAGAAGGTTTGCAGGCTGGTAGAAATTACACTTGGAATGTATTATTCAATAGAAAATTGAATTCTTTTTTAAATTTAAACCTGAATTATTTAGGTAGAAAAAGCGAAAACTCTAAAACAATCCATACAGGTAGCATTCAATTAAGAGCCGTTTTTTAATTTGTTAAAGTTTTGTTCTTGGTAACAATTTTAACACGCATTTTTTAAAAAAAATCATTACTTTGCAATTAGATGTCAAAATTCTTATCAATACTATTAGCTCATTTGATTCTTTTTCAGAGTCTAAACGTTAATTTGGAATCATTTTCAAAGTTAACAGTATTGTTAGAACATGCTCAATTTCATCAAGAAAAATATGGAGATTCTATTGTCGATTTTTTAGTAGAGCACTATGGAGATAGTGAATACAAAACGCCAAAACATAAAGAGCATAAAGACTTGCCTTTTAAACAAGATTCTCTAAACCACAATCATTTACCGTCAGTTTTCACCTTAAATACACCTGTATTTGAATTGAAAAAAAACATAGCGGTTCGAGTTCAACAAAATTATTTCTACAAAGAATCGTATTCTTTATTTGAAAAACCATCCGTTTTTCAACCGCCCAAATTAGCATAATACTATAGTAACTTTTAAACCTGTTCTAGCAAACAGGTATCTATTAATTATTATTTTATTATGAAATATGTTAGAAAACATTATAAAATTTAGCTTAAAAATAAGCTAATTATCTTTTTATTTATTGCATCAGTTGTAGGTTTTGGTATGTATTCTTTAACCCAAATACCTATTGGTGCAGTACCAGATATTACCAATAATCAGGTACAAGTTATTACCACATCACGCAATCTTTCTACACAAGATGTAGAACAATTTATTACCTATCCCATAGAATTAGAAATGGCTAATTTGCCTGGGGTAGAAGAAATTAGATCCGTTTCAAAATTTGGTTTATCAGTGGTAACCATTGTTTTTACTGACGATATGGGAACGTATCTTCCAAGACAACTCATTGCAGAGAAAATTAAATCTGCTTCCGAGAAAATTCCGCAAGGATTTGGAACACCAGAAATGGGCCCCATTACAACTGGTTTAGGAGAAATTTATCAATACATTTTAGATGTAAAACCAGACTACAAAGACCAATACACACCCACAGATTTAAGAACTATACAAGACTGGATAGTAAGAAGACAACTTTCTGGAATTCCTGGAGTTGTAGAAGTAAATACTTGGGGAGGTTTTTTAAAACAATATGAAGTTGCTATTAACCCAAACAAGTTAAATGCAATGGATATTTCTATCGCAGAAGTATATGACGCGTTAGAAAAAAACAACAGTGTTGCAGGAGGTGGTTATATAGAAAAAACCAACGAAACTTTTTTTATACGTGGTGAAGGCTTGGTAAAAACGTTAGATGATATTGGCAACATCATTGTAAAAAATGAAGGTTCACCAATTTATATAAAAGACGTTTCAAAAATTGGTTTTGGAAGCGCTACTCGTTTTGGTGCCATTACAGGAAATGGACAAGGAGAAAAAGTTCTTGGACAAATTATGATGCTAAAAAACGGAAATTCTAAAGAAATTATAGATGCTGTAAAAGAACGTGTTGCCTCCATTCAAAGCTCTTTGCCAGAAGGCGTGTACATTAATGGTTTTTTAGAACGTAGTGAACTGATAGGAAAAACAACATTTACAGTTGCAGAAAACCTAATTTTAGGTTCGTTAATTGTAATATTTGTGGTGGTTTTATTACTTGGTAATTTACGCTCTGGTTTGGTAGTTGCTTCAGTTATTCCCTTAAGTTTATTATTTGCTATTTCTTTAATGAATATTTTTGGGGTTGATGCCAATTTAATGAGTTTGGGTGCTATTGATTTTGGAATTATTATTGATGGTGCTGTAATTATTGTTGAGTTTATTGCCTACAGAATCATTACTAAAAGTGAAACTCTAAAATCTTTATCTCCTGAAGCAAAACAAGAAGAAATTGATACAATTACTTTAAAAAGTGCTTCAAAAATGATGAATTCTGCCATATTTGGGCAACTGATTATCTTAATTGTATTTATTCCTATTTTATCGTTAACTGGTGTAGAAGGAAAAATGTTTAGACCAATGGCATTAACTTTTAGTTTTGCTTTAGTAGGTGCTATGTTGTTTTGTTTAACGTATGTTCCTGTGGTTTCTTCTCTATTTTTAAAACCAGAAAAGCAATCCAAAAAAAACATTTCTGTTCGTTTAATGAAAGTATTAAACGCTTGGTACAAACCTGTTATACACTGGGCGTTATTTCATAAAAAATTAGTCATCAGTTTTGCGGTGTTTTTGTTAGCTTCTAGTATTTGGTTATTTAGCACAATGGGTGGTGAATTTGTACCCACTTTAGATGAAGGCGATTTTGTGATTCAACCTGTTTTAAAAACAGGAACTTCACTTGGTAAAACGATAGAAACTACTACACAAATTGAACAAATTTTATTAAAAAACTTCCCAGAAGTAGCTCAAGTTGTTAGTAGAATTGGTGCTGCTGAAGTTCCAACAGATCCAATGTCTATGGAAGAAAGTGATGTAATTATCAAATTAAAACCAAAAAGTGAATGGACTTCTGCAGAAAGTAAAGACGAATTAGCAGATAAATTTAAAGAAGCCTTAGCAATTATTCCTGGAATGGAAGTAGAGTTTACACAACCTATAGAAATGCGTTTTAATGAATTAATTACAGGAGTGAGAGCAGATGTTGCCATTAAAATATTTGGAGAAAACTTATCTGTTTTAGCCAATAAAGCAAATGAAGTAAAAGAATTGATAAAAAATGTGGAAGGTGCATCAGACATTATTATAGAAAAAGTAGAAGGCTTACCACAAATGAGTGTTACCTATAACCGTAGTAAAATTGCGCGTTATGGTTTAAATATTTCAGATATTAATCAATTAATTTCTATGGGATTTGCTGGCGGAACTGTTGGTAATGTTTTTGAAGGTGAAAAACGTTTTGATTTGGTAATTCGTTTAGGTGAAAAAAATCGTAAAAACTTGGCTAGCCTAGAAAATTTATATGTTGATGCGCCAAATGGAAACAAAATTCCGCTAAGCGAATTAGCAGAAATTAAATATACAACTGGTCCTGCAAAAATTTCGAGAGATGATACCAAACGTAGAATTGTTGTAGGTATTAACGTAAGAAACAGAGATTTACAATCTGTAGTAGATGATGTAAGATGCATTCTAGAAAGTAAGCTAAAATTACCAGCAGGATATAATGTAACTTATGGTGGTCAATTTGAAAATTTACAAAGTGCCAAAGCAAGATTAATGATTGCGGTTCCTATTGCGTTAGTTCTGATTTTCATCTTATTACATTTTGCATTTGGTTCTATCAAAGAAGCCTTAATGGTGTATTCTGCGATTCCTTTATCTGCTGTTGGAGGTATCTTATTTTTATGGATCAGAGATTTGCCTTTTAGTATTTCTGCAGGTGTTGGTTTTATTGCTCTTTTTGGTATTGCAGTACTTAACGGAATTGTATTAATAGAGCATTTTAAAGAACTAAAAGAAGAAGGAATGGATAACATTGAAGAACGAATAAAACGCGGAACTGCAGAACGTTTAAGACCGGTTTTATTAACAGCAGCAGCAGCAGCATTAGGTTTTTTACCAATGGCAATTTCTACAAATGCGGGTGCAGAAGTACAACGTCCGTTAGCTACTGTTGTTATTGGAGGCTTAATAACAGCAACTATTTTAACCTTAGTAGTCCTACCTGTTTTATATGCTTGGTTTGAAGAAAAAAAGGAAATTAAAATGAACAAAACTATTCTAGTAACCATTATCGGTTTCTTTTCTATAGTAAATGTAAATGCACAGTCTAAACTAACACTAAATGAAACGTTAGCTTTGGCGCTCAAAAATAATTCGGGTTTGAAAGCATCAAACTTAAAGGTTGATGAAAGCAAGGCTTTAGTTGGAAGCGCGTTTAGTTTTGATAAAACGTCTATTTACTATAGCTATGATGAGAATAATCTTGCACTAAACAACCAGCCGTTAAAGGTCTTCGGAATTGCACAAGATTTTAAATTTCCAACAGTTTATTTTACTGATAAAAAGCTAAATGAAGTAAAATCTACTTTAGAACAAACAAACTACAACATCCAATTACAGCAAGTTCAAAAAGCTGTGTACAGCAATTATTATAAATTAAGTTATGCGAAAAACAAGGCTGAAACGTATCGGTTTTTAGATAGTTTATATCAAGATTTTACAAGTAAATCTGAACGTAGATTCGAATTGGGTGAAACCAATTATTTAGAAATGATTACTGCAAAATCAAAACAAAAACAATTAGAACTACTTTACAAACAAGCTTTACAAGAAGTTGTTTTTTCTAAAGAGCAATTAAAAAGCGTTGTGCAAATTGACACTTTAGAAACGATTGATGAAGCTCTAATAAAGTTACCATTGCAAAGTATTTCTACCGAAAATAATTTAGGGATGCAGTATTTTGAGAATACTAAAAAATATCAAAATATCTTGTATAAAAAGGAAAAACAGAGTTTGTTACCAGATATTAGTCTCGAATATTTTCAAGGAACCAACAATCAATTAAATACCACTTTAAGAGGATATCAAATTGGATTGAAAATTCCTTTGTTATTTTCTGGAAATGCTTCAAAGATTAAAGCTTCAAAAATAGCGAGAGAAGTTGTTTCTGAGCAGCAACAAAATTACAAAGTAAAACTAGAAGGTCAATACAATTCTCTTTTAGCAACACTCAAGCAATATGAAGAAGCTGTAAATTATTACGAAACACAAGGAAAAAACCTAAAAAACGAAATTTTAAAAACTGTAAACAGAACGTTTAAAGAAGGTGAAATCGACTTTTTTCAATACATTCAAAGTTTGGAAACTGCAAAAGACATTGAGTTGTCTTACCTCAACAATTTAAATGCATACAATCAAACCGTTATCAATATTAATCATCTTATTTTAAATATTTTTTAAAAATGAAAAATTTATATATTCTTTTATTTTCAATGCTTTTTTTAGCTTGTGGAAATGATCAAAAAAAGACAGAAATTACTGAGGAAACCTCTACAAACGAAAATCAAATAGAAATTACAAAACAACAATTTGAGAGTCAAAATATGCTGTTTGGGCAATTAACAGAACAATCTTTTAATACTGTTGTAAAAGCAAATGGTATGATAGATGTTCCGCCAGAAAATAGAGCTAGCGTGAGTACTTTTATTGATGGTTATGTAAGTAAAATACCACTATTAATTGGAGATAAAGTTAAAAAAGGGCAATTTGTAGTAAGTTTAACCAATACAGATATTGTAGAAATTCAACAAAATTATTTAGAAATTTCATCACAATTAAACTATTTAAAAAATGAGTTTACAAGACAAAAAACATTGTTTGATGAAAAAATAACTTCAGAAAAAAGTTATTTAAAAGCAGAAAGTACCTATAAAAGTAGTTTGGCAAATTACAATGGTTTGCGTCAAAAATTACAAATGATGAATATTAATCCTGATAATATAGAACAAGGAAAAATAACATCAACAATTAATTTATATGCACCTATAAATGGATATATTACAAAGGTTAATGTTAGTAATGGGTCTTTTGTTTCTTCATCAAAAGAATTACTAGAAATTGTAAATACAGATCATATTCACTTAGAATTAAATGTTTTTGAAAAAGATATTTTAAACATTAAAAAAGACCAAGAAATACTATTTAGAGTTCCTGAAGCCTCTGAAAAAAGCTATGAAGCCGAAGTTCATTTAGTGGGAACTTCTATAAATAATGACAGAACGATAAAGGTTCACGGGCATTTAAAAGACGAAAATGTAAGATTTATTACAGGAATGTTTGTAGAAGCAAACATTATTACAAGCTCTAAAAATAGACTATCATTGCCAAAAAGTGCTATTTTAAAAAATGACACCCATTATTTTGCATTAATTTTAAAGGAAGAAAAAATTGAGACGCTTTATTTAGAAAAAGTTTTATTGGACGTTGGTGCTACAAATGAAGATTATATTGAAATTCTAAATCCAGAGGTATTAAAAAACAAGTCTTTTATCAAAAAAGGGATCTCTTTGTTTAGTGAAATTTAATTTTTTAAAATAAGGCTATATTATTTTAATTATTGTTATTTTTATAAAAAAATAAAACATGAAAAAACTAGCCCTTTTTGTAACAATTGTATTTATTTCTTTAAATATTCTTGGTCAGGAAACCGAAAAAAAATATCCACAAGATCTTAATAAGAAATATGAATTAAAGCTGAATGCTTTTAATTTAATTGTATTTAATTCGTTAGATGTTTCTTTTGAAAAATTAATTAATAAGGATCTCTCTTTTGGAGTTTCACTTTTTTATAATTTTACAGATATTGTAAATGCTGATGTTTATATTAATAGAAAATTTTCTTTAACACCTTATTATCGTTGGTTTTTTAATGAATCTAGATTCGCAAGAGGTTTTTTTGTTGAGGGATTTGGAATGTTAAACACACAACACGATTATTTTTACAATACTAATAACTCAAGCTCAGTAGAGTATCAAACTGGTTTTGCTTTAGGAATTTCTTTAGGTGGCAAATTTGTAACAAAAAATGGTTTTACTACAGAAGTTCTATTAGGTGTTGGTAGAAATCTTATTTCTGAAAAAAATAGAGATGATTTTATAGATACTAATATTGTAGGTAGGTTTAGCATTTCTTTAGGTTATAGATTTTAAGAGATAATTTAGTAAGTTTGTTATAAATTAAAAACAATGAAAAAAATAATTTTAGTTGCTACATTTTTAATAAGTGCTTTTAGTTACGCACAACAAGAAATTAAATTAGATGTTGCAGATGCTATTGGTATAAGAAGTTTAGAGTTTTCCTATGAAACTTATATTAATGATGTAAGTTCTTTTGGAGTTTCTGCTTTATTTAACCTTACCAAGCAAGATGCAAAATTTAGATATAATGAAAACATAATGATGACACCTTATTTTCGTCATTATTTTACCTCAGAAGCACAATGGAATTTCTTTGGAGAAGGTTTTCTGGGAGTCAATACAGGTAAAAAAGAATCTATAGCCGATTCTGGCACTTACGATTTAAAATATACTGATGCTGCTTTAGGAGTTGCTATAGGAAGCAAATACATTGCAGAAGGTGGTTTAACTATTGATGCTTATCTTGGTTTGGGTAGAAATTTATTCGGCTCTAACTCACCAATTTTAGTTCCAAGATTAGGTTTAAATGTTGGTTGGAGATTCTAAAAAAAATAAAAAAGCCAGCTTATGCTGGCTTTTTTATTTTATGATATCACTTCCTCTTTTCTAATTGGAAGATTCTGTATTAAATCTATATATAAGTTTACTTGTTTTTTTAAGTCTTTACGCTCGTAAATAGCATCTAAAAATCCGTGTTCTAATACAAACTCAGACTTTTGGAAACCTTCTGGTAGATCTTTACCAGTTGTGTCTCTTACAACTCTTGGGCCTGCAAATGCAATTAATGCGTTTGGTTCTGCAATATTAATATCGCCCAACATTGCATATGATGCTGTTGTACCACCTGTTGTAGGGTCTGTACATAAAGATATGTAAGGTATTTTAACGTCTGCTAATTGCGCTAATTTAGAAGATGTTTTAACCAACTGCATTAAAGATAAGGATGCCTCCATCATTCTTGCACCACCAGATTTAGAAACCATTAAAAATGGTATTTTATTTTTGATTGCATAATCTATAGCTCTTGCTATTTTTTCTCCAACAACAGAACCCATAGAACCTCCAATAAAAGCAAAATCCATAGCTGCAATCACCAAATCTTTCCCTAAAGATTTACCAACTGCTGTTCTTACAGCATCGTTTAATTTTGTTTTTTCTTGTGCTGCTTTTAAACGATCTGGATAATTTTTGGTGTCTTCAAATTTTAATGGATCTTTAGAGGTTAAACTTTCGTTTAATTCTGTAAACTTATTCTCATCAAAAAATAATTCAAAGTATTCTTTACTACCAATTCTTACATGATAACCATCTTCTGGACTTACATATAAGTTTCTTTTTAACTCTTCTGTATCTATAATTTTACCACTTGGGGTTTTATACCACAAGCCTTTGGGTGTATCTTTTTTATCTTCTGTAGAAGTTTGAATACCTTTATCTGTTCTTTTAAACCAAGCCATATTAAGTATATATTTTAATTTTTTGCTTACTTTTTTAAAGCAATAAATGAGCTACAAATGTAAAAGTTTTTTCTTTAAAAATACTTTTTTAAAGCGTGTCTTTATAAAACACAATTGATTTTATTCCTTATTTGTTCATAAAAAAAGCATTTTGATTTTCAATCAAAATGCTTTTTAAATGTGTAAAATGTGTGTACTATAAAGTATTTACGTTATTTAGGTCTTCAAAAGCTTTCTTTAAACGCGCTTTAAAAGTTTCTTCTCCTAAACGTAACCATTTTCTAGGATCGTAGTGTTTTTTATTTGGTTGATCTGCTCCTTCAGGGTTTCCAATTTGTGTTGCTAAATAATCTGCTTTTTCTTGCATATAATCACGAATTCCTTCTGTAAATGCAAATTGTAAATCAGTATCAATATTCATTTTAATAACACCATAACCAATAGATTCTCTAATTTCTTCTAGGGTAGATCCAGATCCACCATGAAATACAAAATCAATGTGATTTTCTTCAACCCCGTATTTCTTTGTAATAAATTCTTGAGAATTTTTTAATATTTTTGGTGTTAATTTTACGTTTCCTGGTTTGTAAACTCCATGTACGTTACCAAATGCTGCTGCAATAGTAAATTGTGGAGATACTTTTAATAGTTCTTCGTAAGCATAAGCTACTTCTTCTGGTTGTGTATATAGCTTAGAAACATCTACATCAGAATTATCTACACCATCTTCTTCTCCTCCAGTAATACCTAACTCAATCTCTAAAGTCATCCCCATTTTACTCATTCTTGATAAATAGGTTTTACAGATTTCGATATTTTCTTCTAAAGGCTCTTCAGATAAATCTATCATATGTGAGCTATAGAGAGGTTTTCCTGTTTCTTCGAAATGTTTTTCTGATGCGTCTAATAAACCATCAATCCAAGGTAATAATTTTTTTGCACAGTGGTCTGTATGTAAAATTACTGGCACTCCATAAGCTACGGCTAATTCATGAATGTGTTTTGCACCTGCTACTCCACCAGCAATTGCTGCCTGTTGCCCATCGTTAGAAAGTCCTTTACCTGCGTTAAACTGAGCACCTCCATTAGAAAATTGAATGATTACTGGAGCGTTTAAATCTCTAGCTGTTTCTAAAACGCTATTAATTGTATTAGAACCGGTTACGTTTACTGCTGGTAATGCAAATCCTTTTTGTTTAGCATAGTTAAAGATATCTTGCACTTCTTTACCTGTTGCTACACCTGGCCTTATATTGTGACTCATAAATTGTGTTTTATATTGTTGATTTTTATTGACCTCAAAAATACTAAAAATAGCTGCTTTTAACTTTGTAGTTTACAAAAAATAACGAAAACGTTATAGACTTTAGTTCCAGTTTTATTAAAAAGGGTAGTTGATACCTATGTTATAAACAGCACTTCCAAAATTAAAGTTTTTAAACCATTTACCTTGCTCTAAATAAGGTTCGTAAGTTTTAAAACCTACATCAAATCTTAAAACAAAAAAGTTTAAATCGTATCTAACTCCTAAGCCTGAGCCTATGGCAATTTCTTTTAAAGACTCAAGACCACTAAATTTAGATGCATCGTCTATAAATTTAGATCTAGAAATATCCCAAATATTTCCAGCATCTAGAAATAGGGCTCCTTTTAAGCTTCCAAAAAGATTGAAACGATATTCTGCACTAGTTAAAAATTTAAAACTTCCTACGTTAAATTCTAATCCAGTGTTTCTACTACCAGGTCCTAACTCATAAGTTTGCCACGCTCTAATATCATTCGAACCACCTGCAAAATAACTTCTTGTAAATGGTATATCTGAATTATCATAAGTAATAATTGCGCCTAAAAAAGATCGAATCCCAAAAACAGCGTTTAATCCAACGTCCCAAAAACGTTTGTATTCTATATCTGTTTTAAAATATTGCGCTAAAGGAATTTTAAACAAGGTTTTTTTACCATTATCATTATAACTACCTGAAAATAAACCCAATAAATTTCCAGAGTTTGCGACTCTTGCTTTAAAAAAGGTGAAATTATTGTCTTTAAAATCTATTTGATTGTTAAATGTATAGGAATAAGCAATGATGGGTATTAAAAAATCTGATGTAACTATATTATACCTGTTTTGAATATTTAATACAGTATCATAATCATCAGGATTGGAAGTTTGAAAACCTGTATTGTTACCCTCAACTTCTCTAATAAAGTTTAACGCCTCTGTTGATTGCACATTTAAATCTGAAGATAAAGGAGAAAAATTAGTGCCATTGATTGCATCGTAATTTTGGGCAACAGTATTTAGATTTCTAAATTCTGAACTATAAATATCGAAAAAACGATTTACGTTTAAATTTTGAATATACTGTGTGTTAAAAATCTCTAACTGCATGGTTTTTTTACGATTATACTGCCACCTATAATCAGATAAAAAGGTAAAAGTTTGCCTATCTAAACCAATATTTTTTTGAAAACTAGAACCTAAAGAAAATAAAGTTCTTGGATTCATTCTCTTTGGCACTAATTTGTTTAATCCAAAAGGGGCTAAAAATCTTGGTATTTCTAAAGATGCGTCAGCACCAACCTCCCAACCAGGACCATTTTTAGCATTAAAATAAGAACCTAAAAAAGAAAATTTTAATATTTCTGCGCCTTTAAATGCATTTCTGTTGGTTAATGAAAACTTTGCTGAGGTACCAATTTCTCTAATATTAGAGTGTGTCAATTCTGTTTCGAAACCTAAGGTGTATTTATCTCTTGGAGATAAAAATATATTCATGCTTAAAGCATCCTCTGTATCTAATATTGGGCTAAAATTTATATTAGTTGACTTAAAATTTTTAAGTGACTTTAGGTGATTTCTAGTTAAATTACTTAAAGTGTCTTTATAAATATCACCTGGTTTAAAAAAAATAGACTGTGCTAAATACTTAGGGTTGTATTTTAATTTTTGATGCGCTAAAAAATTGATTCCTTTGTATTGTAGGGTATCTTGATATACTTTGCCTTTTTGCGTGTAAGAGTAGTCTGTTACAACATTGATTTCTTTTATTGTATGTACTTTATAATCTCTTTTAACGTATTTATTGTTTACTTCTTTAAAACGATCTTTCGCTATTAAAAACGCTACATTTATTTTATGGTCTGTTCTAGTAGAATCTACATAAAAGCCTAATGCAGCTTCAGAAAAATAATAAACACCATTGTTTTTAAAGAGTTTAACTACGTTTTTGGCTTCGTTTCTAAAAACTTTATCATTGTATTGAGCTCCTTTTTTTAATAAACTTGTTGTTTTAGAAGCTTTATAGATAGAATCTAAAACAGGCGATTCTATATGTACTTTTATCGTATCTAATAAAGTAGGTTTTCCTAAAGTTACATGATAGTCTACAGTGGCTTTTTTATTACCATCCCTATTAATGGTTTCCTTTACTTTAGAATCGAAATATCCTTTATTTTTATAATAAGCCCATAAATTATCTGCGGTTCTTTTTACTTTATTTTCGTTAACTATAACTGGGCTATCATAACTTAAAAACCAATTATTTAAGTTTATAAATGTGTTTGCGTAGGCAATGCTTTGTTTTTCTGAAAAAATATTTTTTATAAATTTATATTTATTAGGATTTTCCTTTCCCCACTCTGATGGGGTTTTTGGCTTATCATGATTGCCTAAATTATGAAAATACAAGCCAAAAGGTAAATTTAAAAACCTGGAATTGGGTTTTTGAAGAATATACTTCTGAAGCTCTGAGCTTTTATTTCTAACACTGTCCACATAAATATAATTTTGTGTAAGCATGTGTTTATCTTCTGCAACATGTTTTGTAGAGTTACACGCGCTTAAAAACAAAAAGAATAAAAAGTAAAAAGAAAGTTTTTTCATTACTTTAGCAATACATTCAACCTCAAAAATAACATTTTTCAAGCGTTTATTTATAAATAGATACATTTAATGAGTATTTCTAAAAATCAACTGAAATTAATAACAAGTTTATCGCAAAAAAAGTATAGAGAAAAGCATCAATTATTTATTGCTGAAGGTATAAAAGTGGTAAACGAATTGCTAAATTCTAACTTTACAGTATATAGCCTATTTTGTACCGAAGATTTTGAAACAATGACAGCTGTAGATAAAGTTACAATTGTTTCCGAAAATGAGTTAAAAAAAATTAGCTCTTTAAAAACACCAAATAAAGTTTTGGCTTTATTTAAAATACCCGAAAAAAAATCACCTAAAAGTTCAGGTTTAATTGTTGCTTTAGATGTTATAAACGATCCGGGAAACCTGGGTACCATTATTCGTTTATGCGATTGGTTTGGTGTGCAACAATTAATTTGCTCTAAAGATACTGTAGATTGCTATAATAACAAAGTTGTACAAGCAAGTATGGGCTCTTTAACTAGAGTTACCATCAATTATGTAGACTTATATGATTATTTAAAGGATACAAAATTACCTACTTTTATTGCAGATATGAATGGAGAAAATGTTTACAAAAGCGACTTACCTAAAGAAGGTGTTTTAATAATGGGAAATGAAGCTAATGGGGTTTCTGAAACAATTAAAAAATTAATTTCTCATACAATTTCTATCCCAAGATTTGGAGAAACACAAGAAACCGAAAGTTTAAATGTAGCGACTGCTACTGCAATTTTATTGAGTGAGTTTTCTAGAAATAAAATTTAAAAATCTTAAACTTTAAATTTACTCGAAAGCAAAGTTTAAAAATATACCTCTAGTTCCCATAAAATTAATAGGTGATGTCCATTGACTGTTTGGATCATCATCGTATTTAATTTCGTTGTTAAATGCAAAAAAACCACGAATGGAAGGAGAAAATTTAAAGTAATACAAGTAGAAATCTAGACCTATACCAACTTCGTACATAAAGTTGTGGGTTGTCATTCTAAATTGTCCTGCAGAGTTATCATCTTGATTTGCCTCGTTACTAGAAAAGTTGTAGTTGTAAGAAACACCCGTTAATAAATAAGGACGTATATTTTTATACCTATCTGTACTAAATTTAAAAACCAACGGTATGTGTAAATAAGTAGATCCAATTTCTCTAATACTATCTTGTGGGTTAGATGATGTGTTTAGATGATTGAACAGTATTCTTTTAGAATTACTTACCAAACCTGGTTCTAGACGTAAATTTAAGTTTTTATGTAATTTGAAATCTGCTATTAAACCCACATTAAAACCTGCTGTTGGTTCTACTGTTATGTTGGCATCTGTAACATTACTTTCTCTTAGGTTTAGTTTAAAATCGTTTTGATTTATCCCAAAATAAAAACCATAATGCAAAGGTTTTCTATCAAAAGTAGGTAAATATTCTACACGTTCACTTTGCGCATAAAATGAAATGCTTGTTATAAAAAAAAAAGAAAAAAACAGACTTCTTTTACTCATAATTACTTACGTGCTGTGTAAATTGTAGCAACACCAAAAGTTACAGGATTATCTTCTGCATGTGTAAACCCATTTTTTCTCAAAATATTGTTAAAGGACTCTCCAAAAGGAAAAGAATTTGCAGTTTCAGACAAATAAGAATAAGCTGCTTTATCTTTAGAGAATAATTTACCAACTATTGGCAAAAATACACTTGTATATAATTTATAACCTTGTTTGAATGGAAATTTTGTTGGGTTTGAAGTTTCTAAAATTACCAAAACACCAGTAGGTTTTAAAACTCTAGCAATTTCTTTTAAACCTTTATCTAAGTTAGCAAAATTCCTAACGCCAAAAGAAACTGTAATGGCATCAAAAGTATTGTCTTCAAATGGCATTTCTTCAGAATCTCCAACTACCATTTCTATTTTATCTGATAGCTTTGCTCTAGCTATTTTTTGCTTTCCAACTTCTAACATACCTTCAGATATATCTAAACCAACAATTCTATCTGGGTTTAAATTAGACATCATTAATGCTAAATCTCCAGTACCAGTTGCAATGTCTAAAATTTGTTTTGGATTGTTTTTGGTAACAATTTCAACAACTTTTTTACGCCATTTTACATCAATCCCTAACGAAATTACTCTATTTAAACCATCGTAATTACCAGAAATAGTATCAAACATTTGTGCTACCTGTTCTTTTTTACCTAATACTGAATCTTTGTATGGGTTTATTTTTTCTGCTGACATATTGTTTTGGTTTCGGCTTAAACTTGTTTTTAACCATTTATTGCCACAACTTCATTAATTTGATTGGGCAACATTTCTTTTAACAAATTTTCTATTCCGTTTTTTAAAGTTGCTGTAGATGATGGGCAACCACTGCAAGCACCTTGTAAAATTACGCTTACTACTTTGTTTTGTTCATCATAAGATCTAAAGGCAATATTACCTCCATCACCGGCTACTGCTGGTTTTATATATTCGTCTAAAATATCTACAATTTGTGCTGCAGTACCTTCTAAAGCTATGGTTGGTTTTACAGCCTTATTTTCTGCTGAAGTTATAGCTTCTTCTTTTGGTAATTCTTTAATGATAATTTTACCTGCTGCTAAATATTCTCTTATAAAAGTTCTTACTTCTCCGTAAACCTCATCCCATTCTACCATATCGTATTTTGTAATAGATATGTAATTGTCTGAGATAAAAACTTGTTTTACAAACGGAAAATTAAAAATAGCTTGCGCTATAGGCGATGACGCACTTGCTTCATCTATATTTTTAAATTCTACATCTGTTTGTGTTAATGCTTTATTGGTACCAAACTTCATTACTGCTGGGTTTGGCGTAACTTCTGCATATACTTCTATAGCTTCTTTTTTAGAGGTTGTTTGCTCGTTTACAACTGCGTTACCATTATTTATATAAGCTGCTATTTGTTCTCTTACTTCTTCTTGAACCTCTTCCCACTCCACGATATCAAAGCGTTGTATGGCAATAAAATTGGCGGTTACAAATACCTTTTTTACAAATGGTAAATAAAACAATTGTTGTGCTAAAGGAGAGTTTTTAGCTTCATCTATATTATTAAATTCGTAACTACCTCCATTAATTAAAACACTAGTACTGTTGTATTTAATAATAGTATTATTGGTTGTTTCTTGTATTGTTATTTTAGTTTCTGACATCTGCTAAAAATTGAATTGCAAAATTAAGGCAAAAAAGATAAATACTATTGTATAATTGAGATAAACTTTAAGACGTTACTTTAATGATTTTTTACAACCATTTAAGTAACGTCTTAATCATAAATTTTGTTTATTTTTTTTTATAGATTGATGGTTACAGTACCTGTAAAAACTTTATTACTAATTGCCAACTCTGTAGAATTTACAGAGGGAAACTGTGGGTACGAATTATAGAAAGCGGTTCTGTTATTATCGCTGTAAGAAAAATCTATTTTAAAGTTACCAAAGTTGTAACCTCCACCAAAAGAATATCCCTGTAAATTATCTGAATCTAAAGCTGTTTTTAATGGATCTTGTTCAAATTTATAACCTCCTCTAACGCTAAATCTATCAAAACGCCATTCTGTACCAATATTTAATGCATAGACATTTCTTAACTCATTTTGAAAAAACTGATTTTCTCCATAAAAATCTGCATCAGATAAATTCATATTTGTAAAATTTTTGTTTGAATAATCTACACTTAACAAACCACTTTTACCAAAAATCAAGGCAGCACTTGCTGTTAATTTACTTGGTGTTTTTAGCCTATAAATAAAATTTTGAGACGGAAAATTTCCTCCAGCAGTATTATCGTATATAACATTGTCATTACTTACAACAATTTCTGTATCGCCCATATAACCATCATTATTTACAATGTTAGATTCTTCTAAAACTTCTGTAAACCATGTGGGTGTTTGGTAAGACAAACCAAATCTAAAGTTTTTACTTGCTTTGTAAATAAAACCAGCATTTAAAGAAACTCCTGCACCTGTTACAAAATTTTCTTGGTAAAAATTAGCCTCTAATGTATTACCATTTCCATCATTATTAAATTCTGTTAAAGTAGCACGTTGTCTAAAATTTAAATCGTAAAAATTTAAACCACCACCTACATATAATTTATTTTGATGAACCGCAGAAAAAGCTACACTTACTTCATTTAATTCGCCTGTGTAATTATTCCGAAAACGTTGTTCTTCTGCTACATTATAATCTATCGTTGGTGTATTATTATCTAAAGGAAAATCTCTAAAAGTTGCAATACCACTATTACCAACAGCACTAAACCCGTTGTTATAATCTTTTTTCATTCTATAATTAAAACCTATGGCAAATTTTTCCCATTCAGAATTATAAGCACTTCTAAAAACTAATACTGCACCCGCTTGCGTTAAATTAAAAAATTGGTTTTGGTTATTTCTAGAAGTACCATAATAATTACTAGTAATATCTGTATTTCTAGAATTAAAACTACCAGAAAAAGCACTATTATTAAAAACAGCTATACCTGCTGGGTTTATATTTATTGAAGAAATATCTCCACCTAATGCTCCAAAAGCACCACTCATAGACGTAAAACGTGCTGTACCATTTGCATCATTTTCAGAGAACAATAATGCCAAATCTTGATATCCTAATGATTGCGAAAAAGATGTAAGAGTTACTGCGAACAAAATCAAAAACGTTATTAATTTTTTCATTTTTATGCTTTATTAGATTATAATTAAATGTTTAATTTCTTCTTCTAGATGAAGATGAACTTCTTGTAGAAGAACTTCTACTACTTGTTGCTCTTGAAGAAGAGCTACTAGAAGTTGAAGGCCTGTATGAACTAGTGCTTCTTGTAGAACTAGATGTAGAAGGCTTGTAAGTACTTCTACTATTAGTAGCATTTCTATTAACACTACTTATATTATTCCTTCTTCTAGAACTAGATGACGAACCCCTAGAACTGCCCGAACTTCTTCTTGTAGAAGATGAACTTCTTCGTGTGCTAGAAGATGATCTTCTAGTTGTATTACCAGAGCTTCCTCCAGTGGTTGACGAACTTCTTCTTGTTGTAGTAGAACTTCTCCTAGTTGGATTAACAGTTCTAGAGTTCCTCCTTACGGTAGATGAATTATACCTAGAAGTACTTGTACTTCTTCTTGAACTTATAGGAGATCTTCTAGTAGTAACTCCATTTCTTCTTGTACTATTATTATAGGCAACTCTTCTTCCAAAAGTTGTATTTCTAATATATCTATCATTAAATCTATTATTTCTACCCCAGTTGTTATAACCTCTGTTCCAACCCCAATTGTCCCAGCCCCAGCCTAAAGCAAAGTTGTTATGGTATGGGTACCAATAAGGATTCCAGCCCCATCTATTTCTAAATCTCCAATCATTCCAACCCCAATGATTCCATCCGAAGTTATTATAGCCCCACATTCCAAAAGCTGGATTGTAAAAATTATTCCAGTATGGATCTACGACATTTACATTTACAATAACGTCATTAGAGTTATTTCCCCAAGATGGGTTTGTATTATAATTTAAACCATCTTCTACATATAGAGTATCTGCAGTATGATATGTATCTACGTCTGTAAAAATATCATTATTATTTACATTCTCTAAACGCTCAAGTTCTTGTGTAAAATAATTAGTGTTGTAGTCTTCATATTCTCTTTCATTTACAACAATAACTTTTTTTGTGGGTCGGTCATCTCCATAAATACCATCATCATTATATACACTTTGATAAGTACCACAAGAAACAAGCAACAAATTTGCTATTATAAATAATGCTACTGAATTAAATCTGTTATTTTTATGTGATAATTTCATATTTTTTTGTTTTAAGAGAAACAGTAACGAAATAAATGTTATCAAAAAATTAAAACTTTACTTGGTCTATAACCTTTTTGTAGTAGTTTTGCATTGATTTTGCGGGACACAAAAACTATATAACATTAATTTCAGTATAAATATAACAACATTTGTGCCAAACTTTTAATTATGGGTAAACATTTAACAAAAAGAACAGAAGACTATTCTAAGTGGTATAATGAGCTAGTTGTAAAAGCAGATTTAGCAGAAAACTCGGCTGTAAGAGGCTGTATGGTAATAAAACCCTATGGTTTTGCTATTTGGGAAAAAATGCAAGCTGAACTAGATAAAATGTTTAAAGAAACAGGTCATGAAAATGCTTATTTTCCGCTTTTTGTACCCAAAAGTTTGTTTGAAGCTGAAGAAAAAAATGCAGAAGGTTTTGCAAAAGAATGTGCTGTTGTTACACATTATAGACTACAAAATGATCCTGATAATGAAGGGAAATTAAGAGTAGATCCAGAAGCAAAATTGGAAGAAGAATTAGTAGTTAGACCAACATCAGAAGCTATTATTTGGAATACATATAAAGGATGGATACAATCTTATAGAGACTTACCTCTGTTAATAAACCAATGGGCAAATGTTGTACGTTGGGAAATGAGAACACGTTTATTTTTAAGAACTGCAGAATTTTTATGGCAAGAAGGTCACACAGCACACGCAACCAAAGCAGAAGCTGTTACAGAAGCTAAACAAATGCAGGAAGTTTATGCAACGTTTGCAGAAAACTTTATGGCAATGCCTGTAATTAAAGGTATTAAATCTGATAGTGAACGTTTTGCTGGAGCAGAAGACACCTATACAATAGAAGCGTTGATGCAAGATGGTAAAGCATTACAAGCAGGAACAAGTCACTTTTTAGGTCAAAATTTTGCCAAAGCTTTCGATGTAAAATTTACTTCTAAAGAAGGAAAACAAGAACATGTTTGGGCTACTTCTTGGGGTGTATCCACACGTTTAATTGGTGGTTTAATTATGACGCATTCTGATGATGCAGGTTTGGTTTTACCTCCAAAATTAGCACCAATACAAGTTGTAATTGTGCCAATTTATAAAGGTGAAGACCAGTTAGAAGAAATTTCTGAAAAAGTACATGTTTTTACAAAAGAATTACGCAAAAAAGGCATTTCTGTAAAGTTTGACAACAGAGATACTTTTAGACCTGGTGCAAAATTTGCTGAATATGAGTTAAAAGGAGTGCCTGTTAGAATTGCTATTGGAAAAAGAGATTTAGAAAATAACACTGTAGAAATTGCTAGACGAGATACTTTTGAAAAACAAACAGTATTGCAAGACAATTTAGTAAATGTTGTGAGTTCTTTATTAGAAGAAATTCAGGAAAACTTATTTCAAAAAGCAATAGACTTTAGAAAAAAACATACTACTGTTGTAGATAATTTTAAAGAATTTGAAAAAGCGATAAAAAAGAAAGGTGGTTTTGTATCTGCTCATTGGGACGGTACTGAGGAGACAGAAAATCGAATAAAAGAATATACAAAAGCAACCATTAGATGCATACCAAATGACACTAAAGAAGAAAACGGAACCTGTGTTTTAACAGGAAAACCATCAACAAAAAGAGTTCTTTTTGCAAAGGCATATTAATTTTTTAAAAAAAATTAAAAAATAATTGCAGAATTTAAAAAACGTTGTATATTTGCATCCGCAATTGAGAGATATTTAATTGTTATGGTCCGTTCGTCTAGGGGTTAGGACGCCAGGTTTTCATCCTGGTAACACGGGTTCGATTCCCGTACGGACTACAAAGTTTTAATAAAAAAACGAATAAAAGAAATTATGGCAAATCATAAGTCAGCATTAAAAAGAATTAGAAGTAACGAAGCTAAAAGGTTACGTAATAAATATCAGCATAAAACTACAAGAAATGCTATAAGAGACTTACGTTCTATTGAAGATAAGAAAGATGCAGCAGGAAAATTAAACACTGTTATTTCTATGTTAGATAAATTAGCAAAAAACAACATTATTCATAAGAATAAAGCTGCTAATTTAAAGTCTAAATTAACAAAACATGTTGCTGCATTGTAGTAACAAATAAAATTATTATAATTTAAAAGCTCTGAATTTAATTCAGAGCTTTTTTTTTGTAGTAGTATTTTTAAAAAACCACAAATTACCAATCGTAATTTTTATGTGCATCTAATCTAATAAATATAAACAGTAAGATAGTAAAACCCCAAAGCGATGAACCACCATAGCTAAAAAACGGTAAAGGGATTCCTACAGTTGGCAACAAACCTATCACCATACCAATATTAACAATCACATGAAAAAAGAGAATTGAAGCTAGACCATAGCCATAAATTCTACCAAACTTATTGGTGTGTGTATCTGCTAAATAAATAATTCGATAAAGCATTAGCATAAATAATAAAATTACAGAGGTTGTGCCAAGAAACCCCCACTCTTCTCCTATAACACTAAATATGTAATCTGTATGTTGTTCTGGTACAAAATCTCCCTGAGTTAAATCTCCTTTTAAAAAGCCTTTACCTGTAAAACCACCAGAACTAATTGTTAATTCTGATTGATACGAATTGTACCCAATACCTTGATTGTCTTTTTTAAGACCTAAAAGTATCTCGAAACGATCTCTATGATGCTGTTTAAATAGATTGTTATAAGTGAAACCTGTACCTAAAATAAAAATACCTATTATTAAATATATTCCTAATATTTTATACCAATTAAAACGAAAAAATCGCTTTCCCCCTCTATATAACGCATACCCTGAAAATAGAGTAATGATAGAAAATAACGAAACTAAAACCCATTTGACACCCAATAGAATTGTTAAGAGAAACAAGACAATTATAGTAACACCTAGTAAAATGTAATTTAAGGTTAAACCTTCTCTATTTAAAACAAAAAAGAAGGCGAAATAAATTATGGCAGAACCTGCATCTGGCTGTAACATGATTAAAAAAGCTGGAATAAATATAATGACAAAAGCCTTTATTTGATTTTTAATCAACTTAAAATTATATTGTCTATCACTTAATAATTTTGCCACAGCTAGAGCTGTAAAAGCTTTTACAAATTCTGAAGGCTGCAAACCAATTACACCGAAATTATACCAAGAAGTTGCGCCATTTATTTTTTTTCCGAAAAGAAACAATCCAACAAGAGAAATCAATGAAACAACATAGAGAACACTTGCAAATTTTTCGTAAAATTTAGCGTTAAAAAAAAGAATTATAATAATTAAAGGAATTGCTAAACAGATAAAAATAAGTTGTTTCCCATATTTTGTAGAAAAACTTAACAAAGGTTCAATATCTTCTGTTTTAGAAGCCGAATAAATATTTAGCCAACCAAAACCAACTAATACAGCAAAGATAAGTACTAAAAACCAATCTATACCCGCAAAAATATTATTTCGTTCCTGACGCAATTTCTTTAGTTTTTGGTATTAATTTATCGTATTCTGATTGTAAGCTCATTGCGAACATATTTTGCTCTCTATATTTTGTTTTTTCGGAAACCTCTCCATTTAAATACTTTTCTATCAATAAACTTGTAATTGGTGCAGCAATTGTAGAGCCATAACCACCATTTTCTACAAAGATAGCAAGGGCAATTTTTGGGTTTTTCTTAGGAGCAAAAGCTACTAAAATAGAATGATCTGCTAATTGTTCTTTTACACCATTTATAATAGCAAAATTTTCTGAGGTCCCTGTTTTTCCGCAAATTTCAATTCCTTTTACTTGACTCCATTTACCTGTTCCTGTTTTAAATACCTCGTGCATTGCTTCAACTACAGGCTTAAAATGCTCTTTAGCTATGGTGGTTTGTTTTTTTACAGTATAATCAGCTTGTGTAATAGGAGAATTATTAACTTTTTTTAAAATATGAGGTGTGTAAAAATAACCTCTATTAGCAATTGCAGCTGTAAAGTTTGCCAATTGTATGGGGGTTGTTAAAACTTCTCCTTGCCCAATTGCATTCGATATTGTTGAAGAACCATTCCACCTATAATTTAATCTTGCATCGTAATAATCTCCGCTAGGTATTAGCCCTGGACTTCCAGCGGGTAAATCATATCCTAAATAATTGCCCAAACCAAAACTTTTTACATGTTTACTCCAATTATTTAAACCTTTGGTTGGTTGATTATTTTTTTCTACAATTCTTTTATAAGTATTAGAAAAATAACTATTACAGGATTTTGCTATGGCAGTAGTTAGAAAAATTTTTCTTCCATAAATCTCACAATGACACTTCATGTATTCATTTTTTCTACCTCCGTATCTATAGCCACCATTACAGTAAACTCCAGTATTCTTATTAATAACACCTTCTTGTAAGCCAATTAAGGCATTCATCATTTTAAATGGAGAACCAGGAGGATACACTGCTAATAAGCCTCTATCATATGCAGGTCTACTAATAGTGTCATTAAATAAAAGTACCGAATTTTTTGATCGTTTTCTACCTACTAACATGTTTGGATTGTAGGTAGGGGCTGTTACCAAAGCTAAAATTTCTCCAGAAGAAGGTTCTATTGCTACAATACCACCTCTTTTACCTTTCATTAATTTTTGTGCATACTGCTGTAATTCTATATCTAAAGTTAAAGTTAGGTCCTTTCCATTTTCTGCTAAAGTGTCTTGCTCTCCATTTTTATAAGAACCTGTAACTTTATTTAAATTATTTCTTTTAAAATATTTTTTACCTTTTCTACCTCTTAAATACTGTTCGTATTGTTTTTCTATGCCGTCTTTACCTATTAATTCACCTGCTTGGTAGTAATCACTTTTTTTTGCCAAAGCTTCATTTACTTCGCCAATATACCCTAAAACATTAGCCGCAGCATTTATGGGGTAGTCTCTTATAATTCTTTTTTGAATGTAAAAACCTTGAAAATTATGTAACTTTTCTTGTAGAAAGGCAAAATCTTCTTTTGCTAGTTGCTTTAAAAAAACAGAAGGTAAATAAGGTGCATAATTGTTCGCTTTTTCAAATCTATGTAAAAAATCTTCTTTAGAAATTCTTAAAAGATTACAAAACTCTAGGGTATCTAATGGTTGTACTTGATTGGGTTGCACCATAACATCATAAGAAAGTTGATTTGCTACCAATAACTTTCCGTTTCTATCGTAAATATATCCACGTTCTGGATAATCGTACTCGATTTTTACTGCAGCACTCTGTATGGGATCATAATTATCTCTACTTAAAATTTGAAGTTGAAATAAACGTCCTATAAAAACCAAACACACAACTGTGATTAGAAAATAAAGTAAAAAACCTTTTTTCATTATTGTTTTTTAGTAAAAATAAACGTTGCTATGAAATATAATACTAACGTAAAAACACTTGAAAAAAGTGTATTTAATACTACGTTAGTAATATTTTGAAAACTAAAGTTAGCAAAAGTAAATAAGATAAAATGATGAATTATTGTTAAAGTTACCACATAGTTAAAAACTTTACCAAAAGACTCTGTATGAATATCGAAAAATGGATAATCTGCCTCGTATTTTCTAAAATATAACTTTATAAAAAACAATCTAACATAAGCAATAAATAAGATTGCAAATGCATGTATACCTCCAGAATCTGAAAATATATCTAAACCTAAACCTAGTAAAAAAGCTAACAATAAAAATAAGAATCTGTTTTTATTTAAAGGGAATAAAAACACAAAAGCAATATATAAATAAGGATTTACGTAACCTAAAAACAAAATATTATTTAATACAAATACTTGTAAAAATAATAGAATCAAAAACAATAGTGTAAAATAGACTATTTTATTCATTGTTTGTATTTTCTAAAGTTTCTAACTCTAATTTATGTAAGTTTTTAATTACATAAACTGGCCCCAAATTACTCATATCATTAAACAACTTAACATCTATACTATTATTTACGGTACTTGTATTATTTACTTTGATGACAGACCCAATTAAAATTCCCTCTGGAAAAATAGCAGACCTACCTCCTGTTTCTATGGTATCGCCCACTTTTATAGGCGCTTGTCTTGGTATATCTATAAGCTGAACAACATTGTAGTTTTCTCCATTCCATTTTAACGACCCAAAGTAGCGGTTGTTTTTTAAACGCGCGTTTATACTACTATTTTTATTTAAAATTGATTGCACCCGTGTATAATTACTAGTAGAATTATCTGTAATTCCAATAATTCCTTTACTATTTATAACCGCCATTTCTCTTTGTAAACCTTGCTTTTTACCCTTATTTATAGTTAAAAAGTTAAAAGCATTTGCATAACTATTTTTTATAATATCTGCATTTAAAAAGGTATATTTTTGAAAATACAAAGTAGCGTCTACTATAGCGGAGTCTTTATTTAAGCTTACAATATTTTTAAGCTCTAACAGATTTCGTAAGTGCGTATTTTCCTCTAGAAGAATTTTATTTTCTGACTTTAAACTAAAGTAATCAGAAATGTTGGCAACTTGAGAATATAATCCACCAGAAATGGCATTGGCAGAATTTACAAATTTACTTTTTTGAAAACTAAGATTATTAAACGTAATTGCTAAAGCAATGAATTGCAACAACAAAAAGAATAAAAAATATTTAAACTTTTGAAAAAAGTAAATAAGTTGTTGCATTTTTTAAACGAGTAGGTTTTTATTTCATTAATACATTTTTGTATTTATCTAACTCTTTTAAAGCAATACCTGTACCACGAACCACAGCTCGTAAAGGGTCTTCTGCTACATAAACTGGTAAATCTGTTTTACGAGATAACCTTTTATCTAACCCCCTTAACATAGAGCCACCTCCTGCTAAATAAATACCTGTATTGTAAATATCAGCAGCTAGTTCTGGTGGTGTTTTAGACAAAGTTTCCATGACAGCGTCTTCTATTCTAAGAATAGATTTGTCTAGAGCTTTTGCAATTTCTCTATAAGAAACTTGTACTTGTTTTGGTTTACCACTTAGTAAATCTCTACCTTGAACTAACATGTCTTCTGGTGGATTTTCTAAATCTTCTGTAGCTGCACCGATACTTATTTTTATTTTTTCTGCGGTAGTTTCCCCAACATATAAGTTATGTTGCGTACGCATATAATACATAATGTCGTTGGTAAATAAATCTCCCGCCACTTTTACAGACTGATCACAAACAATACCTGCTAGAGCAATTACAGCAATTTCTGTTGTACCTCCACCAATATCTATAATCATATTTCCTTTTGGCTCCATTATATCTACCCCAACACCAATTGCAGCTGCCATCGGTTCGTAAATTAGATAAATTTCTTTGGCATTCATGTGTTTTGCAGAATCACGAACGGCTCGTTTTTCCACTTCTGTAATTCCAGAAGGAATACAAATTACCATACGCAAAGCTGGAGGAAACAACTTCTTTTTAATTGATGGAATTTGCTTTACAAACTCTTTAATCATCTCTTCAGAGGCCTGAAAATCTGCAATTACACCGTCTTTTAACGGACGAATTGTTTTGATGTTTTCATGGGTTTTTCCTTGCATTAAATTGGCTTCTCTACCAATTGCAATGATTTTTCCGCTAATTCTATTTCTTGCAACAATTGAAGGACTGTCTATAACCACTTTTCCATTGTGAATTATCAACGTGTTTGCGGTCCCTAAATCAATCGCAATATCTTCCGTCATGAAATCAAAAAAACCCATAAAATATCTTTGTTGTATTATTTTAACTACTGTATTACAAACTTACTAAATTTCTGATTGTAAATACACTATAAATTATTAATGTTTAAAATGTCTTGTACCTGTCATTACCATAGACAAATTATTCTCATTACAATAATCTACACTTAATTGATCTTTTATAGATCCACCAGGTTGTATCACACTTTTTACACCAGCCTTGCCAGCAATTTCTACACAGTCTGGAAATGGAAAAAATGCATCACTTGCCATTACTGCACCATTTAAATCAAATTTAAAACTAGTTGCTTTTTCTATGGCTTGGTTTAAAGCGTCTACTCTACTTGTTTGTCCTGTACCACCTGCTAATAACTGTTTGTTTTTTACTAAAATAATGGTATTTGATTTTGTGTTTTTACAGAGTTTAGATGCAAACAACAAATCTTCTAACTGGCTATCTGTTGGTTTATGGTTGGTTACGTATTTTAAATCTTCTAATTGATCTGTTACGTTGTCTTTATCTTGTACTAAATTACCATTTAAACAAGTTCTTATTGTTGTTTTTGGTAAGGCAACATCTTTCTGAATTAATATAATTCTATTCTTTTTTCCCTTTAAAATTGATAAAGCTTCATCTGAATAACTTGGCGCAATAACTACCTCACAAAATAAGGTATGAATTTCTTCTGCAGTTGCAGCATCAATTTGTGTGTTTGCAATTAAAATACCACCAAAAGCAGAAACTGGATCTCCAGCTAAAGCATCTACATAGGCTTGTTTTATAGTATCTCTTTGAGCAAAACCACAAGCATTATTGTGTTTTAAAATGGCAAAAGTTGGTGCTTCTCCTTTAAATTCCTCAATTAAATTTACAGCAGCATCTACATCTAGTAAGTTGTTATAACTTAATTCTTTACCATGCAACTTATCAAACATATCTTCTAGATCGCCAAAGAAATATCCTTTTTGATGAGGGTTTTCACCATAACGTAAAACTTGTGCTTTTGTTTCGCTAACTTTTAACGCTGGTTCTTCTTCTGCATTAAAATAATTAAAAATTGCAGTATCGTAATGAGAAGAAATATTGAAAGATTTTGCAGCAAATTTCTTTCTTTGAGCAATAGTAGTTTTTCCTTTACTTTCTGATAAGATTGTTAGAAAATCATCATATTGATCCATAGAAGAAACAGTAAACGTATCTTTAAAGTTTTTAGCTGCGGCTCTAATTAAAGAAATACCGCCAATATCTATTTTTTCTACAATATCTTGCTCAGAAGCGCCAGAAGCTACTGTTTTTTCAAACGGATATAAATCTACAATTACCAGATCTATTTGCGGAATATCATATTCTTTTAACTCAGCAACATCACCTGCGTGATCTTGTCTGTTTAAAATACCACCAAAAACTTTTGGATGTAATGTTTTTACTCTACCTCCTAAAATAGAAGGATAAGAAGTAACATCTTCTACTGGAACAACAGAAATACCAAGATCTTTGATAAATTTCTCTGTACCTCCTGTAGAATAAATTGTTACGTTTAATTCGTTTAACTTTCTCACAATTGGCTCTAAACCATCTTTGTGAAATACTGAAATTAATGCAGATTTAATTGTTTTTGAAGTGCTCATTTAGTGTTGTGTTGTTAAGCACACAAATTTAGTAAATTGAACCTACTAAGACAATAAAAGATAGTAACAAAAATCAAAAGTAATTAACATCTATTGCACTTATACTTTTGTTTTAAAGTTTTCTACCAAAGGTGAATAGTTTCTCACTTATTTTTTCTTTTTTGCCTATGGTAAATATTATAAATCTATAACTTTATTATAAAATTGTTGACACTTTTTTACAAACGTATTCTAAAAGTTCTTCGTCCTTTGTTGTAAAAGTGTTTGCTGTATGTGAATCTATATCTATTTGTCCAATATTTTCTCCGTTTACAAAAATAGGAATTACAATTTCTGATTTTACCTTCCAACCACAAGAAATGTAGTTGTCTTGCTCTGAAACATCTTGTACCACAAAGTTCGTATTAGAAACTGCTACTTGCCCACAAATACCTTTTCCAAAAGGAATAATAGTATGCGCTGTTTCTTCGCCTGTATATTGTGCTAATTTCAGCTCTTCTTTATCATCATTTTTAAAATAAAAACCTACCCAATCATAATAAGAAATTTGATTTTCCAATAAGTCGCAGATTGCCTGTAACTTATTACTTACGTTTGTTTTTTCTGTAATAATTGTTGCTACTTTATTTTTTAAAATATCAATTTCCATTTTTGTATCTTCATTTAATAAATAAGTTGCAAATTTAAATGATTTTCTATTGTAAAAAGACATGAAAACACCCTCATTTTGTAATAAATTTACTATAAATATATATATTGTAATTCGAAATTTGTAAATTTGTATCATTAATGAAAAAAGCGTTTACTAAAATAACATCTTTATTACTAGCCCTTTTAGTACTACTTTCTACCTTTTCTTTTACGGTAGAAACCCATTATTGTGGCGATTTTTTAATGGATATTTCTTTTATTGGTCATGCTGATGATTGTGGTATGGAAATGGAAAAAAAATCATTTTACAAAAAGAAAAACTGCTGTAAAGACGAGGTAATAACTACAAAAGGGCAAGATGAGTTACAACAATTTAATGAGTTAAAATTAGATTTTGATAAACAACAGTTTGTAACTGCTTTTTTAATTTCTTACCAAGATTTATTTGTAGAAAAGGCATCGAAAAACATTTTTTACAAAGACTTTTCTCCACCTGATATCCCAAGAGATTATCAAATTTTACATCAATCTTTTTTAATTTGATTTTTTAATATTATCAACTATCAAAATCACTTCTTAAACTAGAAGTAATGGTTATTTATTATTAAAAATCAATATCAATGAAAAAAATTATATCTAGTAGTTTTTTACTACTATTCCCAATAATTATTCTTGCACAAACCAACTTAAAAGGAATGATTATGGACAAACAAAACCCTAAAAATCAATTAGGTGTTCCTGGCGCCACAGTAAATTGGCTAAACACTAGTATTGGTGTAGTTACCAATGAAAAAGGTTGGTTTACAATACCCTACAAACCTGAATATAAAAAACTAGTTATAAGCTACATTGGCTTCAAAACAGATACCATAACCATTACTAGTTTAGAGCCTATTCATCATTTTATTACTCCTGAAAATAATTTAGAAGAAATTACCATAAAAAGCAAACGAGATGCTGTACAAAAATCTTTATTTGCTACCACAAATATATTTACAGTAAATAATGATGAGTTGTTAAAAGCTGCTTGCTGTAATTTGGCAGAAAGTTTTGAAACAAATCCATCTATAGATGTTAGTTTTTCTGATGCTTTAACAGGCACAAGACAAATACAAATGTTGGGATTAAAAAGCCCATATTTATTAATAACTCAAGAAAATGTGCCTTCTGTAAGAGGAGCTGCACAAGCTTTTGGATTAACTTTTACTCCAGGAACCTGGGTAGAAAGCATTCAAATTACCAAAGGTGCAGGTTCTGTAGCCAATGGTTTCGAAAGTATTTCTGGACAAATTAATGCTGAATTGGTAAAACCTTTTTCTGACAACAAATTATTTATAAACGCTTACAGTTCTTTAAATGGACGCTTAGAACTTAACACCCATTTTAATGAAAAAATTTCTGATAAATGGCAAGCTGGTTTGTATGTTCATGGAAATTATAGAGGGCAAAAATTTGATAGAAACCACGATAATTTTTTAGACACACCATTGGCAAATCAAATAAATGTAATGAATCGTTGGCAATATACAGATGCACAAAATGGCTGGGTTAGTTTTATAAATTTTAGATTTTTAAATGATGAAAAACAAACGGGCGAATTAAACTATAATCCTGAAACAGATAAAGGAACCACCAATGCTTGGGGAAGTGAAATAGATACCAAACGTTTTGAAACCTCTGCAAAATTAGGCTATGTTTTTCCTGAGCTTCCGTTTCAAAGTTTTGGCCTTCAATTTGCTTATAGCAACCATCAACAAGATTCTTATTTTGGGTTGAATGTTTACGATATAAAGCACGAAAGCTTATATGCTAACCTATTATTTAATTCGATAATTGGTGATACTAGAAACAAGTTTAAAACAGGAATTAGTTTTACATCTGATAATTATGAGGAACTTGTTGAAGTAGGTGTTTTTGATATGAATTTGAAAAGAAAAGAACAATCTTTGGGTGTTTTTTTCGAATATGCTTTCGATAATTTAAATAATTTTAGTTTTACTGCTGGTTTAAGAGTAGACACACATAATTTGTTAGGTAACTTTATAACACCAAGATTACATTTAAGATATGTACCTTGGAAAAATGGGGTTTTTAGAGCTTCTGTAGGAAGAGGAAAAAGAAGTGCTAATATTTTTGCAGAAAACCAGCAATTATTTGCAAGTTCTAGACAAATTAATATTGACAATGTAGGTGGAAACATTTATGGTTTAAATCCTGAAATAGCATGGAATTACGGTGTTTCTTATATGCAAAAATTCAAGCTTATTGAGCAAAAAGGAGATTTAACCTTCGATTTTTACAGAACCAATTTTAGCAACCAAGTTGTTGTAGATTGGGAAAACCCACAAGAAATTTCTTTTTACGATTTAGATGGTAAAAGTATTGCCAATAGTTTTCAGGTTGAATTGTATTATCAATTAAGCAAAGGGTTTAATTTAAGAACCGCCTACAAATATTTTAATGTAGCTACCGATTATAAAAGCGGTAATTTGCAAAAACCTGTTCAGCCTAAAAATAGATTTTTTGCAAATCTATCTTACGAAACTAGTTTACAAGAAAATGGTGCACAATGGAAATTTGATACTACTTTTAATAATATTGGAAAACAGCGTTTACCAAATACAAGTAGCAACCCAAGCCAATATCAAATAGTGGAATTTTCAGATCCTTTTCAATTGTTAAATAGTCAAGTAACTAAAGTGTTTTCTAATCAATTTGAAGTGTATGTAGGTGCAGAAAATTTAACCAATATTCAACAAAAAAACCCTATTTTAGCAAGTGATAATCCTTTTGGCCCCTATTTTGATACTACCATTGTGTATCAACCAATTTTTGGTCGCGCCATTTATGCAGGTTTACGATTCAAAATTAATTAAATAGCATAAAAATGAAAAAAATAATATTTATACTTAGTCTATTCTTACTTGGCTTTTCTATACAAGCACAAGAAGCAATTCAAAAGAAAAACAAAAATGCTAAAGTTACTTTTAAAGTAGATGGTATTTGTGGTATGTGTAAAAAACGTATAGAAACTGCTGCATTAAAAACAAGAGGTGTAAAATTTGCTATTTGGGATGTAAAATCGCACCAATTAAATCTAATTATGGACGAGCGTAAAACAGATGTAGCCACAGTGCAAAAAAACATTACAGCAGTTGGGCATGATGTTTTATTAGACAAAGATAAAAAATTAGTAGCATCAGAAGAAGCTTATAATTCTGTGCATCCTTGTTGTAAATATAGGGATGAAAAAATTGTTTTAGATCATGAAGGTGATGTAAAAAAGGTAAAGAATTAACTGTCTAAAAAGCCTTACCAATATAAATATGTAAGGCTTTTTAATTTTATGCTATGCACTAAATTAATAGGCTGCGTTAGGGATTGAAATGGCATCCTTTTTTTTTTTTATAAAATTAAGCAATGTAGTTTTATAGAAGAAACCTTGTTGCATTAAAAGCTACTAAAACCACTTAAGCATAAAAAAAAAGATATAATGGAAAGCCCGTTAAAACGCCCAAAAAATAAAATTACTTCGATACTTTCTCTCCAATTGTTAAAAGCTCATTCCATTGTGTAGTAAATCTTGGGCTTCTATGCTTTTTAATTAATCCCCATTCTTTTTCTCTGTTACCCACGGTTGCTAATTTTACCTTGTTTTTACCAAACTTGCTATTAAGCTGGTCTATAACATCAGATAGTTTTTTACTTTCTGCTTTGTGCTCTTGATGAAAAAGACTTATTTGCACTTGGTTTTCTGGAATTAAATGAAATAAATGAACACCTACTTTTTTGTAACGGTACCCAGGTTTGTATATTTTTTTTAATCCTTTTAAAGCTTCTTTGGTTAATTTTATAGTATTGTTTGTAGGCGTATCTAAAGTGATAATTATTTTATTGCGATACTGATTATCTAGATTGCTAAAAGAATTGGTGTGTAAAAAAACTTCGATACAACCTGCTGCAGAACCTTGTTGACGCAACAAATCTGCCACTTCTGCAACGTAAAAACTAGTAGCTTCTGAAATGATACTATAGTCTGTTAACTTTTTTCCGAAAGATTTTGCTGTACCAATGCCTTTTTTGGGT
This sequence comes from uncultured Polaribacter sp., assembly GCF_947503855.1. Classification (GTDB taxonomy): domain Bacteria; phylum Bacteroidota; class Bacteroidia; order Flavobacteriales; family Flavobacteriaceae; genus Polaribacter. Next base: position 75,639 of record NZ_CANNFF010000004.1, on the reverse strand, counting down.
TTTACAATGTCTACCAAATTATGGCAAGGAAAATTATTGAGCTCTCTCCATAAGCGCTCTCCCACAACTGTCATTTCTTTACGCACCCAAGCCAAAGGCATATTTGCAAAATCTAAAGCTGTTTTTGCTCCTGTATTTTCTACACGAATGGTGTGTTTGCGGCCAATACCCCAAATATCTTTTACTTTTGCTACTTGTAATAATTTGGTTCTTTTTTCTTCGGTGTCTATTACTAAAACTCCTTTGTTTTCTGGAATTTTCTTTGCAAATTTATTTGCAATTTTAGAGAGCGATTTTGTTTTTGCTACTCCTACTCCAACAGGAATTCCCGTGTTTTTATGTACACTATTTTTTATTTTATGGGCAATTTCTTCAATTTTATCTGCTGGGTAGTGTGATAAATCTACAAAGCTTTCATCTATACTATATTCTTCTACCATTGGTGAAAATTCTCGTAACGTATCCATTACTCTTTGAGACATATCTGCATACAATGTATAATTAGAAGAAAAACAGGTAACATTATTCGCTTTTAAAATGTCTTTAATTTTAAAAACTGGTTGAAACATTGGTATATGTGCCAATGCTTTTGCTTCTTTATTGGCTGCAATAATACAACCATCGTTATTGCTTAAAACTACTACTGGCTTGCCTTGTAAATCGGGTCTAAAAACTTGTTCGCAAGACGCATAGAAGCTATTACAATCTACTAAAGCTATCATAAAGTAGATTTTATAATATAGGTAATTACACCCCAAAGTTGAATTTCTTCTTTAGAGTTGGTATCTATTCTTGTAATTTGAAAAGCACCTTCTTTTGCAATTACAGCCAACTGATTATTTTTAGGCGATAGAGATTTATCGATTATCAAAACATCTTTCTCTAAAATATCAAATTCGGCAAAACTATTATCGATAACACGTACGTAAAAAGTGGCGGAAGGATTGTTTATTAAAACGTCGTTTAAATCTATTCTGGGTTCTGTGTAATGTGTGGCAGGACTAGAAAAACCCGTCTGTTTTGGACGCGCAACTCTGTAACTTTTTTTGGTTTTTTGCACCAATTTTGTCTCTCCTGATTTCACACTTTAAAATTACAAGAAAAAGGAATTGATAAATGTTAATTTTAAAGAAGTAATTAACAAATTTTAATTTTAGGAAACTCTCAATAGAAGATGCTGAAATAAAATCAGAAAAAAGATAAAAAGAGTACGTATTTCGTCTTTTCTCAAGATAAATTACGGCCTATTAAAACGCTCAAATAAAAAACTCTTTCAAAGAAACTGAAATAAATTCAGTTCAAATGAAAGAGTTTTTAAGTTTTATAGTTAGATTCTTGCCTGCGCAAGAATAATAACATCTATTAGAATTAGTATCTAAAAACTAAAGTCTAGTATCTGTAATGTTCTGGCTTATATGGGCCTTCTACAGTAACTCCAATATATTCTGCTTGGTCGTTACGTAATTCTGTTAGCTCTACACCAATTTTTTCTAAGTGTAATTTTGCTACTTTTTCATCTAAATGTTTTGGTAACATGTATACTTTATTTTGATAAGCGTCTGCATTGTTCCAAAGCTCCATTTGTGCCAACGTTTGGTTGGTAAATGAGTTAGACATTACAAAACTTGGGTGCCCAGTTGCGCAACCTAAGTTTACCAAACGCCCTTCTGCTAAAATAATAAGATCTTTACCATCTATGGTATATTTATCTACCTGAGGTTTGATTTCTACTTTAGTATCGCCATAATTATTGTTTAACCAAGCAATATCTAATTCGTTATCAAAATGCCCTATGTTACAGATAATTGTTTTGTCTTTTACACCTTTAAAATGTTCTTCTTTTACAATATCTTTATTCCCTGTTGTAGTAATAATGATATCTGCATTCCCCATAACTGTTTCTAGCTTCTTAACTTCAAAACCATCCATAGCTGCTTGTAACGCACAAATTGGGTCTATTTCTGTAACTGTAACAATAGAACCTGCACCTTTAAAAGAAGCTGCTGTACCTTTACCAACATCTCCATAACCACAAACTACTACTCTTTTACCAGCTAACATTATATCTGTTGCTCTTCTAATTGCATCAACAGCAGATTCTTTACAACCATATTTGTTATCAAATTTTGATTTGGTTACAGAATCATTAATATTAATTGCCGGCATTGGTAGTGTGCCATTTTTTACTCTTTCGTATAATCTATGAACTCCTGTTGTAGTTTCTTCTGATAATCCGTTAATGCCTGCAGCCAATTCTGGATATTTATCTAAAACCATATTGGTTAAATCTCCACCATCATCTAAAATCATATTTAATGGCTTTTTGTCTTCGCCAAAAAATAAGGTTTGCTCTATACACCAGTCAAATTCTTCTTCGTTCATTCCTTTCCACGCATACACAGGTGTACCTGTTGCAGCAATTGCAGCAGCTGCTTGGTCTTGGGTAGAAAAAATATTACAAGAGCTCCAAGTAACCTCTGCACCTAAAGCTTGTAAGGTTTCAATTAAAACTGCAGTCTGAATGGTCATGTGTAAACAACCTGCAATTCTTGCACCTTTTAAAGGTTGTGCATCTCCATATTCTTCTCTCAACGCCATTAAACCTGGCATTTCAGCTTCTGCTAACTCAATTTCTTTTCTTCCCCAATCTGCTAGAGAAATATCTTTTACTTTAAATGGTACGTAAGCTGTATTTGTGCTCATATTTTGTATCTTTATATTCTATTTTTTAGAGGTGCAAAGATACGACTTAGATTTTAAAATATATGGCTCTTTACAAAACATTAACGGTTAACAAAACTACTAAAGTACTGATTTGGAAGATTGAAGAATCTATTGCTGAATTAAAAGAAAACACCCAACTTTCTAAAAAAAGTGAAACTCGCTTAAATTCTATGAGGTCTGAGTTGCACCAAAAAGGTTTTTTGAGTATTAGACATTTGCTAAAAAAAGTAGGTTATACAGATTTTGATTTAGTTTATGATGCGTTTGGAAAACCACATTTAAAAGATGGTAAATACATTTCTATTACGCACTCTTTTACTTTTACTGCCATTATTACTTCTGATGATTTGCATGTGGGTATAGACATTGAAAAACAGCGAGATAAAATTTTAAAAATAGCGCATAAATTTACGCCAATAGAAGAATATAAAACCATTGCAAACCATGATGCTTTAATTAGTAAATTAACCATTGTTTGGGGAGCTAAAGAGAGTTTATATAAAATTTACGGAAAGAAAAAACTACGATTCTTGCATCACATTTATATTGAGGATTTTAAGTTTGCTGATGAAAAAACAAGTGGAGAAATTAGATATAATGGTGAGAAAATGACTTACGAAATAGCCTTTTTAGAGTTTGAAGGCTTTACTTGTGTGTATGCCCATTAAGTTGTTTTTAAAAATAATTGTTTAAAATTTTCTTGGATTTTTTGCTGTAAAATTTCCAAAGGCACACCTTTTAGTTTTGCTAGTTTTACGTAAACCTCTACAATGGCATCGTCTTTATCATCGGTTTCTAAAAAAAGTTTTTCTAAAGACACTTTTGCAACCACTTCTTGTAATTTTTTATGGTTGATAATGGCTGTCCCAAAAGATAGTAAAATTCCGTTTTTTAATAAACTTTGGGCAACTTGCCAATTTTTATTGAAACCATGAACAAGCCAAACTTGTCTTGGTTTTAGCTCTTTTTTTAACTCTACAATGTCTTGATACGCTTTTACACAATGAATTATTAAAGGTTTTTGGTATTTTTCTGAAAGCTGAATTTGCTTTTTAAACACGGTTTTTTGCAGCTCAAAATCGGTTTTTATAACTTTATCTAAACCACACTCACCCAAAGCCACACAATTTTTATGTTGTAGTTTTTTGGCTAGTATTAAAAGTTCTGCTTCAATTTTATTTTTATTGATAAACCAAGGATGAATACCTATAGAAAAAGGGGAAGTAAAATCTAATGAAACTGGATATTTATTTGCTACGGAAAATACGTTTTCGAAAAATTGTTTTTTATGTGTATGGATGTCTATAAAATCCAAATCTTTATTCTTTGTTTTTAGAATCTATAATGATGGTTACTGGGCCATCGTTTAACAATTCTACTTTCATATCTGCACCAAACTCGCCAGTTTGTACTTTTTTATCGAGTTCTATTTCTAAAGTTGACACGAATTTCTCATACAAAGGAATAGCAATTTCTGGTTTTGCAGCTTTTATATAACTAGGTCTGTTTCCTTTTTTGGTTGCTGCATGTAACGTAAACTGACTTACTACTATTACTTCTCCATCGCAGTCTTTTAGAGAGTTGTTCATTACGCCATTTTCATCATTAAAAATGCGCAGATTTGCAGTTTTTCTAACCAAAAAATCAACATCTTTTTGACTATCATCTGTAACAATACCTAATAGAACCAATAAACCTGTTTTTATATTGGCAACTTTTTCATCATTAATAGTAACGCTTGCTTTTGATACTCTTTGAATTACTATTTTCATAATCAGTCATTATCTTCTTCGTTCCAAATATCGGTTCTAAAGTGTTCTGTTTCTTCTTCTCCTTCTATAATTTGCAGGTAACTTTTGTAACGAGACCAAGAAACTTCTTCATTTTCTAACGCTTCTTTTACAGCACAGTGTGGCTCTTTTAAATGGATGCAATTGTTAAACTTACAGTCTTGCTTTAGGGCAAAAAACTCCGGAAAATAATCGCCCAATTCGTATTTATCCATATCTACCACTCCAAAACCTTTGATACCTGGTGTATCTATAATTCTGGCGTCAAAACTTAAATCGAACATTTCTGCAAAGGTTGTTGTGTGTTGCCCTTGTTTGTGTTGGTCTGAAATTTCTTTAGTTTTTAAATCTAAACTGGGCTCTATTGCGTTTACCAATGTGGTTTTACCAACTCCAGAATGTCCTACAAACATAGAAGTTTTACCTTGCATCATTTCTTTTACAGTAGTTACGTTTTTCTTTTCGGTTGCAGATACTTCTACACACTTATAACCAATAGCTTCGTAAATATCTTTGAGGTATAAAATTTCTGCTCGTTCTTCAATTTCGTAGGCGTCTATTTTATTAAATACTAAAATTACGTCTATTCTGTAGGCTCTTGCAGAAACTAAAAAACGGTCTATAAATGTGGTAAATGTAGGTGGATTATTTATGGTGATTAATAAAAAAACTTGATCTATATTGGCAGCAATAATATGTGTTTGCTTAGACAGGTTTACAGATTTACGAACAATAAAATTTTCTCTATCTAATATTTTTTTTATGACTCCTGTTTCTTCATCTCCTTTTTTTTCGATATCAAATTGCACTTGATCGCCAACCGCAATTGGGTTGGTACTTTTAATGCCTTTGATTCTGAATTTGCCTTTAATTCTACATTTATGAAAGTTTCCTAAAGTATCTTTTACAAAATACCAACTTCCTGTAGATTTGTATACTGTTCCTGTCATTATTACAAAGATGCAGAATTTTAAGTAATTATTTGGATGTCAGTTCGAGTGATTTTCGATTTTTTTGAGAAAATTGTATCGAGAACTTGTTAAAATTGAGAAAACTTCTGGATACAAAATTTCTGAAAAAAATTTGATTCGAAGTAATAGTGTGTTAAAAGTTTACTTTATTAAACTAACAAAGAAGACTCTTTAGGTTTTTAAAACCTGAAGGGGGCAGAAAATATGATAAAAGTTCGTTTTACAAACTTCCTTTTTTTAGTTTGCCATACGCGTTAAGGATTGAGTGACCTGTTTGAGCTCTTTTTTGTTGTTGACAAAAAAAGCGAGTAACGAAAGCCTGACCCTTGTGGTAACGCACAAAAAAAGCCACAAATTCGATAATTATTTACGAATTTGTGGCTAATAGTTTTGATAAAAAAAATACTAAATCGAGTTCAGCATAAATTACCCGTTAATAATTTTTTCTTGATGATTGATAGATTCTTGGTGAATTGCTTTAAACATTTTTAAAACAAATTCTTCGCTTAAACCTTTGCTACTCCCTTCTAAAACCATGTTTCCTAAAATCTCATTCCAACGTCTAGATTGTAAAACAGCTACATTTTTTTCTTTTTTTAATTCGCCTATTTTGTCAGCAACTTGCATGCGTTTTGCTAGCAATTGAATTAATTGCTCATCTACCACATTAATTTGAGCTCTTAAATTCTCTAAAGACTCTCTGTATTCTGGGGCAGTTTCTGTGGTTTTCTTGATTTTTAAATCTTCCATAATCTGCTTTAACTTTGTAGGTGTAACCTGTTGTGCAGCATCTGACCATGCATTATCTGGATCCCAATGGGTTTCTATCATTAAACCATCAAAGTTTAAATCTAAAGCGGCTTGCGAAACATCAAAAATCATTTCTCTATTTCCTGTAATATGCGATGGATCACAAATTAGAGGTAAGTCTGGAAAACGATTTTGAAATTCAATAGCTATTTGCCATTCTGGAACATTTCTATATTTGGTTTTTTCATAGGTAGAAAAGCCTCTGTGGATTGCTCCTAAATTTTTAATTCCTGCGGTATATAATCTTTCAATACCACCCAACCATAATGATAAATCTGGGTTTATAGGGTTTTTTACCAATACAATTTTATCAGTCCCTTGTAAGGCATCTGCTATTTCTTGCATTATAAAAGGAGAAACTGCAGTTCTTGCACCAATCCATAATAAATCTACATCATGTTCTAATGCTAATTTACAGTGCGCAGCATTGGCAACTTCAGTACAGGTCTTCATACCTGTTTCTTCTTTAACCTTTTTTAACCAACCTAAACCTAAGGCACCAACGCCCTCAAAGTTTCCTGGTCTTGTTCTTGGTTTCCAAATTCCTGCTCTATAATAGTTTACATCAGAATCTTTTAATTCGTGCGCAATTTTTAAAACCTGTTCTTCGGTTTCTGCACTACAAGGCCCTGCTATTACTAGTGGATGTTCAAGTTTCATATCATCCAACCATGTTCTTAATGCTGCTGTATTCTTCATTTTTCTACTTATTTTGGCTATTATTTTATGCCGTTTAAAATTTGTTTTATATAATTTGTGTTCTCCATTTGGTTAAAAATTTCGGAGAAATTATCTTGTTGCATCAATTCTTTAAAATGTTGCAAATTGCTAATGTATTCTTCTAAAGTTTCTATTACGTTTTCTTTATTCTGCTTAAAAATTGGGGTCCACATTGCTGGACTACTTTTTGCTAAACGAACTGTAGATTCGAAACCAGAACCTGCCATATCAAAAATATCGCGCTCGTTTTTTTCTTTATTAATTACTGTTTTACCTAACATAAATGCGCTTATGTGAGATAGGTGCGAAACATACGCAATATGTTTATCATGAGAAACTGGGTCCATATAACGAATACGCATTCCAATAGCTCTAAAAAGCTCTAAAGCTTTTTCTTGTAATTTAAAAGTTGTTTTTTCTACTTCGCAAATAATATTGGTTTTCCCTTTATATAAGCCAGAAATTGCTGCTGTGGGTCCAGATTTTTCTGTTCCTGCAATTGGGTGACATGCTAAAAAGTTTCTTCTTCTTTTATGATGTTCAACCTCTTTACAAATAGCTTCTTTTGTAGAACCTGCATCTACCACTAAAGTGTTATCTGATATTTTGTCTAAAATAGTTGGTAGTAATTTTACAGTGGCATCTACAGGAATTGACACAATTACCAAATCTGCATTTTCAAGATCGTCTAAAGTTGCTTTTTTATCAATTAGATTTAAATCTAATGCCTTATTTAAGGTTTCGGCTTTTCTACTAATACCATGAATTATAACTTCTGGGTTGTAGTTTTTAATATCGATTGCAAAACTACCTCCAATTAAACCAATGCCGATGCAAAATATATTTTTCATATTGATAATACTTTAAGCTAAAAGCTTATAACTTATAGCCTATTTATTGCTTCTTTAATTATTTCTTTTGTTACACATAACGAAAAACGGATATAACCCTCGCCTTGAGAACCAAAAATAGTTCCTGGTGTTATAAAAATATCTTTATCGTATAAAACTGCATCTGTAACTTCTTCAGATTTTTTTCCTTCAGGAATTTTTGCCCAAACAAATAAACCTGTTGCATTTTTACTGTATTTTGCATCTAACTTATCTGCCAATTGCCAAATGAGTTTTCTGCGTTCTTGGTACACTTTATTTTGTGCTACAAACCAATTATCAGACAATTGCAAAGCCTCTACAGCTCCTTTTTGAATACCGTAAAACATCCCAGAATCCATATTTGATTTTACTTTTAAAATCTCGTTGATAAAATTGGCATTTCCTAAAACCATCCCAACTCGCCAACCAGCCATATTAAAGGTTTTACTTAAAGAATTTAACTCTAAAGCAATATCTTTTGCCCCTGCTACTTGTAAAATACTTGTTGGGTTATCGTTTAAAATAAAACTGTATGGATTGTCATTAATAATTAAAATTTGATGCTTTTTACCAAAAGCTACCAACTTTTCAAAAGTTTCTAAAGTTGCATTGGCACCTGTTGGCATATGTGGATAGTTTACCCACATTATTTTTACATCACTTAAATCTTGTTGCTCTAATTTTGTAAAATTAGGTTGCCAATTTGTAGCATCGCTTAAATTATAAAACAAGGGTTCTGCACCTACTAATTTGGTTACAGATGTATAGGTTGGGTAACCTGGGTTTGGTATTAATGCTTTATCGCCTTCGTTTAAAAAAGCCATAGAAATATGCATAATACCTTCTTTACTTCCCATTAATGGTAAAACTTCATTCTCTGGATTTGTAAGCACAGAAAATTTATTTTTATAAAAATTAGTGATGGCATTTCTTAACTCAGGTAATCCTTGATAAGATTGATATTTGTGTGCCGAAACATCATTTAAACTCCCTTGAATAGCTTCTAAAACTTTTGTTGGCGGTTGTAAATCTGGTGAACCAATTCCCATATTGATAATAGGTTTTCCTGCAGCCATTAAACCCCTAACTTCTCTTAATTTTTTTGAAAAGTAGTATTCTTTAACGGTATTTAATCTTTTTGCTGATGCTATCATTTTCTACCACTTTTATAAGTTCCTAAAATCTTAAATTCTTCTGCCATTATTTCTATAATTGACTCTGCTTTTTGATAATCTTTGTAATCATCAAAAGTAATATCTACAAAAAACGAATATTTCCAAGGAGTTTTTATTACGGGCAATGATTGAATTTTGGTTAAATTCATTTTACAATCGCTTAGTACATTTAAAATAGTTGCTAAACTTCCTCTTTTATGGTCTAATTGAAATTTTAAAGACGCTTTATTTATTTGATTTACTCTATGATTGGGTTCCGTAGTTTGTACAATTACAAATCTTGTCGAATTTTGTTTAATCGTCTGAATTTCATCTTCTAAAACTTGCAAACCAAAAATATCTGCAGCAATTTTTGGTGCAATTGCAGCAATGCCTTTTAAATTTTCTTTGGCAATTCTTTTAGCAACCTCAGCAGTATCTACATCTTCTACCAATTTAATTTGTGGGTGGTTTTTAAAAAATTCTTTACATTGTAACAATGCCATTGGATGCGACCAAACTTCTTTAATATCTGAAATATCTTGACCTTTTAACGCCATTAAATGATGGTGAATATTTAAATACTCTTCATCTATAATATGTAAGTTATTACTATCAATTAAAGCATAATTAGGTATAATTGAACCTGCAATGGTATTTTCTAAAGCCATTACCCCAAGACTTGCCTCTCCTTTTAACAAGCTATCTACCAAAGCATCAAAAGACATACATTCTATTAATTGAATGTTGTCTCCATAAAAGTCTTTTGCAACTTTATGGTGGTTTGAGCCTTGAGCTCCTTGTATGGCAATAATTTTTTTCAAACTTTTTAAATTATATCAAAAAAAAAGCCTCGAAATAAATTCGAGACTTTATATTTTAGAAATGTTTTTAACAACATGATACAAAGTCTCTCCTCTTACTAAAAAAGTAAAAGTAAAAATAGAAACGAGTAAAATTGTTATTTGACATTTTATGCTCTTTATTTTGAGCTACAAATCTAGATATTAAATTTAGATATACAAATTTAATTTATAATAATATATAAAAATTTACAATTTGTTAAAAATAAAGCAATAAAGAGCTATTTATTTATGAATTTTTATAAAAAAACAAACACTTGGTATGTATGTCGAAAAATACAAGCCTATATACTTACCATAAACTTTTTTAATTTGGTATCTAAGTTTACTTAAAAACAGCAATTTAGACTATAAAATAGTAAGCTATTAAAGTTTTTTAATAAAAAAATAATCCTATATTTGCACCTTCAATAGAAAATCTATTGAAATACATAAAAATCATTTAAATAATATTGGCATGTACTTAACTAAAAAAGTAAAAGAAAGCATCTTCGAAAAACACGGTAAAGGAAAAAACGATACGGGTTCTTCAGAAGGGCAAATTGCGTTATTTACGCACAGAATTAATCACTTAACTGAGCATTTAAAAAACAATCGTAAAGATTATAATACAGAACGTTCATTAGTAATGATGGTAGGTAAACGTAGAAGTTTGTTAGACTATCTAAAGAAAAAAGATATTGCAAGATATCGTGCAATTATTAAAGAATTAGGAATTAGAAAATAATTCTTACACTAAAAAAGAGGAGCTATAAACGCGCCTCTTTTTTTGTTTAAAATTCTTTTGGGTTATCCCAAAAACAAACAAAAATATATTCTACTTAACAAACAGACTATATATAAAAAATCAAAAATAGTAACAGCATTTTTGAATTTCCATTGGAAAACACACAACAAAACAACAACGCAACAACAAACAAATTAAAAATTTAGAATTAAAATTTTATGATTCCAAAAGTATTTAGAGAGGTTATAGACCTTGGAGATGGAAGAACCATCTCATTAGAAACCGGTAAATTAGCGAAACAAGCGCACGGTTCTGTTGTTGTTCAAATGGGTAAAGCAATGTTATTATGTACTGTAGTATCTAACTACAAACAAAGTGATGTTGATTTTTTACCACTTACAGTAGATTATAGAGAAAAATTTGCTGCTGCAGGACGTTATCCTGGAGGATTCTTTAAAAGAGAAGCAAGACCAAGTGATGGCGAAGTATTAACAATGCGTTTAGTAGATCGTGTTTTACGTCCATTATTTCCAAAAGATTACCATGCAGAAACACAAGTGATGATACAATTAATGTCTCATGACGAAGATGTAATGCCAGATGCATTAGCAGGTTTAGCTGCATCTGCAGTTATTCAATTATCAGACATTCCTTTCGAAACTCCAATTTCTGAAGCACGTGTTGCAAGAGTAAATGGCGATTTCGTTATCAACCCAAACAGAGCACAGTTAGAAGAATCTGACATTGATATGATGATTGGTGCTTCTGCAGATTCTGTGATGATGGTAGAAGGTGAAATGGATGAGATTTCTGAAGAAGAAATGGCAGACGCTATTAAATTTGCACACGAAGCTATTAAAGTACAATGTGCTGCACAAGTTCGTTTAGCAGAAGCTTTTGGTAAAAAAGAAACTCGTGAGTACGAACCAGAAAGAGAAGATGAAGATTTAGCTAAAAAAATAAATGATTTAGCGTACGATAAATGTTATGCAATTGCTAAAAAAGGGACTTCTAAAGCAGAACGTTCTGAAGCTTTTGCTGCTGTAAAAGAAGAAATTACAGCTACTTTTTCTGAAGAAGAATTGGCAGATTTTGGTGGTTTAATTGGAAAATATTTTAACAAAGCACAAAAAAATGCTGTTAGAGAATTAACTTTAGCAGAAGGTTTACGTTTAGACGGACGTAAAACTACAGATATTAGACCTATCTGGTGTGAGGTAGATTATTTACCATCTACACATGGTTCCTCTATTTTTACAAGAGGAGAAACACAAGCATTAGCAACTGTAACTTTAGGTACATCTAGAGAAGCAAACCAAATAGATATGGCTTCTTACGAAGGCGAAGAAACTTTCTATTTACACTATAACTTCCCTCCTTTTTGTACAGGTGAAGCACGTCCCTTAAGAGGAACATCTCGTAGAGAAGTAGGTCATGGTAATTTAGCACAAAGAGCCTTAAAAGGAATGATTCCTGCTGATTGCCCTTACACAGTTAGAGTTGTAAGTGAAGTTTTAGAATCTAATGGTTCATCTTCTATGGCAACAGTTTGTTCTGGTACAATGGCATTAATGGATGCTGGTGTTCAATTAAAAAAACCTGTATCGGGTATTGCTATGGGATTAATTTCTGATGGTGATCGTTATGCAGTTTTATCTGATATTTTAGGTGATGAGGATCATTTAGGAGATATGGACTTTAAAGTAACAGGAACTGAAGATGGTATTACTGCTTGTCAAATGGATATTAAAGTAAAAGGTCTTTCTTACGAAATTTTAGTAAATGCACTAAAACAAGCAAGAGATGGTCGTTTACATATTTTAGAGAAGTTAACAGACACTATTGCTGCACCAAATACAGATGTTAAAGCACATGCTCCAAAAATGATTACCAGACGTATTCCTAATGATATGATTGGTGCATTTATTGGTCCAGGTGGAAAACACATACAAGAATTACAGAAAGAAACAGGAACTACTATCGTAATTACTGAAGACGCTGTAACTGAAGAAGGTATTATAGAAATTTTAGGTACAAAACCAGAAGGAATTGAGCAGGTAATTGCTAGAATTGAATCAATGTTATTTAAACCAGAAGTGGGTAGCGTTTACGAAGTAAAAGTAATTAAAATGCTAGATTTTGGTGCTGTTGTAGAATATGTAGAGGCTCCAGGAAACGAAGTTTTATTACATGTTTCTGAATTAGCTTGGGAACGAACAGACAATGTTTCTGACGTTGTTAAAATGGGCGACGTTTTAGATGTAAAATACTTTGGTATAGACCCTAGAACACGTAAAGAAAAAGTTTCTAGAAAAGCACTTTTACCAAAACCCGAAGGTTATGTTGCTAGACCCCCAAGAGATAACAACAGAGGTAGAGATAATCGCGGAAGAGACAACAGACGTGATGACAGAAAACCAAGAGAACCTAGAAAAGAAAATTAATCTTTTAATTTTTAAATAAAAAACAAACCTGTTAAGTTTTAAAACTTAACAGGTTTTTATTTACTAGATTATTTGCTTAAAATAAAATTGCTAATTCACACAAAAAAGTTAGGAGAAATTAGAAATCTGTTCTTCTAGTTGCTCCCATTGCTCCATTAAAATCTCTACTTTTGCTTTTTTAGCTTTGTATTTTTCAAAGAAATTAGGACTCGAAGAAACTTCATCATAGTTTTTTGCCAATTCTAAATCAATCTTTTCAATTTCGGTTTCTAAATCGGCTATTTCTGTTTCTATATTAGAAAGTTTGTTGTTTAGTTTTTTTAAGGCTTTTTCTTGTTCTCTGGATAATTTATGTGCTTCTTTTTTAGAAGTATCTTTGGCAACTTTTACAACGGTTTTCTTTTCTGCATCTCGTAAACTTTCCATCTTATGTTGTTCTAGGAAATAATCGATATCACCTAAATATTCTTTAATTTCTTTGTCTTTAAAACCGTAGACTGTAGTAGTTAATCCTTGTAAAAACTCTCTATCGTGAGAAACCACAATTAAAGTACCATCAAAATTATTTAAAGCTTCTTTTAAAACAGTTTTAGAGGCTATGTCTAGGTGGTTTGTAGGCTCATCCATTATTAAAACATTAAAAGGTTGTAATAATAATTTACACAATGCCAAACGATTTCTTTCTCCTCCAGAAAGTACTTTTGCTTTTTTATCTACTGCATCTCCACCAAATAAAAACGAACCTAACATGTCTCTAACACGCATTCTGTTACTATCTGTAGCAGCATCTTCCATGATTTCTAAAACCGTTTTTTCTGGTGGTAGATGTTCTGACTGATTTTGAGCAAAATACCCTATTTGTACATTATGGCCTAATTTTAAATGGCCTTCAAAAGGAATTTCACCTACCATCATTTTTGCTAAGGTAGATTTTCCTTGACCATTTTGCCCAACAAAAGCAATTTTGCTATTTCGTTCTATCAATAAATCTACACCTTCTAAAACGTGTTTATCACCATAACTTTTTGATAAATTTCCTGCCTCTACAATAATTTTACCAGGTTCTTTAGAAACTGCAAAACGTACATTCATCGCTTGATTATCATCTTGGTCTACCTCAATCAACTCAACCTTATCTAGTTGTTTCATTAAAGATTGTGCCATAGATGCTTTACTTGCTTTTGCTTTAAATTTATCTATTAATTGTTGTTTTTGTTTTATTTCTTTTTCTTGATTTTTCTGTGCCTGTAATTGTTTTTCTTTAATTTCTCCTCTTAATAATAAAAACTCTGAGTAAGGTTTTTTATAATCGTAAATTTGTCCTAAAGAGATTTCTATAGTTCTGTTGGTTACATTATTTAAAAACATTTTATCATGCGAGACTAATACAATTGCACCTGCATAAGACTTTAAAAAGTTTTCTAACCAAATTATAGATTCGATATCTAAGTGGTTTGTGGGTTCATCTAACAGTAAAACATCATTATTTTGCAATAATAATTTTGCCAATTCGATTCGCATTCTCCATCCACCAGAAAAAGTATCTGTTAGTTTGTCAAAATCTTCTCTTTGAAAACCTAAACCTTGTAATATTTTTTCTGTATCTCCTTGATAATTGTATCCTCCTAAAAGTTCGTAACGTTCTGTTTTTTCTGTTAAATCGTGTATTAACTGGGTGTAACCTTCACTTTCGTAATCGGTTCTTTCTGCCAATTGCTTGTTAATTTCGTCTAATTGCAGTTCGATTTGTTTAATCTCTTCAAAAGCTTGATAGGCTTCCTCTAAAATAGTTCTGCCTTCTACAAAATCTATATCTTGTCTTAAAAACCCAATTTGCACATCTTTATCAAAAGCCATGGTACCACCACTACTTTCTATATCTTGAGATAATACTTTAAGCAATGTAGATTTTCCGGCGCCGTTTTTACCAATCAAACCAATTCTATCTCCTTTATTTAGTTTAAAGGTTATTCCTGAAAATAAATCAGTTCCCATAAATGAAACTGTTAAATTATGTACGTTTAACATGAAATGTAATGATTGTTACTTAATTAAAGGTGTAAAAAATTTACCTTTGCAAAAGTAGATAATTTTTAAGGTACAGATGTTTAAAAAAGGAACAAAAATATATAGCATAGTAAATGGCAAATGCCCGAAATGTCATGAGGGTGAATTTTTTAAATATAAATTCACATTTCATCCAACAAAAATTACACAATTGCATACACATTGCCCAAAGTGTAATTTAAAATACATGATGGAACCTTCATTTTTTTATGGAGCTATGTATGTAAATTACGGAATTACAGTAGCACTTTCTGTAGCTACTTTTATAATTTCTTCTTTATTTTTTGGTTTCTCTTTATTACAATCTTTTGCAGCAATTATTATTACACTTATTGTTTTAGCGCCTGTAAATTTGCGTTTGTCTAGAATTCTTTGGATAAATATGTTTGTTAGTTTTAAAAAATAAATCGTTTAATATCTATTTCTTTATCTAATTCTTTACCTTGTTCTAAGTGTAAAAATAAACTCTTTGCAACTGTGGGTGCAATCATTACACCACGAGTACCCAAACCATTTAAAACGCACAATTGCTTATGTTTTGGATGCACACCAACCATAGGTCTTCTATCCTTTACACTGGGTCTTATACCTGCTGTTTGGTTTACGATCTTATAAGGTACACTTATAACTTTTTCTAGTTTTTCTACCAATTCTTGTTTACCTTCTTCAGAGGGTTTAGAGGTTTTATCTTTCCAATTAAAAGTTGCTCCTACTTTGTAATAATGATTTCCTAAAGGAAGCACAAACAGTGTAGATTTTAATAAAAAATCAATATTTAATGCTGGTGCTTGTATGGTTAACAATTCTCCTTTGGCTTCTTTTAGTGGTAAGTAATTAAAAAAAGGATTTTTTTTAACACCAAAACCTTCTGCAAAAACAATTTTAGTTGCACTTATATCTTTGTAGTTTAGTGTTTCTTCTAAAATATCTAATTGATCATATTTAAAATGCTCGTTTATCAGACATTTGTTTTCTAACAGGTAGTTTCTATAAATTTCTACTAACTTTAAAGTATCTATTCTTCCTGTTTCTGTGACATTGCCAAAATTGTAATGGGCTATTACACCATCATAATTATTTTTATCTAATTTTTTATCTAAATATCTAGTTAATTTGGGTTTATCTAAGGCTGTAAACCAATTATTTTGGTCTTCTATAGATTTAAATACTTTTTTTGTAATAAATTTTTGATCAAATTTTTTGTTAAATTTTTTTTCTAATGCATCATAAAATGGAAGTGCTACTGCTAATTGTTCTGTAGCGTTCCAAACTGGCGTAAATCTTTTTAAAATTACAGGATTATAAACCCCTCCAGCCACTAAAGAAGAGGTTTGAGAGTTGTCCTCGAAAACCATAAAAGTTTTTTGAGCGTTGATCAATTCTTCTACAAAAGCTAAACCTGCCAAGCCTAAACCTACAATTATATAATCTACTTTCATGCTACAAAAATAGGAAGTTTTTTATTTGATTTTTTCAACGTGTTTATAAAAATAGATACCCATAAAAAAACGTTTGCTTTCGCAAACGTTTTTTTATAAAATATAGGTGAGATTTTAATAATTCCACATGTCCATTTCTCTATTTCTAATATCTTCTTTTATTTTGTTTGCTTCTAGCAACTGGAATAAAGAATTCCCTCTAACATAGTCTTCTATAGCTCTGTTGCCGTAGATGTTTTCTTCTCTAACAATGACTGAGTTAAATCTTCTTGCATTTAACATATGATCAAATGATATTGGATACGAAGTATTTTTGGGGTTGAATACTTTTGCATCATGCAAAACTTCTCTTGCATCTGGAAAAAATATCCAAAATAATTCATACAACTCTTCGTCTTCAATTTCTTGAACTCCTAAAGTTTGTACATCTTTACTCATTGGGGCTATTGCTAGCAGTCTGTATTTTAATTCTCCTAGACGCTTATCAAAATACCACATTCCTTTTATCATATAACCAGCAACGTCTTGCGTTTGAATTTTAAAAGTATCTGTATATCTATTTTCTTCTCTAATATTTACCAAACGTTGGTCTATTTCGCTTTGTGTAATTTTAGAGGTAAAATAAGAATCTGTATACGCTTCTTTAATTTTACCTTGTTTGATTCCTTTAATTAAGGTATCAAACAAAGACCTTCTATCTGAAGATATATTTGTAGTATCTATAGGAAAATAGTAAGGTAAATTAATTTTTTGATTCAAATCGATAAATTCCCAAACTACTTTAGACCATAATACATCTCTATCATGTACATAACCATAAGGTATTGGACCATCGTTATCAGCTGCTAATTGTTGCTTGCTTTTAACACCAATTTGATCTACAGATTTTGCATTTAATAAGTTTGTTTGCGCATTTACCAATCCTGCAGTAAAAAGAGCAATACATATATATGCACAATTTTTTATCATAATTATGTTTTTGTTTTTCTAGTTTGTAATCTCTATACTTACAGGTATAACTTTTTTAAGTTGATATGTAGAGTTTCCAATGATTGATGCTTGTATATCAAAAATGGTTACAACATCTCCTCTTCTTGCCTTAGCTAATACTTTTTTTGCTTGTGCATTAAACTTTGTACCATTTACTAGTACAGTTACTTGACCAGGAACTTTAACCTTAAAGCTTTTAACTTGTAATTTTAAATCGAAAACAAAATCTGGCAATCCTGCACCAATTGGTGTGTTTGCTAAACTACTTTTTGGCATTCTTACAACACCAAACTGCCCTCTTGCACTACCCATTGCAGCAGGTATATCTTTAATTCTAAAGGTTGCTTTAGAATTTACAGTTTTACCACTAGTAAGTTTAGCACTTACATTTATTACAGCTGTATTTCCAGAGCCTGCACTTAGATTATATTTACTACCAGAACCTGATAATCTACCACCTGTGGCAGAAACATTTAAATTATTACCACTTACACCTGGCAAAGATACAGATATCGGGTTTTGTACACCTCTATAAACCACATTCATTTTATCTGCAGATACTACTGCAGAACTTGGCTCTGCTATTACAGAATATTTACTTTCAAATGGTACTGGAACTTCCTCTCCATTTTCTCTGAAGTAAATTGTACCTTTTATTGTTTTCTCACCAACATTACCTGCTGGCATGTTTAAAATTACTTGTCCGTTTTGTACAGCATCTGTTGCGTCTTTGCCATTTAAAATAACTTTATCTGGCACTAAAGATGCATCGTATCTACCTAAAACAACTTCTCCTGTAATCTTTTCTCCTGCAAAATATGCACTTTTATTTAGACGTACAATACCCGTATAATTGTTTAATGATAGAGCTTCTTCTAACTTACCTCCTAAAAGGTCTGTAACAATATCAGATTCTGTATTTCTGATATCTGCCTGCATTTGTGTAAAGCTTGTTAATGAGGCTATCATTGGAAAACCTTCATATCTAGCTTTTAAAAATGGAACTTCTTTTTCTGTTTCAGAATCTATTACTGGATTTGTAGAAAATCTTTTATTTAAAACGTTTACAAATTTACTATCACTCCCAATGACTTCTATTACATTTGTTCTGTAAGTATTTATTCTATCTAAAAATTCTTGACCTTCTGCAGTGTAGGAATCTCCTTTAAAGAAATATGTATCTAACCAATCGGTTTTGTCCATTGCTTCATAATCATATTTATCTTCAATTTCAGTCAACATTTTAGACTTTATTACAGCTAAATAATCATAAAAATCATTTGAATAGGTTTTAATTTTATCTGCTTGAACTTTTAACGGTCCAAATTTTTCTTTCTGTTCTGATGCTTTCAAATCTAAATTTGCATAAGCTTCTTTATTTTTCTTGATTGTAGAAATATTATTCTCTACCAATTTTTCGTTCATAAAACCAAAAGCTGATAAAACCTCTTTACTCATATTCATTGCTAACATTGCAATAAATACGAGGTACATTAAGTTAATCATCTTTTGTCTTGCGGACATTTTTCCTCCTGCCATTCTAATTAGTTTTTAAGTTGTTATACATTTGTTTTAACTAATTATTATTTTGTAGACATTGCAGAAAGCATACCACCATAAACTCCATTTAAAGAAGACATGTTTTGTGCCAAAGCATCCATTTGTTCTTTTAATTTTTCTGTATTTTCTACAACAGCTGTATTTAAGTCTGCTTGTTTGCTTGTATTTTCTACTTGTACTTTATACAAGTTATTTAAAGACTCCATTTGTAAGGCAGCTTTAGACATTTCTTCATTATATTTATTTGTAGATGCCACAGATTCTGATGCTGCAGATAAACCTTCTGCTGCATTTTGAAAATTCTTCATACTAGCACCTAGACTTTCCATTAAACTTGAATCAATTTTAGCCTCTTGTAACAAGTTGTCTAATTTTTGAGACAACATACCATCTGCTCCTAATTTCGTCGTTTCTTTTTCTGACGATAGAGTTCCATCTGCCAATTCTGGATAAACTTTAGACCAATCTAAGTCTTCTTCTGGTGGATCAAAAGCAGATATTGCAAATACTAAAGCTTCTGTTACCAATCCAAGAGTTAACATTACACCTCCGGTTAAAAACCCAAATGATATGTGTTGAATTTTAAATAGGGCTCCAATAATTACTACTGCTGCTCCCATTCCGTAAACGAAATTCATTATTTTTTTGTATGATTTTGATTGTGCCATGATTTTTTTTAATTTATTTTTAGGGTACTTTTATTATTTTTTAGTTGTTCCTATGTAATCTTGTACGGTTCTAAAACCGATATAACTTCTTGCTGTATCAACATATTCATAATCTCTAGAACTTACTTCTAAAAAATAGGCTACATCTTTCCAAGAACCTCCCCGTACAATTTTTCTTTTATTTTTTCTATCTTCTAAATTTGGGTTCATAGTTGAGGCCATATAGTAAGAAGACAAGTTGTAAGCTGTATTTGTCCATTCAGAAACATTACCAGCCATATTGTATAAGCCATAATCGTTTGCGTTAAAAGATTTTGCTTCCATGGTATATAAAGCACCATCTACTGCATAATTACCTCTTACTGGTTTAAAGTTTGCTAAAAAACAACCTCTATCACTTGTTGTACTTCCTGTACCCCAAGGATAGGTTGCAAATTCTAAACCACCTCTTGCAGCATATTCCCATTCAGCTTCTGTAGGTAATCTAAAATCTGGAACTTGTGTTACGTTTTTTTTACCTCTTAAATAATCGTTTTTCTTTTTTGTTCTCCAGTTACAAAAAGCGTTTGCTTGATTCCAAGTAACACCCACCACAGGATAATCTCCATATGATTGATGATGAAAATAATCTTGGTGCATTGGGTCATTGTAAGAATAATTAAAATCTTTAACCCAAGCTGTGGTGTCTGGGTAAATGTGAAAAGTTGTATCATTTATAAAATCTCTTCTATTCCCTCCTTTTCTTGCAGCATTGTCTCTATCAAACCAAGAATATCTGTATTTTAAAAATTTTGTATTAAATGTTCTAATACCATCTACTGCTTCTTCTCTAGAAATGTATAAAGAGTCCATGACTTCTACATAATCTATGTCTGGATAATCTTCTTTTTTCCAAACCAATTCTGTTTCCCAATTCAGGGGTTTTATAGAATCGAAACTCCAATAATTTTCGTACATATATTTTTGGTATGGTGAGGCATCTGTAGTATCTACTGTTGCAAAAGCATAATCGTGTATACCCCCAGAAAGTGGTGTGCCATCTGGACTTGGGTTTGCACCCATTGCAGCAAATTCTGCTTGGTACGCTAATTTTGTTCTCACAATAGAATCTCTAACCCAATGCACAAATTCTTTGTACTCACTATTGGTAATTTCTGTTTCGTCCATGTAATAAGGTCTTACAGTAACTGTTTTTGTTGGTGCATTCATGGTACCAATAATATCTTGATCTTGCTTACCCATAGTAAAAGAACCACCAGGAATTAAAGTCATACCGTATGGTTTTTCTGAAAACCATTTTTTCTTGACTTTTACACCTACCAATTCTCCCCTATCATTAGAGCCACAACTGTAAAATACTATTATTAAAAGTGCAAATAATGCTGCTTTCTTCATATTCTGATATATCTTTACTAAAAAGTTCGTAAACCTATTATTTTTTTTTCTAAAAAACAATGTTGAATTCGCATTTAACGTATCGGATTTTATTTTTTAATCAATTACACCATTTTTTTCATTGCTTTATACCATTTCTCTGGTATAACCTGCTTTGTTGCTTCTGTGTAATCTTTATATGTACATGGTACTAACGCATGTCTTTTGTATTTATTATTTGATAAAATATTTATTTCTATCCACCATCTGCCAGATTTATTGCTTTTATAAAACGTAAGCGGATCATCATCTTCTAACAAGACGGTAAATTTTTGATAATTTTCTTTACCAGAAAACGGATAATCGTTTACTCTAAAATTAACTCCTTCTATAAAATACCATATCATTTGCGCTATTAAATGGGCTGTTTGATGATTTTTATCGTGTTTAGGATTATACTCGTAAATTCCAAAAGACGAAACTTTATCACTTATACCTGCATATCTTGCAATTGCACAAATTTCTTCACCAAAAAAACCATTTGGAGAAGCGTTATTGTTTGCTGGTGCTTCACTTTGACGGATGGCCCCAATGTCTATAGAAACAATATCTGAATTTCTAAAAGCGGGCTCTACACTTTCTAATTCTTTTGAATTTCCTAACCTATAGGCATCAAAAAATAAATTATCTAAAAGATTTATTTCTTCTTGCGAGTTAAAATATGTTTGATACCCAACATTGCAATAATTAAACAAATTACTGGGTTCTTGCATGATGATTTTGCTAAGGTAAGATTGTGAGGTTAATTCGTCTTCTAAATTACCCAAATCGAATCTACTGTCTACGGTAGTTATATTTACGGTTTGCTCTAAACTATCATAAGCTCTATAATTTACATATGTGATATCTTGTCCACCACCTATAATTATGGGGATTACATTTTGTTTTAAAAGCGTAGTAACTATTTCTTTTACAGCAAAATAAGTGTCTGAAACTGTGTTTCCTTTTTTTACATTGCCCAAATCTGCAATGGCTGTATGCCAATTACCAGGAAATAATTGATATAGTTTTTTTCTAATGAAGTGTAAGTCTTCTCCGCATCCAAAATTATCTTGAGAATTTCTATCTTCTTGGACACCGAATATTGCAATTTCTACATTTCCTAAATCTGGTAAACCACCTTCTTCTGTATGAAAACGTATAAAATTACCCAAAGATTTGTCTTGCTGTGATGCTAAATGCGCCACAACAGAATCTTTTATGGGGGATAAAAAGTCTGCGTTCATATAATATTATAAAACAACTGCAATATAAGAAATCCTTATTTCTTTTTAGTGGTTTTTTTTGTTGATGTTTTTCTTTTTGGTGCTTTTTTCTTTGGTGTTTTTGCTTCAATCATTTTAACAGCTTCGTCTTTCGTAAGTTTTTCTATGGCTGTAGTTTTAGGTAATTCTATTTTAATTTTACCTTTTAACACATTAAAACGACCCCATCTTGCTTTTTCTACACGAATATCAACATCTTCCCAATGATGAATTACTTTGTCGATTTCTTTTTGCTTTTTGGTTTCTATCAACTCTTCAATATCGGCTTCTGTAAGATTATCAAAATCGTATTTTTTATTTACGTTGATAAACATACCATTCCATTTTAAAAAAGGCCCAAAACGTCCAACTCCTTTTTGTACAGGCAAATCTTCGTAATGCGCTATGGGTGCATCTGCTTTTTGTTTTGCAACAATTAACTCTTGAGCTCTAGGCAAATCTACTTCCATAGGGTTTTCTCCTTTATCTAGAGAAACAAACATTTTTCCAAATCGAATATAAGGTCCAAAGCGTCCATTAGAAACAATTACTTCTTCACCTTCATAAATTCCTAAACTTTTTGGTAATAAAAATAATTCTAAAGCTTCTTCTAGAGTTATAGTGCCAAGATTTTGATCTTTATTTAAACTTGCAAATTGTTTTTCGTCGTCTTCTGGTGCCCCAATTTGTGCAATTGGGCCAAATTTACCTAAACGTACTAAAACTGTTTTACCCGATTTTGGATGTTCGCCTAAAATACGCTCTCCACTTTCTCTATCAGCATTTTCTTTCACATCTTCTACATTGTCGTGAAATTTGGTATAAAAATCTTTAATCATTTCTGTCCAGTTTTCATCACCTTCAGAAATATCATCAAAAGAATTTTCTACTTTGGCTGTAAAACCAAAATCTAAAATATTAGAAAAATTAGCTACTAAAAAATCGTTTACAATGTTACCTATATCTGTTGGCACCAACTTATTTTTGTCTGAACCTGTTTTTTCTGTTAACGTTTGCGTTTTAACATTGGCATCTTTTAAAATAATTTGTTGATATTCTCTTTCAATACCTTCATTTTGCCCTTTTTCTATATAACCTCTTCTTTGTACGGTAGAAATTGTTGGTGCATAAGTAGATGGACGACCAATACCTAATTCTTCTAATTGCTTTACCAAAGATGCTTCTGTAAATCGATACGGTGGACTTGTAAAACGCTGTGTTGCATTTATAAAAGTATAATTTAATTGATCTTTTACTTTTAGGTTTGGTAGCATACCTGATTGTTCTTCTCCATCTTCGTCGTCATTTCCTTCTAAATAGACTTTTAAGAAACCATCAAATTTTATCATTTCTCCATTCGCTGTAAAAAGCTTAGTGTTTTCTGAGTTTTCAATTTTTACATTAGTACGCTCTAATTGTGCATCACTCATTTGAGAAGCCAGAGTTCTTTTCCAAATTAAATCGTACAATCTATTTTGGTCATACTCTGTATCTATTGCATGCATTTTCATGTTGGTTGGTCTAATTGCTTCATGGGCTTCTTGTGCACCTTTTGCTTTCGACTTAAAAACACGTTGTTTGCTATATTCTTTTCCGTAATAATTGGTAATTTCTTCTTCTGCTTCGTTTCTAGCATCTACAGATAAGTTTACACTATCTGTTCTCATATAAGTTATTAAACCAGCTTCGTACAAACGTTGTGCAACTTGCATGGTTTTTCCAACAGGAAAACCTAATTTACGCGACGCCTCTTGTTGTAAAGTAGATGTTGTAAAAGGTGCTGCTGGCGATTTTTTGGCAGGTTTTTTTGTTAAATCTGCAATAGAAAAATCAGCATTTGCACAAGATTTTAAAAAATCTTCTGCTGCTTTTTTAGAGTCGAAATTTTTTGGAATGGTGGCTTTAAACGATTTGCCTTCTTTATTTGAAAACTCTGCAACTACCTTATAATGTGTTTCTGGTTTAAATTCTTGTATGCTACGTTCTCTTTCTACAATTAAACGCACTGCTACAGATTGTACTCTACCTGCAGACAAACCTCCTTTTACCTTTCTCCATAAAACTGGCGATAACTCGTACCCAACAAGCCTATCTAAAACTCTACGTGCTTGTTGTGCGTTTACCATATTGTAGTCTATATCTCTAGGATTTTCGACTGCTTTTAAGATGGCTTTTTTAGTAATTTCATGAAAAACAATGCGTTTTGTATTGACATCTTTTAATTTTAATTGCTCTTTTAAATGCCACGCAATTGCTTCTCCCTCTCTATCTTCATCACTTGCTAACCATACAATATCTGCTTTGTTTGCTAACGTTCTTAACTTTTTAACAACGGGTTTTTTATCTTCAGAAACTATATATTTAGGACTAAAATCACCATCTACATCTATACCCAATTCTTTAGAAGGTAAATCTGCAATATGCCCATAACTAGATTCTACTTGAAAATCTTTTCCAAGAAATTTCTCGATGGTTTTTGCTTTTGCTGGTGACTCTACAATTACTAAATTCTTTGCCATGTATATTTTTTTGTCGTAATTCTGGCAGTGTAAACTGCGTGTTTTTGAACTGCAAAAGTATGCAGTTTTTTTTTATTAATTTTTTATTAGTTAATTTTTACAACAATTTTAAGACAAAAATTACTGTACAACTATCTTTTGTTTCATCTCTGTTGATGAATTTCCGCCCACAAAAAGTAAAAATTCTAGAAAACTAAAAACAATAATTACTTTTAAGAATAAGAATTTTTATCTACAAGAAAAGCAAAAATACAATTCTTATGAACAAATATTTTCATCAAATTTAATATTATCAAATAAATGACTGCCGAAAAAAGAATGAATACATAAAAAATTTTATTTCACTTTATTTTAAAAAGGAGTTTTTGTTTTCTGCCAATATGTCATTAAATTTCTTTTTTGGTTGTATATTTGCAATTCATTTTTTAGATATGAAAACAGTTGAAAAGGTAATAGATGAAAAAATACAAGGGAAAGCTCTTGTAACCGAAAATAAAAAGGAAAATACCAAAAAGCTTTTTATAGAAAGTTATGGTTGCCAAATGAATATGAATGATAGTGAAATTGTAGCTTCTATTTTAAATAAAGAAGGTTACAATACTACACAAATATTAGAAGAGGCAGACTTAGTTTTGGTAAATACATGTTCTATTCGTGAAAAGGCAGAAACTACAGTTCGTAAAAGATTACAAAAATATAATAGAGTAAAACAGCAATCTAATCATAAAATGAAGGTTGGTGTTTTAGGTTGTATGGCTGAACGCTTAAAGGAAAAATTTTTAGAGGAAGAAAAAATTGTAGATCTTGTTGTTGGACCAGATGCTTATAAAGATTTACCAAATCTTTTAGAAGAAGTTTACGAAGGTAGAGATGCCGTAAATGTAATTTTATCTAAAGAAGAAACTTATGGAGATATTTCTCCTGTGCGTTTAAACTCAAATGGAGTTTCTGCATTTGTTTCTATTACAAGAGGTTGTGACAATATGTGTACCTTTTGTGTGGTTCCGTTTACTCGAGGTCGTGAAAGAAGTAGAGATCCTAAAAGTATTTTAGAGGAAATACAAACCATGGTAGATAAAAACTTTAAAGAAATTACTTTGCTTGGGCAAAATGTAGATAGTTTTCTTTGGTATGGAGGTGGTTTGAAAAAAGACTTTAAAAAAGCTTCTGAAATAGCACAAGCAACGGCTGTAGGATTTGCAGAATTGTTAGACATGTGTGCTACCAAATTCCCTAAAACACGTTTTCGTTTTTCTACATCTAATCCACAAGATATGAGTTTAGATGTGATACATGTAATGGCAAAACACAAAAATATTTGCAAATACATTCACTTACCAGTTCAAAGTGGTAGTAATGCTATGTTAAAAGCCATGAACAGACAACATACTCGTGAAGAGTATATGGAGTTGGTAGACAATATCTATAAAATGGTACCAGAAATGGCACTTTCTCAAGATATGATTGTTGGTTTTTGTGGTGAAACAGAGCAAGATCATCAAGATACTTTAGCATTAATGCGTTATGTAAAATACGATTTCGGTTTTATGTTTGCCTATTCTGAAAGACCAGGAACTTTAGCAGGAAAAAAAATGGATGATGATGTGCCTGCGGAAGTAAAAAAACATCGTTTACAAGAAGTAATCGATTTACAACAAGAACACTCTTTATATAGAACACAACAACATTTAGGTAAAACAGAAGAAGTTTTAATTGAAGGAACTTCTAAGAAAAACCCTAATGAATGGAAAGGAAGAAATACACAAAACACAGTTATTGTGTTCCCTAAAGAACACTATAAATTAGGTGATTTTGTGATGGTAAAAGTAGAAGACTGTACCTCTGCAACCTTAAAAGGAATTGCAGTAGGCTATTCTGATAATAATTAAAAACAGCCCATCCTAACCTTCCCAAAGGGAAGGAACTCCAATATTAGGGATAAAAAAATTTTACAGAGTATAGTTTAGAGAAAAAAAATAACACAAGAGTATTTTTCCCCTTGGGGGAAATTAAAAGGGGCAATATGGAAAATTTACAAGCAATAAAACAACGTTTTGGCATTATTGGTAATGATGTGCAGTTAAACCGTGCTTTAGAAAAAGCGGTAAGAGTTGCGCCTACAGATATTTCTGTTTTAGTTACTGGAGAAAGTGGTGTTGGTAAAGAAAATATTCCTAAAATTATTCATTCTTTATCACACAGAAAACACGCAAAATATATTGCAGTAAACTGCGGTGCAATTCCAGAAGGAACTATAGATAGTGAGCTTTTTGGACACGAAAAAGGTTCTTTTACAGGAGCAACACAAGACAGAAAAGGTTATTTTGAAGTGGCAGATGGTGGTACCATTTTTTTAGATGAAGTTGGCGAGCTTCCATTAACCACACAAGTTCGTTTACTACGTGTTTTAGAAAATGGCGAATTTATAAAAGTAGGTTCTTCTAAAACGCAAAAAACAAATGTTAGAATTGTTGCAGCTACGAATGTAAACATGCAAGAAGCTATACAAAAAGAGCGTTTTAGAGAAGATTTGTATTACAGGTTAAGCACAGTAGAAATTAGTTTACCCCCTTTAAGAGAACGTAATGAAGATATTCATTTGCTCTTTAGAAAATTTGCATCAGATTTTGCACAAAAATACAGAATGCCGTCTATTAGATTAGAAGAAACTGCCATTAAAGTACTTTTAAATTATAGATTTCCTGGTAACATTCGTCAATTAAAAAATCTAGCAGAACAAATTTCTGTGATTGAAGAAAGCAGAACAATTACTGCTGACAAACTTCAACAATATTTACCCAATGCTTCAGGCAATTTACCAGCAATAATAGGTGGTAAAAAAGACAACGATTTTTCTAGCGAAAGAGATATTATGTATAAAATTTTATTTGATATGCGTAATGATATCAACGATTTAAAAAAATTAACGCTAGACTTAATGAAAAATGGAAGTGTAGAAGAATTGGAAGAAGAAAATCATGATTTGCTTCAAAAAATTTATGGCGATCAAAAATTAAAAGACCATGATATTGAGGTTTTAAACATACCACAAAATTCTAGCAAAGAAAAAGATTATGATTTTATAGAGACTATAGAAGAAGATGAATCTTTATCTTTACAAGACAAAGAAATAGAGATGATAAAAAAATCTTTAGAAAAAAATAATAATAAACGTAAATTGGCAGCAAAAGAGTTGGGCATTTCTGAAAGAACGCTTTACAGAAAAATTAAACAATACGATTTGTAAAAAAAGTGTGTAATCCTTAAAAAAATATCATTTTGAGAAATTTCTATTTTTGATCAAAATTCTCATGAAAACTTTTTAAAATTACATGTATTGAATTTTAAATAACACAAATGAAAAAAACACTTAAAATAGTAGCATTTATTGTAACCTCATTAAGCATTGTTGCTTGTGGCGCCTACTCTTTTACAGGTGGTGATGTTGGTGATGCAAAAACAATACAAATTGATTTTTTCCCTAATCAAGCTCAATTAATAGAACCCACCTTAAGTCAGCAATTTACAGAAGAATTAAGAGATTTATTTACAAGACAAACCAATTTAGTACTAAACTCTAATAGTGGCGATTTGCATTTTAGTGGAGAAATTACAAGTTATAGGATTGCGCCTATGAGTGCATCTTCTAACCAAACCTCTGCGCAAAACAGACTTACAATTACTGTAAATGTAAGATATGTAAACAGGTTAGATGAAAAGAAAGATTTCGAAAAATCTTTCTCATTTTATTCAGATTATCCAGCAACATCACAATTATCAGGTGCAGTGCAAGAAGCCGCTTTTGAAGAAATAATAGACAGAATAACACAAGATATTTTTAACGCTTCTGTTGGAAAGTGGTAGAAAGTTGGACGTTTAAAAAAACACAATTTTGGATAGTAACAGTTTTATTGATTTATTAGAAAATAAAAAAGAAATTCAGCAATTAGAAACTGCCCAATTAAAGGCTGTTGTAGAAAAATATCCTTATTTTCAAAATGCAAGAGCGCTGTATTTAAAGGGACTTAAAAATCAAGATAGTTTTAAATATAATAATGAGTTAAAAATTACTGCAGCTTATACAACAGACAGAAGTATTTTATTCGATTATATCACTAACTTTAAAACAACTACTTCTAAAAAGGATATTCATGAAGAAATATCAAAAAAAATAGCTTTAGAAAAACCTGCTGATGCAACTACTTCGCAAGCAGAGGTTGCAATAACATCAAAAAAAGAAGAAAAGAAAGATATAGAAGAAGCTAAAAAAGATTTATCGATTGGGAAACCTATTTCTTTTTCGGCAAACGAAAGTCACTCTTTTCACCAGTGGCTACAATTATCTACTAAAAAAACTATTGTTAGAAATACAGAAGAAAAGCCTGTTAAAAAAACTGCAAAGGCATTAGAAATAATAGATAAGTTTATAGAAACCAATCCTAAATTAGAACCTTTAGAAAAAGGAAAAACTATTACAGTACCTATTGCAGATAACAAGCAAAATGATGCTTTAATGACCGAAACTTTAGCCAAAGTTTATCTAGAGCAAAAAAAGTTCGAAAATGCAATACAAGCTTATCGAATTTTAAGTTTGAAATATCCAGAAAAAAGTGGTTTCTTTGCAGACCAAATTAAAAGAATACAAATTTTACAAAAACATAAATCATGAGTTATACAGCTTTTTTAATTCTAATTCTGATTGTAGCAGTAGCTTTAATATTAATTGTTATGGTACAAAACCCTAAAGGTGGAGGTTTATCTTCTTCTTTTGGTGGCGGTGGTGCACAATCTTTAGGTGGTGTTCAAAACACAAACAACTTTTTAGACCGAACAACATGGACCTTAGCAATTGCAATGTTTGCTTTAATTTTATTAGCCAACTTTGCTATTCCAAGAGCTGGTGATGATAACTTTCAATTAAATAATACATTGGATGGTGTAGAAACAACACCTACAACGCAACCAGAAGAAACTACTACAAACGATAGTTTAAAATAATTTTCTTTTCAAGAAAATAAAAATGCCAACGTAAATGACACGTTGGCATTTTTTTTTATCATAAAATACTAACCAAAACATTTCTTTGAAAAATTGTCAGTTTTATTGTGTTGGCACAATTTCTGATTATTTTGAAAGAGAAAATAATTTAATTAATCAAAATTTATAATAAAATGGGATTAAACATTAAACCTTTAGCAGATAGAGTTCTTGTAGAACCTGCTCCAGCAGAAACAAAAACAGCATCTGGAATAATTATACCAGATAATGCAAAAGAAAAGCCACAAAAAGGAACTGTTGTTGCCATTGGTAATGGTAAAAAAGACGAGCCTTTAACTGTAAAAGTTGGCGACACTGTTTTATATAGTAAATATGGTGGAACAGACTTAAAATTAGAAGGAACAGATTATTTAATGATGCGTGAATCTGATATTTTAGCAATTATCTAAGCTTTAAGCAAAATGCTGTAAGCCTTAAGCTATGAGAGATTTTAGAAAATATGATATTTGGAAATTGAGTCATTCATTCACTTTAAAAGTATATGACATCACCAAACACTATCCAAAAGATGAGATTTATGGAATAATTTCTCAATTAAGAAGAGCATCCTCCTC
Organism: uncultured Polaribacter sp.; assembly: GCF_947503855.1. Classification (GTDB taxonomy): domain Bacteria; phylum Bacteroidota; class Bacteroidia; order Flavobacteriales; family Flavobacteriaceae; genus Polaribacter. The sequence goes on along the minus strand of NZ_CANNFF010000004.1, from coordinate 45,031 downwards.
TATTCCAACAAATATTAGCGAAGGTTGTGGTAGAGATTCGGATAGTGAATTTAATCGTTTTTTAACAATTGCTTTAGGCTCAGCATCAGAAGTTGAGTACTTAATAATTCTTTCTAAAGATTTAAATTATATAGATGAAAATTCATATATAAATTTAAATGAAGAAGTTAATATCATTAAAAGAAAAATTTATTCATTAAAACAAAAATTAAAAAAATAAATCAGCTTTTGGCTTTCTTGCATACAGCATATAGCCTTTAGCATAAAGCATAATAAAAATGGCAAAAGATATAAAATTTGATATAGAAGCTAGAGATGGCTTAAAACGTGGAGTTGATGCATTAGCAAATGCAGTAAAAGTAACTTTAGGACCAAAAGGTAGAAATGTAATTATTTCTAAATCTTTTGGTGCGCCTACAGTAACTAAAGATGGGGTTTCTGTAGCAAAAGAAGTTGAGTTAGAAAATGAGCTAGAAAATATGGGAGCTCAAATGGTAAAAGAAGTAGCTTCTAAAACCAACGATTTAGCGGGTGATGGAACTACAACTGCAACTGTTTTAGCACAAGCAATTGTAAAAGAAGGCTTAAAAAATGTTGCTGCTGGCGCAAATCCTATGGATTTAAAGCGTGGTATTGATAAAGCTGTAGAAGCAATTGTTGCTGATTTAGAAAAACAAACTAAAAAAGTTGGTAATTCTTCAGAAAAAATACAACAAGTAGCTTCTATTTCTGCAAATAATGATGCTGTTATTGGCGATTTAATTGCAACTGCTTTTGGTAAAGTAGGTAAAGAAGGTGTGATTACTGTAGAAGAAGCAAAAGGTACAGACACGTATGTAGATGTTGTAGAAGGAATGCAGTTTGACAGAGGTTATTTATCACCTTACTTTGTAACAGATGCAGATAAAATGATTGCAGATTTAGAAAATCCGTATGTATTATTATTCGACAAAAAGATTTCTAACTTACAAGAGATTTTACCAATCTTAGAACCTGTTTCACAATCTGGTCGTCCTTTATTAATTATTGCAGAAGACGTAGATGGGCAAGCATTAGCTACTTTAGTGGTTAACAAATTACGTGGTGGTTTAAAAATTGCTGCTGTAAAAGCACCTGGTTTTGGAGACCGTAGAAAAGCAATGTTAGAAGACATTGCAATTTTAACAGGTGGTACTGTAATTTCTGAAGAAAGAGGTTTCTCTTTAGAAAATGCAACTTTAGATTTATTAGGAACTGCAGAAAGTATTACTATAGATAAAGACAACACAACTATTGTAAATGGTTCTGGAGATGCAGATAGCATTAAAGCAAGAGTTTCTCAAATTAAAACTCAAATAGAAAGTACAACATCAGATTATGATAAAGAAAAACTACAAGAACGACTTGCTAAATTAGCTGGTGGTGTTGCAGTTTTGTATGTGGGCGCTGCTTCTGAAGTAGAAATGAAAGAAAAGAAAGATAGAGTTGATGATGCTTTACACGCTACAAGAGCTGCTGTTGAAGAAGGTATTGTTGCTGGTGGTGGTGTTGCTTTAGTACGTTCTAAAAAAGTATTAGAAAAGTTAACTACAGAGAACTTAGATGAAACTACAGGTGTACAAATTGTAAACAAAGCAATTGAGTCTCCTTTAAGAACTATCGTAGAAAATGCGGGTGGTGAAGGTTCTGTAGTTATCAATAAAGTATTAGAAGGCAAAAAAGATTTTGGTTATGATGCTAAATCTGATCAATATGTAGACATGCTTGAAGCTGGAATTATAGATCCTAAAAAAGTAACTAGAGTTGCTTTAGAAAATGCAGCTTCTGTTGCTGGGATGATTTTAACCACTGAGTGTGCTTTGGTAGATATTAAAGAAGATGCTCCTGCAGGTGGTGCAATGCCTCCAATGGGTGGTGGAATGCCAGGAATGATGTAAACAGCGAATCGCTTCGAATAATTATTTCACTGTTGTGCAAAATAATTATTTATTCATCAACTTGATATTTCGACCTTGTGGAGAAATCTCAAAATAAAAAAAATCCGTTAGAAATTTTCTAACGGATTTTTTTTATTTAAAAACAACTTATATCTAAGCAAGCAAAGTTGAAAGCTTATTTTAAAGACTAACTTACATTTTCTGAAGCCAGTTTTTTACTTCAACTTCTTGTTTTATCATTTCTTTTAACTCAGAAATTTTTACTCTTTTTTGCTCCATAGTATCTCTATGACGTATGGTAACAGAATCATCTTCTAACGTATCATGATCTACTGTAATACAAAAAGGTGTGCCTGCTGCATCTTGTCTTCTGTAACGTTTTCCAACAGCATCTTTTTCATCATAAAAAACATTGAAATCCCATTTTAAATCGTTCATTATTTTTCTAGCAACTTCTGGCAAACCATCTTTTTTAACTAATGGTAAAACAGCCGCTTTAAAAGGTGCTAAAACTGCTGGTAATTTTAAAACAGTTCTTGTGGTTCCGTTTTCTAATGCTTCTTCTTGTAAAGAATTAGAAAAAACAGCTAAAAACATTCTGTCTAAACCAATAGAAGTTTCTACTACGTAAGGTACGTAGCTTTTATTTTCTTCATGATCAAAATATTGTAATTTCTTACCAGAATATTCTTCGTGTGCTTTTAAATCGAAATCAGTTCTAGAGTGAATTCCTTCTAATTCTTTAAATCCAAATGGAAATTTAAACTCGATATCTGCAGCTGCATCCGCATAATGAGCTAATTTATCATGGTCATGAAAACGATAATTTTCTGCTCCCATCCCTAAACTTAAATGCCATTTTAAACGGGTTTCTTTCCAGTTTTCATACCATTTTTTTTGTGTACCTGGTTTTACAAAAAATTGCATTTCCATTTGCTCAAATTCGCGCATTCTAAAAATAAACTGTCTTGCAACAATCTCATTTCTAAAGGCTTTACCTGTTTGTGCAATTCCGAAAGGAATTTTCATACGTCCAGTTTTTTGCACATTTAAAAAGTTTACAAAAATACCTTGGGCAGTTTCTGGCCTTAAGTATACTTGCGTAGAGCTATCTGCAGAGGCACCAATTTGAGTACCAAACATTAAGTTGAACTGCTTTACTTCTGTCCAGTTTCTAGAACCTGTTAGTGGGTCTGCAATTTGTAATTCTTCAATCAGCAATTTTACATCTTCTAAATCTTCATTTTCTAGAGATTTACCCATTCTTGCTAAAATGGTATTTATTTTTTCTTGATAACCTAAAACTCTACCATTGGTTGCTAAAAACTCTTCTTTGTTGAAAGCCTCTCCAAAGCGTTTGGCTGCTTTTGCAACTTCTTTATCTATTTTTCCTTCAATTTTAGCACAGTAATCTTCTATTAAAACATCTGCTCTATATCGCTTTTTTGAATCTTTATTATCTATCAACGGATCATTAAAAGCATCTACGTGCCCAGAAGCTTTCCAGGTAGTTGGGTGCATTAAAATAGAAGCATCTATACCTACAATGTTTTCGTGCATTTGCACCATTGCTTTCCACCAATAATCTCTTATATTTTTCTTTAACTCAACTCCATTTTGAGCATAATCGTATACAGCACTTAAACCATCATAAATTTCTGATGATTGAAATACATAACCGTATTCTTTTGCGTGCGATAATACCTTTTTAAATTGATCTTCTTGTTTTGCCATAATGCCGACAAAGATAAACGTTTAGCTAACTTTTTCAAGAAAAAAATAACATCATTTTCTAAATAAACTCTATGAAAGAATAAGTATAGAAACTTCTTTTTTGCAGATTAAAAATTAAATTCACCAATTTTAAGTATCTTTAAATACGATTGCTATGTATTGAAATGAAAATTTTAAAAGATTTTTTTGATTTATTTTATCCAAAAACCTGTGCAAATTGCACCACAAAATTACTACAAAATGAATATGTAATTTGTACAATTTGTAGACACGATTTACCTTTAACTAACTTTAACTCTTTTACAGATAACAAAGTTGCTAAAATGTTTTATGGAAGAGTTACCATAGAAAAAGCGTATGCTTTGTTATTTTTCAGAAAAAAAGGAATTACCCAAAAGTTAATTCACGATTTAAAATACAAAGGAAACGAAGAAATTGGCATCCTTTTTGGAAATTGGTTGGGAGCATTTTTGGCAGAGAACAATCAATTTTCTAATATTGATGTGATTGTCCCAGTGCCAATACATTACAAAAGAAGAAAAAAAAGGGGGTATAATCAAGTTACAAAATTTGGCAAAAGGTTGAGTCATCACTTAAAAAAACCATTTATCGAAGATATTTTAATTAGAAAAGATGCTACAAAAACTCAAACGTTTAAATCTCGTTTTGAAAGGTTTAGTAACCAAGAAACCCAATTCTTATTAACCAATAAAACCTTTTTTAAAAATAAACACATTTTAATTATAGATGATGTTGTTACAACAGGTGCAACTTTAGAAGCATGTGCCATAGCTCTTTTTAAAACCGAGAAGATTAAAATAAGTATTTTAACAATAGCATATACAGAATAAATTTTGTGATTTTAATGTGAAAAATAAATTGTTAATTTGTAAAAAATTTACCATTTGTGAAACCCTTTTATAAATATCTTTTTTTATCAACTTTTATTATATTGATTATAGGTTGTGCCAAAACAGGTAGACCTGATGGTGGGCCAAAAGATGAAGACCCTCCACTTTTTATAACTTCTAAGCCGCCTTATGAAACCATCAATTTTAAAAGTAATGAAGTTGAATTGGTTTTTAACGAATTTGTAAAAACTAGAGATTTAAATAAGCAATTGGTAGTATCTCCTCCACTTAAAAATCCGCTTTTAGTTACACCACAAGGAACTGCAAGTAAATTTTTAAATATAGAAATTCTAGATACGCTCGCACCAAACACTACTTATATTTTTAATTTTGGGAATGCCATAGAAGATAATAATGAAAGTAATAAATTAGAAGCTTTTAAGTATGTGTTTTCTACAGGCACTTATATAGATTCTTTGAAAACAGAAGGTTTTGTAAAAGATGCTTTTTTAAAAAAAGACCCGCAAAAAACAAATATCTTATTATATAAATTGGATAGTGTTTTTGTAGATTCTATAATCTATAAACAAAAGCCTAATTATGTAACAACAGCTTTAGATACCACAAAATTTAATTTTACCAACTTAAAAGAAGGTAATTATTTACTACTGGCTTTAAAAGAAAGTACTAGCGATTATATATATAATCCGGTAACAGATAAAATTGCATTTTACAGCGATACTTTACAACTACCAAAAGATAGTATTATTAACAAACCATTAAAGCTATTTAAAGAAAGACAACCCTATAAATTTAAAAGAGCGAAAGAAGTTTCTAAAGGAAAAATTGAGTTTGGTTTTGAAGGCGATGTTAAAGACTTAAAGGTTTCTTTACTTTCTAATGTGCCACAAGATTTTAAGAGTATTGCTAAACTAGAAATAGACAAAGACACTTTAAGCTATTGGCACACCCCTTTGGAAGTAGATTCTTTAAATTTTTTAGTTTCAAATGACATCTACCTAGATACAGTTACTGTAATGTTTAGAAAAAAGAAAATAGATTCCTTAAAACTTTCTCCTTCTACATCTGGCACATTGCATTTAAGAGACACTTTTTTTATTAAAGGTAACAATCCAATTATAGCTATAGATACCAGTAAAATTACTTTTACAGATAAAGATACTTTAAACGTGAAGTACACAAACTTTATTTCTAAAAAAGAAAATAAAATTGGTTTTTTATTCAAAAAAAATCAAAAACAACACTATAACATAAAAGCTTTACCTGGCTCATTTAAAGATATTTACAACATAGAAAATGACACCTTATTATATCGTTTAAAAACATTAGAATTAGAGGATTATGGTAAAATTACTATCAATATTGTAAATACAAATCAAGATTATTTAATTATAGATTTGTTAAGTGGTAAAGAAAATGATGTAATTGTAGAAAGAAAATACATCAAAAATACTGAAACTTTAGTGTTTGATTTGTTAGAACCAAAAACCTATAGAATTAGGGCTATTATAGATGAAAATAAAAATAACAAGTGGGACACAGGAAATTACCTCACTAAAAAGCAACCCGAACAAGTTGTTTATTTTGAAGAAGAATTAAAAGTTAGAGCCAATTATTATTTAGAAGGTAATACCTTTACTATAAAAAATTAAATTTTGTTCTTTTTAATATTTATTGAATTATAAGCAGCTTTTTAAAAAAAATATTTTTTTTTGTAACATAAACTATCCATCTTCCGTATAAGTTGTTGTAGGCTTCTCATTAATCCTAAAATAGCCTATAACTTAGAATACATGAGACAACTTAAAATTACAAAGCAGGTTACTAACAGAGAAACTGCATCTTTAGACAAATACTTACAAGAAATTGGTAAAGTAGACTTAATTACAGCTGATGAAGAAGTAGAATTAGCACAATTAATAAAAGCTGGAGACCAAAGAGCGCTAGAAAAATTAACAAAAGCAAACTTACGTTTTGTGGTATCTGTTGCAAAACAATATCAAAACCAAGGGTTAACATTACCAGATTTAATTAATGAGGGTAATTTAGGATTAATTAAGGCAGCAAAACGCTTTGATGAAACCAGAGGTTTTAAATTTATCTCTTATGCTGTTTGGTGGATTCGCCAATCTATCTTACAAGCCCTAGCAGAACAATCTAGAATTGTACGTTTACCGTTAAATAAAATTGGTTCTATCAATAAAATTAACAAAATGTACGCGTTTTTAGAACAAGAAAACGAACGTCCACCAAGTGCAGAAGAAATTGCTAAGAAATTAGATATGACTGTTAATGACGTAAAAGAATCTATGAAAAATTCTGGACGTCATGTATCTATGGATGCCCCTCTAATTGAAGGTGAAGATTCTAATTTATACGACGTTTTAAACTCTGGAGAATCTCCAAACCCAGATAGAACTTTGTTACACGAATCTTTAAGAATCGAAATAAGCAGAGCTTTAGAAACTTTAACACCCAGAGAAGCAGATGTTGTAAAGTTATACTTTGGCCTAGGTGAACACCAACCTATGACCTTAGAGGAAATTGGAGAAACATTCGACTTAACAAGAGAACGTGTTCGTCAAATTAAAGAAAAAGCAATTAGAAGATTAAAGCATACTTCTAGATCTAAAATATTAATGACTTATTTAGGCTAGAAAACGCTTATTCCTTTTAGTACCTCACATTTGTGAGAGAATTATATAAAAAATTAAAACTCCCAAATACTTTTTTGGGAGTTTTTTGTTTGATTTTTCACTATTTGTAAAACTGAATTCTGAAAAAAAGTGAATTTTAAAAAAATAAAAACTTTAAATTGAAATTATTAAACATTAAAACAGTAAAATTAAACACGCATTTTACAACACCGTGTGTAAAAAATTGCTATTTTTAGCTTATACAAAGTTTGTTACTTTTTTAGCATCTTATATTTTCTTACGAAAAATAACGATCTTATAAAATAGCAACTTTCTAAAACAAAAAATCGTTATAAATCAAACTCGAACACAAACTAAAAATTAATCTAAAACAAAAATTATGAAAAAGGTTATTACATTATTTGCATTTATCGTATTATCAATTTTAAACCTAAATGCCCAAAGAGAAATCGATTCTTTAACTTATGAGAACACACAAGACATTAATTTTTTTAAAAAAATAAAAAATAGAACGTTAGTAAAAAAGTATAGAACAATTAATAACAACGTAATTAGAATTGGAGACACGGTTGTTTTAGGAAATCCTACAAATCAAGAAATAAATTCAGATACTTACACAGCAAGTTATGGAAAAGAAGCTAGTGGTGGTTTTTCTAACACAAGAAGTACAACAAAAAAAACGTATGAGTTTATAAAAATGGGAAGGCCTGCTGGACTTGGAAGTATTATGACTTTTGTGGATGGAGATGCTCAAGTTATGGCTAGTAACAGTTTAAAAAATACTCAAGTCATCGTTAATGAAATAAAAGCTTATCACAGAGGAAGTAAAAAGAAACCATTATATCTTGTTATGGTTTTAGGGGAAATAAATGGAAGAGCCTTTGGTTTTAATAAATATTTAAGTGTTTTGGATACTGAATTAGCAATTGAATCTGGTGAAATTTTATTGAAAAATAGAAAAATGACTAGAGAAGAAGCTATTTTAAAGTTAAAAGAAGCTAAAGAATTAATGGAAATTGATATGATAACTAAAGAAGACTTTGAAAAGTTAAAAAAGGAATTACGTCCTATTATAATGAAGAAGCAATAATTAATAAACTCATTAAAAATGTAGGCAAAGATTATGCCTTACTTGTTATCGCTGTTGTAAGATATGGAAGGTATCCTTTTAATGTGTCTGTAAACTTTAAAGAGACAACTGTTAACGCTAAACCTATAAAAAATAACTTGAAGAAGCAAGCTTTAAAGATTGGTTAAATAGAAAGAAATCATCTTACCCCAAAAAGACTGAAGTACTTTAAAATAAAGGTAAAACAAACATATTAACATGTAGATAGATTAATCTATAAAAGAACCTTACAGATTAAATAGCTAAATTCATTTTAGGTTAAAAAAGAATTGGCAATATGATCTAACAAAGTTGCTATTAAAAACTAATTTATAACAGTTTTCTTAAATTTTGACATTCTTGTTGTGGTATTAACCTAACTGTTTAGGCTATGTAACTTTCCGTATTAAATTAGGTTGTAACTTATTTGAAAAAAAAAATAGAACTACGAAACAGAACATGAACATAAAAAAAATACATTATTTCTCTGGGATTACGATTTCTATTTTTGTAGGACTGCACCTTATCAACCACTTATACAGCGTTTTTGGAGCAAAAGCCCATATTGAATTAATGAATAATTTTAGACTTGTTTATAGAAATATAATTATAGAAACTATATTGCTTATAGCAGTTGGAATTCAAATTATTTCAGGAATAAAACTATTCTTAAAAAAAAGGAAGAATGTATCTAACTTTTTTGAAAAATTACAAATTTGGACTGGAGTTTACCTTACTATCTTCTTACTAATTCATGTAAGTGCTGTATTATCTGGTAGGCTAATTTTAAATTTAGATACTAATTTTTATTTTGGTGTGTCTGGTTTAAATACATTTCCCCTAAACTTGTTTTTCATACCATATTATGGACTTGCAATAGTTTCATTTTTTGCACATATCTCTGCGGTTCACTCTAAAAAAATGCACCATAAAATACTTGGAATTAATCCAAATAAACAATCCTATATTATTCTGATTAGTGGTATACTCCTAACTTTAGTAATATTATACGGTCTCACAAACAGATTCAATGGAGTAGAAATACCAACCGAATATAAAATAATGACTGGAGAATGAATACTATAATTTACATATGTGGAATTTACTCCTTTCTTTTCGGAGTTTTTCATATTCTTTTTTGGAAATTTTTTAATTGGAAAACAGCATTACAAAAACTTACATTGCCCAATAGAGCAATAATGCAAATACTAAATTTACGATTGATATATTATTTCTTTTTTGTCGCTATTATTTGTTTTTCTTTCCCAACCGAATTACACACAACAGAATTAGGAAAAGTATTCTTAATCGGTAATTCGATATTTTGGCTTGGTAGAACAATTGAGCAATTTGTGTTTTTGCAAATAAACCATATAAAAATGCATATTTTGACATTCTTATTTGTCTTAGGAATAGCCTTATTTGCATTGCCTTTAATACTTTAAAAATAAAAATGAACGCTCAAAAAATTTATACTTAATTGCTAGCATTTTGCATTCTTACAAAAACCTTACTAGCTTTCTTGATGATTAATTATTGGCTAAGTTAAGTGCATAAAAAAATAATTTAACGATTCACAAGTACTATGCAAGTAATTTTAAGGAATGGAAAAATGAAATCAGAATTTAACCAACTGTACGAAAAGTGAACTTTGACTCCTAAAAAAAGAGAATTAATTTTTTTTTGATAAAAATTCTTACCAACATGCGTATATAACAGATAAAAAAAACCTTCAATAATGAAGGTTTTCTTATAATTAAAATCTTTTTTTATTACAAAATATAATCTGTACTAATAAAATTAGAAGCTTTTTTATCTAACAATTCTTGTAAAATGGCGTTGTTGTATTCTGTGTCTTTAGAAGCTACAAAGGTTCTAATTGAAAAAGAACGTAAAGCATCATGTACACTTAAAGTTGCAACAGCAGAATCTTTTCTACCTGTAAACGGATATACATCTGGTCCTCTTTGTGCTGCAGAATTTAAATTTACTCTACATACTAAATTTACCAAAGTATCAATTAAAGGCGCTAATGTTTTTACTTGGCTACCAAAAACACTTACTTGTTGCCCATAATTAGAAGCAGCCATATCATCTAATGGCTCTTGAATATTTTTAAAAGAAACAACAGGAATTACAGGTCCAAATTGCTCTTCATCAAAAACTCTAGATTCTTTAGAAACAGGATATAAAACTGCTGGAAAAATATAATTTTCAGTAGTTATGCCTCCTTTTTTATTAATGATTTCTGCTCCTTTTTCTGTAGCGTCGTCTATTAATTCTTGTATATAAGCTGGTTTACCTGGTTCTGGCAATGGCGTTAATTTTACATTGTCTTCCCAAGGATTTCCAAACTTTAATGCATCTACAGCTTTTGCAAAACGCTTGTTAAATTCGTCTACAATATGCTCGTGCACATACAATATTTTTAAAGCTGTACAACGTTGCCCATTAAAAGACGTTGCACCAGAAATACACTCGCTAATTGCCAAATCTAAATCTGCATCTGGTAATACAATGCCTGGGTTTTTGGCCTCTAAACCTAACACCAAACGCAATCTATTTTTCTGTGGATGATTGGCTTGAATTGCATTGGCAGATTTACTATTACCAATCAAAGCCAGTACATCTACCAAACCTGTTTTCATAATTGGTGTCGCTAAAACTCTACCTCTACCATAAATAATATTTACAACACCTGCAGGAAAACTACTTTGAAATGCTTCTAATAAAGGCGATAATAATAAAACTCCATGTTTTGCAGGTTTAAAAATGGTTGTATTCCCCATAATTAAAGCGGGAATTAACAATGCAAACGTTTCGTTTAAAGGGTAATTATAGGGTCCTAAACATAAAACTACCCCTAAAGGACCACGTCTAATATGTGCATGAACTCCGCTATTTTTTTCAAATTTTGCAGAATTTCTATCCATTTGTTTATAATCTTCAATAGTATCGTAAATATATTCTACAGTTCTATCAAATTCTTTTTCAGAATCTGGTAAAGATTTTCCAATTTCCCACATTAATAACTTTACAATCTCTTCACGCTTGGTTTTCATTTGAACCACAAACTTTTCCATAGCTGCAATTCTACCTTCTACTTTCATAGTTGGCCATAAGCCTTGCCCTCTATCATAGGCTTTAGAAGCTGCATTTAAAGCCTCTAAACCTTCTTCTGCTGTTAAACTTGGCACAGTACCTAATAAAGTGGGGTTGTATTCTTTGGTTGATGAAATAGTTGAGTAAACCTCAGCTTTTTCACCTTTCCATTCTTTTAACTCGCCACCCACTAAGTAGGTGTTTTGTTCTACTAATGATGTAATTTTATATTCGTTTGGTATTTCTTTAAAAGTATTCTTCATAAATTTCAATTTAATAATTGTCTAATACTTGATTGTTGTATGGTAAGTTTTTAGACGACACTTACTCTTCAAAATTAATTAAAAATAGTTTATCAACTATCCTTTAGTGTCTTAAATAACGAAAAACCTTTCGAGTTTTTATGCTTTTTTATTTAAAAAAATAGTTAGACAAACAACGAAAACAAATCTGGTTTGTCATTTAAATACTCGCTATAAAATTTTCTTTCTTTCATTCTTTTAATTAAAGGTTGTAATCTTTAGATGCTTTTAGTTCTAAACCAACCACTGCTGCACCATTTTATCTATTTATTTTGATTGCATGTTTTAGAAGTAAAAAAGAAACCTGTCAAATTTAACGATCTGACAGGTTTATAAATTTTAAAATCTTTATGTAATTATGCAGATTTTATCACTTTCATTGCTGTCATAGAAGCTCTTAATCTTTCTCCTACAATTTCTACAGGATGATTTCTAATAATCTTATTAATTTTAATTAATTCTTGATTGTCTACATCATTAGAATCTGAGAATTTTTTACCAATAACATTTGTTGATACGGTTTTCATAAAATCAGCTAATAACGGTTTACAAGCATGATCAAATAAATAACAACCATATTCTGCAGTATCAGAAATTACACGATTCATTTCGTATAACTTTTTACGTGCAATGGTGTTTGCAATTAATGGAGTTTCATGTAAAGACTCATAATATGCAGATGCGTCTATAATTCCAGATTCTGTCATTGCTTCAAAAGCTAATTCTACACCAGCTCTTACAAAAGCAACTAATAAAGTTCCGTGATCAAAATATTCTTGTTCAGTAATTTCTTCTGAAGTTATTGCTTGTTTTTCGAAAGCAGTTTCACCAGTTGCAGCTCTCCAAGTTAAAAGATTTTTATCATCATTTGCCCAATCTTCCATCATTGTTTTAGAAAAGTGACCCGTCATAATATCATCCATATGCTTTTGGAATAATGGACGCATAATGTCTTTTAATTCTTCTGAAAGTCTAAATGCTTCTACTTTTGCTGGGTTAGACAATCTATCCATCATGTTTGTAATTCCACCATGTTTTAAGGCTTCTGTTACAGTTTCCCAACCATATTGAATTAATTTAGCAGCATAACCAGCATCGATTCCTTCTGCTACCATTTTATCAAAAGATAAAATTGCACCTGTTTGTAACAAACCACATAAAATAGTTTGCTCTCCCATTAGGTCTGATTTTACCTCTGCAACAAAAGAAGACGCTAAAACACCTGCTCTATGACCTCCAGTTGCTACTGCATAGGCTTTTGCTTGTGCCCAACCTTTATTTTCTGGATCGTTTTCTGGGTGTACTGCAATTAATGTTGGCACTCCAAAACCTCGTTTATATTCTTCACGAACTTCAGAACCTGGACATTTTGGTGCTACCATAATTACTGTTAAATCCTCACGAATTTGCATTCCTTCTTCAACAATATTAAAACCATGAGAATATGATAATGTGGCTCCTTTTTTCATTAAAGGCATTACTGTTTTTACAACATTTGTGTGTTGTTTGTCTGGTGTTAAATTGATTACCAAATCTGCTGATGGCAACAACTCTTCATAAGTACCTACTGCAAAATCATTAGAAGTTGCGTTTACGTAAGATTCTCTTTTTTGGTCGATAGCAGCTTGTCTTAACGTATAAGAAATATCTAAACCAGAATCTCTCATATTTAAACCTTGGTTTAAGCCTTGTGCTCCACAGCCCACAATAACAATTTTCTTTCCTTTTAATGCGCTTACACCGTCTTCAAACTCTGAAGCGTCCATAAAACGACATTTTCCTAATTGTTCTAATTTTTCTCTTAATGTTAATGTGTTAAAATAATTTGACATTTTTTTTAATTTAGTTGTTGTATGTTTTTAACAATGTTGATATTTTCATTTCGTCTTTAGATACTGCAATTAAACCAGAACGTGTGTATTGCATAATACCATAAGGACTTAATTGATTGTAAAGCGCTATAATTTCTTCTTTTTTGCCAGATTTTTCTAGCACAAAAAATTCTTTATTTACAGTTACAATTCTTGCATTACTTTCTTTTATAATGTTTTGTATTTGGCGTTCTTCAAACAATAATTCTGATTTGATTTTAAACAAACCTGCAATTTGATAAATAATTTCATCAAGATTGTGATAGTAAGCTTTAATTACCTCTACTTGTTTTTCTATTTGGCCAATAATCTTTTTAATATTTACCTCATCCATATTTACAACAATGGTAAATTTAGAAACACCTTCTATTTCTGATGGAGAAGTATTTAAACTTTCTATATTTATATGTCTTCTTTGAAATATTGCTGAAATTCTATTCAACAAACCAATATTATTTTCTGTATAAACTGATATTGTATACAATTGTTTATCTGTACTCATATGCTAATTTTAACTTGTCAGGTCGAGCGCAGTCGAAACCTTAATAAACCTCTCGACTGCGCTCGAGGAGACATTTTATCAACTTAAAAAAATCTACTCTAAACGAATATCTGAAACACTAGCTCCAGAAGGCACCATTGGAAATACGTTGTCTTCTTTTTCTACACATACTTCTAAAAAATAAGCTTCTTTACTTGCAATCATTTCTGCAACTGCTTCTTTTAAGTCTTCTCTTTTTACCACCTTTCTTGCATTTAAATAATATCCTTTTGCAATGGCAACAAAGTCTGGGTTTGTCATTTCTGTAGAAGCATATCGCTTGTCGAAAAACAACTGTTGCCATTGACGAACCATTCCTAAAAATTCGTTGTTTAAAACAACTACTTTTACAGCTGCTTTTTGCTGAAAAATGGTTCCTAATTCTTGTATTGTCATTTGATAACCACCATCACCAGAAATAGAAATAACTTCGCGTTCTGGAGCTGCCATTTTTGCACCAATTGCTGCTGGCAAACCAAAACCCATAGTTCCTAAACCTCCAGAAGTAATGTTACTTTTAGACTTGTTAAAATCAGCATATCTACAAGCAATCATTTGGTGTTGACCAACATCTGTTACGATAGCTGCTTCGCCTTTTGTTTGAATATTAATTTCTTTTACAACTTCACCCATCGTTAACCCTTCTTTAGTGGGGTGGATATCGTTTTTAATTACTTTTTCATATTCAATTTTATATAAATCTTTAAATTTTTGATGCCATTCTTTATGAGAATTTTGATTAATTAGTGGTAAAATACCTTCTAAACTAGCTTTTGCATCACCTAAAACAGCAACATCCGATTTTACGTTTTTATCTATCTCTGCGGGATCAATTTCAAAATGAATTACTTTAGCTTGTTTGGCATATTTGCTTAAATCGCCAGTAACTCTATCATCAAAACGCATTCCGATTGCAATTAAAACATCGCATTCATTGGTTAAAACATTGGGTGCATAATTACCATGCATACCAAGCATACCTACATTTAATGGATGCGAAGTTGGTATAGCTGAGGCTCCTAAAATAGTCCATGCTGCAGGTATACCTGCTTTTTCTATAAAAGCTTTAAATTGCTCTTCAGCTTCGCTTAAAATAACACCTTGACCCCAAATAATAAAAGGTCTTTTTGCTTCGTTTATTAATTTTGCAGCTGCTTCTAAACTACTATCTTCTGTTTTTGGTACTGGGTTATAGCTTCTAATTTTTGTACATTTTTCGTACGAAAAATCAAAAGTATCTAATTGTGCATCTTTTGTAATATCTATTAAAACAGGACCTGGCCTTCCACTTTTTGCAATGTAAAATGCTTTGGCTAAAACTGCAGGAATATCTTCTGCTCTGGTTACTTGGCAATTCCATTTTGTAACAGGTGTAGAAATACCTACAATGTCTGTTTCTTGAAAAGCATCACTACCTAACAAATGAGAAAATACTTGCCCAGTAATACACACCATTGGTGTAGAGTCTATTTGTGCGTCTGCAATACCCGTAATTAAATTGGTTGCTCCTGGACCAGAAGTAGCTATTGCAACCCCAACTTCACCAGAAATTCTTGCAAAACCTTGTGCAGCATGTGTTGCCCCTTGCTCATGACGTGTTAATACATGATGAATTTTATCTTGATATTTATACAACTCATCATACAAAGGCATAATTGCACCTCCAGGATAACCGTAAATTACTTTTATTTTTTCCTCTATTAAACATCTAACAATGGCCTCGCTACCAGAAATACGCTCGGTAGTTTTGGTGGTTTGCTGTTGTTTATTTATGGTTTGTGTTTCCATATTTTTTTCTTTTTGGATTAAAGAATAAAAAGAAAAGAATTAAGACTTTCTAGTATATTATCATCTTTCTTCTTTTTTCTATACTCTCTTTTCTATATTTTTTTATAAATCGGTAACACAGCCTTTAGATGCAGATGCTACTGATTTTGCATATTTGTATAAGATTCCTTTTTTGTGTTTTAACGGTGGTGCCACCCATTTTGCTCTTCTTTCTTCCAGTTCTTCTTCAGAAATTAAAACGTTTATCGAGTTATCTTCTGCACTAATTCTAATTTTATCTCCAGTTTCTATCAAGCCAATTGCACCACCAGATTGTGCTTCTGGTGTAATATGTCCGACCACAAAACCGTGTGTTCCTCCAGAAAAACGTCCATCAGTAATTAATGCTACAGATTTACCTAAACCTGCTCCCATAATTAACGATGTTGGTTTTAACATTTCTGGCATTCCTGGTCCTCCTTTAGGTCCAACATACCTAATGACGACGACATCGCCTTTTTCTACTTCTCCATTAGAAATTCCTTTATTTGCTGCTTGTTCACCATCATAAACCACAGCTTTTCCTTCAAATAACAAACCTTCGTTTCCAGAAATTTTTGCCACAGCACCTTCTGTTGCTAAGTTTCCATAAATTATTTGAATATTACCAGATGATTTTAATGCTTTATCTTTTGGATAAATTACATCTTGATCTTCAAATTCCATAGCTTCTACATCTGCTAAATTTTCTGCCAATGTTTTACCAGTTACTGTTAAACAATCGCCATGTAAATAACCATTGTCTAATAAATATTTCATTATTGCTGGTGTACCCCCAACTCCATGTACATCTTCCATTAAATATTTTCCAGAGGGTTTTAAATCTGCAATTAATGGTGTTCTATCACTTACTCTTTGAAAATCTTCTAGAGTAAAATCGATATCTGCTGCATGTGCAATAGCTAAAAAGTGCAACACTGCATTGGTAGAACCTCCTAAAGCATTTACCAAAGCAACTGCATTTTCTAAAGATTTTTTAGAAATAATATCTAAAGGTTTTAAGTCTAATTCTAATAAGTTTTTAATTGCCAAAGCTGTGCGTTCTGCTTCAGACAATTTGTTGGGATTTTCTGCAGGAATTGATGAATTGTAAGGCAATGCAAACCCCATGCATTCTATAGCAGAAGCCATTGTATTTGCAGTGTACATACCACCACAAGCACCTGCACCAGGTATGGCTCTTTTAATAATTTCTTTGTATTCTTCTTCTTCTATTTCACCAGCTACTTTTTGTCCTAAAGCCTCAAAAGCAGAAACAATATTTAATTTTCTTCCCTTATAATTTCCAGAAGCAATGGTACCTCCATACATCATTATTGATGGTCTGTTTAAACGCAACATAGAAATTACGGCTCCTGGCATATTTTTATCACAACCTACAATTGCAACCAATGCATCATAACTTTGTGCATTCATTACGGTTTCTATAGAATCTGCTATAATATCTCTAGAAACTAGAGAGTAATTCATCCCTGAAGTTCCCATAGAAATTCCATCGGAAACCCCAATGGTATTGAAACCTAAACCAACCATATCAGCAATATTACACTCCACTTTAACTTCGTCTTTTAAACGATTTAAATGCATATTACATGGGTTACCATCGTAACCAGTACTTGCAATACCAACTTGGGCTTTGCTCATATCTTCATCAGTTAAACCTACTGCATACAGCATTGCTTGCGAAGCTGGCTGAGATTGGTCTTGTGTTAATCTTTTGCTATGTTTGTTTAATTCCATTTATTAAAATCTTCTAATTGTTGACTAAATTACTATGTTTTACTGTTTTTATTAAATTAATTGTATTTATAACTTTTAATTTCAGATGTTAAAAAAAACGTTTATAACCCTGTTTTTCAATACTTTAACCCAATTAGCAAATGATGTTCAATTAGCAAATTATTTACATAAAAAAACCTTCCATTTTATAGGAAGGTTTGTTTATAAAATATACAAATATCGCTTCCTTATCATGTCGCAATAATTACGATGACAGTGACACTAAAAATAATATTTACTATTTGATTTTTCACTTTTCAAATATTTAAAATTTTTTATCCAAATAAAATTGATTTTTTTTAAATAATTGTACTTTGCCCTGCATGAATATTCATAAAATTAAGACTACTATCTTCTTGATTTAGAATGTAATCTGAAATAAAATCACCTACTTTAGAAGTCGATGCAGAATATTTATTTTTCCCTTTAATATCTTCTGTTGTTATATTTAAATCTAAAGATTTTTCTACAGCTCTTTCTACAGCGTCTGCTTCTTCGTGCAAACCTAAATGTTCTAGTAACATAGCTGCTGATAAAATAGAGGCTAATGGGTTTGCAATATCTTTACCTACCGCAGCTGGAAAAGTACCATGAACTGGTGCAAATAAGGAGTTTTTATCACCAATTGATGAAGATGCCAACACCCCAATTGAACCAGAGATTACACTGGCTTCATCAGAAAACAAATCTCCAAACAAGTTATCTGTTAAGATCACATCAAACTTTTTAGGGTTCAAAATTAGTTTCATTGCTGCATTATCTGCATACAAATATTCTAGGGTTACACCTTTATACTCTTTACTAATTTTTGTGACAGTTTTACGCCATAACTTTGATGTTTCTAATACATTAGACTTATCAATTAACGTTAGTTTTCTTTTTCTATCTTGAGCGGCTTTAAAAGCTAAATGTGTAATTCTTGCAATTTCATCTTCTGAATAGGTGCAAATATCATAGGCCTTTTTACCATCTTTGCTAGATTGTTTGTCTCCAAAATAAATACCCGATGTTAACTCTCTATAAATAACAAGATCTGTTCCTTTAATAATTTCTCTTCTTAAAGGAGAGTTTTTAATTAATTGATCAAAGGCTTTCACAGGGTTTACATTACAAAAAAGATCTAATTCTTTTCTTAATTGTAATAAACCTTGTTCTGGTCTTATTTTTAATGATGGATCTTTATCAAACTTAGGATCTCCAATAGCACCATAAAGAATAGCATCTGCTTTTTTACAAATTTCTATTGTTTTTTTTGGCAATGGATTGCCTGATGTTTCTATTGCACAAGCTCCTATTTCTGCTTCTTTGTATAAAAAAATATGATCATACGCTTCTGCAACTGCATCTAATGCTTTTTTAGCTTGATTGGTAACCTCTGGCCCAATACCGTCTCCAGGAAGTACAGCTATTGTATATTTCATTCTCTATTTTCTTATGGATTTGTCTTTATCTAAGGCAGCTGAAAAAATTAATATTGTGATGTATTAAAAGCAACAACTACCTTAGAAGACAAAGTATTTTTACAAAAATTAAACAATAGCTATTTTAGAAACCTTGTTTACTTTTGTCATAATTTGATGAATATCATCATCTTTAATTTCTTTTTGTTGATCTGCTGCTTCTAAAAAAGATGCATAAGCAGTGTCTAACTGTACTTTAGTTAACTCATAGCCAATTTTTTTTGCTCTGTAAGCCAAAGCGGCTCTACCACTTCTTGCGGTTAAAACGATAGCGCTTTCTGTAACACCTACGTCTTCTGGATCCATAATTTCGTAGGTTTCTCTATTTTTTATAACACCATCTTGATGAATTCCAGAGCTATGAGCAAACGCGTTTGCGCCTACAATTGCTTTATTAGGTTGTACAGGCATTCCCATACTTTCTCTTACCATTATACTTGTGTCGTACAAAAGTTTGGTATTAACAGAGGTTTCTAAATTTAAATAAGGATGTTGTTTTAACACCATTACTACTTCTTCTAGGGCCGTATTTCCGGCACGTTCTCCAATACCATTTATAGTACATTCTATTTGACGAGCACCATTTATAACTCCCGAAATTGAATTGGCAGTTGCCATTCCTAAATCGTTATGACAGTGACATGAAAGAATTACATTTTCAATACCTTTTACATTTTCTCGTAAATATTTCATTTTTGCACCATATTCTTCTGGTAAACAATAACCCGTTGTATCTGGAATATTTAATACAGTAGCACCTGCTTTAATAACTGCTTCGCAAACTTTTGCTAAAAAATCATTATCTGTTCTACCTGCATCTTCTGCATAAAATTCTACATCTTCTACAAAAGATTTTGCATAAGAAACTGCTTTTACAGCACGCTCTATAACTTTATCTCTAGTAGAGTTAAATTTGAATTGTATATGAGAATCACTTGTACCAATACCTGTATGTATTCTTGGGTATTTTGCAAATTTTAAAGCTTCAGCAGCTACTTTGATATCGTTTTCTACAGCTCTTGTTAAACCACAAACAGTAGCATTTTTAACAATTTTTGCTATTTCAGAAACCGAAGTAAAATCTCCAGGACTAGAAACAGGAAAACCAGCTTCAATTACATTTACTCCTAATAAATCTAATCTTTCTGCAATCACTAATTTTTGCTTTGTATCTAATTTACATCCTGGAACTTGTTCACCATCTCTTAATGTAGTGTCAAATATTTGTACTTGATTGTCTTGCATAATTTTTCTAAAGATTGTCTTTATTATAAATCAAATATATATCTTGCATTCTAAATTTTTTATCAATTTTGCTATCAACAACGATTTCTAACCGAAATAAACAACATTTAATAAATTGAATATTAGTTAGTTATGAGTAAAGTATCTACATCCGCCAATCAACAAAATGATGCTCTTTTTGTACTTATTAAATCTTTAACTAAGTCCGAAAAAAGACAATTTAACCTCTATGTAGGTAGGTTAGGTGGTAATATTGATGCTAAGTTTTTTTCACTTTTTAAATTTTTAGAAAAATTAAAAGTTTACAACGAAAAAGTAATTACTGGAAGTGGTATTGTTTCTAAACAACAACTCTCAAATCTAAAAGCACATTTATACAAACAAATATTAATTAGTTTACGGTTAAATCCTGCACATAAAAACGTTCGTATTCAAATTAGAGAACAACTAGATTTTGCTACAGTTTTATATCAAAAAGGGCTGTACAAACAAAGTTTAAAATTGTTAGAAAAAGCTAAAAATATGGCTTTAGATAACGAAGAAAAAAACATTGCCTACGAAATTGTAGAATTAGAAAAAGTAATTGAAACGCAATATATTACAAGAAGTATTAGCAACAGAGCAAACCAACTTTCTATACAAGCAAAAGAGTTGAGCCAGCACAATGTAATTGCTAGTAAACTCTCTAACTTATCTTTACAATTATACAGCCATTTATTACAAAATGGATATGTTAAAAATGAAGAAGAGTTAACTTTTGTAAACGAATATTTTAGTAATAGAATGCCAAAATACAAGTATAATTCTTTAGGCTTTAGAGAAAAATTATGGTTGTACAAAGCCCATTTATGGCATAGTTTTTTAATTCAAGATTTTTTACTTAGTTACAAATACGCACGCAAATGTGTAGATTTATTTGACAACAATAAGTTGGTAAATTTACACCCCGTTTTTTATTTAAAATCTAAAAACTATTTATTAGAAGCATCTTTTTTAGTTAAAAACAACTCTATTTTTAAAAATGAATTGATAAAATTTGAAACTGAAATTGATGAAAAACAAATTCCTTTAAATACCAATACAGAACTACTAATTTTTATGTATTTGTACTCAAATAAATTACACTTACATTTTTTAGAAGGTACTTTTGAAAAAGGAGAATATTTGGTAGATATTATTAATACTAAAATTGAAAAATATAAAAATAGATTAGACAATCATTACATTGTTTTACTTTATTACAAAATAGCTTGTTTGTATTTTGGGATGGGCAAAAACAAGTTATGTATCGACTATTTGCAAAAAATAATTAGATCTAAACACTTAGGTTCTGCAGAAGATTTACAATGTTTTGCAAGAATTTTAAATTTAATAGCACATTACGAATGTGGTTTAGACTACGACTTAGAAAGACAATTTGTAGATACTTACAAATTTTTACTTAAGATGGAAAACTTACAGGAAGTACAAAAAGTTTTCTTAGAATCTATCAGAGATTTAAGTGATGTTTTTCCTCATGAAATTAAAAACGAATTCAAGAAGATACACACCAAATTAAAGAAGTTCGAAAATCATCCTTATGAAAAACGTGCTTTCTTATATTTAGATATTTTGTCTTGGCTAGAAAGTAAAATTCAAAATAAACCCATAGCAACAATTATTAAAGAAAAATCGAAACTACATAGTAAATAATCGTAATTTTTTAATTTATAAATCTATTTTTTATAGATATCATATTAATTAAGTAAATACTAAAAAAAATCTTTAATTAGTAAGTGCTTTTTAAATTTTAATAATACTTTTGCTTTGTGAGTATTTCAAATTTAAACATAAAAACCTTCAAAACTATATCTATAGTGGGTATTTCTATGGGAAATATTACGCGCACTTCTACAACAACTACCCTTTAGGGGTTATTCATTATTATATAAACACAGGATAAAATTTTTCGAGGTCATCGAAAATAAAAAATCATAAAACTAATTTTCATTAAGAACTAAAAAATGAAAGTATTAAAATTCGGCGGTTCATCTGTCGCAAATTCAGAAAACATACAAAAAGTAATTGCCATTGTTGCAAATGCCTCTAAAAAAGAAAAAATTGCAGTAGTCGTTTCTGCTTTTGGCAAAACCACAAATAATCTTTTAGCAGGTGCAAATCTTGCGCTAGAAGATATTAAAGTTGCAAAAGAAACCCTAGAAAATATCAAAACACTGCACTATAAAGTCATAGATGATTTAATCCTCAAAAACAAAAAAGAAGTTACTTTAGAAGTTTCTTCTTTATTTGAAAGATTAACATCTATTTATGAAGGTATTTTTTTGTTACAAGAATTATCTAACAAAACATTGGCAAAAGTTTCTAGTTTTGGCGAAAGATTATCTTCTTACATTATTGCGAATGCAACTAGCGAAAATTTAAATGCAATCCATAAAGAAAGTAGAGATTTAATACTTACCAATAACGATTACTTAAACGCACAGGTAAATTTTAAAATTACCAATCAAAATATTGCTTCTTTCTTTAAAGAAAATAAGGCTCAAATTACTGTTTTAGGCGGATTTATTTCTTCTAATTTAGAAAACGAAACTACTACGTTGGGTAGAGGAGGCTCTGATTTTACAGCTGCTATTTATGCTGCTGCTTTAGGTGCTAACGAATTACAAATTTGGACAGATGTTGCAGGTATGTTTACTGCAAACCCAAGAGTTGTAAAACAAGCTTATGCAATTTCAGAAATTTCTTATGAAGAAGCTATGGAATTATCGCACTTTGGTGCAAAAGTTTTGTATCCGCCAACAATACAACCTGCTTTAAGAAAGCAAATCCCAATAAGAATTAAAAATACTTTTGAACCAGAAAACACAGGTACTTTAATAACTAAAAAACCTAAAAACGGCAATGAAGTAAAAGGGATTTCTCACATAGAAGACATCAGTTTAATTACTTTAGAAGGCGGTGGTATGATAGGAATTCCAGGTTTTTCTAAACGTTTATTTGAAACACTTTCGTTAGCAAAAATAAATGTGGTTTTTATTACACAAGCCTCTTCAGAACATTCTATTTGTGTAGGTGTTTATGAAAATGATGCCAAAAAAGCACAAGAACTTTTAGATGAAACCTTTAGCATAGAAATCAACAGAAAAAAAATAAAACCCATTATTGTAGAAAATGATTTGGCAATTATTGCTGTTGTTGGAGAAAGTATGAAAAACTTTCAAGGTTTAAGTGGCCAAATGTTTAGCGCTTTAGGTAAAAACAATGTTAATGTAAGAGCCATAGCACAAGGCTCTTCAGAAAAAAACATTTCTGCAGTTATTAACAAATACGATGCTAAAAAAGCTCTAAACACTTTACATGAGCAATTTTTTGAAGAAAAAACAAAACAATTAAACTTATTTGTTACAGGTGTTGGTAATGTTGGCGAACGATTTTTAGCTCAAATTCATCAACAAAAAAAGTTTTTAAAAGAAAACTTAAAATTAAAAATTAGAGTTATTGGTATTTCAAACTCTAGAAAAATGGTTTTTGATAACTCTGGAATCGATCTAGAAAACTGGAAAGAAGCTCTAGAAAATGGCGAACCAACTAGTTTAGAAAATTTTCACAAAAAAGTAAAAGCATCTAATCATAGAAACAGTGTTTTTATAGACAATACAGCAAATCAATCTGTTTCTGAAGTCTATGAAAAATATTTAAGAGATAGTATTTCTGTAGTAACTTGTAATAAAATTGCTTGTGCTTCTAACTTCGAAAACTATAAAACTTTAAAAGAGGTTTCTAGAAAATACAATGCAGATTTCTTGTTTGAAACAAATGTAGGTGCAGGTTTACCAATTATAGATACTTTAAAAAACTTGGTAAATTCTGGAGACAGAATTCATAAAATTCAGGCTGTATTGTCAGGAAGTTTAAATTTTGTATTTAATAACTTTAATCAAAAAACTACTTTTCATGATGTGGTTGCACAAGCTCAAAAAGAAGGGTTTACAGAACCAGATCCTAAAATTGATTTAAGTGGAGTTGATGTTGCTAGAAAAATCTTAATTTTAGCAAGAGAAAGTGGTTATCAACTAGAATTAGAGCACATTGCAAACAATGCCTTTTTACCAAAAGAAAGTTTAGAAACTACAAATAATGATGATTTTTATACTTCTCTAACTAAAAATGAAAGTCATTTTCAGGAAATTTTTAAAGCTGCAAATGATAAAGATTGTCGTTTAAAATATGTAGCTGAATTTAACGATGGTAAAGCCAACGTTGGTTTGCAACACATACCGTCTAATCATCCTTTTTACAATTTAGAAGGTAGTGATAATATTGTGCTGTTTTTTACAGATAGATATCCAGAAAATCCTTTAATTATTAAAGGTGCGGGTGCAGGTGCAGATGTAACTGCTTCTGGTATTTTTGCAGATGTAATTAGAATCGCAAACAAATAGTTATGGGTTGATCGATTTTGGTTTATGGTTCTCTTTTGAATAATTAACCAAAATCTAATAACCACAAACCAAAATAAATGGATTATTTAAAAATATTTTCTCCAGCAACTGTTGCCAATGTTTCTTGTGGTTTCGATTCTATGGGTTTTGCTGTAGATGACATTGGTGATGAAATGACATTTACCAAAACCAAAGAAAAGGGTGTTAAAATAACAAATATTACAGGTGCAGATTTAACCTATAATGTTGATAAAAATGCTGCAAGTGCTGTGGTTAAAAAAATGCTGTTAGAAGCAAATGCCAATTTCGGAATCGAATTAACCATCCACAAAGGGTTTTCTCCAGGAAGTGGTTTAGGTAGCTCTGCTGCAAGTGCTGCGGGTGCTGCTTTTGGTGCAAACCAATTATTAGGCAATAAATATTCTGAATTAGAACTTACAAAATTTGCCATTTTTGGCGAAGAAGTAGCTTGTGGTTCTGCAATTGCAGATAATGTTGCTGCTGCCATTTATGGTGGCTTTGTTTTGGTAAGAAGTTACCAACCTCTAGAAATTGTAAAATTACCAGTACCAACAGCATTAAGAGTTGTGGCAATTCACCCACAAATAGAAGTAAAAACCAAAGACGCTAGAGAGGTGTTGCCGAAAGAAATTCCTTTAAAAAACGCCATTACACAATGGGCAAATGTAGGTGGTTTGGTTAGTGGTTTATTTACAAATGATTACACATTAATTAGCAATTCTTTGGTAGACTTGGTTGCTGAACCCGCCAGAAAAAACTTAATTCCTCATTTTGATAATGTAAAAAATAGCGCTCTAAATGCAGGTGCTTTAGGAGCAGGGATTAGTGGTTCTGGACCCACAATTTTCGCCCTTTGTAAAGGTGATGAAATTGCTCAAAAAGTATATAAAAACATTAACGAAACCTATCAAAAAACAGGTATTAATTTTGAGTTATTTATCTCGAAAGTAAATCCTGAGGGAATAAAAATAATTTAAAAGCAATAAGCTTTTGGCTATATGCTTTAAGCTATTCGTAAACACTGCCTATTGCATAAAGCTTAAGGCACAAAGCAAAAAAATAATGAACTACTACAGTTTACACCATAAATCGCCAAAAACAACATTTAAAAATGCAGTTGTGCAAGGTTTGGCAAAAGATAGAGGAATTTATTTTCCAGATAACATTACACCTCTTTCAAAAGATTTTATTGAAAATATCGAAAACTATTCCAATCACGAAATTGCATTTGAAGTAATTAAACAATTTGTAGGTGATGAAATTCCAACAGAAACCTTAAAAGAAATTATTGAAGCTACTGTTTCTTTCGATTTCCCATTGGTAAATACAGATGATCATATTGCGTCTTTAGAATTGTTTCATGGGCCAACCATGGCTTTTAAAGATGTTGGTGCTAAGTTTATGGCAAAATGCTTAGAGTATTTTAACAAAGATAATAACGATGAAGTTACGGTTTTAGTAGCCACTTCTGGAGATACTGGAGGTGCAGTTGCCAATGGCTTTTTGGGTGCAAAAGGCGTAAATGTGGTTATTTTATATCCTTCAGGAAAAGTTAGTGACATTCAAGAAAAACAATTAACCACTTTAGGACAAAATATTACAGCTTTAGAAGTAGAGGGTGTTTTTGATGATTGCCAAGAAATGGTGAAAACCGCTTTTTTAGACGAAGAAATTGCACGCACATTAACCTCTGCAAACTCTATTAATGTAGCACGTTGGTTACCACAAATGTTCTATTTTTTCTTTGCTTACAAGCAATTAAAATCAAAGAATAAAGAACTGGTTTTTTCTGTACCAAGTGGAAATTTTGGAAATATTTGTGCGGGAATTATGGCTCAAAAATTAGGCTTACCTGTCAAACATTTTATAGCTGCTACCAATGTAAATGATACAGTTCCTAATTATTTAGTAAATGGTACATACAACCCAAAACCATCTAAAGCTACTATTTCTAATGCCATGGATGTTGGAAACCCAAGTAACTTTATTAGAATTCAAGAATTGTACAACAACGATTTTGAAACTTTAAAAAAGCATTTTTCTTCTTTTAGTTTTACAGATGATGCAACTCGTAAAAAGATGAAAGATATTTATGCGAGATCTGGTTATGTTGCTGATCCTCACGGCGCTGTTGGTTATTTAGGTTTAGAAAAATATGGTTTACAAGAAAACGAATTTGGGGTGTTTTTAGAAACTGCTCATCCTGTTAAATTTTTAGATGTTGTAGAAGAAACATTGCCTGTAAAAGTGGAAATCCCTGCACAAATACAGAAAGTAATAAATAATAAAAAAGTAGCCATTAAAGCCAAATCTTATGAAGATTTAAAAGCTTTTTTAATGAAGTAATTATTTTAGACCTCACAGGTTTTAAAAACCTGTAAGCTCTAAAAAGCGTTATTAAATAGAATTTAATAATTTTAAAAAAGCTAAGTATTAGCAAACAAGTTTAGCCCTGATTGAACGGTTTGTTTGAGCTCTTTTGAGGCACTAAAAAAGCGAGTAGTGAAAGCAGGAAATAGCTGCAAAAAATATTTTTTTCTATACCTCAAAAATACCATCGTTGGTAAATGCAAAATTTTTACATTTCTGTAAACTTTGTCGGGTATTTAAACCTGTAAACAAACTAAATGCAGGTAAAATTAATTGGTTTTCGGTTACTTGAAAACATGGTAATTTTATGCGCTGTTTACCTCTACCTTTGATAAAAACTCCTGGGTGAATATGCCCTGAAATGATAAAAGAATTGGTTGGTTTTTCTACAGCATCATGCACAAGTTTTAGGGAATTTATGGTGAGTTCTGTTTTAAAAACTTCCATATTAAATTGTTGGTAGATAGCATTGCTTAATCGATCGTGATTGCCTTTTATCAAACGAATTTTTATATACGGAAACTGAATGAGCCACGCTTTAAATTCATCTAAATCTTTGTTGTATGCTGCATGAAATAAATCGCCAACAATAATTAAATTTTCTGCTTTAAAATGAAGAATTAACTGTTTTAAACGTTCTAAATCTGTAGTTAAAACATTTTTTGGAATGGGAATTCCGCTTTTTTGAAAATGTGCAGCTTTACCAATATGCAAATCGCTTAAAATTAAACTTTTTTGTGCTTCCCAAAAAATAACACGTTGATTTGTAATCTCTAAAACAGCATCTTTACGGGTGATTTTTTTAGAAACTATATGCATTTTATAGATCATTTTAAGTCTTTTAAAGCTTGTTTTTGTATGCGTTCTATACGTTTGCTCAAATCTTCGTTACTCATGGTTCCTCGTAAACTATCTACTTTTAATGGAAAGCTTAAAGGTGTAAAATTTTGGGCGTTTTTCAAAATGATTTTACTCTCAGAAATTCGTTTAAAAGCGGCTTGTAAACGCACTTTTTCCAACTCGTAATCAAACACTTCATTATAAGCTTGTTTTAGAAGTAAATTATCGGGTTCATAATCTTCTAAAACTCTAAATATTAAACCTGAAGAAGATTGTAAACTTTTACTGGTTTTTTTATTTCCTGGTTGAGTTTGTATTACCAAACCAGCAACCACAGCAATATCTCTAAATTTCCTAGAAGCCATTTCACTCGCATTTATGCTGGCTGTAACGTCTTGTATTAAGTTTTCTTTTGAAAAAATAGGGTTAATATTTTCTTCATTTAACGGAATTTCTTGATCGCTTAACAACTCAAAACCATAATCGTTCATGGCAATTGTAAAGGTTCTTTTTGCAATTTGGCTAATTCTATAAGCTATTAATGATGCCATAATTTCGTGCACCAATCTTCCTTCAAAAGGATAAGCAAAAAGATGAAAACCTTCTTTGGTTTCAATCATTTCTACCAAAAACTCATCGTGTTTTGGGATGTGAGAGTTAATATGCTGATTGTTTAATAACGGATGCAAAAACTTTAACTCTTTTTCTCTATTATTGGGCGTTAAAGCATCGCTTAATTTAAGCCTTAAAAAATGAGTTAAATAAGAGGTTAATGGTAACCTGCCACCCAACCAACTTGGTGTAATGGCTTTCTTTTTTTTGCTGCGTTTTACCAAAACTTTCATGTCTTTTATCTGTTTCATTTCTAAAACTCTTCCTCCTAAAACAAACGCATCTCCTTTTTTTAATTTCGAAACAAAATACTCTTCAATCATACCAATATATCCACCCGAAAAAAACTTTACCATCAACATGGCTTCACTTACAATTACACCAATATTCATTCTGTGCATCATAGCTATTCTTCTGCTTTTTACACGATAAAAGCCATCATCATCTACAACCACTTTATGGAATTCTTCATAGGCATTTAAAGTGTTTCCGCCTTTGGTGATAAAATGAATACACCAATTAAATTCTTCTTTAGTTAAGTAATAAAAAGCATGAATTTTATTAATTAATTGATAGGTTTCTTCTAGTTTAAAACCCTCGCCAACCGCCAATGTTACAAGAAATTGTACCAAAACATCGTACGTTAAAACAAACGGATTTCTATTTTCAATTTCGTTTTGTTTAACTGCTTCTTTTACTGCGGCCACTTCTATTAATTGTAACGAATGTGTAGGAACTGCATAAATTTTAGAGCGTTCAAAAGGCGAATGACCACTTCTTCCTGCACGCTGCAAAAAACGTGCAATTCCTTTGGCAGAACCAATTTGAATAACACAATCTACAGGTTTAAAATCGACACCTAAATCTAAAGACGATGTACAAACCACTGCTTTTAACATTCCGTTTGAAATAGCGTCTTCTATAAAATTACGTTGTTTTTTATCTATAGATCCATGATGAATAGCAATTTGTCCAATTAAATCGGGTTCTTCTTCTATAATTATTTGATACCACAATTCACTTTGATTTCTGGTATTTGTAAAAATTAAAGTGGTGGTATTCTCGTAAATAATTGGGATGATTTTTGAACTCATGGTTTTACCCAAATGCCCCGCCCAAGACAACTCTTCTACTTGATCTGGCAACAAAGAAATAATATCTATTTTTTTCTTTTCTTTGGCACGAATCATCGTGGTTTTTACATCATAAGGAATCAAAACATTTTTGGCTTCTTCTAAATTACCAATGGTAGCGGTAATACCCCAAATTCTAGTTTTTGTTGATAGATTTCTAATTCTTGCAATTGCCAACTCTGTTAATACACCACGTTTTGAACCTAACAATTCGTGCCATTCATCAACAGCAATACAATTCACATTTTTAAACCAGCGCGAATTTCTTTTTTGGGAAAATAAAAGATGTAAAGTTTCTGGAGTAGTTAACAAAATATCTGGCATTGAACGCTCTTGTTTTCTACGGATATTGGTGGGTGTATCTCCATTTCTAACAGCGATTTCCCAATCTAAACCAATTTCTTCTACAGCTGTAGTCATCGCTTTTGCTAAATCTTTTGCCAAAGAACGCAAAGGACTTATCCAAATAAGTTTTAACCCTTTTTTGTAGTTTTCTGGATAATTTAAATAGTCAATCACCACAGCTAAAAACACAGAAAATGTTTTTCCGAAACCTGTTGGAGCTACCACCATTCCACTAAAGTTATTTGCATAACGTTCCCAGGTTTGGTGCTGAAAACTAAAGGGTGTATTCCCTTTTTCTTCCATCCAATTTTGAATGATTTGATAGCCGGGGGTTTCTTTGAAGTTGCTCAATTTTGTAATTCCGAGTTTAAAATTTTAAATTCAAAATTTGAATATCAAAATAAAATATTTTTGAATTTATAGTTTTCGTATTATTTAAAATTAATTTTTATTTGTTGTTATACTTTAATCTTAATTTTCAATGAGCGCTTTTACACTTTCAATGGTATCAATATCTTTTACGGTTTTGTCTTTTCGCCAACGTTTTATTCTTGGAAAACGCAAAGCTACACCACTTTTATGTCTTTTGCTATAGGCAATTCCTTCAAATGCAATTTCGAAAACCAGTACTGGTTTTACGGTTCTTACTGGGCCAAATTTTTCAATTGCATTTTTATTGACCCACTTAGAAATTTCTGTAATTTCTTTATCCGTTAAGCCAGAATAGGCTTTGGCAACTGTTACAAAGTGATCTTGGTTTTTTACAGCAAATGTATAATCTGTGTATTTAGAACTTCGTCTTCCACTTCCTTTTTGCGCATAAATCATAACCACATCAATGGTTAATGGATCTACTTTCCATTTCCACCAATCGCCTTTTTTTCTTCCTACATGATAGATTGATGTTTTTCTTTTTAACATCAAACCTTCTGAATTAAAACTTCTTGCATCATTTCTTAAGGCATCTAATTCGTTCCAATTTTTAAAATCAATCATTTCTGATAACTTTAAAATATCAGTCGTATTTTCCTTAAATAATTGCTCTAATTTCACTCGTCTATTTTCCATAGATTGTGCTCGAAAATCTTCATCATTTAACTCTAAAATATCGTAAACATAGAAACCTACTGGTACTTCTTCTAATAATTTTTTAGTTACGTTTTTACGATTTAAGCGTTTTTGTAAATCGTTAAAAAGCAATACTGCACTGTCTTTAACGGCTAAAATTTCTCCATCAATTACAAAATCATTGTGAAATTTAGAAATGGCTGCAACCAATTCTGGAAATTGTTGTGTCACCAATTCTTCTCCTCTAGACCAAATAAAAACCTCTTCTTTTCTTTTAATAATTTGCCCACGAATTCCATCCCACTTATACTCTACTTGCCAATCGTTTTCATTACCTAAATCTGTTAAGTCTTTTTCTAAAGCATACGCCAAACAAAAAGGATAAGGTTTTGATTTATCATAATTAATATGTTCGCCATTTAGTAAATCATCAAAAGTGATGGAATTTGGCGTCCAATTACCAATAATGCTATGCATTAACTGATTGGGATCTATACCAGATAATTTTGCCAACGCATTTACTAAGGTTTTTTTAGAAACACCGATTCTAAAACTTCCTCCAATTAATTTATTAAAAATTAAGCGTTCTTGTGCTTCTAAGCCATTCCAAGCCTGTAAAACATATACTTTTTTTTCTTCGTCTGTTTTTTGTTTTAGGTTGATAAGTTCATCAACCCAAATATGTAATGGTTTTTCTATAGTATTTTTAGGATTTGGCAACAATAAAGCTAAGGTTTCCCCTAAATCTCCAACAGCACTATAACTCTCTAAAAACAACCATTCAGGAAGTTTTGTAAGCTCCATACACCATTCTTTCATCAAGTTAGATTTTACAGGTCTAGAAGGTCTTTTTCCTGTAAACAAAGCAATTAACCACAGCTTATCTTTATCTGGTGCGGTGTTAAAATAATGAACCAATGCCTCTATTTTTGCATTGGTTTTATTAGTGATTTCAATAGCACTTATTAAGTTAGAAAAATCTTTCATAGCTTATAAAGTTGCCGATTTTTGAGGTTCTTTATCTGCAATTTCTTCGTCACCAAATTCGGTTTTTAACTCATGAGCTTCTATACCAATTTCATTCAAATATTTAGAAAAAACAGCTTGCGAGCCGTGAGTTACATAAACTTTTTCTGCTTCTGTTGCTTTTACTGCTTGTAGCAAACCCTCCCAATCTGCATGATCACTTACTGCAAAACCAGCATCAACCCCTTTCCAACGTCTGTTACCACGAATGTGCATCCAACCAGAACAAATGGCTGTTGCTGCGTTTGGTATTTTTTTAATCAATTTAGAACCTAACAAAGCAGGTGGTAAAATGACAATTTTACGCTGTACATTCTCTTTTTTAAAATCTGATGTAATCAAAGTAGATTTTGGTATATCGATGCCACTATTTGAAATAGCTGTATTTAAGTTGTGTATGGCACTGTGCACAAAAACGTCATCTACATGCTCTATCAACTTTAAAATACGTTGCGCTTTCCCTAAACTGTAACCTAAAAAAACACTTGTTCTATTGTTTTGTTGATTTTGAAGTACCCAATTTTGTAATTCTTGTTGTAATTCTTGTTCTGTTTTCCATTTGTAAATGGGCAAACCAAAAGTACTTTCTGTAATAAATTCGTGACATTTTACAGGCTCAAAAGGTGTTGAAATAAAATCGGGTTGCGTTTTATAATCTCCAGAAAAAACAACTACAAAACCTTTGTATTCTAATTTAATTTGAGCAGAACCAATTACATGTCCTGCAGGAAAAAAACATACTTGAACTCCGTTGATATTTTTTGGCTGATTATATCCTAAACTTTCTATAGAAATATCTTTCCCTAATCTATGTTTTAAAATTGCTTTAGAATCGTTTTGACATAAATAATGTTGGTTTCCCCAACGTGCATGATCTGCATGACCATGAGAAATAACTGCATATTTTACAGGATACCAAGGATCTAAATAGAATTTTCCTGGTATACAATAAATGCCTTTTTTAGTAAATTTTATGAGTTTCAAAAAAGTTTAAATTTCTAATAATTTTTGTCTTTATAAAAATAAGGCAATATCTTTAAAAAATAGACTCCTCATTTAAAATTTGTTGTTAAATTGATTTAAGGGTATAAAAAAAAGCTTCAAATTCTAATAAGAAAATGAAGCTTTTTGTTGGCCTACAAGGACTCGAACCTTGAATGTCGGTACCAAAAACCGGTGTGTTACCAATTACACCATAGGCCAATGCATTAATTGCGGGTGCAAATTTAATCTATTCTTTTAATTTTACAAACATTTTTAAATAATTTTTTTCTTTAACAAAGTTTTATGAGGATTTTAAAAGGGATTAAAAAACCGAAAGCTACTTATTATTCATAATTATTATTAAATTCGCCACATATTATTACGTAATTTATGACAGTAGCAAACTTTAAAAAATGGAACATCATCTTAGGATGGATTACATTTGTAATTGCCCTAACAACCTATTCTTTAACTATAGAACCAACCGTAAGTTCTTGGGACGTTGGAGAATACATTGCAACCGCTATTAAATTACAAGTTGGGCATCCGCCAGGAGCACCTCTTTTTCAAATGTTGGGTGCATTTTTTGCGATGTTTACCTCAGATGTTTCAGACATTGCTAAAATGGTAAATTTCATGTCTGCCTTGGCTAGTGCATTTACCATTCTTTTTATGTTTTGGACGATTACCAATTTAGGTGAAAAATTAGCCTTAAAAGCAAATAAAATTACTGAAGGTAGCTATATCGCCATTTTAGGTAGTAGTGTTGTTGGCTCTTTAGCATACACGTTTTCAGATAGTTTTTGGTTTAGTGCTGTAGAAGGTGAAGTTTATGCCATGTCATCTTTTTTAATGGCTATTTTATTTTGGTTGGGTTTAAAATGGGAAAGCGAAATTACCACACCAAGAGGTAACAAATGGTTGATATTAATCAGCTTTGTTGTAGGTTTATCATTTGGGGTACACATCCTTTCTTTACTGGTAATACCAGCAATTGTAATGCTATATTTCTTTAAAACTTATAAAAACATCACCTTAAAATCAACTGCTATTGCAACAGTTTTATCGGTTTTGGTATTGGCTTTTGTGTTTAAATTCTTGTTCCCATTTACCTTAAAATTCTTTAGTGCTTCTGAGTTATTTTTTATAAACTCTATAGGTTTACCTTACAATTCTGGTACTATTATAGCAGGTATAATTTTAGTGGCGCTTTTTTACTTCGGATTAAAATACACTCGCAAACACAACAAAATACATACAAATACCCTTATTTTATCGGTTTTGTTTATCATGATTGGTTTTTCGTCTTGGATTATGTTACCCATTAGAGCCAATGCAAATACAACAATTAACGAAAACAACCCATCTAGTGCACGTGAATTATTAGCATATTACGAACGTGAGCAATATGGAGATGCCAATGTTTTTTACGACACCTATTACTCTAATTCTTACCAAAGGGAACAAGATACAGACAATCCCTATAAAGACGATAAACCAAAATACGAGAAGAAAAACGGTAAATATGTAATTGTAAATAAATACAAAAACGTATCCCCTAATTATTCTGATAAACACAAAGGTTTTATCCCAAGAATGGTAGATCCAGCATCAGAAAAAATGTACAAAGCCATTGCTGGCATACCACCAAATAGTAAAAGAAGACCCACTTTTGCCGAAAACTTAAAGTTTATGTTTAGCTATCAATTTGGCTATATGTATGGGCGTTATTTTATGTGGAATTTTGTTGGAAGACAAAATGATATACAAGGTCGATTAGATATTTTTAATGGAAATTGGCTAAGTGGCATTGACGCCATTGATGAAATGAGATTGGGTTCTCAAAAACAATTGCCAACACAAGCTTTAGAAAATAAAGGAAGAAATACGTATTACTTTTTACCGCTAATTTTAGGGCTTATTGGCTTATTTTTTCAGATAAAATGGGACAAAGAAAACTTTTTTGTGCTCTTTCTATTTTTCGCTTTTACAGGTTTTGCCATCATATTTTATACCAACCCAAAACCTTTTGAACCTAGAGAAAGAGATTATGCAGTAGTAGGTAGTTTCTACATTTTTGCGATTTGGATTGGCTTTGGTGTTTTAGCTATGTATGAATATTTAAAGAAATTTGCCAACAAGAAAACTATTGCTATTGCAATTTCTGTAATTTCACTTTTAGCAGTGCCAACTTTAATGGCTTCACAAAATTGGGATGACCATGATAGATCAGACCGATTTACAACACGCTTAAACTCGCAAGCTTATATAGAAAGTACAGATAAAAATGCCATTATGTTTACCATTGGTGATAATGACACCTTCCCTCTTTGGTACATGCAAGAAGTAGAAGGTATTAGAACCGATATAAAATTGGTAAATACTAGTTTATTTGCCACAGATTGGTACATAGATCAAATGAAACGTGCTACCTATGAAGCTGCTCCAATACCAAGTCAATTAACACATGACCAATATAAGTATGGAAGTTTGGATATTGCTTACAGTATAGAGCATCCAAGATTTAAAGATTCTATTATAAATATTAAAGATTTTATGCGTTGGATTGCTTCTGATAATGACGCAACGTATTACATAGATGAAGAGAATGGAATTAAAGAAAAATACTATCCAACCAACAGAATTAGAATTCCTGTTAACAAAAAAAACGTACTAGAAAACGGTATTGTTGCTCAAAAAGATGCAGACAAAATTGTACCTTATATAGATATCGAAATAGATGATAGAGGCATTACAAAAAACCGTATTTTAATGTTAGACATTTTAGCAAATAATGATTGGGAACGACCTATTTATTTTACGGGCGGTGCAAATGCAGACGAAGAATATATTTGGTTAAAAGACTATCTACAATTAGATGGTTTGGCGTTTAAACTAGTACCTATAAGAACACCTTCTAAATACAAAGACCAAAGTGGTAGAGTTAGAGAAATTAGTTTGTTTGATATTGGTAGAATAGATCCAGAAAAAATGTATGCAAATATTAACAAATTAGAGTGGAGAAACATAAATAGTGGCGAAATTTATTTAGACGAACAAACCAAAAGAAATGCCATTTCTTTAAGAAATAGCTTAATGCGATTATCTGAAGCCTTTGCAAAAGAAGGAGATACGCTAAAAGCTGTTGAAGTTTTAGATTTATCTATTGATAAAATGCCGATAGAAAAATTTGACCATTACAGCCTATCTTTAGGCTATCCAGAAATGTATTACAGTTTAGGTGAGCAAGAAAAAGCAGAAAAAACTGTCCAAACCTTACAACGCTTAATTACCGAAAAATTAGTTTGGTTAAGTACCTTTGATAAAGAAGATTCTGATATTATTTTTGATGAAATAGATACCTCTTTATACATGTTTAAAAACTTAATAGACCAAGTAGAACAGGGTAGTAATAACAAGGAGTTTATATCTAAAATTCAAGATGATTTTATGATAACTATTAGGCGTTTTGAATATTTAATGCCAGATGAAGATAGCACAGAAGATTTAGAGCTAATTAAAAAATAAGTTGAAATTATATTTCCCCAGAACGGCAAATAGTATTATGAGATTATTATCTAAATATATTTGGCGTTTTTCTTTAGAAAAAAAAGAAATATATTTAACTTTTGATGATGGACCAACACCCGAAATTACCAACTTTGTTTTAGACGAATTACAAAAATACGAGGCAAAAGCTACTTTTTTTTGTATTGGTAAAAACATTAAAAATGAACCAGAAATTTTTAAGCGAATTATTGCCGAAAAACACGCTGTTGGTAACCATACACAAAACCACTTAAATGGTTGGAAAACTTCTAAAAAAGAGTATGTTGAAAATTTTTTAGAGTGCGAATCTGAAATTTCAAACGCAATACAGAAATGTCAAAAACAGCAACTATTTAGACCTCCTTATGGGAAATTAAAAAAGAAACAAGCCAAAAAAATACTAAAAAAAGGCTACAAAATTATTATGTGGTCTGTTTTGTCTGCAGATTTTGATACCAGCATTACCAAAGAAGAATGTTTAGAAAACGTTCTACAAAACACCACAAATGGAAGTATTGTTGTTTTTCATGATAGTGTAAAAGCCAGTAAAAAACTTCGATATGTTTTGCCCAAAGTATTAACCCAATTTACCCAACAAGGCTTTGTGTTTAAAGCAATACCATAAGTTAGCTAACAAGTTTAGCCCTGATTGAATGGCGTGTTTGAGCTCTTTTTTGAGGAACGAAAAAAAAGCGAGTAATGAAAGCAGGAATAGCTACTTATTAAAAAAACTAAAACAAATTCAGCCTTAAAAATTAAAGGTACTCCTCTACTAAGCCAATAAGAGTTTTTGCATCTTGAAAACCTGTTTGCCGCCATTTCATTTCGCCATCTTTATAAATAATAAAAATTGGGTTTCCATTTACATGCAAAGCGTCTGCAAGTATTTCGTTCTTTTTAATATCAATTTTAATTACTTTAGCTTTGTCTCCTAATGCAGCTGCAACACTTCTAAGCGTATCTAAAGTATTTTCTGTATCATCCCAATCTGTATAAAAATCTATAAGAACTGGCTTTTGTTTACTAATTATTTCTCCAAATTTAGTCACAACATAATTATTTTAAAGGGGAATAACGTAAAAAAATGAGTTTAGTTAATACACAAATATAGTTAAAAGCTTTTAAATGAAATAATTATCATGCTTTCTTAAGTTCTATCACTGTAATTTCTGGCCAAATACCTACTCTACCAGGAAAAGCATGATAGCCAAAACCTCTATTTACATTGATAAATTTATCTGCTTCTTGGTACAAACCTGCCCATTGCTTGTAGACATATTTAGATGGGCTCCATTTTAACCAACCGGGTATTTCTATACCCATTTGCAAACCATGCGTGTGCCCACTTAATGTTAAATGATAATGAAAAGGGTCTTCTTTTACTCGATATTCCCAATGACTTGGATCATGAGTCATTAAAATTTTAAAATCGTGTTTATGTACTCCTTTTGCAGCTTTGTCTAAATCTCCAGCTTGGTTAAACCCTTTTCCCCAATTTTCTACACCTAAAAGCGCAATTTGTTGTCCGTCTTTTTTTAAATACCGATGTTCATCTAATAACAAATCGAACCCTATTTTTTGGTGAATGTCTTTTACTTTTTGAAAATTATCTATTTTATCTTGTGGGTTTTTCCAATCCATATAATCTCCATAATCGTGATTTCCTAAAATGGAATACTTACCTTCTTTAGCTTCTAACTTGTCAAAAACAGCAATCCAATTATCCATCTCATCCGCTTTATTATTTACAATATCTCCTGTAAATAAGATCAAATCTGATTTTTGTTGATTAATTAAATCAACCCCGTATTGTATTTTTTCTTTGTTGGTAAAACTACCAGAATGTATGTCTGATATTTGTGTGATGGTATAACCATCAAAAGCGTCTGGTAAATCTTTAAATGCTAGTTGATATTTTAAAACTTTATAATTGTACTTTCCTTGAACAATACCATAAATAAAACCTGCAAAAGGTATTGCAGCCAATCCTAAAGCAAGTTGTGCTATAAATTTTCTTCTACTTGGTAAGGCTTTTGTTTCTTCTGGAGAAAGTACAGAAATTGCTTTTACAATCCATCTATATATATCTTCTCCAAAAAGCACTAGTAAAATAACTATTTTAGGTATTAAAACCGTTAACATTACCCCCATTGCCATCTGAAATTGTGGGGTTTGGCCTTGGCTTCTATCATAAGTTAAGGCAACATAAAAGAAATTTAGATAGGCACCTATACTTGTAAAAATCCAAAAATATTTTAAAATTTTACTTTTGGAAACTGTTTTTAAAGCCTGAAATGCGTAAAACTCTAACAAAAGTATAATCGCTAATAAAGTTACCAATCTAATAAACCAACGCATAAAATAGAAATATTTAAAAAAACCTAACAAATATACTTGTTAAAACATGAATGAATTTTAATAGGATGTTAAAGTTTTGTAGCTTTAGCATTCCAAATAAATCTATTAAAATGTCAGATCAAAAAAGAGTATTTTTAGTTGATGCATATGCATTAATTTTTAGAGGATATTATGCATTTATTAAAAACCCAAGAATAAATTCTAAAGGCTTAGATACCTCTGCAATAATGGGCTTTATGAACTCGCTTTTAGACGTAATTAAAAGAGAAAAACCAGATAAATTAGCCGTTTGTTTTGACAAAGGTGGCAGTACAGACAGAGTAGAATTATTTGAAGCTTACAAAGCCAATAGAGATGAAACACCTGAAGCCATAAAGTTGGCTGTACCTTATATTATGGAAATTTTAAAAGCCATGCACATTCCTATTATGGTTAAAGAAGGGTTTGAAGCAGATGATGTTATTGGAACACTTTCTAAACAAGCAGAAAAAGAAGGTTACCAAACATTTATGGTTACACCAGATAAGGATTTTGCACAATTGGTTTCTGATAATATTTTTATGTACAAACCACGTTTTGGCGGTGGTTATGATGTTTGGGGTATTCCAGAAGTACAAGCAAAATTTGAGGTTACAGATCCTTTACAAGTAATTGATTTTTTAGGAATGATGGGCGATTCTGCAGATAACATTCCAGGTTTACCTGGAGTTGGCGAAAAAACTGCCAAAAAATTCTTAGCGCAATTTGGTTCTATGGAAGCGTTGCTAGAAAATACAGATCAGTTAAAAGGAAAAATGAAAGAAAAAGTAGAAGCCAATAAAGAATTGGGCTTGCTTTCTAAAAAATTAGCTACCATTATGCTAGATGTTCCTGTAACTTTTAATGCAGAAGATTTTGAATTAGTGCAACCAGATATGGAAAAAGTAACCGAACTTTTTAACGAGCTTGAGTTTAGAAATCTTTTAACCAATTTCTTAAAAACCTTTGATGCTAGCACCACAGGCGAAATAAAAAATGAAACAAATGACACTTCGAGCGCAGTTCAAAAGACTGCCAAAAAAGCACCTTCAAACCCAGAAGGTCAGTTTGATTTATTTGCAGCTCCAGGAGCTGGAAGTGTTTCTGAAGCAGATGTAGCTGCTGGTTTTAAAACCATAGAAAACACCAATCATTTTTATCAACATATAGATTCTGCTTTTTCTAGAAAATTATTATTAAAAAAATTAATGGAACAAACTTCGGTTTGTTTTGATACTGAAACCACAGGTTTAAAAGCCTTAGAAGTAGAGTTAATTGGCATTGCATTTTCTTACGAAGCTGGCAAAGGTTATTATGTTTCGTTTCCAGAAGATCAAGCAGAAACCAAAGCTATTTTAGAAGAATTTAGACCCTTTTTTGAAAGTGATATCGAAAAAATTGGGCACAATTTAAAATATGATATCAAAGTTTTGTCTAATTATAACATGCCTGTAAAAGGCAAGTTATTTGATACAATGATTGCACACTACTTAATCAATCCAGATATGCGCCATAATATGGATGTTTTGGCAGAAACATATTTGAATTATCAACCGGTTTCTATTACGGCACTAATTGGTAAAAAAGGAAAAAATCAACTTTCTATGAGAGTGGTACCTATTGCAGAGCAGACTGAATATGCTGTAGAAGATGCAGACATCACCTTACAATTAAAACACCTATTTACTAGCGAATTAGAAAGTGGCAACGTTACCCAACTTTTTAACGAAATTGAATTGCCACTCGTTTCGGTTTTAACAGCTATGGAAATTGAAGGTATAAATCTAAATACCGATTTTCTAAAAGAATTATCTGTTGCCTTAACGGATGACATCAACAGGTTAGAAAAAAGTATTTATGAGCAAGCAGGAGAAGAATTTAACATTGGTTCGCCTAAGCAATTAGGAATTGTACTTTTTGAAAAATTAGAATTGGTTAAAAAACCAAAAAAAACAAAAACAGGACAGTACAAAACAGGCGAAGACATTTTGTCTTACTTAGCAAAAGACCATCAAATTATAAGAGATATTCAAGAATATCGACAGTATAAAAAATTACAAAGCACCTATGTAAATGCGTTGCCAAATGAAGTAAACTCTAAAACAAGTAGAGTACATACTGCTTATGCACAAGCTGTGGCTGCCACTGGTAGATTAAGTTCTAACAACCCCAATTTACAAAACATTCCTATTAGAACAAAACGTGGTCAAGAAGTACGTAAAGCTTTTGTACCAAGAGACAAAAATTATGTGTTATTAGCAGCAGATTACAGCCAAATAGAATTGCGTATAATAGCTGCTTTAAGCAAAGAAGAAACAATGATTAATGCTTTTAAAAATGGCGAAGATATTCACGCTTCTACCGCTGCAAAAGTGTTTAATGTTCCTTTAGAAGAAGTTACGCGTGAACAACGTAGCAACGCAAAAACCGTAAATTTTGGAATTGTATACGGTGTTTCTGCCTTTGGTTTAAGCAACCAAACCAATCTTTCTAGAAGTGAAGCCAAAGAATTGATTGATACCTATTATGAAACCTACCCAAAATTAAAAGCATATATGGCTGCACAGGTAGATTTTGCTAGAGAAAAAGGCTATGTAGAAACCGTTTTAAACAGACGTAGGTATTTAAAAGATATTAATTCTAGAAATGCTATGGTTAGATCTGGTGCAGAAAGAAATGCCGTAAATGCGCCCATACAAGGATCTGCAGCAGACATTATTAAGTTGGCAATGATTAACATACATAAACGATTTGAAAAAGAAAACTTTACATCTAAAATGTTATTACAAGTGCATGATGAATTGGTTTTTGACGCACATAAAGACGAGCTAGAAACCATCAAACCGATTATAAAATACGAAATGGAAAATGCCTTTAAAATGACGGTTCCATTAGATGTAGAAATTGGTATTGGCCAAAACTGGTTAGAGGCGCATTAAAATTACTTTTCAAGACGTGCTGCATCAATATAAAGAAACCAATATTACCTGCTGATGGGGTTTGTATTATATACTGATGAAACATGAATTCTATCAGTAAAGAACCAACAAAACAATAAATAACTGATAATTAACAGATTAAAAAACCTTTGTTTTAACAATTTTTACTATATTTATAGTGCTATAATAAAAAAACTGGAAAAGCTACCTAAAATTTTTCTAGAACAAAAAACTCACCGAAAAGAAAATCAACTTTTAATTCAGTTTTCTTATCACAAGAAATTGATTGCATTGGTAAGGTCTATAAAAGGGTCTTATTGGAGTAAAAGCTTAAATACTTGGTACATAAAATATTCTCAAGAAAATTTACAAACTATTCTTACTGTTTTTAAGATATTACAATAGTTGACACTTCTAAACTTCATAAAAAAGAACTTTTTACAAGAAATTTAACTAAAGAGCAGAAAAACCTTTTAAATAATTTTTATCTTTTTTTAAAGGGAAAACGTTACAGCCAAAGTACTATTAAAACATATACTTTCTTTATTGCTGATTTTATAAATTTTTACAGAAAAACACCTTTAAATAATTTAACCAATAGAGCTGTAGAGCTTTTTATTGAAAACGTATTTATAACACGCAACTATTCTATTAGCACGC
Organism: uncultured Polaribacter sp.; assembly: GCF_947503855.1. Lineage (GTDB taxonomy): Bacteria > Bacteroidota > Bacteroidia > Flavobacteriales > Flavobacteriaceae > Polaribacter. The sequence goes on along the minus strand of NZ_CANNFF010000004.1, from coordinate 2,252 downwards.
AAAGGCAGTTTATAAGTGCTTTAAAGATTTTTATTGTTTTTTATCCTCATACAGAAATTAATGATTTGGTTTTAGAAAGACCTAAAAAGTCTAGAAAATTACCCAGTGTTTTATCTCAAGAAGAAGTATTAAAAATTATAAGTAGCACCCAAAACCTAAAACATAGAGCCATTTTAGTATTAATTTATTCTTGTGGCTTACGAATTAGTGAATAGGTTAATTTAGAATTGACTGATTTTCATATTCAAAGAAAACAATTAGTTATTAAAAACGGAAAAGGAAGAAAAGACAGGTATGTTAGTTTAGCGGATAGTTTTATTCCGTTACTTTCTAATTACTACCATTCTTACAAACCTAAATTTTATTTTGTTGAAGGTCAAAAAGGTGGAAAATACAGTACTGAAAGTGTACGACAGTTTTTAAAGAAAAGTTGTGTAAAGGCTAATATTAAAAAAACGGTAACACCACATACATTAAGGCATAGCTATGCAACACATTTGCTAGAAAACGGAGTTGATATTAGGTATATACAATCTTTGCTAGGACATGCCAAACCAGAAACCACTATGATTTACACACATGTTAGAAGAAAAGATTTAATGGAGATACAGAATCCATTAGATATTGCATTACAGAAATTAAAAAAAGAAGATAAAACCAATAATAAACTTGTATTATCCGGAATAATATAACTAAAAACAAATATATTTGTTTGGATATAACAAGTTGTAACCAATTAAAACACAGATGACGTAAAGATGTCATATAAATGACGACACCAATGCCAATGCTTTTATTTAGCTTTGCTTTCAACAATTAAACATCACACAATTGAAGAATAAAGATTTAGCAAAAAGAGTAAAAGAATTAAGAAAGCGAAACGGAATGTCACAAGAACTCTTGGCTGAAAATTCTGGTTTAAGTTTACGGACAGTTCAAAGAATTGAAAATGGTGAAACCCAACCTACTGGAGATTCTATTAAAAGATTATCTAGCGCCTTAAATGTTACACCTAACGAATTAATAGATTGGCAAATTATTGAAGATAGTAAAGCTTTATTACTATTGAATTTATCCCAACTAGGTTTTATAGCATTTCCATTGCTTGGTATATTAATTCCATTAATTATTTGGACTTCTAAAAAAGATAAGATAAAAGACATAGACTATGTCGGAAAATCCATTTTAAATTTTCAAATATCTTGGACACTACTTTTGTTTTTATTAGTTATTGGTCTTTTTCTTACCTCAAAGCTTGAACTAACAACTATTTCTTTTGCTGGAATACTAATAACTATCAGCGTAATGTATTTTATAAATTTTATAGTTATAATATCTAATACTTTCAGATATCATAATGGGAAATCCGTAAAGTATCCATCAGTGTTTCAATTCTTAAGTTAATCTCAACTGAATTTCTCTTCTTTAAAAAGCAACTATGAATAAATTTAATTATAAAGCGACTATCGAACTTGTCTTACGCCAATGTGTTTTTATTATCATAAATATTTATGGACTATCTAAATTATTAGGTGGTCAATTTTATATGAAAGGAAAATTACCTACTGAAATTGCTAATACAACTTTAGGTGAGGCAAGTGGATTTTCATTGGCTTGGACATTTATGGGACATTCATATACTTATATTTTGTTCGTTGGTATTTTTCAACTTTTAGGAGCTTGGTTTCTATTATGGAATAAAACAAAATTGATAGGAGTATTGATTTTATTACCTATAATGGTAAACATAATTGTATTCGATATTATTTTTCTTGATGTATATCCAGCTTTAGCAAATGCCATAATAGTTCTTTTAATGTTATTATTAATTCTATTTTTCAATAGAGAAATAGTAAAAGATATTGTCATTAAGCTTACTAGCTTTCATTCAAAAACTAGAATTCCTATTAAAAAAAGATTAATCACTTTTGGAATTACTATTCTATTTATTGTATTAATTTTCAGTTTTGATTCATTCATTGAATACTGGCTTGGAGCAAGTACTGAAAAGATAATAGAATAATAACTGGTTACAACACCGTGTATAATTCATTGCTAGTTATCGTCTACTTACGAAAGTCCTCGCGGACTTTCTATATGTAATTTATTTGCTAAATTAGTTGCTGAAACACGCAACGAAATCATACACAAACACGTTAGCAAAAACTGTTGATTTGTACTTTCCTGAAATAGGTTGACTAAAAATTCATCAATTAATGATAGTCACTTATGAAAAATCAAAATGAACACTG
>NZ_CANNFF010000003.1 GCF_947503855.1 uncultured Polaribacter sp. | reverse complement strand
GTACATCAATAAATTTATATTCGATAGGAATATTAATAATATTAAAATTAGCATTATTTAAAATGCACAACGGGTAAATAAAGTGTCAATTTTATAACATAACAAATAGAAAAGTTAAAATAATGAAAACTCATAGGTTGAAGAATATAACTTTAATACTAATATTTCTATTATCTGCCACAATATATTCGCAGGTAACTCTAGAAAAAGAAATTAAAATTACAGATTTGGCCATGTATTTTGATGGTGATAGAGTACCATTAAACACAACAACAAATTCATCAACAGGTTACGATTATGTTTATGGAACGGCACTAACACCTCATGGAGATTGTATAAAAGTTTTTGGAGATTTTGTTTTTTTAACTTGGTATAGAGGGGGTAAAAACGATCGACATGTAATGTTGACTAGGTATAACCAAAAAACTGGGGTTCAAAAAACAATAGAATTCCCACACCAACATACTGGTTATAATGGAAGATGGTGGATAGGTGAAACACATAACACTATTGCAGTAGGTATTTCTCCAAAAAACGGAACAATCCACATGGTGTACGATATGCATAGAAATGGTAGAATTGCAGCATTTGCAAATGACTATTTAAGATATTCTTACACGACACTAAATGCAGCAACAGTTCCAGATGATGAGTTTACCATTGATCTATTTGTGCAATCACCTAATAATAATTACAAACATTTAAGGTTTCCTGGAATTACAGATGATAATACCACTAAATTGTTAACATATCCTGCCTTTTTTACAAATGACGAAGGTGATTTGTTTATGAAAAATAGGTTTGGTTTTTCAGAAAATGGTAAGTTTTTATTTGCTAAATATGATGGGAATGACTGGGAAGGCTATACAGATTTTAACAGAACAAGCGCTTCTAGTCATGGTAGCCCATACAATTGGGGTTTATATGGAGATATAAAATACTTCAATGGAAAAATAAGAATTGGTTTTCAACAAAGAGCAAATGTAAAAAATGATAAATATCAATATCAAAACGGATTTTATTATGCATATTCTGATGATCCAAGTGGATTAACACAATGGAAAGATCATGAAGGTACTGGTTTTACAAGACCTCTTGCAAAATCAGATTTAATTAAAATTTCAGAACCTGGAGATTTAGTAGAAACTACAGCTGTTAATCAAGTTTACATGGTACAAGGTTTTGATTGGACTGTTACAGATAATGAAGATATACACTTTATAGGTAGAGTAAAGGATAATGAAAATAACGTAACGAAACAGGTACACACGTATAAACCAGCTGGAGCTAATGATTTTATTACCTCAACAGATTTTTCTGGTGCTGAAGCAATATATGCTGCAGGAGATAAAGTTTATCTTATAGGTCTAAACTCTTCAGGAAGACCCTTTGTAGAAGAAGCACTTGGAGGTACTAATCTTTTTACAAGAGTATATGAACAGACTTCTGGTAAACGTTTTAGAAAAGGGCAGGTTTATATTTCAGACGGGAAACTGTATTATTATTTGTTAGAAAACAACACTACAGATAAAGATGATACACAACCAACATATTTACAAATTATAGATTTAAATGTTGTAACTGGCCCTCAACCTTTTGCTGTAAATTTAGTTACTCCAACAGATAATCAGTCATTTTGGGAAGGAGAAGAAATACAATTGTACGCAACTGCAACTGCAGATGAAGGAGAAATAACAAAAGTTGAATTTTTGATAAATAATGTTGTATTACAAGAAGATACCACAAAACCATATCTCTTAGATTGGACACCAGATTCAAATGAAATATACAAATTAAAAGCAGTGGCATACAAAACCAATGGAGAAAGCATAAGTACTTCAGAAATTACGATTGATGTTAAAGAAATAGATAAATCTGATTTAACTTTAGATACTTACAGATTAAGAAATGTAGCTACAGGAAAATTCTTAACAGATGCAGGAAACAGTGCAATACCTGTTACTATGGGAGATTCAGGAAAGGAAACAAATACACACTGGACTTTTGTAAAAACAGGAGGATTTTATAATATAGACAGCGAAAGTTTTGGAATACTTAGGGCAACAGGTTCAGGTTTTGATGGTGGCAATAAACCTTTTTTCGTAGTAAGTACAGGTAAAGCTTCTCCAGCTAACGATACAGACAAAATTTGGCAAGTTTATTATAATGAATCAGATGATACGTTTAGGTTCGAGGCAGGTACAGGTGGTCGTTTTTTATATCATAATAGTGATGGTGCTGTTAATACAAGTTCTGTACCAGAAACAGATGAAAGAAGTAAATGGAAAGCCATTCCTACAAGTCAAACGCTTAGTATTACACAAGAAAAATTAAACAAATCATCAATAGCTATCTTTCCTAACCCTGCAAGAGAAAACTTTACATTAAAGTTAAACAACCTTGGCAAAGTAGCTATTAAAATTTATAATTATTTAGGAAAAGTAGTTTATAATAACACTCTTGAAGAATCTACGTTTGAAATAAATATAAATGGTTTTTCCAAAGGATTATACCTTGTTAACGTAACAGATGGTAATCAAAATGTTTATTCATCTAAATTAATGATAGAATAAAAAGTATGATTTATCTAATCCTGAAAAAAATATGAAAAAACTACTTTTTACGATTTTAGTTTTAGCTTTTTCAAGCTCCATAAAAGCACAATTATTCACTCAAGATTTTAGTGTTTCAACAGTAGTTTCAGATTACATTAGTACTGTGCCAGATATTGGTGATTTTAATGGACTAACTGAAAGTAAAACGAATTTAGTAACAAGCATCAATAATGGAGCTCTGCAATTTGAAAGAACTGAGGCAGCTACCATATATGCGTTTAGAAATTTTAATCTAACAGAAAATCCAACTTTGGTACAATTCAAATTTGATTTTGAGTTAAGTAATTATCAATCAGGTACTCAAAATCCAACTTTTAGCATTTTTATCGGGAATAGTTTTTCCAGTTCCTCATTTGGAACAAATTCTACCTACGCAAGTCGTTTTGGTATTGTTGGTAAAAATGGAACCAATGAATTTAAAGTAACTACTATAGATAATATTGGAGGTGCACCAAGTTCAAGTTATTATACAGGTAAGCAAGAAATTACCTTTATTGTAAATAATTCTGGTAGTGACCAAAGTTATACTGCACCAAATGGAAATTCAGAAGCTGTTGCTAATGGAAAAATGGATTTATGGGTTGGTAATACAAGTGTTATTAATGATTTTTCATTAAGAAACACAGCTTTTCCTAAAGCCGATATTTCAGGATTTAAAATTCAGGCGACTTCACGTTCAGGTACTGGAACTTTTTCTTTTGATAATATTGAATTCACAGATTTATTAAATAATTCAACAAGTAATGGAAACGGAACAGGAACAGGAACGCAATCTTTAACACATCCCCATATTTGGGTTTCTCCAGCAGACAGACAAGGTATTTTAGATAATATTTCTAATCATACTTGGGCAAGCAGTTTATTCAATCAATTAAAACAAAATCAGGCTTCAAGATTTTTAAATCATGCAAGTAACCCTAGCGCAGAAATTTCTATTATACCACCAATACCTGGAAATAGAACTACACATAGAACACGATTAAATATTGGTGTAGAATGTGCAATGTTGTATTATTTAACAGAAGATGAAAAATATGCACAAATTGCTTCAGATATTTTGCATCAATATGTAAAACTATTAAGCGTTCAGAATACAGATTTTCAATTTTATACAGGCAGTTTTAATCATTTAATTCCGCCAAGAGAGCTCTTTACAAGAGTAGCAATGATTTACGATTTTGTGCAACCTTTTATTTCATCCACAGGAAAAACAGTCTATGATTTAACAAGTAATAGCCAAGTTCCTTTTAATTTTGAAACCTCTCAAAAAGCCTTTGAAGTAATGGCAGATAATGTTATAGAAATAGGTGGAAATGGGTCTAATCATCCAGTGCTAGAACTTCCAGGTGCTTTGTATAGTGTAATGTGTATGGAAGATGATGCAAAGAGAGAAGCTTATTTTAATCTATTGATGAATGGTGCAGCCAATAGCAACCAACCAGGAGTAAATTGGATGTTAGATAGATTTAGTACTCAAGATCGTTTGTGGCCAGAATCTGCGGGTTATGGTAAATTCACTCATGCTTTATTTATTCAATTGATGAATATTATAGATGATTATCAGCCTGATTTAAATATTGTTGATAATAATAAAGACATTTTAGAAAGTATTTTTATTTATGAAAACTTCTTATATCCAAATGGGGCAACAATGGCTTATGGAGATATAGGTAGAAGTTTTACTGACCACGCACATATTTTTAGAAGTGTTCTAAAAATTGCAGATAAAAAGGGTTATACAGATTTGAAAGAAAGAGCATCATCAACCTTAAAAAAAATCTACGCTGAAGATGGAGGTTATAATCCAGTTATAGAAAATCAACGTTTAGAATGGAACAGTCCTTTACAATTACTTTGGGGTGTAAATATTGATAATTCGATTAGCGCAGATGGTGAGCCAAAATATGGAACCGTTAAAGCATCGCATGCTGGCGTTGTTATGCAACGCAATTATTCTGGAGTAGATGATAAACAAAATGGTTTAATGTATTATACAGGAGGTGGTACATATGTACATGCACACGCTTCAGGATTAGATATGGAATTGTATGGTGTAGGCTATGTTATTGGGCCAGATTTTGGTGGTTCAGCAAGCGGATATGGTTCGGAATTACATGAGCAATATGCAGTTTCTTATGCTGCACATAATACAATTATTGTAAATGGTTCTTCTGGTAGAGGTCCTAAAACAAACGGAGGTAGCACTTGGCAAAATATTGTAGATCCAATTGTATTACAGGCTTCAGAGCCAAAACCGTATGCAAACCCAATTGCTGCAAATTTTAGTTTTTCAACACAATTTTTAGATGATAATCAAAATAATGTAGATCAGCAACGCACCAATAGTATTATTAGAACAAGTAGTACTTCTGGTTATTATGTCGATATTTTTAGGTCAAAATCGAATGTAACCAATAATTATCACGATTACTTGTTTCATGGTTTAGGAGATGTTATGCAAATTAAAACAGAAGGCAATCTTTTAAGTTTAACAAATACTCCAAATAGATACCAAAATGATATAGGTGATGATAGAAAACAACCAGGATGGAGATGGTTTTCTAATACAAAAACATCTGCATTAACAAGCAATTCAATTACGGCTAGGTTCGATTTACAAGCAACAAATGATTATTTGCATGTTAACGTTCCAGGAGGTGTAGATAAAGAATATAGTGCAGCATTAGCACCTCCAACACAAGAAGTAAGCAATGGCTATGATCAAAAAGACACACAGGTTTTTGTTGCGCGTAAATATGGTGAAGCTTGGAATCAACCTTTCATTACCATATACGAACCATCAGCAAATGATGTGTCAACCATAAAATCAACCCAAAATATTATAGCAGACGAAAAAATTGTTGGTGTAAAAGTGATTTCTCAAATTAATGGACAAGAAATTATTGATTATGTTTTGTCTAATGATGATGATAATGTTGCTATTAATTTACCAGATTTCAACATTGCTTTTACAGGAAGGTTTGCCATCGTTAGAACTTTAGTTAAAGCATCTACAACAGATGTCTCCCTGTATATAGGAAAAGGAAGTCAGCTAACTTTTATAGATAATACAATAAATGCGGATGCAGATGGAAAAGCATTTTCAGAATATACTTTGGATTATATTTTATCAAATAAAGACATAAAAAAAAACCTTAATCATATTATTGCATATCCAAATCCATCAAAAGGGAAATTTCAATTAACAATTCCAGAGCATCTTAGTCAGGTGAAATTTGAAGTTTACAATATGCAATTACAATTGGTAAAATCAATCAAAAAGAAAGTCAATAATGGCTTTTTAAATATAGATATTTCAGATACTTCTAATGGTATTTATTTTGTAAAATTAAATTTAAATACGCCAGTAATTTTGAAAGTAATAAAACATTAATTTACTTAAAACCTCAATAATGAATTTTAAATCTCTTTACTACTTCTTGTTAATAGTTCTCTTTTTAGGATGTAAATCAAATCAAAAAGAATTAGACAACAATCAAAAACAATATGTTCCAACTTTTAAAGAGTTATCTCAAAACTTCAAATCTCCATCAAAAGAATACCATCCAGAAACTTGGTTCCATTTAAATGGAAACAATATTAGCAAAGAAGGATTAAAATTAGATTTGCAAGCCATTAAAGATGCAGATTTACAAGGAATTCATTTATTTAATAAAGCTGGTCGTGCTTTTCCTAATGTAAAACCAATTAAAATTTTATCCCCAGAATGGGAGGATATGATTCGTTTTGCTGCTGATGAATGCCAAAGATTAGGATTAAAATTCACCATGCAAAATTGTCCTGGTTGGTCTATGACTGGTGGGCCTTGGGTGCCTGCAAATGAGGCGCAACGTGAAGTGGTAGAAACTACGTATCACATTTCAGGAGGCAAACATTTTCAAGAAAATTTAAAGATAGATTCCCTATACCATACTCCAGATTACGATTATAAAGATATTCAGGTACTGGCTTTTCCAACTTTAGCAGGTGATGATTTAAAACCATACAATCCTTCAAAAATTGAAACAAACAATCCATTAGTTCCTTGGCAAGATATTTTTAATCCAGATTCAGAATTAACTGTTACCAGAAAAAATACTCGATTAAAAAAACCACTTAAAGAGTATAGAAAAGTAGGTGTTTCAAAAGTACAGAACCAAAAAACTTGGGTAAAAACTTCGTTTGATAAAGAGATTACTTTGCGTTCTATAGTTTTCCCTCAGTTGCGCCATATTATTACAGGTACAAATTATCCAAGAGTAGAAGTTTCGATTAAAGTAGAGGCACATATCAATAATAAGTTACAAGAAATTACAACCTTAAAAATACCAGATGCTAACTGGAATGATAGACGCAAATACCTAACCTTAGCCGTTCCAGAAACAACAGCTACTGAATTTAAATTTACTTTTTTAGGAAAACACGCTATTGCTCCAGAATCTATAAGATTAAGTGCAAAACCCAAATTGCACAATCATGAAGCAAAAGCAGCAAAAGTATTAAGACGTTTAAAGAAAGAAGTACAGTATAATTACGCAGAAAATACGATCATAAAGCCTGAGACAATCATCAACTTAACCGATAAATTATCTGCTGATGGAAAACTAACGTGGAATGTTCCTAATGGAAATTGGACAATTGTTCGTTTTGGACATATCAATATGCGATTGACCAACAAACCTGCAGTGCCAGAAGCTACAGGTTGGGAATCTTCTAAACTCGATAAAATTGCCATAGAAAATCATTTAAAAAACGGTATGATTGGAAATCTTATTAAAGATGGAGGGCCAATTGGAGATGGAAAATTACACGGTTTATTAATTGATAGTTGGGAAAGTCACGTACCTACTTGGACAATCAATTCTGAAGATATGTTAAAAGAATTTGAGCAAAGAAGAGGATATAGTTTAAAAAAATATCTACCTGCTACAATGGGTTATATTATAGAAAATACAGCAACCACAACCAAATTTTTAAGAGATCTACGCCAAACAATGGATGAAGTTTTTATTGATAATTTCTTCAAACATTTTGCAACAGTTGCGCATGAAATGGGCGCAGAAGTGTATACAGAAGGTGCTGGTGGAGAAGTTTTACCTGTAGATCCCATGCGATATTATGGTGTTAGTGATATTCCAATGACTGAGTTTTGGTATCCAAAAGCTCCATCAGATCAAAATGAATATGCAAAACCAATTTATAACGCTTCTTCAGCTACACATTTATATAATAAACCAAAATTAGCAGCTGAAGCGTGTACACAAGTTGGAGTAAAGTGGAATGAACACCCTTTTTCTGTAAAATATTTAATCGATTATAATTTTGCAAAAGGTGTAAATCACTTGGTATTTCACACGTTTTCTCATACACCACAAACAGATGTAAATCCAGGATCTAGTTTTGGTGGTAATATTGGTTTTCCTTTTGTACGCCAGCAAACTTGGTGGAAGTACATGCCAGATTGGATAGCGTATTTATCTAGAAACCAATATGTGTTGCAACAAGGAGAATATGTGGCAGATGTATTATGGTATTATGGAGATCATTTTGAACGTCCACCATTTGATTTAGATGAATTCCCAAAAGGATATAGATTTGATTATTTAAATGCAGAAATATTACAAGAAAAAATCAGTATTAAAGAAGATAAAATCCATGTTGAAAATGGAGGGGATTATCGAATTATCAAATTAAGAGATTCAGAAAGTATACTGCTATCAACAGCAAAAAAACTGAAAGAATTAGTGATGAATGGGGCAGTAATTTTGGGTGATAAACCTAAAGATTCACCAAGTTTAATGGACAATGAGAATGATTTAAAAGAATTACTTTTTATTGCTGATGAACTGTGGGATAACACCAAAAGCGGTGTAAAACAAGTTGGAAAAGGTCGAGTTTATTGGGGTAAAACCATTGATGAAGTTTTACAAGCAGAAAAAATAGCCAAAGACGTAATTGTCTCTGAAGATTTAGATATTAATTGGATTCACAGAGAAACAAAAGATGCGCATATCTATTTTGTAGCTTCTAAAGAAGAAAATCCAGTTGATTTGTCATTAAGTTTTAGAATACAAGATTTGACCCCACAAATTTGGGATGCGTTTACAGGAATTCAACAAGATGCTAAAATTTGGAAATCATCAACTAATAGAACAAATGTTGCTGTTTCTTTACCTGAAAATGGAAGCACAATTATTGTGTTTTCTAAAAGTGATAAAAAATCATTTGCATCAAAAGTAACCTTTAATAACCAAACTATTTTAGATGCCAAAACAGAGTGGTATCAAATTCATAAAACAAATGATTACCCAAAAATATCTTGGGATAAAGATGATGTTAAAGCATCAAAATCTGGAGAGTATATCTTTCATCAAAATGGAAAGGAAATTGTAAAGTCAATTGATATTAAAAAAATGTCATTACAAAACAACTGGCAATTATCTTTTGATAAAGGTTGGGATACTCCTGAGTCTATTGTTGTTGATGAATTAAAATCGTTAACTGAATTGGAAAACAAAGCCATACAACATTACTCAGGTACAATAACGTATAACAAAATTTTTGAAGTCACAGAGTTAGGAGAATTCATGAGTATTGATTTAGGAGAAGTTGCAAATATTGCAGAATTATGGTGTAATGGTAAAAAAGTGGGTGTAAAATGGGCACCTCCTTTTGAGTTTGATATTACAGACGAAATACAAGTTGGAGAAAATAAATTGGAAATTAAAGTAACCAATACTTGGCGAAATCAATTAATTTTCGATAATAAAAGACCAAAGAATTCTAAGAAAACTTGGACAACAGCTCGACCAAAAAATAATGAAACTGAATTGGAAAAATCTGGTTTAATTGGTCCAGTTAGTATCAAATTAAATCACCAATAGTACAATTATTAGTATATATAATTTATGTGATAAAAATTTTTAATTCTTTTTTTAAACTTCAAAAAATTGAATTAAATGTTAAACAATTTGTAATTTAGTATGCCTCAGGATAGGTCAGGATACTTTCTAAGACAAAACCTTAGAATTTTACCTTAATTAAAGAAGATTCATTATGACAAAAAATACTTTTAAAACACTATTGTTTTTCGCAGTAGCAATATGCTCACTTGGCTTAACTGCTCAAGACGCACCCCCTTCTGATGGTGTTTTTAGAATCCAAAATGTTGCTACAGGCAAATATTTAACAGATGCTGGTACAAGTGCATCAGCTGTTACTATGTCAGATTCAGGAGAAGCTGTAAGTACTCATTTTAGATTTGTTCAAAGTGGTTCGTATTACAATATAGATAGTGAAGTTTTAGGAATATTACGTGCACCAGGTGCTAGTGGCCCAGGAGGTGCTTATGTAGTGGTAAGTACAACTAAAGCTGCACCTGCTGGAGATACAGATAAAACTTGGACAATATTTCACAATCAAACAAATGATACTTATAGGTTTGGTTCTAGAACAACAGGAAGGTTCTTGTATCATGAAGAAAATGGGACAGTAACTCATGCAGTAGCAGCAGATACAGATGATAGAAGTAATTGGAAACTAATTCCCTATGTACAAACTCCAGTAGAAATTGCACCTGATGAAGATACTAGCACAGATTTAAGTTGTCCATCTTCGGGTGAATTTCAGAATGACAATACTAGAAATGTAGACATACCAAATTCTGTAAATGTAGGTACAGCAGATGATAGAAGTTGTTACTCAGACTATTCAGAAAGTAGTTTTAATGGTAAAACTTGGGGTGTTTATAATATTACTGATGGTTCTAACCATTGGGATGGAGCTAGTTTACAACCAAGAATAGAGCGTTCTTTACCAAGGTCTAATGAAACTGGTGTGGGTAGTTTTGCAAGATTTAACGGAACTTTTAGAATATTAGAAGTTGGAGATGGAGGGTCTTTCAGTCAAAATGGAAGTTATTTAGCACAGGCCAAAGGAAAACATTCTGGTGGTGGTGGTTCTAATGATCCTGCAATTCTTTTATATAGAGCACATCCTGTTTATGGAGATGGCATCAATGCTGGCAAACAAGTAGCTTTTGATATTTATGCAGAACGTATTTTAGAACGTGGTGGAGAAGGTAGTGGAAGAGAAGTTGTTTTTCTTAAAAGAGTAAATAAAAATGAGGAAGTTGATTTTCAACTAGAAGTAGGTTTTAGACAAGACCCAAATGATGCAACAAAAAAAATTCATTATTGTGATGCTATAATTGGGGGTGAAGCTTTTAATTACAATATTCCTGAGCCAGAAAGAGGTTTGGAATCAGGTATAAGATATGGAGCATATAGAGTAAAAGGAGGTAGAGCTCAATTTAGATGGGCAAATACTACATATCAAAAAGCAGAGGTTAAAGATACAGGAAATACACCTCCATCTGATGATATTTTTAGATTAAGAAACGTTGCAACAGGTAAATTTTTAACTGATTCTGGTACAAGTGCTACAGCGGTTACTATGACAGATTCAGGGGAAGCTACAAACACACATTGGACTTTTGTAGAAAGTGGTTCTTATTTTAATATTGATAGCGAAACTTTAGGGATATTACGTGCACCTGGAGCAGGAGGTCCAGGAGGACCTTATGTAGTAGTAAGTACAACTAAAAATGCACCAGCTGCTGATACAGATAAAACATGGACAATTTATAATAACCAAGCAGATGGTACGTATCGATTTGAATCAAGAACTGCAGGACGATTTTTATATCATAATGCAGATGGTACTGTAACTCATTCTATTGCTACTGCAGATGATGATAGAAGTAAATGGGAAGTGATACCAACAAGTCAATCTCTAAGTATTACAGATAACGTTTTGAATGTAAAATCTTTAAAAGTATATCCTAACCCAGCAAAAGATATATTTACAATTTCATTAAGTAATATTTCAAAAGCAAATATTACTATATATAATACTCTAGGAAAAACTATTTACAAAGGTTCTACACTAAATGGAAATCTTAAAATTGAAAATAATAATCAGTTTGCTCCAGGATTATATATGGTAAAAGCTGTTACTAATGATGATAAAATATTTCACACTAAATTTATTATTAAGTAAAAGAAATAATACAATAAAAAGGAATTAATCTAATTGAACTGTTTAAAGCAAAGCTAATTTTAGATAATTCCATTAATATTAGTAGAGCAAAAGTCAATACAATTCGTATTGACTTTTGCTTTTTTTCTCCTATAACTTTTATGTTTTAATATGACAGGATACCTCAGGATATGTTTGTGAAATAAACCGTTTAGATTTGGATTAATAATAAATCTATTTAATTCAAAATAAAATTAATATTCTGCTCTTAAGTAAGAAATTAATAGCTATAGAAAATTGAAACTTTCAAAAAAAGTATTGTAAATCAAATAAAATCACAAACAACCATGATAGCAAATTCTATTAAAAATTACCGATTAATCTTAGTATTATTTTTGTTTGCATATCTTTTTTCTAATGCGACTTCAGCTCAAGTAACGTTTTTAGAAAACTCAAAAATTACAGATAAAGCTTTATATTTTTGGAAACCAGATGACCCAAAACCCTTTCACTATGGGCAAAGTATTAATCCTCATGGAAACTGTATGAAAGTTTCCAATGGTTTTGTGTTTTTTACTTGGTATCGTGGAGGATGGGCAGATCGTACTTTAATGATCTCAAGAAAAAAAATTGGAGAAGGTTCATGGGTACATGTTGCATTGCCTGCAAAAATGAGTTTGGTAGGAGGTAAAGGAGATACACACCTAACAACAAATGTTGGTATATCTTCTATAGACGGAACAGTTCATTTAATGTTCGATCATCATAATGAAGATTTAAATTATATAAGATCAAAAAAAAATATAGCTTACGGACCTGATAGCGAATTTACTGCTGCAAATTTCCTGCCTCAACAAAACTATTTAATTCTAGGCAAAAAAGTAACTGGTGTTACTTATCCAGATTTGTTTAATAATGATAAAGGAGAAATGTATTTTGAAAGAAGACTTGGTTCTGCTGTAGGAGGTGATATTATTATGACGTATTATAATGGAGATACTTGGTCTCCTGAAACGACTATTATAAAAGGAAGAGGTTCAGAAGTTTCGCAGGGTGAAAGAAATTTTGCTTACGGTAGTGCTCATTTTATAAATGGTAAGTTTTATTACGCATATTCACCAAGATGGGCAGAGTCACCAACACGTTTAAACGAAGGAGTATATTTAATGGAGTTGGGTGAGAGAATGAATGATAAAGCAACTACAGTAGATGGTAGAAGTTACAACTTACCAATTATAGATCATGCTCCGTTTTTAATTGCAGATCCAAGAAGTGTTCCAGATAATGCAGGATGGGCAGGAGGTCCTCAAGTAGCTATTTCGCCTAAAAATGATATATACATGTACCAAAAACCAAAAGGGACATCAAATTATAACTACCTAAAAAAAGCTAACGAAAAAGAGTTTGTGGTTGACAGAAATAAAGGCTCTCTAGGTATTTTTTATGGAAAACGTATGTATAAATTCAATATTTCTAACGGAAATTTTATTGTAACTAGTGCTTTGGCTGGCACTTATAATTGGCGAGAGGATTTTAGAAGAAGTATTGGGCTTAGTGTTAAAAAAAGCATCACAATAATGAATGATGGTATTATAGCAATGGTATTTAGTGAAGTAAAAAATAGCGCAGAAGTTCCTGTACATTGTTTTGTTTTTCAATTAGAAAAAGAAGAATACACTCCACAAACCATCAATTTTGATGTTTTAATAGAAAAAACAGAAAGCGATGCTAATTTTGAATTAACAGCTACAGCAACCTCTGGTTTGCCAGTAACTTATACTTCATCTAACACAAATATAGCACGTATAGTAGAAGGCAATAAAGTAAAGATTATGGGTGTTGGTTCATGTGATATTATTGCAAGTCAAACTGGAAATGGGGACTATAACAATGCAGCTGATGTATCACAGACTTTAGTTATAAATGCAAATACATCGAAAGCAGATCAAACAATAGACTTTAGTTTGTCAACAACAAATTTTGTTTGGGGTTCTGCAGATGAAACTTTAAATGCAACTGCTAGCTCAGGTTTACCTGTTGAATATGAAAGTACAGACCCTAATGTAGCTGTTATTGTTGATGGAAAATTACAAGTAAAACGAGCAGGGAAAACTACAATTAATGCGTTGCAAACTGGAAATGAAACATTCAATGCAGCCCCAATAGTAGGTTATGAGTTGAATGTACCCATACGTGAACAGGTGATTAATTTTCAAAATATTCCTACTGTAACTTCAGGTGATCCAGCTTTTAGTCTAAATGCTACTAGCAATAATCCAGATGCCAAATTAAGATTTGTTGCCCCTAATAATCAAGTGGCTATTGTATGGAGTAATCGAGTAAGACATGCATTGGGTGCAGGTACAGCAACAGTTACAGTTTCTGATACAGGAAATGAATATTTTACAGGAGCTCAAGCTTCAAAAACAATTACAGTTCAAGCTAAAACACATAAAATTCCAACTGAAATAGAAGCTGAATATTATACTTCTAAAAGTGGTGTAAGTGTAACAAGATGGAGTAATTCTGTGTTTTACTTAAACTCTTGGAATGTAAATGATTTTGCAGAATATACTATTGATGTTCCAGAAGATGGAACTTATGAATTAGAAGTTTTTGCAGCTTCAACCACAACTGGTAAAAAGTTGAAAATTATGAAGGGTTCAACTCTACTCAAATCTGTAACTCTTGTTAAAACACCAAATTTAACCCGATTCTTATCAACCAAAACCACAATTGAGCTTCAAAAAGGGATACAAAAAATTAAAGTTGTTGGAGAAGTTGGTGGGTTTAATTTCGATAAAATGATTATTGGTGATGCCTCTAATCAAGGAGGAGATCAAGGTTCAGACAATATATTTTGGTTCAGAAATGTGGCTACTGGTCAATTTTTAGGAGAAGGGACTTCTAGTGCACAACCGGTTATTATGCACAATACTGAAGGAGATAAAGACAGGCAGTGGGAGATTACTGATGTTCCAAATACAACTTTTGTGAATATCGATAATATGAATAGTGGTATTTTACGTGCTACAGGAGCTAATTTTGGGGCAGGGGCTTATGCAGTAGTAAGTACAACAAAGGTTGCCCCAGCTTCAGATTCAGATAAAATATGGACTTCTCATTTTAATGAAACTAATAATACCTATCGTTTTGAGGCAGGTACTTCTGGTCGTTTTTTATATCACAATGAAGATGGTACTGTAATTACAACTGCAGTTGATGATACAGATGAAAGAAGTATATGGAAAGTACTTCCAACTAGCCAACCATTAAGAGTGAAAGATGAAAAATTAATTGAATCTAAACTAATAATATATCCTAACCCAGCAAAAAATATATTTACAATTTCATTAAGTAATTTTTCGCAGGCAGATATTACTATTTATAATACTTTAGGAAAAACTATCCACAAAGATTCTATACTAAATGGAAATCTTAAAATTGAAAGTAATAGTCAGTTTTCTCCAGGATTATATATGGTAAAAGCAATTACAAATGATAATAAAGTATACCATACAAAATTAGTCATTAATTAAAAAAAGGTAAGCTTTTAAAAAGCCAGAAGAAATTTATTCTTCTGGCTTTTTATTTTTAGAAAACAGGATATAACAGGATAGAGTTCTCATAGTTACTTAATAAATTTCATTAATGAAAAGGCGTAATTTTTACAACAATATACAAGAGAAAGAACAGGTTGTTGTATTCATTAATGTAAAAATAGAAATATATAAAGTCAATTAAATTTAATATCAAAGAAACTGTTTTTATGAAAACTCCATTATTTAAATTTAAATTGTTCTTGCTTTTTTTAATACTTACAAGCTTTTATTCGGTCAACGCACAAAAAAATGTGTTAATTTTTATGGTTGATGATTTAAGAGATGAGTTAAATTGTTACGGTAATACACATATTCAAAGTCCAAATATTGATAAGTTAGCTACAGAGGGAGTAAAATTCAATCAAGCTTATGCTCAACAAGCTATATGTGCTCCATCACGTATGAGTATTCTAACAGGCTTAAGACCAGAATCTATAGGTATTTATGATATTTTCACAAGATTAAGGTCTGTTCATAGCGAGGTAGTTACCATGCCGCAATTATTTAAAAACAACGGTTATGAAACTGTTAGTATAGGTAAAGTATATCATCATGGTATAGATGATAAAAGTAACTGGACAACTTATATTGGTAAAAAGGATAATACATATGTTTTACCTGAAAATGCTGGAATTAAGCCTGCTAATGAAGATGCAGACGTTGATGATGACGTATATAAAGACGGAACAGTAGCAAGAGATGCTATTACTACTTTAAACTCGATAAAGGATGATAAGTTTTTGATGGTTCTAGGTTTTAGTAAACCTCATTTACCTTTTAATGCTCCTAAGAAATATTGGGATTTATATAACTTAGATAATATTGAAGTGCCAAGTAGAGATAGACCAACAGACATGTATAGTTTAGCACTAACAAATTATGGAGAGTTACGAGGTTATGATGGAATACCTGATTCTGGAGATTTGAATGATGAGCTTACAAAAAAACTAAGGCAAGGATACTATGCATGTGTTAGTTACGTTGATGCTCAAGTAGGAAGAGTTTTGGATGAGTTAGAAAGATTAGATTTACGAAAAAACACTATGGTTATTTTTATGAGTGATCATGGTTATAAAATCGGAGAATATGGGTCTTGGAACAAGCATTCTAATATGGAGATTGATACAAAGGTACCTCTAATCATTAGTAGAGAAACAAGTCACGAATCACGTAAAACAAATGTTTCATCAAATGCATTGGTAGAAAATGTAGATATTTTTTCAACTATTATAGAAGCTTGTAATTTAGAATCTCCTATAATCGATGGTAAAAGTATGTTACAGCTTATAGATAATCCAGATATGGATTGGAATGATGGGGCTTACTCTTTATACCAAAAAGGGGCTATTATGGGAGTTACTGTTACGGATGGAGAGTGGAGATACACAGAATGGAGAGATGGAACGACACAAGCAATAAATAAAAAAGAGTTGTACTTTCATGGTGTAAGTCAAGTTGCAGATAAAAATTTAGCAAATAAACCAGAGCATTCTCAAGTTCAAGATAGAATGGCTAATTTGCTATACAAAAGATTTCCTTTAGATATGGAGTCGTTCTTTTCTGATAGAAATATTGGTGATAATTCAGGAATATTAAAATTTGAGGTTTCAGTTACTTCTCCAGCAAATAATACTGTTTTTAATTTAGGTGAAGATATTGAGATACAGGCAGAAGCAACAGCAGAAGAAGGTAGTAGTATTTCTCAGGTTTCTTTTAGAATAAATGGCGAAGTTTATCAAACAGATACTACTGCTCCATATTCTGCATCTTGGACACCATCTGTTGTAGGTACTTACACTATAGATGCTATTGCAACTAAAGATGATGCCAGCACTTTAATCTCTGAAAAAAACGATGTTATTATAACAGAACCTGGAACGAATCCTGTTTATCATTTGCAAAAATATAATAGTCCAACATTTGCTATGGATGCTGGCACAAATGATGACAATGTAAAACTTTGGCAAAGTAATGAGAATGATATTAACCAACAATGGGAAGAAGTAAATGTAGAACAAGATTTTTATATGTATAAGAAGCGTAATGCAGAATTGTGTTTGGATGCAGGTGATGGTGCTGTAGATAATCAAAATGTGGCATTAAGTGATTGTAATTCTAACAATCAAAATCAACATTTCAAAAAAATAGGATTTGGAGATGGTGAAAATTATCGTTTGCAAAAACGTAACGAGCCTGGGTATTCTATAGATGGAGGTACAGGAGCCAATAATGGACAGAACGTAAAATTATGGGTAAATAGGTCTGCTATTACATCAAATCAAGTATGGGTATTTAAGGCTGTTGGTACTTTGTCAACAAATAATTTCGTTTTAGATAATAATACTGTTAAAATATATCCAAATCCTGCAAAAGATGCATTTACAATTTCAATAAGTAATATCTCAAAAGCAAATATTACTATATATAATACTTTAGGAAAAACTATTTACAAAGGTTCAACACTAAATGGAAATCTTAAAATTGAAAATAATAATCAGTTTACTTCAGGTTTATATATGGTAAAAGCTGTTACGAATGATGATAAAATATATCATACTAAATTAATTATTCAATAAAACTTTTGATAAATTAAATTATACAAAGCCAAAAGAAATAGGTTTTCTTTTGGTTTTTTTATTTTTAAGAAACAGGATAAAACAGGATAGGTTTTAAATACAATATCAATAAGTTTAAAAAATAAAATATAACCCAAATGAAAAGACGTAACTTTCTTCAACTTTCAGCATTTGCAGGTGTTGGTTTAACCTTACCAATGTCAGGATTATTAAACGCTTGTACCAATCACCCAGAACATTCTTTAGAGTTTAAAAACCTGATTACAGATCTATTAAAAGATTGGAGTGACGGAATGCTAAAAGTACAAATCAACAATCCATCCAATTTAGAGGTTCATGGTGCATTGGGATGTCCTTCTTGCTCACATATTCACGGACGTTGTATGGATGCAGTATATCCTTTTTTATATATGGCAGACAAAACTGGTGACGAAAAATATATAGAAGGTGCTAAATTAGTTATGACTTGGGCAGATAATAACGTATCTCAAGAAAATGGTGCTTGGACCGTAATTAAAAACCCAAAGTCTTGGAAAGGAATTACAATTTTCGGAGCCATAGCCTTAGCTGAATCATTACATTATCATGGGCATGTTTTAGACGAAGCTACTAGAAAAGCTTGGACTATACGTTTAGAAAAAGCAGGTCAATATATTTATGACACATTTACAATAGACTTTACCAATATCAATTATCCAGGAACAGCAGTTTATGGATTAAATTTAATAGGAAATGTTTTAAATAGAGATGATTTTAAAGCAAAAAGTAAAAAATTAGCTTCAGAAGTAAAAGCATATTTTACAGAAAATGAAAGTTTGTTATTTGGCGAATGTAAAAAAAGCTCAAGTAAATTAAGTGAAAAAGGCTTACATGGAGTAGATTTAGGTTACAACGTAGAAGAAACTTTGAATAGCTTGGTAATGTATGCTATAAAGGAGAAAGATGAAGAGTTACTGCAAATCTTAACCAAATCCTTAAATAGTCATTTAGAATTTATGTTGCCAGATGGAGCTTGGGACAATAGTTGGGGTAACAGAATGTATAAATGGAGTTATTGGGGAAGCAGAACCTGTGATGGAAGCCAACCTGCATTTGCAATGATGGCAGATATAAATCCTGCTTTTGGAACAGCAGCAATAAAAAATACAGAATTACTAAAACGTTGCACAGCAGATGGATTAATTCATGGTGGTCCAGGTTTTATTGAAGCAGATATCCCACCTTGTGTGCATCATACATTTACACATGCAAAACCTTTAGCAGCTTTGTTAGATCATTGGGATCATCTGCCAGAAATAAATGCAACTGCAAGTTTGCCTAGAAAAACCGCAGATGGTGTAAAACACTTTAAAGATTTAGATGTATTTCTTTTTGCACGTGGAGATTGGAGAGGAACTGTAAGTGCTTACGATGCAGAATATCACTATAAATACGATTTTCGTCAAGCATCAGGTGGTGCTCTAGGAGTTTTATATCATAACAAAGTAGGTCTTTTATGTGCTGCAAGTATGGCAGAATATGCTTTAGTTGAAAAAAATAACCAACAAGTACAACCTAATAAGGATATTTGTTTAACACCAAGAATAGAAACTTTTAAAGATGAGGTTTGGTATACAAATTTATACGATTTACCAGCAACAGTTGCTTCTAAAGATGAAAATGGAGCGATTGAATTGATCGCTGACGTAAAATTAAAAAATGTAGAGAGAAAAGAAGTTGAAGGAACTGCTGCTGCATTTAATATTAGTTATAATTGTATTGCAGATAAAACAGAAATTAGTGTTACTACGAAACAAGTTATTAAAGAACCAACTGCTTTTGTATTACCAATTATTTCTCCATCAAGTGAAGTTGTAACAAAGATTAGTGATAAAGAAATTACCATTCAAAAACCAGAAGGTTTGGTAACCATTAAGGCAAATACACCAATTAAAACCAAAGAAATGGAAGGAAAAAGAACTTTTAATATGGTTCCAGGAGTTGAGGCATTGCCTTTAGAAGTGTTTTTTGAAGAAGGGCAAAAGGAATTGGAAATATCTATAATTGTAAGTTAATTTTTTCTGATTCTATTTTATTATAATTTATTCAATAATCACAGAAATTTTAAACCTGTCTAAAAATTTATAAATGATTAAAAGATATCCATTCATATTATTTTTTTTTGTAACCGTTTTTTATGGATGTGGGTCATCTTCAATATTAAAAGTAACCGATTTAAAATGTGAATATCGAACAAACCCTTTAGGAATAAATAACAGAAGCCCAAGATTAAGCTGGAAACTTATTGATAAAAACAAAAGTAGAGGCCAAAAACAAACTGCCTATCAAATTTTAGTGGCAAGTTCTTTAGAGAATATAGAAAACAATTTTGGTGATGTTTGGGATTCTGGAAAAATAGAATCCAATCAATCTGTTAATGTAAAATACAATGGGAATGATCTGGCCTCTGCACAGCAATACTTTTGGAAAGTAAAAACTTGGGATGTATCAAGTACAGTTTCCAATTGGAGTGAATCAGCAAATTTTTCAATGGGTTTATTAGATAAAACCGATTGGAAAGGCGAATGGATTTATAAAAAAGACCAAAATAAAAAAGATCATAATTGGTACAGAAAGAATTTTTCTTTAGGTGATAATCCAAATGCCGCATTTATATATGTAGCATCTTTTGGTTATCACGAAGTTTATGTAAATGGCAAAAAAGTAAGTAATGCTGTAATGAATCCAGTATATTCTTTTGTAAAAAAACGCTTGCCTTATTTAACTTATGATATCAAAAAACACCTAAAAAAAGGAGATAATGTCATTGGAATTTGGCATGCCGCAGGATGGGCGCGTTGGGGAAGAGTAAAAGCATATTACGATGCTCCTTTTGTTTTTAAAGCACAGGCTGATATCAATATTGGTGATAAAAATATAATATTAAATACTGATGCTTCTTGGAAATGTAAAAAAAGCTATAGCGCCTATGTTGGACGTTGGGATATTAAAGATTTTGGTGGAGAAATTATAGATGAACGTCTTCGAGAGGAAGATTGGAATATGGCTAACTATGACGATTCTAATTGGCAGAACGCAGTAGTTTTTGATAATGATGACGCAAAAGAAGTTGGGGTTTCCAATGTAAACCTTGGCCCTAAAGGAGCTATTGTGGTGCCGAGTACAGATGCAAATCCACCAACAAGTAAAATTACAGCAATACTTAGCGCTCAAATGGTGGAGCCACAAGTAAAATATAAAGAAATAAACCCAATAGGCGTTCAAAAAGACAAAAAAGGAAACTATGTGGTTGATATGGGCGAAAACTATACTGGTTTTTTCGAAATGAATTTATTTAACGGAAAAGAAGGAGATACCATTACGTTTAAAATAGCCGACCGTAAAGTTGTAAAATCGTCTTGGAATCAACGTAGTAAATATGTGTTTGATAGCACAGGAACAGGGCATTTTACAAATCGTTTTAATTTGGCAGGTGGTCGCTGGGTAACCATTAGCGGAATTAATTACAAACCGGAATTGAAAGATATTAAAGGTTATGTAATTACCAATGATAGAAAACAAATCAGTCAGTTTAATAGCTCTAGCAAACTTTTAAATCAAATTTATCAAGTCAATTTAAATACCTACATCGCCAATACGATTGATGGTATTTTGGTAGATTGTCCACACCGTGAACGTCGTGGTTGGGGAGAAGTTACTGTAGCTGCTATGTATGGTGATGCATTACCCAACTTTGAAAGTGGGGCGTATATGACACAATATGCACAGTTTATGCAAGATGCACAAGCTGAGGATGGAAAAATGCGAGCGGTAATTAATGGTGATGATTTTGAGTTCTTAATGTGGATGGCAAACAGCCCAATTACCATTTGGGAAACGTATAGAATGTTGGGTGATAAAAAACTATTAGAAAATCATTATCCAACCCTACAAAAATGGATGCAATGGTTATACGAACATTCGGATTATGAAACTGGTGGCGCATTAAAAATTGGAACGCGAGGCTCTTTAGAATTCCCTGGTTTAGGCGATTGGTGTACGCCTAGAGGTAATTTTTGGACGTCTAGCAACTCGCCAGAATCTGCACATTTTAACAATTGCGTATATGCGTTTATGCTAGAATCCGCTTTGAATATTGCTAAAACATTAGACAAAACAGAAGATGCTGAAGTTTATAAAAAACGTTTAGAGGTACAGCGAAAAGCCACACATAAAAATATTTACGATGCTAGTACAGGAAAGTACGGACCAGGATATCAAGTAAATCAAGCATTTGCATTACTTTCTGGTGTTGCTCCAGATGCTGAAAAAGAAAAAGTGTACAATAATTTAGTAGACCAAGTACTTTACAAATTTCCGTATTATGACACAGGAAGCTCAGGGCAAGCATTATATACGCGTTATTTTACAGAATACGGAGAGCGTATGGACTTGATTTATGAGTTATTAAAAGATAAGAGACACCCAAGTTATGGCTATTTTATTGAACAAGGAAAAACGGTTTGGCCAGAGCGATGGTCTGCTATTGGTAACAGTCAAATTCATACCTGTTATACAGGTATTGGTGGGTATTTTATAAAAGGGTTTGCAGGAATTCGTCCAGATACTGAAAAACTGGGAATGCAGCATTTTATTGTAAAACCATCGCCTGTTGGCGATTTAAAATTTGCCAATACAAGTTATCAATCTATGTATGGAACTATTGTTTCTAATTGGAATAAAGCCTCAGAAAACTCCACATTTCATGTTGAAGTTCCTGTAAATACATCAGCAAAAATATATATTCCTGCAACTAAAAAAGAAGTTGTCTTAGAAGGTGAAGGTTTAGCAGAACAATCAAAAGGAGTTACCTATATTGGCTCAGAAAAAAGTGATGCTGTTGGGATTTATATCATCTACGAAGTAGGTTCTGGTGTTTATAATTTTAAAGTTTCAGAATTACCAAAAGTAAATTATCCTGACCCCATAAATAAACCCTATAATTTAGCATTAATTGGGCGTATGAATGGCTCTTCAATGACCATTCAATCTGAAAAACTACCTGTTTTTGAAGCGTTTAGAGCAAATGATGAAAGTTTAGAAACGCATTGGAAATCTAAAACTACATCAAACGAATGGTTGGAGATTGAATGGTTTAAACCACAAACCTTTAATACCATTTTACTTCAAGAAGAAGGAAGTAATATTTCAAATTATACACTTCAATACTTTAAAAATGGTAAATGGAAAGATATTGCAAATGGAACTTCCTGTGGGTCTAATAGAACTCATGAGTTTAAAGCAATTACTGCATCAAAATGTAGGTTGATGATATCAGAAGCAAAGCAAAAACCAATGATTTCTGAATTTCAGATTTATAAGAAATAAATAAAAAATAGAGCATAAACTATCTAATGAAACTTAAAGTCCTTTTAATTTTAGTGTCTTTTATAATATCAACTAAAGATACTTTCGGTCAATCCAAAGAATCTACTATCAGTTGGGATAAGGCTGATTGGATAGGATACACCAAAGACAATCGATTAGAAAAATGGTCTACAAGAGATTTTGTTAGAAATCAGCCTCCAATGGATATCAATACTTGGCAACCAACTTTAAAAGAGTTGAAAGCTATAAAACGTAAAGCACATCCATCAGTATTACTTAGAAAAACATTTGAGATAACCAAAGAAATTGCATTTGCAGAAATTATAATTTGTGGTTTAGGATTGTATGAATTACATCTTAATGGAAATAAAGTTGGAGACAGAGTGCTAGATCCTGCACAAACGTCTTATGATAAACGCGCTTTTTTTGTGCGTCATAATGTTACAAAACTTTTAAAAGAAAATAACGGATTAGGAATTATGTTGGGCAATGGTTTTTATGGGCAAAATATTGCCTTTTGGTCTGGACTTGCTTATGGAAAACCACGCGCTATTATGGTGCTTGATATAAATTATAAAGATGGTACATCAGAACAAATTGTAACCGATAAAAGTTGGAAAGCACATAACAGTCCTATTCTTTTTGATAATATTTTTCACGGAGAAACTTATGATGCCAGAAAGGAAATTAAAAATTGGTCTAGTTCTAATTACACAGATACTACTTGGAATTCTGTAGAGCTAATGAAAGCACCAACTACTAACTTATTGGAGCAACAACTGGAACCAATGCGAAAAGTTAGAAAAATTGTACCAGTCGCAATTTTACCAGCAGAAAAAGGTTGGATAATTGATATGGGGAAAAATATGACAGGTTGGTTGCAAATAAGGGTTCAAGAAAAGGAAGACACAGAAATTAAAATGCGTTTTTCAGAGCATTTAATGCCCGATAAACAAAATATAGATCCAGCTTCAACAGGCATTCACGTTACCGGAAATACGCAAACAGATATATATATTGCTAAAGGTGATGGCGTTGAGACTTGGGAGCCTCGTTTTACCTATCACGGTTTTCAATACGTTCAAATAGAAGGTTTACAAAAGAAACCAACACTAGATCAATTTACAGGTTGGTTGGTTCGTTCTGATGTGGAAAGAATAGGAACGTTTAAATGTTCTAATTCACAGATTAATAAATTCTACGAAACTTCTATGTTAACCATAGAAGATAATATTCAAGGTTTGTTAAGTGATTGTCCCCATAGAGAACGTTGTGCATGGATGGGGGATGCCTATGTAGTTGCAGAAGCAGCAAGTTTTAATTTTGATTTACAACGTCTATGGCAAAAAACGGCAGACGATATGCAAACCGTCTTGGGCGTTTCTAAAGCACATTTTAAAGATCCTTTTCCTTATGATAAAAGAGCGCCTGCAAATGTGTCTGTTGGTAAACGTTTGAACTTGCAATCAAGACCAGATTGGGGTGCAGCCACAGTAATGATTCCTTATTTTTCTTATGTTTATTATGGCGATACAGCTATTGTGAAAAAATCTTGGAATATGATGCAAGGTTGGATGGCGTATTTAGATGAAAAGGTACAAGAAAAAGGCATTATAAATGGTGGTTATGGAGATTGGTGTCCTCCTGGAGGAAACCCAAATATGGATACTCCACCAGCACTAACATCAACAGCATTGTATTATCAATCTTTAGTAGCGATGCAAAAAATGGCAATTTTATTAAATAAAGACCAAGTTGCTGTTGAATACGCCAAAAAAGTACAGTTTGTTAAAAAAGCTTTTCATAATGAATTTTTTAATGAAGAAACCAATTCTTACGGCTCGCAAACAGGAAATGCGTTTGCATTGTATTCAGAATTAGTTCCTGAAAAGAAAAAGCAACTAGTTGCAGATAATTTGGCGCAACTTATTATGAAAGATAAAGATGGTCATTTTACCACAGGAATTTTTGGACATCGTGCTTTGTATACAATGCTAAATGATTTTAGGCATAGTGAAGTAACCCAACACTTATGGAAAATTATAGATTATCCTAGTTTAGGTTTCGTGACTGAGGAACATAATTTAAGCACTTGGCCAGAATTGATTGCCAATTGGGATAAATCAAAACGCTATTATCGTAATTCTTTTAATCACCCTATGAATAGTGGTTTTGCTGC
This sequence comes from uncultured Polaribacter sp., assembly GCF_947503855.1. Classification (GTDB taxonomy): domain Bacteria; phylum Bacteroidota; class Bacteroidia; order Flavobacteriales; family Flavobacteriaceae; genus Polaribacter. Next base: position 284,683 of record NZ_CANNFF010000003.1, on the reverse strand, counting down.
CAGTTTTCACGAAAGTCTAGGGGGAATTCGTCCTGATGAAAACAATCCTGGATTTAAAAAATTCTACTTACAACCTACTTTTTTAGAAGGTTTAGAATGGTGTGAAGTGTCTTATAAATCTCCTCAAGGAAAAATTCAAAGTAACTGGAAGAGAAATTCAGAAAGTATTATTTGGTCAGTCACAATTCCAGAAAATTCAGTTGCAATGGTAAAATTACCAATGTATAATTCAAAAGAAATTAAATTAAATAATAAAAAAATTAAAAGCAATAGGTTTGAGTTAACCTCAGGTAAATATGATATAATTATTAAATAATTCAATGAAACATTAAAAATCATATGAAAACCAAACACAAAAAAAATATATTTTTTACAATATTGTTAAGTATTAGTATGCAAAATGTATTTGCGCAAATAATACCATACGATTTAAAATTAGAATATCGATCAAACCCTGAAGGTGTTGATGTTAAACAACCTCGTTTTTTTTGGAAACTAAAGTCTGAAGAATCTGGTCAGTTTCAAAAAGCCTATCAAATAATAGTTGCTACTTCAAAAGAAAAAATAGAAAAGAATTTAGGAGACGTTTTCCATTCTAAAAAAGTAAAAAGCAGTCAATCTACTCAAATAGAATATCAAGGGATACCATTAAAATCAACATCAGAATATTATTGGAAAGTAAGAGTTTGGGATAAAAATAATAGCGTTTCAAAATGGAGCAAAACAGCTACTTTTTCAACAGGTTTATTTAAGGAAAACGATTGGAAAGGAGCACAATGGATTGCTTGGAAAAAGCAAGATGAATGGGCAACTGAATGGTGGCGAAAAAAAGAAGTTGAATCTAAAGCCATCGAGTTTCAATTACCAAGTTATTTTGGAGCCCATTTAAATATGTTTGAACGATATCATTTCTTTGATGACAAAAAACACGATGCAGCACCCCTCTTACGTAAAGGCTTTAATGTAAAAAAGAAGGTTAAAAGTGCTAAAGCATACATCAGCGGAATTGGATATTATGAATTGTATATCAATGGTAAAAAAATAGGGAACTCTGTTTTAGATCCTGGTTGGACCGATTATCGCAAAACAATTTTATATGCCACACACGACATTACAAAAGAGGTAAAAAATGGCGAAAATATGGCTGGTGTCATGTTAGGGCGTGGTTTTTATGGAATGATGGCTTACGATCATTGGGGATTTTATAAAAAAAGTGGTTGGATTGGTCAGCCAAAATTAATTTGTCGTATTAAAGTTGAATATGAAGACGGAACTACAAAAGATATTGTTAGCGATTTAAGCTGGAAAGTCACAGGCGGTCCTGTAGTTTACGATGGTCCACACATGGGCGAAATTTATGATGCTACTAAAGAAATTGAGGGTTGGAGTAAAGTTGGTTCAGATGATTCAAGTTGGGATACTGTAAACCCAGCACCACATCCTGGAGGAGAATTGGTTTCTCAAATGAACGAACCTATTCGAGTTACCAAAACATTTCATCCAATTGCTACAAAAAATTCAAGTAGAGGCCAATGGTTTGATGTAGGTACAAATATGTCTGGTTGGGTACGTTTACGCATCAAAAATGCTAAAAAGGGCCAACGTATTACTATTTATTTTGGAGAAAATGAAGATCCTATTACAGTAAGTCAACCAGGAGGACTTCAGCAAATGGCCTATGTTTGTAAAGGTGGTGGTGTGGAGTATGCCGAATGTCGCTTTTCATATAAAGCTTTTCGCTATATCAAAGTAAAAAGTTTTAGAAAACTAAAGTTTAAATTAGAGGATGTAGAAGTAAAATATGTGCATTCTGATGTACCAAGAGTTGGATATTTTGAATCCTCTGACAAAACCGTAAATGCAGTACACGACATCTGCAGAAAATCTTTGATTTTTAATTTACACAGTATCCCTACAGATTGTCCACATCGTGAAAAAAACGGATGGTTGGGTGATGCAGTTACAGGAATGGAATTTGGTATGGCTAATTACGATTTAGCTGCATTAATGACAAAGTTTACAAGAGATATTTTTGATGGACAAGATAAATTTGGTGGAATTCCTGCAATAGTTCCTGCCAATTATTATGGTCCAGGAAAATCTAGTTTGTGGTCATCTGCAGGAATTCATATTCCTTGGTATATGTACCAATATTATAACGATACACGTTTGTTTGATTTGTATTGGGATAAAATGATGCTTTTTATAAAACGCTCATGGGAGTTCAATAATATTCCCGAAAAAGATGGGATGTTTAAAGAACGCTTTAATGATTGGGTTACGCCTTATGATGCTACCTATAAAGGACGAGGTAAACCTGGAGGAAATGAAGTAATTGCCTCTATGAACTTTTATTTAGTATTAAAACGTATGGCCTATATGGCTGATAAACTAGGAAAAAAGAAAGATAAAAAGCGATTAGAACAACAAGTAGAACGTATTCATAAAGGTTTACAAAAATGGGCTTTTGATGAAGAAAAAGTAGAATATGTAGGGTTAAAACCATTTCATGAATTTTTACCTGTTGTAAATATCTTGGCATTAAATTACGGCATTGTCCCAGAAAAATATAGAGAACAATTAGAAAAAAAGGTAGTAAATAATATTGTAAAAGAGAAAGACCATCATTTATGGGGTGGTGTATTTACTGTGCATTCTGCGTATGAATATTTACCCAAAAATGGTTATGCAGATATGATGCATAAGGTAGTTGTAAATGAAGAATGGCCATCTTTTGGATGGATGATAAAAAATGGTGCTACAACATTGCCAGAAGGTTATAAATTCACGTCTTCAAACATTCATCATTTTATGGGCGCTGTAGATAATTTCTTTTACAGACACATGGTAGGTATTAATGTAGATGAATCCAATCCTGGGTTTCAAAACATCATTTTAAAACCCAACTTTATAAAAGCAATGGATTTTGCCAAAGCAAGCTATAATTCTATTCATGGAGATATAAAAGCGGAATGGAAAAAGGTTTCAAATAAAGTTTACGAATATAAAATAGAAGTTCCTGTTAATTGTAGCGCACAAGTTATTTTGCCCAATGTAAAGTATAAAGTTAAGTCAGGAAAATATAGTTATCGAATTGAATTATAATAGAGTCATTGAAGTCTGTTTTTAAAAATAAATAATATAATAATGGAAAAAAGTTTAAATTTTAAAATGTTTTGGTTTAATACCAAATTAAGTCTTTTAGCAATAATATTTATTTTGCTAACAAGCTGTCAAAGCAAAAATTCCCATATTTCTATTTCAGATTTACGTTGCGAATACCGAGTAAATCCTTTAGGAATAGATAATGCAAGTCCTAGATTAAGTTGGAAATTACTAGAAGACAATCAAACCAGAGGACAAAAACAAACCGCTTATCAGGTTTTAGTTGCTAGTAGTTTAGAAAATTTAAAAAATAATACTGGCGATGTTTGGGATTCTGGTACAGTAGATTCTAATCAATCTGTAAATGTTACTTATGCTGGTAATGAATTGCAATCTGCAAAACCCTATTTCTGGAAAGTAAAAGTTTGGGATAAAGATGGGAATACTTCTAATTGGAGTGAGCCTGCCAAGTTTTCAATGGGATTGTTAAAGCAATCAGACTGGAAAGGTGATTGGATTTTAAAATCCGATCAGAAAAAAACAGATCATAATTGGTACAGAAAAAATTTCGAATTAAAAGACAATGTAGAATCTGCTTTTGTATTTGTAGGCTCATTTGGCTATCACGAATTGTATGTAAATGGAGAAAAAATCACCGAAAATGTAATGAATCCAGTATCTTCTTTCATGAAAAAGAGAATCCCCTATTTAACCTACAATGTAGCGGATAAACTAAAAAAAGGAAAAAATACAATAGCCATTTGGCATGCTTCCGGCTGGTCACGTTGGAGACGTTTAAGAGAATACCGCCTTATTCCTTTTGTGTTTAAAGCACAAGCAGAAATTGTAGCTGCAGGAGAACAAATCACCCTAAAAACAGATACCTCATGGAAAACAAAGAAAAGCTATTCAGAGTATTATGGCGATTGGGATATTTTGCGTTTTGGAGGTGAAACTATTGACGATAGCAAACGCGAAGATGATTGGAATACTCCTGAATATGATGATAGTAATTGGATGAATGCAAATGTTTACAATCACAAGGAATTAAACTCCAAAATACCTGAAGGAAATAACATCAGTTTTGCTTTAAACAGTAGAGAAGATAGATCGTTAAGGGCTTTATATACCCCAATAAAAGCAAAATTAAGTGCCCAAATTGTAGAGCCTCAAGTAAAATTTAAAGAAATTAAACCTAAAAGTGTTAGACTTTATAAAGATAAGACTTGTGTTATAGATATGGGAGAAAACTATACAGGTTTTTTCGAAATTGAACTATATCATGGTAAAGAAGGAGAAGAGGTTACTTTTGAAATAAGTGATCAGTTAGGGCAAGCTTCTAGTTGGAACCAAAAAAGTAAATACATTTTTGGAAAATCTGGAAAAGGGAAATTCCAAAATCGATTTAATGTAGCAGGAGGGAGATGGATAACAGTACATGGTTTAAAATATCAACCTAAATTGTACGATGTTAAAGGGTTTGTAGTAACGAACAATAGAAAACAAATTAGCAAATTTGTATCTTCGAGTGAGCAACTCAATCAAATTTATCAAGTTAATCTTAATACCTATTTGGCAAATACTATGGATGGTATTTTGGTAGATTGTCCACACCGCGAGCGTCGAGGTTGGGGTGAAGTTACCGTAGCGGCCATGTATGGAGACGCTCTTCCTAACTTTGAAAGTGGCGCGTATATGGATCAGTATTTACAATATACCAGAGATGCACAATTATCTGATGGTCAAACTAGAGCCGTTATAAACGAAGAAGACCGTCCGTTTTTAATGTGGAAAGCCAACAATCCATTAACGGTTTGGGAAACCTACAGAATGTTAGGTGATAAAAAAGTGTTAGAAGACAATTACCAATCCATGCAAAAATGGATGACTTGGTTGTACGAGCACTCAAATTCTAATACAGGAGGGGCTTTAAAAATTGGACAACAAGGCAAAAGAGAAATGCCAGGTTTAGGAGATTGGTGTACGCCACGTGGTAACTTCTGGACCAGTAGTAACTCTCCAGACGCAGCACATTTTAACAATTGTTTGTACGCTTTTATGTTAGAAAATGCGATGCATATTGCAGAGGAGTTAAACAAAACTGAAGATGCTAAAATCTATAAAGACAGATTAAAAATTCAGCAAGAAGCAACCCATAAACTGTCTTACAATTCAGAAACTGGTCAATATTTAAAAGGGTATCAGGTAGATCAAGCCTTTGCCTTAGTATCCGGTGTTACACCAGAATCTGAAAAAGAAAAAGTAGAAGCGAGTTTAGCAGATAATGTTTTATATAAATTTCCGTATTACGATACAGGAAGTTCTGGACAAGCTTTATATACACGTTATTTTACCGAATATGGAGAGCGTATGGATTTAATTTATGAGTTGTTAAGAGATAAACATCACCCTAGTTATGGATATTTTTTAGAGCAAGGAAAAACAGTGTGGCCAGAACGTTGGTCAGCAATTGGTAACAGCCAAATACATACGTGTTATACAGGAATTGGTGGCTATTTTATCAAAGGTTTTGGCGGAATTCGACCAAATCCAGAACAATTGGGTATGCAAAATATGATTATCAAACCAGCACCTGTTGGCGATTTAACGTTTGCAAATACAAGCTATGAATCCATGTATGGAAACGTAATTGTTAACTGGAAAAAAGAAGGGAAAGGTGCAACATTTCATATAGAGGTTCCTGCAAATACGAGTGCAAAAGTATATGTACCAGCAATTAGTAAAGACAAAATTCAAGAAAATGGGGTTTTAGCAGAAAATGCAGAAAACATATCTTTTGTAGGAACAGAAAAAAGTAAAGCCGTTGGTAATTATGTAATTTATAATGTAACATCTGGTGTTTATAATTTTAAGGTTGATGAATTGCCGATAACTCAATTTCCAGCACCTTTACAAGATTTAAAAAACTTAGCTAAATTAGGCAGAATGAATGCGTCATCGATGTTTATTAAAACTGAAAAACTACCCGTTTTTGAAGCATTTAGAGTAAATGATGAAGATGACCAGACACGTTGGTTGGCTACCGAAACTAAAAATCAATATTTGGAAGTAGAATGGGTGAAACCACAAACGTTTAATCAAGTTATTGTTGATGAATTTGAGAATAATATCACTTCTTATAAATTACAATATTGGGAAAATGATGAATGGAAAGATATCGTAGAAGGAACAAGTTGTGGCGCAAATAAAAGTCATCAATTTGATGCAATTCAAACTACAAAATGTAGGTTATTTATTGTTGATGCAAAGCAAGTACCATCCATTAAAGAATTAAAGATCTCACTTTATAAAAAGTCGAACTAGTAAAATAGGAGTAAAACTTTTTTATAAAGTAGGAAAAGTCATTTAAGATAAAAAAAAGACTAGAAAATTATAAATTAAATACAGTGAAAAGTAATTTAATATTTATCATATTAATACTGCTTTTATTTTTAAGTTGCTTAGAAAAAAGCGGAAGCAATCTAGAAAGTCCTTATGACTTATCTGTTTCTGAAGGATTTCAAAATCCTTTAGGTTTTCATGATAGTATGCCGTCTTTTTCTTGGAAATTACCTAAAACAAGTGCTGTAAAAAAACAAAATGCATATAGCATTGTAGTAGCTTCAGCCCCAGATTTATTACCAGATTCTCCTGATGTATGGTCTTCTGGAAAAGTGATGTCTAATCAATCTGTTTTTGTAAAATATACTGGAAATCCGTTAAAATCAAGGCAAAAAATATATTGGCAAGTATGTTATTGGGGTTCAGAAAATAGTGTTTCCGATTGGAGTGAAATTTCCAGTATAGAAATGGGCTTACTTTATAATGTGGATTGGAAAGCAAAATGGATAAAAATTCCCGATCCTAAAGTGTGGGATACTACAAGATACGGCACACGTTTGTTTAGACCACAATATTTGAGAAAAGCATTCAATATAGATGCCGATATTAAAAAAGCACGTTTATACATTACCTCTAAAGGTGTTTTTAAACCATACATTAATGGTGCAAAAATTACTGAAGATGTATTAACACCAGGGTGGACACCTTATCGTAAACGTATAGAAACTTTAACTTATGATGTTACAGAAGCATTAAAAAAAGGAGAAAATACCATAGGAATGATTTTGGCTGAAGGATGGCATTCAGGGCGTTTTGGTCCACGTAGGCGATGGGATACCGTAATCGCAACACCGCGAGCCATATGTCAATTAGAAATTGAAGACGCCAAAGGTAAATTGAAAACGATTACGAGTAATAACAGTTGGAAAGCCACAAGAAATGGCCCTGTAAGAGTTGCTGGTTTATATGATGGCGAAACATACGATGCTAATTTTGAACTATCAAATTGGAACCAACCTGATTTTGATGATGCTTCTTGGGAGAGCGTTATAACAGAAGAAAAAGATTCAACAACAAAACTTTTTCCCAAAAAACACCCTACAATAAAAAATAAGCAAAGCCTATATCCTGTTAAAATGAAGGTTCAGAAAACGAATCAGGTTTTATTCGATTTGGGTCAAAATATGGTAGGTGTAGTAAATTTAAAAATTCCAGTAAAAAAGGGTGATACTATACAATTAAGACACGGCGAGATGCTGAATTCTGAAGGTAAATTATTCACTAAAAATCTTGGGTCTGCAAAAGCCACAGATTATTACATAGCAAAAGAAGATAATACCATTTCCTGGCAACCAAAATTTACGTTTCATGGTTTTCGTTATGTCGAAATAAGTGGATTTCATAAAGAATTCACTCCTCAAAAATCTTGGGTTACAGGCATCGTACAACATTCAGATTTTGATATGTCAGGACACTTTAAATCTTCCAATACAAAACTAAACCAACTACATAGCAATATTCAATGGGGATTAAGAGGAAATTTTTTCGATGTGCCTTTAGATTGCCCGCAAAGAAGCGAACGTTTAGGATGGACAGGAGACGCACAGGTTTTTATCCCAACATCTTTATTTTTAGCTGATACGCATGCCTTTTGGTCTGCGTGGTTAAATAGTATGAGAGAAGAGCAATTTAATAATGGCGGTATTCCTGTGGTGGTTCCAAACTTTACTGGAAATTTTGCTCAAGCAGGTTGGTCTGATGCTTGCACTATAGTACCTTGGGAATTGTATTATAGAACTGGAGATATTAAGGTGCTTGAAGACAACTATGATATGATGCAAAAATGGTGCGATTATCATACTTCAGAAGCAACCAATAATATCAGTCACATGTCTACGGTTGGCGATTGGTTGCAACCTTATTCACAACAAAAAGATGATAGAAGAGGAGATACTCCAAACACACTCATATCAACCGCTTTTTATGCCTATTCAGTGCAGTTAACCATGAAAAGTGCAGCAATTTTAGGATTAGAAGACGACGCGAATTACTATCGTGAATTGTTAAGTTCTATAAACCAGGTTTTTGAAAAAGAGTATTTTGATAATAACGGACAAATAAAAGCACCTTATACCCCAACGCAAACAGGCTATCTTTTAGCACTTGGCTTTAATTTATTATCTCCAAAAACGGCAAATCAAGCTATAAACCATTTAGTTAAAGAAATAGCAGCCACACAAAATCATTTACGTACCGGGTTTATCGGTACACCGTTGTTAGCTTCAGTTTTAGATAAATATGGACAAACCGATTTGCTTTATGACATTTTATTCAAAGAAACCTATCCTTCTTGGTTTTACAGCATCAACCAAGGCGCTACCACCATGTGGGAACGATGGGATGGTTACACCCACGATAAGGGGTTTGCCAATAGAGCATTATCTTTTAATCACTACGCTTACGGAGCTATTGGACAATGGTTGTACGAGCGTACTGCAGGTATTGCGCCATTAGAAGCTGGTTATAAAAAAATACGATTTGCACCATTACCACATCAAACCCTTACAGCAGTAGCTGCAGATTACGAATCCAATTATGGTAAAATTACGTCGAAATGGAAGTTTGAAGGCGATGATTTTATATATAACATCGTAGTACCACCAAATACTTCGGCAAATGTCGTGCTGCCTATGTTTAATAAAACACCTCATATTACCATGAATGGAAAAAAAATCGACGTCACTATCAAAAACGAAAATGTAAACATAGATAATGTGCAAAGTGGGGCATACGAATTCATCTATAAGAATACCCACTAAAAAAAGTATAGGATTAAAATAGAATATTAAAAAATAATAAAAATACAGATACATGTTTTTAAGTAAAAATGTAAAATTATTAATGCTGTCATCAATCTTTATATTGATGCTTTGGTCTTGTGAAAATTCAAAAAACTACGAGATTGTAAAATCAGGCTTTGTAAAACCTACGGAAGATAATACGATATGGTGTTATTGGTATTGGATCAACGACGATATCTCTAAAGATGGAATTACCAAAGATTTATTGGCGATGAAAAAAGCGGGTATTGGAGGGGCGCTAATTGGTAACATCAATCCAGCACATAGAGATGGAAAAGTACCCATGCTTAGTGAAGATTGGTGGTCTCATATGGTACATGCTGTAGAAGAAGGTAAACGAATTGGGGTAGATATTGGGGTATTCAACTGCCCAGGATGGAGCCAAAGTGGTGGACCATGGGTAGATTATAAAAAAGCCATGCGCTACCTAACCTATAGTGAAACAAAAGTTATAGGAGGAAAAACAGTTAATATAGCATTGGCTCAGCCTAAAAAAGAATTTCAAGACACCCATACGCTTGCTTTTAAATCCTCAGATTTAGAAGAAAAGAGCACACAGCATATTCCAACAAAAATAACTGCCAATTGGCAAGATGTTAATGTAAATGTTTTAAACAATGGGAATAAGAAAGACGATACCAGTTTCGAGCCAAAAAAAGGAGAGACTTTAGCCATTAATTTTCAACTTTCAGAACCGATTACAACACGTTCTATTACTGTAATCCCGAGCAGACCATTTAAATGTAAGATGAGCCTTTTTGCAGTTGTAGATGGTAAAGAAAAACTCATTAAAGAGTTTCAATTCGACCGTTTTCGTATTACACCTAATGTAGCCTCTATTGAAACAGGAGATTTTGCTACTGTGTTACCAGAAACAAAAGCACAGCAGTTTATATTAAAATGCACCAACTTTAGAACGAAGCGAAAAGCAGGTTTTGGTTTTGCTGAAATTACGATTTCCGAAGCATTGGTATTAGACAAATATATAGAGAAACAATTGGGTAAGATGAATTCTACACCAGGTATTAAATGGGATTCTTACATCTTTGGCAATCAAGACGAAATTAAAGATAAAGGCCTGTCTATAAATCCAGATACTATTATTGATTTAAGTAATAAACTTGATGAAAATGGGAATTTAACTTGGGATGCACCAAAAGGCAACTGGACAATTATGCGTATGGGAATGACGCCAACAGGTACAAAAAATGCACCTGCTGCACCTCAGGGTGTAGGCTATGAAATAGATAAAATGAATAGCGATTTGGCACAATACCATTTTGATAATTTTGTAGGCGAGTTGTTAAAACGTATTCCTGAAGAAAGCAAATCAGCGTTTAAATATGTTGTAGCCGATAGTTACGAACAAGGCTCTCAAAACTGGACGGATGGATACGAAGTAAAGTTCAAAGAAAAATACGGCTATGACCCTGTGCCATTTTTACCAGTACTATCTGGTAGAATTGTAGGAAGTGTGGAGTTATCCGAACGTTTTCTGTGGGATTTGCGTCGTTCTATTGCAGATGATGTCGCTTACGAATACGTTGGAGGACTGCGAAAAGCAAGTAATAAACACAATTTAAAAACTTGGTTAGAAAACTATGGGCACTGGGGATTTCCAGGAGAATTTATGATGTACGGAGGGCAATCTGATTTAATTTCTGGAGAATTCTGGAACGAAGGAACACTGGGTAATATCGAGTGCAAAGCGTCCTCATCAACAGCACATACCTACGGAAAACCAATTACGTCAGCAGAAGCCTTTACTTCCTCAAGAAGAGCCTATTTAAGACATCCAGCCATGCTGAAAAAGCGAGGCGATTGGGCATTAACAGAGGGTATCAATCACTTTGTACTACATTTGTACATTCAGCAACCCGACGACAATCGCAAACCAGGGATGAATGCTTGGTTTGGTACCGAGTTTAACCGCCATAACACCTGGTTCAGTCAGGCAGACAGTTATTTCGATTATCTACGTCGTTGTCAACACTTATTACAACAAGGAAAATACGTTGCTGATGTATGTTATTATATAGGAGAAGATGCTCCAGTTATGACGGGTGTGCGTCAACCAGAAATTCCAAAAGGCTATTCTTACGATTACATCAACGCAGAGGTTATTCTAAATAGATTGTCTGTAAAAGATGGACGATTTGTGTTGCCAGAGGGCATGTCGTATAAAGTGATGGTATTGCCACCATTTAAAACCATGCGTCCAGAATTATTAGCTAAAATTGAACAGTTGGTGCAACAAGGTGGAACTATTTTAGGACAAAAACCTGAAAAATCGCCAAGTTTACAAAATTATCCAGAAAGCGACGAAATCGTTAAAACCATTGCCAACAAAATGTGGAGTGGTACCTACAATCAAGGTAAAATGGATAAAGCATTCGGTAAAGGTAAAGTGTTAGACGGTTACGAATTATCGGAAGTATTTGCAAAGCTAAAATTAGCAGAAGATGTGAACGTTTCTGACGATGCACCTGTGTTATGGACACATAGAACTACGCCAGAAATGGATATTTATTTTATTACAAATCAAAATGATGAAACCATAGAGTTATCTCCAATTTTTAGAGTACATAAAGATTTGAAACCACAACTTTGGGATGCAGTTAGTGGAGAAATCAGAGCATTACCAAAGTTTGAAATCACGAAAACGGGAATAAAAGTACCTTTACAATTAAAAGGAGCTCAGAGTTGGTTTATTGTATTTGCTAAAGACAATAAGCTATTAGAAAAACCGGCGAGTACAGAAAATTTCCCTGCATTTGAAACAGTAAGCGAATTGAAAAATCCGTTTACAGTAGATTTCTCAAATAAGGAAATCGGTCCTAAGGAACCTATCGTTTTTAATACTTTAGAGGATTGGTCTACATCAGAAAACGAGCAAATTAAATATTATTCTGGTACAGCAACATATACAACCACATTCACAATAGATAAACTCCCTAAAAATAAAGTGTTTTATTTGAATTTAGGAAAGATTTCTGTGATGGCTAAGGTAAAGCTAAATGGAAAAGATATGGGAGGGCTTTGGATAGCACCTTATCGTTTAAACATTTCAGAAGCATTAAAAAAAGGAGAAAATCAATTGGAGATAGAAGTGGTTAATTTATGGCGAAATCAATTGATAAAAGACAAACAACGATCAGAAAATGAAAAATATACTTGGTTAGTTATAGATGATATCAAACCGAAATCAAAATTACAGCCTTCAGGATTATTAGGTCCGGTAAGTATTGAAACGACTAAACAATAATAAATAAGACACACAAATATAAAATAACATGTACATAATTTCGAGTAATAGATTGACAACAATTATACTGGCAATACTATTTTTGGTTTCGTGTTCTTCAGTTCAAAATACTATTCCACCGCACGAGTTGGTGGTAAGTGAACAATTTAAAAATCCAATAGGTTTTTATGATGCAACACCTTCTTTTTCTTGGAAACTACCACAACATAAAAACATCAAAAAGCAAACAGCCTATTCCATCGTCGTAGCTTCTAAACCTGAACTATTACCTAATAATGCTGATTTATGGAAAAGCGGAAAAGTTGAAAGTGAGCAAACTCTTTTTGTAAAATATGAGGGAGAAAAACTGTCCTCGAGACAAAAAGTGTATTGGCAACTAAAGTTTTGGGATCAAGATAAAAAGTCTTCTGCTTGGAGTGAGGTAGCCAACTTTGAGTTAGGACTACTCCATAACTCCGATTGGCAGGCCAAATGGATTAGCTTGCCAAAAGTTGATAAAGCAAAGTCGCCAAAAACGAATAAAACCTCTTACAAAGTACAGTACTTGCGAAATGAGTTTACTCTTGACTCTAAAATTGAATCTGCTAGATTGTACATTACGGCAAAGGGACTTTTTGAAGCTCAAATCAATGGCAAAAAGGTTGGCGACGATGTAATGGCTCCAGGTTGGACCCCTTACAATAAACGCATTGAAACGTTAACTTATGATGTAATAGACCATTTGCAAGATGGTTCTAATGCCATTGGAATTTCCTTAGCTGAGGGCTGGTATGCAGGTCGATTAATGCTTAGAGGCTATCCAAAAGTTTCGCCCAAAGTAATGTGTCAGCTTGAAGTAAAATATACCAATGGCGATGTTAAAACCTTTATTACTGATGAAAGTTGGAAAGCTACCCAAGAGGGGCCAATTGTTTATGCTGGAATTTATGATGGAGAGCAATATGATGCACGGAAAGAACAAAAATCTTGGTCGTTAACATCATTTGATGATGCAAATTGGCAAAAGGTGGTTACTGAAGATATAGATACACAAATTAGTTTGACACCTAAGCGACACAATACAGTTAAATCTGTAGAAGAGTTAACTCCAATTGCTATTACAGAGATTGATAAGGGTGTCGTGATTTTTGATATGGGACAAAATATGGTGGGTGTACCGCTTATTAAAGTACCAATGGATAAAGATGGAACCTTAAAAATACGTTTTGCCGAAATGCTTCAGCAAGATGGGCGTATGTATACTAAAAATTACCGAGGTGCAGTTTCAACTGACTATTATACCGCTAAAGAAGATGGACAAATTGAATATCAACCAACATTTACGTTTCACGGTTTTAGATATGTAGAGTTGAGTGGTTTTGATGCAAATGCTATACCTGATAAATCGTGGGTAACAGGTGTTGTGCAGCATTCTAATTATGATTTGAATGTTGAGTTTAACTCGTCACACGAAAAACTAAATCAACTACAAAGCAATATTATTTGGGGGCTAAGAGGTAATACGCTCGATATACCAACCGATTGTCCGCAACGTGATGAAAGAGCAGGCTGGACAGGAGATGCTCAGGTAATTGCACCTACCTCGTTTTTCTTAGGAGATGTGCATTCCTTTTGGATGAGTTGGTTGCAAAGTGTACGAAACGATCAAGATGAAGATGGGGCGGTTCCTGTAATGGTGCCTTCTTTAGGTGGTAGACTTAGAGCAGGAGCTGGTTGGAGCGATGTAATCACTATTGTCCCTTGGGAAACTTACCAACGTACTGGTGATGTAGGTGTTTTGAAGGAAAACTATGCAAGTATGAAAAAATGGGTAGGATTTTATCAGTCAAATGCTAAAGATCATATTGTTAAAATGTTTACCCATGGCGATTGGTTGCAACCCTATTCAACACACAAAAGAGATGAGCGATTTGGTATCACTTCCAACAAGCTAATTATCACAGCTCATTATGCGCATTCTGTTAAACTAACTGCTCAAGCAGCAAAAGTGCTAGGATTTAAGTCCGAAGCCAAAGAATATGAGCTTTTATTTGATGCAATTCGCGATGTATTTCAAAATAGTTTTTTCGATACTCAAGGACGCATTATTGAAGGTCCTGAAACTCAAACCGCTTATTTATTAGCCTTAGCATTCGATTTGTTGGATGATGAATTAGCGCAAAAAGCAGTACCTCATTTATTGGAACAAATAAAACTAACCGATAACCATTTGCGTACCGGTTTTTTAGGTACACCTTTATTGCCTCTGGTACTTGATAAAATAGGCGAGACTGACTTGATGTATGAAATTTTGTTTAAAGAAACCTACCCATCTTGGTTCTATTCTATAAATCAAGGGGCAACTACCATGTGGGAACGTTGGAATAGTTACACCCATAAAGATGGTTTTAACAAAGGCGGTATGAATTCTTTCAACCATTATGCCTACGGAGCTATTGGTCGTTGGATGTACGAACGAATTGCGGGTATTAAACCTGTTAAAGTAGGTTACAAAGAAATTGAAATTGCTCCGATACCAGGCGGCCCTTTAACGTCTGCAGCAGCTACTTACAATTCGCCTTATGGCAAAGTAAGTTCAAGTTGGAAAATAGTAGACAAGCAATTTAACTTAGATATTATAGTACCTCCAAACACCACAGCTAAAGTTTCAGTGCCAGGAAATACGCAAGAAAATATTCAGCTAAATGGAGTACAGTTTGAAGATAATTCTAATATAAAATTACTGAGCAAAACAAACAAAGCCTTTATTTTCATGGTAAACCCAGGTACATATTCATTTAAAGCTAAGTATTAAGCGAATATGTATTGCAAAAGAAAGGAGAAAATTAATTGGAAATTGAAGTGGTTAATCTTTGGAGAAATCAATTGATAAAAGACGAGCAAAGACCAGAAGAGGAGAAATATACTTGGTTAGTTATTGATGATATCAAACCGAAATCAAAATTAAAGCCTTCGAAATTGTTAGGTCTAGTAAGTATTGAAACTATAAACGATTAGTTAGTTAAACTTTACATTAAAAATGAACAGATTAAATCAATATACAAAAAAGACGATATCTAAAAATCTAATAATTCTTGGATTAATTCTATCTAGTATATATTCGTGTAATAACATATCCAAAGAAGAAAAAGAAATTGTAAAAAACAAACCTAATTTACTGTTCATTTTTGCAGATCAGTACAGACAAGCGTCATTAGGGTTTTTAAAAGAAGATCCTGTACATACTCCCAATTTGGACCAATTGGCAAAAGAAGGTGTGTTTTTTTCTGAAGCAGTAGCCAACAATCCATTATGTAGCCCGTACAGAGCAATGCTTATGACAGGCCGTTACTCGCTATCAACTGGAGTCGTGGAAAATTGTAATTCTCAAAGAACAGCATTAGGGAACTATTTAAAGAAAGATGAAATCTGTTTTTCTGATGTTTTAGTAGATAATGGATACAGTGCAGGTTACGTGGGTAAATGGCATTTAGATGGTCCGGAGCCTACACCTCCAAATGTAAAAAGAGTTTGGGATACGTGGTGTCCACCAGATAGAAGACATGGCTTTTCTTTTTGGTATGCATACGGAACGCACAATAGGCATAACGTGCCTTATTATTGGACAACCAATGCAAAAGAAGATGAAAAAGTTTATATAAAAAAATGGTCTGCAGAACATGAAGCAGATGTTATTATTGAATATTTAAATAATAACGAAAAGCAAAGAAAATCTGATGAACCTTTTGCTTTGTTTTGGTCAATAAATCCACCGCATACACCTTTTAAACAAGTGCCAGAACGCTACAGAAAACATTATGAAGGGATGAGTCACAAAGATGTTTTGAACAGACCAAATGTTCAGTTTAATGACAACTATGATTTAAAAAGAGGAGACCATGGTGTAGAAAAACGATTAGACCAAGCTACAGATTATTTTGCTTCTGTAAATGGAGTTGATGATCAAATAGGACGTGTGATTTCAAAGTTAAAAGAAGAAGGATTGTATGAAAACACCATCATTGTATTTTCTGCCGATCATGGTGAAATGTTAGGAAGTCAAGGCTTGATGCATAAAAACGTTTGGTTTAAAGAAGCTTATCAAATTCCATTAATTGTACACTATCCAAAAGTAGTTCAACCGAAAGCGGATGATATTTTACTAAGTGTACCTGATTATATGCCTACTTTATTAGGATTAATGGGAATGGAAGATAAAATACCAAACGTAGTTGATGGTAAAAATTATGCAGATTTATTTTTTGATAAGCCTGTAAATCGTCCAGAAAAGCAATTATACTTTGGAGGGAAAAGCTTTGCCTCCAAAGGTGATGCTCGTGGTTTTAGAACAAAAGATTATACATACGCGGTAGTGAAACACGAAAGTGGGGATAAATTTCATTATCTCTATCACGATGTTAAAGACCCTTATCAGATGAAAAATATTTGGGGAGAAAATCCAACTTTAGATGCCCAAATGGAAAATGAATTAGCACAGTTACTAACTTCTATGAATGATTCTTGGTAAAATGAAAACAAACAGACGCGATTTTATAAAAAACATGTCGGCACTTGGCATTGTAGGTGTAACATATCCATTATTATCCGCTTGTGGTAGTAAAAATGGAACGGAATATTTAAATGAAAAGATTACAAAATTTGAGTTGTTTAGATACGACATCAATATACCTCGTTATTTTTCTTGGGGAACTTGGCACAACCGTCAGCATTTGTTTATTAAAATATCTGCAGGTGATTTTTATGGATGGACAGAAACGCCAGCTTCAAAAAACAATCCAGATTATAAACCGACTGAATGGGTTATCTATTTAAAGCAATTTAAAGGTTTGACAATTGGAGAGGCTCAAAAATTATTAGCGTCAGAGCAAGTTTTAGGTTCAAAGCGTTCTTTAAAAATGTTAGAATCGTTAGACATGGGGCTTTTGGACTTATCGGGAAGAATTCAAAATAAATCAGCAGTAGAGTTATTAGGTTTGACTGGACGAAATGCGGTTCCAGGTTTATACTGTATACTAGACAAAGACGAGAAAAAAGTTAGAGAGGAGGCCGAAAAAAGTATTGAACAGAACCTTGGGCATCACATGAAATTTAAAATGTATGGAGATGAAACTGTGGATATGAAGTTGCTCAATACAATTAGAGATGTTTTAGGCGATGAAGCAGTCGTGATTTCAGATGTTAATAAGGGTTATAAAAAATGGGAATCATTAGATGAGTTGAAATCTATTTTAAACCGTTTTAAGGAAAATGGTTTGAATGCTATTGAAGATCCAGCAAATTTAAAAACAAAGCAGTGGATAGAGCTACAAAAGATGGTTGGAGATTTATCCCTAATTCCAGATGCCCCAATGAGACCTGCTTGGAAAGGTATAAATACAATGAAAGTAGGAATGGGACATATTTACAACTTACACCCCTCTACGATGGGGAGTTTAACTCACACAGCAAAATTGGCTCATAGAGTAAAAGAAATAGGCGCAAAAGTCATGATTGGAGACGATAGTTTGGTTGGGCCAGCTTGTTCTGCTTGGCAACAAATAGCCATTGGTGTGGGAGCGACTTGGGTAGAAGCCATTGAGAAAAAGGAAGATTCTAAAATCTATTTAGAGTGTTTACAAAGTTTAGCTACTAAAAAAGAAGCAAACGGGTATTATAGCTATAATCCTGCACCTGGATTTGGTGTAGAAATAGATGCTGACCGTTTGAAAAAAGTAAGTGAGTTACACATAGAGGTTTAGAAAATAAAACTAAGTAGTAAAATAATACAAACAGAGAAACAAAGCACAACAATTATGAGAAAAAATATATTATTAATACTCTTTACTTTTTATTTTTCATTTGCATTTTCAAACGAATGGAATAATGCCCAGTGGATATGGCAACAAGAAGATGGCCCTTCTAATACTTGGATGAGTTTTAGAAAAATAATCACTCTAGATGAAGTACCTGAAAAGGTAGAAGCATTAATAGCCGTAGATAGTAAATTTTGGCTATGGATCAATGGTGAAATGGTCTTATTTGAAGGTGGTTTGTCACGAGGGCCAAGTCAAGCTGGAGAATGGAATAGAAAACAGAAAATTACACCAACAAATTCTTGGTATGATACTGTAAATATTCAACCATATTTAAAAAAAGGAGAAAATACAATCGCGATTTTAGCTTGGTATTGGGGACGAGAAACACACAAAGGGACACATATTGATAGTGGAAAAGGAGGATTGTTGTTTTCTGCTAATATAGGAAATCAACCTGTTGTTTCTGATGCATCTTGGAAAGCTTTACAACACCCTGGGTATGATAATACAATTGCCCCATCTAGCAAAGCAATAGTGCAATATAATGTATTGTTTGATGCGCAAAAATCGATAGGAGATTGGTCGGAAAAAGCGTGGTATAAAACTGATTTTAATGATGAAAATTGGCCAAGAGCTGTTGAAAAAGGAAAATTAGGAGTCGCACCATGGTATAACGTAGAACCTAATATAGTTCCGCACTTAATTAATCATGGTTTGGAAAACTATGAAAATCATGAGACTTTAAAATTTCCATTTGTAAGCGATGGAAAAATGTTAAAAGCAAAATTACCTTTTAATAAACAAATTACACCCTATTTAGAGATTGAAGCGAAAGCTGGGGATACTATTTTTATAACTACTGATAATAGATTGAATAGAATTAATGCAACTTATATAACGAAAGAAGGCAAACAATCTTTTGAAAGTTTTTCTTGGATGAACGGTCATGAAATTAGATACACCATTCCAAAAGGGGTTAAGGTAAACGCTTTGAAGTATAGGTGGATGAGTGTTGGTAAAATGGCAGGTAAATTTGAAATTGATGATCCGTTTTACCAGCGTTTATGGTGGATGGGGAATAATACTTTGTTTGTATGTGCTAGAGATAATTTTATGGACTGTCCGGATAGAGAGCGTGCATTATGGATTGGAGATGTTGCAGATCAAGTTGGGTATTTGTTTTATTCCATGGATAATGCTGGACGTCAATTGTTAAAAAAAGCAATTTTGCAAACCACAGCATTTAGCGAAAACGGAGTAATGGGAGCTTTAGGTCCATTAAGAGTTCGAGAATTGGTAGCGCAAAGTTTGCAATTTATCGCTCAAGGAATTTGGCCATACTATTTGAATACAGGAGATAAAGAAACCTTAGAAAAAGCCTACCCGTTTGTGTATGATTATTTAGCATTATTTCCAATGCAAGAAAATGGATTGCCAGAATACCGTAAGGGTAAAAGTCCAGATTCTTGGAATTGGGTAGATTGGGGAGTAAAAAAGACGATAGATGAACAACCTATTCAAATGGCATTCTATTACTTAGCTTTAAAAGAAGCTAAAAAAATGGCAGAAGTTATAGGTAAGACCGAAGATATAAAATGGTATTCAGAAAGAATGGATGTCATGAAACCTGCGTTTGATAAAGCGTATTGGAAGAATGGATTTTATAGTACGAATGTAGATAAATTTAAAGATGATAGAGCAAATGCGATTGCTATTGTTTCTGGAATTGCAAATCCAGATTATTACAATCAAATCGTAGATAATGTATTAATTCCAAATCGTTTTTCAAGTCCACATTTTGAATGGATTGCAGAAGAAGCTATGTGTATTGCAGGAAGATATAAAGCGTCTTTAGAAAGAATGAAAGTACAATATCAAAGTCAAGTAGATAAAAAAACGATGTCTACCTTATATGAAATGTTTCCAAGAGGAGGTAGCTACAATCATGCTTGGAATGCTCCAAATACTATTTTATCTAAACATATTGCAGGAGTTAGACCAACAAAAGTGGCTTGGAGTGAATTTGAAATTATGCCCGCATTGGTGCATCTTGAAAATATAAAGAAAACCATTCCTACTGTAAAAGGAGATATAGATGTCGAAATACATGTTAGTGAGTTAGAATATCAACTAAACTTAAGTTCACCAAAAGAAACAGAAGCGATTATCGGAATTCCGAAAACAGAAAAAACAATTGACAAGGTTTATGTTAATGGAAAATGTGTGTGGAGTAAAGGTAAAATAAAAAAGAAAATCAAAGGTGTTCTTTTTAAAGGAGAAGATATGAGGTATTTGAAATTTGTATTATTATCGGGGAATTGGGAGTTAGAGGCTATTTATAAGTAATTAAATATTTTAGTTATACCTTTTCAGAATTAGAGATTTACTATTAGGTTAATTTGTTTTAAAATATGTTGAGAAATTATTTTTATGCGGTATTTCTTTTATGCCAGTTCACTTTTGCTCAAGTTGTAGAAATCGAAAGTAAAAAAGACCAAGATTATTTATTGGAAATAAAGAAAGAACTCAAAAAGAAATGGCCAAACAATAAAACTATAAACATTGTATTTCATGGGCATAGTGTGCCTTCGGGATATTTTAAAACACCTATGGTAAACACGTTGTCTTCTTACCCGTATCAGGTTTTAAGAAAAATCAAAGAAAAATATCCTTATGCTGTAGTAAATGCTATTGTTACAGCAGTTGGTGGAGAAAATTCAGTAAAAGGTGTAAAAAGGTTTGATAATGAAGTCTTAAATCATAAACCAGATGTCTTATGTATAGATTATGGCTTAAATGATAGAAAAATAGGTTTGGAAAAGGCAAAGCAAGCATGGGAATATATGATAGAAAGCGCTTTAAAAAATAACATACATGTTATACTGTTAACACCATCCCCAGACACTAGGGTTGATTATAATAACCCTAAAAATAAACTCTGGCAACATGCTAATCAGATAAGAAAACTAGCTCAGACTTATAAAGTTGAATTAGTTGATAGTTATAAGGCTTTTGAATTCTTATATTCTAAAAAGAAGAAACTTAAAAAGTATATGGCACAAATAAATCATCCCAATGAAAAAGGTCATGAGTTGATTACTAAAGAAATTATGAAGCATTTTAAATAGATTTAAAGGATTGGTGTTTTAGTGAATAAAAATGATGAAGTTTAGCTCCTAAAAAGGAAGCAATGGTTATTACTCTTATAAATCAGAACCAGGTTTTGGTGTAGAACTGGATAGAGATAGATTAAAAAAAGTAAGTGAATTGTATATTGAAATCTAAATAAGATAATTTAGAACAACGCATTGTAATAATTGATATCATTTTGTGTAATAAATATATCAAAACGTCAATTGTTATTTGTGTCGTTTTCTACGTAATTTACTTTTAACTATTATAAGAACTTTCGTTTTGAATAAATCAAAAAATGCTATTAATGATCAAAAATCTTTTTCAATATTTAATTATTTAGTATTGATTCAGGAAGTTTAAATCAAAAAGAAAATTTGAGAAGACAATTGAAAACGATGAAAAAAATTAATTAAGAATATAATAATGAGAGTTAAAAAAATACTGCCTTTTTTTTACACTATATTTTCTTTTTTTATAATAACGAATTGTAAAAAAGTACAAGTTACTCAAAAACCTAATGTTTTACTCATTTGTGTGGATGATCTCCGTCCAGAGTTAAAGAGTTTCGGAGCTAAGTATATCAGTTCTCCAAATATTGACGCCTTAGCAGAAAAGGGAGTTAAATTTCAAAGACATTTTGTAAATTCTCCAAGTTGTGGACCATCTAGATATACCTTACTGACAGGACAATATGGTCCAGCAGGAAATAATGCACTTTTTCGAAGAGCAAATAAAATAAACGAAGGTAATCAAGAAATAGATAAAAGTATGCCAGAGTGGTTTAAAGCACATGGTTATACGACAATTTCTGTAGGGAAAGTTTCTCATCACCCAGGAGGAAGAGGTGGTAAGAATTGGAATGATAGTACAAAAATTGAAATGCCCAATGCATGGGATAAACATTTGATGCCGGTTGCAGAATGGGAACATCCGCGCGGAGCAATGCATGGATTAGCCAATGGACAAATTCGAGTAAAATCAGGCAATATGGATGTTTTTGAGACAGTAGAAGGAGATGACAATATTTATCCAGATGGAGCAATTACAAATGAATCTATAAACCAACTAAAAACACTTACTAACAATAATGAAAATCCATTTTTTCTAGCTGTTGGAATTATAAAACCACACCTACCTTTTGGTACACCAAAAAAGTATTATGATAGGTACGATGGTGTAGCCCTTCCCGAAATAAAAAACCCTCAAAAACCAAAAGGGAAAACCACATGGCATGAATCGGGTGAATTTATGAAATACAAACGTTGGGGTAAAAATCCTAATACAGATGCTGATTTTGCTAATGATGTGCGTCGTCATTATGCTGCATGTGTGAGTTTTGCAGATGCTCAAGTTGGCAAAATTCTTGCAACATTAAAAAAAACAGGAGCAGACAAAAATACTATTGTTGTACTTTGGGGAGACCATGGTTGGCATTTAGGAGAACATGCAATTTGGGGAAAACACAGTTTGTTCGAGGAATCGTTACATGCGCCTTTAATAATTCATTATCCAGAAATGAAACATAAAGGTGCTAACGCAAATGCCATTGTTGAAACAGTCGATATATTCCCAACTCTATGCGATTTAGCTGGAATTGAAATTCCTGAACATAGCTATGGTGTGTCACTAAAAAAGATATTAGAAGCACCGAATACTACTGGACACGACGCTATAGCTTACAATAATAAAGCTTCAACGATTAGAACATCAACACATAGGTTGACTCTTCATAAAGATGGATTTGTAGAGTTGTATGCTCATACATCAAAAGAAAAGGAAACAAAAAACATTGCTGAGGAACAAAAAGAATTAGTCAAAGAGTTAAAGAAAAAGTTGAATGCTCGATTAGACAAAAACTAGTTTTCAATGCAAATAAATATAAAACAAAATTAAAATGATAAAAGTAGGATTATTTGGTATTGGCTTAGATACCTATTGGCCGCAATTTGAAGGCTTATTAGAACGGTTAGAAGGTTATCAACAACAAATAGCAACTAAAATGGAAAGTTTTGGAGCTAAGGTAGTCAATGTTGGTTTGGTAGATTCTCCAGTGGTAGCAAGAGAAAAAGCTCAGATATTAAAAACAGAAGATGTAGATATCTTGTTTTTATATATATCTACCTATGCCTTATCATCTACAGTTTTACCTGTGGTTCAGAAAGTAAAATGTCCGGTAGTGATTTTAAATATTCAACCTGTAGCAGCTATTGATTATGAGAGTTTTAATGCTTTGGGAGATCGTGGTAAAATGACTGGAGAGTGGTTAGCACATTGTCAGGCTTGTTCGGTACCAGAATTTGCAAATGTGTTTAATCGTGCAGGAATAGATTACGAATTTGTAACAGGTTATTTAGGAGAGCAAGTCGTTTGGGACGAAATTCAGGATTGGATAGATGCTACAAAAGTCGCTTCGATAATGCAAAATAATAGACTCGGTGTTTTAGGACATTATTATGCAGGTATGTTAGACGTATATTCCGATTTAACAAAACAATCTTCAGCTTTTGGAACGCATATAGAAATTGTCGAAATGTGTGAGGTAAAAAAGTACAGAGATGCAGTTACAGATGACGAGGTTGATGAAAAAATAACTGAATTCCAAAGTACCTTTGAAGTGATTGATGCTTGTGAAGAAGAAGAATTGGTACGCGCAGCAAAAACCTCAATAGCTTTAGATAAATTGGTTAAAAACCACGATTTAGGTTCTTTAGCATATTATTATGAAGGGGAATCAGGAAACGAATATGAAAATATTGTAACTTCTGTTATAGCAGGAAATACCTTATTGACAGGGAAAAATGTGCCAGTTGCAGGCGAATATGAAGTGAAAAATGCCCAAGCCATGAAAATTATGGATGCCTTTGGTGTTGGAGGTTCGTTTTCGGAGTTTTATGCCATGGATTTTAATGATGATATCGTTATGTTAGGTCATGATGGACCTGCACATTTTGCCATTGCAGAAGGTAATGTACAATTAGTGCCATTACCGGTGTATCATGGAAAACCAGGAAAAGGCTTATCCATTCAAATGACTGTAAAGCATGGTCCTGTAACTTTGTTGTCTGTTGTTGAAGGTAAAGATGATGTATTCTTATTGGTTGCTGAAGGAGAATCAGTAGAAGGTCCAATATTACAAATAGGAAATACAAATAGTCGATACCGTTTTTCAATAGGTGCAAGAGCTTTTATGAATGAGTGGTCTAAACAAGGTCCATCTCACCATTGTGCTATTGGTGTAGGTCATATTGTTGACAAAATTGATAAATTAGGAAAAATATTAAATCTTAGAGTAGTTAGAATCTGTTAAAGATAAAAAGGATGAAAATACTATATAAAACGCTGTTTATAGGGTTAGTTCTGAATTTTTTTGTGCCAGGTTTATTTGCCCAAAATACATCCTTAGAGCAAAATTTTCAGAATCCACCAGCATCGGCGAAACCACGTACTATGTGGTTTTGGATAAACGGAAATGTAACAAAAGAAGGTATAACAGCCGACTTAGAAGCTATGAAAAAGGTTGGCATTCAAGGCGCTCTGATTTTTAATGTGAATTTAGGAAACCCGAAAGGTTTTGCCGATTATTTAAGTACTGAGTGGCTAGATTTATTTCATTTTGCTGCCTCGGAGGCCAAACGACTAGAACTCGAGTTGAGTTTTCATAATGGTGCTGGTTGGTCGTCAACAGGCGGACCATCAATTACCCCAGAATATGCGATGCAAGAACTGGTTTTTTCAGAAATAGTGTACACTGGTAACAAATCATTTAATGCTAAACTGCCTCAACCAAAAACCCACCTAAATTATTATAGAGACATTGCCATTCTTGCTTTTCCTAAACCTAAAAACGACCAGCGTATTGACGAATTAGATACAAAAATACTTTCGCATAAAGTTAGAAACCACCTAACGCCTGATAATAAGAATGTTTCTGATTTGGCAATAGTTAAAAAAGCAGAAATTATTGATTTGACATCAAAACTTACTAAAGATGGGGTCTTAAAATGGCAAGTACCTAAAGGCGAATGGGTTATTTTACGTATTGGACACACGCCTACCGGCGAAAAAAATCGTTTTCCGAGTGATGGCGGACGCGGTTTAGAGTGTGATAAAATGAACAAAAAGGCTGTAGATATTTTTTGGCAAGGAGGCATACAGCCGATTATTAAAAAATTAGACACTTTAATAGGTACTGCTGTTACAAGATGCCATATTGATAGCTACGAGGTAGGTACAACAAACTGGACAGCTAATTTTGTAGAAGAATTTAAAAACCTTCGTTCTTACAACTGTAAAGCATATTTACCTGCTTTAGCCGGTTACTATATAGAAAGTGGCGAAAAAACTGAACGATTTCTTTGGGATTTTAGACGTACGATTGGAGATTTAATCGCTAAGAATTATTACGGTTATTTCGGAGAACTTTGCCATAAAAACGGCATGCAATTTTCTACAGAACCTTACTGGGGACCATTTGATAGCATGCAAGTTGGTGCAACTGCTGATGTGGTGATGTCTGAATTTTGGAGTGGAAGTTTGGCGTTTTTTGATTCGCCCAAATTTGTTGCTTCGATTGCTAAATTAAATGGAAGCCCCATTGCCGAAGCAGAATCTTTTACGGGTATGGGCGGCTGGAACCAACACCCAGGTACGCTAAAAGCCATGGGCGACTTGGCCTGGGCGCAAGGTATCAATCGTTTTGTTTTTCACTGTTATGTACACCAACCTTGGAATGTAGGACCTGGATTGACTTTACAAGTTTTTGGAACGGATTTTAACCGTTTAAATACGTGGTGGAATCAGAGTAAACCTTTTGTAAATTATATTAGCAGAGGTCAGTTTTTACTACAACAAGGCACCTCGGTAGCCGATGTCTTGGTTTTTACAGGAGAGGCATCTCCAAATGATGCGCTTTTAATGCCAGAAATAAAAGAACTTGGATATGATTATGATGTGATTGGGTCAAACAAAATACATACATTAACAGTAAAAGACGGTCTTATTCAAACTTCTGTAGGAGAAAAATACAAAGTTTTGGTATTGCCTTCAATTGAATGGATGACACCAAAAACACTAACTAAAATTAAAGAATTAGCTAACTTGGGCGCACAAATTATTGGCTCAAAACCAAAAAAATCGCCAAGTCTTGAAAAGTATCCTACTTGCGATGAAAAGGTAGTTGAGTTAGCTGATAATTTATGGAATTCGGGTATTGTTAAAGACAACTCGATTTTAGATGTTTTAAAAAACTGGGTATTGCTTCCAGATTTTTCAATTGAAAACGATACCAATGCCGCTATCGATTTTATTCACAGAAAAACTAAAAATAGCGACATCTATTTTGTAGTAAATTCAAAAAAAGAAAGTCGAGAATTAGACTGTCGTTTTCGAGTTACAGGAAAACAACCAGAACTTTGGAATGCAGAAACAGGAGAAATTACTAATGCTTCAGTATGGAAAAACAATGGTGATGGTACCACAACAGTATCAATTCCTTTTGAACCTCAAGGCTCTGTATTTGTTGTGTTTAAAGAACCTATAACTTCAGAAGATCACATTGTAAGTGCTGCCATCACTACTCAAAAACCTAAATCAACTTCTCCTTCTACTCTAAAAATCATAAAAGCTGAATACGGAACATTTTTACCTGATGGCTTGGTTGATGTTACAGAAAAAGTTGCAAAAAGCGTTGTTGATAATAAATTATCGATACATGCAACTCGCAGTCTTTGTTCTGGAGACCCAGCACCTGGCTATAAAAAAGAATTACGTGTTCAATATAAAGTTGGTGAAACGCTACACGAAAAAAATGCCATGGAAAAAGAGTGGTTACATATAGATGCTACCAACAAAGGAAAATTAGTCGTTGTAAAAGCGGTCTTCGGAAAATTTGCGAGAGGAATAAATAGCATTCCTTCTAACAAACCTATTTACGATGTTACAGAAAAAGTAAAATCAATCGTAGAATCTGGTACTTATGAAATTTCTGTAAACGATCGTTTTTTAAAAGAAAAAAATGATACTAAGAACTCTTTACGTGTTAGCTATACGATTAATAACGAAAAGAAAAGCATTATTGTTTCTGAAGGAAATATTCTAAAGTTGACACAGGAAAGACCTAAATCTAAAATAATTTACGACAACAATGGAGTTGCTTGGGTTACCCCTTATACTGGTGAAATAACCTATCGTTCGTCAAAAGGAAAAACGAAAACATTAAAAGTAAAATCGATACCTAAACCTATTGATATCTCTAATGATTGGCAAGTAAGCTTCCCACTAATAAACAAAGATATTTTAGAAACTACATTTAATCAATTAATTTCTTGGTCGGTTGCTTCAGAAAAAGATATTCGTTACTTTTCGGGGACAGCTAGCTATAAAAAAGAGTTTCAAATCCCTACAAAACTTATAAAATCGTGTTATTCTTTTGAATTAGATTTAAGTAATGTTATGGTAATTGCTGAAGTGATTCTTAATGGAGAAAACCTTGGAATTTTATGGAAAACCCCATACAGAATCAATCTTGATAATGCAATCTTAAAGGGCACCAACACACTTGAAGTAAAAATTACTAACCTTTGGCCAAATAGATTAATTGGCGACGAGCAGATGGAGTTAGATTACGAGCGCAGAGGACCACATATAAAAGATTGGCCCAAGTGGCTTTTAAACAATACCAATAGACCAACAGAACGTATAACTTTAGCTGGGTTTAAACATTACAATAAAAACTCAGAATTGTTGCCCTCTGGTTTAATAGGTCCGGTTAGAATTATTGTTTCAAAAGTCAAGAAGTTATAGAAAATTAAAATAAAGTCTATTGAAGTTGATTTATATTTTAAATTAGCTCATAAATTAAAATACAATGCGAAAAATACCTTTGTACATATTAGTATTAATTAGTGTAGCATGTGCTACAAAAAAAGAGAATGTAGTACCAAACATAATCATTATAAATGTTGATGATATGGGCTGGAAAGATGTTGGTTTTATGGGAAGCAAATACTATGAAACACCTAATATAGATTACCTATCTAGCTTAGGAATGGTATTTACAAATGGGTATGCATCTGCTTCCAATTGTGCCCCTAGTAGAGCTAATTTAATGACTGGGCAATGGGCACCACGTCATGGGGTTTATACAGTGAGTCCGTCAACTAGAGGTAAATCTGAAGACAGAAAAATAATCCCTATTAAAAACACTCATACTTTATCACCAGAACATCATATTTTACCAGAGGTGTTGCACGAAAATGGCTATATAACCTGTCATGCAGGAAAGTGGCATTTAAGTGATAATCCTCTAGAATATGGATTTGATGTAAATATTGCTGGAGGACACAATGGTCTACCCAGAAGTTATTATCCACCCTATAAAAATGTAAAGATAGAAAAAGGCAATAGCCAATATTTGACTGATTTGGTGATGGAAAATGCTTTAAAGTTTGTAGATACTGTTCAAAAACCTTTTTATTTGAACTATTCGCCTTATGCAGTTCATGTGCCTATAATGCCAATAGACAGTATTGTTCCTAAATATGAGAAAAAAACACCTTGGCAAGGTCAAGGTAACGCGGAATATGCTTCTATGGTAGATAATCTAGATAGAAACATAGGACTACTTATCAATAAGCTAAAAGAAAGGTCTCTTTTAGAGAATACCTTAATTGTTTTTACTTCCGACAATGGCGGTTTGTATGGAATTACGAAACAAAAACCATTAAGAGCAGGAAAAGGTAGCTATTATGAAGGTGGTATTAGAGAGCCTTTTTTCTTTGTATTAAATAGTAAGATTCAACCGAATACGAAGAGTGAAATTCCGATAACGAATTTAGATATTTTTCCAACGGTATTGCAATATGCAGGTATTGATGCTAGCTCACTTCAATTGGATGGTAATAATTTATCACCTGTTTTAGAAAAAGAAGTAGAAGTTTTTGAACGTCCTTTATTTTGGCATTTCCCTATTTATTTACAGGCTTATAATGTAAACGATAACGAAAATCGTGATCCTTTATTTAGAACGCGTCCAGGATCTGTAGTAAGAAAAGGGGATTGGAAACTTCATTATTACTTTGAAGACAATGCTATTGAGTTGTATAATTTATCTGAAGATATAGGAGAAAGAAATAATCTTTCAGAAGTAAATCCTGAAAAAGCAACTGAATTATTAACCTTGTTAAAACAATGGTGGAATGATACCAATGCGCCAATTCCAACAACTAAAAATCCAGAATACATAAGTAAATTATAATAATAAATTTTATATTCAAAAGTTATGCAAGCAATATTAGGGGTTATATTTCATTCTTTAGGAGGCGTAGCCGCAGGAAGTTTTTATATGCCATACAATAAAGTAAAAGGTTGGGCATGGGAAACCTACTGGATGGTAGGAGGTGTTATGTCTTGGCTTATTGTACCTCCAATAGCTGCTTATTTAACGGTTCCTGGTTTTGTAGATATCATTGCATCAAGTTCAAGCATAATTTTAGGTTTTACATTTTTAATGGGGCTACTTTGGGGAGTTGGTGGTTTGTCTTACGGCCTTGGAGTACGTTATCTAGGGATGTCTTTAGGTAATTCAGTAGTTCTAGGGTTTTGTGCAGCATTTGGGGCTGTTGTACCCTCAATTTATTATAATTTAAATCCTCAAGATGGTAAAATATCTTTTACAGATATGATATCTTCTTCAGGAGGAAGAGTCGTTTTGCTTGGTGTTTTAGTTTGTTTAATAGGTATTGCAATTTGTGGAAAAGCAGGTATGTTAAAGGAAAAAGAACTTTCTGAAGAAGAAAAAAAGAAGAGCGTAACAGAATTTAATTTGGTAAAAGGGTTAATAGTTGCTGTGCTTTCAGGTATATTAAGTTCATTTTTTAGTTTTGGTATAGAAGTAGGGAAACCTTTAGCAGATGCAGCAGTTGCTGCAGGCTATGATCATCTATTTGCCAATAATGTGACGTTTGTAGTGATACTTTGGGGTGGTTTAGCAACTAATTTAGTTTGGACTACCATGTTGAGTATCAAAAAAAAATCATACAAAGATTTTATCAATACAAATACTCCAATTTGTAAAAATCTTTTGTTTTCTGCTTTGGCAGGCACCATATGGTTTTTACAATTTTTCTTTTATGGTATGGGAGAAAGCAAATTAGGTAATGGTGCTAGTTCTTGGATTTTACATATGTCCACCATTATTTTAACGGCTAATCTTTGGGGGATTTATAGAAAAGAATGGTTTGGTGTAGCTAAAAAAACAAAATTAACTATAACAACCGGAATTATAGTAATTATTCTTTCCGTTGTATTAGTGGGTGTTGGAAATTCTATTTAGATTTAATCAACCTGACACAACAGGATAATCTAAAAAAAAATATAAAATAATTTTAGAATCAATATTATTTGAATAATTTATGGATACTTTAAATTGGGTATTACAATTTTTAGGGCGCTTGCATCCACTATTTGTACATTTTCCAGTAGGTCTTTTGGTTGTTGCATTACTATTAGAAATTCGAACTATAGGAGGTAAACGAAAAGGACTTAGAGAAGGCATCAATTATATGGTTTATATTGGTGCAGGTTTTGCTGTTTTTTCAGCACTTTTTGGTTGGTTTCTAAAAACACAAGATGAATATTCTGGAGATTTGGTAGATAACCATCAATATACAGGAATAGCTACAGCGGTTTTGTCGCTTATTACTGCAATAATTTTAAGAAATGCTCTAAAAAAAGCTACAATTAATTTAAAGGCATACCGATTTATGCTTTTTATAACTGTAATATTGCTAACTATAACTGGACATTTAGGAGCTAATTTAACCCATGGAGAAGATTATTTAACAGCAATTTTGCCAGGAAATAAAGAGGTTTACACTGCTAAAGAATCAAGTGTTTTATTATCAGAGTTAAAAGGGAATTCAGAATTATCGGATTTACAAAAAGACAAATTAAGTTTAGAAGTACGAGGACTTTTTGCACATAAATGTTATCAATGTCATAGTGAAAACAAGCAAAAAGGGGAGTTAGTACTTGAAACTAAACGAGGAGTTTTTAAAGGAGGTAAATCAGGATTGGCAGTTGTACCCGGTAAACCAGAAGAAAGTGAAATTTATAAACGAATTATTCTTTCGGCTAATGATAAAAAGGTAATGCCTACAAAAGGTAAACTATTAACTCCTGATGAAATAGCATTGGTAAAACTTTGGATTAAAGAAGGTGCACATTGGTCAGATAAAGCAGTAAAAGTTTTTCCAGAAGCAGAGTTAGCTTTAGTAAAGCCAGAGCTACCTAATAATATTCAAGGTATAACTCATCCTATTGATAAATTAGTAGCTATTTATTTTGATAAAAATAATCTGGATTGGCAAGAAGTTATTAACGATAGAGCTTTTATAAGACGTGCCTACATGGACGCCATTGGCTTGTTGCCAGAACCAAGCGTAGTTAAAGATTTTATAAATGATAACAATCCAAACAAAAGAGAAGCATTAGTTGATACTTTATTAAACGATAATCAAAATTATACACAACATTGGTTAAGTTTTTGGAATGATTTATTACGAAATGATTATTATAGCGTTGGAGGTAAAAAACAAATTACGCATTGGTTGTATTCGTCACTAATGAAAAATAAATCTTATGACCAATTAGTAACCGAGTTAGTAAATCCAGTAAAAGGTTCAGAAGGTTTTATAAAAGGCATAAAATGGAGAGGTGTTGTTAATGCAAGTCAAAGAACAGAAATGCAAGCTGCACAGAATATTGGCCAATCTCTTATGGGGGTTAATGTAAAATGTGCTTCATGTCATAACAGTTTCATCAGCAATCTAACCTTAGATCAAGCCTACGGATTTGCAACAATTTTTTCTGATTCTATTCTAGAGTTGAATAGATGTGATAAACCCATAGGTAAACTCGCAAAACCAAATTTTCTATATCCAGAATTAGGAAGTGTTGATGGTGAAACGGTTAAAGATAGATTATTAAAACTATCAGAAGTGATGGTTCAGAGAGCTAATGGAAGGCTTTACAGAACCATTGCCAATAGGTTTTGGGACAGATTGATGGGACGTGGTATAGTTGAACCTTTAGATGAAATGGATAATACGCCATGGGATGCTATGGTGCTAGATTGGTTGTCAGCAGATTTTATAGATTCAGGCTCAGATTTAAAGCATTTAATTAAGCGTATCATGACGTCTAAAGTTTATCAATTGCCTATGGTCAATTATAAAAAAGAGGAAGACTTAAAAACCAAGTACGTTTTTAAAGGGCCAGTAACGCGCAGACTTAGTGCGGAGCAATTCTCTGATGCTGTAAGTCAGATTATTGCACCTTTATATCCACAAGTAGCATTCAATCCAAATGGAGATGATATCAAAGCCATACGGATATGGCATCTAGAAGAAGAGTTGGGAAGAGTAGTACTACCTGAACCTGGTAAAAGATATTTTAGAAAATCATTTAATGTTTCAAAAGAAACTATAAAAAAAGGAGAAGTTTTAATTTCAGTTGACAATTCTTATGTCCTTTATCTTAATGGAAAAAAGATATTGCAAAATAAAAATTGGAAGGTAGTTGATAAAATTGATATTACAAGTCATCTAAAAGTTGGGAAAAACACTATAGCGATTATAGGAGAAAATGAAGGTACTATTGCAAATCCAGCAGGTATATTATTTGCTTTAAAGATAGATTATGCGTCGGGTAAGAGTATACTTTTAAAGTCCGATAAATCTTGGGTGAGTTCTCGTGAGTTACCAGAAGCCAACTGGGTAGCTGTTGAATATGATGATAGTTCATGGAGAAAAGTTAGAAATTACAGTACTAGAAATTTTAAAAATTGGGGACAACTACTAGATTTTACTTTTAAACCACACACCGAAAAATTTGCGCGTGCTAGTTTGGTAAAACAACACCCGTTTATGAAAGCTTTAGGAAGACCCAGTAGAGAAATTGTAACGACCTCTAGAGAAGATCAAGCAACCTTGTTACAAGCTTTAGAGCTTACTAATGGTGAGTTTTTTAATGGAATCTTAGAAGAAGGAGCACAATCGTGGTTAAAAAATTATGGAGAGGATAGTCGTGTTATTGTAAAAAACTTATATCAAAAAGCATTTAATAGAGAACCGTCAAGTGAAGAAAAAACAATGATGCTTAATGTTTTAGGAAAGAACCCAAAACAAGAACAATTACAAGATGTATTTTGGGCTGTTTTAATGTCGCCAGAATTTCAGTTTATTAACTAAAAATAAAAAAAATGGATACAAATAAGTCACGTAGAGATTTTTTGAAAAAAATGAGTGCTGCTAGTTTATCAGCAGCAGCAACTACAATTCCAGGATTTAGTTTTTTAAGTTCTTGTTCGCCTGAGGTTCAAAAAATGGCATCTACAGCAGATACTGTTATTTTACTCTGGATGGCAGGAGGAATGGCACATACCGAGACATTTGACCCTAAAGCTTATGTGCCTTTTGAAAAAGGTGTAGAAAGCAAGAGAGTGCTAAGTACTTTTCCTAAGAAACCTACTGTAGTTGATGATTTATATTTTTCTGAAGGATTAGAAGGTATAGGGAGTGTAATGGATAAAGGTGCTATAATTCGTTCATACAAATCTGCAGATTTAGGGCATATTTTGCATACGCGTCATCAATATCATTGGCATACTTGTTATGAGCCACCACAATCTGTACAAGCACCTCACATTGGAGCTTGGATAGCTAAAGAGTTAGGGCCTGCAAACCCTGTTATTCCCCCTTTTATTGCTATGGGGCAACGTTTTACAATGGGGGAGTCTGAAGAGCTCAAGGCATTTCATTCTGCAGGATTTTTAGGTACAGAATATGGGCCTTTTTTAATTCCTGACCCTTCAAGTGGTTTGGAAAGTGTGCGCCCACCAAAGGGTATGTCGCTTAAACGTTTTGAAGCACGTTATAAATTATTTAAAGAACTAGCAAATAAGAGCGAGGTGATGGAGCAGGGTAGCGATTACCAGCGAGAGTCTTTAATGCGTTCTATGGAGCAGTCGTATCGCTTATTGAATTCTCCAGAAGCTAAAGTTTTTGATTTATCAGAAGAACCAAAAGAAGTTTATGATACTTATAATACAGGACGTTTTGGTTTAGGATGTTTGTTGGCAAAACGATTAGCGATGAATGGAGGACGATTTATTAGTGTATCTACAGAATACGAACCATTTTTAGGTTGGGATACGCATGAAAATGGGCATACGAGGCTTA
Organism: uncultured Polaribacter sp.; assembly: GCF_947503855.1. Taxonomy (GTDB): domain Bacteria; phylum Bacteroidota; class Bacteroidia; order Flavobacteriales; family Flavobacteriaceae; genus Polaribacter. The sequence goes on along the minus strand of NZ_CANNFF010000003.1, from coordinate 249,942 downwards.
AAAAAATGAAAGCGCTTATTGATAGGCCTATAGCTCAACTTGTTAAGGATTTAGATAAAACAGGACATTTAGATAGAACACTTATTATTTTGGCAAGTGAGTTTAGTCGAGATGCTATTATGGAAGGGAGACCAGGTAAAAAAGTAAAAGACCAAGTGAATCAACCAGATATTATAGAACACGAAAAACACTATGGAATGCATCGTCATTTTACAGATGGTAGTTCTATTTTAATGTGGGGCGGTGGTGTAAAAAAAGGATTAGTTTATGGTAAAACTGCAGACGAAAGACCTTGTTCATCAATAGAGAATCCAGTAGTAATAGATGAAGTGCATCAATCTGTTTATCATGCTTTAGGGATTCATTCAGAAACCCATTATGAAATAGAAGGTAGACCATTTTATACAACGCCAGATGGTAAAGGAAAACCAATATTAGATTTATTTGGGAATCCTATGAAATCATCAAAAGAAAACATCGCTTAAAATTTAATTTCGTTATGACAAAGTCTAATATGAATCGTAGAACGTTTATAAATACAACAGCAAAAGCAAGTTTAGGTTTGGCAGTTGTGCCTCATTTTAACATATTAAAATCTAAACCAGAGATGTATGATGATATTATTGGTCATGGCGATTTTAAGTATAAAGTGCATAAATCTTGGGGAGATTTAGATAGGGCTATTACCCCTGTAAAGAATTGTCATGAAATGGTAATGGATTCTCAAGGCAGACTTATAATGGTGGGTGATGACACGCATAATAATGTTTTAATCTATGATAAATCCGGTAAATTGTTAGATGCTTGGGGAGTGCGTTACAAAGGAGGTCATGGATTATCTTTATGGAATGATGGCTCTGATGATTTTTTGTTTATTGCAGATACTAAAGGAGGTGAACTTATTAAAACCACAACTGATGGTAAAGAATTAATGATAATAGGGCATCCATCCTTATATGGAGCATACGATAAAAAGGATAAATTTAAACCTACTGAAAGTGCCATTGGACCTAATGGAGATATATACATAGCCGATGGTTATGGGTCGCAGTACATACTTCAATTTACAAAAGACGGAGAGTTTATTAGAAAAATTGGAGAAGGAAATGGCACAGGGCAAAATCAATTTCAAACAGCACATGGTGTTTGTATAGATTACAGAGGAAAAGGAGAGCCAACATTGCTAATAACCTCTAGAGCTAGTAATTGTTTTAAGCGTTTTACATTAGATGGCGTGTATATAGAGCAAATAGACTTACCAGGAGCCTTTGTTTGTCGTCCTGTTATTCATAATGATAACTTATATTCGGGTGTATGTTGGTCTTCAGAAATCGACTATGATGCTTCAAGACGATTGAAAACACACCCAACTAAAACTAGTCCAGGTTCAGGATTCGTAACTATTTTGGATGACAAAGGTAAAGTAGTTTCCAACCCTGGTGGTACAAAACCAAAGTATAAAAAAGGAAAACTACAGCGCATGGTACAAGAACAACCTATTTTTCGCCATTGTCATGATGTGTGTATTGATAACGATGAAAACTTATATGTATGCCAATGGAATGCAAATAAGACTTACCCTATAAAGTTAGAAAGAGTTTAAGTTTTTGTATTCAGGTCATTACAGGATTACTTTAGAAAAGGTATACACTATCTTTGAATAATCCAAAGTCATAATTATGTTAAATAAGTTTTTTGTTGTTTGTTTTCTGATGCTAATATCAATAGTTGTATCAGCTCAAGATTACCCTTTTAGCTTGCCATCTAACATGAAGGCAACTATTAATATTAATTCTTCATCACAAGAAGCGTTTAATAATTTATTATTAGGTACAAATACACATCATTTTTCAACCACAAAAGAAAAAGATTTAATTAATAAATTAAAACCAATAACGATAAGGTTTCCACATGGGTTATGGGCTAATTGGTATGACTGGAGAAGAGATGTAACCAGGCTTTTTGGAGCGGAAAGTTTTCAATATGAACAAGGCGTAAATAAGACTATTAAAACAAAATCACCTGACCTGTTAGCAAATATAAAAATATTTGATAGCAATAATATCAAAGTTGGTATTGACGGATTAACAAGTTTAAATGCCACTAGGAAATCAACAACAGGTAAGGGGTTTGATATGATGTGGACTTTTAATATGAGTGCAGATGGTACTGATTTCAATAATGGAAGTCCAGAAACTATAGCAAGATACAATAATTTGATTTCTAGAGGTTTTGAAGTAAAAGTTATAGAATTGGGGAATGAAAACTTTTATCCTGGTCAACGTAGCTCAATCATACCTAATGCCGAAGATTATATCGCTAGAGCAAAATCGATGTCTGCAGCACTAAAAACCAAAGACCCAAATATAAGAGTTTCTATACCATTATTGAGAAGAGACAGTTGGGCAAACCCTAATTGGAATAGAGATGTAACCCAAGATCTTAGTTATTTTGATGCGGTTACTGTACACACCTATGTGGGTTCAGATCCTGATGACGTGAATAATAGTGATGAAGCTTTCGGTACAGCACTTACTGCCAGAAAATATTTAGGAAATTCTATTTATGATTATGCGCACAAAGTAGCACCTAATAAACCTATTTGGTTAACTGAGTGGGGTGTAAAATCTGGTGGACCAAATGCAGTTTCTGTTTTAGGAATGGCAGATTGCTATATTTTTATGAGTCAAAACCAAGATGTTTTTGAACGTGCCAACTGGTTTAGTGTTAACGGAAAATTGAACTCGCATTTTGTTTGGGAAACCTATATTTCTAATAGTGGAGTAGAGCGTCCAAGAATAAAGTATCCATTAGAAAAAACATTGTTTGGCTCTGCTTATGAAATTATACGTTTGGCTTTAGAAAATACCACTTTAATTGAAAGTAACGTAGAAGTATCTAACCTTGTTGATGGTGTAAAAGCTGTTAACGCAAGAGTTGTAACAAAAGATGGTAAAACTTCCATTTTTGTTGTAAACCTTAGTAATCAAGATGTGCCATTTAATGTAAATATAGATGGTGTAGCTTATACAGATACTAAAGTTCATAAAGCTATTACCTTTACTAAAATGGATGAAGAGAGAGTTATGGGGATTGATGTAGATCCATTAACTCTAATTAGCCAAGGAACTGAAGGAATTACGTTACCTAAATTTTCAATAAATATTATAGAATTAAGTAACGCAACATTATCTGCATCCAAAAAAATAAAAGAAGATGTGGTAAATATATATCCAAATCCTAATAGAGGTGTCTTCAATATAAATTTAAGCCATGGAGAAGAAATGCAATATAAAATTTATTCAATTAATGGTGCAGAAATCCAAAAAGGAAGTGTATTGTCAACTAAAGAAATTCGATTAAATAATCATAAAGCAGGTATCTATATTTTAAAAATAGAAGGAAATAGAGGCACATCAATGCATAAAATTGTATTGAATTAATATTCATTTTATAGAGAGGAAGCCTATTATAATTTTTTAAAATTTAATAGGTTTCTTCTTAAAACAGCAATGTAAAAACAGTTTCCACATCAGGTGTAGATTTTACCATTAAGTGCCCTTGATGCAATTTCATTATATGTTTAGAAAGACTTAAACCAATTCCTGTACCTTTTTCTTTGGTTGTAAAAAACGGAATAAAAATTTGCTTAAGATTGTTTTCTGATATTCCAGTTCCGTTATCTATAACTTGTATTTCTATATTTCCAGAAGTTGTTTTTATAGCTTGTAGTTTAATTACTCCGTTAGCATGATGAATTAAAGCATCTATCGAATTCTTAATCAAATTAACAAGTACCTGCATAATCTGATTTTCGTCTGCAAAAAGCTCTAAATTAGTTGGTGTAATTTGAGTTTCGAGAGATATGTTTTTATGTGCCTTTTCGTTACTTACTAACGTGATTATTTTTTCGAATAATGCAGGCACTTTTATAAGTGTTTTATCGGGTTTAGGAATTTTTGTTAAAGAACGATACCCTGTAACAAAATCGGTTAAACCTAAACTTTGTTCTTGTATTACGGCCAATCCTTTTTTTACTTTTTCTAAATCACTTTCTTTTAATTGGTCCAATTGAATTTTACCATTATCAGTTTTAATGACTTTAGATAAACTATCTGAAATAGAAGTTATTGGTGCCAAAGCATTCATGATTTCATGGCTCATTACCTTTATTAATCCCATCCAAGAATCGACTTGTTTAGTGTCTAATTCGCTATAAATATTTTGAATACTAACTAATAAAAGAGACACATTGTTAACTTCTATAGGTTTAGATTCAATTTTTAATTCAACTGTTGCACGTTCGTTCGTTATAGAAATTACCTGTTGCTTAAAAGGTTGTAGTTTGCTAACTAAATTATAGACGCTGTTATCTATTTTTTTAAGCTGTTGAATATGTGTAAGCACATCGCAATTCAACAATTTTTTTGCACTTTTGTTGGCAAATAAAATATGCCCTTTGGCATTAATAGATAATAAGCCAACATTGGTGTATGCTAATAAAGTTTGGTAGTATTGCTCTTGGGCTTGGGTATGTAATTTTTCATCTTGAATAATTCTATTAACTCTATTTAAATGCGCATTTAATTGATTTGTTACCGAGTTATTTGTGTTTTCTGAAAAGCTAATAGTGGAATCTGAGTTTTCTATAGCATTAAAGAAAAACATGAGTTTACGGTTGGTGCTGTTTAGAAAATTGACAAGTGAAATTATTTGTAAAATTAATACGACTCCTAATAATACAGCAACGCCTTTTATATCATTTAAAATAAAAAATACTACGCTAGCACATACCAATACTAGCAATAGTACTCTTAAAATTATTTTTAGATATAAATTTTTAGATAGCATTTTAGAATATTAAATTTTATAACGCTTTGTTTTATTGTATAAGGTTTGACGAGTGATACCTAACTGTTCTGCAGCAGTACTATAATTACCATCGTATTTTTTTAGCGCAGTAATAATCATATTTTTTTCCATTTCGTCAATGGTTATGTCTGCCGTGTTTAATGCTTTTGTTTGCCGCTGATTAAACATAAAATCATTTACCGTTAATAGGTTATTCTCACTTAAAATAACACAACGTTCCATAGTATGTTGTAGCTCTCTAATATTTCCAGGCCAAGTATATTTAAGTAGTTTTTTCTTGATGGCACTACTCAATTTTAATCCTTTTTTATCATATTTATTTGCATATTTATTTAAGAAAAATTCTGCCAATTCTATAATATCATTGCCACGTTCTCTAAGTGCGGGTACTTCAATATGTATAGTATTTATTCGGTACAACAAATCTTCTCTAAAAAGTCCTTCATCAACCATTTTATTCAAATCGCAATTGGTAGCGCAAACCAATCTAACATTTACAGGAATAACTTTGTTAGACCCAATGCGAACGATTTCTTTTTGTTGAATCACTTTTAATAATTTAGACTGTAACTGTAATGGCAAATTACCTATTTCATCTAAAAAAAGCGTACCATTATGAGCAACTTCAAACTTACCTGCTCTATCATTTTTAGCATCGGTAAAAGCGCCTTTTACATGTCCAAAAAGTTCACTTTCAAAAAGGCTTTCGGGTATGGCACTTACATCTACATTTACTAAAATTTCTTGATGTTGCGCAGATTGGTTGTGAATGGCTCGTGCAATTAACTCTTTACCAGTACCATTTTCGCCAGTTATTAAAACATTTGCAGAGGTTTTTGCAACTTTTTCAGTAATTTTTAAAACTGCATTTATCGCTGAAGAAGTTCCGATAATTTGCTGCTCTGTTTCGTTGATAAGGTGCTTTAATTTTTTTTCGCTTTGTTTTAGTAAACTTACTTCTTTCTTAGATTTTCCTAATTGAAAGGCTGCATGAATGGTGGCTAAAATCTTTTCGTTATCCCATGGTTTTAATACAAAATCTATAGCTCCTTCTTTTAAGGTATTTACAGCTAATTCTACATCACCAAAAGCAGTCATCATTATTACAGAAGCATCGGGTGCTATTTTTTTTAATTTTCGTAGCCAATAAAAACCTTCATTTCCTGTATTTATTCTGGATGAAAAATTCATATCCAAAAGAATAACATCGTAGCTTTTTAAATCGGTAACCGAAGATATTCCGTTTGGGTTTTGAAGCGTAGTTACAGTTTTGTAAACATCTTGCAACAACAATTCTAAGGCGCTTAGCACCCCTTTATTGTCGTCTACGATAAGTATTTTTCCAGATTGCAACATAATAATCCAAAGCTACAAATAAGAACAATACTCAACTACAAAGTGTAAAATATTTTTACACTTTGTATAAAAATATTTTACATAAAAAGGATAATTAGATATTGATGATGTTTGTAGTTTATTGAATTTCAGTGTATTGATTTTTTGGCACGCATATCGTTATATAAAATGCAAAACAATAAAAAATGAAAAACACTTTCCTAATTTTTGTAACCTATATTGCCTTTTCTTTAAATGGTAATGCACAAAAATTATGGACTTTAGAGGAATGCATTGTTTATGCTTGTGAAAATAACTTAGACCAAAAAACAAAAATTTACAATTCGGAGATTGATAAGGAATCGTTTCAACAATCTAAACGAGATTTTTTGCCAGACTTTAGTGCTGTATCAAATTTAAACAGACGATTTGGTAGGTATGTAGACCCAAATAATAACAACGTTATCAATACTGCAACGTCATCAAACACCTACGGAGTAACATCGTCTTTAAATCTGTTTAATAATTTTAAAAAGTGGCACCAAAGGTCGCAGAAAAAACTACTATATCATGCAAGCTTAGAAGCTGTTTTGCAAGCAAAATACAACCTTTCTTTTGATGTGATGAACGCTTTTTATCTTGTGAAATTTAGAGAAGATTTATTGCAAATCACAAAAGAAAAATTAGAAATCTCTAATTTAAACTACGAGTTGGTAACTTCAAAAATAGAACTAGGATTGCTAGCGAAATCTAATTTATACGATATTGAATCTGAATTAGGTACTAATAAATTAGAAATAGCTCAAGCCCAAAATGCCTTAAATGAAGCGACTTTAAATCTCATTCAAATCATGAATTTTAATGGCACGAGTATAAAGCTAAAACCCGATTTAGTAGCATTAAAATCTCTTGATAGTTTAACCTTAGAAACTGTTTTTTCTAAAGCAATTGCATTTCTTCCGTCTATTAAACAACAAGAATTACAGGTAAATGCTTCAGAAAAAAACTTGGCTATTAGAAAGAGTGATTTTTATCCATCATTAGCATTAAATGCGGCGTATAGAACAGGTTATTTTGAAACGAGTATTGATGAAAATGGATTGATAACTCCTTTTTTAGACCAGTTGTCTAATAATGCTGCCAAATCCATTGGTTTGTCTTTAAGAATTCCGATTACCAATAAATGGTCAAAACATTCCAGTGTAAAAATTGCTAAAATAAATATCTTAAAAGAAAAGAATATTCTAGAGCAAAAGAAGCAAGAACTTTATAAAGAAATACAAAAAACAATTCAAAAAAACACTGCGCTTTTAGCGGAGAAAGAGGAGAATGAGTCTAACCTAAAATCTAAAGAACTCGCTTTTAATTTTGCTCAAAAAAAGTTTAACAAAGGGCTGGCTACGATTTACGAATTAGAGGTTGCCAAAAATAATTTAGCACAAGCTAAAATTGAAAGAACCAGAATTAATTTACAATTACAATATCAAAAAAAGGCAATAGATTTTTATTGCGGTATTGCTGTTTTTCCTTTTAAATAATAACAAAGAATGGATACTAAAATAGAGAAGAAAAGAACACTACAACCCAAACATATTGGCATAGGATTACTTGTAATTATTTTAATCGCAATATTTCTATACAATAGTTTAGGCACGCCTAGTACATCATCAGAAGTTAAAAAAAATGAAATTACGATAACAGAGGTTAAGCGCTCTAATTTTAATGATTACATTACAATTAATGGCGTTGTAAAACCCATTACTACAGTATATCTTGATGCCTACGAAAACGGAAGAATTGTTGAAAAATATATAGAAGAAGGCAGTATTGTAAAAAAAGGAGATATTATATTAAAGCTAGAAAACAGGCAGTTATATGAGCAAATTTTAGCAAGCGAAAACAACCTAGCCATTAAGCAAAACAATTTAAGAGAAACAAAAATAAATTTTGAGTCGCAACGTGTTTTTAATCAAAAAAGTTTGCTTGAGGCAGAATACAGAGTTATAAAAGCAAACAGGTCTTTTGAGCAAAATAAATCGTTATTTGAAGAAGAATTAATAGCTAAAGAAAATTATATAAGAGCCAAAGAAGAAAAAGAATTGGCGTCTAAACAGTACGATGTTATCAAGTTTAAAGCAAAGCAAGATTCATTATTAAGTGCTACAGGTATAAAAGAATTAGACAACGATTTAATACGAATGAAAAAAACCTTAGCCATGGTTTATGAAAGAATTGAACATTTAAATGTTAGGGCTACTTTAGATGGCCAATTAGGAATGCTAGATGCAGAAATTGGGCAGAGTATTTCCCAAGGACAACGTATAGGGCAGATACACGTGTTAACCAATTTTAAAGTACAGTCTAATATAGATGAGCATTATATTGATAGAGTTACGCGACATGTTTCTGCATCTTTAGAACGCGATGGAGAAACCTATGCCTTAAAAACTAAAAAAGTATATCCGGAGGTAAGAGATGGAGAATTTCAAATAGACCTAAGTTTTATAAAAGAAAAACCAAACAATATTAGAACAGGGCAAAGTTATTTTATAAAATTAGAATTGGGTACACCTACAAATGCGATACTTGTTAGCAGAGGAGCATTCTCTAATACTACTGGCGGAAATTGGATTTACGTTGTAGATGCTTCTGGTAATTTTGCAACTAAACGCCAAATAAAAATAGGCAAACAAAACCCCCAATATTATGAAATTCTTGAAGGCCTAGAACCTAACGAACGTGTAATAACATCTAGCTATAAAAATTTTGAAAACAGCGATAAACTTATTTTAAATTAATAACCATGATACAGACAAAAAACCTAACTAAAATATTTATTACAGAAGATATACAAACTAAGGCATTAAACGATATAAATCTACATGTAAAAGACGGAGAATTTATTGCTATAATGGGGCCTTCTGGTTGTGGAAAATCGACCCTTTTAAATATACTTGGACTTATTGATATTCCATCCGATGGTAGTTATATGTTTCATGGAAAAGAAATAGGCAACCTAAAAGAAAAGGAGTTAACTAAAGCAAGAAAAGGTAATATTGGTTTCATTTTTCAGAGCTTTAATTTAATTGATGGCTTAACGGTTTACGAAAATGTTGAATTGCCATTAACGTTTATGAACATCAATCAAAAAGAACGAAAAGAAAAAGTAAAAGCTGTTTTAAAACGTATGAAAATAGACCACCGTTCTAACCATTTCCCGCAACAATTATCTGGAGGGCAGCAGCAACGTGTTGCTATTGCTAGAGCTGTAATTACCGAGCCTAAATTATTATTAGCAGATGAACCTACGGGAAATTTAGATTCTAAAAATGGTACCGAGGTTATGAATCTATTAACAGAGCTAAGTCAAGAAGGTGCAACTATTATTATGGTAACACACTCCGAAAGTGATGCAAATTACGCACACAGGGTCATCAACTTATTTGATGGAAAAATTGTAATGGAAACAAGCAATTAGTAATACAGCCAATTAACTAAATAACTAGATAAAAATGAACTTTATCAAACTAAATATTTTCTATCGTAATTTAAAAAGAGATAAACTTATTTCTATAATTAATGCAGTAGGTTTAATTATAGGTATACTAAGTGCCTTGTTTATTTTAGAGTATGTGTATTACCAAAGAAGCTACGATAGCCACCACGAAAATGCCAAAGATATTTATCGTGTTGCTTACAATCGTTATCAAAATAACGAAGTGTTATGGAAAACAGCCAATTCATTTCCACCAACCGGAAAATGGTTAAAAGAACATTATAGCGATGTTGTAAATCATGCGAGGATAACTCCAAAAAATGAAATAACCATAAGCTATAACAATGTAGCTGGAAGCAAAATTATTTATTCTGAAGATAAAACATACTATGCAACCTCTTCTATATTTGAAGTATTTACAATTCCATTATTGCAAGGTGAAAAAGACCCTTTAAAAGCGCCAAATACAGTAGCAATATCACACCTCGCAGCAGAGCGTTATTTTGGAGAAGAACGTCCGTTAGGTAAAACAATAAAAGTAAATGGTAATGAAGATTACATGATAACTGCTGTTTATAAAAAGATGCCAAAAAATTCGATTGTAAAATCCGATTTTTTGTTTTCTATGGAAACCATTTACAAACAACGTCCTAGAATTAGAACAAGTTGGACTTATGATTATGGCAGTACTTTTATACAACTAAAACCAAATAGCGATTATAAAAAGCTAGAGAAAGAAGGTCTTCCTGAAATGATAGCTGCTAATTATAAAAAGCGTCTAGATTCGCAAGGCAAAAGAGATACATACTATTTACAACCGTTGCAGGATATTCATTTAACTTCTAATATAGAATATGAATCGGAGCCTCCTGTTAATGGAAAAATTATAAGTATTCTTTTTGGATTTTCTATTTTTCTTTTAATTATAGCTTGGATTAATTTTATAAACCTAACTACAGCACGCTCTATAGAAAGAGCCAACGAGGTAGGTGTTAAAAAAATTAATGGAGCCTCAAAAATGAATTTAATAACTCAGTTTTTAAGTGAAGCTTTCCTTTTTAACATACTTTGCTTAGCCATAACTATTGTATTATTTTATGCTTTAAATCCTTGGTTTAAAACCATTACTCAAATAGGCGATTTTAATTTATTTGAGCACTCTAAATTCTTAGGTACATTTATAGTAATTTTTGTTTTAGGTATTATAATTTCCTGTATTTATCCTGCTGTTATATTACAATCCTATAAACCTGTAACTGTTTTAAAAGGGAAATTTAAAAACAAACGCGAAGGAGTCTTTTTTAGAAAGCTATTAGTTACTCTGCAATTTGTAATTTCAGTTGTATTGCTTTGCGGTACACTTATAGCATACAAGCAAGCTACGTTTTTAATGGAAAAAGATATGGGTATTAATTATGCTCAAAGTATAGTAATTAAAGCGCCCAAAACAGGAGAAAAACAGAGTGAATTACAAAATAAAATTCTTTTAATGAAAGATGAATTAACTCAAATTCCTGAAGTAAAAGGGTTTACTTTTTCATCTGATATTCCTGGTCAAGAAATTCAACATTGGTTTAGTTGTAGAAGAAAGGGGTACGACAAAACAGACACAAATTCTTTTTTCCAACTCTCTATAGATGACCAATTTCTAGAATTTTACAATATAAAACTACTTGCAGGAAGACTATTTAGGAAAGGCGAAAAGGAAACTGGAACCAAGAGTATTATTATGAATGTAAAAGCTATGGAACGTGTTGGTTATAAAACACCAGAAGAAGCTATTAATAACTTTGTTGTAACTGGTAGAAATGAAGAGTTTAAAATTATAGGCATTGTTGACGATTTTTATTATCAATCCATCAAAAACGAACCAGTACCAACGGTATTACGACTTACCGATAGTCACAAAGCCTTTTTAACATTAAAAGTAGCTAGTAATAATACCACCGAAATTCTTCAAAAGTTAAAAACCATTTATGAGAACTATTTCCCAGAACAACCTTTCGATTATTTGTCTCTAGAAAATAAGATAAGTAATACCTTGAAATCAGACCGAACGTTCTTATTTGTCTTTAGTTTATTTTCAATACTTGCCATTATAATTGCCGTAATTGGTATTGTGGGCTTAATATTAATCACTATTAGCCAACGTATGAAAGAAATAGGTGTTAGAAAAGTCCTCGGCTCAGAATTAATGGATGTCTCTAAATTACTAGCCAAAGAAGTTGCTTCACAGATTATTACAGCTATAATAATTGCCATTCCTTTAGCTTGGTATGGTTATCAAAATTGGTTTTTAAAAACCTATATTAATAGCATAGAGTTGCATATTTGGATGTTTTTAGTTCCTGTTATTGTGCTTTTTATAATCGTTTTTTTAGTAATTCATCTTGTGGCTTTAAGAGCGTACCAAATGACTTTGTCTGGAGTATTGCAAAATGAATGACATGAAATAGTTAAAGTAGTATTTTAAAAACACATGATAGTACAGGACGTTTTTCATATTTAAAGGTTATAAATTTCATCTGTTTTAAGTAGAAACTAATTCTTAAAGGTTAGTTTTTAAACTAAATTCTTTTATTTATGAGGCTGCTTAACTTATTAAAAACAACTGGTGTTGTTTTCTTTATAATATCACTTTTTTTACTATCCTGTGATAATAAATTTACTGAGAAAACGCTATCTCAAGATTTATTCAGCAAATTTCAAAATCCTCCTGCAGAAGCTAGGCCTTTTGTTCGTTGGTGGTGGAATGGTAATAAAATTAAATCTGTAGAAATTGATAGGCAATTAGAATCTCTAAAAAATGTTGGATTTGGTGGAGTAGAAATAAACCCAATTGCTATGCCAGTTGCTTTTAATAAAAGCGAAAAATCTTTGGTTTGGATGAGTGATGAATGGGTTGATATGGTAGTTCATGCAGCTAAAAAAGCCAAAGATTTGGGTATGATTACAGATATAATTGCTGGAACAGGTTGGCCATTTGGAGGAGAGTTTTTAAAAGATGAAGAAACGAGTCAGCGAATGGTGTCAGACTACATTGAGTATCGTTCTAAGGATATTATTAAAGTTGATGAAGAGCATTTAATTAGTTTATATAAAAAAAAGTTTGGAAAAACTAGAGCTCAAAGGCATGTAAGTAAAAGAACAACTTATAGGTTAGCTGGTCTTGCTTTGATTCCTAAAAATTGTAATGATAAAGATCAAGTAATAAATCTTTTAGATCATTTAGATAAGAATAGGAAACTAAACTATATAATTGAAAACTCAGGAGAATATTATTTAAGCTATTCGCTAATTCAGCAAAATTTTAGAGATGTTACTTTGGGTGCTCCAGGAGGGGCAGGTCCTGTTATGGATCATTATAAAAAAGAAATGACTTTAGCGTATTTAAATAGGTTAAAGAAAATATCGGAACGTTCTGGTATTCCATTAAATCAATTAATTAGAGCTATTTTTTGTGATAGTATTGAGGTTTCTGGTGCAAATTGGACAGATGGTTTTCAATCAATCTTTTTTAAAACCTATGGTTATAAATTGGCAAAATGGATACCTTTTATTTTTTATGCTTCAACAGGTAGTTATACTGATGATAATTATTCAAAGAATTTTTCAGTAGACTTTAAAAATAAATTAAAAAGAGTTCGATACGATTACAATAGACTGCTGGTAGAAGTGTTTTTAGAAAATTTTACAAAAACATATAAAGATTTTTGTGAAGCAAACGGAGTACTTTGTAGATACCAAGCTTATGGGACGCCATTTTTAATGGGTATGTTAGATGGGTATATGATACCAGACATTCCAGAAAGTAACAATTGGATTTATTCTGCGGCAATGAAAGATTCTTTATGGCAATGGAATCAAAGTCATGGGTATATGACTTGGAATATGTATGCTTCTGCTGGAGGTCATTTAACAAATAAAAATATTGTAAGTTCTGAGGTTATGACCAATACAAGAGGTGTTTTTAAAACAACTCTAGAAGAAATTAAGCAACATGATGATATGAATTTTATCACAGGTATCAATCATTCTATTTTACACGGTTACAATTATTCTCCAAAAGAAGAGCCATTTCCAGGTTGGATACGTTATGGAGCTTATTTTAGTGAGCAAAATACCTGGTGGAAACATCTATATAATTGGGTAGATTACAATGCAAGATTATCAGCGGTATTTCAAAATTCTCAAGCCGATAAATCTATAGCTATTCTTGGACCTACTGCCGATTTATGGGGAGACAAAGGTTTGGCAAGAGCACCTTTCCATTTAGAACCAAAGTATTTATATAAAATGTGGGAACCCATTAGTCAGTTAGGGTATTCTTGCGAATATATCAATCAAAAAGTTTTAACAGAAGCAACCATAGAAAATGGTGAAATCTCTTTTGGAAATATGAGCTATAAATTGTTGATTTTGGCTAGTCTAAAATCTATTCATCCAGAAACAGCTCTTTCAATTCAAAAATTTGTTGACTCTGGAGGTAAAGTTGTGGTAATAGATAAATTGCCTAAACAGTCATTACATTTTAAAGATTTTGATAAGAATGACAGCCGTGTAAAAGAAATTATAGAGAAGATTTTGGCAGAGAAACCGAACTCTATCATTCAAATAAAACAACCAAATTCGTTAGCGCAATTATATACTTGGACAGAGAACTTGCTTAAAAAATCTGAAGTTACTCCAGATGTAATTATCGATAATCCTACTAAAAAAGTATATCAAATTCATCAATATACTAAAGATAAAGACCTATATTTTTTTACAAATGTACATAGGTTTACCAGTGCAAACTTTAATGCTAAATTTCCTGTAAATCATAAATATCCTTATGTGTGGAACCCAGAAACAGGAGAAAGAAAACCATTCTATTATGCTAAAAACACCAATGAATTATCTATTTCACTTAAAGCATTAGAGTCTTTATTGTTGGTTTTTGAAAATGAAAAACCAATAGAAACTCCGATGATGAATCCAACTAAAGTTGAAAAATCTAAAGCAATTACTGGAATTTGGAATGTTACAGGAAAAAGAGTAGATGGCAAAATACTTACTTGGCAAATGAATGAATTGATTGATTTTAGTAAATCTGAGGATAAAAACCAGAGTTCATTTGGTGGAGAAATCAGTTATAAAATTACTTTAAATAACAACGTTAATTATACACATTTAGATTTAGGAAATGTAAACGGAGGAGTTACAGAATTATATGTAAATGGAAAAAAAGTAGGCAAACGTTGGTATGGAGAAGCGGTTTATGCTATTGCAGATTATTTAGAACAAGGAGAAAATAAATTAGAAATTAAATACACTACTGTGTTAGCTAATTATTGCAAATCTCTAGATAATCCATTAACAAACAGATGGACTAGAAATTATAAAGACAAAGTTTCTACAGGAATGGAAGGGCCTGTTATATTAGTTAGATATTAATATTCAATTAAAATTAGTAACATGACTGTACAGGACAACGATTTAAATAAATTCAAATAATTTTATTTTTTCATAGAATCATAACAAAATAAATAAATTTAAGATTTATCTAATGATCAACAAACAATCTCTTTTTTCAATAGTTCTTTTAGCTATTTTCTGTGTATCCTGTAAACAGGTTTATATCTCAAAAACACCAATGTCTTTTGAGAATTTATCAGTAAACACAAAGCATAACCCTTCAGCAATAGAAAGTAAACAGCCTTTGTTTTCTTGGGTTATAAATGTAGAAGAATACAATAAGTCACAATCTGCTTTTCATATTTTAGTAGCATCATCTAAAGAAAAATTAAATGATAGCGATGCTGATATTTGGAATTCTGATAAAGTAGCAAGTAACAAATCTACATTTGTTAAATATCAAGGAAAAGATTTAGAAGCTTTACAAACGTATTTTTGGAAAGTAAAAATTTGGGATGAAAAAGGTTCATCTTCGAACTGGTCAGATGTTCAAGAATTTACAATGGGTTTAATGAATTCTAAAAACTGGGCAAATTCCAAATGGATTACTTTAAATAAAGACACCAGAACTTCGCCTTATCAATATAGAGATTACAAAACAGGTAGAATGAGAAATCAGCCAGCAAAAAAGGTAAACGGTTTTGCTGCTAGTTATTTTAGAAATGAATTAGAGCTTGATAAAGAAGTAGAAAATGCACAAGTTTATATTTGTGGTTTAGGGTATTACGAGTTGTATTTAAATGGAGATAAGGTGGGTGACCATGTCTTAGACCCAGCACCGTCTAACTACGATAAGCAAGCATATTATGTAAATTATGATATTACAGAACAAGTAAAATCTGGGAAAAATGCTTTCGGAATTATATTAGGAAACGGATTTTACGGACAAAATATTTCTTGGAGTAGAGATCCAGAATCGAATAAAAAAGGAGTTTCTTACGGGAAACCAACAGTGCGTTGTTTGGTAAAATTAAATTACTCAGATGGTACATCAGCAGATTTTTATACAGATGAAAACTGGAAAGAAGCTACAGGACCAATTGTTTTTAATAATATTTACGGAGGTGATACATACGATGCACGTTATGAATTGGGTAACTGGAATACTGTTGGCTATGATGATGCAAAATGGGGTAATGCAAAAGTAACATCACCTAATGTTAAAAAAATAAGTGCAAGTCAAATTCCACCAATTAAAAAATTAAAAGAGTTTGAACCGCAAAAAGTTTTTAAAGGGTCAGATGGTAACTGGATTGTAGATTTTGGTCAAAATATTGCGGGTTGGGTAAAACTAAATGTTAAAGAAAAAGAAGGGCAATTAATAGAAGTTGTTACTACAGAAGCCTTGTTAACAAATGGAAAAGATATTTTTAAAGGATCTACAGGAGGTGGAGCAAACGGAATGGCTCAAATATACAAGTACATTTGTAAAGGAGAAGGTGTTGAATCTTGGGAACCTAAATTTAGTTACCATGGTTTTCGATATGCAAAAATTACAGGAATTTCTAGAAAACCAGATGCTGATATGATTAAAGCTGTTTTGGTAGCTACAGATATTCAAGAAACAGGAAATTTTACATCTTCTGATGAATTGCTAAATAAAATGCATAGCATTAGTAAATGGACAATTGTAGACAATGTACATGGTATTCCAGAAGATTGTCCACACAGAGAAAAATGTGGTTGGTTAGGTGATGCACATGCGTTTTGCGAATATGCGTTGTATAATTATGACATGTACGATTTCTATAAAAAATATATGGAAGACATCAAAACACAAATGAGGCCAACAATAGGACATAACAATCCAGAATTGAAGTTTCAAGTACCTACAATGATTGCTCCTGGTAAAAGAACATCAACTTATGCAAAAATAGATTGGGGAGTTGCAACCATGTATTTGCCTTGGTACAATTATAAGTTTTATGGTGATGATGAAATCGTAAAAGAGTATTACGAACCAATGAAAGGTTTAACCGATTTTTACCTCAATTTTAAAGGAGAAAACGGCATTATGCAAGACGGAATGGGAGATTGGTGTCCACCACTTTGGGATAGAAGAAAGAATCCAAGTGCTATGGAATGTGACCCAATTATTTCTGCAAATGCATATTTTTATGATGTTTTAGGCGTAATGGAAACTTTTGCAAAAATGAATAATGATGCTGCTTATGAAGCAAAAATGAAACAAGAAAAAGAAGCGTTAAAAACAGCATTCAATAAAGAGTTTTTAGTTAATATTCCAAATACAAAACACAAATGGTATCAGAGTCAAACAGCAACTGTACAAGCTTTACAATTTGGTATGGTTCCAGAAGAGGAAATAGAAACTGTTGTTAATGGATTAGCTTATAATATTGTAGAAGTTCGAGGAGGTCATCATAATACAGGGATTCATGGTAATAGATACATTTACACAGTTTTGTCTAAGTATGGTAAAGCAGATTTGGCCTATCAAATTTTAACTACACCAGATTTTCCTAGTCAGACTTATGTAATGAATTCAGGGTTTACCACATGGCCAGAACGTCAGTTTATTTGGGAAAAAATGGAAGGACCAAGCAACTCTTTAAATCACCCTATGCACAGTGGTTTTGCTGCATATTTCTTTGAGTCTTTAGGAGGAATTAAATCTTCTATGGAAGCTCCAGGCTTTAAAATGTTTACGGTAAATCCAGAATTTCCTAGTCAAGTTATCAATACAACTGTTTCTGTGCCTTCACCTTATGGGGATATTAAAAATAGTTGGAGATCAGAAAGTGGTCTTTTAACAATGAATCTTGAAGTACCTTTTAATACAAAGGCTAAAATCATTTTAAACAAAAAAGAATTTGAAAGTTTAAAAATAAACGATGCTTCTTTTGATGATAAAGATGAAGTAGTTTTAGGTTCTGGAAAGTATAAAATTGAATATAAAAAATCATAAAAATAAATTCAATACACAACAGGATACTTTGTAATTAAAGTTCAATTAATTTTGTATTAATCATAAAAATAAAGTAGTGAAAAATAAAGTTTTACTTTTTATATTATCAGTCGTTACAATACAAATATTCTCGCAAACCGCTAGTTGTGATGGATCATTACCATTTGAAGAAAAAAATGGTGTTATAACTATAGAAATGGAATCTGGAATTATAAATGATGATAGGTGGAAAATTGCTACAGAAACTTTTGAAGGTGAAGAAGTAACGTATTTGCATTGGACAGGTGCTGAATCTTTTAGTAAACTTTCTGGTGCGCCAATTACTTATAAAATTAAAATAAATAATCCAGGAACATACAGGTTTGCTTGGAGAATGAGAGTTGGTAAAGGTACTAGTAAAGGAGAACACAATGATGCTTGGTTAAAAATAGATGGAGAAGATTTTTATGGAATTAAAAATGGTGCAAAAGTATATCCAAAACCTTATTGTAATTCAAGTAATGAATTAACTTGTGCAGCAGGAACTTCTACTCAGAATTTTATAAAAGCTTTTGGGAATCGTTTAGATTATGGTTTTGTAACCAATACAAACGATCATGTTGCACATAGAGTTTGGGTTGTTTTTGAAGCAAAAGAATATACTATTACAGTAGACGCAAGATCGTCTTATTTATTTATAGATAAAATGGTATTAAAAAGAAGTACGGTTTCAGATAGTGTTGCTTTTAATTTATCAAATCCAGAATCTACATGTTATGATGCTTCGTTATCTACAAACAATATTATTAAGCAAGAGGTTAGTATTTATCCAAACCCAACAAATGGGAAAATAGAAATTAAAAATCTACCAGAAAATTCAAAATTAATTATTACTGATATTTTAGGAGCTAGAGTTCGTCAGATAAATGTAAAATCAACATCACAAACTATTGATATTAGTAATTTAAAAAAAGGTGTATATTTTATCTCTAACAACGACAAAAAAAATCATTTTGTTAGAAAGATTATTAAAATTTAATTCTTCACAAATAATAATTCAGCATTGAAGAAAATAGTATTTTTTTTTGGATTATTATTTATAGTATATTTTTCTAGTTGTAATTCAGAAAAAGATAAGTTAAATCTAAAGAAACCAAATGTACTTTTTATTTTGGTTGATGATTTAGGTTATCATGATTTAGGTATTACAGGTAGCACATTTTATGAAACTCCAAATATAGACAAACTAGGAGAACAATCTGTTTGGTTTAAAAATGGATATGCTTCAAGTAGAGTTTGTAGCCCTTCAAGAGCAAGTATTTTAACAGGTAAATTTACAGCTCGTCATGGAATCACAGATTGGATTGGTGCCAAAGTTGGTAAAGATTGGAGAACAAGAAATAGACACGACAAATTACTACCTGCAGATTATGTAAGAGCTCTTCCAAAGCAAGATATAACCATTGCTGAAGCATTTAAAAATAAAGGATATGCTACTTTTTTTGCAGGTAAATGGCATTTAGGAGATAAAGGTTCGTATCCAGAAGACCATGGTTTTGATATTAACAAAGGAGGGTTTCATAGAGGTGGCCCTTCAGGTGGATTTTTTGCGCCTTTTAGAAATCCAAAATTAAAAGATAAGAAAGAAGGAGAGAATTTAACCTTACGTTTAGCTAATGAAACAGCAAGTTTTATAAAGCAAAATAAAGAGAAACCATTTTTTGCATATCTTTCTTTTTATGCTGTCCATGCGCCTATACAAACTACAGAAACCAAATGGAAAAAGTATAGAGATAAAGCAGATAGTTTGGGAGTTGCAAAATCTGGTTATAAAATGGAGCGTGTTTTACCAATTAGGCAAGTTCAAGATAATCCCATTTATGGTGGTTTAGTTGAAACGATGGATGATGCTGTGGGTATTGTTTTAAAAGCGTTAAAGGATAATGGTTTAGATAAAAATACCATTGTAATTTTTACCTCTGATAATGGTGGTGTGGCTTCTGGCGATAATTATTCTACCAGTAATTTACCTCTAAGAGGAGGTAAAGGGTATCAATGGGAAGGTGGTATTAGAGAACCTTTTTTTATAAAAGTACCTTGGTTGAAAACAAAAGAACTAGCATCAGATTTTCCTGTAATTCATACCGATTTTTATCCCACGTTATTAGATTTAGCAGGTGTTCCCTTACAACCAGAACAACATATAGATGGCATTAGTTTAAAACCTATTTTAGAAGGTAAACACATCAATTTAGAGAGACCATTATATTGGCATTATCCACATTATGGCAATCAAGGAGGAGAACCTTCTTCTATCATTCAACAAAATGGCTGGAAATTAATACATTATTGGGAAGATAATAGAGAGGAATTATTCAAATTACCCTCTACAGAAAAAGACGAATTAAACGTAATTACAAAACATCCAAAAATTGCTCAAAAATTAAGCAATCAACTAAGATCTTGGTTACATGAAGTTGGTGCAAAATATCCTAAAAAGGATATAGAATTTGATAGTATTAAACGTCAAAAAAGACTAATAAACATCAAAACTAAAAAGTTAGAGTCTTTAGAAAAAAACAGGTTAAAAGTATTATCTAAAGATTTTAAACCCAATGAGAATTGGTGGAAAAGTAAAATTACTAAAGACTAAAAAAATGAGACAAATAATTTACTTGGTAATATTTAATATTACCTTTTGTTTTTTTTCTTGCCAGAACCAAAAAAAAGATGATTTTACATCTATTTTTAATGGAAAAAACCAAGAAGGTTGGAGTGGAGATGAAACCTATTGGTCTGTAAAAGATGGTATTTTAATTGGAGAAGTTACTCCAGAAACCATTCTAAAAAGAAACTCTTTTATCATTTATGAAAAAGAACAACCTCAAAATTTTGAATTAAAATTAGAATACAGAATTTCAAAATCAGGCAATAGTGGAGTCAATTATAGGAGTGAAAAGATAAAAAATAAACCATTTGCTTTAAGAGGGTATCAGTCAGATATTGACGGGAAAAATAAATATACTGGTCAAAACTACGAAGAAAAAAAACGAACTACTTTAGCCTATATTGGCGAGAAAGTGATTATTGAAGCAATGCCAGATAGTATTCCACCAACCAATATCAGAAAAAATGTAAAAAGGAATTGTTGGCAAACAAGAACTATTGTGGCTACTTTAGGTGATAAAAAAACATTAAAAACATCTATAAAAAATGAGGATTGGAATACCATGCATATCATTGTAAATGGTAATCGTATGCAACATTTTGTTAACGGTGTTTTAATGAGTGATGTTACAGATTTAGATACCAAAAACAGAAGTAAAAAAAGCTTTATTGGTGTGCAAGTACATGTTGGCCCACCAATGAAAGTAGAGTACAAAAATATATTACTAAAAAAAATAAAATAGCAACTTACTTCTTTTTTTTCCTTTTTGGGCCTCTTTTAGGTTCAGGATTTAATTTTATAAAATATAAAAGTATTTTTTTTACCACTTCAAGACCTCCAGCTTTTAAACCATTGTTAACGTTAGCACCAGTAATCCAATATAAAATCATACCAGCATCAGAACAATCCCATTTTCCTTTTTGAAATCGTACAACATTATCAACTTCTGCTAATTTTCCAATCGTCCATAGTAGTTGAATTCTAGAATCAGCGTGATTTTTAGCCCAATCCCAGTCTGAAATAGGTAATTTTAAATTTATATTTTGATCTGGAATTCGCACTTCCTCAATACCAAAATCTAAGATCTGTTGCCATGTATAAAAATCACCAGCATTATCATTTGCAGGATGATGCGTAATCACTTTTATAAATTTGTGTTTTTCTTTTGGTGTTTTTTGTAACGCCATTCCTATAATGTCAGGTTCACCCGCTTCAATTATCCATAAAGGGTTCTCTTTTGTAGAAGTATTTATTGCCCAACACAAATCGTTAATGGTTGCTTCTTTTTGCCAAACTGCATCAAAAAAAGTTAGGTGATTAAAAGCATCCCAACGTCTTGCTGTCATATCACAAGCAACTTGCATTAAATGATGACGTTCTTTTTCTGCTTTTTCAGAGATTCTATCATCTCTAACCAAATCGCAACTATGAGAATAATGTACCAATCTATCTTCTAAACCAGCAGCTTTAAGTAATGCAATAGTAATTGCTGTGCCTCCCAAATCATCTGGATCAGGTGAGTTTCCATCTGCAACTATGGCTATTCTTCCTTTTGGAGGGTTAATGGTTTGCGAAATACTTTGGTAAAAAGAAAATAATAGTAAAAATATAACGAGTACATTTTTTTTCATTTGATTATTTGTTTTGATATTCAAAAATAAAAATAAGACGATTTAACTAATTTGATACCCTGTGGTATCCTGCCAGAGAAAGTGTTTTTATAAACATTATCTTAACAATCGGTACAGTACAAGATACGTAAGTTTAAGTTAATATATATTTTGCAATAACTCACAATATCATAAATAAAGCGAATATGAAACAGTATATTTTTTTAATTTTAGTTATAATTCTTTTTGTCAGCAGTTGTAAACAAGAAAAAATAGCGCCTAAGAAACCTAATATATTGTGGTTGGTCACAGAAGATATGGGACATTACATCCCTTCTTTTGGAGATTCTACCATAGTTACTCCTCATTTAAGCAAATTAGCAAATGAAGGTGTAATTTATCCCAATTTATATTCTACATCTGGTGTTTGTGCCCCAAGTAGAGCTGCAATTGCAACTGGAATGTATCCATCTAGTATTGGTGCAAACCACATGCGTACTACTTCTTATAGTGAGGTAACTGGATTGCCTAAATATGGGGCAGTTCCTCCTCCAGAAGTAAAAATGATTAGTGAATTACTTCGAAAACAAGGGTATTATTGTACTAATAATTACAAAACAGATTATCAATTTAAACCTCCTGTTACTGCTTGGGATGAGAGTAGTCCTTATGCACATTGGAGAAATAGAGATAAAGACCAGCCATTTTTTGCTGTATTTAACTTTACTGAAACACATGAATCTGGTTTGTTTGAACCTTATGGATTTCGAGAAATTGAAACAAGACATTATCATGCTGGAGATAAATCGTACAATTGGAAAAACAAAGGAAAATCTCATGCTAAAAATAGAATGACAGAAGCAGAAACTCCTGTTCATATTCCAAAAGACACTAAATTTAAAGTGCCTCCATATTTACCAGATACTGATATTGTACAAAGAGATCTTTGGAAATTATACAACAATATTGCAGAAATGGACAGACAAGTTGGAGCGGTTTTAAAACAATTAGAAGAAGATGGGCTACTAGAAAATACTATAATTATGTTTTACGGTGATCATGGAGGGCCAATGCCTAGAGAAAAAAGACTGATTTATGATTCTGGTTTAAAAACCCCAATGATTGTACGTTTTCCAGGAAAAATACAAGCAGGAACAAAATTTAATCAATTGGTTAGTTTTGTAGATTTTGCACCAACATTACTTTCTCTAACGCATCAAAAACCGCCAGCATACATGCAAGGGCAAGCTTTTTTAGGAAAGTATCAATCAAAAAAACAACGAAATTATATACATGCAGCAGCAGATCGATTTGATGGTTTTACAGATGCAATTAGAGCTGTAAAAGACAAGCAATTTAAATATATTAGAAATTATAGGCCAGAGCAAGGATATTATTTGCCAATAACGTACCGCGAAAAAATTCCGACAATGCAAGAATTAATAAGGTTAAAAGATAAGGGTAAATTAAATGATGTTCAGATGCAATGGTTTAGAGATAAAAAGCCAAAAGAAGAATTATTCGATTGTATAAATGATCCTTTTGAACTGAATAACTTAGCAGAAAAGCCTAAGTATAAAGATAAATTAGCAGAATTAAGCAATGAAATGGATAGATGGCTTGCAGAAATTGGGGATGTACCTAACTTGCCAGAAAAAGAATTGGTAGCCAAACTTTGGGATGGAAAAAAAACAAAACCCAAAACAGCAAATCCAGTACCAGTTATAAAAAATGGTAAAATTGCAATTAGTTGCGATACAAAAGGAGCTTCTATAGGCTATAAAACAAACCCTAAAGCCAAGAGTTGGTCAGTTTATTCTGGGCCTTTTAAGATAAAATCTACAGAAATGCTAGTAGTTAAAGCACATAGAATTGGCTATGAGCCAAGTAAAGATGTAAAAGTTAAAATAACTATGTTAAAGTAGAATCAACTAAATTTTATCAATAAATAAAATATATATTCCTTTTTTTGATTTTTTCATAAAATATTAACTTTTTTCTGAATGTCCGTAATCACCCATAATTTTGTATATTTAAAAGAACGTAAAGTATATAGGAAATGAATCTTTTTACATTTAGTGCACATTTTGGAGATGAAGAAGCTTGTAGGCTTCATTTTAAACAAGAGCGTGATGAAATTGGAGTAAAATGCCGTAGATGTGGTCACGACCAGCATTATTTGATAAAGAGTGTATGGAGTTATGAGTGTAAATCATGTCGTAGTAGAACTTCACTATGTAGTGGTACAATTATGCAAGGTTCTAATTTGTCTTTTTTGATTTGGTATAGAGCTATGTTCTTGATGAGCGCAACAAAAAAAGGTTTTTCTGCAAAAGAGATGCAACGCCAGTTAGGTTTAAAGCGCTATGAGCCTGTATGGTCTTTAGTTCATAAACTGCGTAAAGCTATGGGCAAAAGAGATGCTCGTTATACTCTTGAAGGAATGATTGAATTTGATGAAGGTTATTTTACTGTTGAATCTAGTAAGGTAGAACAAAACAAAGCTAAAAGAGGTCGTGGTGCTGCTGGTAAAAGAAATGTTGCAGTAATGGCAGAAAGTACACCACTAGAAGATGTAGATAGTGGTAATAAAAGCAATCAAGTACGATATTTTAAAGCCAAAGTATTGAACACACATCTAGCAGATGAAATTAACGAAACTATACAGGAAGAACTAGATAATAAGACCATAGTCTTTTCAGATCAAAGCACATCTTATGTTAATATTGCCGATTTTATAGAATTACACGTCACTGAGAAGTCTACTAAAGAGTCTACCGAAGAAACTTTAAAATGGGTGCATATATTTATTAGTAATGCAAAACGTAATCTGATAGGGAACTACCATAAAATCAAAGGAAAGTACCTACAACTATATCTAGATGAGTTCGTTTATAAACTCAATAGACGCTATTTTGGAGACAGACTCTTTGAAAGAGTTGTTATTGCTAATATTACAGGTTATGAGTGATAACGGATATACAGTACTTTTTTTAATAAAAAAATATTTTTTAAACAATTAATACTGTAATAACCCGTTGTGCATTTTAAATAATGCTAATTTTAATATTATTAATATTCCTATCGAATATAAATTTATTGATGTACTGAACCGTTGTTAACGCTGTAATTTTTGATAATATTCTAGTTTTAAACCCTTGAAAAGTCTTTGCATAATTTCGTCTTATCATAAACTGATCGCAAAGTTGAGAAAATAATGTCTCTATCCTTTTTCTTTTTTTTCTAAAAACATAAGGCTGTTTTTTGTACTCTTTTTGATTACTTCTCATTGGTGTATTTAACTTTATATTGCAGGATTCAAACAAGTTAAGTTGAATCTCTGATGATAAGTAACCTCTATCTCCAATTAATGTACAATCACTTATTTGCAGTTTAATGTCTTTTAGATAATTGATATCATGTACCGAAGCTGGGCTCAAATCTATACTTTGAAAAACACCATTTACAGAGCAAACAGCGTGTAGCTTATAACCATAATAATTAGAACCTTGCGCAGCACAATAACCCTTGTCTGGAAACGCATAAGTATCTTCTTTACAGATTTTTGAACGGGAACTCCTTGATAATTTACAAACTTCTAAAGGCATACTATCTACAACAAAATAATTTTCAAACTCATTGAAAGATGATGCTAATTTTAATCGAATATCATTCAGCGAATTAGTGAGTCTTCTTCGTCTTCTATTGTAAACACTGCGTTCAATTTTTGATAAAATATGTTTTGGAAGTTTTCTAAACAAGTCATTTTCACTATCAATTCCCATAAATTCAGCAGTTAAACTCAAACTAATAAGTTCTAAATCACTAAATTTTGGTTGACGCCTTTGATAACTTAAAAGCTGTTCTTTTGATATTTTTCTTAATACTTCCAAAATTCTTTCGTAATTTGCATTTAAGTTGTTCATATTTAATGATTTGTGGTTAAATCAATTTACTGATTTTCAGTAATATGAACAACTTTTTTTTCTTAAATCATAATGCACAACGGGTTAATATAATCTTTAAATAGAATAGTCCATGTATAGGCTTCTTCTCCAGTGGCACAAGCAGGCACCCATATTCTAAGATTATTATTTTCGGTATTTGAAACGACTTTCTGAATTATATTTTTTTGAATATAATCAAAAGTGTCTTTATCCCTAAAAAAGCTAGTAACACTTATTAAAAATTCTTTGCACAGTGTATTCACCTCTGTACTATCATCTTCCAGTAATTTTACGTATTCTTCGAGGTTGTTTAATTTTTTCACTGTCAGTCGTCTATCAATACGCCGAAATATAGTATTTCTCTTATAGTCATTAAAATCGTTTCCGGTTTGGCCTTTTACAATATTAAAAATTTTAGTTAGTAATGTTTCCGACTGTTCATTAAAACTTATTTTTTTGAGTTCTTTAAATTCGTTTTCAATATAATTTAAAATTACATTGGGCATTTCCTCCACAGGAATTATATAGTCTATTAGTTTGGTATGTACTGCGCTTAAAGGCATTCCGTCGTATTCAGCAGTATTAGGTTCTTGTACAATTGTTAGTCCTCCTGCTTCTTTTACTTCTTTTATGCCATGCGTTCCATCAGAACCGGTGCCAGAAAGTATTACAGCTACTGACTTTTCAGCTAAACTGTTTTTCATCGACTTGAAAAATACATCGATAGGTAAGTTAATGCCTTTTTTTTCGGGTAGTTTTTTAAGGATAAGTTTATTATTTTCTAAAAGCACAAAATTTTTAGGAGGAATAATATATACATTTCCAGCCTGAACCCTCATATTGTTTTTGATTTGGCAAACATCCATTTTTGTATACCGTTTCACAATTTCTGCTAAAATACTTTTGTAGTTTGGTGATAAATGCTGAATAATTACGAAAGCGATTTTTTGGGTGCTTGGCATGTTTTTAAAAAAATTTTCAAATTCTTTTAAACCGCCGGCGGAAGCTCCTATACCTACTATTGGGGTTTTTTCATACTAATTAAATTAAAGTATTTTGCTATAGAAAGTTACGTATTCTTTCTGTAATACAAGTGTTTTTTATAACACTATTATAGGGATACCTTTTTTTTGGTGTAATTTATCTAGTTCAAAAGATTTTTTTAAGCCATTTTAGGAGGCGAAAAATAGTTTAAACTACTTCTTGTTTAAATCTTGAGTTCAGTAAAATTTACATAATTTTTTTTAACAATTTTTTTATATTCGTATTAAGATGTATTTTATTTGGTTTTCTAAAATCAAGGCTAAAATACATTTTTAAATTACTGTAAATATACAGTTTGTTTCCTTATTTTTCTAAGCTATCTCTTTGTTTTGATGGTTTCTAAAAGCCATATTTATATTTTAAATTTCTGCATATTCTTTTAGTGGTAACATTTTATAAAGGTTATATTGTTTCGTCATACTCATTATAACGTCATTGTTCTTTGCAATTTACGTAGCTATTTTACAGCAAATTCAAATGGTTTAGAAAAATCTGTAGCAATTAGTTTTTTTCAAACAGCAGTATTTTAAATAAAGATTTCTAACATAAATTAATATACAAAAAAATAATGAATGGCACTTGCTTTGGTAAATCGTAAACAATTCGTATATTTGCACCGAAAATAATGGTAAATGAAGAAAGAAGGGGACTTAAAGTCCCCTCTTTTTATACTTTATTTTAAGAATTAAAATGGATAAGAAAAAGGTACAAGATTTAGTAGATGAAGCTTTAGAGCTTAATAAATCGTTGTTTTTAATAGAGCTTTCTATCTCTGTAAATAACAAAATACAAGTGGTTGTAGATGGTGATAATGGAGTGCCTTTAAGCGAGTGTATTAGAATTAGTAGAAATGTAGAGCATAACTTAGATCGAGAAGAAGAAGATTTTTCACTAGAAGTTACCACTCCAGATATTGCACATCCACTAACAGAAAAAAGGCAGTATATTAAAAATATTGGCAGAATTTTAAAAGTAAAAACTGTAGAACAAGAATTTGAAGGAACTTTGGCAGAAGCAGACCAAGATAAAATTATCTTACAATGGAAAGCAAGAGAGCCAAAACCAATAGGTAAAGGTAAAATTACTGTAGAAAAAACAGTAACTATAGCGTATAAAGATATTAAAGAAGCAAAAGTGAAAATTGTATTTTAAGCAAAAAATGTAATGGAAAATATAGCATTAATTGATTCGTTTTCAGAATTTAAAGATAACAAAAGTATAGACAGAGTAACACTTATGTCTATTTTAGAAGAAGTATTTAGAGCAGCCTTAAAACGCAAGTTTGGTTCTGATGATAATTTTGATATTATTATAAATCCAGATAAAGGAGATTTAGAAATTTGGAGAAACAGAGTAGTCGTTGCAGATGGTTTTTCTGAAGATGATAACGAAGAAATAGAACTTTCTGAAGCAAGAAAAATTGAGCCAGATTTTGAAATTGGCGAGGACGTTTCTGAAGAAGTAAAGTTAATAGATTTAGGAAGAAGAGCTATTTTAGCATTACGCCAAAACTTAATTTCTAAAATTTACGAGCACGATAGTACAAATATATTTAAGCAATTTAAAGATTTAGAAGGCGATTTATATAGTGCAGAAGTACATCACATTCGTCATAATGCAATTATTTTGTTAGATGATGAAGGTAATGAAATTGTATTGCCTAAAAGTGAACAAATAAGATCTGACTTTTTTAGAAAAGGAGACTCTGTGAGAGGTGTAATAAAAACCGTAGAATTAAGAGGTAACAAACCCGCCATTATTTTATCTAGAACATCGCCCTTGTTTTTAACAAAATTATTTGAACAAGAAATACCAGAAGTTTTCGACGGTTTAATTACAGTAGAAGGCGTTGCAAGAATACCAGGAGAAAAAGCAAAAGTAGCTGTAGATTCTTATGATGATAGAATCGACCCAGTTGGAGCTTGTGTAGGTGTTAAAGGATCTAGAATACATGGTATTGTTAGAGAACTTGGTAATGAGAATATAGATGTTATCAATTATACAAAAAACGAACAATTATTCATCTCAAGAGCTTTAAGCCCTGCAAAAGTAACTTCAATGGAGATTGAAATGTTCGAAGAAGAAAAAAATGGTAAAAAAGGTCGTGTAAATGTACTTTTAAAGCCAGAAGAAGTTTCTAAAGCTATTGGTAGAGGTGGTGTTAATATTCGTCTAGCTAGCGAGTTAACAGGTTACGAAATAGATGTTAAAAGAGAAGGGTTAGAAGAAGAAGATGTAGAATTAACAGAATTTAGAGACGAAATTGAAGATTGGATTATTGCAGAATTTAAAAACATAGGGTTAGATACTGCAAGAAGTGTGTTAGAAACTACTGTAGAAGAATTGGTAAAAAGAACCGATTTAGAAGAAGAAACTATTTTAGATGTTCAAAGAATTTTAAAAGAAGAATTCGAAGAGTAGTATTAAAAATTGAAAAAGAAATCGTAAAAAAGTATATTTTTACAAAATTAAAGGCTAAAAAATAACATATGTCTGAAGGCAAAATAACGAGGCTTAATAAAGTTTTAAGAGAATTAAACATTTCTCTTGATAGAGCAGTAGAATACTTAGCAGATAAAGGTCATGAAATAGAATCTAGACCTACTACTAAAATTTCTGGTGAAATCTATCAAGTTCTTCTAGATGGTTTCCAAACAGATGCTAGCAAAAAAGCAGCCTCTAAGGAAGTTGGAGAGGAAAAACGAAAAGAGAAAGAAGCAATTCGTGCAGAACTTGAAGCTAAGCAAGAGAGAAAAAGGATAGAAGAAGCCCAAAAAGAAGAAGTTTTAAAAGCGAAAGCCGAAAAATTAGAGTTAAAGACTGTTGGTAAAATAGATATTGAGAAGGCAGGTAAAAAAGCCGAACCCAAAACAGAAGAAGTTAAAGAAGAAGCACCAAAAGTTGCAGAAACTAAAGCAGCACCTGTTGCAAAAGGGGCAGTAAAAGAGCCAGCAAAAGAAACTCCTAAAGTAGAAGCTCCAAAAGCGAAGAAAGAAATTTCTAACATAGAAAAAGAGTCTACAAAAAAAGAACCTTCAAAAAAAGCATATGCAAAGCCTGCTGCGAATGAAGAAAACTCTTCAGAAGTAACTGCAGAAAATGCAGAAGCTATAAAAACACAGTACAAAAAGTTAGATGGTCCAAACTTTACAGGTAAAAAAATCGATTTAAAACAATTCGAAAAACCTAAAAAGAAAAAGCCAGAAGCTAAAAAAGACACCAAATCAGACCCAAGAAAAAAACGTAAGCGTATTAGTAAACCTGGGTCTACAGGAGGCGCTGCAAGAGGTAATCAAGGTGGTAGAGGTTCTAATAGAGGTGGCTTCAAAGGAAGAGGAAATACTAGACCTGCTGTTAAAAAAGAAGAACCAACAGAAGCAGAAATCCAAAAACAAGTTAGAGAAACCTTAGAAAAATTACAAGGGAAATCTTCTAAAGGTAAAGGAGCAAAATATAGAAGAAATAAAAGAGAAGCACACAGAGAACAAACAGAAGCAGAATTAGAAGCACAAGCATTAGACAATAAAATTCTAAAAGTAACAGAGTTTGTTACGGTTAGTGAAGTTGCAACCATGATGGAGGTTCCTGTAACCAATATTATTTCTGCATGTATGTCTTTAGGTATGATGGTAACAATGAATCAGCGTTTAGATGCAGAAACATTAGTAATTGTTGCAGAAGAATTTAATCATAAAGTAGAGTTTGTTGGTGCAGAAGTAGAAGAGTCTATAGAAGAAGTAGAAGATAAACCAGAAGATTTAATTACACGTGCACCAATTATTACCGTAATGGGTCACGTAGATCATGGTAAAACATCTTTACTAGATTATATTAGAAAAGCAAATGTAATAGAAGGCGAAAGTGGAGGTATAACACAACACATTGGAGCCTATTCTGTAAACGTTGGCGATCAAAAAATTGCCTTTTTAGATACACCTGGTCACGAAGCCTTTACAGCCATGAGAGCACGTGGAGCGCAAGTAACAGATTTAGTAATTATTGTGGTGGCTGCAGATGATGATGTAATGCCACAAACTAAAGAAGCAATTTCGCATGCACAAGCCGCTGGAGTACCAATTATTTTTGCAATTAACAAGATTGATAAACCCAATGCGAATCCAGATAATGTAAAAACACAACTTTCTGCAATGAATTTATTGATAGAAGAGTGGGGTGGTAATATTCAGTCGCAAGATATTTCTGCAAAAACAGGAGAAGGGATACCAGACTTGTTAGAAAAAGTTTTACTAGAAGCCGAAGTGTTAGAACTAAAAGCAAACCCTGGTAAAAATGCAGTAGGTGCAGTAGTAGAAGCATTATTAGACAAAGGGAGAGGGTATGTAACTACTATCTTAGTACAAGCAGGAACCCTAAAAATTGGAGATTACTTATTAGCTGGTAAACACAGTGGTAAAGTAAAAGCCATGTTTGATGATAAAGGAAATAATTTAAAAGAAGCAGGTCCATCAACACCAGTATCTATTTTAGGTTTAGATGGTGCACCACAAGCTGGTGATAAATTCAATGTATTTGATGATGAAAGAGAAGCAAAACAAATTGCCTCTAAACGTTCTCAATTACAAAGAGAACAATCTGTTAGAACACAAAAAACATTAACCTTAGATGAAATCGGGCGTAGAATTGCATTAGGAGACTTTAAAGAATTAAACATCATCCTAAAAGGAGATGTAGATGGTTCTGTAGAAGCATTAACAGATTCTTTCCAAAAATTATCTACAGAAGAAATTCAAGTTAATATATTACATAAAGGTGTTGGTGCCATTACAGAAAGTGATGTGTTATTAGCAACCGCATCAGATGCAATTATTGTTGGTTTTAACGTAAGGGCACAAGGAAATGCAAGAATAGTTGCTGATAGAGAGGAAGTAGATATTAGAACATATTCTATTATTTATGATGCAATAAACGACTTAAAAGATGCTATGGAAGGTATGTTGTCTCCAGAAATGAAAGAAGAGGTAACAGGTAACGTAGAAATTAGAGAAGTATATAAAATCTCTAAAGTTGGTAATATTGCAGGATGTATGGTGATGTCTGGTAAAATCTTTAGAGATTCTCAAATTAGAATTATTAGAGATGGTATTGTTGTGCACGATGGTGTGTTGTCTTCTTTAAAACGTTTTAAAGACGATGTAAAAGAAGTTGCTAAAGGATATGACTGTGGTCTTCAAATTAAGAATTATAATGACATTCAAGAAAGTGATGTTATAGAAGCTTATAAAGAAGTAGCTGTAAAAAAGAAATTAAAGTAAATATATTTTAATATAAAAGTAAAGCCGAAATTCGTAATGAATTTCGGCTTTTTTATTGCTATATATTTTAAATTATATCAGCAGAAAGCTAAATTATTTTCCCACAGGAATTACAATAGTTCCAGAAAACTCTTTACTAAAAATTAAATTTGCCCTATCAGCTTCTAATGTTGTTTTGTAACTTCCAACCTGTACTTTCCAATACGGATTGTTGTAAACTAACTTTTTAGGAATTTTTGGATATAAAACACCAAACTTTGTGTAGGTCCTTTTTGCGGTTTTTTCATTGCCATAATATACCTGAATTGTATAACCAAAACCAAATTTTTTATTGTAATTTCTCTTTTTTTCTATCAATTTATCAATAGAATCTTCTGTCAATTTATTAATCGAATCGCTGCTAATTATCTTGTTTTGAGCACTTAGACTTAAAGTAAAAGTAAAGAAGCAAAATAAAAAAAGTGTTAAAAATTTTAGGTTTTTCATCTATAAAAATCTTTTTACAAAAATAACAACTTGTAATAGAATATATTGAGTTATTATCTTATTTAGAATTATTATAAATTGATATTTAACATTCTATTCGCTTTTCAGAATTTAGCAATATGTAGTACTTTTGTATGACTGTTCAGAATCATGTTTTTTGAACGAAATTATACACAATACTAAAATTATAGTTTGTACATATGAAAAGTGTAACATTGCAGAGTAGACTAACTTCAGTACTTCTTAAAAGTCTTACAATACTTTTGTTTTTTGCGTTTAGCGTATCTTCTTATTCTCAAGATGTAGATGAAGCTCGTCAAAAAGCTGGAAAAAAATTATTCAAATCCTTGTGTGCTTCTTGTCATAAATTAGATAAGAAATTGGTAGGTCCTGCCTTGGGTGGTGTAGAAGAGCGTAGAGAAAATTCTTGGTTAAAATCTTGGATTAAAAACAACGCAGAGTTTCAAAAAGTTAATGCAGAAGCAGCAGAAGCAGCACAATACAGTGCAACCGCTATGAATGCTTTTCCTCAATTAAATGACGCTCAAATTGATGATATTTTATACTATACAACTGTAGGTGAAATTAAAAAAGCACCAGCAGCTGGAGAAGTAATGGTTGGAAATCAAGTATTAGAAAAAAATGGTGCACCAGACTGGTTGGTATATTTATTAGCCGCAGCAATAGTTGTAGCTTTTTTAATGATTGCTAGTTTATTAAAACAAGTAAGCGAATTAAAAGGAACTAAAAAACCAGAAGTACAATCTAATCTAAGAAGAGATTTACAAGAATTATGGGTTGGTGTTAAAAACAATACGTTCTTAAAAGTATTAACTACAATATTTTTACTATTAATTGGTGCTTATGTAGTGTTTGGTATGTTATTTACTGTTGGTGTAGATCAAGGATATCAACCAATACAGCCAATTGCATTTTCACATAAGATACACGCAGGAGAAAATAAAGTAGATTGTCAATATTGTCACTCTTCAGCAAAACACAGTAAGCATTCTGGTATTCCTTCAGTAAATGTTTGTATGAACTGTCATAAAGCAATTTCAGAAGTAGCAGAAGGCACAGAAATAGAGTGGAATGGTCAAATCTATGGTAAAGAGCAATTAGATAAAGAAATTGCAAAAGTATATGATGCTGCAGGCTGGGATCCGGATGAGTTAGCTTACACGGGTGAAGAAAAACCAGTAAAATGGATTCGTATACATAACTTACCAGATTTTGCATACTACAATCATGCACAACACGTAACTGTAGCAGGTGTTAAATGTCAGAAATGTCATGGACCTGTGGAAGAAATGGATGAGATGTATCAATACTCTCCATTAACAATGGGTTGGTGTATAGACTGTCATAGAGAAACAAATGTAGATTTAAAAAGTAATGATTATTACGCTAAAATTCATGATGAGCTAGCAAAAAAATACGGAGTAGAAAAAGTTACTATTTCGCAGCTAGGTGGTTTAGAATGTGGTAAATGTCATTATTAATAAAAGAAGAAAGATAGTTTTTGTATAAGTAACACTTAAACTAAAAACTAAAAACTAATAACTATAAGTAAATGGCTTCAAACAAAAAATACTGGAAAAGTGTTGAAGAACTAAAAGACGGTTCGGTTGTTGAAACGCTGAGTAAAAATGAATTTGTAGAAAATATTCCTACAGATGATTTTTTAGGTGATAAAGATACACTTGAGACATCTTCTACATCTCGTAGAGATTTCTTAAAGTATGTCGGTTTTACAACAGCAGCAGCTTCATTAGCAGCTTGTGAAGGACCTGTGGTAAAATCGATACCTTATGTTGTAAAACCAGACGATATTATTGCTGGTGTTGCAGATTGGTATGCTACCTCTATGGCAGATGGTTACGATTTTGCAAATGTGTTGGTAAAAACACGCGAAGGTAGACCAATTCAAATCATGCCTAATAAAGAAGCGAATGGAACAACAAGTGCAAGAGTTCAAGCAGCTGTACTTTCTTTGTATGATGAGAAATTAAGGTTAAAAGAGCCAACTAAAAATGGAAAAGCCATTTCTTGGGCAGATGCAGATAAAGAAATTGGTGCAGAGTTACTAAAATTAAAAGAAGCTGGTAAGCCAGTTGTATTCTTAACAGGTACTCTAGCTAGCCCGTCAACCAAAAAAATTATAGAGCAGTTTACTACAGCAAATTCAAATATTACACATGTAACTTATGATGCTGTTTCAGAAGCTGCTGCAACAGATGCTTTTGAAGCCGTGTATGGTAAAAGAGCTTTACCTAACTATAAATTAGAAGATGCTAAAACTATTGTTTCTTTTGGAGCAGACTTTTTAGGAGATTTTCATGGAGGTTTCGAAAAAGCATATGTAAATGGTAGAAAGCCAGAAACAGGTAGCATGTCTCACCACATTCAAGTAGAGAGTAACATGTCTTTAACTGGTGCAAATGCAGATAAGCGTATTGTAGCTAAACCTTCTGACGTTGTTTTTGCTTTGGTTAATTTGTATAATGCAATTACAAATCAAAACGTTGCTTCTCAGGCAACTCCAATAGATAAAGAGATACAAGAAATTGCAACAGAACTTAAAAAATCAGGTTCTAAAGGTGTGGTAATGACGGGTATTAATGATGTTAATGCACAATTAATTTCATTAGCAATAAACAAAGCTTTAAACAGCGAAATTTTAGATGCTAACAATGCTTTGAATGTTCGTCAAGGAAGTTATAAGCAAGTTCAAAAATTAGTTTCAGATATCAAGTCTGGTGCTGTAGCAGGTTTAATAACTTATAATGTAGATCCAGTTTATACATTAGACAATAGTGCTGTTTTTGTAGAAGCTTTAAACAAATTGAGTTTAAAAGTTGCTTTGTCTACAGAAAATAGTGCAACTGTAAATGCAATGGATTATGCATTGCCAACACCTCATTTCTTAGAATCTTGGGGAGATACTCATTTTTCTGAAGGTAAGTTCGGGTTGATACAGCCAACTATTAAACCCTTATTTGATACACGTCAAATTCAAGACAGTTTATTAAAATGGTCTGGTAGTACTACATCTTATTATGATTACCTTAAAAATTACTGGTCTACAGAGATTTTAAATGGTGCTTCATGGAACAAAGCTTTACACAATGGTTATTTTCATAAAGAAGCAACAGCTACAAATAATAAGTCTGTTGCATCAACAGATATTTCTATTGTAGAAGTAGCAAAAAATTTAAAACTAAATACAACTCCTTCAGCAATGGAGTTGAATTTATATACAACAACAGGTTTAGGAGATGGTAAACAAGCAAATAACCCTTGGTTACAAGAGTTTCCAGATCCAATTACAAGAGCTTCTTGGGATAATTATGTTACTATTTCTATTGCAGATGCAAAAGAGATGGGGTTCTCTAATCCTGTAAAAGATAATGGTGCTATTAACGGAGATTATGCAAACGTTACCGTAAATGGTGTTACAGTTTCTAATGTACCTGTATTAGTTCAACCAGGTCAAGCCAAAGGTTCTATCGGTTTATCATTAGGTTATGGTAGAAAATTTGGTTTAAAAGAAGAAATGCAAGTAGGTGTAAATGCTTATCCTTTGTATAAAGGAGGTAACAACATTCAATACAATGTTTCTTTAGAAAAAGTTGCTGGTACACATAAATTTGCTTGTACACAGGTTCAAAAAACAATAGCAGGACGACATGATATTTTAAAAGTAGCGTCTTTAAAAGAATACAAAACTGTAGATCCTAAAGATCATCATCATGGTTGGAACAAACCAGCATATGTTTCTTATGATCATAGCGAAGTAGAGGCTAATACCATAGATTTATGGGATGAGCATAATAGAGAAATGGGTCATCACTTTAATTTATCTATAGATTTAACCTCTTGTACAGGTTGTGGTGCCTGTGTTGTTGCATGTCATGCAGAAAACAATGTACCAGTTGTAGGTAAAAACGAAGTTAGAGTTGGTAGAGATATGCACTGGCTGCGTATTGATAGATATTATTCTTCAACAGTAGAAACTAGAGAAGATGCCAAAGAATTAGGTTTAAGTAGAGGAGAAACTTATGAGGCTTTAGAAACCGAAGCAGAAAATCCAGAAGTTACTTTTCAACCTATGATGTGTCAACACTGTAACCACGCACCATGTGAAACTGTTTGTCCAGTTGCTGCAACCTCTCACGGTCGTCAAGGGCAAAACCAAATGGCATATAACAGATGTGTAGGTACAAGATATTGTGCAAACAACTGTCCTTATAGAGTTCGAAGATTTAACTGGTTTAATTATGCAAATAATAACGAGTTTGATTTTAACATGAACAACGAGTATGGTAAAATGGTTTTAAACCCAGATGTTGTTGTACGTTCTAGAGGTGTTATGGAAAAATGTTCTATGTGTATTCAAATGACACAAGCAACTATTTTAAAAGCTAAAAAAGAAGGACGTAAAGTAAATACAGACGAGTTTGAAACAGCTTGTTCATCTGCTTGTACTACAGGTTCTTTAGTTTTTGGTGATGTAAATAACAAAGAAGACAAAGTAGCTGCATTGGCAGAAGATAAAAGAGCTTACAATGTATTAGATTATCTTCAAACGAAGCCTAATGTAATATATCAAGTAAAAGTAAGAAACACAAACGAAGCGTAATTAAATTTTAAGATATAAGAATATGTCTCATTACGAAGCACCCATAAGGGAACCTTTAGTATTAGGTGATAAAAGTTACCACGATATTACTGAAGATATTGCGAAACCTATAGAAGGTAAAGCAAATAAAAATTGGTACATGGCTTTTTATATTTCTTTAGCAGCAATGCTTTGGGGATTTGGCTGTATTTTTTACACTGTAGGAACAGGAATTGGAGTTTGGGGATTAAGCAAGAACATTGGATGGGCTTGGGATATCACAAACTTTGTATGGTGGGTAGGTATTGGACACGCAGGAACATTAATTTCTGCAGTACTTTTACTATTCCGTCAAAAATGGAGAATGGCTATAAACCGTTCTGCAGAAGCAATGACAATTTTTGCCGTTTTTCAGGCAGGATTGTTTCCAATTATTCACATGGGACGACCTTGGAATGGTTACTGGGTAATGCCAATACCAAATCAATTTGGTTCTTTATGGGTAAACTTTAACTCACCATTGTTGTGGGATGTTTTTGCAATTTCTACCTATTTATCAGTTTCATTAGTTTTCTGGTGGACAGGTTTATTACCAGATTTTGCCATGATTCGTGATAGAGCTGTAAAACCTTTTCAAAAGAAGATTTACGCATTATTAAGTTTTGGTTGGTCTGGTAGAGCAAAAGATTGGCAACGTTTTGAAGAAGTATCACTAGTGTTAGCTGGTTTAGCAACACCATTAGTACTTTCTGTACATACTATTGTATCCATGGACTTTGCTACTTCAATTAACCCAGGTTGGCATTCAACAATTTTTCCACCTTATTTCGTTGCAGGAGCAATCTTTTCAGGATTTGCCATGGTACAAACCTTATTAGGTATTATGAGAAAAGTTACAAATATGGAAGATTATATCACACGTTTACACGTAGAATATATGAACATCGTAATTATCTTAACAGGGGGTATTGTAGCGGTAGCTTATGCAACAGAATTTTTTATTGCATGGTACACAGGATCACCTTATGAAAATTACACCTATTTATCAGTTGGTGCTGCAACAGGCCCTTATGCTTGGGCATTCTATTCATTATTATTCTTTAACATATTAACACCTCAGTTGTTATGGTTTAAGAAAATTAGAAGAAGTTTTATATGGTCTTTCATCATTTCAATATTTATTAATATTGGTATGTGGTTTGAGCGTTTCGATATCATCGCAATTGTATTAAGTAAAGGTCATTTACCATCTACTTGGTGGCGTTTTGAGCCAACGTTTGTAGATGTAGGTATCTTTATTGGTACTATAGGATTCTTCTTTGTATTATTCTTATTATACGCAAGAACTTTCCCAGTAATTGCACAAGCAGAAGTAAAAACTATCTTAAAATCTTCTGGAGAGTTTTATAAAAAGAGAAGAGAAGAAGGTATTCCTACAAAGCCATCTATTGTAGCTAACGCAAAATCTAAGGAAGTTAACCCTGATAATAATAAAAAAGGATAATTATGGAATCATCAAAAGTTATTCATGCATTTTATAATGATGATGAAGTTTTACTTGATGCAGTAAAAGCTGTAAAAGCAAAACATCATCACATAGAAGAAGTATTTTGTCCTTTTCCAGTACATGGTTTAGACAAAGCAATGGGTTTAGCACCCACAAGATTAGCAATTACGGCATTTTTTTATGGTATTACAGGCTTAGCTGTTGCCATTTGGATGACAAATTATATAATGATACAAGATTGGCCACAAGATATTGGTGGTAAACCAAGTTTTTCTTGGATTGATAACATGCCAGCATTCGTACCAATTATGTTTGAATTAACAGTTTTTTTTGCAGCCCATTTAATGGTAATCACTTTTTATATGAGAAGTAGAATATGGCCATTTAAAGAAGCAGAAAATCCAGATCCAAGAACTACAGACGACCATTTTTTAATGGAAATTCCTGTAAGCGATAATGTAGATGCATTAACAGCTTTATTAACAGAAACTGGCGCTGTAGAAATTAATATAGTAGACAAGCACTAATATAAAGTTATGAAGAAATTTAAATTAATTATTGCTTTAATTGCCATTACAACTTTAAGTTCTTGTAATGACAAAACAACAAGACAAGCACAATACATGCCAGACATGTACGAATCTGTACCATATGATGCAGATGGCGCTAATGGTCTTAAAGGAGCACCTGTAAATAGTAAACCTGTTGCCGGTACTATTCCAAGAGGAGGCGTACCTGCTTATGATATACCAGACACTATTGATGGTTACGAAAAAGCAAAAACAGCTTTAAAGTCTCCTTTAGAGAAAAACGAGAAAAATTTAGAAAATGGTAAGAAAATGTATACAATTTATTGTGTTTCTTGTCATGGTAAAAAAGGAGATGGACAAGGGTATTTAGCAACTTCAGAAAAGTTTGCTGGTATACCTAATTATAAAGATAGAGATATAACAGAAGGTAGTATTTATCATGTTTTAATGCATGGTAAAAACTTAATGGGATCTCATTCAGGTCAATTAACTTATAAAGAACGTTGGCAAATAGTGCAATATGTAGAAGTATTGCGTAACGATTTGTTAAAATAGTATACAAAAAGATAGAATACGAAAGATATGTATCAATTCTCAGGTAAATTAAAAACATTCTCATTAGCACTAATTTTAATTGGTATAATAGGAATTGCATTTAGCTTTTATAGTGCTTCTAACAAAACTTTAGAAGATGCAAAACATGCAATAACAGCATCTCACGATGATGGTCACGGCAGTGGTCATACAGACGATCATGGTAGTAAAGTTGTAGAGGGTAATCATGATGCTTCAGGAGTACATGATACAAACGAACACACAAAAAAAGAAATGAGTGCACATGGTACTCATGATGATGATTCTCATGCAACACATGTGTTACATCAACTACAAAATAGACCTTGGTCTGCAGTATATGTAGCCTTATTTTTCTTTTTAGGTATTTCGCTTCTAGTACTTGCCTTTTATGCAGCACAAAGAGTTGCACAATCTGGTTGGTCTATAGTCTTATTTAGAGTGATGGAAGCCATAACAGCCAATTTAGTACCAACATCTATTATTATGTTAGTAATTATTGGTTTAACTTTAGGACATTACAATCATATGTTTTCTTGGATGACCCCTGGAACTTTTGACCCAGCAAGTACTAATTACGATCCAATTGTAGATGGTAAATCTTGGTGGATGAATGTTCCTGGTTGGGCAATAAGAAGTGTTATTTATTTATTACTTTGGAATCTTTACAGATGGTTTATTAGAAAAAATTCAATTGCAGAAGATACAGCAAATGACGGACACAAAACCTACAAGAAAAACTATAATGCTTCAGTTATATTTCTGTTTATATTTATGATTACAGAAAGTATGATGTCTTGGGATTGGATTATGGGATTAGACCCACACTGGTTTTCTACATTATTTGGTTGGTATGTACTAGCAACTTTATTAGTAAGTGCTTTAACAGTAATAGCCTTTGTTACAATTTATTTACGTTCTAAAGGAGCTTTACCACAAGTAAACGATAGTCATATTCACGATTTAGCAAAATTCATGTTTGGTTTCTCAGTATTCTGGACCTACTTATGGTTTGCACAGTTTATGTTGATATGGTATGCAAACATTCCAGAAGAAACTACTTACTTTGTTGCAAGATTTAATGAGTATAAGTTACCATTTTTAGCAATGGTTGCTATGAACTTTATATTCCCAGTATTATTATTATTAAATAGTGATTTCAAAAGTATCCCTTGGTTTGTAGTCATTGGAGGTATTGTAATTTTAGGAGGTCATTATATAGATGTATTTATCATGGTAATGCCAGCTACTGTTGGTGGTCAATGGGGCTTTGGTATTGCAGAAATAAGTGCACTATTATTTTTCTTAGGAATATTTATATACACAGTATTTAGCTCTTTTGCAAAAGCAAGTGCGGTACCTAAAGGGAATCCATTTTTAGAAGAAAGTGAACATTTTCACTACTATAATATCGAACATAGAGGTGAAGGATCAGCAGATCATCATTAATAAATAATTGAATTAAAAATTAAGACAAGATAAATATGCTAGCTCTATTTTATATTTTTATAGGTGTTGCAATCGGTGTAAGTGTTTGGCAAATTACTAGAATAATGAACTTTAGAAGTTCTATTGCCAACGATAAAGATAATGCTGCTCAAGGTAAATACGCAATTGGTTTTTTAGCGTTTTTATATGCAATGATGATTTATTGTTTAATCTTCATGAATGTAATTATGTTACCAGAATCTGCTTCATTTGAAGGAGAACATGATGATAATTTATTTAATATTACATTTTGGTTAATAGGTATCGTTCAATTTATAATGCAATTTTTAATCTTCTATTTTACTTTTAAATATAAAGGAAAAGAAGGTCAAAAAGCAAAATTTTATGCAGATAGCCACAAATTAGAATTTATTTGGACAGTTACACCTGCTATCGTTTTAGTTGGTTTAATTGGTTATGGTTTATGGCAATGGAATAATGTAATGGACTTATCTGATGCAGAAGACCCAATTGTAATAGAAGTTTATTCTCAACAATTTAGATGGGATGCACGTTATGCAGGAGCAGACAATACATTAGGTTTAGGAAACGTAAATTTTATCAAAGGGATCAACACTATGGGTGTAGATATGTCTGATAAAAATGCTGCAGACGATAAACAAGTAACTGAATTATACCTTCCAAAAGGTAGAAAAATCCATTTTAAATTTAGATCTCAAGATGTATTGCACTCAGCGTACATGCCACATTTTAGAGCTCAGATGAATTGTGTTCCTGGAATGGTTACAGAATTTGGTTTTACACCAAAATACACTACTGAAGAAATGAGAAACAATTCTGAGGTAATTAAGAAAACCATCGGTATTAATAAAATTAGAAGAGCAAAAGGAGAAGATCCTTATGTTTTTGATTACCTGTTATTATGTAATAAAATTTGTGGTGCATCTCATTACAATATGCAAATGAAAATTACTGTTGTAGAACAAGATGAATACGATAAATGGTTGTCTGAGCAACCAACATTAACTGAAGTTATTAAATAAATTAAAAAAAACATACAAATAAAATTAAGATTATGTCAGATCATCATCATAAAGAAACATTTGTAACGAAATATATTTTTAGTCAAGATCATAAAATGATTTCTAAGCAGTTCTTGGTAACTGGTATGTTTATGGGAATCATTGCAGTTATGATGTCTATGTTATTCCGTTTACAACTTGCGTGGCCAGATACCTCATTTACAATTGTTGAAGCATTTTTAGGACCTCATCAAACAGATGGTATTATGAATCCAGATATTTATTTAGCTCTGGTTACAATACATGGTACAATTATGGTCTTTTTTGTTTTAACAGCTGGTTTAAGTGGTACTTTTTCTAACTTACTAATTCCATTGCAAATAGGTGCAAGAGATATGGCTTCTGGATTCCTAAATATGGTTTCTTACTGGTTGTTTTTCTTATCTAGTATTATTATGGTTATTTCTCTTTTTGTAGAAGCAGGTCCAGCCTCTGCTGGATGGACTGTTTACCCACCTCTTAGTGCATTACCACAAGCAATACCAGGTTCTGGAACAGGAATGACTCTTTGGTTAGTTTCTATGGCTATATTTATTGCATCTTCATTAATTGGAGCTTTAAATTATATAGTTACGGTACTAAATTTAAGAACCAAAGGAATGAAAATGACAAGATTACCTTTAACAATTTGGGCATTTTTTGTAACTGCAATTATAGGTGTAGTTTCTTTCCCAGTACTATTGTCTGCTGCATTATTATTAGTTTTTGATAGAAGTTTTGGCACCTCTTTTTACTTATCAGATATTTTTATGTCTGGTGAAGTATTACATTATCAAGGCGGTTCTCCAGTGCTTTACGAACACCTATTTTGGTTCTTAGGACACCCAGAAGTATATATTGTATTATTACCAGCTTTAGGTATTACATCAGAAATTATCTCTACAAACTCTAGAAAACCAATATTTGGTTACAGAGCTATGATTGGTTCTATTATGGCCATTGCATTTTTATCTACAATTGTTTGGGGTCACCATATGTTTGTTTCTGGTATGAATCCTTTCTTAGGTTCTGTATTTACATTTACAACCTTATTAATTGCAATTCCTTCTGCAGTAAAAGCATTTAACTACGTTACAACTCTGTGGAAAGGTAATTTACAATTAAATCCGGCTATGTTATTTTCTATAGGTTTGGTATCAACATTTGTAACAGGTGGTTTAACCGGTTTAGTTTTAGGTGATTCTGCTTTAGACATTAACATACACGATACTTATTTTGTGGTAGCTCACTTCCACTTAGTGATGGGTGTTTCTGCAATTTTCGGAATGTATGCAGGTATTTATCATTGGTTCCCAAAAATGTATGGTAGAATGATGAATAAAACTTTAGGTTACTGGCATTTCTGGATCACAATTATATGTGCTTATGGCGTTTTTTGGCCAATGCACTTTATAGGATTAGCTGGTTTACCAAGAAGATATTATACAAATACAAATTTTCCAATGTTTGACGACTTAGCAGACATAAACGTAGTTATTACAATTTTTGCGTTAGTAGGTGGTATTGCTCAAATATTTTTTATTGCAAATTTCTTTATTTCAATGTATAGAGGAGAAAAAGCAACAAAAAATCCTTGGAAATCGAATACTCTTGAATGGACAACACCTGTAGAACATGTACATGGTAACTGGCCAGGAAAATTACCAGAA
This sequence comes from uncultured Polaribacter sp., assembly GCF_947503855.1. Classification (GTDB taxonomy): domain Bacteria; phylum Bacteroidota; class Bacteroidia; order Flavobacteriales; family Flavobacteriaceae; genus Polaribacter. The sequence continues at coordinate 205,438 of NZ_CANNFF010000003.1, read as the reverse complement.
GTTCATAGGTGGGCTTATGACTATAGTAAACGTGTAGACTCTAATGATGACGATAGCGATTATTTACATGGTCAAGACTTTGTTTTACAAACAACACCTTTATTAGATGGCGAAGAACCTTCATAAATAATAAAATAGAAATAAAAAAACCTCTCCTATATGGAGAGGTTTTTTGCTTTGTAGCAAAAGTTACAAAAATGCTATTTCAAATATTATTATCTTTGTTTTAATGAATGAAAACTTAAATCCTGAAAACAGTAACCTATCTAACGAAGACTTCGATGTAGAAAAAAAGTTACGTCCACTTTCTTTTGATGATTTTACAGGTCAAGACCAAGCAATAGACAATTTAAAAGTTTTTGTAGAAGCAGCCAATCAAAGAGAGGAAGCTTTAGATCACACGCTTTTTCATGGTCCCCCAGGTTTAGGAAAAACAACCTTGGCACATATTTTAGCCAACGAACTACAAGTGGGTATAAAAGTTACTTCTGGCCCCGTTTTAGACAAGCCAGGCGATTTAGCAGGTTTACTTACAAATTTAGATGAAAGAGATGTTTTGTTTATTGATGAAATACATCGTTTAAGCCCCATTGTAGAAGAGTACTTGTATTCTGCTATGGAAGACTATAAAATTGATATAATGATAGAATCTGGCCCAAATGCCAGAACAGTACAAATCAATTTAGAACCCTTTACTTTAATTGGAGCAACTACACGTTCTGGTTTGCTAACAGCACCAATGAGAGCAAGATTTGGTATTAGTAGCCGTTTACATTATTACAAAACAGATTTATTAACCACTATTATACAAAGAAGTGCTCATATTTTGGGTGTTCCAATTTCTATGGAAGGCGCAATTGAAATTGCAGGAAGAAGTAGAGGAACACCAAGAATAGCCAACGCATTGTTAAGAAGAGTTAGAGATTTTGCACAAATAAAAGGTGATGGAAATATTAGTGTAGAAATTGCAAAATACGCTTTAAAAGCTTTAAATGTAGATGCACATGGTTTAGATGAAATGGATAATAAAATATTGGCAACTATTATAGATAAGTTTAAAGGAGGTCCTGTAGGTATTTCTACAATTGCTACAGCAGTTAGTGAAAATACTGAAACTATTGAAGAAGTATACGAACCTTTTTTAATTCAACAAGGTTTTATAATGCGTACACCAAGAGGAAGAGAAGTTACTGAGTTAGCGTATAAACATTTAGGTAGAACAAAAGGAAGAAATCAAGGAGAGTTGTTTTAAAATATGAACATAAAAAAATTAATACCAATTTTAGAGTGGTTGCCTAACTACAATACCTCTTTATTTAAAGGAGATTTAGTAGCGGGTATCACAGTAGGTATTATTTTAATTCCACAAGGTATTGCCTATGCATTAATAGCAGGTTTGCCCCCCATTTACGGTTTGTATTGTGCTTTGGTACCCCAAATTATGTATGCTGTTTTTGGTTCTTCTAGGCAAGTAGCAATTGGGCCCGTTGCTATGGATTCTTTAATTGTGGCAACAGGAGTTTCTACCTTAGCACTAGCAGGTTCAGAAAGTTATATTTCTATCGCTATTTTATTAGCACTAATGGTAGGTTCCATTCAGTTTATAATGGGAGTTTTTAGTTTGGGTTTTGTAGTTAATTTTTTATCAAAACCTGTAATTACGGGTTTCTCATCTGCAGTAGCATTAATAATTGGATTTAATCAATTTAGAAATTTATTTGGGGTAGATTTTGTACAAAGTGATCAATTACAAGTAATTATAGAAGATATTTGGCATCAAATAAGCAATTATAATTATCATACAACAATAATTGGTCTTTTATCTGCACTTATCATCATCATTTTTAGAAAGATAAACAAAAAAATACCCAATGCACTTATTGTAGTTGTAATAGGTATTGTAATCATGAAATTTTTTGGGAAAAGTTTTTCTGATGTTTCTATTGTAAAAGACATTCCATCTGGTTTGCCAAATTTTGGTGTACCAGATTTAGATTTCGAACAAATTAAAGAACTATTACCCATTGCACTAACTTTAGTAATGGTGGGTTATTTAGAAACTATTTCTATCGCAAAATCATTAGAAGCCAAACAAGACGAATATAGAATAAGACCCAATCAGGAATTAATTGCCTTAGGTTTAAGTAATATTGCAGGTTCTTTTTTTAAGGCATATCCAAGTACTTCTAGTTTTTCGCGCTCTGCAATCAATCAAGAAAGTGGCGCAAAAACAGGTATGGCAGCTTTAGTTTCTGTGGTAATGGTTTTGATAACCCTCTTATTTTTAACACCACTATTTTATCATTTACCAAAATCGGTTTTAGCAGCAATTATTATTGTAGCAGTATTTGGTTTGGTAAATATAAAAGAAGCAAAATTTTTATGGAAAGCCAACAATTTAGATTTTTGGTTAATGTTAATTACTTTTTTAGCAACATTATTATTAGGAATTAAATATGGTATAATTATCGGAGTAGGTTTATCATTAATCATACTAATTTTTAGAACTTCTAGACCTTATGTGGCTGAGTTAGGCAAGGTGCCAGATTCTAATTTTTATAGAAATAAAAATAGATTTGAAGAAGTTATTATAGAAAAAGATATTTTGGTTTTTAGGTTTGATGCACAATTGTTTTATGCCAACTCTAACTATTTTAGAGATCGTTTAGATGAAATGATAGACCAAAAAGGCAATGCCTTAAAATTAATTGTTTTAGATGCAGAAAGTATCAATAGAGTAGATAGTACAGGTTTAGAAATGCTAAAAGAAAGAGTAAAGTTTTTTCAAAAAAAAGGCATTAACTTCTATTTTGCCGGTGTTAAGGGGCCTGTAAGAGACGATTTATTTAGAAGTGGAATTTTAGATATTATAGATATCAAACATTTCTTTATGAGGGTTAATCAAGCAGTAAAATTTTATAAAACTGGTGATAGAACTCATCAAGAAAAATACGCAAAATACATCCATCAAGCCAATTAATTTTTTTGGTAATAAATGTTACAAAAAAAAATATTTTTTTATCGTTATTTTGTTGTTTAGTAAAAGATTAGTAAAAGAAGGATATTATGATCATAGAACAAATTTACACAGGTTGTTTAGCACAAGGAGCATATTACATAGAAAGTAATGGTGAAGTTGCTATTGTAGACCCATTAAGAGAAGTACAAGATTATATAGATAAAGCTAATGAAAATAATGCGAAAATTAAATACATTTTCGAAACACATTTTCATGCAGATTTTGTAAGTGGACATGTAACACTAGCAGAAAAAACAGGCGCTAAAATAGTGTACGGACCAACAGCTAAAACTAATTTCGAAGCAATTACTGCCCAAGATAATCAAGTTTTTAAAGTTGGAGATATCACGATAAAAGTTTTGCATACACCAGGTCATACCATGGAAAGTGCTTGTTACTTATTAAAAGATAAAGAAGGTAAAAATCATGCCCTTTTTAGTGGAGATACTTTATTTTTAGGAGATGTTGGTCGCCCTGACTTGGCACAAAAAGGAGATATTACAGAAAAAGATTTAGCAGGTTTTTTATACGAAAGCTTACAGACCAAAATTATGCCATTAGAAGATGATGTAATTGTATATCCAGCTCATGGTGCAGGTTCTGCTTGCGGTAAAAATTTAAGTAAAGAAACGATTGGTACCATTGGAGAGCAAAAGAAAACCAATTATGCCTTAAGAGCAGACATGACTAAAGAAGAGTTTATAGAGGAAGTTACAGATGGTTTATTACCACCACCAGCTTATTTTCCTTTAAATGTAAAGTTAAATAAAGAAGGCTATAAAGATGTAGACGACATTATTAAAAATAGCGCAAAACCATTATCTGTAAAAGATTTTGAGTTGATTGCAAACGAAACCAATGCGTTAATTTTAGACGTTCGTCATCAAGATGAATTTGTAAAAGGTTTTATACCACAATCTATTTTTATAGGAATTAATGGTGGATTTGCACCCTGGGTTGGTGCTTTAATAAAAGATATTTTACAGCCTATTTTATTAATAGCTCCTGTTGGAAAAGAAGAAGATACCATTACAAGATTATCTAGAGTTGGTTTTGATAACGTTTTAGGTTATTTAGATGGAAGTTTCGATTCTTGGAAAAAAGCAAACAAAGAAATTGATAGTATAGATTCAATTTCAGCAGCAACCTTACAACAAAAACTAGACAATAAAGAACCTGTTTTTGATGTTAGAAAACCTGGAGAATATGATAGTGAACATATAAAAGTAGCAGAAAACACACCCCTGGATTTTTTAAATGATTACATTGAAAAATTTCCTAAATCAGACAATTTTTATATACATTGTGCAGGGGGTTATAGATCTGTTATTGCAGCTTCCATTTTAAAAGCAAGAGGCTTTCATAATGTTGTAGATATTGCAGGAGGTTTTGCTGCTATTAAAAATACTGATATAGAAAGAACAGATGCTGTTTGTCCATCTACATTAAAATAAATGATGAGGCAGTTATTTTACATTTTATTTGTTAGTTTCTTTTTTATAAATTGTGATAAGCAACAAGATATAAAAACAATTTCTACTAAAGAATTAAAAATGCTATTGGCAAAAGAAAATATCCAATTAATGGATGTTAGAAGTCCACAAGAAATTAAACAGGGTTTTATAAAAACAGCTGTTTTTGCAAATTATTTTGATACTGATTTTCCAGAAAAAGCAAGTAAATTATTAGATAAATCTAAACCTGTATATTTGTACTGCAGAAGTGGCAACAGAAGTGGTAAATCTGCAATTATTTTACAAGCAAAAGGCTTTCAAGTATACAATGTGCTTGGAGGTTATCATCAATGGAAAAAAGAAAACTAATTATGAAGACAACAACAATAGAAATAGAAAACTTAAAATGCGGTGGTTGTGCAGCAACAATAAAAAAAGGTTTACTGTCTTTAGAGGCCGTAAATGATGTAGCTATAGATGTAGAAAAATCTTTGGTCAGTATTACATCAGAAAATGAAGATGATAGTTTCGTTAAAGAAAAATTATCTAAATTAGGGTATCCACCTGTGGGAGACAAAAATACAGTGATACACAAAGCAAAATCTTTTGTAAGCTGTGCAGTGGGTAGAATAGACTCATAAAAAATAAAAAAGCAAGCTAAATAGCTTGCTTTTTTATTTTTTAACCCAAATATGCTTTTAGCATTTGTGTTTTAGATCTAGATTGCAATCTTCTAATTGCTTTTTGTTTTACTTGTCTTACACGTTCTCTAGACAAATCAAAACGCTCACCAATTTCTGTTAAACTTGCTGCAGTTTCATTGCCAATACCATAAAACATTTTAATTATTTTTGCTTCTTTAAAAGTTAAGGTATCCAAAGCTCTATCAATTTCTATAGATAAAGATTGTTTCATTAACTCTTTGTCAGGCTTTGGCGATTCGTCAAACTGCAATACATTGTATAAGTTAGAATCTTCTCCTTCTTTAAAAGGTGCATCCATAGAAACATGTCTACCAGAATTTTTTAAAGATTGTTCAACCTCATGCTCTGTCATATCTAATTGCTTTGCAATTTCTTTATTGGTTGGCATACGTTGTTCGTTTTGTTCTAAACGTGCATATATTTTTTTAATTTTACTAATACTAGCAATTTTATTTAAAGGCAATCGCACAATTCTAGATTGCTCTGCTAAGGCTTGCATAATGGCTTGTCTAATCCACCAAACAGCATATGAAATAAATTTAAAACCTCTGGTTTCATCAAAGCGTTTTGCAGCTTTTACCAAGCCAACATTTCCTTCGTTTATTAAATCAGATAGTTTTAAGCCTTGCCCTTGGTATTGTTTTGCAACAGAAACAACAAATCTTAAATTTGCACTTACCAAAGTATCTAAAGCTTTGGCATTTCCTTTTTTAATTTTTAAAGCCAACTCTACTTCTTCATCTGCAGTAATTAACCCAATTTTACTTATTTCTTGAAAATATTTTTCTAATGATTTAGCATCTCTGTTGGTTACTTGCTTTACAATTTTAAGTTGTCTCATATAGTTTTTTAGGTTTGTATTATTTAAGTGATAAAAGTGTAACAATTCTAAAAAGTATTTTTAGAAAATTAGGACTAAGTTTGTAAGATATTTGCGCTAAAAAAAATAATATTTTTACTTTTCTTTCAAAAAAAAGAAACACTTTTTTACCAATTTTCAATTTAAGAAAAAAAGAGCGATTTTAACTAAAAATCGCTCCTTTTCACCCTTTTTTAGCTAATTTTTAACTAAAAATGGCTGTTTTTTTAAAATTTCAGGGTTACACCAATTAGAAAATTTCTGGTTGCTTGTGGGTAATAACCTGCTCCATTCTCGGTAATAGTTGTACCTGGTGTAGTCCAAGTATCATCAAAGGTATAATAATAACCTCTATCTACATATGTTGCATTAAAAATGTTATTTATTAAAGCAGTAAATGTAATTGACTTAAATATTTTATTAGGCGAAATCTGATATACCAAATTTAAATCGCTTGTAAAAAAAGAATCTAACACATCATTTGTAGAAATGTTACTACTTAAATTACTTAAAGATTGTTTGCCTACATATTTAGATAAAAATGAAAACTGTAAATTATCTAAAGGTTGGTAAGTTAAAATATTACCAGCTACTACATTGGGTGAAAATGAAATGTCTGTATTTCCTAAATTTTCTAAATTACCATTTATAGAAGTTACAAAATCTCTGTTTTTATTATTGCTAAATGCTACATTAGGTTTTATTGTAAAAACATCGTTTAAACGAATATCTGCATCAACTTCTAAACCTAATCTGTAACTGCTACCAGAAGTAGCTCTAACAGGTGCACCCACATCATCTAAAGCGCCTGTTAATACCAATTGATTTTTATAATCCATATAATAGATATTGGTATTTAGCTTTACATTTTCAGACTTTAAACGCCAACCAAATTCGTAATCATTTAAGGTTTCTGGTGTGCTAACGCCGTTTTCAAAATCGTTTCTATTAGGTTCTCTGTTTGCTATAGCAAAAGACGCATATAAATTGTTGTTGTTATTAATATTATAGGTAAAACCAAATTTAGGGTTGTAAAAATTAAAACTAGCATCTACATCAATAGATACTCTATCAGAAGTTAAACCTTTGGTTTGATAACTTACAAATCTACCTTGTAAATCTATGTATGTAGATAGGTTTTCACTCAATTCTAAAGTTGCTTTAGAAAATAAAGAAAAGTCTGTTTTTTTTGCATCAGAAAAATAATAACGATCTCTTATACTAACATTTGGTGCTAAATCGTCTCCCCAAATTACTTCACCAAAATGGTCTCCTGTATAATTAGAATAAGAAATACCCGAAACTACATTTACACCTCTAGTTTTATAAGTTGCATTAAAATTTGCTACGTAAAAATCGTTGTCTAACCAACGTCTTACAATTAGGTCGCTATCATCTTCTATAAGATTGTTAAAATCTGCAGCACTTTCCTCTTCTTTAAACTGTTCAAAAAAACCAGCTCCTTTTGTGTAATTTAAAGCCAAATTTGTAGCCCAATTATTATTAATTTTTTCGTTCCAATGTAATTGATAATGGTTTTGTTCATAATCATCAACTTCATTGTCATACGTATATGGGTTTTGCCTTCTGTTTTCCTCTAATTGTTGTGCAGTTAAACCAAACCAAGCTTGGTAAGTTCTTTCCTTTCCACCAAAAGTAACTGCTTTAATTAAGGTGTTTTCATCCGTATAAGAACCTTGTAAATAGTATGATTTTAAATCTGCAAATGCTCTATCTACATAACCATCTGAATAAATATTAGACAAACGTCCTGCAATTTCTATATGATTATTTAGTTTTCCTGTACTAAACTTTACAGTATGCTTTCTGGTATTAAAGGACCCGAAAGAATTCGATATTTCTCCAAAAGCCTCTTCAGAAATAGCATCAGTTAAAATATTTAAACTGGCACCAAAAGCTCCAGAACCATTGGTAGACGTTCCTACACCACGTTGTAATTGTAAGTTTTGTGTAGACGATGCAAAATCGCCTAAATTTACCCAAAAACTACCATGACTTTCTGCATCATTGTAAGGGATACCATTTACAGTTACATTAATACGTTCTCCATTAGAACCACGGACACTCATATAGGTGTAACCTACCCCAGCACCAGCATCTGAAGACGAGACTACGTTTGGTAAATAATTCATTAAAACAGGAATGTCTTGCCCTAAATTACGTTTAGCAATTTCTTTTTTAGACAAATTAGAATAGGTAATCGGGATGTCTGCATTTACTCTAATGGCAGATACCAAAATTTCTCCTAAAAGTGTAGCGTCAGGTTTTAACTGAATCATATATTCTTCGTTTTTTGTAATGGTAATTTTTTCTGATATAGTTTTATAACCCATAAAAGAGGCCTGTACTGTGTACACACCTTTTAAGAGTTGTAAACTAAAATTACCACCAAAATCAGAAGAAGTTCCTTTTTTAATGCTTTTAATTAAAATAGTAGCACCAGGTAAAGGTTGCTTATTTTCATCTATAACTTTACCAGAAAGTTTAAATGCTTGGGCGTTTGCAAGTATACTTGCAAACAAGAATAAAAAAAAAGTGATTTTTTTCATTTTAAAGAATTTAAAACGAATAAAAAGAGGTAATTATTCTTGCGATTAATATTGAATAATTAAACTTTCGACATTATTTCTAATGTCACTCAGTCCCTAAACAGCATTATCTGTTCTAGGTTCATTGGGTATGATCTCAGCCAAATTAGTTGTTAGTCTTTCGTTGTTAGTTTTAGTTTGTTTTTCTAATGGCTAACGTCTAAAAGCTATAGTCTAAAAAAGCACCCCTTTATGAGAACGTTGCAAAATTAAGGTGGAAAATACAATTGTGAAACAAAAAAATGATTTTTTTATTAGAAGCTATTTCACGCTATCCACTATATCTTTTTATTTTTTCCTAGATAAACCACGCAAAAAAGCGCGGCACTCGAACTAACAATAAAAAGGATGTCGTTCCTATCGTGGCTAAACTTGTTTGCTATCCTTTGCTTTTACGCTAATTTTGGCTTTTTTCTATGCGCTTTTTTTAATGAGTTTCTTTGTTTGCTTTCTGCTTTTCTTTTAAGAGAAGCTCTACTAGGTTTTGTTGGTTTTCGTTTTTTCTTACGAGTTAAATTGGTTTTAAGTAAACTTAAAAATCGTTTAATGGCTAATTCTTTGTTTTTGTGTTGAGAGCGTGTTTCTTCACAAAAAAGAATCAATACATTTTCTTTGGTAAGTTTAGACGAGAGTTTATTTTTCAGTAATAATTTTTCGCTTTCGGTTAAAGACAAAGAGTTTTGCAAATCGAATGTTAGTTCTATTTTAGAAGAAGTTTTATTTACATGTTGCCCACCAGCGCCAGAGCTTCTAATGGCCTTAAAACTTAATTCTTTAATAATGTTTTCTCTGTGCATATTTCTAAGAAATTGTCAGTTACAGTGCCTCTGAAAACGAATGTAAATTTTCTTTATTTTTTAAAATTTTATCAATAGCTTTTGTAGCATCTTTTAAACGTGCTTCCTTACTACCTTTTAATAGAATATAGTTTTTGTTGTACTTTTTTAAAGCATTTTCAAAAGCTGTAAACATTTCTAAACGTTGTTCAGGTCTATCTCTTAAATCGTCTGCTTCCCATGGGGTATCTATGTAGGTTAGCAAATACAAATCATACTTGTTTTCTTTGGCTGCTTTGTTTAATTTATCATCTACATAGCCATCATAAAACTCTTCTGAATATACTTTAGTTTCTAACAAATCTGTATCGCAAATTAAAACTTTATCTGCTTTTTTTGCTAATTCATTTTCTAACTTCATTTGCCCAATTGCAATGGGCAGCAAATCCTCTTTTTCGCAAATTTTCCGTTCGTTATTCCATTTTTCTTGTAAATAATCTCTTGCAAATTCTGGTGCCCAAACTGTGTTGTAATAACGTGCTAAATGTCTAGAAAGTGTTGTTTTCCCTGTAGATTCTGGCCCAAATAAAACAATTTTTACAATGTTAATGGGTTCTTGTGTAAGTTCTTTTTCCATGCTAAATAGCCAAAAATGGCAATAAAAGTAAATCCAAAATATTGAAAGCTTGTAAATGTAAAGCCCTTATATAAGTATAAAGGTACAGAAATAAGGTCTCCAATTATCCAAAAAAACCAATTTTCTATTTTACGTTTTGCCATTAACCACATACCTACAAAGAAAATTGCTGTGGTAATAGTATCTATATAAGCAACCCAAGAAATCCATTTATCAAAATAATTATATACAACATACACAAAAACTAGGGTTGCAATAAAAATTAGAAATGCTGTTTTTTTCTCTTTTAGGGTGGTCTTAGAAATTGGTGTAAGATGCGTTTCGTCTACTTTACGTGTCCAAATATACCAGCCATAAATGCTCATTATAAAGTAATATATATTTATCATCATATCACCTAAAAGAGCCCATTTTAAAAGTAAATAAACAAAAATGGAAGTACTAATCATTCCTGTTGGAAATACCCAAATTTTATTTTGTTTTGAAAACCAAACAGATAAAAAACCAAAAAATACAGCAATAATTTCTAAAACAATATCTAAAGTTTCGTAGGTTTTGTATTGCTCAAAAAGGAAGTTAAAAATGTCTGACATTCGGTTTTGTTTGAAGTTGTAAAAGTAGTCTTTTCTATTATTTCTGCGAAGGCAGGAATCTAAACTAAGTATTAAAAGTAATGTTTGTTGTTTTTTTTAGACTTAATTGAGATTTTGCAATTTTTATTATGGATTTCTACCTACTTAGTATTAACAAATTAATTTCATGTTTTAAATTATTAATAAAGCATTTGTCATTTTCAAAAATAGCACCAATAACTAATAAATCTGCATTAGCAGAAAATACATTATCTAATTAGTAAATATGTTTAATTTTGCTACTTTATTTTTAAAGTATATATCTTATGAGTTGGTTAGAACGTACTGAATTATTAGTACAAAAACAAGGGTTAGAAAAATTACAAAACGCCCATATTTTAATTGTAGGTTTGGGTGGTGTTGGCTCTTATGCTGCAGAATTTATAGCAAGAGCTGGTGTTGGTAAAATAACAATTGTTGATGGAGATGTATTTGATGAAACCAACATCAACAGGCAATTACCAGCATTACAATCTACCATAGGAAAATCGAAAACCAGTATTTTATCTGCAAGAATCAGGGATATTAATCCAAATATTCAACTAATTGCTTTAGAAGAGTTTTTATCTCCAGAAAGGGCATTTGAAATTGTAACTAAAGATTATGATTACGTTTTAGATTGTATCGATAGTATTACCCCCAAAATAAATTTACTTGTAGCCGCAAGAAGAAAAAAGGTGAAAATAATTTCATCTATGGGAGCAGGAGGTAAGTTAGATGCTACTAAAATTAAAGTGAAAGATATTAGCAAAACTAAAAATTGCACAATGGCTAGAGTTTTACGCAAACGTTTAAAAGAAAGAAAGGTAGACAAAGGTGTAAAAGCAGTATACTCTGAAGAGGTTCAAATCCCTGCAAGTGTAAAAATAACAGATGGTAGCAATTTTAAAAAATCATATTATGGTACAATTAGCTATATGCCAGCTGCTTTTGGCCTACAAGCTGCTGCACATGTTGTTAATTATTTATTAAAAAGCAAAAAATAGTTTCCAGGGAAAATAAATTACATATATTTGTGCAACTAATAATTTTAAACGATAAAATAAATATGAAAAAAATAATTTTAACACTCGCAGTTGTAGCATCAGTTTTAACTGCATGTAAAGGCGAAAAGAAAGAAAAAGTAGAAACTAAAGAAGAAGTAAAAGTTGAAAAACTTGCAGCTTTAAATAATGTAGATACAGCTAACTCTGAAATTACTTGGAAAGGTACAAAACCAACAGGAGCTCATAATGGAGTAATACTATTAAAAGAAGGTTCTTTACTAATAGAAAATGGTACTTTAACAGGTGGAGAATTTGTAATTGACATGTCTTCAATTAAAAATTTAGATATTCCTGCAGATAATGATGGAAATGCTAAATTAGTTGGGCATCTAACTTCTGCAGACTTTTTTGATGTTGCTACATACCCAACTTCTAAGTTTGTAATTACAAATGTAGAAGAGAAAGAAGATAAATTACACGTAACAGGAAACTTAACAATTAAAGATGTTACAAAAAGCATTACAATACCTGCAATGTTATCAACAGAAGGAGATACAACTATTTTTAAAAGCGAAACTTTTAATGTAGATAGAGCAGATTTTAATGTAAAATATGCTTCTAAATCATTTTTTGATAATTTAAAAGACAAGTTTATCGATGATATGATGGAATTATCTTTTACTGTAAAAACTAAATAATTATTTCTTTCTTGTAAATAATTATTTTACAAATCAAAAGATCCAAAAAATTTATTTTTGGATCTTTTTTTATCTATAATAACCACTAAAACTACAACAAAGCTCCCATACTAGTAGTGTACACAAAACAACCACGAATTGTATGTTCTAAATAACAATTCTTGAGGATACACAGATAATAAGGTGAAAATAACTAAGAAGAGCAATCAAATCTTAGGCTTGTTTACAAACTTCTGTAAAAAGACTATTTGTATCTGTATACCAAACAAAAAGTATTGTAGAAATGGCAATGATTAAGAACTTTAATAAAGTACTTTTCCAAAAGCTTTTCCAGTTGATGTTTTTTTTGATTGTAAACCGAACACTTTCTATTTTTAATAATACAAATATCACATAGATAAATCCCAACAGACCTAGAACCAATTTTATTATTGGTAAAAAATTGAAGTTAAAATAAATAGTAATTTATACAAAAATATATATAAAGCGCGGTAAGAATTTATGGTATAGATTTTACTTTAGTCTAGGTTTATTTCTGTAGTATTTTTTACATTTCCTATGGTAAAAATACTATGCGTACTGCCAATATATTTTATGGCAGTTAATTTGGTAATCATAAAATCTCTGTAAGCTTCCATATTTTCTACATAAATTTTTAAAATATAATCATAATCTCCACTTACGTGGAAACATTCAGAAACTTCTGCTAATTCTATCACTTCACGTTCAAAAGTAGTTACATATTCTTTAGCATGCTGTACCAATTTAATGTGACAAAACACTAAAAAAGACTTTCCAATTTTATTTTTATTTATGATTGCAACATAGTTCTCTATCACTTTTTCTTTCTCTAATTTTTTAATACGCTCATAAACTGCAGTAACAGATAAGTTTAATTGCAAAGACAGTTTTTTTGTAGTCTGTTTGCTGTCTTTTTGTAATAAATTAATTAGTTTTTTATCGATGTTATCTAATACCATACTTAAAAATTTTCTAAAAAAAGAGTAAAGTTGATTTTATAATAGTTTTTAAAACTATATAAAAATATAAATATAGAAATAAAATCTATATTTATTGTAAATCATTGATTAATTATCTGTATCTATTTAATTTTGAACTAAACTAAAAACAATAATTATGAAATTCGACCCTGCAGATAAAATTCAAGATTTACAATATTTTAGCGAGTTTGGTGGTGTAAACCCGTCCATTTCAGATTCATCAACCTACACATTTACATCAGCAAAAACCATGTTCGATACTTTTGAAGGAAATGCAGACGGTTGTTACTTATATTCACGCCATTTATCACCTAGTAATTTATATTTAGGCGAAGCTTTAGCAGCTATGGAAGGTACAGAAACAGCCAATGTTTCAGCTTCAGGTATGGGAGCCATTACCCCCGTTTTAATGCAATTGTGTGGCGCAGGAGATCATATCGTTTCTAGTAGAACTATTTATGGAGGTACTTACGCATTTTTAAAAAACTTTATTTCAAGATTTGGGGTAGAAACTACCTTTGTAGACATTACAAAATTAGAAGTTGTAGAAGCAGCAATTACAAAAAACACCAAAGTTTTGTATTGCGAATCTGTAAGTAATCCCTTACTAGAAGTTGCAGATATTGTAGGGTTATCAAAATTAGCTAAAAAACACAATTTAAAATTGGTAGTAGACAATACGTTTTCCCCATTATCAATTTCCCCAGCCAAATTAGGGGCAGATATAGTTTGCCACAGTTTAACAAAATTCATCAATGGTTCTTCAGATACTGTTGGTGGTGTGGTTTGTGCATCCCAAAAAATTATAGATAATTTACGAAATGTAAATAACGGCGCAAGTATGTTGTTGGGTTCTACTATGGATAGTTTAAGAGCTTCATCCGTTTTAAAAAATCTACGAACCTTGCATATTAGAATGAAACAACACAGCTTTAATGCAGCATATTTAGCAGATAAATTCCAAAAAGACGGTTTAAAAACGGTATATCCAGGTTTACAATCACACCCATCTCATCAACTATTTAAAAGTATGATGAATGCAACATATGGCTTTGGAGGCATGTTAACTATAGATGTAGGTTCTCTAGAAAAAGCCAACGAATTAATGGAGCTAATGCAACAAAAAAATTTAGGTTGTTTAGCAGTAAGTTTAGGCTTTTACAAAACCCTATTTTCTGCTCCAGGAAGCTCTACATCATCAGAAATACCCGAAGAAGAGCAAGCGGAAATGGGTTTAAGCAATGGTTTAATTCGTTTTTCTATTGGTTTAGATGCCAACATAGAAAGAACTTACCAAATCATGAATTCTTGCATGCATCAAGTTGGGCTTTTATAAATTTTTTAGGGCGTTTCCTTTCAGGTCAGGCTTTCACACTCGCTTTTTTTGTAAAAAACAAAAAAGAGCTCAAACAATTGCTCAATCCTTAACGCATATTGAAACCCCGAAAAAACAGTAATTTAAAAATACAATTACATTTTTAGAGTTTACAGGTTTTTGAGCTGAATTTATTTCAGTATCTAAACCTTTGAGTTTTTTTAAAATAAAAATAAAAATTTTTAAATTCCCCAAAAACGTTTTGTAAATTTTGCAAAATCTTCTTTACTGGGTGTATTTCCATCAAAAGGTAAAATATCCCATTCACCATTTTCAAGATATACGGTAAAATTAAAAATCGAGGTGTTTACATCATCAGGATTTACCATAGGATATCTTAAATCAGTATATTTAAAAGTACTAATTTTTTCTTTTTTATGAATTGTAAAATAATCATTACTAAACCATGCTAAGGTTTGTAAATTTTTATCATTCATATCAATAACCTCATGATTTTTAGTAATGGTAATCATTTTATCTGCGGTGGTACTTTTATCAAAATGAGAGTAAAAGGTAAGGTGATATTCTGTGGCTGTTTCTGCAACTGCATACCATAAAATATTGTTTAAAATAGTGGGTTGTGCAGAAAAACGCTGAAAAGAAATACCTGCTTTTTTAAAAGATTTTTTAAAAACACGATTTATATAAAACTTATTAAACAGTGTAAAAACCATGTAAATACTACTTATGTAAATACCAACTTTGGTCCATTGTAATCTTTTTAAGTTCGTTCTTTTCAAAAAAAGTACAACAATCATACAAAATAGAAAAGGCAAGGTATATAATGGGTCAACAACAGAAATATTATTAAAAGCGACTCTGTAATTAGAGAAAGGGGCAAAAAGTTGCGTTCCATAAGGAGTAAAACAATCTAAAAGCGGATGTGTAAAAATGGCCCAAAAGAACAACAGAATCCAATCTTTTAATTGGGTTGTACCAGTTCTTTTTTTTGTATTGTAGAGTTTGTATGTAATCCATCCAAAAGCAAAACAACCCAAAACAGCAAACAGAATAGAGTGCATAAAACCTCTATGAAAAGCCATGGCTTGTATTTCGTTATTGTACAAAAAACTTCCAATAAAAACATCTAAATCAGGAATGGTACCACCAATGGCTCCAAATAATAATGCCTTGTTGCCAATCTTTTTGCCTAAAACAAGTTCTCCACAAGCAGCACCTAAAACAATTTGCGTTAATGAATCCATAAGCGTAAAAATAGTGTAACCAAATCAATTTGCATAACTTCTTGTAAAATCGTAACATTACAGAACAAAAATTTAAAGAATGTCAGAAAAAAAGAATCTTTCAGAAATAGATATTGAAGGTCAAAAAATGATAGATAATAAAGAGTTAAACCTTTTAGAGTCTTTAATTCCTGTGGTAATTTTAATGTGTTTATTGGCATATAATATCTTTTTTGTAGAAGATCAAGAATGGTTTGGTGCCTATACCAATCAATACATATTATTAATGGGAGCTTTGGTTGCAGCAGCTGTTGGTTTTTTTAATAAAATTTCTGTTGGCAATATGATTGCAGAGGTTTGGGAAAACTGGAAAAGTGTTTTTGTACCGATAATGATTTTGTTTTTAGTAGGTGCATTAGCAGGTTCTTGGTTGGTTAGTGGCATTATACCAGCAATGGTGTATTATGGCTTACAGGTTTTAAGTCCTGAAATATTTTTACCAGCAACTGTAATAATAGCAGCTATTATTTCTATTGCAACTGGAAGTTCTTGGACTACTTCTGCAACAGTGGGTATTGCTTTAGTAGGTATTGGTAGTGCTTTGGGTATATCTCCAGGAATGATTGCTGGAGCCGTAATTTCTGGAGCGTATTTTGGTGATAAAATGTCTCCACTTTCAGATACTACAAACTTAGCGCCTGCCATGGCAGGTACAGATTTGTTTACACACATAAAATACATGGCAATTACAACAGTACCAACAATTTTGTTTACTTTAATTGTTTTTGCATTTTTAAGTAGTACAATAGATACTAAAGGTAGTGCAGATATTAGTAATTTATTAGTAACTATAGATACCACTTTTTATATTTCTCCTTGGTTGTTTATAGTTCCAGGAGTTGTAATTGCAATGATTTTATTAAAAACCAAACCTTTAATAGCTTTAGGAGTAGGAGTTATTTTAGCAGCAGTTTTCGCTTTTATTTTTCAAAGTGATGTTTTAGCAAACTTATCTGAAACGAAATTTACCTCAATTATAAATGCAATTTTAACAGACACAAGCATAGAAACTGATAATGATAAATTATCGGAACTTTTTTCATCAGGTGGAATGAAAGGTATGTTATGGACCATCTTTTTAATTATTTGCGCTATGGTTTTTGGTGGTGTAATGGATGCCATTGGAGCTTTGGCAAAAATTACTAAAAGTTTATTAGCTGTTGCAAGCTCTGTTTTTGGTTTGTTTGCAAGTACAGTAGTAAGTTGTTTAGGTTTAAATGCAATAGCGTCAGACCAATATTTGGCAATAGTTATACCCGGTAAAATGTTTAAAAAAGCTTATGAAGATAAAGGTTTAGCACCAGAAAATTTAAGTAGAACTTTAGAAGATTCTGGTACGGTAACTTCGGTTTTAATTCCGTGGAATACCTGTGGTGCTTATCAATCTGGAGTTTTAGGTGTTTCTGTAGCAGATTATTTTGTATATGCTATTTTTAATTATTTAAGTCCGTTTACAACGCTGTTGTTTGCTGCTTTAAACATTAAGATTAAGCAGTTAGTTAAAAAGTAATTTTTTCATTTTAACTAATTATTTTTTGTTTTAAAGATATTTAAAACTCCAGAAATTAGCAATAAAACCCAGGGAGTTCCATGCAATACAACATCAAACCAATCTTGGGCTTGCATTGCATCTTTACCAGAAAAAGCATTTCCACCTAAAATCCATTGAATTTTACCCCAAATATGTGGTGGATTAAAAGGGGCTAAACCTAAAGTTAAACTTGCTATTAAAAAAAGTTTCCAGTTATTTATAAGTTGATTTTTCATGTTAAAACTTTTTGATATAATTTTTTTATTGTTTAAAAGTTACTAAAAGTAACAGTATATAGTTTGATGATTTTTATATAAACCAATTCCAAACCAAACCAAAACGAATGGTAAAATCTCTATAAGGGTAATTGGGTGCAGTAAAATAGTTCTTTTTTGTAAAACCAGCGGTAGCATTGTCTATTTTAAAGTAAATACGAGTTCTTCGCACTTGTGCATTAAAAAATACATCAAAAGTTGGAAAACCTATTTCTTCATCATTTTGTATTCTAAATTCGCCTAAAAGCGGATTGTAAGCATTGGCATTATATGCTGTAAAATACTTAAAAGTAAACCCCATATTTACCAACATCGGTTTGCCTTTAAACCAATAATCTGTATAGTAAAAAGTATTTCTAGTTACAAATTCTGGTACCCTAAAAACAGAACTACCACTGCTAACATTTTGGTACATAAATGTATTGTCTAAAGCAAATTTACCCAATCTAAATTCTCTGTTTGCTTTTACTTTTAAGTATACTATTTGGTCTGTAAATTGTTCTGGTTGGCTAGCTTCATTAAAATAGGTGTAGTTATCTATATTGGTAAAATTTAACGAAGTATTTAACCATTTAGACTGTAAGCTAAAACCTAAATCTCTAGTGTTTACATTGCTAAATGTTTCATTTTGCCAGTTGTAATTATCATATTCACTTTGGTGTAAAAGTGTATTAAAATTGGGCGATTTAGAACTCAATAATAAAGTACCTTTTAAAGAAAAAATACTATCTTTTTTATAAACAGCTTCTCCTTTAATATAATTACCAGATAGTCTTCCAGTTCCTGGGGTAATACTTGCATCTGCATTTAGCTGAAAGTTTTTAATTTTAGCTTTCCAATCTGCGCCAAAAGAAATGGCATTTCCCTCTATTTTTAATTTGTTGATATTGCTATTACTATTTAAAATAGTATCATAACCATATGTATAACTAGTTAAGTTTGTTTTTGCTTTAAATTTTCCTAAAACATATTTAGAGTTAAATTCTAAATTTAATTCGTTGTTGGTAATGGTACTTTGTGCTTGTTTGTTATTGGGGTCAGAAGAACTTGCATCACCAAAAAAAGTAGGCGTTAAAGAAGTTTGTATAAACTCGAAAGATTTATTTTCTTTGGTTAATATATGCCCAATTTTTAAATTGCTAAAATCTTTATTAGTAATGGTATCTTTACTTGCAACAAGTTTATAGCTGTGTTCTAAAAAAAATCTATTTGAGTCAAACTGACTTTCAGTATCTGTTAAGTTTACATCTAAACGTGCTCTTGTTGTAAAATCTGGAGCATCATCTATAAAATTCTGTAAAGCACCTGGTGTTAATCCACCATTTTCTTGATGAAAAAAATCTTGTGTAGTTAAATGCGCCCTTATTTGATATTGATTTTCTTTAGTTCTGTAATGAAAAGTACCTCTAAAATTACCATTACTAACCAACGCTCTTCTATAAGCACCCAAAGAGCGCAAGCCTTTATAAGAAAGAGATACATTTAATCTTTTAGAAAAATTTATGGTAAACAAAGCATCTAAAACTTGCCCTTGTTGTAAACCAGTTCTGTACAATATTTCTGTGGTTGTTGTAGGTACTTCATAATATTTTATGTCTTCTACATCTAAATAACTAACTTGTTTTGCAGAAAAACCAATATCTGGCAATCTATGAATAGAATTAAAACTATAGCCTAAATTATTTAATGTTTGCCCTTGGTTATGAAACTCTAAAAACTCAAATAAATCTTTACGTAAATAATTAAACTTATACTCTTTTTTGATAGAAAGTGTAGTGTCTATATAAGTGGTGTCTCTTTGATGAGAAAAGATTTTGTAATCTGTATATTTTGTTTTGCCAGAAAGCGTAACATTTACTTTTCCTTTATTATTGCTATTAGTATTTGTATTACCTCTTTGAATACCCCCTAAACTGCGCTGAGAAAAAGTCGTACTTATCATTAAAAGACAAAGACACAAAAAAGTAAAAAGTTGTTTATTCATACTAATAATATACAAGGACAAATGTAAAATAATAAAACGAAAATAATAGCCAATAATTATTTTGAAAACTGTTAATTCTTCTTTTCTTTGTAAAATGCTAAAATTAAATTACAGTGGTTACACTTTAGAGGCAGGTACAGACGAAGCTGGTAGAGGTTGTTTATCTGGACCAGTTGTGGCAGCAGCTGTAATTTTACCTGCAGATTTTTCACATCCTTTTTTAAACGATTCTAAGCAATTGTCAGAAAAACGAAGAGAAGAATTGCGCCCTTTTATAGAGAAAAATGCTCTTGCCTACGGAGTTTCTTTTGTTTGGCAGCAAGAAGTTGATCAAATTAACGTTTTGCAAGCTTCTATTACAGGAATGCATCGTTCTATAGAAATGCTTAAAATTGAGCCAGAATTTATAATCGTAGATGGCAATAAGTTTAAAAACTACAAGAAAATTCCGCATAAAACTATTGTAAAAGGTGATGCAAAATACTTAAGCATTGCAGCAGCATCTGTGTTAGCAAAAACTTATAGAGATGAATATATGTCAAAAATACATCTAGAGTTTCCCATGTATAATTGGCAAAAAAACAAAGGGTATCCTACCAAACAACACAGAAACGCCATCAGGCAGTTTGGTGCCACAGATTATCATAGAAAATCTTTTAAGTTATTGCCAGAACAACTAAAATTAAAGTTGTAATTTTTTAGAAGCTATTTTCTGCTTTTACTACTTGCTTTTTTATGCTTAATTTAATTTATCATCTTTTTTATAAAGGAGTAATTTTATTATTTAGAACAAATACTAAATAGAGTTCAGCGTAAAAAAAAAAGAGCTCAGACATATAATTTATCTTTAACTCAACAAAAAGTTCAATTAGGGCTAAACTTGTTTATAAACTTTTAGAAATAACCTTAAACTATTTAAAAATTCAATTATTTTTACGCTCCAAAATTCTTACTGATGATAAAAAAAACCAGAGCAGAAATTACCAAATGTATACTTCATAAAGTGGCAAACAAATTTAATAGTGGGCACAATGTTTTTTCAGAAGATTTAATTCGTTTCGACCAAGAAAGTTACGATTTAATGAAGAGTTTTCTGTTAAAACCCTTTGGTAGTTTAACGCAAAGTTATCGCTTTACACATCATGCAGATGTGCGCTTAAATGAGATTAATAATTACGCATCAGAAGTGTTTAAAGAAGAAAGCACGTTTGTAGAATATTCTAAAAACATTGTAAATCATTTGTACGAACAATCTAATTCTGCGCAAATAAAAACGGGTGATGTTTTGGTCGTTTTCATAGAAGGTATAGAGTATAAAGATGTATTAACCGAAGCAGTAGGGATTTTTAAAATAGAAAATAAAGTAGATTTTTTTCAAACCTATTTAGACGATAACGAAAGTTGGGATGTGGTGGTTCAAAAAGGAATTTCAACTAGAAAAATAGACAAAGGTTGTTTGGTTTTAAATACATCAGACACAGAAGGTACTGTTGTTTTTTCTGTAGATAACAATAATTACGATGCCCAATATTGGATAAAAAATTTCTTAGGTGTAAAATTAGCAGACGATTACAATTCACATACACAAAGCTATTTAGAAATGTGTAAAGAGTTTTCTGAAGAAGTGCTAAAACCAGAATTAGGCATGCAAGAACAAGGTAATTTTTTAGCAAATACAGTAGATTATTTTAAAGAACACGAAGCTGTTGACTATCATGATTTTAAAGAGGAAGTTTTTGAGCAAGATAAACACAAAGAGTTGTTTGATGATTATAAAAAACACTTCGAAACCTTAAATGATGTGTTAATTAGAAACAATTTTGATGTTTCTGGAGTAGTTTTAAAGAAAGAAAAAAGCAAGTTAAAAACAGAAATTAAATTAGATACCAACATCAATATAAAATTAGATGTAGATGCACCAGAAGCAGCTTCAGAATATTTAGAAAGAGGTTATGATGAAGAGAAAAAAATGAAATATTACAAAGTTTATTTTAATGAGGAGAAGTAGGTTTGTTAGTTGTTAGTTGTTAGTTGTTAGTTGTTACTTGTTAGTTGTTAGTTGTTAGTTGGGGATTTTTTTAATTTTTAACTTCAAACTTCAAACTTCAAACTTCAAACTTCAAACTAATTTAAAAAAGCATCCACCTCAAAAAGGTTTTTAAAGTGCTTTAAAATTTTAAGTTTTACTTCTTCTTGGTCTAGCTTTTTACCCAATTCAGCCTCCATAGAAGCAACTGCTTTCCCACGAATTCCACAAGGAATTATATTGTCAAAATACCCTAAATTGGTGTTTACATTTAAAGCAAAACCATGCATAGTTACCCAACGTGAAGAACGAATGCCCATAGCACAAATTTTACGAGCAAAAGGAGTATCAACATCTAACCAAACACCAGTTTCTCCTTCACTTCTTTCGCCTTTTAAACCATATTCTGCAATGGTTAAAATAATGCTTTCCTCTAACAAACGCAGGTATTTATGTATGTCTGTAAAAAAGTTTTCTAAGTCTAAAATAGGATAACCCACAATTTGCCCTGGGCCATGGTAGGTAATGTCGCCACCTCTATTTATTTTGTAAAATGTAGCCCCTTTTTCGGCCATTTGTTTTTCAGAAAGTAATAGGTTGCTTAAATCGCCACTTTTGCCTAAAGTATATACATGAGGATGCTCTACAAATAAAAAATAATTATCTGTAATTTTAGAAATATTTTTTCTACGGTTTTCAATTTTAACATCTACAATTTCTTGCAAAAGTTTAGATTGATAATCCCAAGTTTCTTTATAATCTTTAACCTTTAAATCTTTAAGTAGTATGTTTCTGTTCATAATCTCAACAACAAAGATAAATATTTCCTTATATTTGAAAGATTGATATCTACTAAATTGTTATTTATGAAAACGAAACAATTTTACTTATTAAACGTTTTTGTTCTAATGCTTTTTACAGCCTCTATAAATGCGCAAGATTTATGGCAAAAAGTTGACGGAGAAAACTACTATACTTCAAAAAAAAAAATACGTAGTTTTAAGAATTTTCCCAATAAATACAAGCTTTTTTCTTTAAATACCAATACGTTACAAGCCATATTAAATAGCAATTTAAAGTCTGCAAATATGCAAATTAAATTACCAAATGAATTAGGTAATTTAGAATCATTTATCATTACAGAATCTTCTAATTTTAGTCAAAAGTTATCTGCTAAATTTCCAAATATAAAATCGTACACAGCTATTGGTGTAGATAATCCAACATCTTATGCAAAAATAAGTATGGGTACAGATGGTTTTCATGCAATTATTTTTACAGCAGAATCTAAAACTATTTACATAGACCCTTATACGGTAAATAACAATGACTTTATTGTTTATAAAACATCAGATTTAAATAAAGAAGACAAAGCTTTTAAGTGTGATGTTGAAGCAACTTCAAAAAATCAATATTCACCTAATTTAAAATCTAATATTGTAAACGATGGAAACCTAAGAACTTTTCGTTTGGCATTGATTTGTAGTGGAGAATATGCTCAATTTCATCTATCAAACCAAAATGTACCAGCAACAGCAACAGAACAAGAAAAAAAAGCCGCTGTTTTATCTGCAATGAATACCTCTATAACAAGAGTTAATGGGGTTTTTGAAAAAGAACTGGCTGTAAAAATGGAAATTGTTGACGATAATGATAAAATTATATTTTTAGAGGCATCAACAGACAATATTACTGATGGAGATCCTAATGAAATGATTGATGAAAGTCAATCAATTGCAGATACTCAAATAGGAAATGCAAATTATGATATTGGACATATTTTTAGTATTGGTGGTGATGGTTTAGCAGGTTTAGGTGTTGTATGTGTCACTAATCAAAAAGCAAAAGGAGTAACAGGTAGAGGCGCCCCTATTGGAGACCCTTATGATATAGATTTTGTTGCGCATGAAATTGGGCATCAATTTGGTGCAACACATACACAAAATAACGATTGTAACAGAACAAATGAAACAGCTGTAGAGCCTGGTAGTGCCTCTACAATAATGGGGTATGCAGGTATATGTTTGCCAAATGTACAAGGGCAAAGTGATGATTATTTTCACGCAGTAAGCATTGCTCAAATGCAGAATATTTTACAATCTTCTGGTAACTGTGCAACATTAACTCCAAACGGAAATAGTACACCAGTAGCAAATGCGGGTTTAGATTACAGTATCCCAAAATCTACACCATTTGTTTTAAAAGGAGAAGCAACAGACACAGATGGTCTAAATACATTAACTTACAATTGGGAGCAGATAGATAATGAAACTGCTACAATGCCACCATCATCATCTAACTCTGTTGGCCCTATGTTTAGGTCATTTCTTCCAGTTACTAACCCAGAAAGATATTTCCCAAAATTAGAAACTGTAATTAATGGTAATATATCTTCTACTTGGGAAGTAATACCTGCTGTAGCCAGAGAACTTAATTTTTCTTTTTTGGTTAGAGATAATAATGCAACGGGTGGTGCTTTTAATAGAGATGATGTAACAGTTACAGTTACAGATGCAGAAGCTTTTGTAGTCACATCACAAAACTCTGCTGCTACCTGGAATGCAGGAAGCTCTCAAACCGTTACTTGGAATAAAGGAACTACAGACATTGCACCTATAAATTGTTCGAACGTAACTATAAAAATGTCTACAGATGGTGGAGTAACTTTTCCAATCATTTTAAAAGAAAATACACCTAATGATGGTTCAGAAGTTATTTTAGTACCCAATAATGTAACTACTGAGGCTAGAATTATGGTGATGGCTTCAGACAATATTTTTTACAATGTAAATAGTACTAACTTAGAAATACTTTCAACAATACCAACTTTTATAATTACAAATGAAAGTACAAACGTTTCTGCTTGTAATGCTGGAAACCAAAGTGTAGATTTTAATTTAAACCTAGATTTTATTAACGGTTTTACAGAAAATGTTACACTTTCTGCAACTGGACAGCCTGCTGGTTCTCTGGTTAGTTTTAGTCCAACTACATTATCAGATGATGCTACAGTTGTTATGAATGTGTCTAATTTAGATGGTGCTATAGCACAAGAGTACACCATAAATGTGTTGGGTACATCAACTTCAGTCAGTCAGAATTTAGACGTTTTTTTAAAAGTTACAGCATCTAACTTAACACCAGTTACGCTATCATCACCTACAAATGGCGCAACAGGTGTGGCTTTAACACAAAATTTAATTTGGCAAGCAGATGCAAATGCAATTTCTTATGATGTAGAAGTTGCAAGTGATATCAACTTTAATAATATTGTAGCAAGTGGAAATGTAAGCACAAGTGAGTACACCTTGAATAATGTAAGTGGAGATACCAATTACTTTTGGCGAGTAAAATCTAAAAACAATTGTAATGAAAGTGCTTTTTCACCTACATTTAGTTTTACAACAGAAGTACCAAGTTATTGTGTTTCTTTATTTACAGATGAAGCAAATGGATCAGAGCATATAACCAATGTGACTTTTGCAGGTATAAATAATAATTCTGGGAATGATACATCAGATGGATATCAAGATTTTACAAGTATAAATGCAAATGTGTTAAAAGATACAAACTACACTATTAGTGTAACTTTTGATACGGCTGGTTATCAAGACCATTGTTATGTATTTATTGATTGGAATCAGGATTTTATTTTTGACAAAGCTACAGAAAGGTATGATTTAGGAACAAAATTAGAAGACGTTGCAACAGCTACACTTTCTATTAATGTACCTGCAGATGCAAAATTGGGTCAAACAAGAATGCGAGTAATTATAGAATATGATGATCCAACAGATGGTTTTGGAGATGGACCCTGTGATGCAGATCACTTAACAGAATGGGGGGAAACTGAAGATTACTCAATAATTGTAGATAATACAGCTTCAATACTAGATACTTCTTTTGCTAATTTTAATATATATCCAAATCCGAATAACGGAACTTTTAATTTAAATTTAGAAGTAGATATTAATAACAAGGTTCTTATTCAATTGTTTGATGTAAGGGGTAGATTGGTTTCAGCAAAAAAGTATGCTACTACAAAAACAAGCTTTTCTGAAAAAATTACTTTTGAAAATACATCTTCCGGATTGTATTTATTGAAAGTAATCAATGGTAAAAAACAAACTATACAAAAGCTGCTTATAAAATAGAAAGTCTACAAAATAGAAAAGCCTCATTAAATTAAAAATGAGGCTTTTTTTATGAATACTTTTTTATTTCTATCCTAAGAAAGGGTATTTATAATCTTTTGGAGTTACAAATGTTTCTTTAATTAATCTTACAGAGGTCCAGCGTAATAAGTTTTGTGCAGAACCTGCTTTGTCATTTGTACCAGAAGCTCTAGCACCACCAAAAGGTTGTTGTCCAACAACTGCTCCAGTTGGTTTATCATTTATATAAAAGTTACCTGCAGCATTTTCTAAAGCTTTAGAAGCTTTTTCTACAATATACCTATCCGTAGAAAAAATTGCACCCGTTAATGCATACTCTGTTGATGTATCTACCAATTCTAAAGAATGTTCCCATTCATTATCTTCATATAAATAAATAGTAATTACAGGGCCAAATAACTCAGTTGTCATGGTTGCATATGTTGGCGATTTTGCCAAAATAACAGTGGGTTCTATAAAATAACCTACAGATTTATCGTGGTTACCACCTAAAATAATCTCTGCATCACTGTCTTCTTTTGCGGCGTCTATATATTTAGATATTTTATTAAAAGAACCTTCGTGTATAACAGCGTTTACAAAGTTAGAAGGGTCTTCTGGAGAACCCATTTTTAATTCGTTTACTTGTTTTGTTAAATGCTCTTTAACTTCTTTCCACATAGAAGTTGGTATGTAAGCGCGAGAAGCTGCAGAACATTTTTGACCTTGATATTCAAAAGCACCTCTAGTAATTGCTGTAGCTACTTGTAAAGGGTTTGCAGAATTGTGTGCCCAAATAAAATCTTTACCACCAGTTTCTCCAACAATTCTTGGGTATGTTTTGTAAGTATGGATGTTGTTACCAATTTGTTTCCATAAGTTTTTAAATACAGTGGTAGAGCCTGTAAAGTGCAATCCAGAAAAATCTGGAGAAGCCAAAACTGTATCAGAAATCATAACAGGATCTCCGTAAACCACATTAATAACTCCATCTGGCAGGCCAGCTTCTTTAAATAAATCTACAATTACTTGTGCAGAATAAGCTTGATGATCAGATGGTTTCCAAACCACAACGTTACCCATTAAAGCAGCAGCTGCTGGTAAGTTTGCAGCAATTGATGTAAAGTTAAAAGGAGAGATTGCATACACAAAACCTTCTAAAGGTCTGTACTCAACTCTGTTCCAAATTCCTGGTGCAGATTCTGGTTGATCTTTAAAAATATCTGTCATGTATTGTACATTAAATTTAAAGAAATCAATCATTTCGCAAGCGGCATCAATTTCTGCCTGATGTACATTTTTAGATTGTGCAATCATAGTTGCTGCATTCATTTTTGCTCTGTAAGGTCCTGCTAATAATTCTGCAGCTTTTAAAAAGATAGAAGCACGTTCCATCCAACTAACACTAGACCAAGCTTGTCTTGCTGCTAGTGCCGAACTAATAGCTTCATCTACATGTTTTTTTTCTGCTGTATGATATTGTCCAACAATATGTTTATGGTCATGAGGTGGTGTAATATTTCTAGTATTTCCTGTTCTTACTTCTTCACCATTTATATGCATTGGGATATCAATATTATCCTTGTACATGCTTCTATAGGTATCTAGTAACTCTTTCCTCTCAGGAGAGTTAGGTGCATAACTTTTTACGGGTTCGTTTACCGCAATTGGTACATTAAAAAATCCTCTTGCCATAATATTATAAGTTTTTAAATTTATTCGTTTAATTTGTAAAATGTAAAGTTACAATTTTTGTTTCAATAATTTTAATAGATGTTTATCATGTTTTATTGCATTAAAACCAAAAATATCTCTAAAAATTAAAATTAATCATAATTTATCATTTGTGCAATTACCTATCTACCTTTAGCTAAAAATTTTTTATACTAACCTCCGATAGAGATGAAATGTATTAAGAAAAATCTTATCACCAAGTAGTTGTATGGAAGAAGCTTAAAATTATCCTATCCAAAAGATAAATTGGCTGGTGTTGCATAGATTGGTATTAGCGAAAAACATGGTTGATTTGTTTGTTAAATGGTCGTTTTAAAATTTATAACCGAAAAGCAAATTACCATATGAGTAGAGGTGTAATTTTAAAAAATATTTTATCTACTATAATGTAGTAGCTTTTATTCATAATTTTAATGATATTGAGCTATTTGCCATAATTTTGGTTGATTGGCATAAATATATAGCAACCTTTGAATTGCTCTGGGATGGAGATAAAAAGCACTTAAAAAAACTAACTCAAGCACTATAAAATAGGATCTTCATCAAATTTGTACACCAAAAAAATCAAGCGTTTAAGAAAAGATAGTTTTGTACGTTGGCTCTCTAAAAACAAAGATTTTAAAACAACATTAGAGATATAATAGATAGTAAACTAAAGCCGATAATTGCTAATAAGGAATAGCTGAAATTTAGTAGACAGAATTTTATAATTGTTTTTAAATAACCTTGTTGGTAAAATTTTTTCATTGCAATAATTAGGTACATTAGAAACAGTGCTAAGAAAATCCATGTTTCTGGAGTTATGTCTAATATTTCTAAGATAAAATAAATTGAAAACAACATAAAAAATACAGTTTGTATATGGAATACAAAAATCAAATGATCTACATAAGTGTATTTTCTTCGGATATAAAAAAGTTTTAAAAATAAGGTAAAAAAGGGTAATAAAATAAATAGTGCAACAGAACTGTATGAAACTATTTGGCTTAAAAACTCTTCTCTACTATCTTTAGTTGCCAAAGAATTTACAGCTTTTGCTCTGGTATACAAAAATCGATTTGTAAAGTTTTTTTTGAAACCTAAAGAGTCTAAAGCTACATTTATTGCTTTTTTGGGATTTTCCTTTTGGTATTTTAAAAAACTATTTAGTCTATTGTTTTCCTCATTAATAGTAATGTTAAAGTTATTGTTTTCTTTTTTAGTAGTGTCTTTATCTTTCTTAATTTCCTTTTCTACTTCTTCTAAAACTTTTTCTTTTGTTTTTTTAGAAAGAGGAATAAAAGATTTTTCTAGCACTTTAGCTACATTGTTTTTTACAGAGTCGATCTCTTTTTCGTTAAACTCTTTTTTTGCTTTTTCTTTGTTTATTTCGTTCACAATTTTGTCTGCACTATCTTCTGCTAAAACTTCATATTTATCTTTTGTCATAGAAATACCTAAAATTAAAAAGAAAATAATTGAAACCGTTAAGTAAAAACGAAATGGGTTAGAGTACCTGCTTCTTTTACCATCAATATAGTTTTTAGAAACTATACCGGGTTTCATTAGTAAAGGTATAATAGTGTTCCAAAATTTGGCATCAAAATTAAATAGGCCATTAAAAACTTCGTTTATAAAACTTTTAAATGTAATGCTGTTTCCTTTGTTTGCCTGCCCACATTCTGGGCAAAATTTTTCTTGTCCAAAAAATGGATGACCACAATTTAAACACGATGGATCTTTAATTTTAGCAACCTTATTTTTAGATTTTGTTAGTTTAATAAGTCAGGTGTTGTTAGTTGAAACGTTGGTATATAAACTTTAAATTGTTGATAATCATCTAAATTAATCATGGTGTAAAAACCTCTCATAGCGCCTGTATTAGATGCTAAAAAGCATCCAGAATTATAAGTGTATTTGTCATTTGGTTTTAAGGTAGGGGTTTGCCCAACAACACCTTCTCCACTTACAATTTCTGTGAGATTTAAAGAATCGTAAATTTTCCAAAAACGATCTGTAAGTTTAACGGTGTGTTGGCTATTATTTTCTATGGTAATTTTATAACTAAAAATATGATATCGTTTTTTGCTTTTAAAACTGGTACCTTTATAATTAGTTTCAACAGAAATTTTAATGCCTTTTGTAATTTGCTGAATCATACAGAGTAAATGTACCTTTTTTGATTTGTTTTTGCAAATAAAATAGGGGCTATCTATTTTGATTAAAAAAACCACTGCCTACACCTATAACTCTGTCATACAAACTACCAAAAGGTTTGTAGTAGGTAATTACAGTGTATTGGTTTTCTGTTTCAAAGAAAGAACCGTTAATTTGATGTGTGTTCACCAAACCATCTGCACCAATTGTTGCATAAGTATAGTTGTAAAATCCCTGTTTTAAAAGAATAGAAGCATTGTATGTATTTGTATTCGGGTTAAAATACATTCTGTTTGTATCAGAAATTGAAAAATCATTAAAAGCACCATACACATACACTTCTTTTTCTGTAAACATTTCGTCTACTTGTAAAGTAAAATGCATTAAGGCATAATCTGCTTCTGTATCATTATCATTACCTTCTAAAGTTCGTATCACAAATTGCCCATTGATATCTGGGTTGTAGGTATATTCTAAAAACTCATTATACACATGTGGATATAAATAATGATTAAAAACATCATCTTTTGTAATTTTTACAATGTTTAAACTTTTGTTTCTAATAATTTTACTATCAAAATTTAAATATTCATTATCACCCCAAAAATTTGTTTTGTTGGTGTAAGTATATAATAGCTGATTTGGTTTAAAAAAAGTAGGCTGTAGATTGGAAATGGTTTCGTTCCAGTTATTATTTTTTATGATAGCCACGTTTATTTCTAAACCAGGATTGTTAATTTGAATGTTTGGGTGATTTACAGAAAACTGAATGGTTTGCTGCGTGTTTACTGTTTTGGTATTTCTGCTTCTACCTACAGAAACTCCAATGGTTGTTAAATCTTCATAAAGTACAAAACGTCTTGTAAAAACTACTTCATTAGAAGCATCTATAACAGATAATAAATAATTACCACTTTTAGTAATAACCGTATTTACATTGGGTATTTTAACCTCATAATGACTGTAACTTTGAAACGTATTAAAAGAATTGGTTACATTATTAATGTAATTTTGGTCAAAACCATTTATGTATTGGCTAGAAAGCAATCTGCTTTTTTGCCAATCATGTGTCATGTGCTCTATTTTGTATTGATACTCTTTACTATCAGCACCCAAATCATCAAAAGATAAGACTAAAGCAGTACCTAAAGGAACGATTGCAGAAAAATTATTTTCCTGTAAAGATCGTAGTTGAATAGTTTTAATATTTTGAGCTTGTAAAAAACTAACAAAAATTAAAAAAAAATAAAGTATTCTCTTTTTATACATATCGCAAAAGTATCAATCATTTACCATAAAAATCAATTTTTAAGCCAAAAATTAATTACGATAAGCTTTTCTTTAAATCATTTATTTAGAATTATTATAAATAAGATTATTTTAGCAATATTATCATCCAATTATATGACTCTTCATTTCCAAAATCTTTAAATTTGCATGATTTTTTTAGATAACTAAATATTCCAATTTACTATGTCAAAAGACATTCGTATTAAAAAAGGCTTAGATATTAAGCTTGTTGGCATTGCAGAAAAAACAACTAAGATTAGTAATCAAAGTAGTGTTTATGCAGTTAAGCCAGAAGATTTTCACGGAATAATACCCAAATTAACAGCCAAAGAAGGTACAGAAGTAAAAGCAGGAGAAGCACTTTTTCATTTAAAAAGTGATGATCGTATTTTATTTCCAAGTCCTGTTTCTGGTAAAGTTACAGAGGTTATTCGTGGAGCAAGAAGAAAAGTGTTAGCAGTAAAAATAGCTGCAGATGCAACACAATCTTATAAAGATTTTGGTACTAAAAACGCAAGCGAAATGTCTGCGGATGAAGTAAAAAATTATTTATTTGAAGCTGGTTGCTGGCCATTTATAAAGCAACGTCCTTACGACATTGTTGCCAATCCAAATCAGGCACCAAAAGCTATATTTGTATCTGCCTATGCAAGTGCACCGTTAGCAGCAGATTTAGACTATACTTTGGCTGGTAAAGAAGCAGAATTGCAAGCAGCAATTTCAGCAATATCAAAATTAACAGAAGGTAAAGTACATGTTTCTGTTGGTGCTAATTCAAACTCGCCATTGGCAAGTTTAAATGGTGTAGAATTGCATAAAGTTTCTGGACCACATCCATCAGGTAATGTGGGTACACAAATAGCTAAAATAGACCCTATAAATAAAGGGGAAGTGGTTTGGATTGTTACACCACAAGATTTAGTGGTTATAGGTGAATTGTTTTTAACAGGTAAGTTAAATTTAGCAAGAATAGTTGCTTTAACAGGTTCTCAATTTAAAAATCCACAATATGTAACTGCAATTGCTGGGGCAAGTATTGCAGATATTACAAAAAATAACCTAAATAACGATAACACTAGAATTATTAGTGGAAACGTTTTAACAGGAAAAGAAGTTAAAGAAGACGAATTTTTAGGGTATTATGACAATCAAATAACAGCAATTCCAGAAGGAGATGATTACGAATTTTTCGGATGGAATAAACCTGTTTTTGATAAAGTATCTACCTCTAGAGCATTAACTTTTTCTTGGTTAACGCCTAATAAAAAGTATGATTTAAATACGAACACAAATGGAGAACATAGAGCATTTGTGGTTACAGGTTCTTATGAACAGGTATTTCCTTTAGACATATATCCAATGCAATTATTAAAAGCATTTATGTATAAAGATTTAGACGAAATGGAAGCTTTAGGTGGTTACGAAGTAGCCCCAGAAGACTTTGCATTAACAGAATTTATTTGTGTATCTAAACAACCTCACCAAAAAATAATTCGTGAAGGTTTAGATTTAATGAGAGAAGAATTAGGATAAGATTATGGGCTTAAAACAAAACTTACACAATTTAAAAGAAAAGTATAAAGGTACAAAAATGGCACCTGCGTTTAACGCAATCCATACTTTTTTATACTTACCAAATGAAGTTACTCATGGAGGAACTCATATCAAAGCAGCAGACGATTTAAAGCGTACGATGAATACAGTAATTACGGCTTTAATTCCTATATTAATTTTTGGTATGTTTAATGCTGGTTACCAACATTATGCAGCTATAGATCCATCACTTAGAACAAATGTTCTAGCAAACTTTTTTACGTTTGATAACCTTTGGATTGGGATAATTAAAGTATTGCCACTTGTAATTGTTTCTTACGGAGTTGGATTGATTGTAGAATTTATTTTTGCAGTTATAAAAGGGCACGAAGTAGAAGAAGGATACCTTGTAACAGGTATGTTAGTACCCTTAATTGTACCTGTAGATACACCACTTTGGATGCTATCAGTAGCAGTTGTATTTGGTGTAGTAATTGGTAAAGAGGTTTTTGGTGGTACAGGTATGAATATCTTAAACCCAGCATTAACTATTAGAGCATTTTTATTCTTTGCATACCCAACGTGGATGTCTGGAGACAAAGTTTGGGTATATGATGCAGTAGAAAGAGCTGGAACTGCTGATGCAATTTCTGGTGAAACCATTTTAGGTAGCTACGCACAAGGACAAGAAGTAATTTATTCTAATTGGGATAAATTTATGGGCTTTATACCAGGTTCTGTAGGGGAAACATCAACATTGCTAATTCTTTTAGGAGCCGCTTTTTTAATATTTACAAAAATAGGAAGTTGGAGAATTATTGTATCAACTTTTATGGGTGCAGCTGTTATGGGTTTAATATTTAACCAAGTTGTAGCAGCAGATATTATTACAGAATCTAGTAAGTTTTACGGATTAATGAACACACCATTTTGGGAACACTTAATGATTGGTGGTTTGGCATTTGGTGCTGTATATATGGCTACAGATCCTGTAACTGCATCGCAAACTAACAAAGGAAAATGGATTTACGGTTTCCTTATCGGTTTCTTATCAATAATGATTCGTGTCTTTAATCCAGCATATCCAGAAGGAGTATTCTTAGCAATATTATTAATGAATGTTTTTGCACCAACCATAGACCACTATGTAGTACAAGGCAATGTTAAGAGAAGAATGAAACGTTTAAAAGCTAAAACTGCTTAATTATGAGTAACAAAACAGATAGCAATAGTTATACAATAATATTTGCCATTGTAATGGTAATTGTTGTAGGGTCATTATTAGCATTTACAGCTTCTTCATTAAAACCTAATATTAAGGAAAATGAAAGAATGGAAAAGCAACAAAATATTTTGTACGCTATGGGTGTAAATGAAAATGAAGAAGGAAGTATTACATTTATATCAACAGAAAAAGTTGCAGAAGCATTTTCAACAAAAATTTCTGAACAAATTGTTTTAGAAGTCAAAGACGGTAAAATTTTAAAAGAAATGAACCGTGATGAATTTATGGCAGCAAACAACAATAAAGAACCTTATTTAATTGATATTAAAAAGCAGCAAACCAGAGCAAAAAATGGTAAATCTCGTTTTTTACCTTTATTTAAAGGTCAACAAGAAGGTAACACTGTTTATGTTGCGCCAATTAGAGGAAATGGTCTTTGGGATGCAATTTGGGGTTATGTAGCTTTAGATACAGATATGATTATTAAAGGAGTATTTTTTGATCATGCTGGTGAAACACCAGGCCTTGGAGCAAACATTAAACAACGTTATTTTATGGATGATTTTTATGGAGAAAAATTATTAACAGAAGCAGGTGTATTTAAAGGAATTACAGTTGCTAAAGGTAATAATGATCCTAAAAACGAAGATAAAGACGATTATGAAGTAGATGCATTAGCAGGTGCTACAATTACAGGTGATGGTGTTTCTGCAATGATAAAAAAAGATTTAAAGTTGTATTTACCATACTTCAAAAACTTAAAAAAATAAAACACAATGGGACTACTTTCAAAAAAAGACGCAAAGTTAATTACAGATCCATTAGCAGATAATAACCCAATTACGATACAAGTATTAGGTATTTGTTCTGCATTAGCAATAACAGCAGAATTAAAAGCCTCTTTAGTAATGGGGATTGCTGTATTATTTGTTCTTGGTGTTGGTAATGTGGTAATTTCTTTAATGAGAAACATTATACCCTCTAAAATTAGAATTATTGTACAACTTATTGTAGTTGCCTCTTTAGTAATTATAGTAGATCAAGTACTTAAAGCATTTGCTTATGAACTCAGTAAAACATTATCTGTTTTTATTGGTCTAATTATTACAAACTGTATCATAATGGGCCGTTTTGAGGCTTTTGCATTAGGTAATGGTCCTTGGAAATCTTTTTTAGATGGAATCGGAAACGCATTAGGATATGCAGTAATTTTATTAATTGTTGGTTTCTTTAGAGAATTATTAGGTTCTGGTACTTTATTTGGTATTCCAGTTTTAGGAGACCCAATTGAAAAAACAGGTTTGTACGCTACAGGTTATGAAAATAACGGATTCATGTTAATGCCACCAATGGCACTAATTATTGTAGGTCTAATTATCTGGGTACAACGTAGTAGAAACAAAGCATTAATTGAAGATTAAAAATTAGTTATTAGTTACCGGGTTTTTCTTGATACTTGTATCTACTAAAAACCAAAAACTAAACACTAAACACTAAAAAATATGGAACATATAGAATTATTTTTCAAATCTATCTTTATAGATAACATGGTATTTGCAGTATTCCTAGGAATGTGTTCATACCTAGCAGTATCAAAAAAAGTATCTACAGCAGTAGGTTTAGGAGCTGCAGTAATATTTGTTTTGGCTATTACAGTACCTTTAAACTGGCTGTTAGATCAATATTTATTACAACCAGGTGCTTTAGTTTGGTTAGGACCAGAATATGCAGATTATGACTTAGGTTTCTTATCATTTATCATGTTTATTGCAACCATTGCAACCATGGTACAATTGGTAGAAATAATTGTTGAGAAATTCTCCCCATCATTATACAATTCATTAGGGATTTTCTTACCATTAATCGCTGTAAACTGTGCAATTTTAGGAGGAAGTTTATTTATGCAATCTCGTGAAATACCTTCTTTAGGTTTAGCTTTTAACTATGGTATCTCATCAGGAATAGGATGGTTTTTAGCAATTTTAGCAATTGCAGCTATTCGCGAAAAAATTAGATATTCAAGTGTACCACCTGCATTAAGAGGTTTAGGAATTACGTTTATAATAACAGGTTTAATGGGAATTGGTTTTTTAAGTTTTGGAGGCATGTTAACTGGGGGAGATGAAGAAGAAAAACCAGCTACAAAAATAGAAACAACTCTTAAAAAAGTAGACGTAGAAGAAGCACAAAAAGAAGAAATAGCAAAGAATACGAAAACCATACAATAATATGATATTAGCAGCAGGCACAACAGGAACTGTTATAGCAACAGTGGTCGCATTTTTAATAATAGCTTTATTATTAATAACTCTATTATTAGTCGTAAAACAAAAATTATCTCCATCTGGTCCCGTAAAGATTATGATTAATGGAGAAAGAGAAATAGAAGTAGCTTCTGGAGACTCTTTATTATCTACTTTAGGTAGTAACAAAATCTTTTTACCATCTGCTTGTGGTGGTGGAGGTACTTGCATACAATGTGAATGCCATGTTACAGAAGGTGGAGGAGAAGCTTTACCAACAGAAGTACCACACTTTTCTAGAAAAGAGTTAAAGGATGGAGCTCGTTTAGCTTGCCAGGTAAAAGTAAAACAAGACATGAACATTTCTATACCAGAAGAAGTTTTTGGTATTAAGAAATGGGATGCTGTAGTAGTTAGAAATTATAACGTAGCTTCTTTTATTAAAGAATTTGTGGTAGAAATTCCAGAAGATATGGGTTACAAAGCTGGTGGATATATTCAAATAGAAATTCCTCCTTGTGAAGTAAAGTTTTCTGATATGGACATTACTGCTCATCCAGAAGAGCATGACACTGCAGATAAATTTGAAGCAGAATGGGATAAATTTAATTTAAGACCCCTTGTAATGAAAAATACCGAAACTGTTGAAAGAGCCTATTCAATGGCTTCTTACCCAGCAGAAGGTAGAGAGATTATGTTAAATGTACGTATTGCAACTCCTCCTTTTGACAGAGCCAAAGGTGGTTGGATGGATGTAAACCCAGGTGTTGCTTCTTCGTATATTTTCAATTTGAAAAAAGGAGATAAATGTGTAATTTCTGGTCCTTATGGAGAGTTCTTTATTAATGAATCTGAAGCAGAAATGTTGTATGTTGGAGGTGGAGCAGGTATGGCACCAATGCGTTCTCACTTATACCAATTATTTAGAACTCTAAAAACAGGTAGAAAAGTAACATATTGGTACGGTGGTCGTTCTAAAGCAGAGTTATTTTACATAGAACACTTTAGAGCCTTAGAAAAAGATTTCCCTAATTTTAAATTCTACTTGGCATTATCTGAACCTTTAGAGTCAGATAACTGGAAAGTTAAAAAAGATATTAACGATGAAGAAGGTGATGGTTTTGTTGGTTTTATTCATAATTGTGTAATCGAAAATTATTTAAATCATCATGAAGCACCAGAAGACATCGAATTGTATTTCTGTGGACCACCATTAATGAATAAGGCTGTTCAGAAAATGGGAGAAGATTTTGGTATTGCAGATGAGAATATTCGCTTTGATGACTTTGGTGGATAAACCAATAAAAATTTCATAAATTTTTAAATAAACCGATTCAGAAATGAATCGGTTTTTTTATTTTTTAAATCTTTCGATAGATGACACATCTATAGCGTGTTTATCAATGATTTTTATATTTTAGACTTTACCAAGTAGAAAAAACTTTACTTAAAAAAGAGTTCTCTTTTAAAACATTAAATATGTTTCTAAATGATATTTTGCGTGGTTATTTTCATATTCAAACAACTTAGAATAATACATCACATTGGGAACATAATCTAACTTATGTTAATTAATATTTTACTTTTTTAACTCTAATTTTTCTGCAAAGTAATCACAAAAATCTTTCATTGTCGCGCTCATTTTCTGATCATCTGTAGCACGTTCAAAAGTATCTGCCATAGACACTAAGGTTTGATGATAAAATTGCTTCATTTCATCTACAGGCATATCTTTTGTCCATAAATCCATACGTAGAGTATCTTTCTTTTTATGATCCCAAACAGATAACATTATTGCTTTAGAGGCTTCATTATCTATACCTCCGTCTTTTGCAGACCAAGCAATTTCTTCTGGCACTTTATTTTCGTCTAAACCAACTTTAAATTTAATTTCTGAATGATGTTTTACTGACATTATCTTTTAGGCTTATATTTAGATTTTTTATATAAATCTAATTCGTTTGTATTTATTAATTCTTGCAAAGATACATCATTATGCTGCATATAAGAACGAACAATTTGCCATCCTACCCAAACACCAATTCTACCAGGAGATAAATTATCTTGCTCCATATAAAACTTAGAAAAAGGTGCTACGTCTAAAAAACGACTATTTAATTTTGTATCTGTGCTAAAAAGCAAATTCTTTTCTACAAAATAACTCCAAATTTGCTCTTCATTTGCTTTTGCCCAAGCCAATTTATCTTCTGCAAAACCAATTTTTTCTTTGTCTGATACTAAGGGTAAATAAGCGTCTAACAAATACATTTTTTTTCCTTCAAAAATCATTTTATTTACAAAACTTCTATTGTTAGATGGTGGTATTTGTTTTTTTACAATCTCTGTAGCAACATCTATAATTAAATGTTCTTTTGAATTGTTTTCTTTTATATACTTGGGATAATCTTTATAGAAAGGATGATTTTTTCCCAAATAAACATCTAAAGAAACAATTAACAAACTATCTGCATAAATTACCCTACTTGCATAATCTATATTGGTAAGCATTGTTATTACTTTTGGAGCTCTAAACTTTGGTTTATAGTATTTTATATGTTTAAACAGATTCGTTAACTGCAATTTGTACTCCGTAAAATCCTTATATATCTTCTGAGTTTCTGCAAATAACTCTTGTTCATCTTTATTATATATTTTAGCTAAAGAAACACTATCTGTTATTTGAGGTGGAAAAAAGTAAGGATATTTTTCCTTTAAATCAGGAAGCTGACTTTCTGTAGCCATATAAAAATCTTCCTCAAATCTTTCTATGGTAAAATCTATATTCACCTTAGAAACATCAATTTTATGTTTTTTAGTCTCAGTACATGCAGAAAACCCAAATAAAACCATCAAACCAATTAGAAAAAATCTCATAAACTTTGTATATTGTTGTTTTAAAGTTAAAACGATAAAAATACTAAATTAGTTTATTACATGAATACAGAAAAAGTAGCAAGTCATATTATAAATTGGTTAAAAACATATGCAGAAAATGCAAAAGTAAAGGGTTTTGTTGTGGGTGTTTCTGGTGGAATAGATTCTGCTTTAACCTCTACTTTATGTGCAAAAACGGGATTGCCAACGTTGTGTGTAGAAATGCCTATACACCAAGCAGAAAGTCAAGTTAGCAGAGCAGAAGAGCACATAAAACAATTAAAAGAACACTTTAAAAATGTTACTAAAACTAGAGTAGATTTAACTTCTACATTTGAAGATTTTAAAAACGCTGTACCTCAAGTAACTGCTTCTGCTAAAGTAGACTTATCTTTAGCCAATACAAGAGCAAGGTTAAGAATGACCACTTTATACTATTTAGCAGGATTAAACAATTATATAGTTGCAGGAACAGGAAATAAAGTAGAAGATTTTGGTGTAGGTTTTTATACCAAGTATGGTGATGGTGGTGTAGATGTTAGTCCTATTGCAGATTTATTAAAATCTGAAGTTTATGAATTAGCAGCCTATTTAAAGGTGCCAACCTCTATACAAAAAGCACAACCTACAGATGGCTTGTTTGGAGATAGTAGAACAGATGAAGACCAAATTGGCGCTTCATATGACGAATTAGAATGGGCTATGAAAATGCAAGATGCTGGAAAAACTGCTGCTAATTTTAAAGGAAGAGAACAAGAAGTGTACACCATTTACGAAAGATTGAATCGCATTAACCAACATAAAATGGTACCTATTCCTGTTTGCGAAATTCCACAAGCTTTAAAATAAAAAAAAAGCTATCAAATATTTGATGGCTTTTTTTCAAATTTTTTAAAATGGTTTTATAGTAAGTTTGCTGCCATCATCATTTTTTTAATCCTCATGTGGGTTCTTTTTTTAGAGCCTTTAGAAATTTCAAAAGGTAATAAAATAAATAATTGAATAATTTTTAGTAGTAATAAAATTCTTTTCATAGGTTATTTTTTTTCTTTCTGCAATATACAAATATTTCTATTTTATATAAAACTATCAGAAAATACCTATTTTTAGAATTTAATAAACAATAATATCATAGTTATACAACTCTATTTAATTTCTCAAAAAGTCTAATCTTTAAACCTGTATAGCCTTTTATAGTTTCTAAATCTATGATTTGTTTTTCTGTAGATTCTTTAAGTAATTCTTCTATTTTTTTACCAATTAAAACTCTTCTTAAATTAAAAACAGCATCACTAACTAATTTTGGCAACACTTCTTTTTCAGACTTCACCTCTATGTTTTTACTTTCCCAATTACTTAATTGATGTTTTTCTTCATCCATTAAAATAGAAGTAACTGTTTCAGAAATTTCTACATTTTTATGGTTAACCAAAGCATCTATTTCTAATTTTTCAAATTGATTTAATTGATGAATAATTTCTGTATATATTTCTTGAAATACAGAATTTGTAAATTCTATTTCATCATCCTGTAAATGCACATAAATTTCTGCAGAAACATTGTTATTATATTTTCTAATAGTGGTGGTTATTTTACCATCTTCGTCTTCATTTTCTATTTCTTCAGAAAACTCTGTAACTTCATTACCAAATAATAATAATATTCTTATAATTTCTTTTTCTAAAATAGCTAACTGATCTATTTTTTGAGAAGCAAAACCACCTTTTACTAAGCCCATTTGTGCTTGTTCTTGTTCTAAAAAATATTCTGGGGGTGGCTCATTAGGGTCTTGCTGCTTTGTTTTAAAATTTTGTTTTTTAGCACTTTTACTTTTTTCTTGAATCTCTTTTTTAAGTATTTGTGCCAATTCGCTAAATAAAACACGCTCAGAAATATCCATAATTCTAGCACATTCTTGTACATAAATTTCTCTTTTTATTCCATCTGGTATTTTAGAAATACTTGTTACAATTTCTCTTATTACACTTGCTTTTTTTATAGGATCATTTTTAGAATCTTGTAATAAAAGAGATACTTTAAAATTGATAAAATCTTGAGAATTATTATCTAAGTGCGCTTTTAGTTGTTCTGTTGAATGTGCTTTGGCAAAACTATCTGGATCTTCTCCATCTGGAAATTGCACCACTTTTACATTCATGCCTTGTTCTAGTATTAAATCGATACCACGTATGGAAGCTCTAATACCAGCTGCATCTCCATCAAATAAAACAGTAATATTTTTTGTTAACCTGTTTACCAAACGTATTTGGTCTGATGTTAAGGCTGTACCAGAAGAAGCTACTACGTTTTCTATACCAGATTGATGAAAAGAAATTACATCTGTATAGCCTTCTACCAGATAACAATTATCTTGTTTGGCTATTTCTTTTTTTGCCTGATAAATACCATATAAAATTTTGCTTTTATGGTAAATATCACTTTCTGGTGAGTTTAGATATTTAGCTGCTTTTTTATCAGCAGTTAAAATACGACCTCCAAAACCTAAAATACGACCAGACATAGAATGTATAGGAAACATAACTCTACCCTTAAAACGATCGAATTGTTTGTTTTCTTTTACAATGGTTAAACCTGTGGAGGCTAAGTATTTAATATCGTAACCTTTTGCTATGGCTGCGTCTGTAAAACCACTCCATTCATCTAAACAATAACCCAGTTCAAAAGTTTTTATAGTATCGTCTCTAAAACCTCTTTCTTTAAAGTAAGAAAGTCCAATTGCTTTACCTTTATGGGTATTAAGCATGGTTTCATAAAAGTAATCTTTGGCAAATTTAGATACCAAAAACATACTTTCTCTTTCGTTCATCTGAGCTTTTTCTTCTGATGTTTGCTCAGTTTCTTCTATTTCTATATTATACTTTTTTGCCAACCATTTTATGGCTTCTGGGTAGGTGTAATGCTCATGTTCCATTAAAAATGAAATGGCATTACCTCCTTTTCCTGTAGAGAAATCTTTCCAGATTTGTTTTACTGGAGAGACCATAAATGAAGGTGATTTTTCGTCTACAAAAGGACTTAAACCTTTAAAATTACTACCCGCTTTTTTTAGTTGTACAAATTCACCGATAACCTCTTCTACTCTTGCAGATTCGAAAACACGGTCTATGGTACTTCTGGATATCATTTAAAGTTTTAATTTTTAATGTGAAACAAATATAAGGACTTTGTTTTTCTATTTGTTTGGTTGGTTAAAAAAACCTTACAGGTTTAAAAAATCTGTAAGGTTTTTTTCTAATTATTGTTTTAACGAACTTCCTTTTTTAAGTTAGCAATACGCGTTAAGGATTGAGCAATTGTTTGAGCTCTTTTTTGTTTTT
The DNA here is from genome assembly GCF_947503855.1 of uncultured Polaribacter sp. GTDB lineage: Bacteria > Bacteroidota > Bacteroidia > Flavobacteriales > Flavobacteriaceae > Polaribacter. The sequence continues at coordinate 163,101 of NZ_CANNFF010000003.1, read as the reverse complement.
TCTACAAAAAAAAGCGAGTGCGAAAGCCTGACCTGAAAGGGAACGCCAAAAAAATTATGAAGCTGCCTTAAGCTTTTTTAAAGTTGTGTTGGTTAATTTTGCTGCTGCATATTCTTTGGTTACGCTTAATTCTTTTTCGTCAGAACTTGGTAAATCGAACATAGCGTCTGTAAAAATAGCTTCGCATAAAGAGCGTAAACCTCTTGCACCTAACTTGTACTCTACTGCTTTCTCTACGATATAATTTAAAGCGTCATCTGATATAGTAAACGCAACATCGTCTATAATAAACAGTTTTTCATATTGTTTAATTATAGCGTTTTTGGGCTCTGTTAAAATTGCTCTTAGTGTTTTGGCATCTAAAGGATTCATATGACTTAACACTGGTAAGCGCCCAATAATTTCTGGTATTAAACCAAATGCTTTTAGGTCTGATGGTATGATGTATTGCAATAAATTTTCTTCGTCTACTTTGTCTTCATCTAAAGAGGCTCCAAAACCAACAGCTTGCATGTTTAAACGTTTGCTAATAATTCTTTCGATTCCAGAAAAAGCGCCACCTGCAATAAATAGGATTTCTTTGGTATCTACTTCTATAAATTTTTGTTCGGGGTGTTTTCTACCTCCTTTTGGTGCTACATTTACAACTGTACCTTCTAATAATTTTAGTAAGGCTTGCTGCACACCTTCTCCTGAAACGTCTCTTGTGATAGATGGATTGTCTCCTTTTCGGGCAATTTTATCTATTTCGTCTATAAATACGATACCTCTTTGGGCTTTTTCTACATCGTAATCTGCAGTTTGTAACAACCTGCTTAAAATGCTTTCTACATCTTCGCCAACATAACCTGCTTGTGTTAATACTGTTGCATCTACAATAGAAAATGGTACGTTTAACATTTTTGCAATGGTTTTTGCTACTAATGTTTTACCTGTTCCTGTTTCTCCTACTAAAACAACATTCGATTTTTCTATTTCTACCTCGTCTTCATTGTCTTTGGTTTGTAACAATCTTTTATAGTGATTGTATACAGCTACAGACATGGTTCTTTTGGTTTCGTTTTGACCAATGATGTATTTATCTAAAAAGTCTTTAATTTCTTTAGGCTTTTTTAGTGTTAAATCTTTTGATAAACTACTTGATTTTGCCTCAGAAATTTCTTCTTCTACAATACCATGAGCTTGCTCTATACATTTATCGCATATATGGGCATCCACTCCAGCAATAAGCAAATCTGTTTCTGCTTTTTTGCGTCCGCAAAACGAACATTCTAAGTTTTCTTCTTTTGACATTTAATTGGCTTTAGGCAATAGGCTATATACTTTACGCAAAATGCTTTTTATAATTATTTAAGCAAATTGCATATGGCTTTTAGCTTATAGCTTTTTATTTTCTGGCTAATACTTCATCAATCATTCCGTAAGCTTTTGCTTCTTCTGCTTTCATCCAGTAGTCTCTGTCAGAATCATTATGTACTTTTTCTACGGTTTGGCCAGAATGATTTGCTATGATAGCGTATAATTCGTCTTTTAATTTTAAGATTTCTCTCGCTGTAATTTCGATGTCTGATGCTTGTCCTTGTGCGCCTCCTAATGGTTGGTGAATCATAATTCTAGAGTGTGGTAAAGCAGAACGCTTTCCTTTTTCTCCTGCACACATTAAAACGGCACCCATAGACGCAGCCATACCTGTACAGATAGTAGCTACATCTGGTTTTATAAATTGCATGGTATCGTAAATACCTAAACCGGCATATACGCCTCCACCTGGAGAGTTGATGTAGATAGAAATGTCTTTATTAGCATCTACACTTTCTAAAAATAATAATTGTGCTTGTATAATATTAGCAACTTGGTCGTTAATTCCTGTTCCTAAAAAGATAATTCTATCCATCATTAAACGAGAAAAAACATCCATTTGTGTAATATTCATTTGGCGCTCTTCCATAATATATGGTGTTAAGCTACTTGTAATTTTTGTGTAGCTTGTACTGCTGATACCATGGTGTTTTGTTGCGTATTTTTCGAATTCTTTTCCGTAATCCATTATCTTGATTCTTTTAGTGTTTGTTTTGTAAAGATAAGAACATTTTTCTTATTTTTTTCTTAGTTTTTATGGCTAAAAAAACCTGAATTTTACAATTCAGGTTTTCTATTTTACTTTGCTTCTAAAGCAAATTCAGCATATCAAATAAAGATAGTTTATTTGTATACTTCTTTAATAAAGTCTTCGTAAGAAAGTTCTTTGGTTTTAAAGCTCATGTTTTCTTTATAAAAAGCCAGTAATTTTTGACTGATTAATTGAGATTGTAATTTTTGAGCTTCTTCTTGGTTTTGCAATATTCTACCAGCAATATCATCTAATTCTTTTTCTTCTGGATTCATGTTACCAAACTGTGCCATTTGTGTTCTAATAAATCCTTTTGCATAGTCTACTAACTCTGCATAGTCTATTTTAATGTCGTTATCTTTCATGATTTTTCCTTCAATTAATTGATAACGTAATCCTTTTTCAGATTTATCGAACTCTTCTTTTGCTTCTTCTGCAGTTAATTCTTTTTCTCCTGCAGTTGCTAACCATTTTTGTAAAAATTCTGCTGGTAAATCAAATTTTGTATTTTCTACTAAATGCTCTGTGATGGCATTTAATAAATATTGATCTCCTTGTTGTGTGAATTGTTTTTCTGCGTCTTCTTTAATTTTATCTCTTAATTCAGTTGCCGTTTTTACGCTTCCATCAGGAAATAATTTATCAAATAATTCTTGATCTAAATCTGCTGGTTCTGTTTTGGTAATTTCTTCTACCGTAAACGTAACTTTAATAGCTAAATCTTTAACGTCTTCTTCTGCAATGCCTAAAATGTGTTGTAATTTATTTTCGTCTTCAAATAATTTCTTAGTTTCTAACTCAATTACATCACCTACTTTAGCACCAATAACTTTTTTCTCGTTTTTCTTTCCTTTTAGGTCGTTTACTAAAAAGGTAGATTTTTTATTGATTTCTTTTTCTTCGTTAACAAATGTACCTGTTACGTTTGCATGTTCTGTAGCTGCTTCTATAGAACTCATTTTGCCATAACGTGTTTGTATATTTTTAACTTCTTCGTCTAAAAGATCTTCTGTAGCTATAATATTGTAAGCTGTTACTTTCTTTTTTGGTTTTAAATCTACATCAAATTCTGGCACTAAACCTAATTCGAACTCAAAAGAAAAGTTGTCTGCATCCCAGTTAAAATCTTCTTTTACTCTTGGTAAAGGGTTTCCTAAAATGTCTAATTTTTCTTCTGTTATAAATTTATTTAAAGAATCTTGTAAAAGTTTATTTACTTCATCTACCAATACAGATTTACCATACTGTTTTTTAACCATACCCATAGGTACATGGCCTTTTCTAAAACCAGGTATGTCTGCTTTTTTACGATAATCTGTTAATACTTTTGCTACTTTTTCTTGATAGTCTTCTGCAACAATATCAACTTTTACCACTGCGTTTAACGCATCTATGTTTTCTTTAGTAATATTCATTTCTTTATGCTCTTATTCTTTAAAAAATCGAGTGCAAAATTACGCTTTTTAATTGATTGCACAAATGTTTAAGTGGTTCTATTTCAGTGATTATTTTATTAATCGAGTTGTTATTTATCATCTTTTAGTAAAGAAAATAATGCAGATCTAAAAAATGACAATAAAATACTAAAAAATAATGCTGCCCAAAAGCCTGAAACAGCAAAGCCATCTACTAATTTATCTGCCAATAATATAATTACTGCATTTATTACAAATATAAATAACCCAAAGGTTACTAGGGTTGCAGGTAGTGTAAAAAAGATTAACAGTGGTCTTACAAACATATTTAACAAAGCAATTACAAAGGCTACAATTATTGCAGATATGTAACCAGATATAGCTACCCCAGGTAAAATATTAGCCAAAACAATTACTGCTACAGCCGTTAATAATATTTTTAAAAATGTTTTCATTTTACAGGTATTTATTTGATAATTAATTAGCTAAAAACGTACCAAATAAAAAAAACTGCTTTTTTGGCAGGTTTTTTCCTGTAAAGGATTCTTAATTTTTTAAAAAAGTTAATTACTGAAACTTTTTTACTACAATTTAAATCACTTTTAAACATGTTGTTTGTTATAAAAGTAGAGCTTTCTTACTATCTTTGTAAAAACAAAATAAAATAATGAGTAATATACTTGCACCTTCAGTTTTAGCAGCAGACTTTGCCAACTTACAACGCGACATAGAAATGGTTAATAATAGTGAAGCAGATTGGTTTCATATAGATATTATGGATGGCGTTTTTGTACCAAACATTTCTTTTGGTATGCCTGTTTTAAAAGCCATAACCAAACATGCTAAAAAAACAATAGACGTGCATTTAATGATTGTAAATCCAGATCAATACATACAAACATTTGCAGATTTAGGTGCCAATATTCTAACAGTACACTATGAAGCTTGCACACATTTACACAGAACAGTACAAGCCATAAAAGCAGCGGGTATGAAAGCGGGTGTTGCTTTAAACCCCCACACACCGATAGCTGTTTTAGAAGATATTATTTCAGACTTAGATTTGGTGTGTATTATGAGTGTAAATCCTGGGTTTGGAGGACAATCTTTTATTGAAAATACTTACAAAAAAGTTAGTCAGTTAAGACATTTAATAGAGTTTACAGCCTCTAATTGCCAAATAGAAATTGATGGCGGTGTTACCAATAAAAATGCAAACCAATTAATAGAAGTTGGTGCCAATGTTTTGGTGGCTGGTAGTTATGTTTTTAAAGCAGAAAACCCAACAGAAACTATTGCCGATTTAAAAAATATTATAGCATAATTGTATGCGGTTGTCGACATAGAAACTACAGGAAATGGCCCTAAAGGTCAAAAAATTACAGAAATTTCTGTGCTGGTTTTTAATGGCGAAAAAATAGTAAATGAGTTGACAACTCTGGTAAACCCAGAGCAAAACATTCCAGCTTTTATTACAAATCTAACAGGCATTGCTAATGCTATGGTTAGAAACGCACCCAAATTTTATGAAATTGCACAAAAGGTAGAAGAAATTACGCAAGATTTAATTTTTGTTGCCCACAATGTTAATTTCGATTACAATATCATAAGAGACGAGTTTAAAAGTTTAGGCTTCGATTGGAAACGTAAAAAACTATGTACAGTGCGGTTAACAAGAAAAATTATTCCTGGCTTACCTTCTTATAGCTTGGGTAATATTTGTTCTGGAGAAAATATTCCAATTAATGGCAGACACAGAGCAAAAGGCGATGCAGAAGCTACTGTAGAATTATTTAGAAGATTGATTAAAAGAGACCAACATTTTATCATCAATTCTTTTTTAAATCCACGTTCTAGACAAGCTACTTTACCACCACTTTTAGATAAAAAAACAGTAGATAATTTACCCGAAACTTTTGGAGTTTATTATTTTAAAAATACAGCTAAAGAAATTATTTATGTTGGTAAGGCCAACAATATTAAACAAAGAGTTATTAGCCATTTTTATGACAAAAAGAAAAAAGAACAAGCAATGTGTATGGAAATTGCACATATTTCTTATTCAGAAACTGGTAGCGAATTATTGGCGTTGTTATTAGAATCTTCAGAAATAAAAAACAAATACCCAAAATACAATCGCTCTCAAAAAAATAATAATGCCGCTTTTGGTATATTTTCTTATGAAGATCAAAAGGGAATTATCCATTTAGCATTTAATAAAATTAAATTAGTTTCAAATTCGATAACAACATTTTACACTTTGGCTGCTTGTAGAGTTTTTCTAGAAAAAATTTGTAAAGAATTTACTTTATGCCCAAAATATTGTCATTTACAAACCAATGTAAAGCAATGTTTTCATCATCAAATTAAAGAATGTAAAGGTATTTGTTGTAACAAAGAACCTGTTAGAGAATATAACAAAAGGGTTTTAAAGGCGATACAATCTGTTAGCGTAGCATTAGAAAATATTGTGATAAAAGAAACGGGGAGGTTTGCAAACGAAATTGGTTTTGCTTTAATTTTAGAAGGGGTTTACCAAGGTTTTGGATATATTGATAAGGAACTAGATGCGCAACTACAAAACCCAGAAGATTATCAATTTTACATACAACCCAAAAGAGATAACAAAGATGTGCAAAAAATATTAACTTCTTATTTACAAAAAAAAGAAGGTTTAAAAGACTTAGAAAATGGAAAAATCAGCATATAAGATACATATTATTGGTGCAGGAATTAGTGGTTTAATTGCAGCACAAGTTTTAGAAAATCATGGTTATCACCCAACAATTATAGAAGCTAGTGCTACAGTTGGTGGACGTGTAAAATCAGATATTGTAGACGATTATATTTTAGATCATGGTTTTCAGGTGTTGTTATCTTCTTATCCCGCAGCACAAAAATATTTAGATTATAAAGCGTTAGATTTACAAGAATTATTACCAGGAGCCACAATTTTTAAAAATGGTAAAACGCAAACTATTGGAGATCCTTTGCGTAATTTTTCTTTGTTATTTCCTACAATAGTATCATCTATAGGAAACTTTTCTGATAAGCGAAAAATTTTTCAATTAAATAGGCTATTAAAAAAGAAAAAGATAGCTAGCATTTTTAATGAAGAAGAAAAAACAACACTTAAATATTTACAAGATTTTGGTTTTTCTAAAGATATTATCTCTAACTTTTTCAAACCTTTTTTTAGTGGAATTTTCTTAGAAGAAAAACTAAACACCTCTAGTAGAATGTTTGAATTTGTGTATAAAATGTTTGGCGAAGGAAAAGCTGTATTGCCAAAAGGTGGTATACAAGCGATCTCTAATCAACTAAAAGACAAGCTACAAAACACCACTTTTATTTTTAATACAAATGTAAAAGAAGTTTTAGATTCTAAAATTATTTTAGACGATGCACACGAAATTCAAACCCATATAAGTATAATTGCAACAGAAGCCAGTGCATTCATATCAAATTTAAACAATCAAGAAACCAACTGGAAAAGTTGCCATACGTTCTATTTTGAAACTAGAAACAAAGCAATACATAAACCTTTAATTGGTTTAATTGCAGATGGTGATGCTTTGATTAATAATATTTTTTATCATACAAGTGTTGCTACAAAATCTAAAGGCACTGTAGAATTACTTTCTGTAACTGTAGTAAAAGAACATAAATTATCTGAATTAGACTTGATATTAAAGGTTACAGAAGATTTAAAAATTCTTTGTGGAATAGAGGTTAAAAGGCTTTTAAAACACTATCATATTAAAAAAGCCTTACCCCAATTAAGCAATTTGCAATACGAAATTTCGAGTTCTGAAACCAAGTTAAAATCTACCATATTTTTGGCAGGAGATCAATTGTTAAATGGGTCTTTAAACGCAGCTATGATTTCTGGTGAAAGAGCTGCATTAGGGGTTGTACAAGCCTTAGAAGATGGTTTAATTGTAGATGAGTTAACATCTGAGTATCAATAAAAAAATAGGCTCTTTTAACAAAAGCCCCTTTTTAAACTACTATTACTAACTAAAAACTATAATTGTTGTACTAAAAAATTTATTAAATCTGTGGTTGTTATAATACCAACTAACTCGCCATTTTTAGCAACAGGTAGTGCATGAAATTCTTTTGCTGCTAACAATTTAGACACCTCTTTTATGGTAGCATCTGGATCTACAACAGTTACATTTTTAGCCATTACTTGTTTAATGGTAAATATATCATACACGAAGGTGTCTACATTATTTTCATCATCTGAAATATCTGCAAAACTAATTCTTAAAATATCTGTATAGCTTAGTATCCCTAAAATTTCTTTATTTCTAACTACAGGTATGTGCCTAATTTTATTTTTTTTGAAAAGTTTTTCTGCTTTTTCTAAAGTATCAGAAACATGTAACTATAACCTTGGTTGTCATTATAGATGATATTGGTGTTCGTTTTTTCATGATTTTTTTATTTAGAATTATAAATCAAATTTCAGGAAAACTATCAAATTAAAAGATGATTTTTATCAGTAATAAACAACAATTTTTTGGTATTTTTTATAGAATTATGTAGAAAAAAACTACTATTTAAAATATAGATAAACTTTATTTTAAATAGTAGTTTTTCTTATTTGTGACCTCCACTGTTGACTCTTCTAACTTTATTGAAGATTTAAATTATATTCTATCCTTAGATTTTTGACTATCTAAAATATAGTACAAAAAAATATTCCCAAGAATAAAAAATTATTCTTGAGAATAAAAAGTGACTCCAGCAGGATTCAAACCTGCAACCCTCAGAGCCGAAATCTGATATTCTATTCAGTTGAACTATGGAGCCTTTTTTAATTTAAATAATCTTTAACTTGGGCTAAAGATAACAATTTGGTAATAAAATTATTTCATTAAATGTTTTCTAACCAATGTAGAAATTATTTTTCCTTCTGCTTGTCCTGCTAACGCCTTTTGTACTACTTTCATTACTTTACCCATATCTTGCATTCCAGAAGCATTTAAATTGTCTATGGTTGCAATTACAACACCTTCTATTTCGGCTTCTGTTAAGGCTTCTGGTAAAAACTGTTCTAAAATGGCAATTTCCGCCAATTCAGGTGCAGCTAAATCTTCTCTACCTTCTTTTAAAAAGATGGTAGCACTATCTTTACGTTGTTTTACTTGCTTTTGTATAATTTTTAGCTCTTGGTCTTCTGTTAATTCTTCTTGAGAACCTGTTTCTGTTTTGGCTAATAAAAAAGCAGATTTTACAGCTCTTAAAGCTTGTAAAGCAACTGTGTCTTTTGCTTTCATAGCTTGTTTCATCTTGTTCATTACCTCTTTTTGTAAACTCATATTCTATTGTTTTAGTTATTTGTTTTTATTTACCTTTTTAAGGTATAAAACGTTTTTATTATAATCTATTATTGCTTTTCCTTTCTGTAAAATATCTGCCCCAATAATACCTGTAACTTCTTTGGCATTGTGTTGTAATAATGCTGTATTTACATGCGATAAATCAAACAAAACCAAATTAAAAGTATTAGTTTGCCATTTGTCTATTTTAAGTTGATTTTTTGTGGATATTAGTGTTTCCATATCAGTTGCTCCTGCACCTGCAGCTTTGGTATCACTTTCTTCTGTTTCTAAATTAAAGTGTTCAATCGATTTTAAACCAACACAAGAATTAGAGGCACCTGTATCTAAAATAAAACGACCTTTTACACCATTAATTTTAGCTTTTAATTCTAAATGGTTGGTGGCAATTTTTTTTAATTTTATTTTAATGTATTTTTTCTTTGTTAAGATTTTTTTTAAACGTTTCATAAAAATTTTTAAGGTCTCAAAAATAAGATTTAATAGATTTAGAAAATACCAACCTACAAAATTTCTTGTAGTTTTTGTTTGTACAATTTAAAGGTTCTAATATTATGATGTGTAGCTTCTTGTAAAGTGATAAAACTATTTACAGGATTGTTATTTAATTGAAATAGTTTTTTTGCACCTTTAATAGGTGTAACACGATCTTTTTTGCCTTGAAAAATGCATATTGGTACTTGTACATTTTTAAAAAAGGTATGTGTTTTAAATTTATATTTTAATAAAAAAGTTGGTGCTAAAAAAAAGGCCTTTTGTACTGCTTTTTTTAAACTATAAAATGGAGATTCTAAAACAAGATGTTTGGGTTTGTACTTTTCTGCAATTTTAGTAGCAAAAGTACAACCTATGGAATAACCGTAAACTACAATTTTGTCTTCACTATACATTGTGTTGACATATTGATACACTTGCATGGCATCTTGATACATTTTTTGTTCATTAAAAGCACCAACGCTTTTACCATAATTTCTATAATCAAAAAGAATTACTTCATAATTGTAGTCTAAAAGATAAGAAACTCTGTTACCCCATTTTGTTAAATTACCTTTATTACCATGACAAAAAAGAATGATTCCTTTAGGATTTTCTAGTTTAAAATGTACTGCATTAATTAGAGTATTATCTTTAGCTTTAATAAATAATTCTTTAAATGAATATAGAAACTGATATTGATAATTTTTGTTTAGTTTTTTACCATTTAAAAAAATAAATTTCTCTTGAAAGAAATAAAACAAAATACAAAAAGCAATTATAAACAAGATTGGTAAATAAATCATTTGTAAAAATTAATTAGCACGAAACTAATGATTTTTAAGGATTCTAAATAATAACTCGACCACCAAATTTACTAGCTAGTATAGTCTGGTTAAAAGCAAGAAAAAACAGAAATGTAATAAATAATCATATTTCCCATTTTTACAGATGTATATAATATACATTGAATAATATTGCAAACGTTCTGGGCGATATTAAAAATATAAGACAAAGTATACGCAGAAAATCGAAGTTCAAACTTTGAAAAAATACTTTGAAAACAATCTTAGATTACGAATAATAGTTTTTAAAAAGAGTAAACGATTAGTGATAAAAAAGTTTTACCTAAATAAAAAAACCGAGACATATGTCTCGGTTTTTGTACTGAAGATGGGACTTGAACCCATACGAGCATTACTGCTCACTGGATTTTAAGTCCAGCGTGTCTACCAATTCCACCACTTCAGCATTGGTATTATTTCATAATAGAGCGAAAGACGGGATTTGAACCCGCGACCCTCACCTTGGCAAGGTGATGCTCTACCCCTGAGCTACTTTCGCAGTCAATGTTATTATGAACTTGCTCCTCTTCTTGGGCTCGAACCAAGGACCCTCTGATTAACAGTCAGATGCTCTAACCAACTGAGCTAAAGAGGAGTTTGCTTCACATTTGTGTTTAGCGAGTGCAAATATATATCTTTTTAATATATCACCAAATAAAAAGTAAAAAAAAATTATTTTTTTCACTTTTTTTATAACTAAAAAAAATTATTTCTTTTATCTCAAATATTGTATTTTTGTCTTCACAATTAGCTAAAAAGATAGCACAAACTATTATATGGATAAATTTTCGTTTTTAAACGCAGCGCATACAGGCTTTATAGCAGATTTATACGATCAATATTTAATAAACCCAGATTCTGTTGAACCTAGCTGGAGAAGTTTTTTTCAAGGATATGATTTAGCAAATGAAAATTATTCTCTTTCTGATGAAGAAACTTCAATAGAAGTACCACAAGAAGTAAAAAAAGAGTTTTTAGTTGTAGACCTAATCAATGGTTACAGAACAAGAGGGCATTTGTTTACAAAAACAAACCCGGTTAGAGAAAGAAGACAGTATCAACCAGTTTTAGATATCGAAAATTTCGGTTTAACTGAAAAAGATTTAGATAAAGAATTCTCTGCTGGAGATGTGTTAGGGTTAGGAAGGGTAAAGCTTTCTAAAATTATAAGTCACCTAAAAACTATTTATTGCGATTCTATTGGGGTAGAGTATATGTATATGCGTAATCCAGAGAAATTAAAATGGTGGCAAAGTCGTTTAAACGAAAATGATAATCATCCTAATTACTCTCAAGATTCTAAAAAATATATACTTTCTAAACTAAACCAAGCAGTTACTTTCGAGAGTTTTTTACAAACAAAATATGTAGGCCAAAAACGTTTCTCTTTAGAAGGTGGTGAGGCCTTAATACCAGGAATCAGTGTAGCTTTAAGAGAAGCTGCAGAAAACCACGGAGTTAAAGAATGTGTTTTAGGGATGGCACACAGAGGTCGTTTAAATACCTTAGTAAACATCTTTAAAAAACCGGTAAGAGATTTATTTAGCGAGTTTGAAGGAAAAGATTTTGAAGATGATGACATTGATGGTGATGTAAAATACCATTTAGGCTTAACGTTAAGTAAAACCTACAGAGATGGCAATGAAATTAAGATGAACTTAGTTCCAAATCCATCTCATCTAGAAACTGTTGCAGCAGTTGCAGAAGGTATTACTAGAGCAAAAATAGATAGAAAATATAATGGAGATTCTAGTAAAATATTACCCATTGTAATTCATGGTGATGCAGCAATTGCAGGCCAAGGTATTGCATATGAAGTAGTACAAATGGCAAAATTGAATGGCTATAAAACAGGAGGAACAATTCATATCGTTGTAAACAACCAAGTTGGGTTTACTACCAATTATTTAGATGCACGTTCTAGTACCTATTGTACAGATGTTGGTAAAGTTACATTATCGCCAGTTTTACATGTAAATGCAGACGATACTGAAGCTGTATGCCACGCAATGCAAATGGCATTAGAGTTTAGAATGAAATTTAAAACCGATATTTTTATAGACTTATTAGGATACAGAAAATATGGCCATAACGAAGGTGATGAACCTCGTTTTACACAACCAAAATTATACAAAGCAATATCTAAACATAAAAATGTAAAAGATATTTATGCAGAAACATTGTTAAAAGAAGGTTGTATAGATAAAGATTATCTAAATACAATTACTACTGAATTTAAAGAAATGCTTAACACGCAATTCGATTTATCTAAAGAAGATAAAAACTCTAAAGTAAAAGAGTTTATGAAATCTACTTGGGAAGGTTTTGAGCGTGAACAATTAGCCACTATGTTACAGCCTGTAGATACAAAATACAAATCAGACAGGTTAAAGCACATTGCTAAAGTAGTTTCTACAGTTCCAGAAGGCGTTAAATTTGTAAGAAAAGCAGAACGTATTTTACAAACAAGAGCAAAAATGGCATTCGAAACCAATCAATTAGATTGGGGAATGGCAGAAAACCTAGCTTATGGTTCTTTAATGGAAGAAGGTTTTAATGTGCGTATTTCTGGCCAAGATGTAGAAAGAGGTACTTTTTCTCACAGACACGCTATTTTACGTGATGAAATTACCGAAGATAGAATTAATTTATTAAATACAAACCCAGATACAAAAGGTCAAATGACCATTTATAACTCTTTATTATCTGAATATGGAGTGTTAGGTTTTGATTATGGTTATGCCATGGGAAATCCAAATACGTTAACCATTTGGGAAGCACAATTTGGAGATTTTTCTAACGGTGCACAAATTATGTTTGACCAATATATTTCTGCTGCAGAAGATAAATGGAAATTACAAAACGGAATTGTAGTGCTTTTACCTCATGGTTACGAAGGGCAAGGTTCTGAACATTCATCTGCAAGAATAGAACGTTATTTACAGTTGTGTGCAATTGATAATATGACAGTTGCCAACTGTACAACACCAGCAAACTTTTATCATTTGTTACGCAGACAAATGAAACGCGATTACAGAAAACCATTAATTGTGTTTACACCAAAAAGTTTGTTACGTCATCCAAAAGTAGTTTCTACTATAGAAGATTTAGCAACTGGCGAATTCCAAGAAGTAATAGATGATACCATCAACCCAAAAAATGTAAAAAAATTAGTTTTTTGTATGGGTAAATTCTATTATGACTTATTAGAAGAAAGAGAAAACCTAAATAGAGATGATGTTGCTTTGGTAAGAATAGAACAACTATTTCCTTTACATTTAGATAAAATACAAAAAGTAATAGACAGATATCCAAATGTAGAAAATTATATTTGGGCACAAGAAGAACCTAGAAATATGGGAGCTTGGAGTTTTATGTTAGAGCGTTTCGATTTGGTAAAACTAAATGTATGCTCTCGTAAATACTATGCAGTACCCGCAGCAGGTTCTAGTACACGTTTTAAAAAGCGTCATAGAGCAGTTATAGATAGTGTTTTTAACGATAAAGAGTAAGCGCGTTAAGGATTGAAACGACATCCTTTTTTTGCTGTCAGTTCCAGTGAAATTTCTTTTTCAGAAATTTTGTATCGAGAACAAAAAAGCAAAAAAAGATACAGTGGAAAGCCTGTTTAAACGCCCAAAAAATAAAAAAAGAATTTCAGATTAAAATAAAATAAGAAACCATGAGTGTTTTAGAAATGAAAGTTCCCTCTCCAGGAGAATCAATTACAGAAGTAGAAATTGCAACTTGGTTAGTTGAAGACGGAGACTATGTAGAAAAAGACCAACCCATTGCAGAAGTAGATTCTGACAAAGCAACTTTAGAGTTGCCTGCTGAAGAAAGTGGAATTGTCACTTTAAAAGCAGAAGAAGGAGATGCTGTAGAAGTTGGTGCTGTTGTTTGTTTGATTGATATGGATGCTGCAAAACCAGAAGAGAATGCTGCTCCTGCCAAAGATGAAGCTCCTAAAGAAGAAAAGAAAACGGAACTTGCTCCAGCTCAAAAAGCAGCTACTTATGCAACAGGAACCGCTTCGCCAGCTGCTAAAAAAGTATTGGCAGAAAAAGGAATTGACGCATCAACAGTAAAAGGAACTGGAAAAGAGGGTAGAATTACCAAAGATGACGCTGTAAAAGCAGTACCATCTATGGGAACACAACCAGCAAACGGTACTCGTGGTATAGAACGCAAGAAAATGTCGATGTTACGTAGAAAAGTAGCAGAGCGTTTGGTAGCTGTAAAAAGCGAAACAGCCATGCTAACTACGTTTAACGAAGTAAATATGCAGCCAATTTTCGATTTACGTTCTCAGTACAAAGAAGACTTTAAAGCAAAACATGGTGTTGGTTTAGGGTTTATGTCTTTCTTTACATTAGCGGTTGTTAGAGCGTTAAAAATGTATCCAGATGTAAACTCTATGATAGATGGAAATTACCAAATAAAACACGATTTTCAAGATATTTCTATTGCAGTTTCTGGCCCTAAAGGCTTAATGGTACCTGTAATTAGAAATGCAGAAAACTTGTCTTTTAGAGGTGTAGAGTCAGAAGTAAAACGTTTGGCTTTGCGTGCAAGAGATGGACAAATTACAGTTGATGAAATGACGGGTGGAACCTTTACCATTACCAATGGTGGTGTATTTGGTTCTATGTTATCTACACCAATTATAAACCCTCCACAAAGTGGAATTTTAGGAATGCACAACATTGTAAACAGACCTATGGCTGTTAATGGCGAAGTTGTAATACAACCAATTATGTATGTTGCCTTGTCTTACGATCATAGAATTATTGATGGAAGAGAATCTGTAGGTTTTTTAGTAGCTGTTAAAGAAGCTTTAGAAAATCCTATAGAATTATTAATGGATAACAATCCAACAAAAGCATTAGAAATGTAGCCCAGAATCTGGGTTCATAAGTATGTAAAACTGAGCTTGTCGAAGTCTTGAACTGAGCTTGTCGAAGTTTATCATAAAATATTAAAATCCTAAGCTTTTGCTTGGGATTTTTTGTTAGTAGTTATTTTCTGTTTGGAATTAATCCTGGGCAAAGACCGAAGTATATAAAAAGAGCTAAACTTAGTCTGTTGACTTTTTAATCAAAAAACCCAAAATACAAAGACTTCGTATACGCCTTATTAAAACACCCACATCTGCTAAACTATTTACAAAACTCCAAAATCACACCTTTTATTTAGTAAATAATTTTTAATTATTTACCTTGCATCAAAAAGAAAAAATGTCCAAAAATCCTGAATTAGAACTTGCCCTAAATTTTATAGAAAAAACAGATAGAAATCTGTTTATTACAGGTAAAGCAGGTACAGGAAAAACTACTTTTTTACATAAAATAAAAAACGAATCTTTAAAAAGAATGGTTATTGTAGCACCAACAGGTGTTGCAGCTATTAATGCAAAAGGTGTTACGATACATTCGTTTTTTCAAATGCCTTTTGGCCCAATTTTACCAAATCAAACTCAAAACAACCAACAACGTCGGTTTTCTAAAACAAAAATAGATATTATAAAATCGTTAGATTTAGTAATTATAGATGAAATTTCTATGGTTCGTGCAGATTTACTAGATGGTATAGACCAGGTAATGAGGCGTTATAAAAACCGAAACAAAGTATTTGGTGGTGCACAAGTTTTAATGATTGGCGATTTGCAACAGTTAGCTCCTGTGGTAAAACCAAACGAATGGAGTTTATTGCAAAGTTATTACGAAACAGTATATTTTTTTAGTAGTAAAGCTTTTCAAGAAGCCAATGTAGTTTCTATTGAACTAAAACACATTTATCGCCAAAAAAACGAAGATTTTATTAAAATTTTAAATGAAGTTAGAAATGATACTTTATCAGCAGTATCTGCAGAAATTTTAAATAAAAATTACAACCCGTCTTTTTCTCCGGAGAAAGAAGAGGGCTACATCACCTTAACTACGCACAACAACAGAGCCAATTTAATCAACAACTCTGAGTTGCATAAAATTAAAAATAAAAGTAATTTTTTTACTGCAGAGGTTTCTGGTAAGTTTAATGAAAACTCATATCCTAATGACGAAAAATTAGAGCTAAAAGTTGGTGCACAGGTGATGTTTATTAAAAACGATTCGTCTATAGAAAAAAGATATTTTAACGGAAAAATAGGAGTTATAACCGATATTTCTAAAGAAACTGTAACGGTACAATGTGCTAATGAAGCAGATGAAATTGTTACAGAAAGAGAAAAATGGGAAAATATAAATTACACTATAAACGACGAAACCAAAGAAATTAAAGAAGATTTGGTGGGTTCTTTTTCTCAAATTCCGTTGCGTTTGGCTTGGGCAATTACCATTCATAAAAGTCAAGGTTTAACCTTTGAAAAAGCTATTATAGATGCAGAAGCCTCTTTTGCACATGGGCAAACTTATGTAGCTTTAAGTAGGTGTACTTCTTTAGAAGGCTTGGTTTTAAAAACTAAAATAACTAGCAATGCCATTATAAACGATAGTACTGTAAGTGTTTTTAATCAATCAGTAGAAGAAAACCATCCAGATGAAAGCATTTTAAACGAATCTGAAAAACAGTTTCAATTAAACTTAATTGCAGAACTATTTGATTATCAGACTTTCTTATATCCCATTACTCGTTTAATAGATATATTTTACAAGAATCAAACTTCTATTAAAGGTGATGTTATAGATCATTTACAAACTATAAAAGATGATGGTGTAGTTGCTTTAATGAAGGTTTCAAATGGATTTAAAAATCAATTACAAAATATTTCTGATGCTAATATTTTACCAGAAAATAGCTCTCAAATTCAAGAGCGCTTTACAAAAGGAGTAGATTATTTTTTAAATCATACCAAAACAAATATTCAAAAATCTTTAGATGCCATTTCATTTTCTACAGATAATAAAGCTGTAAAAAAAGATTTTTTAAAACAGTTTGATGCTTTGCAAGAAAAATTAGAAGAAAAATTATTTGCATTGCAAAAAATGTCAAAGGGTTTTAAAACCAAAGCGTATTTAGAGGTAAGAGCAAAAGCAGTTTTGCAAAAAACGGCACCCAAAAAGAAGAAAAAATCGCCTTCTCAAAGAGACCCATTATTAGCTTTAAAATTGCGCGAATTAAGAGACGAAATTCGCATTGCAGAAAACATACCCGCTTTTCAGGTATTTACGCAAGAAACCTTGTATGCCATGTGCGATGCTTTACCTAGAACAGAAAAAGAACTGATAAAAATCAAAGGCATGGGTAAAATTCGTGTCCATAAATATGGCGAAGAAATTTTACAGGTAATAGAAACCTATTGTAAAGAAAACGGAATTAACCAATTTAACGAACAGAAAAAAGAAGATAAAAAACCGACCAAACAAATTACGTTTGAGCTTTTTAAATCTGGATTTTCCATAAAAGAAATTGCCAAAGAACGCAGTTTAACAACAGGTACTATAGAAAACCATTTGGCAAATTACATTCCTTCTGGAGATATTGATGTGTTAGAATTGATAGATTTAAAACGCTACAAAAAAATATTGAATCAAATAGAAGAGGCTGGAGATGTAAAGGGTTTAACAGTGCTTAAAGAAAAAGTAGATACAGATATTACATACATGGAACTAAAAATGGTTTTAATGTCTATGGAGCGTTAATTTTCTTTTTTTTAGAAGCTATTTCCAGCTTTCGCTACTCAATCTTTTTGCTAAAAAAAGCAAAAAGGATTTCAAACAAATAGCTCAATCTGGGCTAGACTTATTTGCCGACAAATTAGATAATTTTAAAGATGTAAGAGATATTTTAAAACACTTAAAAGCAAATCATATAAAACTAGAAAGAGAAGCTAGTGCAAACACTTCTGGTTCTGCAAGTATTGTTTTTTTTGATCCTAATGGAAATACTATTTTGATTGATAAACATCTTTAGGCGACTTCAAATCCTTCAAAACTAACTGTACAGACTTATAACCTTGCCACTCATTTTCCTCTAAAGCATACACAATATCAAATTTGTCTTGTACAACATCCATTTTATCACCCAAATTAAAACCAATGGCATTATAGGTTTTTTGGTTATCACCTTGAAAAATATTTAATTTTAAATGCGTTTTGTCTGCACCTACTTTTTTACCATAACCATTATCTCTTACACAAGTACTTTTAAAAACGGGTTTCATATTTTGTGGACCAAAAGGTGCCATTTGCTGAATAATTCTAAAAAATTTAGGGGTTATTTCAGACAGTTCTAACGCTGCATCAATAGCAATTTCTTGAGTTAATAATTCTTTGTTGATGGTTTTTGCAACTACTTCTTCAAACTTATTTTTAAAATTTTGGTAGTTTTCTGGTAACAAAGTCAAACCAGCAGCATATTTATGGCCACCAAATTGTTCTATAAATTCGTCACATTCTAATAGTGCATTGTATACATCAAATCCTTTTACAGATCGTGCAGAAGCCGCTAGTTTATCGCCACTTTTTGTAAATACTAAAGTAGGTCTGTAGTATTTTTCTATCAATCTAGAAGCTACAATACCAATAACACCTTTGTGCCAATCTTCTTGAAAAACTACAGATGTAAAACGCTCTTCTTCTTCTTCATTATCTATAATTTGAATAACAGCTTCATCGGTTATCTTTTTGTCTAAATCTTTTCTATCAGCATTAAAAATTTCTATGGATGCTGCAAACTCTACAGCAGCTTCAAAATCCATTTCTGTAAGTAATTCTACAGCATAATTACCATGTTTCATTCTGCCAGCAGCATTAATTCTGGGAGCAATGATAAATACTACATCTGTAATGGTTAATTCTTGTTTTTTTATTTGATGAATAATGGCTTTAATTCCGTTTCTAGGTTGTTGATTAATTACTTGCAAACCAAAATAAGCCAACACTCTATTTTCGCCATTCATGGGTACTATATCTGCAGCAATGGCAGTGGCTACCAAATCTAAATAAGGCACAAAATCTTTTATCGTTTGATTTCGTTTGGAGCCCAAAGCTTGAATCAATTTAAACCCAACACCACATCCACAAAGTTCATCAAAAGGGTAGTTGCAATCTTCTTGTTTTGCATTTAAAACAGCTACCGCATCAGGAATTTCTTTTCCTGGTTTGTGATGATCACAAATTATAAAATCGATATTTTTTTGGTTTGCATAGGCTACTTTGTTTATGGCTTTTATACCACAGTCTAAGGCAATTATTAGAGAAAAATTGTTGTCTTCAGCAAAATCAATTCCTTTATAAGAAATCCCATACCCCTCCTCATATCTATCAGGAATATAAGTGGCAATATTGGAAGTTATTGTTTTTAAATATGAAGAAACCAAAGATACAGCTGTGGTGCCATCTACATCATAATCTCCATACACTAAAATATTTTCATTATTTGCAATGGCTGTTTCAATTCTTTGTACTGCCAAATCCATGTCTTTCATTAAAAAAGGGTCATGAATATCTGTTAAACTGGGCCTAAAGAATTTTTTAGCTTCCTCAAAAGTTTCAATATTTCGTTGACAAAGAATTTTTGCAATTATTAAATCGACTTGAAGTTCTTTAGCTAGATTTTTTACTTTTTCTTTATTAGGTTCCGATTTTAGTGTCCATCTCATAGCAAGTTATTGGGTTACTTTTCTAAAGTATGTAAATATATTTCTGTTTCTACAGTGGCAAATTGTCTAAACATTTCCATGACTCCACAGTATTTTGTAACGGATAGATTTACAGCTTTTTGTATTTTTTCGGGTTTTAAATCTGAATCTGTAAAATGGTAATCTACTTTTACGTTTTTATAAAATTTCGGATGTTCATCTGTTAATTCTGCAGTAACAATTACTTTAAAATTAGTAACTTCTGCACGCATTTTTTCTAATAAAGAAATTACATCTAAACCAGAACAACCTGCTAAAGAAGAAAGCATTAACGCTTTGGGTGCAAAACCAACTGTATTTCCATTGTCTTGAGATTTATCAAACATGGTTAATTTATGCCCACTAAGATTGTCGGTTTCAAAATGCGATTTCCCTGTCCAAACTGTACTAACAATATTTTTAACCATAAATAATATTTTTTAAATTTGAAGTATTAAATTGTGTTTCTTTACAAAAATAAGAAAAGCTTATAAGTTAATGATAAATTTAAATAAATCTCTTTGCAATAAAACCAAAATTTTGCTTGGCTTTTGCTTTTCTCTAGTATTATTTTTGCATGCTCAAGGAAGTCCACCAGAACTTTCTGCAACTGGAGACCAAGCTTATTGCATAGGAAGTCCTATAAAAATAGTTACCAATTTTACAATAACAGATCTAGATAATACTACAATTGATTTTTTTTACATACAAATCTCCTCTGGATATCAAGTAGGTTTTGATCGATTAGAATTGAGTGGAACTCACCCAACTATTTCTCAAAGTTGGAATATGAATGAGGGGAAATTAACTTTGACTTCTTCAACGACTCCAGGAATGTTACTAACTGAATTAGAAAACGCAGTTAAAGATGTAGTTTTTGTAACTACTGCTACTTCTGTAATTACAGAAAAATTATTTTCTCTATCTGCAGATGATGCTAATTATTTACCTGAAACTGATCATTTTTATCAATTTATATCTGCACCAAATATTACTTGGAAAGATGCTAAAATAGCTGCTGAAAATAGTACGTATTATGATAGACAAGGATATTTGGCAACTTTAACAAGTGAAGTAGAAACAATTTTTGCTGGTAAACAAGCTTCTGGTTCGGGTTGGATTGGTGGTTCTGATGAAGAAACAGAAGGGGTTTGGAAATGGGTTACTGGACCAGATGCTGGTACGGTTTTTTGGAATGGAGCTGTAAATGGCTCTACACCAAATTATGCAAAATGGAATAATAATGAACCTAATGATTTTAGAGGAAATAATTCTACAGGTGAAGATTATGCACATATTACAGATGCATCAATTGGGATTGTAGGTGCTTGGAACGATTTGCCAAATGAAGGTGATACTGGTGTTTATGCAGCAAAAGGTTATGTAGTAGAATATGGTGCACCTGGTGATCCAAAATTAAATATTGTAGCAAGTACTAGAATTTATATACCGCAGATAACTTCAATAACTGAAGGCAGAATTTGTGAATCTGGAATAACAACATTATCTGCGACATCAGATGAAGGTATAATAATTTGGTTTGATTCACAAATTGGAGGTACAGAATTAGATAGAGGTACTAATTTTATAACACCCACAATAAATACAACTACAGATTATTTTGCAACAGTGTCTGTAAACGGATGTACAACATTACCAAGAACTAAAGTTACCGCTTCTGTAACACAAAGACCACAAATTACCAATATTTCTGAAGATGTAAATTGTGGTGGTTCCGCAGATTTAGTAGCAAATTCAACTAGTGGAACTGTTTTTTGGTACGATTCTCTAACGAGTACAACTCCTATTTTTTCAGGAAATAATTTTCAAACCCCCAATTTAACAACAACTACTTCTTATTTTGTAGAAGCTAGTTTATTTGGCTGTACCTCTACAAGAAAAGAAGTTGTTGCAACAGTCGATAGCACGATTCCATATTTTGAATTGGAACAAGATACTTATATTTTATGTAGTGATATTGGATCTATAACTTTAAGAACTATCAATTCGAAAGGAAATTATACTTATAGCTGGTCAAAAGAGAATCAAACTATTTCTGGTAATACCACTGAAATATCTGTTTCAGAAGCTGGTTTATATACTGTAAAGGTATTTTCTGACGCTGGTTGCGAATATGTAGAAAAAACCATTATTGTAAAAAACTCAGAAATAGCAAGCATTACTAAAGATGATGTAATTATTATCGATGATAGTAACAATAATTCTATGGAGATAATTGTGTCAAATATAGGAATAGGAGATTATGAATTTTCATTAGATAATGAATTTGGAGGGTATTCTAAAAATAATATTTTTGAAAATATTACAACAGGGACGCATACCTTATATGTGAGAGATATTGGTGGTTGTGGTATATCATCTTATCAATTTTCAATTTTAGAATATCCAAGATTTTTTACACCAAATGAAGACGGAATCAACGATTATTGGTCAATAAGAGGGTATGATAAAAATGTAAACCCATTATCAGAAATATATATTTATAACAGATTTGGAGTTTTATTATACAAAATGGATGCATCTGGACCCGGTTGGAACGGAACTTATGAAGGAAAAAAACTACCCTCAAATACGTATTGGTTTAAGACTTTACTTACAGATCAAAATGGTTTGTCCATAGAAAAAAATGGAAGTTTTAGTTTAATAAGAAAATAAAAAATTAGATTTATGCCCTTAGTAACACCACTATCATCGGAGCACGATTTAGAAACAAAAAAATTAGCAGAATTTTTTAATGAAACTTTAGGGTTTTGCCCAAATTCGGTATTAACCATGCAACGTATACCTGCAATTTCTAAAGCTTTTATCAATTTAAACAAAGCAGTTATGGCAAACCAAGGTAGAGTTACATCTGCTTTAAAAAGAATGATTGCTTGGGTTTCTAGTAACGCATCAGGCTGTAGATATTGTCAAGCACACGCCATTAGAGCTGCAGAACGTTATGGCGCAGCACAAGAACAATTAGATAATATTTGGGAATACAAAACACACCCAGCATTTTCAGATGCAGAACGTGCAGCCTTAGATTTTTCGTTAGCAGCTTCTGTAATACCTAACGCTGTAAATACTAAAATTAAAAAGGAACTTTACAAGTATTGGGATGAAGGTGAAATAGTAGAAATGTTAGGTGTAATTTCTTTATTTGGATACTTAAATCGCTGGAACGATTCTATGGGAACCACTTTAGAAGAAGATGCTATAGATTCTGGAAATCAGTTTTTAGGCAAACACGGTTTTGAGGTGGGTAAACATATTTAATCTATTTTGGTTAAAGCTTGCTTGTCAAAAGATAAACCATCAAAACCTGTTTTTATAAAATTTCTAATATTTTGATGCGATGTTCCATTGATATCTTTTAAAACAGACTGATAATGCTCGCCAAAACAAAAAAGTGTCTCTTCTTTGTTTAATTGTTGGTGCACTGCAAATGCAAATAATTTACAAGAACCCGAGTTTTCTCCTGCTTTATTTTCAATTGATCCATTTCTAAAAGCAGTAGGTATAAAGTTATAATTATCTTCTATTACTTGCATGGTTTCTGCAAACAAAATTACTGTTGGGGTTTCTTTTAGTTTGGTTTTAAAGTTTTGGATGTTCATTTTAGTATCTTTATAAAGTGTCAAATTTAAAGCAAAAAAGGTATCAAAGAAAATGTTTTTATAAAAGTTAAAAAAGGCGCAAACCCATTTTATTTATGTAAATGGTAAAGTTAAAGGCAAAAAATATTTTCAATATAAGTTCATAAACCTACAAATTTTTTAAAACCTTGTAGGTTTTCTTTTATTAAAAGTTATTTGGAAGATTTCCCTTCAACAACCACAACAATTTCTCCTTTTGGAGGTTTCGCAGTATAATGAGCCAATACTTCTGTAGCAGTTCCTCTAATAGTTTCTTCAAACATTTTTGTAAGTTCTCTAGAAACAGAAACTTTTCTATCTGCTCCAAAATACTCAATAAAATGGCCTAAAGTTTTTACCAATTTGTGTGGCGATTCATAAAAAATCATCGTTCTTGTTTCTTCTGCTAACAATAAAAAACGTGTTTGTCTCCCTTTTTTTACAGGTAAAAACCCTTCAAAAACAAACTTGTCATTAGGCAAGCCAGAATTTACCAAAGCTGGCACAAATGCAGTTGCACCAGGTAAACATTCTACCTCAATATTATTTTCTACACAAGCTCTTGTTAATAAAAAACCAGGATCTGAAATAGCAGGTGTACCAGCATCCGAAATTAACGCACAAGTTTCTCCAGCTTGTAAACGTTTTAAAATCCCCTCTATAGATTTATGTTCGTTATGCATATGATGACTGTGCATTTGCGTAGCAATTTCAAAATGCTTTAACAATTTACCACTGGTACGTGTATCTTCAGCCAAAATAAAATCCACTTCTTTTAAAATTTTAATAGCTCTAAAAGTCATGTCTTCTAAATTACCAATGGGTGTAGGTACTAAATATAATTTGCTCATTTTTTTTGGTTTATAGTCTTTAGTTGGCGTCAAATTAGATCAATAATTATAAACCAACAACTAATTAAATTTCCTCATAAGTTTCCATAGTAATATCGGCAACAACATCTCCAGTATGTTTAGTAGATAGAGGCTCAAACAATAAAATATGTACTTCTTCTTTGGCAACAGGTTTGTGTTCAACACCTTGTGGTACAATGTAACATTCGCCTTCATTTATGGTGATGATTTTATCTCTTAAATGAATTTCTAAAATGCCTTTTTGTACCATAAATAACTCATCTTCATGGTCGTGCTTATGAAAAACAAATTCGCCTTTTACTTTGGCTAATAAAATTTGTTGCCCATTTAACTCACCTATTTTTTTAGGCGACCATTGGTCTGAAAACAAATTAAATTTTTCTTGAATATTAATGACACTCATAAAGACAAATTTACAAAGATTTTATGGGAATAAAACAGTAGTAAAAACAATCGAAATTTCTTTAAAAATGATTAATTTTGCTCCTTACTAAACAATAAAGTAATGTATAGAAGTCATTCTTGTGGCGAGTTAAGAGATTCGCATATAAATACAGAAGTAACCTTAGCTGGTTGGGTGCAAAAATCACGTGATAAAGGATTTATGATTTGGGTAGATTTACGAGATAGGTATGGTATTACTCAACTAATTTTTGATGAAGAGCGTACCCCAGCAACCATGATGGAAAAAGCAAAATCTTTAGGAAGAGAGTTTGTTATACAAGTTACAGGTACAGTAATTGAGCGCGAATCTAAAAACAATAACATAGCAACTGGTGCTATAGAAGTGTTGGTTTCTCAATTAGAAATTTTAAATGCAGCTAAATTACCACCTTTTACGATAGAAGATAAAACAGATGGTGGAGAAGATATTAGATTGAAATACAGATATCTAGATATCAGAAGAAATCCTGTAAAAGATAGTTTGATTTTTCGCCATAAAGTAACTATGGAAGTCCGTAAATATTTGTCTAACCAAGCATTTATAGAGGTTGAAACGCCATATTTAATAAAATCTACTCCAGAAGGCGCACGTGATTTTGTGGTGCCAAGTAGAATGAATGAGGGGCAATTTTACGCTTTGCCACAATCTCCTCAAACCTTTAAACAACTATTGATGGTTGGAGGAATGGATAAATATTTTCAGATTGTAAAATGCTTTAGAGATGAAGACTTACGTGCAGATAGACAGCCAGAATTTACACAAATAGACTGTGAAATGGCGTTTGTAGAGCAAGAAGATATTTTAAACATTTTTGAAGGCTTAACACGTCATTTATTAAAAGAAATTAATGGAGTAGAGGTAGATAAATTTCCAAGAATGTTGTTTGATGATGCTATGCGTTTGTATGGAAATGATAAGCCAGACATCCGTTTTGGAATGGAGTTTGGCGAGTTAAATGAAGTAACACAACACAAAGATTTTGGGGTGTTTAATAACTCAGAATTAGTAGTTGGTATTGCAGTTCCTGGTGGAAATGCCTACACAAGAAAACAAATAGATAATATTATTAAATGGGTAAAACGCCCGCAAGTAGGTGCTTTAGGGATGGTTTATTGTCGTGTAAACGAAGATGGTACTTTTAAATCTTCTGTAGATAAATTTTACAACCAAGAAGATTTAGCAAAATGGGCAGAAGTTACAGGAGCAAAACCAGGAGATTTAATTTGTATTTTATCTGGAGAAACCAATAAAGTAAGAACGCAATTGTCTGCTTTAAGAATGCATTTAGCAGAAGAATTAGGTTTACGTAAATCTAATGAGTTTGCACCACTTTGGGTAATTGATTTTCCATTGTTAGAATTGGATGAAGAAACGGGTCATTACCATGCAATGCACCATCCATTTACATCGCCAAAACCTGGTCAATTAGAATTATTAGATACAGATCCAGGAGCAGTAAAAGCCAATGCCTATGATTTAGTATTGAATGGAAACGAGATTGGTGGAGGTTCAATTAGAATTCACGATAAGCAAATGCAAGCAACTATGTTACGTCATTTAGGTTTTTCTGAAGAAGATGCCAAAGCACAATTTGGTTTCTTAATGGATGCTTTTGAATATGGTGCACCTCCTCATGGAGGTTTGGCTTTTGGCTTAGATAGACTAGTTGCTATTTTAGGAGGTCAAGAAACTATTAGAGATTTTATTGCATTCCCAAAAAATAATTCTGGTAGAGATGTAATGATAGATGCGCCAGCTTTTATAGATAATGAACAATTGAAAGAATTAAGTTTGAAATTAAATATTCAAGAATAAATATTTAAGTTGAATTTATTTTAATTTCTTTTTTAAGAATATTTAGTAAACCTTGCAGCTTTTTAAAAACTGTGAGGTTTTTTTTATGAATAAATTTAGTACATTTAAAACATGAAAAATCTACTTCTTTTTTTTCCTTTACACTATGGCAATTAATGGCAACACAAACCCATCTGAAGAACTCAAAAAGAAATTCAGTTTAAGTAACGAGCGAGCTAATTTGTATAAAATTATTATACATATTTATATGGTTTGCCCATGAAATTAAAAAACTAAGAAACTATTATTCACGAAAAAGTAGAAAAAAATTAAAAGAAAAGAATACTTGGTTTTAAAAGCGACTTATAAAAAATAGAGCTTGGTATTATAATAAAAACAAAATATATTTAGGTATAGATATTTTATCGGCAACCAAAAATTAAAAAAATGTCAAAGCAAATTTATGAGGCGATTATCTATTTAAAGATTGCATCATTTTACTCGCAAAAACAACAAAAAAATAATGGCATCATCAAAAAAAATATTTAAAAAAATACTAGTTTGGAGATACAAAAACATCTCTGAAAGACAATTTGTATATGTTTTAAGTATTTTGGTAGGCTTTTTAGCAGGTTTTGGTACTGTAATTCTAAAAAACTTAACACATTATATTCAACTTTTGCTAAGTATCGATTTTGTAAAAAAGTATCAAAACTCCATGTACTTTGTGTTTCCTATTATTGGTTTGATAGTGGTGGCAATCATCAAAAAAAAATGGCTTAAAAAACACATTGGTCATGGTATTTCTTCAACCTTGTATGCCATTTCTAAACGTAAAGGAATTATACCAAGATACAATATGTATGCCTCTTTAATTACGGCGCCACTTACGGTTGGTTTTGGTGGTTCTGTAGGTTTGCAAGGACCCGCAGTTAGCGCTGGTACAGCTTTGGCCTCCTATACGTCTAAGTTGTTTCATATGAACACAAAAACTAGAATGTTATTAATTGGTTGTGCAACAGCAGGTGCTATGTCATCTATGTTTAAAGCACCTATTGCAGGTATCGTATTTGCTTTAGAGGTATTTAGTTTAGATATTGCTTTTGTATCACTTATACCTTTATTGTTGGCCTCTGTAGCAGCTATTGTAACTTCTTATTTGTTTTTAGGTTCAGATGTTTTATTAGGCTTTGAATTGAATGATAAATTTCAAATAAGCGAAATTGGTTTTTACGCTATCTTTGGTGTTGTAACAGGAATTACTTCTGTATACTTCTCTGTAGTTTATTTTGCAATTAGAAAGTTTTTTCATCTTTTTGAAAAACGATTTACAAGATTAATTTTAGGAAGTTTAGTAATTGGTTTTATTTTATATTTAATGCCCTCTTTATATGGTGAGGGGTATGGTTTAATCAATAATCTTCTTAAAGGAAACCATATTGCAGCTATTGGGAACACTCCATTTTCTTTTAATCATGATAATATTTGGTTGGTCATTTTCTTTTTATTGTTAATTACCATTTTTAAAGCGATTGCTATGAGTACTACTTTTGCTGCTGGTGGTGTAGGTGGAATTTTCATTCCAACTCTAGTAATGGGGAGTGCCTTAGGAAATGCTTTTGCCAAAATTATTAATAATATAGGCCTTGGCTTTCAGGTTTCGGAAGCTAATTTTACATTGATAGGGATGACAGGTTTAATGGCAGGTGTATTGCACGCTCCATTAACAGCTATTTTCTTAATTGCAGAAATTACTGGTGGCTACGATTTATTTGTGCCACTAATGTTGGTCGCTGCTATTTCGTTTTCTATTACAAAATACTTTATTTCTAACTCTATTTATACCTATAAATTAGCTCAAAGAGGAGAACTCATTACCCATGATAAAGATAAAAATGTAATGATGATGTTACAAATTGACAAGCTAATTGAAACCAATTTTAAACCAGTACACCCAGAAATGTTATTGGGAGACATGTTAAAAAAAGCAGTAGCAACTTCTGTAAGAAATATTTTTCCGGTAATTAATAAACAAAAACAATTTTTGGGGATTGTATTGTTAGACGATATTAGACCCGTAATGTTTGATACAGAAATGTACAACAGCATTAAAGTAGAGGCTATAATGAAAGCTGCACCAGAAATTATAAAAGAAACAGATCCTGTAGAAAAAGTGATGCAGAAATTTAAAACCAGTGGAGCATGGAATTTACCCGTAGTTAAAGATGGTAAATACATTGGTTTTATTTCGAAATCGAAATTGTTAACTGCTTACAGAAATAAATTGGTAGAAGTAACTGCTTAAAACCAAGGATTTTCGTTGGTTTCTAGTTGTTTTTGACTTTTTATAATAGACTTAGATTTAAACTCATTTTCGCCAACTAAAAGACAAGCGTATAGTAAGAAAATTATTTTCAATTCATTTGTATTTAAAACTAATAACTCTACTCTTTTATTGGTAAAAGATTCATCAAATTCAGCTATTTTTTCACCATCTTTAAAGATAGATTTCTTTTTCTTGTAGTGCACTTTTATTTCGTAATTGCCTGATAATAGGTCAAGCTTAAAAACTGTATTTCTGTTATTTTGAGCAATTAAAATAGATAAATCTGCAGTTTTTTGAGAGATTAAATACACCATTCTCCATTTCCAAAACTGGAATTTTTTGGTGATAGAAAATACAACCTCGTTTTTAGCATTTTTTATTTCTGCACAAGTTTTTCCAAACTCCATAAACCAAAAAGAAGAATAAATAACTTCATTATTAACGGCTTCAGAAATTTTTAAGATATTGTTATTTTGAGATATATGATATCGTTTTAAATTCATAGAAATACAATTTTATCAAATTTAGACGATGTATTTTTACCTGGCAATAATATTCATAAAAAAAATGCTTAATAATTTATAAAATACAGATTACTATATTAAAAGTTATAGAATAAAGATTGATTTGTGAAAATTCATGAAATTCGTATCAAATTATTTTTAAAGATAGACTTTTTGTAATTTTGTAACATGAAAAAAGTACTAACAGTATTGTTTATTGTTTTTTTAGTTTGGATGTCTATTGGAGGTTATTTAATAAATACAGAACATGAAAAAGCAAAAATTGTTATGGGTTTAGGGGTTTTGTATTTGTCTTTTATATTTATGCCCATTTTTATTTATTATAGATATAAAGATGGTAAGTATAAAAAATACATAATAAATGATGATAAATTAAGAAACGCATTTAAACAACAAGGAAAAGGATAACTTCTCTTTTCATAAAACATACACAGGAAAATAGTCTAAAAGCCACCTTAATACCAGGGTCAAATATAGGTTCTAAAAAGGTATCCTTTATAATTATCTTCAAAACATTTTCTACTAAAAATATATTTTTTTAACATTAAATAAAGAATTTATTAATACCACTTTAAGAATAATATTCAAAACGAAATTATAAATTTGTAATACGGGAAACTTAGTAGACTTTCTGTATTTGAATTTGAGTTATATAAATTAAATCTAGACTTTTGTCTAGATTTTTTTTGTGCCAATTTCAAACTAAATCTTTGTATTTTTGTAAATTATGATAGACGCAAAAGAAGCCATTTCCGAAAAAGCCATATTAATCGGTATTATTACCCAACTTCAAGATGAAGAAAAGTCTGAAGAATATTTAGATGAACTGCAATTTTTAACAGAAACTGCCGGTGGTGTTCCTATAAAACGTTTTGTACAAAAAATGGACAAACCCAACCCTAAAACATTTTTAGGAACAGGTAAGTTAGAAGAAGTAAAAGCATATATAGACAGGCATCATGTGGGTACGGCTATTTTTGATGACGAATTATCGCCTGCACAATTAAGAAATATTGAGAAAATATTAGATTGTAAAATTTTAGATAGAACCAATTTAATTTTAGATATTTTTGCACAAAGGGCACAAACAAGTTCTGCAAAAACTCAAGTAGAATTAGCACAAAGCGAATATTTATTACCACGTTTAACAAGACTTTGGACTCACCTTGACAAGCAAAAAGGGGGTATTGGTATGCGTGGACCAGGAGAAACAGAAATAGAAACAGACAGACGTATTATTAGAGATAAAATTGCAGTATTAAAAAAACGTTTAAAAACCATAGATAAACAAATGGCTGTGCAACGTAAAAACCGTGGTAAAATGGTACGTGTTGCATTGGTTGGGTATACCAATGTTGGTAAATCTACTTTAATGAATGTTGTTAGTAAAAGTGATGTTTTTGCAGAAAATAAATTATTTGCAACATTAGATACTACTGTGCGTAAAGTGGTTATTAAAAATATTCCTTTTTTAATGACAGACACAGTTGGGTTTATTAGAAAATTACCTACGCAATTAGTAGAGTCTTTTAAATCTACTTTAGATGAGGTTCGTGAAGCAGATTTGTTGTTACATGTTGTAGATATTTCTCATCCAAATTTTGAAGATCATATAGCTTCTGTAAACACTATTTTGGCAGATATTAAATGCGATGACAAACCAACTTTAATGGTTTTTAATAAAATTGATGCCTACCAATATGAAACCATAGATGATGATGATTTGGTAACTGAAAAAACCAAAGAACATTATACATTACAAGATTGGAAAAAAACTTGGATGAATGATAAAGAAGTAGCCTCTATCTTTATTTCTGCTTTAAACAAAGAAAATTTAGAGGACTTTAAAGAAAAAACATATGAAGAAGTTAAAAAGATTCACATTCAGCGTTTTCCTTATAACGATTTCTTGTATTATGAATATAAAGAGGAAGAATAAAAAAATGAGACAAGGTTAAATTAAGCCTTGTAGCCCTTTTTTTAATATATATTATTTTTCATCAGTTTTCTCATCCTCAATAATACCCATTCTTTTGGCTCTGGTTTTCCATGATTTCCTTGCTAAATCTTGTAGATCTGCAACATTATCGCTTTCATCCATAATTTCTAAACCCAACAGGGTTTCTATTACATCTTCTTGAGAAACAATTCCACTAACAGAGCCATACTCATCTACTACCAAAGCAATATGTTCTTTTTCTTTAATAAGTTTTTCAAATAAATCAGGAATAGATAACTCTCTATTAGTAATTAAAATAGTTCTTTTTATAGTTGCTAATTTTTCTTTACCCTTACCATCTATAATCGCTTTATATAAATCATTTTTTAAGAAATACCCTGTAATTTCATCAGGATTGTTGGCAAAAACAGGAATTCTAGAAAAACGTAGTGTTTTATGATTTTCATAAAATGATTGAATGTTTACGTTTTCGTCTGCAGTCTTTAAAACAGTTCTAGGAGTCATAACATCACTTACCTTAACCTCCTTAAAACCCAATAAATTTCTAATTACTTTGCTTTCATTTTTTTGAAAAACGCCTTCTTTTTCAGCCATATCTGCCATCACTAAAAAGCTTTCTCTACTTAAAATACTACCATGACCTTTACCACCAATTAGTTTTGTGGTTAATTGTAAAACCCATAAAATTCCTGTATATTTTAAAGGAAAAATCATTATTTTTAGGGCTTTAGTTGTAAAGTTAGCTAATTCTTTCCAATAGGTTGCACCCATGGTTTTAGGTATAATTTCTGAAGCCACTAAAATTAAAATCGTCATAATTGTAGATACAAAACCTACCATTATATCTTCGGTAAATTGTATGCTTAAAAAACTTCTACTCGTAGTACCATACATTTCTGCATACGCAACTTTTGCTTGTACACCTACCAAAATAGCACCTACTGTGTGTGCAATGGTATTTATAGTTAAAATGGCAATTAAAGGTTTGTCTACATCTTTTTTTAGTTTTTCTAAAGACGCTGCATATTCCAAACCTTCACTTTTTTTAAGGTTGATAAATGTTGGAGTTATGCTTAATAATACAGCTTCTAAAATAGAACACAAAAACGAGAAAAATATAGAAACGGTTGCATAAATAATTAGAAAAGTCATAAAACAATAAGGTTTATGCGAATTTACATAAAATAAAAAACCTCAAGAATTTCTTCTTGAGGTTTTCTGTAAAATATGTTGTTTTTGTTTAGAAAGAGTAGCTTAAACCAAACAACCAATAAGATTGTAACTTATTGTCTACACTGTTAAAAGTCTCTACAGGATTGTCTATTAATGCATTTAGTAAAGCTTCTTGTTTGTTTTTACGCAAACCAAGTTCAAAACCAACACCTACACCTTTCCAGATTGTGTAACCTAAAGAGTTGGTTAATGTCCAGTTAGAAAAATCTGTAGATTTGTAGCTATGAAACATTGATAAATTAGATTTTACACTAAGTTTACCATATTTGTTTGTGTAATCTGTTACTACTTTTGCTCCTAAAGAAGATTCAAAAACAGTATCTCCACTACTAAATACAAAGTTGTAGTTTCCTGGGTGAATTACCACAACTAAATGGCTTGATGGTGTCCATGTTGCCCCTGCGCCAAAATCTAAATAACCAGGATTATTAAAGTTTTCTATAAGTGTTGTTCTGTATTCTCCTAAAGCAGAAATTGCCCAAGTTTTACTTAATCTTCTACCATATAAAGAAGAAATGTTAAAAACATCTGTAGCAGTTTCAAAATTAGGATTGTCAGTTGCGCTATCTTTATCATCAAACTTTACCCATCCTAAATTAACAGATGCAGCGTTTCTCCAAAAAAAATCTTCTTTTATTAAATTGGCAAATCCATTTACAGAAATACCAATGTTTGCAGATGATGTGTTTGGAGCAGTTCTTGCGTACCAATTATTAAAGCCAGCAATATTTCCACCAATAGTACCAAAAGCACCAATTTTCCAACCAGGTAATGCATCTATTTTAGATTGCAATCCTTTAGCTTCTTTTTGTAATTTAGAAATCTCTCCCTTTTTTTCTTTTAGTTCTTTTTTTAATTCTACTTCAGTTTGTGCATTTGCAGTAAAACTTACACATACAAATACAATTAAAACAATTAATTTTTTCATTAGATTTTTTTTAAGTTTATAGTATGTAAAAGTACTTTATTCTAGTAAACCAAAAACTATTAATAAGTCACTTTTTCGTGGAAGTTATAATTTACACCCAAACCAAATAATTGTCTAAATTGTATTTTACTAGCAGTATTATCATCTACAATGGCTTGAAAAGTTAGTTGCATTTTAATATGCTTATTTACTTTAAAACGAATGTTAGTTTGGTAATCTATATCAAGGTTACCAACATTTGCAAGATAATCTGTATAAATAGATAAAATATTTTCCATTTCAATATTCTCCATTAGTACAAACTTATAGTAACCAGATAAGTTAAAACCCAAACTAAACGCAACTGTTTCTCCTTGGTCTACACCAAATCTGCCAGCATCTTTAGTAAAAAAATCGTTTACAAATGTATATCTGGCTGTAGCTGGTGCAATGTTTAAGTTTATGTCATCAGATTTTTTCCATAACATACCTGGTCCGTAAGTTAAATACGCGGGCGATAAAAACTCTGAGACTAATACTTTTGGGTCTTTTTTATAATCGTAACCTTTTGCATACTGTGTTCTAAAATTGGCTATAAACGAAAAAAACCAATATTTACTCGTTTTAAAACCAAAAAGAGAATTCACTTCAAAACGGTCATCTGTTTTTCTATAACCTTTTTCACTAATATGACTCAAACCATATCCTGTTATAATTCTAGTATCCCAGTTTACGTTCTTTTTTTTGTAGTTAAAATCGTAATTTATATTGATATTTCCTGCAACTGTATTTTCACCACCCGAAGCCCAATTAGAAAAAGAAGATTGGTTAAATATAAAAGCAAATCTTCCGTTAATTTTCCATTTTGGCTTAGGTAAGGAGTCTTGTTTCTTTTTTTGAGAATAAAAAGTTGTAGCCAGTAGCATAAAAAAAAGGATAAATATTCTTTTCATGAAGCATTTTTAAAATGACAAGCAAAAGTAAAATTATTTCTTGGCTTTGAAAATTGGTACTGTAGAACAGGCCTCTCCAAACATAATAGATTTTGCTATGGGTTGTAATTTTGTTATTAATAAAGAGTATGCAGCATTAGGTATGGGTTTTTCTCCACAACCTTTTATGATTACAGGTACATCTGTAAATTCTTTGTAGTCTATAAATTCTAATAATTCTTGATATAAAACAGTCTCTAACAATTCTAAATTACCGATAACCACTTTGTTTGCATAAGGGTTTAACTCTGCAGCAACCAACATAAAAGCCCAAGAAGGTATAATAGCATCTACAGAACAAGTAATTGCTACAAAACAATTTTTGTATTTAGACCAATCATGGTTTTTTACGTAGGCTCTAAAATCTACTTCTTTTAGAATAAGTTCTTGAAAAAGCCAATCTTTTATATCAAATAAAACGCGTTTTCCATCAGGATAAATTTCCTCAAGGTCAAAGGTTTTTAGTTTGCTATTAGCAACTCTGTTTACAATTTCTTCCATTTTATTTTTAGTTTCAAAGTTGTTCTCGATACAATTTCGATGAAAAATCGAAATCACTCGAACTTACAATGACTGCGAATTGTTGACTAACTAATGCCAACTAATTTTACAGCATGCCCAATTCTAATTTAGCTTCTTCGCTCATCATTTCTTGCGTCCAAGTTGGATCGAAAGTAATTTCTACTTCACACTCGTTAATTTGTTTTAAAGATTTTACTTTTTCTTCTACATCTCTTGGTAAACTTTCTGCAACAGGGCAATTTGGCGAGGTTAATGTCATTAAAATTTTTGCGTTGTTTTCATCAGAAACAAAAACATCATAAATTAAGCCAAGTTCGTAAATATCTACAGGTATTTCTGGATCGTAAATGGTCTTTAAAACGCCTACAATCTTATCTCCTATTTCCTCTAATTCTTTATCTGTCATTTTGTAAAATCTTAGTTTTTTAATTTAGTTTGTTGTGCAATTGCATACATTTTTATTTGTTTAATCATAGAAATCAACCCGTTTGCTCTTGTTGGAGACAAATGCTCTTTCAAACCAATTTCGTCAATAAAATTGGTTTCTGCGCCTAAAATATCTACAGGTTTTTGTTCAGAAAAAACGCGCAATAACAATGCCACAATTCCTTTGGTTAAAATAGCATCGCTATCTGCTGTAAATTTAACTTTATCATTTTCTAGTTCAGAGTACAACCAAACTTTAGATTGGCATCCTTTAATTAAATTTTCTTCTAATTTATAGGTTTCGTCTATTATGGGTAAAGATTTACCAAGTTCTATAATATATTCATAACGCTCCATCCAATCATCAAACATAGAAAACTCATCAATAATTTCTTCTTGTATTTCTTTGATAGTCATTTTTAAAACTTATTTTTGCAGTATCGCAGATACCTTAATTATAGTGCAAAAATACGATAAAAATGCATTAAACGTAACTGTAGAATATAAGAATATCAAATATTAACTATTATAATAAATTCCTTCCTTTTGCGAAGGTTAGAATACTAAAATGAGTAAATTATTAGCAGTTGGTACTGTAGCTTTTGATGCCATAGAAACACCTTTTGGTAAAACCGATAAAATTTTAGGTGGTTCAGGATCTTACATAGGATTATCTGCATCTCAATTTGGAGTAGAAACAGGCGTTGTTTCTGTTGTTGGTGGAGATTTTTCTGCATCGTATTTAGAAATGATGAATTCTAAAGGAATCAATACGGATGGAGTTGAAATAGATAAAGACGGTAAAACTTTTTTCTGGAGTGGAAAATATCATAATGATATGAATTCGCGCGATACTTTACTTACAGAATTAAATGTTTTAGAAACATTTACACCAGTTGTACCAGCAGATTTTAAAGATGCAAGTATTGTTATGTTAGGTAATTTACACCCATTAACACAAGCATCTGTATTAGATCAAATGAACCAAAGACCAAAATTAGTAGTTTTAGATACTATGAATTTTTGGATGGATATCGCTTTAGATGATTTACACACAGTATTAAAAAGAGTAGATGTAGTTACTATAAATGATGAAGAAGCGCGCCAACTTTCTGGAGAATATTCTTTGGTAAATGCCGCTAAGAAAATCCATAAAATGGGGCCAAAATATGTAGTGATAAAAAAAGGAGAACATGGAGCTTTGTTATTTAATGAAGGAAAAATGTTTTTTGCACCAGCTTTACCATTGGCAGAGGTTTTTGATCCAACAGGAGCTGGAGATACTTTTGCAGGAGGTTTTTGTGGTTATTTAGCAAAAACAGAAGATGTTTCTTTCGAAAACATGAAAAATGCTATTATTTATGGTTCTAATTTAGCATCCTTTTGTGTAGAAAAATTTGGTACAGAACGCATGCAAGATCTTACAGCGCAAGAAGTTAAGTTGCGTTTGAAAGCTTTTAAAGATTTAACACAATTTGATATAAAAATATCTTAATTTTAATCCGCAGTATTTACGCTGCGGATTTTTTTATAAAACACACACAACTAAAAACTATTATTACCAATGAGTGACGCTATTAAACACGAATGTGGAATTGCACTTGTTCGATTAAAAAAGCCTTTACAATTTTATAAAGATAAATACGGTTCTGCTTTTTACGGAATTAACAAAATGTATTTATTGATGGAAAAACAACACAACCGTGGTCAAGATGGTGCTGGTTTTGCAAGTATAAAATATAATGTGGCACCAGGTACAAGGTACATTAGTAGAGTTAGATCTAACCAGCCACAACCCATACAAGATATTTTTGCACAAATTAACCAGCGTTTAAATGGTGTTTTAGAGCAAAACCCAGATAAAAAAGACGATGTTACTTGGCAAGAAGAAAATATGCCTTATGTAGGAAACCTTTTTTTAGGACACGTTCGTTACGGAACTTTTGGTAAAAACAGCATAGAAAGTGTGCATCCTTTTTTACGTCAAAGTAACTGGAAACATCAAAATTTAATAGTTGCAGGTAATTTTAATATGACCAACTCTAAACAATTATTAGAAGAATTGATAGAGTTAGGGCAGCATCCAAAAGAGTTTACAGATACGGTAACTGTAATGGAAAAAATTGGTCATTTTTTAGAAGATGAAGTGGCTAAATTATACCAAAAAGCAAAGAAAAAAGGCTTCAGTAAAAAAGATGCATCGCCATTTATAGAAGAAAATTTAAGCCTTAAAAAAGTTTTAAAACGCTCTTCTAAAAATTGGGATGGTGGTTATGCAATGGCTGGTTTAGTAGGCCATGGAGATGCTTTTGTGTTAAGAGACCCAAATGGAATTAGGCCTACTTATTTTTATGAAGATGATGAAGTGGTAGTTGTAGCATCAGAAAGACCAGTAATACAAACCGTTTTTAATGTAAATATTGATGAAATTAAAGAATTAGAAAGAGGGCATGCATTAATTATTAAAAAAAGTGGTAAAACATCTATCAAACAAGTGTTAGAACCAAGAGAAAAAAAGGCCTGTTCTTTTGAGCGTATTTATTTTTCTAGAGGTAGTGATGCAAGTATTTACGAAGAAAGAAAAAATTTAGGAAAATTTGTATTTCCAGAAATTTTAAAATCAATTGATAGTGATGTTTCAAATACTGTTTTTTCTTACATACCCAATACGGCAGAAACTTCTTTTTATGGGATGACAGAAGCTGCAGAAGATCTATTAAATCAGCAAAAAACAGCTAAAATCTTAGCTGGTGGAAAACAATTATCTGCAGAAAAAGTAACTCAAATTTTATCTGAAAGACCCCGTTTTGAAAAAATTGCAATCAAAGATGCAAAATTAAGAACATTTATTGCAGATGATAGCAGTAGAGATGATTTGGTAGAACACGTTTACGATGTAACTTATGGGGTTGTAAAACCTACAGATAATTTGGTAATTATAGACGATAGTATTGTACGTGGTACTACTTTAAAAAAGAGTATTATTAAAATTTTAGACAGATTAAGTCCTAAAAAAATAGTAGTAGTTTCTTCTGCACCGCAAATTCGTTATCCAGATTGTTATGGTATAGATATGGCAAGAATAGATGCCTTTATTGCATTTAAAGCAGCTATTGCTTTGTTAAAAGACACCAATCAAGAACATATTATAGACGAAGTTTATAAAAAATCGAAAGCACAACAAAAAACTGAAGATGAAGGTATTGTAAATCATGTAAAAGAAATTTATAAACCTTTTTCAGCTGAACAAATTTCAGCAAAAATTGCAGAAATGCTAAAAACAAAAGATATAAAAGCAGAAGTAGAGGTAATTTATCAATCTATAGAAGGCTTACATAAAGCTTGTCCAGATAATTTAGGAGATTGGTATTTTACAGGAAATTACCCAACTCCTGGAGGTCATAGAGTAGTAAATGAAGCCTTTATAAACTTTTATGAAGGAAACGATAAAAGAGCTTATTAACCTCAATCAAGTTTTAGAACGCATAAAAAAAGCATCCAATTTATTGGATGCTTTTTGCGTATATATAAAATGCTGAAATTTATTTAGCTTCAGCGTAGCGTCTTTCAACTTCATTCCAATTGATTAATTTAAAGAAAGCATCAATATAATCTGGTCTTCTGTTTTGGTAATTTAAGTAATATGCGTGTTCCCAAACATCTAAACCTAAAATAGGTGTTCCTCCACAAGTAACGCCAGGCATTAATGGGTTATCTTGATTAGGTGTAGAACAAACTTCTACTTTTCCTCCAGGAAGCACACATAACCAAGCCCAACCAGAACCAAATTGTGTAGCTGCTGCTTTAGAAAAAGCATCCATAAATTCTTCTTTAGAACCAAAAGCGGCTTCAATAGCATCTTTTAATTCACCAGATAAAGTACCTTTGTCTTTTGGATTCATAACTGTCCAGAACAAAGAGTGATTATAATAACCACCACCGTTATTTCTAACAGCACTATTACTCATGTCTAAATTTGTTAAAATATTTTCAATAGATTTACCTTCTAAATCAGTACCTTCTATTGCTGCATTTAATTTTGTTGTATATCCATTGTGATGTTTGCCATGGTGAATTTCCATAGTTTTTGCATCAATATGTGGTTCTAATGCATCATGTGCATATCCTAATTCTGGTAATTGAAAAGCCATTTTTTTATTGTTTATAAGTTAGTATTTTATTTGTAAATGTAAAATTACTTAATATGTAAGTAAATCCCAAAATATTAGCCTTTTCTTAACTTATAGCAGTATAAGAACAATTTATTCGCCATATATTTTCATAAACTCCTCTACTTTTTCTACCATATTTTTACTACCGCAAATAAAAGGAACTCTTTGATGAAGTTCTGTTGGTATAACATCTAAGGTTCTTGTATAACCATCGGAAGATTTACCATTAGCTTGTTCTGCTAAAAATGCCATTGGGTTACATTCATAAAGCAAACGCAATTTCCCATTTGGATTTCTAGAGCCTTTTGGATACATATAAATACCTCCTTTAATCATATTTCTGTGAAAATCTGATACTAAAGAACCAATATATCTACTCGTGTAAGGTCTGTCTCCCTCTTCTTCTTGACAATATTTTATGTATTTTTTTACTCCTAAAGGGAAATCTAAATAATTACCTTCATTTACAGAGTAAATACTGCCATCTTCTGGAAAAGTCATATTTGGATGCGATAAATAAAACGAACCAATTGCAGGGTTTAAGGTAAAACCATTCACACCATCTCCAGTTGTATATACCAACATTGTAGAGGTTCCGTAAACGATATAACCTGCAGCTACCTGTTTATTTCCTTCTTGTAAAAAATCTTCTAATTGTACAGGTGTTCCAACAGGTGTTACGCGTCTGTATATAGAAAAAATGGTACCTACAGAAACATTTACATCGATGTTAGAAGAACCGTCTAAAGGATCAATTAAAACCACATATTTATTTTGATGATTCTCATCTTGACTGTTAATCGTTATAAAGCTATCTTCTTCTTCACTTGCAATACCACAAACAATGTTTCTTTTGGTTAAGGTTTGTATAAATTTATTATTGGCATAAACGTCTAATTTTTGTTGATCTTCACCTTGAATATTTGTGCCGCCAATGGCACCAATAATATCTACCAAACCAGCTTTATTCACCTCATGGTTTACTACTTTTGCAGCTAACCTAATAGAGTTTATAAGCCTAGAAAGCTCACCAGAAGTGTATTTAAATGCGTGTTGATTTTCAATAATAAATTCGCCAAGAGTTTGTTTTTTATGCGTCATTTTAATAGATATGGTTCTTAATACAAATATGTTATTTTTTTTTTACTATTTAATTTTTTACATCAGTTAATTTACCTGTTTTTTTAAACAAATCATAAAAAAATGTGTAAAATATTCAAAAAATTTTGTCAAGTATCAAATAAACTATCTTTGTACAAAATTTGTAAAAATGAGTTTTATAATTAGAAGAGCAATAGAAAAAGATGTACAAGCTGTGCACGATTTAATTACAGAATTGGCAGTTTTTGAAAAAGAACCAGATGCGGTAGAAATTACTGTACAAGATTTATTAAATGATGGTTTTTCTGAGCGCCCAAAGTTTAAATTATTTGTTGCAGAAGAAAATAATACAGTAATTGGTATTGCTTTGTTTTATGAAAGATATTCTACGTGGAAAGGAAAAACCATACATTTAGAGGATTTAATTGTTACAAAAAGTAGACAAAAAATTGGAGCAGGCAAAGCTTTGTATACAGCTGTTTTAAAATATGCTTACGATCATAATTTTAATAGAGTTGCTTGGGAAGTTATAGATTGGAATACCAACGCAGTTAATTTTTATAAAAGCACAGGAGCAACCTATTTAAATGATTGGTCTGTGGTGCAAATGAATAAAGAAAACTTAGCAAAATTTATTGAAAATAATTAGAAATGAAAATTTTTAAATTTGGAGGTGCATCTGTAAAGGATGCTGTAAGCGTAAAAAATGTTATAAACATTTTACAATCCGAAGGTACAGAAAATATATTAGTTGTAGTTTCTGCAATGGGTAAAATTACCAATGCTTTTGAAGACGTAATAGAAGCTTATTATAACAAAACAGATAATTTGTCTGAAAAATTAGGAGTTATAGAAGATTTTCATAAAGCCATCATGGATGATTTATTTGAAAAAGAGGCTCCAATTTATAAAGAAATAGATATTTTATTGGGCGAGTTAAGTTGGTTTTTAGCTAGAAATACATCGCAAAGATATAATTATGTGTACGACCAAATTATTTGTTTTGGTGAGTTGTTATCTACCAAAATTGTTAGTGCTTATTTAGAAAAAATTGGTGTAGCAAATAATTGGTTCGATGTAAGAAATTACATAAAAACAGATAGTAATTATAGAGATGCAAAAGTTGATTGGAACTTAACCCAAGAACTTATTTCTAAGAAAGTAGATGCTTCTAAATTAAACATTACACAAGGTTTTATAGCTGCAAACGATACAGAAAATACAACCACTTTAGGTAGAGAAGGATCTGATTATACAGCTGGTATTTTTGCATATTGTTTAAATGCAGACAACGTAACTATTTGGAAAGATGTACCTGGTGTTTTAAATGCAGACCCACGCGTTTTTGAAGATACTACTTTGTTAAAACAAATTTCTTACCAAGAAGCTATAGAGATGGCATTTTATGGAGCATCTGTAATTCACCCCAAAACTTTACAGCCTTTACAACAAAAAGAAATCCCATTATTAGTACGTTCTTTTGTAAACCCAAAAGAAGCTGGTACAAGAATTTCTAAAGGGTCTAATTTAGAGCCTTTAATACCTTGTTTTATTGTTAAGAAAAATCAAGTTTTAGTATCTATTTCTGCTTTAGACTTTACTTTTATGGTAGAAAATAATATTAGTTATATTTTTAAGAAATTACACGATTATCAATTAAAAACCAATCTAATACAAAATTCGGCTATTAGTTTTTCTATCTGTATAGATAATAAATTTAATAAGTTTGATAGTTTTTACGAAGAACTAAAAACGGAATTTAAAATAGACGTACAAAAGAAAGTAGATTTGTATACAGTGCGTCATTTTGATGACAAAGCAATTGAAAGTATACAAGAAAAAGGTACTTTTTTGTTAACGCAAGTTAATAAGGAAACTATGCAAATTATTTTGGATGCAAAATAATTGAATTCCTATTTCATTTTTTTAGTATGTTTGTATGAAGCTCTAATTGTATTTTATGGCATTAGTAACCTCTAAAGAAATTGCACAAGTAATTGGTATTCAGAAATTTAGATTTCTAGGTACTTTTGTAGGATGGATTTTATTAAGAATACTTCGTATATCTACTATTAATAAAATTTACGATAAGAATAAAAATAAATCTGAACTAGATTTTTTAAACGGTGTTTTAGACGATTGTAATATAAAGTTTGAAGTTCCAGAAGATGATCTTAAAAGAATACCAAAAGAAGGTCCTTTTATTACAATTTCTAATCATCCTTTAGGGGGGATAGATGGCGTTTTACTATTAAAGTTATTGATAGAAAAAAGAGCTGATTATAAAATAATTGCCAACTTTTTACTACATAGAATAGCGCCATTAAAGCCTTATGTAATGCCCGTAAATCCTTTTGAAACCAGAAAGGACGTAAAATCTAGTGTAGCAGGAATTAAAAGTGCTTTATCACATTTAAGAGAAGGAAAACCTTTGGGAATTTTTCCTGCAGGAGAGGTGTCTACCTATAAAGATGGTAAATTAAAAGTAGATAAGCCTTGGGAAGAAGGTGCAGTTAAATTGATAAAAAAGGCAGAAGTACCTGTTATTCCTATATATTTTCATGCCCAAAATAGTAAACTTTTTTACTTTTTATCTAAAATTTCAGATACGTTAAGAACAGCCAAATTACCATCAGAAGTGATTTCTCAAGGAGGTAGAGTTGTAAGAGTTAGAATAGGAAAACCAATTTCTGTAAAAGACCAAAGTGATTTTAAAGACATTCCGTCTTTTTGTGAGTTTATAAGAAAGAAAACCTATATGTTGGCAAATCCTTTTGAAAAAGCTCACAAACTAATTTCTACTCAAAATATAAAAATTAAAAAGCCAGCAAAAAAAATTGCTGCTCAAAAAAATGTAGATTCATTTATTAACGAAGTAAATATTTTAAGAGCTAAGAATAGTAGATTATTAGAAAGTAAAAACTACGAAGTATTTTTTGCGGGCGCTAAAGAAATACCAAATCTATTGCATGAAATTGGTAGGTTAAGAGAAATCACGTTTAGAGAAGTAGGTGAGGGCACCAATAAATCTTTAGATTTAGATAAGTACGATAAATATTACTCCCACCTTTTTTTATGGGATAGAGAAGCTAGTTGTTTGGTAGGAGCTTATAGAATGGGACTTGGTAAAGATATTTTTAAAAAGTATGGTATCAATGGGTTTTATGTGCAAACCTTGTTTAAAATAGAACCAGAATTACACCAAATGATGAGCAATACCATAGAGATGGGACGCGCTTTTATTGTAAGTGAATATCAACAAAAACCCATGCCACTATTTTTATTGTGGAAAGGAATTGTACATGTTACTTTACGTTATCCAGAATATAAATATTTAATGGGTGGTGTTTCTATTAGCAATCAATTTTCAGATTTTTCTAAATCGTTAATGATTGAGTTTATGAAATCTCATTATTACGACCCATACATTGCCCAATATATTTATGCCAAAAAAGAATACAAGGTAAAACTAAAAGATGGTGATAAAGACTTTGTATTTGATGCTACTAAAGCAGACATGCAAAAGTTTGATAAAATTATAGACGAAATTGAACCAGGAGCATTAAGAATTCCAGTTTTATTAAAGAAATATGTAAAACAAAATGCCCGTTTGGTAGCTTTTAATGTAGACCCAAAGTTTAACAATGCTGTAGATGGTTTAATGTATATAAAAGTAGCAGACATACCAGAAAGTACAGTAAAACCTGTGATGGAAGAATTTCAAGCAGAGTTAGAGCGTAAAGCTACTGAATTACAGAATAAATAGATTTTTCAGATCTTTTGATAATGTTAACAAGATTTTTTTCAAAATAAGCTACCTAAACACCTTGATTTAATTTGAATTAAATTTGTTTTTAAATTGAC
This sequence comes from uncultured Polaribacter sp., assembly GCF_947503855.1. Classification (GTDB taxonomy): domain Bacteria; phylum Bacteroidota; class Bacteroidia; order Flavobacteriales; family Flavobacteriaceae; genus Polaribacter. Next base: position 118,511 of record NZ_CANNFF010000003.1, on the reverse strand, counting down.
AATGACAAGTTTTTTTAATAGTTTAAAAAAAATAACTATTATTTTTGTGTTTAAATGCATAAAGAACTCAATTCCTTTTTTTTTCAAGATTTTATTACTGAAAATCAACACGTTCATCTACCTATTTTAGAAGAAAAAAAAGTAACACTTTACATAAAAAGAGAAGACGTAATCCATCCTTTTGTTTCAGGTAATAAGTTTAGGAAACTAAAGTACAATTTAACAGAAGCTAAAAAACTTAAAAAAAATACCTTACTTACATTTGGTGGAGCTTTTTCTAATCATATTGTTGCAACTGCTGTTGCTGGTAAGTTGGCGGGTTTTAAAACCATTGGTGTTATTAGGGGAGATGAGTTAGCTAAAAACTTAAAAGAAACGCTAGCTAATAATGCTACTTTACAAGAAGCCTATAAAAACGGAATGAAATTCCATTTTGTTTCTAGAGAAAATTACCGACAAAAAAATAGCCTTGGTTTCGTAGAAAAATTAAAAAATAAATTGGGTGATTTTTATCTAATTCCAGAAGGAGGTACTAATTGTTTGGCCGTAAAAGGTTGCCAAGAAATTTTAACAAAATTAGATCATAATTTCGATTATATTTGCTGTGCAATAGGTACAGGTGGTACTATTTCTGGTATTATTAATTCTTTAGAAAATGATCAAAAGGCAATGGGTTTTCCTGCTTTAAAAGGTGATTTTTTAGCTGAAGAAATAAAAAAATATACCACAAAAACCAATAATTGGACTATCGTAAAAGATTATCATTTTGGGGGTTATGCAAAATATAATGATGAGCTCATTCGTTTTATAAACGATTTTACAAAACAAACCAAAATTCAGTTAGATCCAATTTACACAGGTAAAATGTTATTTGGTATTTTAGATTTAGTTCAAAAAGATTATTTTCCAGAAAACAGTAAAATTTTGGCAATTCATACTGGAGGTTTACAGGGTATTGCAGGTTTCAATCAAAAATTAAAACAAAAAAATAAAGCGCCAATTAATTATTTTATGAAGTTAAAAATACTTTTCAGTTTTCTATTATTATTGATATTAGCAAGTTGTGGTTCTAAAAAAAGAGTAATTAATAAAAAAAATACAGGGGTGGTTATTGCAGAGCCAAAACCTAAAGAATTACCTTCTGTAAATCAAGTTGAATTTACTAAAAAATTAGCTAATAAAAATCCTCGATTAAATAAACAAACCCTTGCTTATATTAAAAAATATGCACCTATTGCTGTACAAGAAATGCACGAATATAAAATACCAGCAAGCATAACTTTGGCACAAGGTATTTTAGAATCTGGTAGAGGTAGAAGTGAGTTGGCTTTAAAATCTAACAATCATTTTGGTATTAAATGCCATACACAATGGAAAGGAGAACGAGTGTATCATGATGATGATGAAAAAGGCGAATGTTTTAGAAAATACGTATATCCAGAAACCTCTTATAATGATCATTCTTTGTTTTTAACCCAAAGAAAACGTTATGCTTTTTTGTTTGATTACCCTATAAAAAACTACAAAAAATGGGCTTATGGATTAAGAAAGGCAGGTTATGCTACAGATAGAAAATATCCTGTAAAATTGATTCAAATCATAAAAGAGTATAAATTGTACGAGTTTGATAAATTTAAAAAATCTAAATTTAAAAAGGAAGTTAAAAAACTGAATAAAAACAACGAAATAGAGCAGGCTATTGTGATACAAAAAACAGCTAAAAACTATTATATTGTGCAAAAAGGAGATACCCTATATGCAATTGCAGCAAAAAATAATATTACTATAGAATTGCTTAAAGAAATCAATAATTTAGATGGTAATACCATTTCTATTGGACAGAAATTATTAATAAAATAAGTTTCTAGTCTTTTAGTTCGAGTCATTTTAAGGAACGAAAAATTGTGTCGAGATTTTTTTTTATCTTTTAATTTAATGTCTTACTTTAAGAATTATTTGATACAAGTGGCAATCAGTTTGTCATATATTCTATTGATATTTGAGGTAAAAATTTCAAAATTTGTATGCCTGTAAAATCAATACCAAAAAACTAAAATTATGCCCATTATAAAACCTGTAAAAGGTAAACATCCACAAATATTTAAAGATTGTTACATAGCAGAAAATGCCACTATTGTTGGTGAGGTTTCTATAGGCAAAGAATGTAGTGTTTGGTTTAATGCTGTTATTAGAGGAGATGTTCATTTTATAAAAATTGGTAATAAAGTAAATATACAAGATGGAGCTGTAATTCATGCCACATATCAAAAATCGCCCACAACTATTGGTAATAATGTTTCAATTGGTCACAATGCAATTGTACACGGTTGCACTATTAAAGACAATGTTTTGGTTGGTATGGGTAGCATTATTATGGACGATTGTATTGTAGAATCAAACTCAATAATTGCAGCAGGTGCTGTAGTTACAAAGAATACACATATAGAAAGTGGAAGTATTTACGCTGGTATACCTGCAAAAAAAGTAAAAGACATTTCTCAAGAATTAATCTCTGGCGAAATTGATAGAATTGCTAACAATTATGTAAAATATTCAAGTTGGTTTAAAGATTAACAATCTTTTATTTTTTTATAAGTTCATCTTTATTTGGGCGTTTTAACAGGCTATCCATTCTATCTTTTTTTTTTGCACTAATTTTTTTTAGCACTTTTCTATTTAAACTTAGTGTTTTTTTTAATTGAAATATTGTTTCAAGTTTAGAAAAAAAAGGATGCCATTTCTATCTTTAACGCAGAAAATAACTCCCAAAATAAAACCCGACTCCTATCTAGAAATCGGGTATTATATTTCAAATAAATACGATATCGTATAATTATTTTCTTCTCATTTTTTGACCTCTTTTGTCTTGCATTTTTTTCATCTTCATTTTTTTTGTTCGCATTTTTCTTACTTTCTGCATTTTCTCAAACTTTTCAAACTGCTCTTTATTTAAAATTTCTTTCATACTATTTCTCATCGCAATTTGATTGTCTAACACTTTACTTTTTAAAGCATAAACTTCGTCTGCAGTAGGTTTTTTACGCTCTTTTCTAGCTTCTTTTCTTTTTTCCATAAAAGCTTTTCTCTCTGTCATTTTAGCTGCAATTAAAGGCTTAATTTTGTTCTGTTGGTTTTCAGATAAATCTAAGTCTAGGGTCATTTTTTTAACTGCTAAATTAGTATGTTGTTCAATGGTAAGCTGTGGTCTTTTATGACTTCTTTTTTTCTGTTTTTGTGCTTGTGTTGTAAATGTAAAAGCAAATACAAATGCTAAAATTGTTGCTAAATTTTTCATGTTTTTTAAATTTTAATTAATGTTTTATGTTGTTAGGACCTAGTAACTTTAAAAAGGTTTAATTATAGATACCTATTTATTAATATTTATACTTCTTAGGCCTTTAAAAAAAACAAATAGATTAAATTTGTAATTCTATTTATAAATAATTAAATTATTTACATGAAAAATATCATCTATATTATCTTGATTTTTCCATTATTTGTATTTGCTCAAGTACAAGATAAAGACTCTGTAAAAGTAGACTTAAGTAGCCCACATGCAATTATTTATACGCATTTATATTTCCTGCAATCAGATTCTTTTCAACCCAAAAAAGCGGCAAAAACTATTTATGGGTTATCTGAAAGTAAAGCAGAAAAAAAGGCCATAAAAATAAAACAAGTTTTAGATGGCAAGGGGTTGTATGTAGATTTAGATAGAGTGCCTACAAATCCTAACTACAAAGATAGTATTGGCTACTCTTCTTATTATAAATATGTTTTATTTCCTCAAAGAATGCCACAAATTTATGTAGAAAAAGTTGGCAATAAATGGTATTATTCATCAGAAACTATTGCAAAAATAGACGATATTTACAAAGAGGTTTTTCCTTGGTATGTGCAACAAATACAAGAAATAATTCCAGTTTCTGGACATAAAAAGTTTTTTGGAATAGAGATATGGCAGTTTATTGCCTTAGTTTTACTTTTCGTTTTGGCTTATATTGTGTTTTTAGTAGCAAAAAGAATTGCTTTTTTTGTATTGCAAAAAATAAAATCGGTCATTCAGAAAAACACTTCTTTTGAGGTAAATACAGTCTTAAAAAAATTAGCACATCCAATTAGTTTGTTAGTTACATCTGCTTTTGTAGATAAAATATTTCCGTCCTTACAATTTAGTTTAGAAATTAATACCTGGGTATTCTTAAGCCTTAATATAGCTGCAACTGTTTTTTGGATCTATGTTTTCTTAAAGCTTGTAAAAGTAATTATGAAAATTTACAGCGAATACACAGAAACTACACATAATAAGTTAGATGATCAATTAGCCCCTATCGTAAATAACTTTTTTACAGGTTTAGTTATTTTAATTGGTGTTTTTAGGTTGCTAACACTTTTTGGTGTAAATACAACCACAATGTTAGCAGGAGCAACCATAGGAGGGTTGGCATTTGCTTTAGCATCTCAAGACACTGTAAAAAATCTAATAGGTACCATTATGATTTTTTTAGACAAACCCTTTCATATAGGAGATTGGATTGAAGCAAGTGAAGTTGTAGGTACCGTAGAAAAAGTTGGTTTTAGATCTACAAGAGTGCGCGCTGCAGATACTTCTGTGTACCAAATACCCAATAGTAAATTGTCTGAAATTGTTATTAATAACAAAGGTTTACGATTGTTTAGACGTTATAATACAAATTTAGGTTTGCGTTATGATACACCACCAGAATTAATAGAAGCTTTTGTAAAAGGTGTTAGAGAAATTATAATAGCACATCCAGAAACACGTTCAGATTCTTACAATGTAGAGTTTACAGGTTTTGGTGATTCTGCATTATTAGTAATGGTAAATGTATATTTTAAAAGTTTGGCCTGGGGTGTAGAGCAATCTTCTAAGCATAGATTACATATTGCAATTATAAAATTAGCAAAAGCACTGGGTGTAGATTTTGCATTTCCATCGACTACTGTTACAATAGAAAATTTTCCAGAAAAAAAAGCTATTAACCCAAAATATGATACAGAGTCTACAAGAATTAATGAAGCAATATCAAAAGTTTTAGAAGAATTTAATCAAGAAATTGTAGCGGCTAAAAATGAAGAAAATAGAATTTAAAAATTTAACTCTGAATTTTTAAACTTACACAGTTTTTAGGATAGTGTCAATTACTATAGTCTATAGAATCTAGATATATAAGATTTTTTTTATATAGTAGATAGTTCATTTAAAAAAAAAACCTCATCATTATAGATGAGGTTTTGTGTAAAAAAATGGTGATTTTTATTTAGGTTCTAGAATCATATCAATTCTGTCTACTACATCTTGTAAATGGTAACGTCTTAAAGTGTTACCACTATTCATGGCTCTTTTAACATCTTTTTGCAAGCGTTTTAATTCTCCTCTTACAACAGATTTAACATCAGATTGGTTGATGGTAATTCCACTTTGTTTAAAGTAACCACGGTTTGCACCTCTTTGGTTTTTAGCTTCGTTTAATAAGTAGTTTAATCTATCTAAATGAGCTCTTTGTAAATTTCTTCTATAAGTATCTATAGAGCGTCCAGAGTAAACTTCACTCCAAACACCTTTGCGTAAATCATTCATCATGTTAACTAATGTGTAAGCTTTTGAAGATCCATTTAAAGTTTCGTTTTCAATCATTCTAGCCATTCTACCAGCATCTAAAATATTAGTTAGTGTTCTCGCTTGTAAACCTCTTACTCTTTCTATAGAGCCAGAAAATTCTGTTTTGCTAAAAATATTTTCGTCTAACATCCAGGTAGGAGTTTTAAATAACTCATCAATTACAAATTGTAAAGCTTCTCTTTGTTTTGATTTATCTACATGTGTATATACAGCTCCTTCTTGGTCAGATGTTTTGTAATATTCATAGACACCACCAATGTTTGCAGAAACATGCCCCATATATCTATTAAACTGACTTAATAATTGGTCATACATAGTAGATAAATCATCATAATTTTTTCCTTTTTCTGAAGTCCATTCTTCCAATCTTGGTAAAATTCTTTTTAAATTTTTAATGCCATACATAGAAGCTTTCATTGCGTCATCTCCTAAATCTTCCGTTTGAGAACTAGGGTCTACAACACCACCAGCTTGTTGGTGTCCAAATCTGTACATTGGGTCTCCAGCATGTTTTAAAATCCAAGCATCTAAAATTGGTTTTTCTTCTTTAGCAGTTTTATTTAAAATAGGTCTATATCCCCAAGCAATTGCATACTTATCATACACACCAATATTAGGCATTAAAGCTACATCTTCATCACCAGGTTGCGCTATATAATTAAAACGTGCATAATCCATAATAGAGGGTGCTGTTCCATATTTTTTTGTAAATGTTGCAGAACGTAAAGAATCTACAGGATAAGCAACAGAACTTCCCATATTATGAGGCAATCCTAAAGTATGTCCTAGTTCATGAGAAGATACAAATCGTATTAAACGTCCCATAACCTCTGTTTTAAATTCATTTCCACGTGCATCTGGGTTAATGGCTGCAGTTTGTATAAAGAACCAGTTGTGTAATAATGTCATTACATTATGGTACCAGTTTATATCAGACTCTAAAATTTCTCCAGAACGGGGATCACTTACGTGAGGTCCATTTGCGTTTGGTATAGGAGAAGCTAAATATCTAATTACAGAATAGCGTACATCTTCTGGACTATATTCTGGATCTTCTTCTTTAGTTGGTGCTCTTTTACCAACAATTGCATTTTTAAAACCTGCAGCTTCAAAAGCAACTTGCCAATCGTTTACACCTTGTATAATATAAGGAACCCACTCTTCTGGTGTTGCTCTATCTACATAATACACAATTTGTTTTTTTGGTTCTACAAGTTCTCCTCTTTTAAACTTCTCAATATCTTCCTCTTTAACTTCTAAACGATATCTGTCTAAATAAGTAACTGTTTTACTTTTTTGAGCTTCTAAACCATAATCAGTTTGTCCTCTTGCAAACCAACCAACTCGCTCATCAAAATATCTTCGTTTCATTGGTACTTTTGGTAATAAAACCATAGAATTACTCATTTCTAAAGTTATAGAGCCTACAGCACTATTAGATGGTGCTTTGTTTGCAAGATATGTTTTTACATGTCTTACTTCTATGTTTCTTGGGTAGCTACTTACTCTTTCTATGTAAGAACGTGTTTTATCCATTCTTGTAGCTTGGTATCTTTTTCTGTAAAAAGAAGGAAAGCCTAAAGGTTTTATGTCTGTAGAAAATAAAGACGTCGCATCTATTACTGTTGCAGTAGAATCTTTACTAAACGCTTTAATTGGGAAAGAAAATAAAATAGGTTCTAAATTAGAGTTTACTACGGCTTCATGCACTGGTAAAATTGTATCAGCAACTACATCATGAGATACGACTCTTAATAAGATATTTTTATTTTTTTTCTCCCAACGTAAAACTTGTGTGTTGGTTTTACCACCACCAAAACCAATATTACTTGCAGTTTTAGCTATTCTTGTGACCATTAACATTTCTCTTCTTAACAGAGAATCTGGTATTTCGAATAAATAATTATCGTCTTTGGTATGCACTTTAAACATACCTTCGTCTGTTTTATGCTCTTTAGTTACAACTTTATTGTAAGGTTGAATGCTTCCTTTTTTAGGCTTGGGTTTAGCAGCTGTTTTTGGGGTTTCTTTTTTCTTTTTCTTCCAGAATTGAGCAGCAGTTTCTGTTGAAAAACCGAATACAAAAGCAACTAAAAGAAGTTTGATTAGGACTTTTTTGGTCATTATAAATTTGATTTAAATTAGTGTGCTCGAAGTTAGGTAAACTGATTAGCATGCGTTCTTAAATTTTTGTTAAAGAGATTTGTTTTTTTTTCTTAAAATTCAACACAAAAAAAGCCTTTAGAATGAACTCTAAAGGCTTTAAATAAAGGTTTTATTTTTTAAAGATTAAATGTTTGTTTAATCTTTTCTACATAATCTAATTTTTCCCAAGTAAAGGTTTCTACTTCTTCAGAAACAGTTTCTCCCATTGGATTTGTAAATGTAACTGTTTTAATTTTAGGAGTTCTTCCCATATGTCCATAAGCTGCAGTTTCAGAGTAAATAGGTGTTCTTAATTTTAAACGTTGTTCTATAAAATAAGGACGCATATCAAAAATACCTGCTACTTTTTTACTAATTTCTCCATCAGTTAAATCTACGTTCGATGTTCCGTAAGTTTCTACATTAATACTTGTTGGTTTTGCTACACCAATTGCATAAGAAACTTGTACTAAAACTTCTTTGCAAAGACCAGCTGCCACTAGGTTTTTAGCAATATGTCTTGTTGCGTATGCTCCAGATCTATCTACTTTACTTGGGTCTTTTCCAGAAAAAGCGCCTCCACCATGTGCACCTTTACCACCATAAGTATCAACAATAATTTTTCTTCCTGTTAAACCAGTGTCTCCATGAGGCCCTCCAATTACAAAAACACCAGTTGGGTTTATATGGTAGGTAATATTATCTGTAAATAATTTTTGAATGTGATTTGGTAGTTTTGCAACCACTCTCGGAATTAAAATTTCTACGATATCTTTTTTGATTTTTGCTAACATGACATCATCAGATTTATCAAAATCATCATGTTGTGTAGAAATAACAATAGCGTCTATTCTTTGAGGTTTATTGTCATCAGAATACTCAATAGTTACTTGACTTTTTGCGTCTGGTCTTAAATAAGTAATATCATTATTTTCTCTTCTTAAAGCAGCCAATTCTTTAAGTAATCTATGAGATAATTCTAACGCCAAAGGCATATAATTTTCTGTCTCATCTGTTGCATAACCAAACATCATACCTTGGTCTCCTGCACCTTGTTCTTCTGGGCTAGATCTATCTACACCTTGGTTAATATCTGGAGATTGTTCGTGTATGGCAGATAAAACCCCACACGAATTTCCATCAAACATATATTCTCCCTTGGTATAACCAATTTTATTAATTACGTCTCTAGCAATTTGTTGAACATCTAAATAAGTTTTAGATTTGACTTCACCAGCCAAAATAACTTGTCCTGTTGTAACCATGGTTTCGCAAGCAACTTTACTACTTTTATCAAAAGCTAAAAAATTATCTATTAATGCATCAGAAATTTGATCTGCAACTTTATCTGGGTGTCCTTCAGAAACACTTTCTGAGGTAAATAAATATGACATAATATTGTTTTTTTATTTAAAATAATTTAAATGAAAAATAAATTTTGATTGCAAGGCCGCTAAAAGAAGTAGGGATTTACTGCTTTAGCATTTTTTTAATGAGGTTGCAATCAGTTCAAATTTTTCCTCTAAGTTTGGTGCAAAGCTACATTATAAAAATATAATTGAACATAATTTTACAATAATTTTTTTTGATAGTATCATTAATTAAACAATATTAGGCTCTTTATGCTTTTCTTTTTAAAGAATGATGAATTTTTTGAGCTTTTAATTAAATAATCTGTATTAAAATTAAAAAAACTACTTTTTAATTTGGATATTAAATTTTTCTAAACATATATTTGCACTCACAAAGTTCAATAACTTATTGAAATGTTATCAAGAAAGGTGGAGGGATTAGACCCTTTGAAGCCTTAGCAACCCTTTTCAAGAGGAAAAGAAGGTGCTAAATTCTACTTAGTTTCAGATTCATTTATCAGAAATTAGATAGATAACCCAAAACAATTGCACGTTCGTGTAATTGAATAATTCTTAATAACATTTTTCTAGTAAGTACATCAGCAAAAAAAAAGAATCTGATGCATTTGACTTTTGGTTTAATCAGAAATTGATTCACAATTTAAAAATTGTGTTTCTTTTAAAAACTGTTCCTGAACAGACAGGAATTTAAATTAACTCAAAAAAAATAGAAAAATGAGTACACAAAAATTAGCAACCAATGCGTTGCACGCAGGACATGATGTAGCAGCCAATGGAGGTACAAGAGCAGTGCCAATTTACCAAACATCATCGTATGTTTTTAACAATTCAGAACATGCAGCAAATCTTTTTTCGCTACAAGAATTAGGGTTTATTTACACAAGGTTAAACAACCCAACCAATCAAATTTTGCAAGATCGTTTAGCGGCTGTAGAAGGTGGTATAGGAGCTGTAGTTTTTGCTTCTGGTACAGCGGCCATTTCAACTGGTTTGCTAACCTTGTTAAAAGCTGGAGATCATATTGTGGCTTCTAGTAGTTTATATGGTGGAACTTACAATCTTTTAAGCGTTACATTACCAAGATTTGGTATTACAACTACTTTTGTAGATGCTTCAAACCCTGAAAGTTTTGAGACTGCTGTTCAAGATAATACAAGAGCCTTTTTTGTAGAATCTTTAGGAAATCCTAAATTAGATGTATTAGATTTAGAAGCAATTTCTATACAAGCAAAAAAAGCAGAAGTTCCTTTTATAGTTGATAATACAGTAGCAACACCAGCTTTGTTAAACCCAATCAAACACGGTGCAAATATTGTAATTCATTCACTTACAAAATATATTGGTGGTCAAGGAACATCTTTAGGAGGCGCAATTATAGATGCTGGAACTTTTAACTGGGCTAATGGTAAATTCCCTGAGTTTACAGAACCATCTGCAGGATATCATGGATTGCAATATCATGATGTTTTAGGAGCTGCATCTTATACGTTTAAATTAATCTTAGAGGGTTTACGTGATTTTGGTGGTGCTTTAAGTCCAACCAATGCATTTAACATAATTCAAGGTTTAGAAACATTGCCTGTTAGAATTCAAAAACATTCAGAAAATGCACTAGAATTGGCAAAATGGTTAGAACAACAAGAGGAAGTTGCTTGGGTAAACTATCCTGGTTTAGAGAGTAATAAATACAATGCCTTAGCTAAAAAATACTTACCAAAAGGGCAAAGTGGAATTGTAACTTTTGGACCAAAAAAAGGTTTTGAAGCTGCAAAAACAATTGCAGATAAAACTAAAATATTCTCTTTATTGGCAAATATTGGCGATACAAAATCGTTAATTATTCATCCAGCAAGTACAACACATCAACAATTAGATGAGGCAGCTCAAGAAAGTGCAGGTGTGTCTCAAGATTTAATTAGATTGTCTGTTGGTATTGAGGATTTAGAAGATTTAAAAGCAGATTTAAAAGCCGCTTTTTCAGAAATATAATTAGAAAAAAAACGAATTTCACAGGTTTTTAAAACCTGTGAAGTTTTATACTTTAAATTTGGAATATCCATTACAACATATCAAAATTAAAAATTTTACCACAGAATTGGGGACTAAAATCCCTGAGTTGAATTTAAGTTACCAAATTTTTGGTCAAGATTTAGGTACAGCACCGGTGGTTTTAATCAATCATGCATTAACAGGAAACAGTGATGTTGCTGGCAAAAATGGCTGGTGGATTGATATTGTAGGAAAAGAAAAAGCTATAAATACAGAGGTTTACAGTATTTTATCTTTCAATATTCCTGGAAATGGTTTCGATGGTTTTTTAATTGAAAATTATAAAGATTTTATAGCCAGAGATGTTGCTAGAATTTTTATTGAAGGATTAAAAAAACTTAAAATAAATAAATTATTTGCATTAATTGGTGGTTCTTTAGGTGGTGGAATTGCTTGGGAAATGGTTGCTTTAAATAATAAATTAACGCAACATTTTTTACCCATTGCCACAGACTGGAAATCTACAGATTGGTTAATTGCCAATTGTCAAATACAAGAGCAATTTTTGGTAAATTCTAGTAACCCTGTGCACGATGCAAGAATGCATGCGATGTTGTGTTACAGAACACCAGAATCTTTTAAAGAGCGTTTTCATCGAACTAAAAAAGAAAATTCAGATATTTTTAATGTGGAGAGTTGGTTGTTGCATCATGGCAAAAAGTTGCAAGAACGTTACCAATTATCTTCTTATAAGTTGATGAATCAATTGCTAAAAAGTATTGATGTTACTCAAAATGAAGAAAAAAACAGCAGTCTTTTAGATAAAGTTGAAGCAAATATTCACATTATAGGTGTAGATTCAGATTTATTTTTTACAGCCGAAGAAAACAGAGAAACCCATAAAAAGTTAGCATTAACAAAAGAAAATGTTACCTATAACGAAATAAATTCTGTACATGGTCATGATGCATTTTTAATCGAATATGATCAACTACAGAAAATAATAGAACCTATATTCAATAAAGATTATAGTGCAAAAAAGATGAAAGTAATAAAGTTTGGTGGCAAATCTTTAGCCAACGGAAAAGGATTGCAAAACACCATAGAAATTATTTTAGACAAACATAAAAAAGGCGAAAAGTTTACGGTAGTTGTTTCTGCTAGAGGAACTACAACCAACGATTTGGAGGCTATTTTAGAAAAAGCGGCTAAAAAAGAAGCGTATAAAACAACTTTAGATGCTTTAAAATCTTATCAACAAGAACCAAGTAAAAAAGTAGATTTTAGTAAAGAATTTAAAACCTTAGAAACTATTTTCGAGGGTGTTTCTTTATTAGGAGATTATAGTAATAAAATTAAAGATGAAGTTTTAGCACAAGGCGAATTATTATCAACAAAATTAGTTGCTAGTTTACTTGAAGAAAAGGGTGTTGTAGCAAAATCTGCAGATACCAGAAATTTAATTATTACCGATGAAAACTTTGGTAATGCACAACCTATTCATGCCTTATCTTCAGAAAATATAATTGCATATTTTAACGAAAATACTAAACCTGTAAACATTCTTTCAGGTTTTATTGCATCTAATGAAAAAGGAGAAACCACAACTTTAGGAAGAAATGGCAGCAATTATACTGCTGCTTTAATTGCCAATTATTTAGATGCAGATGAGTTACAAAATTACACGCATGTAAGTGGAATTTTTACTGCAAATCCTGATTTAGTGGCTGATGCTAAAAAAATAGAAAAACTATCTTTCTCAGAAGCCAATGAATTGGCAAATTTTGGAGCAACTATTTTACATGCAAAAACCATTATTCCGTTATTAGAAAAAAATATCAATCTACGTATTTTAAACACTTTTCAAAAAGAAGATAAAGGCACCTTAATTACTGCAGAATCCTCCGAAAAAGGAATCAAGTCTATCTCTACAATTAACAATGTTTCTTTGTTAAATTTCGAAGGAAGAGGTTTGTTAGGTAAAGTAGGTGTAGATGCACGTATTTTTAAAGCTTTAAGCGAAAAAAATATAAGTGTAAGCATCATTTCTCAAGGTTCTTCAGAAAGAGGAATTGGTTTAATAATTGACGGAAACCGAGCAAATGAAGCAGTTTTAGCACTGGAAAGAGAATTTGAAAACGATTTTTATGCGCAAGATGTAAACCAGATTTCTATTGTTGACGATGTTGCAGTAATTTCTATAATTGGGCAAGATTTAAGTGAGTTTCATTTACCATACAATGCCTTAATTAAAAACCAAATAATTCCTGTATTATTCAATAATACAGTTACCGGTAAAAATGTGAGTTTGGTAGTTAAAAAAACCGAATTGCACAAAGCAGTAAACGTAATTCATGGACAAGTTTTTGGAGTCGCAAAAAAAGTAAATATTGCCATTTTTGGGAAAGGTTTAGTTGGTGGTACTCTAATACATCAAATTATAGAAAATGCACCTTCTGTTTTAGAGCGTAGAAAAATTCAATTAAATGTTTTTGCAGTGGCAAATTCTAAAAAAATATTGCTAGAAAAAAACGGTGTTACCAAAAATTGGGAACAAGATTTAGAAGAAAAAGGCGAAGATACAACTAATGTAAATGATATTATAGAGTTTGTAAAAACACATCATTTTGAAAATTTAATTGCGGTAGATAATACGGCAAGTGTTTCATTTGTAGAAAATTATATTCCGTTAATAGAAGCCGGTTTCGATTTGGTTTCTTGTAACAAAATTGCCAATACACTGTCTTTTGATTTTTACAAAGAAATACGTTCTAAATTAAAAGAATATAAAAAACAATATCTATACGAAACCAATGTTGGTGCAGGTTTACCTTTAATTGACACCATTCGTTTATTACATGAATCTGGAGAAAATATCACAAAAATTAGAGGAGTTTTTTCTGGAAGTTTAAGCTATTTATTCAACACCTTTTCTGAACAAGATGTTTCTTTTTCAAAAGTTTTAAAAGACGCAATCGAAGCTGGTTTTACAGAACCAGACCCAAGAGAAGATTTAGGGGGTAATGATGTAGCTAGAAAATTATTAATTTTAGCGAGAGAATTAGAATTAGAAAATGAGTTTGAGGATGTGAATATCAACAATTTAATTCCAGAAAATTTAAGAGAAGGTACGGTTGATTATTTTTTATCTAATTTAGAATTGATGAACGAAGAATATCAACAGCTAAAAGAAAATCAACAAGAAAACTACGTTTTACGTTACATTGGAGAGTTAAGTGGAGATTTATCAAAAGAAACAGGAAACTTAGATGTAAAATTGGTTTCTGTTTCTAAAAATTCACCTTTAGGCTCTTTAAAAGGTTCAGACGCAATCTTCGAGATTTATACAGAATCTTATGGAGAGCAACCCATTGTAATACAAGGAGCAGGAGCAGGAAATAAAGTAACAGCAAGAGGCGTTTTTGGTGATATTTTAAGATTGGCAAAACATAATAATTAGTTTTTTATTGATGTTTTTTGGTGGTTAGTTAGCACCAAAATCCAATAACCAACAACGAACAACGAACAACCAAAATGCACAAACATTTCGAAACAGAAGCCATAAGAATTCAAACAGAAAGAAGTCAGTTTTCAGAGCATTCTACACCTTTATATGTAACCTCTAGTTTTGTTTTTAATGATGCAGAAGAAATGAGAGCTTCTTTTGCAGAAGAAAAAGAACGTAATTTATATAGTAGGTTTACAAATCCAAATACCACTGAGTTTGTAGATAAAATTGTACACATGGAAGGTGCAGAAGCTGGTTATGCTTTTGCAACAGGCATGTCTGCAATTTTCACTTCATTTGCTGCCTTATTAAATGCTGGAGATCATGTGGTTTCTTGTAGATCTGTATTTGGTTCTACACATTCTATGTTTACCAAATTTTTACCAAAATGGAATATAGAAACTTCTTATTTTAAAGTAAACGAGGTAGATTTGGTAGAAAGTTTAATTCAGACAAACACCAAAATTTTATACATAGAAACACCTACAAACCCTGCTGTTGATATTTTAGATTTAGAATTGATTGGTAAAATTGCTAAAAAACATAATTTAATTTTTATTGTTGATAATTGTTTTGCAACACCTTACATACAACAACCTATTAAGTTTGGTGCAGATTTGGTAATTCACTCTGCTACCAAATTAATTGATGGGCAAGGTCGTGTATTAGGGGGTGTTACAGTGGGGTCTAAAGATTTAATGCAAGAAATTTATTTGTTTGCAAGAAATACTGGGCCAGCAATGTCTCCTTTTAATGCTTGGGTTTTGTCTAAAAGTCTAGAAACGTTGGCTATTAGAGTAGAAAAACATTCTGAAAATGCACTGAAAGTTGCACAGTTTTTAGAGGAAAATGAGCATGTAGAATTAGTAAAATATCCTTTTTTAAAATCTCATCCGCAATATGAAATTGCAAAAAAACAAATGAAAATAGGAGGTAATATTGTAGCTTTTGAACTAAAAGGAGGTATAGAAGCAGGTAGAAAATTTTTAAACCATATTAAAATGTGTTCTTTATCTGCAAATTTGGGTGATACCAGAACTATTGTTACGCATCCATCATCTACAACGCATGGGAGATTATCTGAAAAAGACAGGTTAGAAGTAGGTATTACAAAAGGTTTGGTTAGGGTTTCTGTAGGTTTAGAAAATATTGTAGATATTATTGCAGATTTAGAACAAGCACTAAATGCGTAAATAATTAAATTTGCGTATTTTTGAAATATGCTTTCTAAAAAAACAAAATACGGTATCAAAGCACTTACTTTTTTGGTAAAACAAGAAAATAAAGTGCCTGTGCAAATTGCTACCATATCTAAAAATGAAAATATCTCCTTAAAATTTTTAGAAAGTATTTTACTTACTCTTAAAAAAAACGGAATTTTAGGCTCTAAAAAAGGAAAAGGTGGTGGCTACTATTTACTAAAAGATGCCTCAGAAATTCAAATGACTACCATAATGCGTGTATTAGAAGGTCCAATTTCTATGGTGCCTTGTGTGAGTCTAAATTTTTATGAAAAATGTGATGATTGCCCAGATGAAAATACCTGTGCAGTTCACAAATTAATGTTACAAGTAAGAGATAATACATTGCAAATCTTTAGAAACACCTCTTTGGCAGATTTGTGCCAGTAATAATCCCATAGTTTTACTTTTTATTCTTTAACTTTTAGTTGATCTATTTTAAGATTCACAATAAAACTTTAGTATTTTTATTAATCTATTAAATCTATAGGGTAATTATAAAATAATTTAATTTTAGTTCTATAAGTTCCATTTTATAAAGTATGTTTGTAATCTCTACTAAAATAGTAGGGTTATTTGAATTGTTTATTAAATATTTATGATTTTAGATCAAATAATTTTTAGTAAAAAGACACAAAGCAAAGGTTTTGAAGAGGTTAGGGTTTCCGAAAAACCTTTGCGTAGTGTTATCAAAGCATTAAGCTGGAGACTTATAGGTACTTTAGATACTTTGGTGGTTTCTTATATTTTAACAGGAGAAATTGCACTAGCAACTTCTATTGCTTCTATAGATTTTTTAACAAAATTGGTGTTGTACTTTTTTCATGAACGAATTTGGAATAAAATAAAATGGGGAAAATAATGAACTTGAATATTGAAGAAATTAATGATTTTTTATCTGATAAAAATCCTTTAGATATTGTGAAATGGGCAGTTTCAATAGCAGAAAATCCTGTAATTACAACCAATTTCAGACCTTATGAAGTAGCTATTTTAAATGCAGTAACAGAAGTAAAAAAAGATATTAAGGTAATTTGGTGCGATACAGGTTATAATACTGTACAAACTTATAGACATGCAGAAGAGCTTATCGAAAAATTGAATTTAAACATCCATTTATATGTGCCTAAGCAAACTGTGGCCCATAGAAATGTGGTGTTAGGAGTTCCATCTATAGATGATAAAAAACATGCGCTGTTTACAAAACAAGTAAAATTAGAACCATTTTCTAGAGCAATGAAAGAACATCAACCAGATGTTTGGTTTACCAACTTAAGAAAAGGGCAAACCGCTTTTAGAGACAGTATCAATATTGTATCGAAAAGTAATGATGGTGTTCTAAAAATAAGCCCATTTTATCATTGGACAGACAAAGATTTAGACACATATTTAGAGCAATACAATTTGCCAAATGAGTTCAAATATTTTGATCCTACAAAAGTAGAAAGTAACAGAGAATGTGGTTTGCATATCTAAAATACACAATTATGAATCAAAGAACATTACAGGCAGATGCTTTAGAGAGCGAAGCTATTTATATATTAAGAGAAGTCGTTGCGCAATTTGAAAAACCTGTTTTATTATTTTCTGGAGGAAAAGATAGTATTACGTTAGTAAGACTAGCCCAAAAAGCATTTTATCCAGCTAAAATTCCGTTTCCATTAATGCACATAGATACAGGTCATAATTTTCCTGAAACGATAAAATTTAGAGACGATTTAGTTAAAGAATTAGGCGTTGAATTAATTGTAAGAAATGTACAAGATAATATCGATTCTGGGAGAGTAAAAGAAGAAACGGGTAGATACGCAAGTAGAAATATTTTACAAACAGAAACCTTGTTAGATGCTATAGAAGAATTCGGTTTTGATGCTTGTATAGGTGGTGCAAGAAGAGATGAAGAAAAAGCAAGAGCCAAAGAACGTATCTTTTCTGTTAGAGATGATTTTGGTCAATGGGATGAAAAAAATCAACGTCCCGAATTGTTTGACATGTTAAACGGAAAAATAGATTTAGGGCAAAATGTTCGTGTTTTTCCAATTTCAAATTGGACAGAATTAGACGTTTGGTCTTATATCCAAAAAGAGAATATCGAAATTCCGTCTATCTATTTTGCACACAAAAGAAAAACCTTTTTAAGAGATGGTTTTATTTGGTCGGCAGATGATGATGTAGTGTACAGAGATAAAGAAGAAGAGGTAGTAGAAAGAATGGTTCGTTTTAGAACGGTTGGTGATATGAGCTGTACAGCAGCAGTATTATCTCATGCAGTAGATATCCATAAAGTAGTAGAAGAAATTAGAGATTCCTCCATTTCAGAAAGAGGTGCAAGAATAGACGATAAACGCTCTGAAGCTGCAATGGAAAAGCGCAAACAACAAGGGTATTTTTAAAAGCCCCCTCAATTCCCCAAAGGGGGAAGTCAGCAAGTTTGAAAACAAAAAAATATTAATTATCAATAAAAAGTAGCATTTTTCACAAGAGTGTTCCTTCCCCAAGCCTGCATTGAGCGCAGTTGAAATGGGAAGGTTAGGATTTAATTATGAATAGCAATAAAACACAAACAAACTCAACTCCTTCTCCTTTGGGGAAGGTTGGGTTGGGGCACTTAAAAATAGCAACAGCAGGTAGTGTAGATGATGGTAAAAGTACCTTAATTGGGCGTTTATTATATGATACAAAATCCTTAACAGACGATAAATTAGAAGCTATTGAAGAGAAAAGCAAACAACGTGGTTTCGATTATTTAGATTTTTCTTTAGCAACAGATGGTTTAGTTGCAGAACGTGAGCAAGGTATTACCATTGATGTTGCACATATTTATTTTTCTACAAAAAAGAAAAGTTTCATTATTGCAGATGCTCCAGGGCATATAGAATACACAAGAAATATGGTTACTGGTGCTTCTACAGCACAAGCTTCTATTGTTTTAATTGATGCAAGAAATGGAGTTGTAGAACAAACGTATCGTCACTTTTTTATCAATAATTTATTACGCATAAAAGATGTTGTAATTGCCATTAATAAAATGGATTTGGTAGATTTTTCTGTAGAAAAATACAATATTATAAAAGGAGAAATCGA
The DNA here is from genome assembly GCF_947503855.1 of uncultured Polaribacter sp. GTDB lineage: Bacteria > Bacteroidota > Bacteroidia > Flavobacteriales > Flavobacteriaceae > Polaribacter. The sequence goes on along the minus strand of NZ_CANNFF010000003.1, from coordinate 99,527 downwards.
ATATTTAGCAAGTAAAAGCGAATATAAAAATCAGAACTTGACGTTTATTCCTTTATCTGCCTTAAAAGGCGATAATGTTGTAGAAAAATCAGAAAATATGCCTTGGTACAAAGGCGAAACATTGTTAAATCATTTAGAAAAATTAGATGCAGAAGATATAAATGATGTTTCTCAAACACGTTTTCCTGTTCAAACAGTAATTAGACCCAAAACAGAAGAACATCACGATTTTAGAGGCTATGCAGGTAAAATATATGGTGGCGATTTTGAAATTGGCGATAAAGTAGCTGTATTACCATCGCAAACAACATCAACCATAAAAAGTATACATTTTTTTAATGAAGAATTCGCCAAAGCAAAAAGTGGAAGTTCTGTAACCATCACTTTAGATGATCATGTAAATATAAGTAGAGGAGATATGTTGGTGAAAGTAGATGAAGAACCTACCATTACAAAACAACTAGATGCCACCATTTGTTGGATGGATAAAGAACCTTTACAAGCATCACAAAAATATTATATCAAGCATGGTGTAAATGATGCACAAGCAAAAATCACCCAATTACATAGCATCATAAAAACAGATTTTTCTGGAAAATTAGAAAAACCATCAGCGTTAGAATTAAACCAAATTGGTGATGTTCAATTAAAGTTAAGTAAACCATTATCGGTAGATGCTTACAATCAAAATAAATATAATGGAGCGTTTATTTTAATCAATCCAAAAACAAACAATACAGTTGGTGTTGGTTTTATAAAGTAGAAAAACGACGAGTTTGGTAGTTAGAAGATGTAAAATGTTTTTTAAATCTTAGCTATCAACATTTAAACACAAACAAATGCAAAGTTTTAGAACAGAAATAGAAAATCCAGTTGTAGAAAAAGATATTATTGAATTGGCAGATAAAATTGCTGCATTTAATAACTTACAAATTGATGAAGAAAAATTTAGAAGTTTACGTTTAGCAAGAGGTGTATATGGACAGCGACAGCAAGGTGTTCAAATGATTCGTATCAAATTACCTTATGGTAAAGTAAAAAGTAATCAATTAAAAAGAATTGCAGAGGTTTCAGATGAATATTCTAGAGGAAGATTGCACATTACAACTCGTCAAGATATTCAAATTCACTATGTAGATCTAAATAGAACGCCACAACTTTGGGCCGCATTAGAAAGAGATAAAGTAACTTTAAGAGAAGCTTGTGGTAATACTGTAAGAAACGTAACCGCTTCAGAAACAGCAGGTATAGATATAAATGAGCCCTTTGATGTTTCTCCCTATGCAGATGCGCTTTTTAGATTCTTTTTAAGAAATCCAATTTGTCAAGAAATGGGAAGAAAATTTAAAGTTTCTTTTTCGTCTTCAGATCAAGATACAGGTCTTTCTTACATGCACGATTTAGGTTTTATTGCTAAAACAGAAGCTGGTGTTCGTGGTTTTAAAGTAATGCTTGGTGGTGGTTTAGGATCTCAGCCAAGACATGCAGATTTGTTTTATGATTTTTTACCAAGTGATAAAATAATTCCTTTAATGGAAGGTGTTTTAAGAATTTTTGATAGATATGGAGAACGTAAAAGTAGAGCCAAAGCTAGGATGAAATTTTTAATAAAAGATATTGGTTTAGATCGCTTTAAAGAATTGGTAGAGAAAGAGCAAACAGCAATTGAATTTAAATCTGTTCAAATTGATGCAGATGCTTATGAAAGCTCAAAACCTGTTGATATAAAAGAAATACCAAAAGTAGAAATTAAAAATCATCAAGCTTTTGAAACTTGGAAATTAACCAATGTAATTCCTCAAAAACAAAAAGGGTATGTTGCTATTGGTATAAAAGTTTTATTAGGCGATTTTTATACAGACAAAGCAAGGCTATTAGCTGATTTAGTTGAAAATTTTGCAGCAGGAGAAATTAGATTATCTCTCCGTCAAAATATTTTAATTCCTTTTGTAAAAGAAGAGTTAGTTCCTTTTTTTTATCAAGAACTAGAAAAGTTAAATTTTGTAGAAGCAGGTTATAATAAAGCAGTAGATATTACGGCTTGTCCAGGCACAGATACTTGTAATTTGGGTATTGCAAGCAGTACAGGTATTGCAGCAGAATTAGAAAGAGTTATAGCTGCAGATTATCCTCAATATTTAAAAAACGAAGATTTAATCATTAAAATTAGTGGCTGTATGAATGCTTGTGGCCAGCATAATATAGCAAATATTGGCTTTCAAGGTATGTCTGTACGCACCCCAGAAAAGTTAGTAGCGCCAGCTTTACAAGTACTTTTAGGAGGTGGTAATTTAGGTGATGGAAATGGAATTTTTGCAGATAAAGTTGTAAAAGTGCCAAGTAGAAGAGGTCCAGAAGCTCTACGCAGAATTTTAAATGATTTTGAAGTAAATTCTAATGGAAATAAGTTTGTTGATTATTACAAAATAAAAGGTGAACGTTATTTTTATGATTTATTGAATGATTTACAAGATGTTACCAATCTAACCCAAGAAGATTTTATTGACTGGGGAACCAATGAAGAGTATGTTAAGCAAATCGGAATTGGAGAATGTGCTGGTGTTGTTATCGATTTAATAGCAACTTTATTTTTAGAAAGTGAAGAGAAAATTGAAAAAGCAAAAGAAGCTTTTGTAAACAACGTATATTCAAACGCTATTTATCATACATACAGTTCTTTGGTAAACTCTGCAAAGGCATTGTTATTAGCAGAAAATACCAAAACAAATTCGCAAGCAAATATTATTAAATTGTTTGATGAGTATTTTATTGACACTAAAAAAATTGATATAGGAACTTCATTTTCTGAATTTATTTATCAGATTCATAAATACGCTCCAAAAGAAGAGTTTGCAAAAAAATATATAAAAGATGCTGAATGTTTTTTACAACAAGTAAGAACTTTTAGAGAAAACGAAACAGCAGTCAACGAAACTATAAATTAGGAGGTATGATTTTTAAAAATCCAAAATTAACGGTAGTTGGAGCTGGTCCTGGAGATGTAGATCTAATCACATTAAAAGCCATAAAAACTTTAAAAAATGCAGATGTTGTTTTGTATGATGCTTTGGTAAACGAAGAATTATTAGACCATATCAACCCAAAAGCAGAAATTATTTTTGTGGGAAAACGCAGAGGTTGTTACAGATATCAGCAAGAGCAAATTAACGATTTAATTGTAGCCAGAGCAAAAACACATGGGCATGTTGTACGTTTAAAAGGTGGAGACCCATTTATTTTTGGACGTGGAGCAGAAGAAATGGAGTTCGCAGCAAGTTTTGGCATAGAAACAGCTATGGTTCCAGGTATTTCATCTTCTTTAGCAGTACCTGCATATCAAAATATACCTTTAACAAAAAGAGGAAATGCAGAAAGTTTTTGGGTAATTACAGGCACAACAAAAGACCATAAATTGTCTAATGATGTTGCGATAGCAGCAAAATCAAACGCAACTATAGTGGTTTTAATGGGAATGGGAAAATTGCCAGAAATCATCAAATTATTTCAACAAGAACATAAAAATAATTTACCAGTAGCAATTATTCAAAATGGAACAAGAGATAACGAAAAAATCGGAGTTGGCACGGTAGATACCATTTTAGATGTGGTAAAAAAACAAAAATTAAGCAATCCTGCAATTATTGTTTTGGGTGAAGTTGTAAATCACAGGCAAATATTAGCAAATGTTCAACAAGAACATCAAAAAGCACTAATTGCTTAATTTTTTGTAATGGAAAGAAACAATTTATATCCTATTTTCTTAAAAACTAAAAACCTGCAAATATTAATTGTTGGTGGTGGCTTTGTTGCTGAAGAAAAATTAACGTTTTTACTAAAATCGAGTCCTAATGCGAATGTAACAATGGTTTCGCCAATGTTTAGAGAAGGTACAAAAACCTTAGCTAAAACAGGAAATGTAAAAATAATTCAAAAAAAATATAGCAAGCGATTTTTAAAAGGAAAACATATTGTGGTAGCAACTACAGATATTCCTGCCATTAATCAAAATGTTTACAAACATTGTAGAAAGCGCAGTATTTTAGTAAATGTAGCAGATAACCCGCCTTTTTGCGATTTTTATATGGGAGGTATTGTAACCAAAGGGAACGTAAAAGTGGCAATTTCTACCAACGGAAAATCGCCAACAACAGCCAAAAGATTACGCCAGTTTTTTGAAGAAGTGATTCCAGAAAATATAGACGATTTAGTAAAAAATTTAAACGAATATAGAAAAACCATCAAAGGAAATTTTGAGGAAAAAGTAGAAAAGTTAAACGAGTTTACAAAAAGTTTAGTAGAAAAAAAATAGAAATATTGAGACCTTTCAGTTTTTTAAAATTTGAAAGTTCTAAAAAAAGTAAATTATGATACAAACAGATATCCTAATTATTGGAGCAGGACCAACAGGTTTATTTACCGTTTTTGAAGCAGGTTTATTAAAATTAAAATGTCATTTAATAGATGCATTGCCACAACCTGGTGGGCAGTGTTCAGAAATTTATCCTAAAAAACCTATTTATGATATACCTGCATACCCAGAAATTTTAGCAGGAGATTTAACAAAAAATCTATTAGAACAAATCAAGCAGTTTGAACCTGGATTTACATTAGGAGAAAGAGCAGAAACTATAGAGAAACAAGAAGATGGTACTTTTATTGTAACTACAAATAAAGGTACAAAACATCATGCAAAAGTGGTGGCTATTGCTGGTGGTTTAGGTTCTTTTGAACCAAGAAAACCCTTGTTAGAAAATATTGCAAAATTTGAAGATCTTGGAGTTGAGTATATTATAAAAGAACCAGAATTTTACAGAAATAAAAGAGTCGTAATTTCTGGTGGAGGAGATTCTGCTTTAGATTGGGCAATCTTCTTATCAGATGTTGCTTCAGAAGTAACTTTAATTCACAGAAGAAATGAATTTAGAGGCGCTTTAGACTCTGTAGAGAAAGTACAAGAATTAAAAAACTTAGGTAAAATAAACTTGATAACGCCAGCAGAAGTTAAAGCTATATTAGGTACAGAAAAAGTATCAGGTGTGGTTGTAGAAAAAAAGGGCGAAGACGCTTTTATGATTGATACAGATCATTTTATTCCACTTTTTGGCTTATCTCCAAAACTAGGCCCTATAGGAAACTGGGGTTTAGAAATCGAGAAAAATGCCATTAAAGTTAATAATGCTTTAGATTATCAAACTAATATTCCAGGTATTTATGCCATAGGAGATGTAAATACCTATCCTGGAAAATTAAAGTTAATTCTTTGCGGATTTCACGAAGCAACCCTAATGTGTCAAAGTGCTTATAAACGTATTTTTCCAGATAAAAAATATGTAATGAAATATACTACTGTAGGTGGTGTAGATGGTTTTGACGGAACAAGAAAAGAAGCGCCAAAAGCAGTCGTAAAAGCCATCAATTAAATTTTTAGAAGCTATTTCTAGCTTTCTACTATATTTTTTATTTTTGTTACATGCGTATAAAAGAATCTTAAAAATAAAGAATAAAAATATCAACAGATATTTGAAATATTTCAATGTGGGCTAAATTTGCTTAAAAGTCATTGCTTTCTTTCAACAAATAATCAATCTATATTGTTAGGTTTCTGTAACTTTGCAAAAAGGCAGCAGTTATCATAGCTAACTATAAAAACTATTAACTAGGCAGATGCAAGACATCAATATAAAAATAACAGATAGAAATGGCGTAACACATGATATAGTTGCACCAACAGACATGGCAATGAACTTAATGGAAGTTGTTCGTTCTTACGAATTGGCAGAAGAGGGAACCATTGGTATTTGTGGTGGAATGGCAATGTGTTCATCTTGCCAATGTTATGTAAAATCAGACCACGAATTACCAGAAATTAGCGATGATGAAGACGCGATGTTAGCAGAAGCATTTCATGTAGAAGATAACAGTAGACTAGGTTGTCAAATTCAAATAACCCCAGAAATTAACGGTTTAGAAGTAGAGTTAGCACCAGAATCATAAGTTTTATGAAAGAAATAAAAGAAAAAGTTCAAGTAATAAATTATAGTATGTGTTTAAGAGACGCTGTAGAAGTTTTTACAAAACAACTTTTAAATTGTTTGTTTGATAAGGCTTATCAAAAAGAGAATGCTGTAAAAACTAAAAATAAATTCTTTAAAATTTTAGAGAGATTAGAGGTAGATAATGAAAACTGTTCCTGGTTAGCCTTTGAAAATACATTTCCTAAAATTAGAAAAAAATTAGATTTAGATGCGCAAGCTGCTGTAAATAGAGATCCAGCCGCAAAAAGTTTACAAGAAATTTATTTAGCATATCCAGGGTTTTACGCAATTGCAGTGTATAGATTAAGCAATCAGTTATTAAAACAAGAAATCCCTGTTTTACCTAGAATGATGAGCGAGTTTGCACACAGTACAACAGGTACAGACATTCATCCAGGTGCAGAAATTGGCGAATCTTTTTTTATAGATCATGCAACTGGTATTGTTATCGGAGAAACTACAATAATAAAAAACAATGTAACCATTTTTCAAGGGGTAACTTTAGGCGGAATCCAAGTTAAAAAAAATATGGCATCTACCAAAAGACATCCAACCATAGAAAACAATGTTGTCATTTATGCAAATGCTACAATTTTAGGTGGTGATGTAGTTATTGGAGAAAACTCTATAATTGGAGCAAATGTATGTGTAACTGAATCAATTTCAAAAGATTCGGTAGTTACAGTTCAAGCAGAAAATAAAATCTTTCAAAGAAAATAAATCACATGAAAACAAAAAGTATCATAGATTTTGTAGGAAATACACCTTTGGTGGAAGCTCAAAATATTTTTAAAAAAGAAGGAGTTACACTTTTACTAAAACTAGAAGGTAACAATCCAGGAGGAAGTGTTAAAGATAGAGCTGCCTATAATATGATTTCTGAAGCTTTGAAAAGAAATAATATTAAAAAAGGCGATACTTTAGTAGAAGCAACCAGTGGTAACACAGGGATTGCTTTGGCTTTAATGGCAAAAGTTTTAGGTGTAAATATGGTATTGGTAATGCCCGAAAACTCAACTATAGAAAGAGTAAAAACCATGCGTGCTTATGGTGCAAAAGTGCATTTAACACCACAAAAACTAGGTATGGAAGGTTCTATAGATTTTGCTTTAGAGTTAAAATATAAAAAAGGGTATTTTAGATTAAATCAGTTTGATAATACAGATAATTCTAAAGCACATTATAAAACTACAGGCCCAGAAATTTGGAGAGATACAGAAGGTAAAGTAACACATTTTGTTGCTGCAATGGGTACCACAGGAACTATAATGGGAGTTTCAGACTTTTTAAAAGAAAAAAATAAAAATATTACCATTGTAGGAGCACAACCTAAAGATGGTGCCAAAATCCCAGGAATTAGAAAATGGCCAGAAGAATACTTACCTGCTATTTTTAATAAAAATAAAGTAGATCAAGTTATTGGAGTAAGTGAGCAAGAAGCTATTACTATGACCAAAAGATTGGCAACAGAAGAAGGTATTTTTGCAGGTATGAGTAGTGGAGGTTCTATAGCAACAGCCATAAAAGTAGCTGAAAAATTAGATAAAGGTGTCGTAGTTGCCATTGTATGCGATAGAGGAGATCGTTATCTATCATCTTCACTTTTCGAATAAGTATTTTTTTAAAGTATAATATTCTTTAAATAAAAAAATAATCCTTTTATTTGTACTATCGTTCATAATCTTATTGATTTACGTTATCATGAAAGGCAGAGGGATTAGACCCAATGAAGCCTTGGCAACCTCTCACTTTTGAGAAAGGTGCTACATTCTACCTGTATTGAACTTGTTTCAGTAACCTATAAAAAGGGACAGATAACAGCGAAAAAATTACCTTTCCTGATGACATACATTGATAAAAATATCAGAAAATGTCAAACATTTACAAAGAATTACAAAAAAGAATTTTAGTTTTAGATGGTGCAATGGGTACCATGTTGCAAGCCTATAAATTTACAGAAGAAGATTTTAGAGGAAAACGCTTTATAGACTACCCAACACCATTGCAAGGTAACAACGATTTGTTGTCTATTACCCAACCAGAAGCTATCAAAACCATCCATGGTAAATATTTTGAAGCTGGTGCTGATATAGTAGAAACCAATACATTTTCTGGAACAACCATAGCAATGGCAGATTATCAAATGGAAGATTTAGTATATGAACTAAACTATCAATCAGCAAAAATTGCGAAAGAAGTAGCAGAAGAATTTACAAAAAAAGAACCACAAAAACCACGTTTTGTAGCAGGTTCTATTGGGCCTACAAATAGAACAGCAAGCATGTCTCCAGATGTAAATGATCCCGGTTATAGAGCGGTTACTTTTAACGAATTAAGAATTGCTTATAAACAACAAGTAGAAGCTTTATTAGATGGTGGAGCAGATTTATTATTAGTAGAAACTGTATTTGATACCTTAAATGCAAAAGCAGCTTTATTTGCAATAGAAGAAGTAAAAGACGAAAGAAATATAGAAGTTCCAACCATGTTAAGCGGCACCATTACAGATGCTTCAGGTAGAACTTTATCAGGGCAAACAGCAGAAGCTTTTTTAATTTCTGTTTCCCATATACCATTATTATCTGTGGGTTTTAATTGTGCTTTGGGAGCCAATTTATTACAACCTCATTTAGAAGCAATTGCTAATAAAACAAACTTTGCAATTTCTGCTCATCCCAATGCAGGTTTGCCAAATGCTTTTGGTGAATATGATGAAACTCCAGAAGAAATGGGCGAGCAAATAGAAGAATATTTAAAGAAAAATTTAATTAATATTATTGGTGGTTGTTGTGGTACATCTCCAGAACATATAAAAGTGATCGCAAATATTGCCAAAAAGTATCAACCTAGAAAATTAGTTATTGGTTAGTGGTTTTTAGTTTTTGGTTGACGCCAAAATACCATTAAATATAAACTTACAACCAAAAACCATTTAATAATATGAATTATACAGATTTAGACGTTTGGAAATATTCCAGAGAACTTGTAAAAAAAGTATATCTTCTAATAAAAAAAAATCCAAAAGAAGAAATATATGGATTAACAAATCAAATTAGAAGATCTGTGGTTTCTGTCCCTTCTAATATCTTAGAAGGCATTGGAAGACAGTCAAACAAAGAAACAATTCATTTTTTATACATAGCTAAAGATTCTTTACAAGAAGTTGAAACACAATTGTATTTATCTTTTATTTAGATTATATGTCAAAGGAAGATTTAAAAATTATTTTAGAAAAAGTGATTTCATGCAAGAAATTATTAAATGGTTTTATTAATTATTATAAAAAATTATAAGTATGAGTGAGACCAACAACCAACAACCAATAACCATTAACCAAAAACGTTACATGAAATTGTCTGGATTAGAACCACTAGTTCTAAACGAGAACAGCAATTTTATAAACGTTGGAGAACGAACAAATGTAGCAGGTTCTCGTAAGTTTTTACGTTTAATTAAAGAAGAAAAATTTGACGAGGCTCTTGATATTGCAAGGCATCAAGTAGATGGTGGTGCACAAATTATCGATATTAACTTTGATGACGGCTTAATTGATGGAAAACAAGCCATGGTTCGTTTCTTAAATTTAATTGCAGCAGAACCAGATATTTGTAGAGTACCAATAATGATTGATAGTTCCAAGTGGGAAATCATAGAAGCTGGACTTCAAGTGGTACAAGGAAAATGTGTGGTAAACTCCATTTCGTTAAAAGAAGGAGAAGAAAAATTCATTTGGGAGGCCACCCAAATAAAACGTTATGGAGCAGCCGTAATTGTAATGGCTTTTGACGAAGTTGGGCAAGCAGATAATTATCAAAGACGCATCGAAATTGCAAAACGTTCTTATGATATTTTAGTTAATAAAGTAAATTTTGCATCCGAAGATATTATTTTCGATTTAAATATTTTTCCTGTAGCAACAGGTATGGATGAACACAAAAGAAATGCTATCGATTTTATAGAAGCAACAAAGTGGGTAAGAGAAAATTTACCCAATGTTTCTGTAAGTGGTGGTGTAAGTAACGTATCATTTTCGTTTAGAGGAAATAATGGTGTTCGTGAAGCAATGCACTCTGTGTTTTTATATCATGCCATAAAAAACGGAATGAATATGGGTATTCTAAACCCTGCTTTGTTAGAGGTTTATGATGACATTCCTAAAGATTTATTAGAACATGTAGAAGACGTAATTTTAGACAGAAGAGAAGATGCCACAGAACGTCTTTTAGATTTTGCAGAAACTGTAAAAGGGTCTAAAAAAGAAGCTGGTGCAGATTTATCTTGGAGAGAAAACACATTGCAAGAAAAAATTACACATGCCTTAGTAAAAGGGATTGACGCTTTTATTATAGAAGATGTAGAACAAGCAAGACAAGAAGCTGAGGCACCTATCGAAGTCATAGAAGGTCATTTAATGATTGGTATGAATGTAGTAGGTGATTTATTTGGAGCAGGAAAAATGTTTTTGCCTCAAGTAGTAAAATCTGCAAGAGTGATGAAAAAAGCTGTTGCGTATCTAAATCCATTTATTGAGGCTGAAAAATCTGATAAATCAGAACCCGTTGGTAAAATTTTAATGGCAACTGTGAAAGGGGATGTGCATGATATTGGTAAAAATATTGTAAGTGTTGTTTTGGCTTGTAATAATTACGAAATTGTAGACTTAGGTGTGATGGTTCCACCAGAAAAAATTATACAAACAGCTATAGATGAAAGAGTAGATGCTATTGGTTTAAGTGGTTTGATAACACCATCTTTAGATGAAATGGTGTATCTAGCAAAAGAAATGCAACGTCAAAATTTTGAAGTTCCTCTATTAATTGGAGGTGCAACAACTTCTAAAGCACATACAGCAGTAAAAATAGATACACAATACAAAAATGCCGTAGTGCATGTTAATGATGCCTCAAGAGCCGTAACAGTTGTAGGAGATTTATTAAACAAAAAATCGAGCCATTTATATACTGCAAAATTGAAAAAAGATTATGACGAATTTAGAACCAAGTTTTTAAAACGTGGGAAAGAAAAATCATATATTTCCATTGAAGCTGCCAGAAAACGTAAGTATAAAATAGATTGGGAAACCACAGAAATAAAAAAGCCAAACGAACTTGGAATTCAGACCTTAGAACAACTAAGTTTAAAAGAATTGTTGCCCTTTATAGATTGGAGTCCGTTTTTTAGAAGTTGGGATTTACATGGTAAATACCCAGCTATTTTAACAGACAATTTGGTTGGCGAACAAGCCACAGAATTGTTTAACGATGCTCAAAAAATGTTGCAAGAAATTATAGCAAAACAATTGCTAAAATCCAAAGCAATATTTAGCTTGTTTGAAGCAAACTCAATTAACCATGATGATATTTCTGTTCATAAAAAAGGCAAAGAAATTGCGGTTTTTAGAACTTTAAGACAACAACTTAAAAAAAGAGAAGGAATCCCTAATTTAGCATTAGCAGATTTTATTGCACCAAAAGAAACAAAAAAAACAGATTATATAGGTACATTTTGTGTAGCTATTTTTGGCGCACAAGAATTGGCCAACAGTTACAAAGCAAAAGAAGACGATTACAATGCAATTATGGCCCAAGCTATAGCTGATAGGCTTGCAGAAGCTTTTGCAGAATATTTACACAAACAAATAAGAATAAAACATTGGGGGTATGCTACAGATGAAGCTTTAACCAATGAAGATTTAATAAAAGAAAATTACAAAGGTATTCGACCTGCACCAGGTTATCCTGCATGTCCAGATCATTTAGAAAAAGAAACAATTTGGAAGTTACTAGATGTAGAAAATCAAATAGGAGTTAGCTTAACAGAAAGTTTAGCCATGTGGCCAGCAGCAGCAGTTTCTGGATATTATTTTGCCAACAAAGAAGCCAAATATTTTGGTTTGGGTAAAATTACAGAAGACCAAGTAACCGATTTTGCAACAAGAAAAGGAATTACATTAGAAAAAGCGAAAAAATGGTTGCATCCTAATTTGGCAGAAGAATAGTTTTTTTAGACCTTACGGGCTTTTAAAGCAAAAGTGGGTTTTGCGTTAGCGATTGAAATGGCATCCTTTTTGGTTGTCAGTTAGAGTGAATTTTGAGGAACGAAAAATTTGTAACGAGAACAAAGCAAAAAAGATATAATGTAAAGCGCGACCTTTAGGGAACGCCCAAAAAATAAGTTTAGCGTTAAAAGTTTAGGGTGTTTAAACCAAAAACGAATAACCAAAAACGAATAACTAATTAAAATGAAAATTACAGACCACATTAAAAATGCAAACGGAAAAACATTGTTTTCCTTTGAGATTATTCCACCTAAAAAAGGAAATAATATACAAGAATTATACAATAATATAGATCCTTTAATGGAGTTTAATCCGCCATTTATAGATGTAACCACTTCTAGAGAGGAGTATGTGTATGTAGAAAAATCGGGTTTATTAGACAGAAAACTAACTAGAATGCGCCCAGGAACTTTAGGTATCTGTGCAGCCATAAAACATAAGTACGAGGTAGATACAGTACCACATGTACTTTGTGGAGGATTTACCAAAGAAGAAACCGAATATTTGTTAGTAGACTGTCAATTTTTAGGTATAAATAATGTAATGGCATTAAGAGGAGATGCTATGAGTCATCAAAAATATTTTTCGCCATCCAAAGGGGGGCACGAATATGCCTCTCAATTAGTAGCTCAAATACAAGATTTAAATGGTGGTAAATACTTGCACGATGTTGTAGAACCAGAAAACGCTGCCGATTTTTGCATTGGTGTTGCTGGTTATCCAGAAAAACACTTAGAAGCGCCCTCTTTACAAACCGATTTAAAACGCCTAAAAGAAAAGGTAGATGCAGGTGCAGATTATGTGGTTACACAAATGTTTTTCGACAATAAAAAGTATTTCGAGTTTGTAGAAGCCGCAAAAAAAATTGGTATAAATGTGCCTATTATACCAGGAATTAAGCCCTTGGCTGTAAAACGTCATTTACAAATTTTACCACAAGTATTTAGAATCGATTTGCCAGAAACTTTAATAAACGAAGTTTCTAAATGCAAAACTAATAAAGATGTGCGCCAAGTAGGTGTAGAGTTTGCCATTGCTCAATCTAAAGAGTTGTTGGCAGCAGGTGTGCCAGTATTGCACTATTATTCTATGGGAAAATCGTCTAACATAAAAGAAATTGCGAAACAAGTTTTTTAGGGCGTGCCCTTTTTTGTTTTAAGATTTTGCAAGGCAAAACGAAAACAAAAAACGTCAGGCTTTCGGTACTCGCTTTGCACAAAAAAGTGCAAGAGCTCAAACAAAGCCTCAATCCTTCACGCACATACTTATAAAAGCTATTGCATATAGAAACCATTGATAGTTTTATCAATAGAAATAATTTAAGCAAAATAAAAAGGCAAATAATTTAATTACTTTTGTATATCAAATTAATAACAATCAATTTTAAAAACATATAAAATGGCATTAGAAATAACAGACGCAACTTTTGAAGAAGTAGTATTAAAATCAGACAAACCAGTATTAGTAGATTTTTGGGCAGCTTGGTGTGGGCCATGCAGAATGGTAGGACCCATTGTAGACGAAATACATGCAGAATACGATGGTAAAGCAGTTGTAGGTAAAGTAGATGTAGATGCCAACCAAGAATTTGCTGCAAAATACGGAGTTAGAAACATACCAACAGTTTTAGTGTTTAAAAACGGAGAAGTTGTAGACAAACAAGTAGGTGTTGCTCCTAAAAAAACATATACAGATAAAATAGAAGCTGCGTTATAGTAGAGTAGCAATATTTTTTATGATCTTAAAAAGGTTTGGCTAACGCTAAACCTTTTTTTATTTTAGTAAAATTCAATTTTTAAAAGTAACAAAAGCTATTTTGTAATAATATTTAGACAATAGTACAGATTATAACCCTATTTTTAAAGAAACTATAGCAAACTACAGATCATTTAAAAAGAGTATTAGAAATTAAAAAGTAAGTATGAATTTATCTAAAATAAAATCTTCTGAAATTAAAAACCTAAACATGTTAGCAAAAAGTGTGGTAGAAGGTTTTATAACAGGTATGCATAAAAGTCCATTTCATGGTTTTTCTGTAGAGTTTTCTGAGCACAAACTTTATAATAAAGGCGAAAGTACACGTCATATAGATTGGAAATTGTATGCGAAAACAGAAAAATTATATACTAAAAAATACGAAGAAGAAACTAATTTGCGTTGTCATATTATTATAGATAATTCTGCATCTATGCATTATCCCATTGTAAAAAAGCAAACATTAGCTTCTTTAAATAAGGTGGGTTTTTCTGCGGTAGCGGCAGCCTCTTTAATGGAAATCTTAAAGCGTCAAAGAGATGCTGTCGGTTTAAGCATTTATTCAGATTTATATGAATATTACGCACCCGAAAAAGGGAGTGAACGTCATAGAAAGATGTTAATTCATCAATTAGAACAATTATTAGTGTCAACATCTACCAAGACTACAGAAACGTATAAATATTTGCATGAAATTGCAGAAAAAATTCAAAGGCGTTCATTAATTTTTCTGTTTACTGATATGTTTCAAACAACCAAAAAAAACGAGGCGCTTTTTGAAGCTTTACGTCATTTAAAATACAACAAACACGAGGTGGTTTTATTTCATACGTTTGATGGTAAAACAGAACTAAACTTTAATTTTGATAATTCACCCAAGAAATTTATTGATTTAGAAACCGGAGAAGAAATAAATGTTTACGCAGAAAATGTTAAAGAAAAATACAGGGAAATTGTAGAAAATTATTTTAAAGATTTGAAAAATAAATGTTTACAGTATCAAATAGATTATGTTCCTTTAGATATTAATGCAGGTTTTAATGATGTATTGACAAAATATTTAATTAGTAGAAAAAAAATTAGATAATAATTCATTTTTTTATTTGCAGATATTAAAATCTATTATATATTTGCATCCGCTATAAGCAACGGTTTGGTAGTTCAGCTGGTTAGAATACCTGCCTGTCACGCAGGGGGTCGCGGGTTCGAGTCCCGTCCAGACCGCAAAAAGCATCTCATTTACGAGATGCTTTTTTTGTTTTATGTCAATATAACTTATTGTTTTTCAGTTATTTATGAGGTAAAATTTCACTATTTTTTCACAATCTCAAAAACCGCTCGGGGACTAAACCGGGGACTCTTTTTTTCTTGTAACCTAAAATAATTTTTATTTTTAAAATAAAGCAACTGGCTTTTTTAAAATAATTTTAGCACCAATAAGTAGGATTCTAAATATACGAAAAATAGTGCTGTTTGTTATTTTATAAAACAATTTTTATTTTTTTAAATAAAGCGATGTTGACAGCATCTAGTCTGCGTTTTGATTTTTTGCTCTAAAAAAACCAATAGATATCTCGATTTTTAAAAGAGTTAAAAAATAACTTATTGTAAAGGATGTATTATAAAGTAAATACATATTGATTTTCATTGTTTTTTATTTTATTTCAAAACCTCTTCCGCAATTGGTTTTACTGGGATTTTCCTTTGGTTGTTTTTCTTTATCATTTTGATGATTTTTAATAAAATTAAAGTTTCAAATCCATTAAAAGTTCCATTGAAAACAATGACAATCATGGTCAAAAAAGGAGTTGAATATTTTAAAATTATTCTAGGAGATAATATTTAAGTTTTTACTACCTTTTTTACTTCTTTTTTACAAGGAAAATAATATTTTTTTCATTGTGAATTTCAATATCTTTAAAATCAATTAATTTTAAGCATTGGTTTCATTGAGAACCTTATATTTTATTGTCAAGTGGACTATTGATTTTATGGGGGTTTTGCTTTGTTAGTTTGTGCTTGTTATTTTTGACGATTTTTTAATAAAATTAAAGTATCAAACCCATTAAGAGTTCCATGTAAAATAATGAAAATAATCGTTAAAAAGGAATTGAGTATTCTGAAATTATTCTAAGAGATAATATTTAATTTTTTAATACCTTTTTAACTCCTTTCTTACAATGAAAATAATTATTTTTTTCATTGTGAATTTCAGATTGCTAAAGATTAATGAATTTTAAGTAATGGTTTCATTGAAAACCTTAAATTTTATCGACAAGTGGCTTATTGATTTTATTGCAGTTTTCCTTTGGTAGTTTGTGCCTATTATTTTTGATGATTTTTAGTAAAATTAAAGTATTAAATCCATTAGAAGTTCCATTGAAAACAATGAAAATCATGATTAAAAAGGAATTGGGTATTTTAAAATTATCCAAGGTGATGATTTATTGCTATTAAAATATTTTTCAAAAGAATTCAATAATTCAAAGTCAGTGAAAAAATCTTAATTTTCTATCATCTTATTTTAGATGGATTCACAAGTTTTAAAAAACTTAACTCAGATTTAGAATTAAGATTTTCATATAATATAAAATTTGAAACTTTTGAATCTGCTATTTATAATCTTGAGCTTAAATTTGTTACTGAAAATAATGAGCGTAAACTTAGTAAAAGTTACAACTATTTATTTACTATAGTATACACCTCTGGTGTTAAGAATATTAAAAAAATCTAATTAACTTATTTGTGTAAGAAAGTATATACCAAAAATTAGCAATTAATTCTATACCTTGTTTCTAGTAGTATTTCTCCTTTTTCAGTTTTTATTTAATTATTTGCTCTTTTTCTTAATGTGAACATACCTGTATAGGCTTCACTATGATTTTCTTTATAATACATTTTTTTTATTTTAAAATATTGATTTTTTTAAGTTTTAAACCATACATTTGTATTGTATTTTGAACCTAAAAATAGGTACCAACCGAGAGTAGTCTCCACGGTGGTAAGACAATACGGACATTACGTCACAATAAACGTCTTTATCAAAGTACAAATAAAGTACAAACTTGAACTCAAGAAATTATATCTCTATTATTGTAATTCAAATTAACTTAAAATTTTAAAAATGAAAAAAGTATTATTATTATTTACAATTGCTATTTTATCAGCAATGCATTCATTTGCACAGGAATCTAAAGGGTATATTGGTGTTTCGATTGGATTGGCAGCACCAATGGGTGATACAGCTGATGGAGCTGATGCAGGGCTAGAGCTTGGTTTAATTAACGCAGGTTATCGCTTTAATGAAACTTGGGGTGCAACATTAAATTGGGGTGCCAGTAGTCACGAGCATCCAGATTTCGAAGATTTTACTATAGGAGTAGGATACCTAGCAATTGGGCCTATGATATCATTTGGAGGTCTTGACATAAAACCTCAATATGCATTTACTGCATTAGTAATTAATGATTCTCTCGGAAACGAAACTACATATGATGGTGAATCAGGATTTATTTTAGGCGCAACTTACAATTTTTCTCTAGGAGGAAATTGGGGTATCGCTGCAAATGCCGATTATTTAAACTTTACTTCTGAGGGTTTTGATGATTCTGATAGTATCTTTAAATTATCTGTTGGTGTAAGGTATAACTTCTAAAAAATAGCAGTTATTTCTAAAATGTTTTTAATTCACACCTTAAATCAAGTAATTATTTTAAGGTGTTTTTTTTTAAAATTTTTATATATGAAAAAAAGGATATTATTTATTCTGACACTCTGCTTAAGTTTTAGTCTTTTTGCACAGAAAAAAAACAAAAGAGTTTCAGATAGAAAACAAAATACTATTGAAACTATAAATGAAGTTGCTACAGCAACTGAAGATACCCGTACTTTAAAAAGAAAGGTAGCTATTGCCAGATTCTCTAATGAGACAAGCTATGCGAAAGGTCTTTTCTATGACAAAAATAATGATCCAATGGGCAAGCAAGCAGTTGATATTCTTTCAACTAAACTAGCCTCTTCAGGAAAATTTATCTTACTAGAAAGGCAGGATTATCAGTTGATTAAAGATGAATTAAAAATTGCTGATAACGAAGGATTTCAAGAAATTGGTGCAGATTATTTAATAATAGGTTCCATTACAGAATTCGGAAGAAAAAACGTTGGAGAATCAAAGGTGTTTTCTCGAAGTAAAACACAGATTGTTGAAGCTGGTATTAGCATCAGACTTATTGATGTTTCTACTGGACAAATCATCTATTCTGAAGAAGCAAAAGGACAAGCGAAGACAAGTAACAAGACCACTCTTGGTCTTGGAAAAAGGACAGATTACGACTCATCTCTTTCAGATAAGGCAATTTCTGCAGCAATTTCTCAATTGGTCGAGAATATTATAAATAATTGTTTAAACAGACCTTGGAAGTCCTATTTTTTATCTTATGACCAAGATGGCATCATAATTTCAGGAGGTGAAAGTCAGGGTTTAAGGTTAGGAGACCGCTTTGATGTTTTTAGTAAAGGAAGAAAAATAAAAAACCCTCAAACAGGTATGTTTATCGAATTACCAGGTAAAAGAGTAGGTCAAATTACAATTGATTATTCAGGTGGTGAATCCCCTGAAAGTGAATTTTCAATAGTTTCTTTTGTTGATGGAGATATTGATAAAAATAGCCTTGGTAAATATTATATTAAACAAATAGACTAATGAAAAAAATACTATTTTTTACAATTTTGACAACACTTCTAATAGGGTGTGGAATAACAAAGACCGTCAGTAAAGGTATAGAGAATCAGGCTTTTCTACTAATTGTAGGAACGCCTTCTAATTACCCTAACGGTGTTGAGGTGGTAATTGACGATAAAACGAAGTTTAATGCTGAAGTACAAAAAAACAGAGATAAAGTTAAACATCTTCGACTTTACGGAATTTCTACAGGAAAGCATAAGGTTTCTATCTCAAAAAACAATAAAAGTATTTATGAGAAAATAATTTTTGTTTCATCACAACAAACTAAAAAAATCATATTACCATGAAAAAATACATTTATATATTTATAGTAGTTTTTGCTTTTTACTCTTGCAGCGCACCTAAAGGATTGTATTCATTTGAAAAATACCAGGAGGCAAGTTATAATTATTTAAAAAAAGCTGATGAAAAATCAATAAATAATATAATGGAGCAGTACCAAAAGATAATTAAAAAACAAAAAGGCACAAGAAAGGTAACTCCCCCAGGAATGTTAGCTGACTATGGTTTTTTCTTAATTCAAAGAGGGGATTTAAAGGCAGGAAAAGAGAATCTAAACAAAGAAATTTCACTTTATCCGGAATCAAAAATTTTTATAGATCGAATTTTAAAATTAATTGAAAAATGAAGCACTCCATATACTTATTATTATCAGCAACACTTTTAATTGTTGGTTGTGGTACAACCTCAAAATTAAATAAGGCCCAGGCATACAAAGGAATGTATGAAGAAAAACCTGTGTCTGTTTTGATAATGCCTCCAATAAATAGAAGTACAAACGTAGATGCAAAAGAATATTTTCATACTACATTAAATGTACCAATTTTAAATGCAGGGTACTACGTTATTCCTCCATTTTTGTCAATGGAAATTTTAAAGAGAGAAAGTGCCTATGATTCTGAACTTTTTATTGAAAAACCTTCACTAAAAATATTTAATAAAATATTTGGTGCTGATATTATACTATTTACTAAAATTAACAAATGGGACAAATCTAGTTTAGCTTCTCGAGTAACTGTTGAAGTTGAATATATACTTAAATCTGCCCATACAAGCGAAATCTTGTATTCTAGAAAAGGAACAATATCTTATAATACTTCAATTTCAACTGGCGGTAGTTTTTTACTAAATTTGGCAGCTTCAGCTATAAACACTGCTGCTACAAAGTATGTAGATGTTGCTAAAGCAGCGAATAATTTTATTTTTACTGATTTACCAAAAGGCAAATATAGTCCAATGTTTGGATTAGATAAGGAAGAAATGGCTGGACTAAAAGTGATAAAAGTTAGATTACCCAAATAACAAGAGCTGTACTTAACTTAGAGCAGTACTGGTTTTAAAAAATATACTAATGACAATTTTATGGTTACTAAAAATATTAATGACAACATCTATAAAATAATACTGGAGTTTTCTAAGGTTAGTGGTACCTATGTTTAGAAGTTCAATTGTTTTTTTTTTATTTATAGTTAGTTTGACAGAGTAGATAGATATGCTCTATAAAAGGTATTTTAATTAATGTTATTTATTACAGAGAGTTTGATTAGAAAGATAAAATATAATTTTAAATTCTTTTTAAAAGTGGTTTAAGTTATTGATTAAATTTATAACATTGTTAACTATAAATATTTTCTAAGTTCAAGTAATAAGTGCAAAAGATAAATTTAAAATGAAAAAAATAATAATTATTTTTATTGGGATTTTAATATGGTCTTGTAGTGGGGAATCGTCTAGTGATATACAATTTGAACCTGAGATAACTGCTTTTAATTTTGAGGAACGATTACCTAAAAATATTCAAAATGGTGCACCTTTGATCTATTCTCAAGTGATGAGTATGCAAGGGCAAATAAATGCCATGGGTTTATTTATGAGTAATAATGGCTATATGAATAAAACTACAAACAAAGCTAAAACCAACAGCGACTGGTCGTATGGAGATTTCAATGTAGATCATAGCTATGATTTAGTAGGTAATCAGTATCAATTTTATTATACAATTTCTTACCAAGGTACAGTTTATTATCTTATTGAAGGTTGGCAAATGGTTGATGGGTCTTCAGGATATTGGGATTCAAAAGTCGATTTCGAGGCTTTAGGTCAAGGCATGAAAAATATACCAGACTACACAACAGAACTCTCTTGGACTTCCGATGCCGATGGTCTGGATATGGAAATATCATTTGATTTTGGTGATACTATGCAAATATTTTATGAGATGACTATTAATAATGATGACTCTGGATATTTTGCTTACACATTAAATGGCGATTTAACTTATTCTGCTTTATGGTATGCAAACGGTTCTGGTCTATGGACAAATCATCTCACTACCCCTTCAACTGTATATACTTGGTAAAATCACATTGCTTACATCCTTTTAATCTTAACTATATAAAAAAGGTCTTAGTAGAATTATTAAATTCAGGTAAATCACTAAAAGGCCTAAAAAATGTTATTAGTTTTGTTCTGTTTTTAACTTGATTTTAAAAATTCAAAAATCTAAGGATAGAATATAATTTAAATCTTCAATAAAGTTAGAAGAGTCAACAGTGGAGGTCACTTTTTATTCCCAAGAATAATTTTTTATTCTTGGGAATATTTTTTTGTACTATATTTTAGATAGTCAAAAATCTAAGGATAGAATATAATTTAAATCTTCAATAAAGTTAGAAGAGTCAACAGTGGAGGTCCATATTTAATCAATTAAAAAAATGCTTTATATTTTTTGGCGACTACTTCAGCATCTAATTTTAGATATTTAAGAAACGAGCGTTCACTGCTATGACCAGAGAATTTCATAATTACAGAAGCGGGGAGTCCCTTTAGAAATTTATTAGTACAAAAAGAACGACGGGCCGTATGTGAACTTACCAACTCATATTTTTTAGAAACCAGCTCATGAGTTCCGTATTTACTTACTTTCTGTACTAAGACCTCTTGGTCTATGCCCGCTTCTTCGCATAACGAACGCAGGGTTTTATTGAAAACAAACGTATTATAAGTCAGTTTAGGGAGTTCGTAATTGTAAGAGCTGGCAATTTCTCGATGTAAATCGCTTAAAGGAATGATTAGTTTTGCTTTGATTCCCGAAGATTTTACTTGAAAGAAAATTAATTGGTCGTCTTGGTAGTTTATTTTTTTAATCTGAGTTAAATTTTTAAAACGCATTCCGGTTTCACAAGCAATTAAAAACAAATCACGCGTTTCCTTTTCTTTAGTTGATAAATCTTTAAGTTCATATAGTTTCTGTATTTCATCTTGGGTTAAATAAACTTTATCAGACTCTACTTGTTCTACAACCATATGTTTTAAAGGAAATCGCGTACATATCTCTTTGTCAAAACACCAATGTAAAAATGCTTTTAAGTTTTTTACATTTTTCCCTACGGTATTTACAGAAAGTCCTTTATTGCCTTCTTGGTTAATGGCTTCGTAACTTAGGTATTCATAAAACAGGTCATAAAAACTATCACTTTCTTGTTTTAAGCTAGAAAACCCCGTTATACGTCCATGCATTGACTCTGTTGCTTTTAAATGCTTACGGAGTGAATAATGATAATCTCTATACACATAACTAGATTGAGTCTTTTTTTTAAAGGCTACAAATTCATCAAAATAATACCAAAAAGATTTTCCGTCTTTCACGTAAGAGGGAAGTTGTGCTTCTTTTTTAATACGTTCTTTAAATTCTTTTGCACTAATTGTTGCCTTTTTATCAATTAGCTCATAAGTGATTTTCTGAAAGGAAGTTTCAAAGTTCTGGAGTCGCTCATTTATTTTTTTTGCTTCGGGAAATGAGCTATGGACTCGAGCTCTCATTTGCTTTTGAATCCACATACTAGGTTTAACTGAAAGACCAGTTGACATCTTAATACGCAGGTTGTTAAATCGACAAACTAATTGTATGCTCGTAGCATAATTAGCATGTGGGTCTCTAAGATAGAAGCTCGTTTTCCGCATATCATAGGGTTTTATAGGGGCAAATGTACAAAAAAAATTGGGGACTAAACCGGGGACTTTTTTTTACTTATCAACTTTTTAAAAAATATTATTTATAAAAACAAATAATTATATTTCAAGTATTTAAGTCGTATTTTTGGAGATAATATTTTATTTTTAAAAATAATATTTTAAAAACATATTTAACTTATAATCAATATTTTAAGACAATTTATAAGTCCCGTACAGACCGCAAAAAGCATCTCATTTACGAGATGCTTTTTTTGTTTTAGTATGTTACCCCAACCAACCTTCTCTGTCTAAACTTCTATATTGTATGGCTTCTGCAATATGGTCTGGAGAAATATCGTTTTCATTAGCTAAATCTGCTATAGTTCTTGCTACTTTTAAAATTCTGTCATAAGCTCTTGCAGAAAGATTTAATTTTTCCATGGCTGTTTTTAAAAGCGTTTTACTTTCTTTAGATAATTTACAAAATCCTCTAATTTGTTTTACGCTCATTTGTGCGTTATAATGCATGTTTTCTAATGTTTTAAATCGTTCTGATTGTATTTCTCTTGCAGCTGTAACTCTTTTTCTAATTTCTACAGAAGATTCTCCTCTTCTTTCTTCAGAAAGTTTATCAAATGGTACTGGTGTAACTTCTATGTGAATATCAATTCTATCTAACAACGGGCCAGATATTTTACTTAAATAACGCAGCATTTCTTGTGGAGTAGAAGTCATTGGGCTATTTGGGTCATTAAAAAATCCAGAAGGACTTGGATTCATACTAGCTACCAACATAAAACTACATGGATAAGTTACTGTAAATTTTGCTCTAGAAATGGTAACATCTCTATCTTCTAATGGTTGACGCATTACTTCTAAAACATCTCTTTTAAATTCTGGTAATTCATCTAAAAACAAAACACCATTGTGAGAAAGTGATATTTCTCCTGGTTTTGGATATTGGCCTCCACCTACAAGCGCAACATTTGAAATTGTGTGATGTGGGCTTCTAAAAGGTCTTTGGTATAGTAAACCTTCGTTTTTAGTTTTACCAACCACAGAATGTATTTTTGTAGTTTCTAAAGCTTCATGCAAAGTCATTGGTGGTAATATAGAAGGCAATCGTTTTGCCAGCATTGTTTTTCCAGATCCTGGAGGTCCAATTAAAATAATATTATGACCACCAGCTGCTGCAATTTCCATACATCGTTTTATAGATTCTTGGCCTTTTACATCAGAAAAATCGAATTCTGGGAAATCGATATTTTTGTAAAACTCTGCTCTTGTATCAACAATGGTAGGCGCAATCTTTTTATCACCATTAAAATGATTGATGACTTCCATAATGTTATCTACTCCTAAAACTTCTAAATTGTCTACAATAGCAGCTTCTTTGGCATTTTCTTTAGGTAAAATTAAATGCTTAAATCCTTCTTCTCTCGCCTTTATGGCAATAGGCAAAGCGCCTCTTATAGGTTGTAAACTTCCGTCTAAAGAAAGTTCTCCCATAATTACATAATCATCAATATGGGTAGATTTTATTTGGTTGGAGGCCGAAAGAATTCCGACAGCTAAGGTTAAATCGTAAGAAGCACCTTCTTTTCTGATATCTGCAGGAGCCATATTAATAATAATTTTTTTACCCGGAAGTTTATAGTTGTTGTTATTGAGCGCTGCAGAAATACGGTACGAACTTTCACTAACCGCTTTGTCTGGTAAACCGACTAAGTGGTAACCAATTCCTTTGTCAATATTTACTTCAACAGTAATTGTAGTAGCTTCTATACCAAAAACGGCAGAACCATAGACTTTAACAAGCATATTTTTTTTTCTAAAGATAAAAAAATAATTGGGAATCTAAATTTCTCCGTAAATCACTAAAAAAACAAAAAAAGACAGATTACCTCTAAGTTTAGAGATCATCTGTCTTTGAAATTATTTAGATTATTAAAGTAAAACTAACTTTTAAGCAGAATTTCTACTCGCGTTAATATTACCAAATAAAGAACGCATTACCATTTTTTCGTAGGTTTCTATTTTTTCTTGATTTCCATCTATCTTTTGCAAATCTTGAATTTGTTTTAAAGCAAACTGTTGTATTGTTAATAAAGGCAATACAATTTGTTCTCTAATTTCTATAGATGCTTTTCCAATAGGGAAGTTTTCCATCAATTCTTTATGACCAGTAAGCTTTAAAAGTAATCTCTTTGTAGTTTTATATTCTTTATAAATTAATTTCCAGAAATCTCCAAAAACAGGGTCTTCTGCCATATATGCTGTTAAACCAAAGAAAGATTTTGTTAAACTCATCATACTGTTTTCTAACAATGTTTTAAAGAAATCTGAAGCATTGTAAAAGTCTACAATTTCATCAAAACGCCCTGCATCTTCGTACTTTTTTAATGCTGTTCCTACTCCAAAAAAACCGGGTACATTTTGTTTTAATTGACTCCAACTACCCACAAATGGGATGGCTCTTAATGCAGAAAAATCTAGTGTATCAGAAGAAGCACGTTTGCTTGGTCTACTTCCAATATTTGTTTTTGCGTAATATTTTAACGTACTCATTTGTTCTAAATACGGTAAAAATTGTGGATGATTTTTAAAATCTACATAGGTTTGGTAACTGGTAGAGGCCATATCTTCTATCAACTCTCTATGTTTATCATTAAGTTGGTCTTTGGTAAAAACTTCATTTTTTATACCAGAACTAACTAGTTGTTCTAAATTGTATTGAGATGAGGTTTGCGTACCAAAATTAGAACTTATGGTTTGTCCTTGTATGGTTAATTGTATTTCTTTATCCTCAATAGTTGGTCCTAAAGAAGCATAAAACTGATGCGTTTTACCACCACCTCTTGCTGGTGGTCCTCCACGTCCGTCAAAGAAAATTACCTCAATATCAAATTCTCTTGAAACCTTTGTTAAAGCTTCTTTGGCTTTAAAAATTCCCCAGTTTGCCATTAGATAACCACCATCTTTGGTTCCATCAGAAAAACCAAGCATTATGGTTTGTTTATTTTTTCTTTTTTCTAGGTGATACCTGTAACTTCTATTAGAATACAGCGTTCTCATTACATCTTCTGCATTTCTTAAATCTTCTACAGTCTCAAAAAGAGGAATTACATCTACAGGCAATTCGTTTTCGAAACCACATAAATTTAACATGGCAAAAGTTTGCATTACGTTTAATGCAGTTTGGTTATTACTAATAATATAACGATTTGCACCACGTTCTCCATTTCTTTTCTGAATTTCTTTAAGGGCATACATAGATTCAATCGTTTTTACAGAAATATCGTCTGTAAGTATTTTTGGGTCTATGTTTCCTTTTACAACTGCCAAAATTTTAATTTGTTCAGCTTCAGATAAATGTTCAAAATTTTCAGGAAAAGTAGTATCGCCAATGGCTTGTAAATCTTTTACAATTTGGGTAAAGGCTTTATGATGCACTCTACTATCTTGTCTGATATCTAATGTAGCAAAATGGAAACCAAATATTCTAACTTTATTTATAAAATCATCTAATTCTTCTAAAAATAAAGATTGATGTTTAGTTTCTATAATTTTTCTAGCAGTTGCTAGTTCTTCTAATAATATTTTTTGAGAAAAGTTGACTTTCGTATAGCTTCTTACAACGTGTTTGTAAAGGCGCTTTTCTATTCTACCAAAAATTTCTTGAACACCATCAAACGTAAAACGTCTTTTTAGTTTTCTAACATCTCTGTAGTAATTCCTTAGGATAGTTTGCCTTAATCTTTCTGCAACATTTAAGGTAATTTCTGTAGTTACAAATGGGTTTCCATCTCTATCTCCACCTGGCCAAAAACCAAGATCTATAATTTCGTTATCAATAGGGTTTCCATCATATACATTATTTTGAATGTAGTTGTAAATTTTTGGTACTGAGTGGTAAAATACGTGCTCTAAATACCAAATTAAACTTACAGCTTCATCAAAAGGAGATGGTTTTTCTTTTTTATAAAATGGTGTTTTACCTAATTGTGCTAGTAATCTTTTTATAAGAATTAAATCATCATTTTGTATCGCTTTATCTAAATCTGTAATAATACCTAAAACGGAACCTGGATAAAATTGTGTTGGGTGTGCAGTTAATACAATACGCACCTTAAACTCTTCTAAATAAGCTTTTAATTCTTCTTTTTTATTTCTAATAATAGAAATTTCTTTAGAGTTCCTAAGGGTACCAATACCATCCATATTATTTACTTCAGAAAAAGCAGCATCTTCTATAGCATCAAAAAGAACTACTTGACGTTCTATATACTGTATAAAATGGAAAAGCATGTCTGTTTTCTCTTTCTCTGTAGGGTTTTCTAAGTATTTTGTGAAGAAAGAATTTATAATTTCTGTTGGATTTTTTCCTTCTTCGAAACCTTTTTTACATAATTCATGAAACAACGGTAACAATACACCTGTATTGCTTATAGAATCGAAAGGTAGCGTTGTAAATACACTGTTGTAAATTTGGTATTTAGACAATACGTTTTCGTTAAAACGAGATAATTTTGGTAGTCCAGACATACATATAAAATTTTATGTAGTAAAGCTACAAAAAAGCCTTGTTACAGAACTTAGTTTTTTGCTAATAATTAACCTATTATTTACGAAAACGATATAAATGTTGAGTGATTTTTATAAAAATCTAAAAAAGTGTCTGTGTTTCTTTTATTAGAAACTTTTATTGATTAAAAATAACACAAAATCATCCGATAGAAAAAATTACTGTGAGAAATTTTTTAATAAGTTCCTTTATTTTTTAAAATTTTCTAAGCCTTTTTGTAACCAATTTTTATACGTTTCTGTATCTGTGTATTGTTGTGGTGTGTTTAAAATTTCTAACTCTGAATTCATTAAAACATAATAAGGTTGTGAGGCGTTTTTAAAGTTTACAATTTGAAATGTAGCCCACTTATCACCAAAGGTTTTTATTTTTTTTATTTGTCCATTTGCTCTCTTAAAATCGAATTGCGCAGCCTTTGGTAATTCTTTTTCATTATCATCTACGTATAAAGAAATAAGAATATAATCGTTTTGCAAAATATTATATACTGTTGGGTTGCTCCAAACATTTTCTTCCATTTTTCTGCAATTTACGCAAGCCCAACCTGTAAAATCTAATAAAATAGGTTTGTTGCTTAATTTGG
This sequence comes from uncultured Polaribacter sp., assembly GCF_947503855.1. Classification (GTDB taxonomy): domain Bacteria; phylum Bacteroidota; class Bacteroidia; order Flavobacteriales; family Flavobacteriaceae; genus Polaribacter. The sequence continues at coordinate 71,813 of NZ_CANNFF010000003.1, read as the reverse complement.
CGGCTTGTAAACCTTTATCAAAATCTTTATAACAATTTAAGCCTAAAGGACACTCTGATTCTTGTTGATAAATACTGTAAAATTGAGGTGGAGGAAAGCCACTTAATGCATTTAAATTCCAAGTAGGTGTTTTAAACGTACCAGGAACTAAATAAATGACAAAAGCAATTACTAAAACACCAAAAGAAACTCTAGAAAACGATAATTTTTTTATTGGTGAATCGTGTGGAAATTTTATTTTGCCTAAAATATATAAAGCCAATCCTAAGAAAATAACAATCCAAATACCAATAAAAATTTCTCTTTTTAAGATTTCCCAATGCCCAACTAAATCTGAGTTTGATAAAAACTTAAAAGCAAAAGCCAATTCTAAAAAGCCTAAAACTACTTTGGTGGTGTTAAGCCAGCCACCAGATTTTGGTAACGATTTTAACAGGTTAGGAAACAAGGCAAATAAAGCAAAAGGTAAAGCGAGTGCTACACCAAAACCGGTCATACCCGCAGAAAGCTGGCTTGCAGGATTGCCAACAGTACTTAAAGAACCTGCTAAAAGAGATCCTAAAATTGGTCCTGTACAAGAAAAAGAAATGATGGCTAAAGTTAATGCCATAAAAAAGGTTCCTACAATTCCGCCAACACTAGAGGCAGAATCCATTTTATTGCCCCAAGAACTTGGTAATGTAATTTCGTAGTAGCCAAAAAATGAAAAAGCAAAAAATACTAGAATGGCAAAAAAGAAAATATTTAACCAAATATTGGTAGAAATGGTATTTAAAATATTAGGATCTAAGCCATCAATTAAATGAAAAGGCACGCTTAATAAAATATAAATTACTACAATAAATACCCCATACAAAATAGCGTTAAAAATACCTTTTCTTTTGTTTTTACTTTGTTTTGTAAAAAAAGAAACCGTTAAAGGAATCATAGGAAATACACATGGTGTTAATAAAGCTAACAACCCACCCACAAAACCTAATAAAAAGATACTAATTAAAGAGCTATCCGTTTCTGAATTATTTGTATTCTGCTTTAATAAGGATGTGTTTTTTAAATCTAATTTTAAATTTTTAGTTAATTGTTTACTCTTATCATCTAAAACAACAATTTCTTTTTCAAGTTTTTTTCCTGATAAAGAAAATGTAAATAATTCTTCTATTTGTATACAAGCTTCTTTACAAACTTGCCCATAAACTTCTAATGAAATAGTGGATAGACTTGTATCTGTAATTTTTATTTTTTGAGTTAAGATAGCAACATCACTAAAGAAAATTTCTTCTTTTTCCCATACCTCAGAATATTCTTTATTGGTTTTACTTTCTATAGCTTTACCAACCAATTCGTAACCAGTTTTACCTTCTGGAATTAAAATTTCTAAAGGTTGAGAGGCTCCATCTGGATTGTATTGAGAATACAAATGCCAATCTTGTAAAAGGTTTGCTGTGAAAACAATATTGTATTCAGTATTAGAAATTTTATTGATAGTACTTTGCCAAACAGCAGGACTTTCTTCGGTTTGCGAAAAACTTATAAGTGTAAAAAGTAAAATAAAAAGAGAAAAAATTTTCTTCATAATTTGCTATGCATTAAAGGTTTAAACTATTTAAAGTTTCTACTAATTTTTTGTTTGATGGTCTTGGTGCATTGGCGCTAATAATTTTACCTTCTGCATCTAACAAAATAAAGCGCGGAATTCCCTTAATCATATAATCTTGTACAAATTGAGATTTCCAAGCATTTTCTGCTAATAATTGGATTCCACCCAACTCTCTATCTACAATCATTTTTTTCCACTTATTATAAGCATCTTTTGTGTCAATAGAAACACTTACAAATTTTATGTTTTTATTATGGAATTCTTTTTCTACTTTCTTTAAAGATGGTATTTCTGCAATACAAGGACCACACCAAGTTGCCCAAACATCTATATAAACATAGCTTCCTTTTAAATCTTCTAAAGACATTTTACCACCTGCATTGTTTTCGTAGTCTGTAAATTTTGGAGAAGGACTTCCCTTTGCCAAAGATTTTAGTTTCTTATAATCTGCAGCAATTTTTGTGTTATTTTCTTCATCTGTAGAGTTTTTAGAAAATAATTTGTAATATTCTTCTAAATTATCTGTGTAGGTAATGCCATATCTAGCATCATCATACAATAATTTGTTTTTTATTTTTTGATTATTTAATTCTGATACCACTTTTAAATAGGTAATATCTCTAGAAATTGTTGAGTCTTGTTTAACCAAATCACTTGTTTTATCTCTTAATTTAGAACTTACAATATCTCTATAAAATTTAGAGTTTAAAAAATCTTTTTCATTTTCTAAGACCAAACCTTTTAAATCATCAAGAAAATTTTCTGATGGTTCAAAAGCTCTATTTTTTGAATAGTAACCATGGTAAGTTTTATAATTGTTCAGCGTAGCTAAATATTCATAATTTATACTGTTTTTCTCCATATTAGAAAAATCTTCTGAAATGCCATCTGTTTTAAAAAGTAAATCTTCTTCTGCCGTTTTTATTTTTAAAATATGTTCTTTAAACGCAGCTTCATCTTTTAAAAACATTTCTTTTTGATCTCCTATTAACTCTTTAGAAAGTTTTCCTTTTGCAAGTAAATAGTTGTTAATAGCACTTAGGCTTCCTGTAATTTGTAAAGTAGAATCTTTTTTAGTGGCATTATAGCTAATATTTGATTTACTGCCATTTGGCGCATAAAGTTCAATTAAATTATTGTCTTGCCTTAAAACAAAAAAATTGCTATCCATTTTTAAAGTATCTACAAAAGTACCATCTTCAGCTAAAGAAATATCAACTTTTTTACTTGTATCATATTGGCTAAATAGGGTTAGTTTTTTTGTTTTTACATTTTCTATTTTACCAGAAATAATTGCATAGTTTATCGGTTTTTCTTGTTGGCAAGAAATCATTGCTACGATTGCTACCAAAAGGCATATTTTTTTCATAAATTAGTAATGTTGATTCATTTTTGGAAGGTACAAAATCTTACTTGTTTAGCATAATTTTTAAACTAGTCTCCTGGCTTTTGCTTAAAAAACGATTGTCTTGTCTTTTACTGATAACCCAAATAATGTCGTTATTATTGTTGCAGAGCAACCAAATTTGTTGTTTTTCTATGAGTGATAATTTTTCGTCCTTAAAATATTTACTTAATTTCTTTTTTCCTTCCATTCCAGATGGGTAAAAATAGTCGCCATTTTGCCACTTTCTTACAATTAAAGGGAATTTTAGTTTTGTTTTATCAACAAAAATGCTGTTTTTAGTATCTGTTAATTTTTCAATATTTTCCTCAAAAATCATGTGAATGGGTTTTGAAATTTCAGATTGATTTTCTTCAATTTTAAATATTGATTTTGATATAAACGAAAAATCTCTTTCAGATAAAATCAATTGACTTCTGTCTTTTAATAAAACATGAGTTTTAGAAAAAATTTGTTTACCAGATTGTGCAGCAAGTAAATGGTACACATCATTCCACTCTGTAAAATTGTAGTGTTTTAAAAGTTGATACAAATAAGCTTTTGGGTTAGATAACTTTTGGATTTTTGAAACATTTATATGTAAAAGCCCATTTTTTTTGCTAATGATTTCTTTAGAAACCTCAGTAATTTTATCTTCAATAATTTGTTGACTTTCTTTTAGGTTTTCTAATGTTTTAGAAAAACTGTCTAATAAATAAGGGTTTATTTCCTTTAAAACTGGCGCAATTTTATGTCTAATTTTATTACGAACATATTTGGTAGCAGCATTGCTTTTGTCTTCTCTCCAAGAAATTTTATTTTCTTTCGCAAATGCGATGATTTCTTCTCTAGAAAAAGGTAATAACGGGCGTACAAAATTACCGTTCACTACAGGTATTCCTGTAAAACCCTCTAAACCAGAGCCTCTTGTTAAGTTAATTAAAAAGGTTTCTAAATTATCATCTGCATGATGTGCTGTTAATACAAAATCAAACTGGTCTTTATCAATTAATTCTTGAAACCATTGATAACGCAACTCTCTTGCTGCTAATTGTATAGAGCCAATGGGTTCTATAGTAAAATGAATGGTTCGTGTTTTTAGTTTTAGTTTTTCACCTAAATCAATTACAAATTTTTCGTCTAAATCGCTTTCTTCTTCACGTAAGTGAAAGTTACAATGTGCTAAAGAAATATTGAAATTTAAACGAGTTAAAAGGTGTGTTAATACTACAGAATCTACGCCGCCAGAAATAGCAATTAATAGTTTTTTATCCTTTAAAAAAGGAAGATTTTTAGCAATATGATTTTTAAGTTTTTCTTGCATCTGTTGCTCAAAAGTACTGAATAATTTAGAAATTATTATAGTTTGTATTTAGCAGGATTTCATAGGTTTTTAAAACCTGTGAGGTCTATTTTTGACTTTTCTTATTTAACCAAATTCTTATTTCTTTTCTTAAAGACATTTCTGGTTTTGGTAAAGGAATTGTTTTACCAAATTGTTTACTTCTGTTAAATTTAGAAAACGCAATTTTTAGTTGTTTCCATTCAGTTGGATATATTTTTAAAAAAGCATTAAACATATTTTGCTCATTGGGTTTTTCTTCTAAACTTTCTAAAGTTTTTTGGAATAGCTCTTCTTTCTTGGGTATCATAGAATTTATTTAGAATTTGACAACACATGTTTCATAGCTTTTGCTTTTAACAAACACTCTTCATATTCTTTTTCTGCTGATGATTTTATGGTAATAGCACTTCCCACAGAATAAGAAATATACTTTTCTTCTTCGTTATATAAAATGCTTCTTATCACAACATTAAAATCGAAATCTCCCTTTGGAGTAAAATAACCAATTGTACCAGAATACAAGCCACGTTTGGTTTCTTCTAGGTTTTCTATAATATTCATGGCAGAAACTTTGGGTGCACCTGTCATACTTCCCATTGGAAACGTACTTCTAATAATTTCTACAGGATGTATGTTTCCTTCCACTTGAGAAACTACTGTAGATATCATTTGATGCACTTGTTTAAAAGGATACACTTTGCACAATTCTTCTACTTTTACAGTTCCCATTTTTGCAGTTTTAGACAAATCATTTCTTACCAAATCTACAATCATTACATTTTCTGCACGCTCTTTTTCGTCTTTTTGTAAATCTGATGCAATTTTCTCATCATCAACTTTACTAATTAACCTTTTTGCAGTGCCTTTTATAGGTTGAGAAATTACTTTGGTTCCTTCTTTTTTAATATATCTTTCAGGTGATGAGCACAATGCGTATTGATGCTCCAATTTTAGAAAACAAGCAAATGGAGGTGCCGCAATATTATTAAGTTGTTGATAAGTTTCTACAGGATTTATAGTGGCGTTTTCAGCATAAAACTCCTGACAAAAATTAGCTTCATAAATATCTCCTTTTTGTATGTGGTCTAATATTTTATGTATCTTTTTATGGTATTGATCTTTATGAATTCTAAGTTTTATTTTGATATCTGAGTTTACGATATTATCTTGTTGAACACAGTTGAAACCAAGATTTTTAATTTCTTCAAAATCAGTTTCAATCTCATTATCAACCATATTCAAATACTTAAATTCTATGTTATTACCACGAATAAAAATTAGTTTTTGAGGTTGAAAAAAATACAAGTCTGAAAAGTCTAAACCGTCAAAATTTTTAGATGAAATTTGTTCTATATCATTTTTTACATCATAAGAAATATAGCCAAAAATATAGTCATTGGTCATGCTTTGGTATTCCTTTAATTTATCAAAAGCATTGTCATAGTCGGTTTTTATTGCGGTAAATTCTTCTACTGCTAAAGCAGCATCAAAGTTGCTGTATTGTTGGTGATAATTATTAGCATCTAGCCAAAGAGCAGTATCAAATTGTTGAGACCAAATTAATAAATGTTCTTTAAAATCAGCAATATTATCAACAGAAAAAGTACGGTTAGTTCTTTGCATAGTAATGGGTAAAAATACAAATCTTATTGGTTACAAAACAATATTTTTAAAGTAGATTAAAATGTTTTTCCGAGTGTGAATTGAATAGGAACTGCAACTCCAGAATTTTGCGGAAAAATATTTCCATTAAAATAATGCATAATTCTAAGTTCTGCATTGTAACTTCTTTTTTTTCAAAGAAAATATCTAATCCTATGGTGTCTTGAAACGTTGTTTTTGGCCCAGTATTTAAATTATCTAGATTTTTTTAGTAAGTAATGTAGGCCCAATTATAGCGTAATTTGCGTAAATATTAAAACCAATTTTTCTAGAAAAATAATTTTTAGAAAAAGTGTCTGTTTTGTAGCCATCAATTAAATTATCATTTGTAAAAGGTTAAAAAATACCCCCAAAGTTTACGGTATAATAAAAATTTTCTAAAAATTTAGAGGCTTGTGTTTTAGGGCTTTTATGTTCTTGACATTGAAGTAAAGTATAAAAGAATAAAAGAAAAAAAATAGATAGGAATTTTTTCATTTGCTAAATGTAAGAAACTTTATCAAAACAAAAAGCAACCAAAAAATGGTTGCTTTTAAAATAGTTATAAAAATGCGTTTTAGGCATTTAAAGGTTTGCCATCCCAAGCAGCTTTTGCAGCTTCTTTTACAGCCTCAGAATAGGTTGGATGTCCATGACAAATTCTTGCCAAATCTTCTGCAGAGGCTCTATATTCCATAGCTACAGCAGCTTCCATAATTAAATCTGCAACTCTAGCACCTACCATATGAACTCCTAAAATTTCGTCTGTATTTTTATCTGCTAAAACTTTTACAAAACCATCAATATCTCCACTTGCACGAGATCTACCCAAAGCTCTCATCGAAAATTTACCAGATTTGTAGTCAATTTTTGACTCTTTTAATTCGTCTTCAGTTTTACCAACTGCAGCAACTTCTGGCCAAGTGTAAACAATGCCAGGAATTAAGTTATAATCTATATGTGGCTTTTCACCAGCTAAATATTCTGCAACAACAACGCCTTCTTCTTCAGCTTTGTGTGCTAACATTGCACCTTTAACAACATCGCCAATGGCGTAAATATTAGAAACGTTGGTTTGTAAATGATTGTTTACAGAAATCTGACCACGTTCATTAACTTCTACACCTACTTTTTCTAAACCTAAACCTTCGGTATATGCTTTTCTACCAACAGCAACTAAACAATAATCTCCCGTAAAAGTTACTTCTTCTCCTTTTTTATTGTTTGCTTTTACAATTATTTCGTCACCTTTTCTTTCTACAGCTGTAACACCGTGGCTTACGTTGAATTTAATACCTTGTTTCTTTAACACTTTTTGTAATTCCTTTGAAACATCAGCATCCATAGTTGGTGTAATTTTTGGAGCATACTCTACCACAGTTACATTTGCACCTAGGCGTTTGTACACAGAGCCTAGCTCTAAACCAATTACACCACCACCTATAACAATTAAATGTTTTGGTAATTCGGGTAATTTTAAAGCTTCTGTTGATGTAATAATACGTTCTTTATCAATTTCTATAAATGGTAAAGTTGCTGGTTTAGAACCTGTTGCGATAATAATATTAGTACCTTCTATTACTTTAGATGAACCATCATTTTTAGTGATTTTTACATGCGTTTTATCTTCAAAAGAACCCAAACCTTCAAAAACATCGATGTTATTTTTGTCCATCAAATATTTGATTCCTCCTGTTGTAGTTTCTACAACTTTGGCTTTTCTTTCTACCATTTTACCAAAATCAAAACTCGGTTTTTCTACAGAAATACCATGTTCTTCAAAATGATGAATAGCATCGTAATAATGATGCGAAGAGTCTAATAATGCTTTAGATGGAATGCAACCAACATTTAAACAGGTTCCACCAAGAGTGGCGTATTTTTCTATAATTGCTACTTTTTTACCTAATTGTGATGCTCTAACAGCAGAAATATATCCACCAGGTCCTGAGCCAATTACAATAATATCGTATTTCATGAGTACTTTTTTTTGCGTATTCTGTAACCTTTTGGTTCGTTTTTTAATAATAGTTGACAAAAATACGGATATTTTCACAGAATAAAGTAAGAATTTAGTAGTTTTACAGTATAAATTATCCTTAAAATTTACCAATGAAAATTATAAAAAAAATACTCGTTTTTCTTTTAGTTGTTTTACTGATAGCTCAATTTTTTGGTCCAGAAAAAAATGATGGAGATATTGCTACTGTAAACACATTTTTAGTGGAAACAAATCCGCCAGCAGATGTAAAAAAAATATTAGAAACTACTTGTTTTGATTGCCATTCTGCAAAAACAAGATATCCTTGGTATGATAAAATTACTCCTATAAATTATTGGTTAGATGAGCATGTAAAAGATGGAAAAAAACATTTAAACTTTTCTAAATGGAGTGAGTATTCTTTAAAAAGAAAAGAACATAAAATGGACGAGTTATATGAAGAAGTTGAAAAAGGAGAAATGCCTTTAAATTCTTATACTTGGACACACTCTGAAGCAAATTTAACAGAAAAGCAAATTGCAACTGTTGTAGCTTGGGGTAAAAAAGTACAAGCAGATTACAAGCAACAAATGTCTGTTAAATAGGTGCAAAAACAAACTGTTTTAATTATTGGTACAGTTTGGGTAGAGCCCAATTCTTCTGCAGCAGGAAAACGAATGTTGCAGTTAATTCATCAATTTTTAAAAAGAGCTGATAAGATAATTTTTGCAGCTACTTCTTTAAAAAGTGAAAAAGCAATAGACTTAACTTCTTTGGGTGTTAAAGAGGTTACCATACAATTGAATCATACTTCTTTTGATGATTTTATAAAAGAATTGCAACCTAATATTGTATTGTTTGATAGGTTTATGACCGAAGAACAATTTGGTTGGCGAGTTGCAGAATACTGCCCTAAAGCACTTAGAATTTTAGATACAGAAGATTTACATTGTTTGCGAAAAACAAGAGAGCTTTGTGTAAAGAATAAAATTAATTTTACTACAGATGAGTTGTTGAAACAAGATATTACCAAAAGAGAAATCGCGTCTATTTTACGATGCGATTTGTCTTTAATAATTTCGACTTTCGAAATGGATTTATTAAAAAATCTCTTTAAAATTGATGAAGCTATTGTAATGTATTTACCCTTTTTGTTTGATGAGATTAGCAAATATCAACAAGAAAAATGGAAAAACTTTGGTGATAGACAGCACTTTATATTTATAGGAAACTTTTTTCATAAACCCAATGTAAATGCTGTTTTAACTTTAAAAAAAGAAGTTTGGTTTCGTATTAAAAAACAAATTCCTAATGCAGAGTTACACATTTATGGTGCTTATATAAATCAACAAATACAAGATTTGCACAACCAAAAAGAAGGCTTTTTAATTAAAGGATTTGCAAAAGATGCAAACCAAGTAGTAAAAAATGCAAAAGTAGTTTTAGCGCCTTTAAATTTTGGAGCAGGTATTAAAGGTAAATTAACAGAAGCAATGCTTTGTGGTACACCAAGTGTTACTACAAAAATAGGTGCAGAAGGGATGCATAACAATCTACCTTGGAATGGCTTTATAGAGGACAATTTTACAGAATTTTCAAACAAAGCAGTTCAGCTATATACAGATAAAAATATCTGGGAAACTTCACAAAAAAACGGAATTGATATTATAAATACCATTTACGGTAAAGAAAAACATGGGAAACTATTTTTCGATAAAATTGATACAATTCAACAAAACTTAGAAACACATAGAATTTGTAATTTTATGGGGTCTGTTTTACAACATCAAACTTTGCAAGCAACCAAATACATGAGTAAATGGATTGAAGAAAAGAATAAATAATTTACAGACACATTTATCAGAACCAAACGGCCTGTAAAACTGCTTACTGAGAATTGCCAACGGGCTATAATCTAAAGGTAAAGAATTTGCTGAGCATAAAGAAATAGCAAGAGAATTTTAAATAAACAAATGATTTACAACAACTTATATTATTAAAGAAAAAGCAATCTTGAAAAACAGAGTTGTATAAATCAGAAGATTTTTTCAAAGAAAATAGAATTAAACAAGAGAAATTATTTTGTTACTAATAATCCTGCTCTTTTTAAAAGTGCATCTGGCTTAGGCTCTTTTCCTCTAAATTGTTTATATAAATCCATCGGGTTAATGGTGCCTCCTTTAGATAAAACTGTTTCTTTAAATTTTGTAGCAACTTCTTTGCTAAAAATTCCTTTTTCTAAGAAAAACTCAAAAGCATCTGCATCTAACACTTCTGCCCATTTGTAAGAGTAGTATCCAGAAGAATATCCTCCTTGAAAAATATGAGAAAATGAAGTACTTATGCAATTTTCTGCAACATCAGGATATAATTTTGTGTTGGCAAAAGCATCAATTTCAAACTCTTTTACAGAGTTGATTTCAGATGGGTTTTCACTATGCCATTTCATGTCTAATAAGCCAAAACTTAATTGGCGTAAGGTTTGCATTCCTTCATGAAAACTTGCAGATTCTTTAATTTTTGTAATGTATTTCATAGGAATTACTTCTCCAGTCTCGTAATGTTTAGCAAACAACTCTAAAGCCTCTTTTTCGTAACACCAATTTTCTAAAATCTGACTTGGTAATTCTACAAAATCCCAAGAAACAGAAGTGCCAGATAAACTATTATAGGTTGTATTTGCTAACATGCCATGTAACGCATGCCCAAACTCGTGAAACAAAGTAGTTACCTCGTTAAAAGTTAGTAATGATGGTTTGGTTGGTGTAGGTTTTGTAAAATTACACACGATAGAAACATGAGGTCTTTCGTTTACACCATTTTTAATTTTTTGCGATTTATAAGATGTCATCCACGCTCCATTACGTTTTCCTTTTCTTGGATGAAAATCTGCATAAAAAACAGCAATAAAATTTCCTTGAGTATCTGTTACCTTATAAGTTTTAACATCTTCATGATATTTGTCGATATTAAAAACTTCTTCAAATTGTAAATCGTACAAACGATTTGCAATTTCAAAAACACCATCAATTACATTTTCTAATTTAAAGTAAGGTTTTAATATTTCTTGGTCTAAATCAAAAATTTCTTTTTTTAATTTTTCTGAATAATAAGCACCATCCCATTTTTGTAATTGATCAATTCCGTCTAATTTTTTAGCGTATTTTTCTAAATTTTCGAATTCTTTTTTTGCAGCAGGTTTTGCTTTTTCAAGCAGTTCGTTAGAAAAGGAAATTACTTTTTCTGGGTTTTCTGCCATTCTTTCTTCTAAAACAAAATGTGCATGGGTTTTATAGCCTAATAAATTGGCTCTTTTATGGCGTAGTTTTACAATTTTTAAAACAATTTTTTTATTGTTGTTTTTGTTGTTTTGAAATGCTTTTTTTCCTGCAGCAATTGCTATTTTTTTACGCAATTCTCTATTATCTACATAGGTCATAAAAGGGATGTAACTTGGGTAATCTAAAGTAAAAATCCAACCTTCTTTCCCTTTTTCAGAGGCTAATTGCTTTGCCGCTTCTTTAGCAGATTCTGGTAACCCAGACACATCATTTTCATTCGTTAAGTGCAACTCAAAAGCATTGGTTTCTGCCAACACATTTTCGCCAAACTGTAAAGACAATTTAGAAAGTTTTGAATCTATTTCTCTTAAAGTATTTTTGTCAGCACCTTTTAAGTTAGCACCATTTCTAGCAAAACCTTTGTATTGTTTTTCTAATAGCATGGTTTGTTCTGCATTTAAATCTAAATTTTTTAGGTTATCAAAAACAGTTTTCACTTTTTTAAAAAGCCCCTCGTTTAAAGTAATGTCATTTTTAAAATCACTTAACCAAGGTGAAACTTCTTGTGCTATTTTCTGAATTTGATCATTGGTTTCTGCTGAGTTTAAATTGAAAAAAATACTTGTAATTCGGTTTAGTTTTTCGCCAGCAAAGTCTAAAGCTACAGTTGTGTTTTTAAATGTTGGTTTATCTGTATTGTTTACAATTTCATCAATTTCTGCTTTAGCAATGTTGATGGCTTTTTTAATAGCAGGTTTGTAATGTTTTTCTTCAATTTTAGAAAAAGGCGCTGTATTAAAATCTTGTAAAAGTGGATTCATGTGTTGTTCTAAGTTTAAAATTTAATCATCAAAATTTATTTTTTGAATCGTAAATCTTTGATGTTTAATGAAAAATATGATGCCACAAATCAACAAATATGCATTTGATGATTTGTGGCATAAAAATAAGAAATAAGTAGTTGAATTTATTGTTTTTGAAAGCTATTTTCTAACTCTTTCAGAAGCTTTTTCTACCTTTAATTTTAAGCCTTCTTTGTAAGCAATAATTTTATCTAACACACATTTGTCTGAAGCTCCAATAATTTGTGCTGCTAAAATACCTGCATTTTTAGCGCCATCTAAAGCAACAGTTGCTACGGGTACACCACCAGGCATTTGCAAAATAGACAATACAGAATCCCAACCATCTATAGAATTTCTGCTTTTTACAGGTACACCAATAATAGGCAAAGGACTCATACTTGCCACCATTCCTGGTAAATGTGCAGCACCACCTGCACCAGCAATAATTACTGTAATACCTCTTTTATGGGCATTTTTAGAATAGTCTACTAGTTTTTCTGGAGTTCTGTGTGCAGATACAATATCTACTTCTATCTGAATGTCAAAACTCTCTAAAATGTCTATTGCCTCTTGCATTATTGGAAGATCAGAATCGCTTCCCATTATTATTCCTACCATTTTTCGTTCATTTTGTAGTTATCAATTTTATTGATAATTGTTATCTAACAATTGTTTATTGTTTACTAATTACTTTAATCGTTTCTTTTACCTTTTGAGCAATTTCTCTGGCTTTGTCAATATCTTTATTTACAATGGTTACATGCCCCATTTTTCTAAACGGACGCGTTTCTTTTTTTCCGTAAATATGGGGTGTAACACCTTCAATTTTTAAAATATCTTCAATTTTTTCGTAAACAACCTCACCAGAAAAACCTTCTTCACCCACCAAATTCACCATAATTCCTGCTACTTTGCTTTCTGTATTTCCTAAAGGTAGGTTTAAAATACTACGTAAATGTTGTTCAAATTGATTGGTATAGCTAGCTTCAATAGAATAGTGACCAGAGTTATGTGGTCTTGGTGCAACTTCGTTTACTAAAATATCATCTTTTTTAGTTTGAAACATTTCTACAGCTAATAAACCAACAAAATCTAACTTGCTAACTACTTTTAAAGCAATTTCTCTTGCTTTTTCTGCCACTTTAAAGTCTATTCTTGCAGGGCAAATTACATATTCTACTTGGTTTGCTTCTGGATGAAACTCCATTTCTACAACAGGATAGGTGTTTGTTTCTCCATCAGCATTTCTAGCTACAATTACAGCCAATTCATTTTTAAACGGAATTAACTTTTCTGTAATGCACTCAACATTGGGTAGGCTTTCTAAATCCTCAACATTTCTAACAATTTTAACTCCATTTCCATCATAACCAAAACGTGCAGCTTTCCATACAAAAGGAAAATCGATGATATTGTTTTCGTAAGAATGTTTTAACTCTTCTAAATAAGCGTAGTGAGAAAAATCTGCTGTAGGTATTTGGTTGTCTACATAAAAATTTTTCTGCCTTGCTTTGCTTTGTATAACTCGTAAATCTTTTGGTTTAGGATAAATGATTAACCCTTCTTCTTCTAACTTATCTAAAGCATCTAAATTTACATTTTCTATTTCTATGGTTAAAACATCTACAGTTTTACCAAAATTGTAAACAGCATCAAAATCTAATAAATTACCAACCACAAATTTGTTACAAATTTCTGCACAAGGTGCATTTGTACTGCTATCTAAAATGGTTGTGTAAATATCTAGTTTTTGCGTTTCTGCAAGCAGCATTCTACCTAATTGACCACCACCAAGAATGCCTAATTTAAAATCTGAAGAAAAATAGTTTTTCACGATAAATATGTGTTGTGTTTCCACAAAAATACATAACTCTAACTAACTATTCTATAAAATTAATTTGTTATTTGTATAGCGTTGTTACCAACAGGTGTAACATTGTACATTAACATACTACAACCTTCTTCTCCTATAACTCTGCCACCTTCTAGATAATTGTATTTTTTGTCATGACAAGGACAAGTTATTGTTGGTAAATTAGAAATATCTAAAGGAGAATTACAAGTTCTAAGAGGACATTCTAAATCAAAAGCAATATAATTAGAAGATGAGTTTCTAATGATATGAATTAATCTTCCATTTATGGTATTGGTAGTGCTACCACCATTTACAATTAGGTCTTGATAAACAGGAAGCCTAAATTCTATAACTTCAGATACAAAAACACCTCTAAAACAATCGTTTATGGTAGTATTATCTTCGCAAGAAAAAAGCGATAAAAACAATAAGCAAATAAGTGTTTTTTTAATCATAATTGGTTTCCTTTCATTTAAAACGATGGCAAGTTACAAATATTTTGTACATTTGTTATAATCTCATTCCTGTGAAGGCAATGAGATTTTTAAATTTAAATCCCTAGTAAGTAGTGGTTTAGAAAAATATAAAAATTACCTTATAATTTATTTAAGGTAAAAAAGAATTAAAATCAAAAAATTATGAGTGATATATCATATTATTCTCCAGAAGGTTTAAAAAAACTGAAAGATGAGTTAGTGCAATTAGAGCAAGTAGAAAGACCTAGAGTTACACAAGAAATTGCAGATGCAAGAGATAAAGGAGATTTAAGTGAAAATGCAGAGTATCATGCTGCAAAAGAAGAGCAGTCTCATTTAGAAACAAAAATTGCAAAACTAAAAAATGTAATAGCAAATGCACGTATTTTAGATGAAAGTCAACTAGACACCTCTAAAATATTAATCCACTCTAATGTAGTCATAAAAAATACTGCAAACGGTATGGAGCTTAAATATAGATTGGTAGCAGATTCTGAAACCGATGTAAGAAACGGAAAATTGTCTGTAAACTCGCCAATTGGAAAAGGTTTACTAGGTAAAAAAGTAGGCGAAATTGCAGAAATTAAAGTGCCTAGTGGCATTATGAAATTTGAAATTGTAGAGATTTCTAGGTAATTTTTTTAAGAAGCTATTTCCTGCTTTCCATTATATCTTTTTATACTGAAACGAGTTCAGCATAAAAAGGATGCCATTTCAATCAGGGCTAAACTAGTTTGTAAACTATAGTCCTTATTTATACGAAGAGCATTTTAAAATTATAAATTCGAATTCTTTCTTATATTTACTAAAAAACCAACTATGAGTATTTTTACAAAGATTATTAGCGGAGAATTGCCAAGCTATAAAGTAGCAGAAAATAACGATTTTTTTGCTTTTTTAGACATCAATCCCAATGCAAAAGGCCACACTTTAGTGGTGCCTAAAAAAGAAGAAAATAAAATTTTCGATTTGTCTAAAAACGAATATGCTAGCTTAATGGACTTTTCTTACAGCGTAGCAAAAGCCTTAGAAAAAACAATTGATTGTAAAAGAATTGGCATGTCTGTAATTGGTTTAGAAGTACCACATGTGCATGTGCATTTAATTCCTTTAAATAGTATGGAAGATGCGCAATTTACTAAAAAAGTATCTTTAACAAATAATGAATTTGTTGATTTGGCCAATGATATTGCTGCAAATTTTGAGTAAGTTGAAACATTGATAATTCAAATACTATTAGAAACTTTTGGTTTTTATGAACTACAATTACTCTTTCTATATTTTGTAATTTTTAAAACTTTTCCAACAAAATCTCAAAAGTAGTTCCTTTACCAACTTCAGATTTTAGGACAAATATTTTTCCTTTGTGGTAATCTTCTACAATACGTTTAGACAAAGATAAGCCTAAGCCCCAACCACGTTTTTTTGTAGTAAAACCTGGTTTAAAAATTTGTTTGTACATTTTTTTAGGCATGCCTTTTCCAGTATCTGAAACTGTAATTTTTACTTTTTTCTGTGTATTTTCTACTTTTACTTGTAAACTACCTTTGCCAGACATAGCATCTATAGCGTTTTTTAGTAAATTTTCTATCACCCAACCAAATAACTCTGTGTTTAAGTTTGTGTAAATAACATCTTCTGAAGCCCAAAATGTAGAGGAAATTTGCTTAGAACTTCTAGATGCTAAATAATCGAAAGCTGTTTTTGTAATGGTAATAATATTTTCTTTTTTCAATTCGGGTGTAGAACCAATTTTAGAAAAACGATTGGCAATAGTGTTTAATCTACTAACATCTTTTTCTATTTCTTCGACATACTTATTATCTACTTTTTCCATTTTTAAAATGGCAATCCAGCCTAATAAAGATGACAAAGGTGTGCCAATTTGATGGGCCGTTTCCTTTGCCATTCCTGTCCATAATTTATTGGTTTCTGCAATTTTATTAGAATTATAAAATAAATAAATTACACTTAAAAATAGTATTAAAATTAAAATTAAGGCAATTGGGTAATAGGTTAGTTTGTCTAGTAGTTCAGAATCTTTATAATATACAAATTGTTTGTTTTTTCCCTTATAACTTACTTCTATGGGTTTGTTTTGAGACTTCATAATTTGCAACTGTTTCGCTACATAGTTTTTATCTAAAGACTTTACAGGATCTAAGTTTTGTATCTCTAAAATTTCACCTTTAGCATTTACCAAAATCATAGGAATGTTATTGCTACTTTCAATTACTTTTAAAGGTAAATCTACACTTGCATTTAAATCGGAATTTGTTGCCAATTCTTTTTGTGCAGCTGCTAAAATTTCTATTTTAATTCTTTCTTCTTTCTTAAATTTTTGGAAAAAGATAAACGTATTCCATAAAACGAGAGAAACGATCACCAAAGAAGTTAAAACAGCAACTCTTTTAAAGAAAAAGGTATTGGTTGTAAAATTCATAAAAACAAATATAAAGGTTTCAAGGATATAACTCATTTGTTAATTTGATAGTATCTTTACAAGACATTTTTTTACTAAACAAATGTTTTTTTGGTACGGTTAAAAGATTTAGTTCTCAATTGGGCCTTAATAGACATTTTAAAAAATTACAATTTTTATGTTAAGTATAGATCCAAAAGAAATATCAACAGGAAAATTACATAGTTATTTATTAGGTAGTATTGCACCAAGACCCATCGCATTTGCTAGCACAATTGATACTAATGGCAAGCCCAATTTATCACCATTTAGTTTTTTTAATGTTTTTGGAGCAAATCCGCCTATTTTAATATTTTCTCCAGCAAGAAGAGTTAGAGACAATACTACAAAACATACTTTAGAGAATGCTTTGGCAACAAAAGAAGTGGTTATTAATATTGTAAATTATGCTATTGTACAACAAATGTCTTTAAGTTCTACAGAGTATCCAGCAGGTGTAAACGAGTTTGAAAAAGCAGGATTTACCATGCTAAAATCAGACAAAATAAAACCATTTAGAGTTGCAGAATCTCCTGTGCAATTAGAGTGTAAAGTAAATGATGTTATTTTTACAGGTGATGAAGCAGGAGCAGGAAATTTAATTATTTGCGAAGTTGTAAAAGTGCATATTTCTGAAGACGTTTTAGATGAAAATGGAGGCATAGATCAACATAAAATAGATTTGGTTGCAAGAGCAGGAGGTAGCTACTATTCTAGAGCAAGAGATGGCTTTTTTGAAATACCCAAACCCATTCGTACTTTAGGGATTGGTGTAGATCAAATACCCAAAGAAATTAGAAATAGTCCTATTTTAACAGGCAATAATTTAGGTATGTTAGGCAATGTAGAACAGTTGCCAACTAAAGAAACTGTTAATAACTTTGCAAAAGAACATCCGCAATTTATTGGGTTAGAAACCCTAAAAAAACATACATTTGCGCAAGAGTTTTTAAATAAAAATGATGTAGAAAGTGCTTGGAAAGTGCTTTTAATTAAATAGTTAAGATTTATATTATGGAAGTTATCGGGAAAATAAAATTAATTGGAGAGGTACAAACTTTTGGTTCTAATGGTTTTAGAAAAAGAGAATTAGTTGTTACTACAGACGAGCAATATCCGCAAATGATTATGATTGAGTTTGTACAAGACAAAACAGATTTGTTAAATAGCTATAATGTTGGCCAAGATGTAAAAGTTTCTATTAATTTAAGAGGTAGAGAGTGGATAAACCCACAAGGTGAAGCGAAATACTTTAATTCTGTACAAGGTTGGAGAATTGAGAACTTATCTCAAACCGCATCTCAAAATCAAAATTTACCTCCAGTAGACCAATTTGAGCCAGCAAGTAAAGTTTCTGACGAAGAACCAGATGATTTACCATTCTAAAATAGTCAGTAGTCTTTAGACGATAGACAATAATAATCAATAAAAAAGAGTACAATTTTTAAAATTGTACTCTTTTTTATTATTAGTCAGTTTCAGTTTTTCTGTTATAAAAAAAACTAAAAACTAAAAACTAAAAACTAACGACTACCGTCTTTCTCTGGCATTGGTCCACGTAAATGTATAATTAAGCCATTTAAGAAGTTTCTTAAAATTTGATCACCACATTCCATATACTTTGGATGGTCTTCGTTTCTAAAAAAAGCCCCTAATTCACCTTTACTTACTTTAAAATCTACCAATTTGCAGATTTCTATAATATCTGTATCTCGCAATTTATGCGCTACACGTAATTTTTTAAAAATATCGTTGTTTGTTAATCCCATAATACAAATGTAAACTATTAAGTAACTACTTTAAAAATTGCCCACCCATAAACTGCAAATCGTAAAAAACGAAATACCCCAAAAACAACTACATTTTTAAAAGGATATTTAATCATACCTGCAGCTAAACACGCTATTGAGAAAGGTAAAGGTAATAATGCACCTACTAAAATTAAAAAGCCACCCCATTTTTTAGTGTTTTTTAAATTGGCAGCCATTTTTACTTCTAAATATTTTTTTACAGCAGGTATTTTTAAAGTCATTTTACCTAAAAAATAAGATAATAAACCACCAAAATAAGATAGTGTTGCTAAAATGGATAAATTTAAAATCGGTTCTGGAGTTTTTTTAGTCCAGGCTATAAACATTTCTGGTGGTACTAAACCCAAAAGTGTTTCTGAAATAAAAAAAGTAGTTAAAATACCAATTCTAGAAAAAGTTTCTGTAATAGTTTCTAAACCCTCATTAACATCGTAAACATACTTATTAAATAAAAATAAGAGTAGAACCACCAAAACTATGGGAAAAAAAGCTCTTTTTAAACTTTCCCAAACAAATAGATAAAAACCTGTTCTGCCATAGTAAACATGTAATCTTTTGCCAATAAAAGCAGTGTTCTTTTTCCTTTTTTTCTTCTTTTTATTCAAAAAAATAGCGTTTTAATGAGCTTGTAAAAGTAAGAACTAATTCTAAATAAATTGCGTGTATTATAATAGATTAACTGTTTTTTGTGAAATGGTTAAATTTGCAAAAAAAAAGATAGATTTTAAATGATTTGGCTTTCAGATACTATTGCATTTCCACCATACGAATTTACAACAGAAGAAGGCATTATTGCTTTGGGTGGCGATTTGTCTGAACAACGATTAATTCATGCTTATAAAAACGGAATTTTCCCATGGTATTCTCAAGGAGATCCTATTATTTGGTATTGTCCTTTTGAAAGAATGGTACTGTTTCCAGATGATTTAAAAGTATCTAAATCCATGAAGAAAATCATCAAAAAAAAGAAATATATAATCACAGAAAACAAAGCTTTTGCCCAAGTAATTTACAACTGTAAAAGTATCGATAGAAAAGATGATTTTGGTACTTGGATTACAAATGATATGGAGCAAGCATACATTAACTTACATAAAAAAGGAATTGCAAAATCTGTAGAGGTTTGGAAGGACGCAGAACTGGTTGGTGGTCTTTATGGTTTGGAAATTAATGGCATTTTTTGTGGCGAAAGTATGTTTAGTAAAGTTTCTAATGCCTCTAAATTAGCCTTTATCCATTTGGTTAAAAACAAGAAGTATCAATTAATAGATTGCCAAGTTTATACTGATCATTTAGCCAGTTTGGGCGCCAAAGAAATTGATAGAACTGCTTTTTTAGAAATTTTAAAAACATACTAAAGAGTAAGCGCTGTTTTGAAAAAAAACAGCGTCTTACTAAGTAAACTAATAAAACCAAGTATTAGTAACTATATTAGAAGTTAGCTTTCTAATAAAATTTTATTCAATATAAGGTTGATGCTTATAATTAAGCACCCTTTTTAATTTCCAATTAGTATTTTTGAGAAATGCTTCCACCAGAAGAACTTTTCTTAGATATTTTTTTCGGATTTCCTTTAAAATCTACATCACCACCACTAGAAGCTTTTGCTTCTATTTTTTCTGAAGCAAAAACATCTATATCGGCACCACTTGCTGCGCTTACAATTACATTGTTACTTTTTAAATTATAGGCATTTATAGAGCTGCCACTTGCAGCATTAGATGCATGATTGATAGCTTTTCCACTTATTTCTATAGCAGCACCGCTTGAAGCGCTTGTAGATATATTTTTAGCATCAATTTCTATATTTATATCTGCACCACTAGAACTAGATAGGGCAATTTCATTTGCTTTTATAATGCCTTCTCCATACACATCACTTCCACTTGTGGCTTTTAAAGAGTTTAATTGTTTTATAGTAACAAATACTTTTCTAGCTTTTGCTTGCCAAATATTTTTTTCTGTGTATATTTTTAAAATTCCGTTCTCAACTTCAGTAACAATGATGTCGTGTAAATTTTCATCTGCTTCTACAGATATTGCCGTATTATCATCTTGAGAGATGTATAAATCGATACCATTACTTACGTTAATCCCTATAAAATCTGGTTGTAAAGTTCGTTGTTTTGTTACAACATTTCTGTTGCCATTTACGCTGTTAAATATGCCTACACTACAAGATGCAAGTAAAGTAGTTATAAAAAGTACTGTTAAAATTCGATTAATTGCTGTTTTCATAATAATGCTTTTAATTTTGATGGTAAATATCTCATAATAGACGCTTACCCTCTAAATTTAGTAGCCCAGTTGTTGATTGTTTCGGTTGAGTTGTAATTATATAGTTGCTTTAATTTCTATTTTTTCTTCTTCCTTTTTACAATCTGTACATTCTAAATAATTTTTTTTCATTCTAAAGTGATGATTCCCCATCTCTCTCTCATCAATACCATCCTTATTTCTAACATTCATTAAAAAATATCTCATAGAATTATCAAAATATACTGTGGTTTTCTCAGGAACAAAGAAGGTGATTTTTACTTCTTCATCTTTAAAAATATTTTTTACATCTGATAAGAAGAAAGCGTTTAATACTACTTGATTATTTGTAAAGTTGTATTTGTAATTAATTTGTTCTGCATTTTTACGAGCTTTAATGCTACTTCTACCATAAGATTCTTTTTGTATTACAAAATAAGCTTTACCTGTATTGCTTTTTTCTACATCTACACGTAAATAATTAGAATACAGTTTTATAGTATTTTCTATTTCTACTTCTTGTTTACTATAGGTTCTTTTTAGATTATGTCTGTAATAAATGCTATCATCATTTACCATTTTTAAGATTAGTGTATCTTTTTTAGTAATATTTAGCTCTTGTTTTTCTACATATTTACCATAATTAGCATGGGTTGTACCAAACTCGATTCCTGTAAAAATGATAGCTAATAAGGCAATTAACCAAATACCTAATAATGTTAAAGAAGTGGTTTTGCTAAACTGTTTTACGTTGCTTGATAAAATTCTTAATCCTAATATAAACAGTACAATAAATGGAATACCAATTAAGGTAAACAAACAAATAGTTAACACCCATTTTGGTAAACTAGCATCATAAAAAAAATGCGGATAGTTTATAAAATTGCCATCGATGTTTAAAAACTCTATGCTACCCAAAGAAAACCCTCCAATAATTAGAGATAAAATAACAGCAGCAGCTATAAATACTAGAATAATACCTATAAACTTTCCTATAACTCTAAAGAGCACTAGAAATAGGTTACCAATAGTATTTAAAAAATCTTCTATACCATTATTTTTTTTTGTCTTTGCTGAAAAAGTTTTATTTATTTTTTCTGAAAACTCATTTGCACCATCTTTAATTTTTAAAGACGCATTGTTGGCAAAATCTTTTACATTTTCAGAAACATGTGTAAACTCTTCTCTAATTTTTTTTTCTATGTTATCTATATTTACAGGTTCGCCTTCCATTTGTAATTTTTCAGCAGTGGTTTTAGCTTCAGGTAATAAAATCCATAAGATGATATAAAGAATAATACCAAAACCAGCTCCAAAAAATAAGGCTAATAGGCCTAAACGTATCCAGATTGCATCAATATCAAAATAGTGTCCAATACCAGAAGCAACACCACCTAAAAACTTGTCATCACCATCTCTAAATAGTTTTTTACCAGATGCGTTATTTTTTCGGGAAGCGTAATTGGCATCAGAATAGGTTTCTTCTGCTTCTGCATAATCTTCTGGTTGTCCCATAATTGCAATAATATCTTCAATATCGCTTTCATTTACAACCTGTCTTGCGTCTGTTATTTTTTCTGATAAAAGCTCGCTAATACGTGCTTCTATATCGGCAATAATTTCGTTTTTTCCCTGCGGATCTTCACTTAAAGATCTAGAGATAGATTCTAAGTATCTTTTTAATTTTTGATAAGCAGTTTCATCTATATGAAAGAAAAATCCGCCTAAATTTATATTTATTGTCTTATTCATTTGAAGTTGTTTTTGTGCTAATTACTTGGTTTACTGCGTTAACTAAATTGCTCCATGTTTTGTCTAATTCTTTTAAAAACATGCCTCCGTTTTCTGTTAAAACGTAATATTTTCTTGGGGGGCCAGAGGTAGATTCTTCCCATCTATATGTTAATAAACCTGCGTTTTTTAAACGGGTTAATAATGGGTAAATCGTGCCTTCTACCACAATCATTTCTGCATTTTTTAGAGTTGAAAGTATTTCAGAAGTGTAAGCATCTCCATTTTTTAAAATGGATAAAATGCAGTACTCTAAAACACCTTTTCTCATTTGTGCTTTTGTGTTTTCTATCTTCATATATTGTGGTTTATTTTATGAAATTTATTGTAAATGGATATTTGTAGTTTTCGCCATCTCTAACTTTTAAAGAGGCAATAATAACTAAAGCAATACCAACTAAATAAATAATACCTGCTGCAGAACCTAAGCCAATAACACCTAAAATGTTTGGGGTAAAATCTAAGTCGAAATGAAAATGATGACTAGCAATTAGGTTTCTAAAAAAAGACCCAAAAGCAAAAGGAATAAATAGTAAGGTTAATACAAAAGCATATAGGGTATAGCTAATATTAAAGTTTACAGCTTCTTTACCTTGCGCATCTAAAAATGCACTTCTTTCTTTTAATGTTTGCCACGCAACAAGTGGTGTAATAATATGACCAAATGGAAATATAAAACCTGCAAAAGCAGAAATATGAATTAAAAAAGCGTTTGTGTTTTGGGTGTTATGTTTCATGTTTGAATTGTATATAATACTTTCTTATGCAAATATATATCTTTAAAAAGGTATTATGCAATACATAGTACTGTAATTAACAAAATATTAACATTTAAATTCTTC
Organism: uncultured Polaribacter sp.; assembly: GCF_947503855.1. Taxonomy (GTDB): domain Bacteria; phylum Bacteroidota; class Bacteroidia; order Flavobacteriales; family Flavobacteriaceae; genus Polaribacter. The sequence continues at coordinate 48,247 of NZ_CANNFF010000003.1, read as the reverse complement.
GTTTGATTTATTAAAAAAATAGTAAATTGCTAATAAATACAAGATAAGATGAAAATAACACCCAACCGTATCAATTCTTTTATGCTTTTTAAACTACCCTTGGGCTGGCTGTCTGGTTTAAGGGTAAAAACCTTAAAGGATGGTGTTTGTACTGTACAAATTAAGCATCAATGGATAAATCAGAATCCGTTTAAAAGTATGTTTTGGGCTGCCCAGGGTATGGCTGCAGAAATGTCAACTGGTGCTTTGGTGATGTATGCTATATCTCAATCTAATCAGAAAGTATCTATGTTAGTTACCAAACAAGAAGCAGAGTTTTATAAAAAGGCAACTGGTAAAATTATGTTTACTTGTAAAGGTGGTCATACAATAAAACAAGCAATTGAAAAATCTATTGAAACAAAAGAAGGGCAAGTGATTACCTTAATTTCTCGAGGAAAAAATGAAGAAGCAGACGTGGTGTCTAAATTTAGTTTTGAGTGGAGTTTAAAAGTAAAAAATTAATCTTCTTTATTTCTTAAAATAGGTTTAGGTCTTTCTTCTGTATAATCACAATCTTGAAAAATACCACAAGAAACTCCAATTCTCGCTAAAGATTTTGTTTCTTCAAACTGTTTTGATAATGCTTCAATTTCTGGAGATAAGTATTTCATCTTATAAATTTAATAAAAAAAACTGAATTCTTAGATTCAGTTTTTTTTCTATTTCTCTTCGGTTTCTTTCAATCTTTTTATAAAGTTGTCCAAACGTTTTCCATAATCAGAAGCTTTTATTTTGGGTGTAAGCGTCTTGTTTATGGTGTCTAAAAGTTTAATGTTGGCATTGTATAATTCTGTTAATGCTATATAAGGTGCAGCCTCAGAGCTTGGGTGGGTAAGTGCAAAGTTTGTAGTATATAAGTATTTTCTACGAACCATTCTATTATAATCTTTTTGCACTTTAGCTAATAACTCTTTATCATTTGCTGCTTTTGCTTCAAATTCTTTTTTAATAAATTCTAAACTTTGGTTTTTAAACTGATTATTAATCTTAGCAAAATCATTAAGAACTAACTGGTTTTCAGATCCTATAATTTCTGGATTAAAACCAAAAGTTTCAATATTATCATTTACAGTAATAGTTCCTTTATTACCAAAAAATAGAATTCTTTTATCGGTAGTATTTCCTTTAAATGTGATGTAATACATTACAGGAGAATCAACATCATCTGTTAATTTAAAGTTTCCATCTCCAATCACTTTTGCAGAATCTATAGAAACCAAAACAGTATCTTTCATTTTTTGAAGATATAAAACTCCTTTTTTTAAACCTTTAATGTTTCCTTCAACGACCATGCTTCTTTCTTTTTTAGAAGAACATGCTGTTAGTAAAATAGTTACTAAAATAATACCAATTATACGTTTCATACTATGATTTTTTACGATTGCAAATATGCTTTATTTTTTTAAATGCTGGCAGATAATTCCATTAAAATTGTACACAAAATAGCACCAACTGTACCAATTGCATACCCAAATACTGCGAGTAAAACACCAACTGTTGCTAAAGACGGGTGAAAAGCTTGTGCAACAATAGGTGCAGAAGCAGCACCACCAACATTAGCTTGACTACCCACAGCTAAAAAGAAATATGGTGCTTTAATTAATTTTGCAATTCCTATTAATAAACCTGCATGAATACTCATCCAAACTAAGCCAATAGCGATTAAACCAGGGTTTTCAAAAATTAATTTTAAATCCATTTTCATACCAATTGTTGCTACTAAAATATAGATAAACACACTACCTAATTTGCTTGCTCCTGCCCCTTCGTAATTTTTAGCTTTTGTATACGAAATTAGAATAGCTACAATTGTAGAAATACTAATTAACCAAAAGAAACTCGATCCTAAAAATGAAAAAATATTACGCCATGTTTGAGACTCCATTCCTTTTACAAAGCTGTTAAAAAAACGGCCTAAGTATTTAGAAGCAAAATGGCCAAAACCAACTGTGCCAAAAGCAATGGCTAGCATAATCATTAAATCTGTTAAAGACGGATTTCTTTTTACTTTTTTAGAAAAAGAAGCTACTTTTTCTTTCAATTCTTCTATAGCAGAAGTATCTGCTTTTAACCATTTATTAATTTTATCTTTTCTACCAATACCAATTAATAATACAGCCATCCAAATATTAGCAACTACAATATCTACAAACACCATTCCTCCATATTTTGCTGGATTGTATTTGTATATTTCTAACATGGCAGTTTGGTTTGCACCACCACCAATCCAACTTCCTGCAAGAGTAGAAAGTCCTCTCCAAACAGCATCAAAATCTGCGCCACCAACTGTTTCTGGAGAAAAAATAGAGATTAATAAAATAGCTAAAGGACCCCCTATAATAATACCAATGGTTCCTGTAAAAAACATTATCAATGCTTTATTGCCTAAATTAAAAATGGCTTTTAAATCGATACTTAAAGTCATTAAAACCAATGCAGCTGGTAATAAAAATCTACTGGCTATAAAATACAATTGAGAGCTTTTAGCAATCGTTTCTCCATCGGTATTTATGGTTTCCCATTCTGGGGAAATAATACCTGCTGTTGTAAATAAAGCAGGGATAAAATAGGCCATAAATAAACCTGGTACTATTTTGTAAAATTTTGGCCAAAAACCTGTTTTTATACTTTCTGTGTAAAAAACAATTCCTAAAGAAATCATTAAAATACCAAATACAATGGCGTCGTTTGTGAAAATAGGCTCCATATTTTATGTTAATTTTTTAAAGTGATTCGTGTTTATAACAATACCGAGAAGTAATCTTTTTTGAATTTGATTTGGCAGTTTTATTTGTTGGTATCCAAAATTTAATTTTAACGTAGAATTTAGTTGATGTAAAAACCCAAACCCAGTTCTGTTTTCGCCAAACGGTTTGCTTGCAAATTTTATAAAAAATTCATTAAAGGCATAGGTTGTTAGCTTATTATTTAGCGGATATTTTACAAATAAACCATATCGAATTCTATGAGTAGTTTTGTTTGTAAAATTTTGTCTTTTAAAACGTTGTGCCAATCTAATTCTATGTTTTACTTTAAAATTACCCCAATTATCTTTCATATTTAAATCTTGATAAAAGCGATATTCATACAAATCTGGTAAATTTTCTTTGTAAGAAATATCTTTTATAGAATACACAGAGCCTAGGGTTAAATTTATTTTCTTATTAAAAGCGTAATTTACACCAAACCTGTATATTTCTTGCTGATATTCTGTAATAAACTCGTAATATCTTACATGAAAACTAGTTTTTAGAGTCCACTTTTTTGAAACTTTATGAGAACCATTGTACATATACCAAGTTCCCAATTGATCTTTAGTATTATTTTGAGCATGTATTTTACAAAATAGAAAACACATGCTTAAAATTAAAAGGTAAAAACGCATACATTTAATTGCTTGTAAATATTTTAGTCTTTTTAAAAGGAGATATTTTAATATTCTCAACAGAGGCTTTGTAGGTAACCCAATCATTATTAAAAAAGGTATTGGTTTCAGAAATTACTTTGGTAAATTCATTTTTAAATTGATTCATTAACATAGTTTCTGTAGCTGTTTGTTCGCCAAAACGAGAACGTATATATCTACTAGCTTGTCCAAAACGTTGGTTTACGGTTATTTCTGGGTTTCTGGTAATGCCTTGCCTTTTGTCAATAGAACCTAAATATTTAGCAATTAAATCATCAATTTTTTTAATAATTTCTGATGATTTTTTTATTTCTGATTTGTACTTCTTTTTGTCTTTTTTAGATAAATCACTTTTTATAGAAGTTGCAGTGTTTTTACTTTGTACTAATTGTTTTACAGCTGCAGCAATTTTTTCTTGGTATTTTTCCAATTCTTTACTAGCTGCATATTTTTGGTTGATTGCTGCCTGAGAAATCTGTAAACGGGGGTCAAACTCAACTTTAATATCTTGTTCTGAAACTTCGTTACCAAAAGTCATTTTTAATCTGTATGTTCCTGGTTTTACTTGAACTCCAGAAGGTTCTCTTTTCGATTCTCTAATTCTTCTAGAAGCTCTAGCAACTCCTTTTTCTCTTAAATACCAAGTTATTTTGTATACACCACTTTCTTTAGGAGCTTTAAATTTTAAGGTTCTAATTTGTGTAGCGTCATTAAAAATTTCTAGTTTAATAGAGTCGTATTTTACATCCTCTTTTTTCTTCTTTTTCGCTTTTTTATCAACCTTAGGCACATCAACAAAATAAGAAATCATAGCACCACCATTTTTGTTTTCTCCTTGATATATTGCATCTGCGCCAAACCTACTACCAGTGGGTTGTTGGTAGGCTGCTTGATATGCGGTAGGTGGTTCAAATAATTGTAATTTTTTTGAAGTAGCATTTTTATTTGCCAAAGCTCTTAAAGGGCGAATATCATCTAAAACCCAAGCAGCTCTCCCAAAAGTACCAATTACTAAATCTTGTTCTCTTGGGTGTATTACCAAGTCTTTTACAGGAACTGTTGGAAAACCATTGGTCCATTTTGTCCATTTACCTCCAGCATCCACAGAAATATACAATCCATCATCTGTACCTAAGAACAATAGGTTTGCGTTTTCTGGATCTTCTATAATACACAGGGTGTAACTTTGTACATCTTTTTCATCTACAATACGTTGCCAAGTTTTACCGTAATTTTTAGTTCTGTAGGCATATGGTGTGTAGTTAAAACGTCTATAATCATTGGCAATTAAAAGAGCTTCACCTTTATTTTTGTTAGAGGCTTTAATTTGCGTAATCCAGCTGTTTTCTGGCAAACCTTTAATGTTTTTTGCAACATTTGTCCAGTTTTCTCCGCCATTTTTGGTGATGTGTACTTGCCCATCATCTGTTGCGGCCCACAATACATCTTTTTGCAAAAGAGAGGGTTCTATTACTAAAACTGTACAATGATTTTCTGCACCAGTTGCATCCATAGTTAAACCACCACTTTCTGATTGTTTTAACTTTTCTGGGTTATTGGTAGATAAATCTGGAGAAATTACGGTCCAAGTTAACCCTTTATCTGTTGATTTATGCACAAACTGACTTCCAAAATATAAGGTATTATTATCAAAAGGATCTATGTTGATAGCAGCATTCCAATTAAAACGCAACTGGATATTTGGATCTTTATGAGTTGGTTTTACAGAGTAATTGTTTCCTGTAATATAATCGTAACGAACTACAGAACCTTGTTGGCTCATAGACCATCCATATTTAGAATTGTCTTTGTCTGGAACTACATCAAAACCATCACCAAAAGAAATTTCTTGCCAATAAGAATTTCTAATTCCTTGTGCTTTCCACACATAAGCAGGACCTCTCCAAGAACCATTGTCTTGCATTCCTCCATACACATTGTAAGGATATTCATTATCAACATTAATGTGATAAAATTGTGCTACAGGAATATTGCCAATAAATCGCCAAGATTTACCACCATCTTTGGTAATATTTAAACCACCATCATTTCCATCAATCATAAATTTACCATTTGCTGGATGTATCCACCAAGCATGATGATCTGGATGCACACCATTATTTACGCCATAAGCAGGCATTAATTGTTTAAAGTTTTTACCACCATCTTCAGAAACATTTACATAGGTAAAAACAGTGTAAAGTCTATTTTCGTTTTGTGTATCTACATAAATTTCTGAGTAGTAAAAAGGACGGTTTCCAATACCAGGTTTGTCGTTTATTTTTTTCCATTTAAAACCACCATCTTCACTTTTATACAGGGCATTTTTTTTAGATTCTACCAACGCATAAATTATATTTGTATTATTGGGCGCAATTGCCACACCAATTCTACCTAATTCACCTTTTGGGAAACCTTCTTTTTCGGTAATTTTCTTCCAATTTTCTCCTCCATCATGTGTAATGTATAAACCACTACCTTCTCCACCAGATTTAAAAAACCAAGGATCACGTTTGTGTTCCCACATGGCAGCAATTATTTTATTTGGATTTTTGGGATCCATAATTAAATCTCCAGTTCCTGATTTTATATTGGTAAACAAAATTTGTTTCCAAGTTTTTCCACCATCCATAGTTTTATAAACACCACGTTCTTTGTGTTCTCCCCAAGGAGAACCAATGGCACCAACATACACTACATCTGGATTTGTAGGGTGAATTAAAATTCTATGAATATGACGTGTTTTTTCTAAACCCATAGATTTCCAGGTTTTACCTGCGTCTAAAGATTTGTAAATTCCGAAACCACCATTTAAACTATTTCTTGGATTCCCTTCTCCAGTTGCTGCCCAAACAACACTTGGGTTGGATTGCTGAATAGCAACTGCCCCAATAGAAGCTGTTAATTCTTTTTCGAATATAGGTTCCCATTTTACCCCACCAGATGTAGATTTCCAAATTCCTCCAGAAGCAGTTCCTACGTAAATAATTTCTGGGTTAGATTCTACAACATCAATAGAAGTTACACGTCCAGACATTCCTCCAGGACCAATGTTTCTTGGTTTCATGTTTTTTACCAAATCCATAGAAAACTCTTGAGAAAAGAGTAGGGTAGAGCAAGCTAAAAAAAGTAGTGTGAATAGTTTTTTCATTTTGTAAAGTTTGAATTAATTGAATTAGTGGGAACAAGATACAAAATAGAAAACGCTCAATAAAAATTGAGCGTTTATTTTAACAGTTTTGTTTTAACAATAGGTTTTAACCCCTTTTTTATTCCTCCTTCTTTTTAGGTTCGCGATTTGCGTCTTTTAAAGCTTGCATTAGCATCCATTCTATTTGACCATTCGTAGAACGAAATTCATCTGCAGCCCATTTTTCTATGGCTTTTAACATATCTTCATTAACTCGCAATGCGAAAGCTTTCTTATTTGCCATTTTATTGTTTTACAAATTTTACGACAACTTCTATTAGTTTTTCTGAAATGGAAAATGTATTAGAATAGTAGGAAGTTAAGTTATCCTCGTTTTTAGTGATCTGTTTTAAAACATGATTCATGTTTTCTATCAATACCAATTTTGCGTTTGGTTTTGCCTCATTTAAAGCCTTTGCATCTTCAATTTTTACTTGTAAATCTTTGGTGCCTTGAATTATTAAAGTTGGCTTTTTAACTTTTTTAATTTCTTTGGTAGGATTTAATTGCATCCACGAAAGTAAAAAAGGTTGGTTGGGTTTTGCAAAAATACTTATCAAAAAAGGATTTACTGTTTCTATTTTTCCTTTGATTTTTAAGGTGTCAAATTGTTGTTTTGCAGCTTTACCTAAAGTTGGGTTTTTAGCGTTTAATTGTTTAAGGATGGTTTTGTCTATGGTTTCTCCTGCACCAGCAATTGAAATGTATTTATCTACATTTTTTGAAGCTAACATTGCAATTAAAGAACCTTGGCTATGACCTATTAATACAATTTTAGAAAAACGTTTGTCTTTTTTAAAGTGTTTTACAACTTCTTGAACATCTAACACAAAATCTGTTATTTTAGTGTTTTTTAAAAACGCGCTGTTTTTTTTATTGGAAGTTCTTTTATCAAAACTAAAAAAGGCAATATTTTCTTTATTAACAGCATCTCTAAATTGTTTAATGTAGCTTGCTTTTACAGGTGTGCCTAACTGATTACCATTTCTGTCTATATTACCAGAACCATGCACCCAAATTAATAAAGGTTGCTTTTCTGATGTATGGGTTAATGTACCAGGTAATTCTATTTGGCCATTTTGTAAAATGATGTTTTCAGACTTTACTTGTGCAATTGCCATAGTAACTCCTAAAATGTATATTAAAAAGTAAAGAAAAACTCTATTCATCTTTTTTTTATTTATACGTTTTTAAAACACTAATAGCCTCCTCTTTTTTTTGAGTACCAATTAGTAGTTTTTTACCATTTTTTAATTCTAATTGAATGCCAATATCACCAGAAACATTAATGCAAGTTCCTTTGGATTTTCTCCAGAAGAAACCGCCTTTTAAACCCCAACCACCATATTCTCCAATAGCATCATAAGTTCTTACAAATGCATTTTCAATTTCATACCAAAATATTAATTTGTATTTAAAATGAAATGGAAAAAATTGATAATAAATCCCTTTTTCGTCTATCCTTGTTTTTAATTTAAAGAAAAAAATGAGTAAACCGGAAGCTAAAATTGCAATAGTACTTCCTATTAGTTCATTGTTACTAATAGATGAGTTTTCTTTGCTGTACTCTTGAAAAATAAGAGCTATAGGTACAAATAAACCCACAGACATTAAAACAATTAACCAAAGTTGGGTAAAACGTTGTTCTTCTTTAAAAACTTTCATTTTTACCTGTTTTTATCTCTTTCTAAAATTACAGAATTCCATCCACTTGGTACTTCTTTAAAAATCCAACCTTCTCTTGCATATTGGTTTAATAAATCTTCAAAATTTTGAATTCTATTTCTAAACCCTAATTTTAAGGTTACTACTTTATATTCTTTCATTTTGTTTCGTTTCAGATTTTAAAATTATTCATTTTTGCATATTGCATACAACCATTAATGACTTAAAGTGCCCGTATTTACAACAGGTGAAGCTTCTTTGTCACCACATAAAATAACTAATAAGTTGCTTACCATTGCTGCTTTACGTTCTTCATCTAGCTCTACAATTTCTTTTTTGTTTAGTTCTTCTAAAGCCATTTCTACCATTTCTACTGCACCTTGTACAATTTTATGTCTTGCAGCTACAATGGCAGTTGCTTGCTGTCTTTTTAACATGGCAGAAGCAATTTCATTTGCATAAGCTAAATAGCCAATTCTTGCTTCTAAAACTTCTATACCAGCAATGGTTAAGCGTTCGTCTATTTCTTTTTCTAAAGCTTCAGAAACTTCATTTACACTAGATCGTAAAGTAATGTCTTCATCATGGCCTTCGTCTGCAAAATTATCATAAGGATACATACTTGCTAACTTTCTAACAGCAGCATCTGTTTGTACACGTACAAAATTTTCATAATTATCTACATCAAATGCAGCTTTATACGTGTTTGTAACTCGCCAAACCAAAATGGTAGATATCATTACTGGATTTCCTAATTTGTCATTTACTTTTAATCTTTCTGAATCAAAATTACTTGCTCTTAAAGAAATGGTTTTTTTTCTATACAAAGGATTTGCCCAATACAAGCCGTTTTCTTTAATGGTGCCTACATATTTACCAAATAATAAAATTACTTTTGATGTATTAGGGTTTACTAAAATAAAGCCAAAAAAGCCTATAAAACCTAGAATAGCAAGTGGTATATAAGCTGGTGTTTCTTTGATGAACGACATGGTTATACCCCCAAAGAATAATAAAAATACAATTGCCAACATTAAATAGCCGTTGGCAAGTTTAATAATTTTTTCTGCTTTCATAATGTAAAATTTAGTATGATATTAAATTGATATCACAAATATATTAAATTATTTTATTGATTTCCAAATATTTTCGACAAATAATTTTATAACTTCGCAAAAAACAAATTAAATTACTTCTCATGAAATTTAAACTTTTATTACTGATACCATTCTTTTTTATTTCTAAATCTAGTAACGAAGAAGCTTTTTTTTGGGGTCAAAATGGACATAGAGTTACTGGTAAAATTGCAGAAAAACATTTAACAAGAAGAGCCAAAAGAAAAATTGACAAACTTTTAAAAGGAGAAAGTTTAGCTTTTGTATCTACCTATGCAGACGAAATAAAATCAGATAAATCTTACAGTAAATACTATCCTTGGCATTATATTAATATGGATTTGGATGAAACCTATGCAACAGCAGAAAAGAATCCGCAAGGAGATTTAGTAACAGGTATTGACAAATGTATTAGCATTTTAAAAGATGAAAATAGTACAGATAAAGACAAAGCTTTTTTTCTAAAGTTATTGGTTCATTTTGTTGGAGATTTACATCAACCTATGCATATTGGTCAAAGAGAAGATAAAGGAGGCAATACTATACAAGTACAATGGTTTGGAAAAGGGACAAATTTACATGCAGTCTGGGATACCAAAATGATAGAAGAGTGGAATATGAGCTACGTGGAATTGGCAAATAATGCACAAGATTTATCAAAAAATCAGATAAAAGCAATTCAAAAAGGTACAGTTATAGAATGGGTAAATGAAGTACATGAAATTACCAAGGAATTATACAAATCTGTAAAAGAGGGTGAAAATTTACGTTACAGATATTCTTACGATTATTTAGGTATAGCTAGAAGACAATTGCAAGTTGGTGGTATTCGTTTAGCAAAAATACTAAACGACATATTTGGTTAATAATCAGTTAATTATTAATTTTATATTTAAATTATTTATATTTTTATGAAATGAAATATAAAGTTTATGTATTGTCTTTTTTGTTGATTGGTTTTCTTTCTTGTAAAAAAGAAACTGTAAACAATAAAGATCTAAAAACGGTGGAGATTGCTGAAAAAACTTCAGTAAAATCATATACATATAAAGAGTTAAAACCGCTTTTAGAAAAAAAAGATAACAAAATTTATGTTGTTAATTTTTGGGCAACTTGGTGTGGACCTTGTGTAAAAGAATTACCCTATTTTGAAAAAATTAATAAAGAATATGCAGATAAAAATGTAGAGGTTTTATTGGTGAGTCTAGACTTTCCAAAACAAATGGAAAAGAAATTAATTCCGTTTATAGAACAGAAAAACTTACAATCTAAAGTGGTCTTGTTAAATGATGTTAACGAAGATGTCTGGATAAAAGATATTGATAAAAATTGGTCTGGAGCAATACCTGTAACCATTATTTATAATAAAGACAAACGTAAGTTTTACGAACAATCTTTTGATTATAAAGCCTTAGAAACTGAATTACAAACCTTTTTAAACCAATAAAAATTACTTTTGTTTTGCTAACAAATCTCTAATTTCTGCTAATAAATCCTCTTGAGAAGGTCCTTTTGGTACTTCTGGTACAGGCTCTTTTTTCTTTTTAGTTGCGTTAATACCTTTAACTATTACAAACATTACAAAAGCAACAATTATAAAATCGATAACGTTTGTTAAAAAGTCTCCATAAAGTACAGCAACTTCGCCAACCACATTACCAGCATCGTTAGCAATACCATCTTTAATAATCCATTTTAAATTTTTAAAATCTGCATTAAACAGTAATCCAATTAGTGGAGAGACAATACCTCCCGTAAAAGAAGTTACAACTTGTTTAAAAGCTGCTCCCATAACAAAACCTACTGCAATATCTACAAGGTTACCCTTCATTGCAAAGTCTTTAAACTCTTTTAGTACTCCCATGTTATTGTTTTTTAATTAGTTAATTTGCTAACTAAGATAGAAAAAAATTATTTCTTTAATGTTTTTTTAACACGATTAGAGATAGCTGTTAAAGTTTCATATACAATAGTTTCTGAAACTGTGGTAAAATCTTGCAACATCTTTTGACTGTTAAAAACAATAACTTCATCCCCTTCTTTACAGTCTATTTTGGTAACATCAACCATAATCATATCCATACAAACATTACCAATAATTTTTACTTTTTTATTGTTGATGAGTACATAGCCTTTTTTATTTCCCAATTTTCTAGACAAACCATCTGCATGCCCAATAGGTATTGTAGCACTTTTTGTAGGGTTTTTTGCAACAAAAGCTCTGTTATATCCTACAGTTTCTCCAGGTTCTATAAAGTGTATTTGAGAAATAATAGATTTTAAATTATGTGTATTTTTAAGTTGATTAGTTTCTTTAGCACCATTACCAAAACCATATAAACCAATGCCAATTCTAACCATATCAAACTGTGCTTTTGCAAAGTTTACAACCCCAGATGTATTTAAAATGTGTAACATAGGTTTGTAGCCTAAAAGCTTGTAAAACTGCTGTGCTGTATATGTAAAATTACTTATTTGATTTACAGTAAAATCTTTCTCTTCTAAATCTTCGCTAGCAGCTAAATGAGAAAATAGAGATTGTACTTTAACACGATTAGTATTTTTTAACTTGGTAATTATTTTATCAATATCTGTATGGCAAAAACCTAATCTGTTTAAACCTGTATTAAACTTTATATGAAGTGGGTAATTCATTAACGGAATACTTTCTGCTAACTGTAAAAAAGCTTCAAAAATTTTAAAGTTGTATAAGTTGGGTTCTAAATGATGTTGAGTAATCGCCTCTAAATTTGAAATTTGAGGGTGTAAAACTAAGATAGGTGTTTTTACACCAGCTTCTCTTAAAGCAATACCTTCATGGGTATAGGCAACAGCAAAATAATCTACTTTGTCTTGTAAAAATTTGGCAACTAAAACACCATCACTACCATAACCAAAGGCTTTAACAACTGCTAAAATTTTAGTTTTTTCGTTTAATTTTTTCTTAAAATAATTTAGGTTGTGCAATAGGGCATTTCCATCAATTTCTAAAACAGTAACATGGTTATTCATAAGGCTTAAAACTGTTCCGTAATTTCGGAAGCATCTGTGTCTGTTAAATTATTTTGATCACTTTTTTTGTGTTGATTGTTTTCTTGCTGTTTTTGTAAGGCTTTATAGTAAGCAGCTCTGCTTAAAGGTTCGTATTCTTGGGTTTCGCCCAACATAACAATAGCATTATTTTGTGCTTTTCTAAAGCTATAATGAGCTAAATTACCTGTATGTGTACAAACTGCGTGTACTTTTGTAACATATTCTGCTGTTGCCATTAATGCAGGCATTGGGCCAAAAGGATTGCCTTTAAAATCCATATCTAAACCAGCTACAATAACACGAATACCTCGGTTTGCTAAGTCGTTACAAACAGCTACAATTTCATCATCAAAAAACTGGGCTTCATCTATGCCAACCACATCTACATCATTGGCTAACAATCTAATGTTAGAAGAAGCTGGTACAGGTGTAGATCTAATTCTATTGTCATTGTGAGAAACCACTTCTTCTTCATCATAACGTGTATCTAAAGCAGGTTTAAAAATTTCTACGCGTTGTTTGGCAAATTGCGCTCTTTTTAAACGTCTAATTAATTCTTCTGTTTTACCAGAAAACATAGAACCACAAATTACTTCTATCCAACCAAATTGTTCTGTATAATTTACCGTATTTTCAAGAAACATTTTGTAATTTTAGGCTTTATATTTATAAATTTACGTTATTTTTATTTGCTACAAATTTAGCAATATTTACGAGTAATAAATAATTTATATAAAATTCATTTTACCAATAAAATAAAATTTATGCACAAAAAATTGGAAAGCGATTTAGTGAGTTTAGCCCACAGTATTTTACAAATGAAAAACAGAACAGATGTTTTTGCTTTAAAAGAAAAAGCGCAAGAAGTCTATGAAAGGCTATCGTTACTTGCTTTTGTAGAAGAGTATGTTAATCATATACCAAACGCCAAAGACGCTAAAGAAACTTTAACTGTTACTCTAGAAAAAGCACTAGAAAATAAAACTAGAGTTGTAGAAAGTACTAAAGAAGATGTTGAAAAAGAATTGCCACAAACAAGTGTGACTAATTTAAATAATGAGTGTTTAGAGGTTGAAAATGAAAAGCTATCAGCAGAAGTAGCCGATGATTTTGAAGAGGAGGAAATTGAAAAACAGCAAGAAGAGGTCGAAAATGAAAGTGAATATTTAGAGGTAGATAAAGAGGATATTGAAGAAGAAATAAAGCAACCTGAGTTAGAAGGTTTGGTTTTTGGTGATGCGAAACCTCAAAATTTTAAAGATGCATCTTCAGATGAAGGTAAAGTTACTAGTTTAGAAGACGAATTAAAAGATACCATTCCTGTTGATGTAATGGCAAATTTATTTGAGCCGATACAACAAAAATCTTTAAATGACCAGTTGCAAGGAAATATACAAATTGGTTTGAATGATAGAATTGCATTTGTAAAAAACCTATTTAATGACAGTCAAGAAGATTTTAATAGAGTCGTTTCTCAATTAAATACAATTAAAACAGAAAAAGAAGCAAAAAAGTTTATCAAGAAAATGGTAAAACCAGATTATAATTGGTCTGAGCACGAAGATTTAGAAAATCGTTTTATAGAAATTGTAGAACGCAAATTTATTTATCATAAGTAATTTTTTTTGAAATTCTAATTACAATTATTCAAACTTCAAACTTATTTTGAAACCCATTTTAATACATACACATTTTCATAAAAGAAGAACAGGTGTTACTAGAAGCATAGAAAATGTGTTGCCTTTTTTTTCCAGGAAGTTTGAAACTTATTTATACGGTTATGGCGTAAATGGTTCACATTTAACCCCTAAACAATTAAGAAAGTTTTTATTTTCTGATAGAGAGGTAGTGGTGCATTGCCACAGAAATAACGAAATTATTAGAATGCTTGTTTATAGAGCTTTGGGTGCAAAATTTATTTTAGTTGCTACACGTCATGCAGAAACAAAACCTTCTGGATTAACTTTAAAACTCTTAAAAAGTGTAGACAGGGTAGTTACTTTAATACAAAGTATGAGTGTTAATTTAGGTGTAAAAAACACCATTGTTGGTCATGGAGTTGCTGCAGATAAATTTGTGCCTAAAGAAAATGTTCAGTTAGAAAATGTTTCGAAAAAAAATATTATTCTTTGTGCAGGTAGAGTTAGAAAAGCAAAAGGACAAGTCGTTCTATTAGAAGCTTCAGAAATTTTAAAAGAACATAAAGATTGGGTTTTGGTGATTGTTGGTAAAGTAGATAAACCAGCTTTTTTAGAAGAATTAAAAGAAATTGCCAAAAAACAAGCAATAGAAAATCAAGTATATTTTATAAATGAAACTTCAGATATAGTTAAGTATTACCAAGCTTCAAAATTGGTGGTTGTGCCTAGTTTTTCTGAAGGTTTTTCTTTAGTTACTGCAGAAGCTATGTCTTGTGGATGTACTGTTATAGCTACTAAAAATGTAGGCGTTCATTCATCATTAATAACAAATAATACAAATGGGTATTTGTTTAACGCTGGTAATGTTAACGAATTGAAAGATTTGTTAACGCAATTTATCACCAAAAAAATACCAGATATAGGAGTGCAAGCAAGAGAGGAAATTGTGTTAAATTGGAGTGCTCAAAAAGAAGCCGAAAACTTAATGAAAGTATATAAATCAAAATCAAATTAAATCAAAAACAAATTTTAAATAATGAAAAAAAGTATCCTTGTATTGTTATTATCAATAATTACACTAACAGCTGTAAACGCTCAAAAAATAGAAATGAAAAAAGTATTTGGTGGTTATACATTTTCTCAGAATGATAAAATGTTAACATTAAACCAAATGCAAGAGGTAGTGAAAGACAATAAACAAGTTTTTGAACTTGTAAAGTCAGCAAAAACAAACCAAACTTGGGGTATGGTTTTAGGTGCATCAGGTGGTGCATTGGTTGGTTATCCTATTGGAACTGCTATTGGTGGTGGAGATCCAAAATGGGTTTTGGCTGGTGTAGGTGCAGCTCTAATTGTAGCTACCATACCAATTATAAAAGGTTTTAATAGAAAAACGAAAGAAGCAGTTGAACTTTATAATGCTGATATGCCAAATAAAACATCTTATTATAAACCAACTTTAAATTTGAATTTCAAAGGAAGTTCTATGAGCCTATCAATGAATTTTTAAAAAAAATATTTTTTATTTATCCAACCTTCTCTTTTACTGCTGCAACTACTTTTTTACTGTTTCCTATAAAAATTTCATCATCAATAATAAAAACAGGACGTTTTAAAAAAGTGTATTCTTCTAATAAGTATTTTTTGTAATCTTTTTCTGTTAGATTTTTGTTTTTTAAATCCATAGAAGTATATAACCTAGCACGTTTGTTAAACAAAGCTTCATAACTTTTAGAAAGCTGAAATATTTCTTCTAGTTGCTCTTTATTTATGGGATTTGTTTTAATTTCTTGTTCTGTAAAACCTGTGGTGTTTACTTCTTTTAAAATTCTTCTACAAGTATCGCAAGTTTTTAAAAAGTATACTTTCTTCATATTAATCAATTATATTTGTGGTATCAAAAATAACATAAAAATGAAGATACAATTCGATGTTTTAAGAAAATCTCGTGAATTAGTAGCAAAAGAATTAGAGGGTTTATCATTAGATCAAATTCATAAAACTCCAGAAGGATTTAAAAATAATATAGCATGGAATGTAGCTCATTTGGTAGTTACACAGCAATTGTTACACTATAAATTGTCTGGTTTAAATTGTTTGTGTCCAGATGATTTAATAGAAGCTCACAAAAAAGGAACTTTACCTACTAAAACGTTTACAGAAGAGGAGTTTAAAGAGGTAAAAGAATTATTAATAGGTTTGCCAGATACTTTAGAAGAAGATTTTGAAGCTGGTATTTTTGAAAATTATAATGAGTACCCTACAAGTACAGGTTTTGTACTAACTTCTATAAACACAGCAATCGTTTTTAATAATTTTCATGAAGGAATACACTATGGTATTATAAGAGCTATCAAAAAACTAGTTTAAAAAAAGTATGGATTATTTTCTATTTACCACATTTTTTAGATTGTTTATCAGCCATTTTTGACCATATAAATAGAGCGTTAAAAATTGGTGTTATAGATTTTTTTTTACATTTGATTGTTGGTAAAAAAAATGTAGACGATTTGTTAATAGACCTAGACAGCGCTTTCCACGCATAAAATTAAAAATACAAAAAGGGGTGAAATTTAAATTTCACCCCTTTTTTTTGTATATAAAATAGTTACTAATAAAATAGACCATTAATTTGAGAATCAATTCTATCTATAATGTAACCTAAATCTTCTTGATTGCTTACAAAATCTAAATTATCTACATTAATAACCAATAATTTCCCCTTAGTGTATTTAGAAATCCACGCTTCATAACGTTCATTCAATCTGCTTAAATAATCAATAGAGATCGAGTTTTCATACTCTCTACCACGTTTGTGTATTTGCCCTACTAAAGTAGAAATATCTGCACGTAAGTAAATTAATAAATCGGGTGGAGAAACTAAATTTTCCATCAACTCAAATAAAGAAGAATAGTTGCTGTAATCTCTATTGGTCATTAAACCCATTGCATGTAAGTTGGGTGCAAAAATATGAGCATCCTCGTAAATAGTTCTGTCTTGTATGATATTTTTACCAGTTTCTCTTAATTCTAAAATTTGTCTGAATCTACTATTTAGAAAATAAACCTGTAAATTAAAAGACCAACGCTCCATTTCTGTGTAAAAATCATCTAAATACGGATTTTCATCCACAGACTCAAAATGTGGCTTCCATTTGTAGTGTTTGGCTAAAAGTTTGGTTAGCGTAGTTTTACCTGCGCCAATATTACCTGCAATTGCAACGTGCATAAATATAATTAATAAGATTAAAAAAAGTGTGGTTAAAGGTACACATTTTTTGTAATTATAAAAGTGTTAACAAATTAATTTATAACCAAAACCAGATACTTTTAAAATTTGTAGGTTTTTGTCTTTTTTAAGCTTCTTTCTTAATTTAGTTATAAAAACATCCATACTTCTGGCATTAAAAAAATCGTAATTACCCTACAATTTATTTAAAATAAATATTCTGTCTAGAACTTTGATTTTTTCTGACGTAAATAAAAAAGCAATTGTGGTTCTCTATGTGTAAGTTGCTGTTCTGTATCAGAAAAAAAAATAAGGATTTGTTTGTTATAATTAAGGGTTAATTGCTTCTTACTACTACTATTATTATTATTATTAGTAAAAAAAAAGCAAATTAAACTTTTAAGGTTTTTTTAAGTCTTAAGAGAAGCGAATAATACTATTTTCGTACAAAATTAGATAAAAAAATCATGAAACAATTATTTACATTACTCTTAGCCTTTGTTACAGTTGGTACATTTGCGCAGAAAAACTTTCAAGGAAAAGCAACTTATATGTCTAAAACTACCGTAGATATGAGTAGCTGGGGAAGCAGAATGAACAGCATGTCTGAAGCGCAAAAGAAACAAATTGCAGCAAGAATGAAATCGATGTTAGAAAAAACATTCATTTTAAGTTTTGATAAAACAGCATCTATTTATAAAGAGGATGAAAAATTATCTGCACCTGGTGCTAGTGGAGGAATGAGATTTGGAGGAATGACTGGTGGAGGAACTAAATATAAAAACACTAAAGATTTAGTGGCTTTAGAAGCTACAGAATTTTTTGGAAAAAACTTTCTCATTTCTGATACCATGGAAATGCCACAGTGGGAGCTGGGTAGCGAAACTAAAAAAATTGGAGAATATGTTTGTTACAAAGCAACACTTACCAAAGATGTAGATGCTACAGATTGGAGAAACATGAGAAGAAGAAATAGAGAGGATGATAAGAAAAAAGATGAAGCTAAAAAAGATTCTACAGAAACTGTAAAAGTTACAGAAGACATAGAAATACCAAAAAAAATTACAGTTACAGCATGGTATACACCACAAATACCAGTAAGTAATGGCCCAGGAGAATATTGGGGATTACCGGGTTTAATTTTAGAAATTAACGAAGGTAGAACTACTATTTTATGTACAGAAATTGTACTAAATCCATCAGAAAAAATAGAAATAACGAAGCCTACAAAAGGTGATGAAGTTACAAGAAAAGAATATGTAAGTATCATTACAAAAAAGATGGAGGAGATGAGACAAAATTTTAGAAGTAGAGGAAGAGGAAGAGGAAGATTCTAATTAAAAAAAACTAAAAAAACACAATGAAAAAATTACTACTATTAACCATTTTTATGGTTTCATTTATTACTAATGCCCAAATTACACTAACAGGAGTTGTAAAAGATAGTATTGGTGGTTCATTAGAAATGGCAAATGTATTGGCTATTAATAAAACTACTAAAAAAATGGCTTCTTATGGTTTTACAGACGCTAAAGGAAGGTATAAGTTAGACTTAGATAAAAATAGCACATTTGATATCAAGATTAGTTACATAGGTTTTAAAACAGCCAACTTTGTTGTAACTACAATAACTGAAAATATTGAAAAAAATATAACTTTAAAAGAAGATAATGCTTTAGATGAAATTACAGTAGTATCTAAAATGCCTGTAACTATTAAGGGAGATACTATTGTTTACAATGCAGATTCTTTTAAAAATGGCTCTGAACGTAAATTAGAAGACGTACTCGAAAAACTACCTGGAGTAGAAATAAACGATGCTGGCCAGATTGAAGTAGAAGGTAAAGTTGTAGAAAAAATTACAGTAGATGGTAAAGAATTTTTTAGTGGAGATACTAAACTAGCCTCTAAAAACATACCATCTAACGCTGTAGATAAAATACAAGTATTAAGAAATTTTTCTGATGTAAATCAATTAAGTGGTGTACAGAATAATCAAGATAGAGTTGCTATTAACATAAAGTTAAAAGAAGGTAAAAAGAACTTTTGGTTTGGAGATGTGTATGCTGGTGCTGGTTTTACACCAAGTGATGATTTATATCTGTTTCAACCCAAATTATTTTACTATAACCCAAAATATACATTAAATGTAATTGGAGATATTAATAATTTAGGAGAAGCAGTTTTAAACAGAAGAGATTTAAGAAGTTTTAGAGGTGGCTTTAGAAGTCAAAGTCCGTCAAATGGAACAAATATAAATTTAGCAAGTGCAGGTATTGGTTTTTTAACTCCAAATGCAAGAAATGCCAATAGAATTGAAACTAAATTAACAGCTTTAAATTTTAGTTATTCACCAAATAAAAAACTAGACTTAAGTGGTTATTTAATTTGGTCTAGCAATAGTAATGGGCAAAGAAATAGAAATATTGTCAATTATAATGATCCTACAATTCCAGATGATGTAACAGATAACACAACAGATCAAACTAGTAATTCTGGATTGTTTAATTTTAAAACGATTTACAAGAAAAACGTAAACAATCAATTAAATTATGATTTAAATGGTCGTTTTACAAACGAGTTTAGATTAGATAATGGTACGTCTCAAATAATAGGTAATAATGTGCCTATTGTAGAAAAAGAAAATGCAACACCATTTACAATCAATCAGAATTTAAGTTACTTTTATACTGCAAACGAAAACAATATTTTTGCTTTAGAAGTACAACATCAATTACAAGATGAAGATCCTTTTTATGTTTCTTCTATAGAGAATTTAGATCAAGATCCAAGCAACAATGCAGATGGTTTTGATGCTGCTGCAGATGTTTTAGGTTTAGATAAAACACAACAGTTTTATACTTTAGAACAAGATAGGCGAGTAAAATCAAATCAATTAGATGCTAAGTTAGATTACTATTATATTATAAATAATAAGAGTAATTTTAACTTTGTAGGAGGTACTATTTTAAGTAAACAAAACTTTGATTCTAGGTTTTTTCAATTGCTAGATAATGGTAGTACATTAGACCCAACTTTAAATATACCAAATGTTGCAAACGCAAGTACTACAAATGATGTAGAATATAATTTTTCCGATATTTATGCAGGTATGCGTTATCGTGTAAAAGCAGGTATTTTTACTTTTAGACCAGGTTTTACTGCACATTCTTATAACATAAATAATACTCAAGTAGCTATTACAAATGATTTTAAAGATTCTTTTACAAAAATTTTACCAGAATTAAATATTATCGCACAATTTAAAAAGAGTGAAAGTTTACGCTTTAACTACAGACAGCAAGTTAATTTTACAGACGTAAATCAACTTGCAGAAGGTATAGTTGCTAGAAATTTTAATTCGTTTTTCTATGGGAATAATGATATCATGAATGCAAGATTAGAAACCATGAGCTTAAATTATAGTAGCTTTAATTTATTTAACAATATGTTTATTTTTGGTAGATTATCTTATAACAAAACTATGGATCAAATTGCTTCAATTGCAAATTTTGTTCCTGATGTAAATAATCCCAATATTAGATCAAATGTTTCTACAAATACCAATTTAAACTTGCCTTATGATATAGAATCTATTAATGCTTTTGGACGTTTTACAAAAACGTTTAGAAAGATTAGAACCAGTTTAAGGGCAGACTTTTCAGATGCTCAAGCGTATCAATTATTTGGAGCAGAAACAACAAAATTGAATACTCAAAATTATACAATTAGACCTAGTGTTAGAACAAACTTTATAAAAGCACCTAACGTTAGTTTAAACTATAGGGCTTCTTTTTCAGATCAAAACAGAACAGAATTAAGCACAGGAAACACCTCTAATTTTAAATCTGTAACACATGCACCTTCTATAAATTTTGATGCTTATATTTGGGATTCACTAACTATAACTTCAGATTTTTCTTACAATGAAGTAAGGCAAAATGGGCAACATCAAACCTCTTTTAAAATATGGGATTTTTCAATGTCATATAGAAAAGATAAAGAGGCAAAATGGGAGTATGAGTTTCAAGCAAGTAACATTTTAGGAACAGAATCTAGAGTTAGTGTTAATAATGGTGCCATTTCAAACTCAATTAATGAGACTTTTATTTTACCAAGTTTGGTAACATTTAGAGTACGTTATCAATTATAAAATTAACAATTTCAATCATAAAAAATGGCTCAATTTATTGAGTCATTTTTTATTTACTTTAGTATTTTAGCACTATGAGTTTATTGGCTTCAAAATCTCCTTGGTATGCAGCAGGAAAAAGTATAGGTTTATTATTCTTTTTTTTGTTAACGGGTTTGTATTTAGATAGTTATCATTTTGTAAAAATAACGCCAAATGCACAATGGTATGCCAATGCAGTGATGTTTATAGTAACCACTATTGTTTTTTTACAAGTAACCAAACGTTGTAAAGAACAAATGATTTCTGCTATCTTAATTGCTATTATTGGCGAGTATTTATTTTCAATTGCTATGGTAATGTATACTTATAGATTAGGTAATGTGCCACATTATGTACCTCCAGGACATGCATTGGTATATATTGCTGTTTTATATTTTTCTAAAGCTAGTGCTATTATTAAATACAGAACACAACTAGAAAAAGTATTTGCAATTTTTATTTTTATATATGCATTGTTGTTTTTAATTTTTAAAAATGATGTTTTTGGTTTTGTAATGACGATTGCCACTCTATTCATTTTAAGAAACAAACCAAGAGAACGTTTGTTCTACTTAACAATGTATATCACTGTCGCTTTTTTAGAAATTGTTGGTACTAACTATTTATGTTGGAAATGGCCAGCTACAGCATGGGGTGTTTTCGATTTTTTACCTAGTCATAATCCACCAAGTGGTATTAGTTTCTTTTATTTTTTACTAGATTTAGGCTCATTATGGTTTTACAAACAACGTCATAAATTAACTTGGGCAAGAGTGAAAAATATCAGAAAAATAAGAAATAAAACGTTGGTTGCTGTAAACTAAAAGCTACTTAGATTCGTTACCATAATATATTAATTGTCAGGTTAATTGATTTAGAAATCTAATTATTTGTAAATATTTAAAATGTCCATAAAAGTATCATCAGTTACAAAAAACTACCAAGCACAAAAAGCGTTAAATAACGTTTCTTTTGAAGTTAATAACGGACAAATTATAGGTTTTTTAGGTCCAAATGGTGCCGGAAAATCTACCATGATGAAAATTTTAACGGGTTATATAACACCTAATGAAGGTAAGGTTTTTATTGATGATGTTGATGTTTTGAAAAATCCATTAGAGGCGCAAAAAACCATTGGATATTTACCAGAGCATAACCCTTTATATTCAGATATGTATGTTCGTGAATATTTGCAATTTCAAGCAAGTATTTATAGGGTTGATAAAAGCAATATAGAAGCTTGCCTAGAAAAAGTAGGCTTAGTTGCAGAAGCCCATAAAAAAATAAATCAATTATCTAAAGGATATCAACAAAGAGTGGGTTTAGCAGCTGCCATTTTACACAATCCTTCTGTCTTAATTTTAGATGAACCTACAACTGGTTTAGATCCAAACCAATTGGTAGAAATTAGAGCTTTGATTAAAGAGTTAGGAAAAGACAAAACCGTACTTTTTTCTACACATATTATGCAAGAAGTAGAAGCTGTTTGTGATCGAGTAATTATTATAAAAAAAGGCGAACTAATTATTGATAAAAACCTTTTAGAGTTGCAAAAAAACAATCAACAAATCATAAAGGTTATTTTTAATTTAGAAGTAGAAGAACCTCAAATTAAAACACTTGAAAACCTTGTTGTATCAGAAAATATAGCAAATAATACTTGGCAACTTACTTTTAATTCAGAAGAAGACATGCGTTCTAAAATCTTCGATTTTGCTCAAGAAAATGCATTTAAAGTGTTAGAATTAAGTTCAGAAAATAAAACTTTAGAAAGTTTGTTTAGAGAATTGACTTTATAATAAACCAATTTGCTTCTAAAATACAGACCTTACAGTTTTAAAACTTCTGAAGTCTTATTTTGTAAAAAATATCACGCCTTCCTTCAAACTCAAAAAAATTTTTTGTTTGAACTTTTTTTTTAAAAAAGTCAGTTTATTATGATAAGCTTTAAGATAAACTACAATTTTACATGAAAGAGCGCGCTTTAATTGGTGTTGTTTTGTAAATAGTGATAAGCTTCTAACAAGCTTGGAAATACCAATTGACTCCCCGCATTTTTTAATTCCTCTTCCGAATATTGTGTTAAGATTCCTACAGGAACCATACCTGCTAATTTCGCAGCTTCTGTGCCTGTTAAACTGTCTTCAAAAACCCAAAGATCTTTAAAATCCTTTTTATGAAAACCTAAAGCATTTGCTAAAGTTATATATGCTTCTGGTGCTGGTTTTGGTTTTACATAATCTTCAACTCCAAAAATGGTTGTAAAATTTAAGTGTAGTTTTTCTACACTGTTTCTTAAAAATTGTTTGGTTGCGTTACTTGCAATTCCGTAAGAAATATTTTTATCAGTTAAAAATGTTGTAATTTCATGTACACCTGGCAATACATCTGGTTTTGTATAATGTTTGTCTAAATGAATATCTTTTAAGAGAAACAAAGCTTCAGCTTTTTTTTCTTCGCCAATAACACTGCAATAATATTCTGCAATAATCATAGGGGATTTTCCTGAAAGATGTTTAGGAAATGGGGTTATCTCTTTATTAAATAATTCTCTAAAAGCGCTACTCCAAGCATTGCCATGGCTTTTAAAACTGTTTACTACAACGCCATCAAAATCGAATAAAAAACCTTTAGGCAGTTTCATTTACTAGCTTTTTTGCATTTACCAATTTAGCTAAATACGGATTTAAAAACTTATTTGTTGGATCTAATTCTGATCTTAACTCTTTAAAAGCTTCCCATTTTGGGTAAATTTTAGATAATTCAGTATCTTTTGCTTTAAAGCGTTTGCCCCAATGTGGCCTTCCACCATGTTTTATAAATATTTTTTCGATACTTTTAAAAGCCTCATAAGTGTCTGCTGTAGCTGCGTTTCTAGATACACAACCCATAGTTACCGTATCTTGTTTGTAGGCATAACTTAGCCAACTTTTGTCTTTGTACACAAAACGAACATCCATAGGAATATGAATAAAAGACTTATTACTCCACTTATTGATTTCTGTTTTCAACTCTTTAAACACTTGTGGGAATTTATCTAAAGCAATTGTCCATTCTGCTAATTCTAAAGTAGAACCTCTAGATTTTGTAACGGTTGCTTGGTATAAAGTACCTTTGTGCTCTTTTGTAGTGCTAAAAAATCCTTTGTATAAAAGTTTGTTAGCAATGGCCGTTAACCAAGGGAAGATATGGGTGTATTTGTACAAAATTTTAGAAGCTTTACGTCTATGTTTTAAATATTTTGGACCTAAATCTTCATGAACTTTTGTATTTGGGTCAATTTTATCACCAGTTATTACATACCCTTTATTGGTATGTGGTAACCATAAGATTCTTAAAAAATCGTGCTTTTTTAATCGGCTTTTTATTTTTGGTAACCATTCTTTATCACTTTCTGGACCTTCTTTAATGTGTAATGTGTAAGAAGGTTCGCACTGAAAGGTAACAGTAGACATAACCCCTAACATCCCTAAAGAAACACGAACAGCATCTATTAAATCGTCATCTTTTGTTACTGTTTTTACACTTCCATCTGCCAGTACTAATCTACATTCAGTCATATATTCGCACAATAATTTTCCACTTGTGCCATGAGTTCCAGTTGCTAATGCACCCCCAATGGTTATGGTGTTAATGTCTGGTAAACAAGGAATACACCAACCTACAGATTCTATAGCTTCTAATAATTCTTTTAAACTTAAACCCGATTGTACTGTAATTGTTTTTTGATTGTAATCATAAGAAACAATTTTGTTGTAGTTAGTCATATTGATAAGTGCATCTGTACCTGCTGCAATATCTGCTGATGACTGTTTGCTTCCAAAAAAACGTATTTTATCTCTGCTAGATACTATTTCTTGAAGTTCTTCTTCATTAGAAATATGATACATTTCTTTAAAATTGTACTTTAAATTTCCATTCCAACTAACCCAAGTTCCGTTTTTTTCTTGTTTCATTATATTTATTTAATGTTAAACAAAATTACGGAATTAAACCAATTTTAGTATTTTTTAAATGTTAAGAAAAACCAAATTGAATTTGTAATAAAAAAAAGGTTTATTTTTATTGAAATGACATTATTGTTCTGCTAATTGCAGAATATCCTATTTTAATTCAACTTATATTTAATTTGCTGACTCTCTAGAGTACTTAATAATTCATTAGAAATATGTATTTTAGTATTTCTACTAGGTAGGCTAACTTCTAATTTCTCTTTTTCGTCCCAAACTGTAAAATTTAAATTTTGTTTACCAGGGTTGTTTTTTAAAATGCTTTCTAAGTTTAAAATGGTATTTGCATTAATATCCTCTAAAGGCAATTGAATGGTTATTTTTTTGCACAATTCGTCCATAATATCGTGCAACAATTTCATTTCTGTAAATTTTAAACGAGGTTCGCCCATAACGCCAGTGTTTTTATTCATCCAACCAGGTTGAATCGTACATCTTACAAACAAGAAAGAATTGGGTACTAAAAAATGTTTCATTTTTAAGTAATCTTCTCCAAAAATTCTAAATTCGTGACTGTCTCCATAATCCTCTACAGTAAACATTGCCCAACCTTTACCAGCTTTAGAAACACGGTGTTGTACATCTGTAACTATGGCTGCAAAAGCCAAATTCATGCCTACAAATTTGCCAATATCACCTTTAAAATATTTTAAAGTACCGTTACAAAATTTTAGTTCGTTTTTAAAATCATCTAAAGGATGTGCAGAAATATAAATACCAATTACTTCTTTTTCTTGCGATAATAGTTCCATAGTACCCCAAGTGTCACAATCTGGAATATCTGGTTCTGGAAACTGAATTGTAGAGGCTTCACCAAACATAGAAACTTGCGCAGAATTCTCGTTTTCTTGAAACTTACTTCCAAATTTCATAGCACGTTCTAAAAAGGTTTGCCCTTTTTCATCTGTAGCAAAATATTGTGCTCTGTGTGTATCTGTAAAAGAATCAAACGCACCTGCTTTAATTAAGCTATCAAAAGATTTTTTATTGGCAGCTCTTAAATCGATACGTTTTGCCAAATCAAAAATAGACGAATAATTTCCGTTTTCTTCTCTTTCTTTAATAATGGCTCTTACTGCGGCAGCACCTACACCTTTAACAGCTGCCATTCCAAAACGTACTGCACCTTCTTTGTTTACCGAAAATTTTAAGAAAGATTCATTTAAATCGGGTCCTAAAACTTCTAATCCCATTCGTTTACATTCTTCCATAAAAAATGAAACGGCTTTAATATCTTTCATGTTATTAGAAAGTACAGAAGCCATATATTCTGCAGGATAATGGGCTTTTAAATAAGCAGTTTGGTAGGCAATCCACGCATAACAAGTAGAGTGAGATTTGTTAAAAGCATAACTTGCAAAGGCTTCCCAATCTTTCCAGATTTTTTCTAATTTATCTGCATCATGTCCATTTGCAGCTGCCTGTTCTATAAACTGAGGTTTCATTTTATCTAGCACAGCAATTTGCTTTTTACCCATGGCTTTACGCAAAACATCAGCTTCACCTTTGGTAAAATCTGCTAATTTTTGCGAGAGTAACATTACCTGCTCTTGGTAGACTGTAATTCCATAGGTTTCTGCCAAATACTCTTCCATTGCTGGCAAATCGTACTCAATATCTTCTGTACCATGTTTTCTGTTGATAAAACTTGGAATGTATTCCATCGGTCCAGGCCTGTACAAAGCATTCATTGCAATTAAATCTGCAAAAACAGTTGGTTTTAAAGAGCGCATGTGTTTTTGCATTCCTGGAGATTCATATTGAAAAATACCAACTGTTTCTCCTCTTTGGAATAATTCGTAGGTTTTTTCATCATCTAAAGGAAAATTTTCTGGATCTAAATCTACATGATGTCTGGCTTTAACAATTTTTACAGTGTCTTTAATTAACGTCAGTGTTTTTAGACCTAAAAAGTCCATTTTTAACAAACCTGCAGATTCTACTACAGAGTTGTCAAACTGAGTTACATACATGTCAGAATCTTTAGCTAAAGCAACAGGTACATAATTGGTGATGTCTCCTGGAGTAATAATTACACCACAGGCATGAATACCCGTATTTCTAACAGAACCCTCTAAAATAGTTGCTTTGTTTACAGTTTCTGATGCCAAATCGTTACCAAAAGAAATGTGGCGTAATTCTTCTACCAATTCTTTTTCTTCAGCGCGCAAACCATCAACTTTTCCTTTGCTTTTTGCATCATCACCAAAAATATTTTTTAGTTTGATGTTTGGTATTAATTTGGCAATTCTATCTGCTTCAAACAAGGGCAAATCTAAAACTCTGGCGGTATCTCTAATGGATGATTTTGCAGCCATGGTACCATAAGTAATAATTTGTGCTACTTGGTTGGCACCATATTTATCAATTACATAATCCATTACACGTCCACGACCTTCATCATCAAAATCGATATCAATATCTGGCATAGAAACACGTTCTGGATTTAAGAAACGCTCAAAAAGTAAATCGTATTTAATAGGATCTATATTGGTAATCCATAAGCAATAGGCAACTACAGAACCAGCAGCAGAACCACGTCCTGGACCTACGGCAACATCCATATTTCTAGCTTCTCTAATAAAGTCTTCTACAATTAAAAAATAACCAGGATATCCTGTTTTTTCAATAACTTCTAACTCAAAATCTAAACGTTCTTTAATAGATTCTGTAATTTCTCCATATCTTTTTGTGGCACCTTCGTATGTTAAATGTCTTAAGAAATTGTTTTCTCCACGTTTTCCTCCATCCTCTTCGTCTTTAGCATCTTTAAATTCATTTGGAATGTCAAAAGCAGGTAATAAAACATCTCTTGCAAGTGTAAAAATTTCTATTTTATCTACAATTTCTTGTATGTTGATGATGGCTTCTGGCAAGTCTGCAAAAAGCGTTTTCATTTCTTCTGTAGACTTAAAATAATATTCTTCATTTGGCAAACCATATCTATAACCACGTCCTTTTCCTTTTGGAGTAGCTTGTTTTTCGCCATCTTTTACACACAACAAAATATCGTGTGCATTTGCATCTTCTTTATGTAAGTAAAAAGTATTATTGGTTGCTACAATTTTTACATCATGCTTTTTAGAAAATTTTAGTAAAGTTTCATTCACAATCGTTTCATCTTGTTGATTGTGACGCATCAACTCTATATATAAATCGTCTTGAAATTGTTCTTTCCACCAAAGTAATGCTTCTTCTGCTTGGTGTTCTCCAAGGTTTAAAATTTTACTAGGTACTTCACCATATAAATTACCTGTTAAAACAATAATATCTTCTTTGTATTTGTTGATGATTTCTCTATCGATTCTTGGTACATAGTAAAAACCATCAACATAAGCGATGGAAGACATTTTTGCTAAATTATGATACCCTTTTTTGTTTTTTGCCAATAAAACTACTTGGTAACCATTGTCTTTTTGAGATTTATCTTTATGGTTTTCACAAACATTAAATTCGCAACCAATAATTGGTTTTATAGGGTTTTCTGCATTTTTATTATGATTTAAAATAGCGCTCACAAAATGAAAAGCAGCCATCATATTTGCAGTATCTGTCATGGCAATTGCTGGCATATTATCTGCAGCAGCAGCTTTTACAATGTTGCCAATTTGCATGGTAGATTGCAATACAGAAAACTGTGTGTGATTGTGTAAATGTGCAAATTGTACATCTTTTAATTCTGCTAAACCTTCAGAAGTAGATTTTGTATCTTCTACGTCTTTTAATTTTTCTAGACGTTTGCGTATTTTATCACTTTCCTTTTTTAGGTTGATGTGTTTTAAACCAATTACCTGAATCGGTTTTGGGTTGGCTTCTGAGAAATTTTTAAAGTAATCATCCTCTACATCTAGTTCCTCTTTGGTAAATTCTCTTAAACGAATTAATTCTAAAAAACAACGAGTTGTAGCTTCAACATCTGCTGTTGCATTGTGCGCCTCACCAAAACCAACACCAAATAAATGATTGTGTAATTCTGTTAAGGTTGGTAGTTTAAATTTACCTCCACGTCCGCCAGGAATTTGGCACATTTGTGCTGTTTTTTCTGTACAAGTATCTAAAAGTGGGAGTGTAGTTAAATTATTTTCAACCCCCAATCTATGAAACTCACAACCCATAATATTGATATCGAAACCAACATTTTGACCAACAATAAACTTAGTTTTTTTTAAGGCTTCATTAAATAACTGTAAGCCTTCTTCTAAACCGATACCTTGCTCTTGGGCAAGTTCTGTTGAAATACCGTGAATTCTTTCTGCATCAAAAGGAATATTAAAATTATCTGGTTTAATTAAGAAATCGTTATGTTCTAAAACATTCCCCATTTTATCATGCAATTGCCAAGCAATTTGAATACACCTAGGCCAGTTGTCTGTGTCGGTAATTGGTGCATTCCAACTTTTGGGTAAACCTGTGGTTTCTGTATCGAAAATTAAGTACATGTTTTTTGTAAACCTTGAATTATTTAACTGCTTAAGCGAATTGTAAAAATAGAAATTTGTTCTTAAAAAGTAGCCTAGAGTTATTGGCTTTTATCAACAATAGAAATAAATTATCTTTTGTTTTTATACTGTTTTACCTTTTCGAAAATAAAGAAATCTTATAAATTTGCTTAACAATGTGTTCGCTATTTTATATGACTTCTACTAAAATACCAAAGTGACAAATTTATGAAGTTTTGATTTTTGTGGATTTAAAATCAGATAGGGTACTAAGGCTGTTATCGCTTCAGATTTGCTATAATTATAGACCATATTTATCTAATTATATGCTAACGCTTAATCAAATGCACAAACAAAAGTAAATTGAAAGAAATTCTTAGAATAACAAAAAAATAGTGGAAAAATACTAATTTTTAATTTTATAAACTTATTTTAAAATTTCACAAATTTAAAGGGGTGTTTTAAATACCAAGTAAATAAATACGAGATAACCCAAAAAAAGAAATAACCCCTTAAACCTACTTAAAACAAGTTTCTTTTTCAAGAAAACCAGAGGAAGTAACACCGCTGTAAAACCTAGCATCCAAAAAATATCTCTAGACAGTATTTGCGGTTCTGTAACAGGTATTTCTTTTATTAAAGAAGTAAACCCTAAGACAGAGGCAATATTAAAAATATTAGAGCCAATTAAGTTTCCTAAAGAAATTGCTTTTTCCCCCCTAACAGCTGCAATTACAGATGCTGCTAATTCTGGTACACTAGTTCCAATAGCAATCATGGTTATAGAGATTACACCTTCGCTAACACCCATATTTGTAGCAATTTTTTTAGCACCTTCTACTAAAAGATCTGAACCAAAATACAATGAAACACTACCAATTATTAACCAAACAACTATTTTAAAATAACTAGTATCTGCTAATGTATCATCTACTTCTTCTAAAGAAACGTCTTCTTTTTTTGCTGTTTTAATAAGTATATATAGAAAAATAGCTAATGCAACTAAAAGTATAAAACCTTCTGTTTGAGACAAAACATTATCATTAGATAAAAAATAGTAGAGTAAGAAAGAAAAAAGTAGCATAACCGGCCAATTAAGCTTGTAAAAATCTTTACTAACTATAATAGGCCCAATAATTGCCGTAATACCCAATACCAAACCAATATTAGCAATATTAGAGCCAATAACATTATTTATAGAGATTGCTGGAGAACCATCTAAAGCCGCTTGTAAACTAACCAATAGTTCTGGTGCAGAGGTGGCAAAAGAAACCACTGTCATACCAATAACCATTTTAGAAATATTTAATTTAAAGGATAAGGCTATAGAAGATCTTACCAAAAACTCGCCACCTAGTATTAGTAAAGACAAACCTAAAAATACATATAAAAAACTCATTTATTTTATTTTTTACGAAGATACATTTTTATCAATGTAAGGTAAAAGGAAAAAATAGAAAGCCGAAAATTTATCTTTTACAAATACCAATTCCTTTCTCATTAAAAAACCCTCAAAACAAAGACTTTAAAGCCTAATAGCATTATTTTTTTATAAGAAAATAATATTTTAAGACTTTATGCAAGCAAATATTAAAACTTATTGTATATTTTAGCATCATATGATAGCTTAATTTTATTAATAGTTTACTTTTATTTAGAAGAGTGTTTACAATTCTGATATATTGAATTTATAATTTTGAAATTATCATATTTATTAACCCCAAAAAAAATTATAATGATACTTATTATTACAAAAATGCTAAAAGACATTGTTGACTTTATTATATCTGTTAGTATTTAATTAAATAGCATTCTAACCCTAGAAATTACTTATTTTTATTAAATTTGAGGTAAGATAACTTTGAATGAAAAAGAAAATGTTTATTTTTTTAGCAAAAGTAAATAAGGCCTTACTACCCTCTTTTACAAAAAAAGGTTTAGATATTTCTAAAGCAACTAAATTACAATTGGCAATTATTGGCTGGAGAGCTTTTGTGACAAAAAACGCATTATCCAAAAACAATAAATTATGAATATAGAACATATTAAAATATTTTCAGGATCATCTATTATCGTTAAAGGTTTACAAAATCTATTAGATGAAAAGGGGATACACTGCATTATTAAAGACAACTTTGAATCAGCAAGATTAGGTGGTCATGTTCAGCAACTTAATTCTGTTGAGGTATTTATACGTAATACAGATAAAGAAAAAGCACAACCAATTGTAGATGCATATAAAGCAGAAATTAATTTATAAAAAAGTAACTTTGACTTTCTAAATTAAAAAAACTCTGTTATATTTGCACCCGTTTTAAGGCCATGTGGCGCAACTGAATAGCGCACTTGATTACGGCTCAAGAGGTTACAGGTTTGAATCCTGTCATGGTCACTAAATTGGAGAATTGATTCACAGAAATCGATTCTCCTTTTTTTATGCCTTCTATTTTCATTGATAATGAAGTAGTTACAAAAAAAGCTCATTTATTCTTCACTACCCTATTAGAATTATATTAAAAAAAGTCCTATAATTTTTTAGAATATTTTCAAAAAAAACTTACCATTTTTTGTAAGTTTAGTCTAAATATTTTCTTAGTGCAATTCTATGTTCTGGAATGCTTTTATTATAGTCTACAACTACTGTTTCTAATATTTCAGGAGGTTTTAAGCCAATGTCTTTTTTTGACTGGTATTTAGAAACATATAAATTATACGTATTATTTTCTTTTTCGAAAATTAAAAAATGAGTTGCATTTAAAGTGGTATAAGAAATTGTATTTCCAGAAAAAGTGTTAGAATTATCTTTAAAAAAATCTGAAAATTCATAATATTTTAAAATATTTTCCATCTTTTAAACCAATTCTGCAGATAAACCCAACTGTAATAGTTTAGAACATCTTGGTTCTAAATCTTTATATTCGCCAGATTTTACAGTACATTTCCCTTTGTAATGCACTAAAACTGTACATTGTTCTGCTTGCTCTAAAGTATGATCGCAAACATTCATTAAAGAATCTATTACAAAATCGAATGTATTTACCTCATCGTTATGCAAAACAATTTCGTGCTGATGCGTTTCTTGCTCTAGTACATCTACTTCTTCTTGTATTTTTTCTTTTGTACACCTCATTTTATAAAAATAAAAAATAATTTTTAGTTATTGTATTTTAATGCCACCCAATTGTTTCTTTCTATGTAAGTATCTAAATTTAAATTGTATTTTGATACTTCTGCATCTATAATTGGAATATCTTCTTGGTAGAACCCACTTAAAAGTAAGATTCCGTTTTCTTTTAAACAGTTTGTATACACCTTCATATCCATTAATAAGATATTTCTATTGATGTTTGCAATAATTACATCGTATTTTTTGTTGATTAACAGAGAGGAGTCTCCTTCATAAACGGATATATTTTTACAATTATTGCGTGATACATTTTCTATAGAGTTTTCATAAGACCAATTATCGATATCTATGGCATCTATTGGCTTTGCGCCTTTCATTTCAGCAAAAATGGCTAAAATACCAGTACCACAACCCATATCTAGCACTTTTTTGTTTTCTAAATCTAATTGCAATAAATGCTGCACCATCATGTGTGTGGTTTCATGGTGTCCTGTACCAAAACTCATTTTTGGTTCTATTACAATCTCGTATTTTAAATTGGGATTTTCATGAAAAGGAGCACGTATACTAACTAAATCATCAACTTTAATAGGAGTAAAGTTTTTTTCCCATTCTGCATTCCAATTGGTTTGTGCCACTTCATTTTTAGTGTATTTTATAGAAAATTCTTCTGAATTTAAAATATAAATATCCTCTAAAATATTCTCTTTATAAGCTTCTTTTTGAATGTAAGCCGTTACGCCGATTTCGTTTTCTACAAAACTTTCAAACCCAACATTACCCAGTTCTGCAATTAATATCTCTGAAGTTGGTTCTTTGGGCGAAACTGTAAAATTGTACTCTATATAAATATTGTCCATAAAAAATGCATCAAAATTATAAATCTTGATGCAAATTTATTGGTTTTCTTTTAATTTTCTACTACTCTAGCTAACTTAAATCGCTGCAATAATTGCTGTAAAGTCGTCTACTTTTAAAGCTGCACCACCAATTAAGCCACCATCTACATCTGGTTTAGAAAAAATTTCCTCTGCATTTGCTGGTTTTACACTACCACCATATAAAATAGATACTTTTTCTGCTACTTCTTTATTGTATTTTTTTTCTATAATACTTCTAATAAAAGCATGCATTTCTTGCGCTTGTTCTGGGCTTGCAGTTTCCCCTGTACCAATTGCCCAAACTGGTTCATAGGCTAAAATGATGCTTTTCCAGTCTTTTGCTTCTAAGTGAAACAATGCATTTTTTAATTGGCTTTCTACCACCTCAAAATGGTTATCAGATTTTCTATCTTCTAACAACTCACCAAAACAGAAAATAGTTTCCATCCCTTTTTCTAAAATCGTATTTACTTTTTCTGCGAGAGCTTGGTCTGTTTCATTAAAATAAGTTCTTCTTTCTGAGTGTCCTAAAATAACTGTATTTACACCAACTGCTTTTAGCATATCTGCAGAAATTTCTCCAGTAAAGGCACCAGAAGTTGCTTGATGCATATTCTGTGCAACTACTTCTATATTCGATTTTTCTACTTTTTCAACAGCAGAAGATAAGTTTACAAATGTAGGTGCAATAATTACTCTAGTATTATTTAAAGGCAACTTATCAACCGATTTTTTTAAGCTTTCAATAAACTTATTGGTTGTTTTTTTATCGTAATTTAATTTCCAGTTTCCAGCTACAATCTTGGTTCTCATAATTATATATTTTAAGCTTTTTAAAGCTAATTTTTAAACATTTTTTAATGTCGTAAAATTAAGAAATGGAAAACTATTTTAATAGACTAATTAGAAATAGTTACTAAAACGATTTATAAGCTTTTATTTAAAACCTCTTCAATAGCAGAATCTGATGCTCTTGTAGCTTTAAAAAGTATAATTTTTCCATTTTCATCAACTACAACATATCTAGGTATCCATCCTAAATTTAAAAAATCTACAAAATCACCAGATTTCATCCCTTTTGGTAAATTATAGTGTTCTCCTTGTATTTTAAATCGGCGAATGCCATTTTTCCAAGCAGCTTTATTTGTATCTACAGACAGGAATAAAAAAACTACCTCTGGGTACTTTTTTTGTAAGTTTTTTACACTTGGTAGACCTTTTATACAATCTCCACACCAAGAAGCCCAAACATCTATAAACACTTTTTTGCTTTTATAGATTTTTAATATACTATCTATAGAAATTTCAGAATCTTGTATCGTAAATGCAGTATCTTGTAACGCTAACTCAGAAAATTTTGTGGGTTTTTCTATCGAACAACTTAAAAATAATACAGCAAAAAATAAAATGGCAAATCTCATATAATAAAGTATTTAAAAATTTTGTCTTCTTTGGTTTTCATAACATACAAAATAAAGTATTTTTGCTATACTTTATAAATGATTATGACTACACAAGAATTAGTTGCGCAAATTAAAAAGAAAAAATCTTTTTTATGTATTGGTTTAGATGTTGATTTAACTAAAATTCCACCACATTTATTAGATGAAGAAGATCCTATTTTTGCTTTTAATAAAGCGATTATAGACGCTACACATCAACTTTGTGTAGCCTACAAACCCAATATTGCTTTTTACGAGGCTTATGGTTTAAAAGGTTGGCTATCTTTAGAGAAAACAATTAATTATTTAAACAAAAGTTATCCTGAAATTTTTACTATTGCAGACGCAAAACGTGGTGATATTGGTAATACCTCTACCATGTATGCAAAAGCGTTTTTTGAAGATTTAAAATTTGATTCTGTTACCATAGCACCTTATATGGGTAAAGATTCTGTAGAACCCTTTTTAGCCTTTAAAAACAAACATACCATAATGTTAGCTTTAACTTCTAACAAAGGCGCTTTCGATTTTCAAACAAAAAAAATTGATGATAAAGAATTATATAAACATGTTTTAGAAACTTCTAAAACCTGGGAAAATTCTGAAAACTTAATGTATGTTGTAGGCGCTACAAAGGCTGAGTATTTTAAAGAAATTCGAAAAATTGTACCCAACTCTTTTCTTTTAGTGCCAGGTGTAGGTGCACAAGGGGGGAGTTTACAAGATGTTTGTAAATATGGCTTATCTTCAACTATTGGTTTATTAGTAAACTCTTCTCGAGGTATAATATATGCCTCGAATGAAAAAGATTTTGCAGCAAAAGCAGCCTTAGAAGCTGAAGTTTTGCAAAAAGAAATGGCAACTTTTCTATAAATTACAAATTAAAAAATGTTCATTTTAAATATTTACATGACCTATAAAATATAAAGAATCTATTTTTACTAAAAGTAAATTTTAAACAAAACTATCTGTTTTTTTATCATACCCATAAGGGCAATGTTTACAACCACTTTTACAGCAATAACCTCTTTTTAAATGATATTTTTCTGTAAAAACTTTATAACCCTGTTCGTTTAGGTAATAATCTCCTTCCTCTAAAAATATTCTTTTATGATACATACTGCAAAAATATTATTTTTATGCACAAAAAAAGCGTTCTAAAGAACGCTTTTTTAAATATTTATTTTTCTTCTCCTGGTGGAAATCTAGAAACAATTTCTTTTACAAATTGTTTTATTCTAATTTCCTTTTTTTCTCTGTTTTGAATTCTTAAAGCACCTGTACCTACTCCTTGCCAAACCAGTTCTTTCTTTTCTTTATCAATAAAATCTACAAATAAAGTACCTTCTGTGTATTGAGAAACATTTACATTATTGTTCATTCCTGCCCACATCCAAGGATTCCAACCCCAACCAAAACCATAGCCAAAATTACTTTGATTTACATTTACTCGTTCTCTAGACTTGCTAAAAATACTTACTAACATATCTGGATTTTCAGATTTAGAAAATCCTTTAGCTACCAATTCTGCTTCTATAGCTCTTAAAATTCTTTTTTTATCTAAATCAGAAATTTCTGCTTGATCTATTCCTTTTTTATAGAAAGCAAAAGTTTTATACTTATTAAAATCTACTTTGGCATCATAATCTGTAGCAACTTTTACACTACTACAAGAAGACAGTATTACAATACTAACCAATAATAAGGTTTTTATATATTTCATGGTACTTATTTTTTAGTGATTACTTTAATTAAATAACAATAATTGTGCCAATAAAGAAATAAAAATCATCAAATAAATATTAATAAAAAGTTAAAGATTTCTATTAATTTTTAAGATTTCCTTAAATTGCATGCCTAAAATCTAACTTTTATTACGAATGGAGCAAATATCACCTTATCAACCCCAGCACAAAGTACGTATTGTAACTGCAGCATCTCTTTTTGATGGACATGATGCAGCTATAAATATTATGAGACGAATCATACAAGCTACAGGGGTAGAAGTAATTCACTTGGGTCATGACAGGTCTGTGGAAGAAGTGGTTAATTGTGCCATTCAAGAAGATGCAAATGCAATTGCAATAACTTCTTATCAAGGGGGACATAATGAGTATTTTAAATACATGTTCGATTTACTAAAAGAAAATGGTGCTACACACATCAAAATATTTGGTGGTGGAGGTGGTGTTATTCTTCCTGAAGAAATTACAGCATTGATGGAGTATGGAATTACAAGAATTTATTCTCCAGATGATGGTCGTGAGTTAGGTTTACAAGGGATGATTAATGATTTGGTGAAAGCCTCCCTTAATCCCTCCAAAGGAGGGAAACACTCAAATGGGAAAGTTTGTAATGAAGATGGAGATTGGTTGTTGGAATTGGGTGATGAGAAAGTTTTAGAAAAACTTAAAAATAAAGACGTAAATACAATTGCAAGATTAATTTCATTAGCAGAAAATAATCAGGAAGCTTTCGCTAAAATTTTCAATAAAGATTGGAGCTCCTCCCCTTTGGGGAGGTTGGGAGGGGCACCCGTTCTTGGAATTACTGGAACTGGTGGTGCAGGAAAATCATCTTTAGTAGATGAGTTAGTTCGTAGATTTTTGATTGATTTTCCAGAAAAAAATGTAGGATTAATTTCTGTAGATCCTTCTAAAAGAAAAACAGGTGGTGCACTTTTAGGCGATAGAATTCGTATGAATGCCATTAATAATTCTCGTGTTTATATGCGTTCTTTAGCAACACGTCAATCTAACCTAGCCCTTTCTAAACACGTTAATGAAGCTGTAGAGGTTTTAAAAGCTGCTGAGTACGACTTCATAATATTAGAAACTTCTGGAATTGGACAATCTGATACAGAAATTATAGAACATTCTGATATTTCTTTATATGTGATGACGCCAGAATTTGGCGCAGCTACTCAGTTAGAAAAAATAGATATGCTCGATTTTGCAGATATTGTGGCCATTAATAAATTTGATAAAAGAGGCGCTTTAGATGCTTTGCGCGATGTAAAAAAACAATACATGCGCAATAATAATTTATGGGATATTCCTCAAGAAGATTTACCAATTTTTGGAACTATAGCATCGCAATTTAATGATCCTGGAATGAATACTTTGTATAAAAGTATTATGGATAAATTGGTAGAAAAAACGAACGCAGATTTAGCTTCTTCTATGGAAATTACTAAAGAAATGTCTGAAAAAATCTTTGTGATTCCACCTGCAAGAGTGCGTTATTTATCAGAAATTGCAGAGAACAATAGGGCTTATGATAAGAAAGTAGATGAACAAGTAATTGTTGCTCAAAAATTATACGGAGTTTATCAAACCATAATCTCAATTGTAAATTCTGATATTAACTTAACTAAAACAGGTTTAGATAATGATGCAATTCTTGATCAAACTAACGAAGACAAAGAATTTGTAAAGTTACTTTTAGCACAATTCGAAAAAGTAAAAATGAACTTAAATCCATACAATTGGGAAATCATTCTGAATTGGGATACCAAAGTTCAAAAATATAAAAACCCTATTTACTCTTTTAAAGTAAGAGATAGAGAGATAAAAATTGAAACGCACAGCGAATCACTTTCACACACTCAAATACCAAAAGTAGCTTTACCTAAATACCAAGCTTGGGGAGATTTATTACGCTGGAATTTACAAGAAAATGTACCTGGAGAATTTCCTTACACAGCAGGATTATATCCGTTTAAAAGAAAAGGAGAAGACCCAACAAGAATGTTTGCTGGAGAAGGTGGCCCAGAAAGAACAAACAGACGTTTCCATTATGTAAGTTTGGGTATGGATGCCAAGAGACTTTCTACAGCTTTTGACTCTGTTACCTTATATGGCAATGATCCTGGAGAAAGACCTGATATTTATGGGAAAATTGGAAATGCAGGTGTTTCTATTTGCTGTTTAGACGATGCTAAAAAACTATATTCTGGTTTCGATTTAAGTCATCACATGACCTCTGTTTCTATGACTATTAATGGGCCAGCACCTATGTTACTTGGCTTTTTTATGAATGCTGCTATAGATCAGAATTGTGAGAAATACATCAAAGAAAATAATTTAGAAGATAATGTTGAAGCTAAATTCAAAGAAATATATGATTCTAAAGGTTTAGAAAGACCAAAATATCATGGAAAGTTACCTGAAGGAAACAATGGTTTAGGTCTAATGTTATTGGGTTTAACTGGAGACTTAGTTTTACCATCAGAAGTTTATCAACAAATAAAAAAAGACACTTTAGCACAAGTTAGAGGTACTGTACAGGCAGATATTTTAAAGGAAGATCAAGCACAAAATACCTGTATTTTTTCTACGGAATTCGCTTTGCGTTTAATGGGCGATGTACAAGAATATTTTATTGAAAAGCAGGTTCGTAATTTCTATTCGGTTTCTATTTCTGGATATCATATTGCAGAAGCGGGTGCCAATCCAATTACACAATTGGCTTTAACTTTAAGTAACGGATTTACGTATGTAGAGTATTATTTAAGTCGTGGAATGGACATTAATAAATTTGGCCCTAACTTATCTTTTTTCTTTTCTAACGGCATTGATCCAGAATATGCTGTAATTGGTAGAGTTGCAAGAAAAATATGGGCAAAAGCCATGAAAAATAAATATGGTGCCAACCCAAGAGCGCAAATGTTAAAGTATCATATACAAACTTCTGGACGTTCTTTGCACGCTCAAGAAATAGACTTTAACGATATAAGAACCACGTTACAAGCTTTATACGCAATTTACGACAACTGTAACTCTCTACATACAAATGCTTATGATGAGGCCATTACTACACCTACAGAAGAATCAGTTAGAAGAGCCATGGCTATTCAGTTAATTATCAACAAAGAATTAGGCTTGACTAAAAATGAAAACCCAATTCAAGGGGCGTTTATTATAGAAGAATTAACAGATTTAGTAGAAGCTGCTGTTTTAGAAGAATTTGACAGAATTACAGAAAGAGGTGGTGTTTTAGGTGCTATGGAAACCATGTATCAGCGTTCTAAAATACAAGAAGAAAGTTTGTATTATGAAACTTTAAAACACAATGGAGATTTCCCTATTATTGGGGTAAATACATTTTTAAGTTCTAAAGGATCGCCAACTGTACAACCTGCAGAAGTAATACGTGCCACAGAACAAGAGAAACAATTTCAAATTAAAACCAAAGAATTGTTAAATAAGGCAAACCCACATAAAGTACAAGAACAACTTGGAATATTACAAAAAGCTGCCATACAGAATGAAAATTTATTTGACAAATTAATGGAAGCTACCAAAGTATGTTCTTTAGGGCAAATTACAAAAGCATTATTTAAAGTTGGTGGCCAATATAGAAGAAATATGTAAGCAGAGTAACAAAAGTTAAAAGCTTTATTTTGCAAATCGCTTATGCCTTAACGGCTAAATACCTTTAATGTCAAAAATTTCTATGGATGTTCTTTATAAATCGCTTCGTCTACTTTTGTGAAAACTTATAAACATTCATTAAAGTATAGACTTAAAATCCAACTGTACAATCTAAAAGTTTATAGGGTAAAAAAAGCTAATTATCTCCTTCTTTTTTTAGAGGTAGCTCTTCTCACTTTCTTTTTTCTTCTGTTAAAAGGAACAGCATCGTCAAAAGTATTTTTTACCTCTTTTGCTTTTTTGTTCTTTTTCCAAGAATTATTTTCTGGCAATAATACCTTTAACAAATCAGGTCTTCCAACTTTATTTAAGGTATTTCTAATCCACGCTTTATTTTCTTTTTTGTACCAAAAGAAAAATTTGTGCTGGTCTTCTTTCTCCTTTTTTGTTTTTGGTGTTTTAGTAGGTTTTAAGGTATAAGGATGATATCCTGAATAATAAATAACGGTTGCAACTGTCATTGGCGTAGGTGTAAAACCTTGCACTTGCTCTAGCTGAAAGCCCATGTTTTTGGTTTCTGCAGCTAAATTTGCCATATCTTCTACCTCACTTGCTGGGTGACTAGAAATAAAATATGGTATCAATTGTAAGTTGAGCTTTTTCTTGATATTAATTCTATCAAAACGCTCTTTAAATTTATGAAAATAAGTAAAAGACGGTTTACGCATCAATTTTAAAACAGGATCAGAAGTATGTTCTGGAGCCACTTTTAAACGCCCTGATACGTGTTTGGTCATGACCTCTTCTGTATACGCATCCAGCTCTTTAGCATCTGCATTTTTATTGAATTCTGGCACCAACATATCGTGTCTAATTCCACTTCCAATAAACGATTTTTTTACTTTTGGATGTTTATCAACTGCTTGATACAGTTCTGTTAACGGTTTATGAGACGTATCTAAATTACTACATACTACTGGCGAAATACAACTAGGCGCTACACATTTGTCGCAAATAGATTGCACCTTACCTTTCATTTGATACATGTTTGCAGAAGGACCACCAATATCAGACAAATAACCTTTAAAATCTGGCATACTTGCCACTTTATCTACCTCTTTT
The DNA here is from genome assembly GCF_947503855.1 of uncultured Polaribacter sp. Lineage (GTDB taxonomy): Bacteria > Bacteroidota > Bacteroidia > Flavobacteriales > Flavobacteriaceae > Polaribacter. The sequence continues at coordinate 6,357 of NZ_CANNFF010000003.1, read as the reverse complement.
AAAATAGATTCCTGACTCCTACTTGCTATAAATTTTCCTTGATGTGCAGAAATAGTACAAAAACTACAGCCACCAAAACACCCTCTGTGAATGTTTATCGAGAATTTAATCATTTCAAACGCAGGAATTGGCCCACGCTTGTCGTATTTTGGATGGGGTAAACGAGTATAAGGCAAATCAAAAGAGCCATCAATCTCTGCTTCTGTCATCGTAGGAAAAGGTGGGTTAATCATTAATAATTGCTCTCCTACTTTCTGAAAAATTCTTCTTGCTTTTAATTTATTAGACTCTTGTTCTATGGTTTTAAAGTTAGAAGCAAACGTTTTTTTATCTGCCAAACAAGCTTCATGAGAATTAATTGTTACATCTTCCCAATCGTTTACAACTGGTATTTTCTCCTGTTTTTCATCAATTAAAACAGCCGTTTGTTTTATATTTTTTAAGCTAGAAAAAGGAACTCCTTTTTGCAATAATTCTACAATTTCGCGCAAAGGTTGTTCTCCCATTCCATACACCAACATATCTGCCTTAGAAGTTTCTAAAATAGTTGGCATTAATTTATCAGACCAATAATCATAGTGTGTTACACGTCTTAATGAAGCTTCAATTCCACCAATTAAAACAGGTACATCAGGAAATTTTTCTTTTAAAATTTTACTGTACACAGAGGTTGCATAATCGGGTCTAAAACCCTTATCACCATTTGGTGTATAAGCATCTTTATCTCTTCTCTTTTTACTAGCCGTGTAGTTAGAGACCATAGGGTCCATACAACCCCCAGTAGCTGCAAAAAACAAACGTGGTTTCCCTAATTTTTCAAAATCTTGTAAATTATCATTTACATTGGGTTGTGGCACAATTGCCACATGTAAACCATAACTCTCTAAAATTCTACCAATTACTGCAGGCCCAAAAGAAGGATGATCTACATATGCGTCTCCGCTAAATAAAATTACATCCAACTCTTCCCATCCACGAATTTTAACTTCTCTGTTTGTGGTTGGTAACCAATCTGTTAATTGATGTTTTTTAGTTTCTTGCATAGTTTGCAAAAATAGGGAGAAAATTTTTGAAGTTTTGACAGTTTGGGTGATTTTTTAAAAGCTATTTCCAGCTTTTTTTAAACAAAAATCATTTTAACAAAAGAATTTTTAACAACTGTTTTTAGTTTCGTAGATTTAACGCTACAAATCAATCTTCATTATGAAAAAAATAATCCTTTTTGCACTTATTAGTTTTTTAGCTTTTGCTGCTTGTAAAAACAAAGAAAGTGAACCTAAAAAAAACACTTATGTTGCAGATAATTACACCAAAAAAGAGGTAGATATAATCATGAGAGATGGTGTAAAACTGCACACGACTATCTATTCTCCTAAAGATACTTCTAAAAAACATCCTATTTTAATGCAAAGAACTCCCTACAGTTCTGCACCTTATGGAGAAGGAAAAATGAAAACCAAAATTGGACCTAACATACATTTAATGAAAGAGGGAAACATTGTGGTTTATCAAGATGTTAGAGGACGTTGGATGAGCGAAGGTGTTTATGACAATATGCGTGCCTACATTCCCAATAAAAAAGAAAACGAATCGGATGAAGTTTCAGACACCTATGACACTATTGATTGGCTCGTAAAAAACGTAGCAAATAATAATGGTAATGTTGGTACTTGGGGAATTTCTTACCCTGGCCATTATGCCACAGTTTCTACTATAGAAGCGCACCCTGCTTTAAAAGCTGCTTCTCCACAAGCTTGTATTGGCGATTTTTTCTTTGATGATTTTCATCATAATGGCGCTTTTTTATTAAGCTATTTTAGAGCTATTTCTTTATTTGGAACTTACAAAGACACACCAACAGACTCTGCTTGGTATTCTTTTCCTAAAATGAAATCTCAAGATCAATATCAATTTTTCTTAGACAAAGGTCCTTTAAAAAATTTGAACGAATATTTTCAGTACGATAAATTAGATGTTACCAATTCTGCTAAAAAAGACAAAATAGACGATTTTTTCTGGAAAGAAATTGTAGAACATCCAAATTACGATTCTGTTTGGCAAAGCAAAGGAATTATACAACATTTAGATAAAGTACCCTCTTCTGTAGCAACTATGATTGTTGGTGGCTGGTTTGATGCAGAAGATTTATATGGTCCTTTAGAAACTTATAAAGCGATAGAAAAACAGGGTAAGAATAATTATAACACAATGGTTTTTGGTCCTTGGGATCATGGAAAATGGTCTAGAAATACCGTAAAAAATTATGTAGGTAACTATTATTTTGGAGATTCTATTTCCTTAAAATTTCAATCAGAAATTGAAACAAAATTCTTTAATCATTTCTTAAAAGGAGACGCTGATAAAAACTCTGGTTTGCCTGAAGCGTATGTTTTTGATTCGGGTAAAAAAGAATGGAAATCTTACAATACTTGGCCACCAGAAAATACAGAAACTCAAAATTGGTATTTATCTGAAGATCAAAATTTAACTACCAATCAAAAATCAACAAAAGGAATTAATTTTATAAGTGATGTAAAACGACCTGTACCTTATTCAGAAGACATAAAAACGGTTTTTACACCACGTAAATATATGACAGACGACCAACGTTTTGCTGCAAGAAGACCTGATGTTTTAGTTTTTGAAACAGGGATTTTAACAGAAAACTTTACATTGGCTGGAGATATTTTAGCAAAATTAAAAGTAGCAACTACAGGTACTGCTGCAGATTGGATTGTAAAAGTAATCGATGTGCATCCAGCTGAACTAAGTGATGACAAAGAAAATGATAAATTACAAGATCATTTAAAAATGAGTAACTACCATTTAATGGTTAGAAGCGAAGTTTTACGTGGACGATTTAGAAATAGTTTCGTGAATCCTGAGCCTTTTATTCCAAATAAAAAAACAGACGTAAATATAAAACTACAGGATGTTTTTCATACATTTAAAAAAGGACATAAATTGCAAATTCAGGTGCAAAGTACTTGGTTTCCTTTAATCGATTTAAATCCGCAAACCTATGTAGACAACATTTACAAAGCAGACAAAAAAGATTTTAAAACCCAAACGCATACGCTATTTACAGATTCTTTTATTGAATTTTCTGTTTTAAAGTAATACTACATAATGAAAAATACAGTAATCTTATTTTACTTTTTAGGTTGATTTCTTTAGGACAAAGCATTAAAAACCATCAATATAAACAAAGAGTGCTTCTTGTTTTTACAAATGATTTACAAAATGATGTTTATAATAATCAACTATTGCGTTTATAAGAACACCCAAAAGAACTTTTAGAAAGAAAATTGATGGTGTATTGCTTTACCAAAAGTAATTATTACGATAACTTTGAAGCTGATTAGAAACCATCAACAAAATTTAAAAATGAAAAAGCTAGTTTTAAAGTATTGCTAATAGGTCTAGATGGAGGTACAAAACTAGAGCTAACTCACTATTTATCAACAGAAAGATTATTTACAATTATAGAGGGTGTGCCTATGAAAAAAAGAACACTTAAAATACAAAAACAATGACTTCTACAGAAATTGCACTGCTTTTAAATAATGATGCAGAAAAAATTACTAGAATTGGAGAAATTATTGGAAAAAAAATTCCTAAAAAAGATAATTTTAAAAATTTAAATGAATTCGAAAAAAACTTTATTTATATAGATATTTTAGAGAATAATGTTACAGAAGGTGGTTTTGTACAGTTCTTTTTTAATTCTTCTGGGCAATTTACACACGAAGTTTTTCAGGCATATTTAGCTATAAAAGCGACAAAAACAGTAGACCTATTAACAAAAGCCATTTTTCTGTTTCCAGAATTTCCTGTACCTAAAAACACGCACCTTCGTAGAAATATTTTAATGGAAAAAGAATCTAATATTGATTTATGGGACGATTTAGATAGAGAATTTGATAAATATGAAGACAATATTATTGCACTTACTTTAGAGTATGTAAGAGATAATATTGCCTTTTTTGATTGATATTTATTCTTCTAAAATTTTAGAAATATTAGGTTTAAAGTAATTTGGTCCTTTTAAAACTTTACCATCTTCTCTGTAAATCGGTTTGCCATCTTCACCCAATTTACTCATATTACTTCTTTGAATCTCGTTAAAAACCTCTTCTATTTTATGTTGCATACCATGTTCTATAATTGTGCCACAAAGTATATATAACATGTCTCCCAAAGCATCTGCAACTTCTACCAAATCGTTATTTTGTGCAGCCTCTAAATACTCTTCATTTTCTTCTTTCATTAAATTAAAACGAAGCAAGTTTCTTTCTTCGCCAATATTTGCAGTGGGTGTGTATTTTATGCCTGCTCCAAAAGCTTCATGAAATTCGTGTACTGCTTTTATTTTATTTTTCATCTGTAAAGTAATTATTAAAGGTTATTTATTTGTAATTTTGTTGCGTTATTTTATTTATGTAATTTTAAAAGACAATATAGTATAAGAGTGTAAAATTAAAATAACTTTTACAAAGATTTAATAAAGAACTTATTAAGAATAAACCATATGTTTTTAAGTGCATTTTTTACAACAGGAAGAATTGTTTTTATGATTTTTTTCATTATCGCTTTTATAGCGTTAATGGTTTATAGTTATAGAAAAGACATAAAAAACCACGAAAGATATTATAAAAATGCAGGTAAAAAAGTATTAATTTATGGTGGATTAATTGTGATAATATTTATGGCTATCCGTTTTTTTACAGGACATTAATCTAACTTTTCTACCTTTCTTAGTTTTACGCAATTTAACATTGTAAACCCTTCGTCATCAAAATTGTAAAAAGCCTTGTGTATTACAATGCTAGAATTATTCTCTTTAATACTATTTTATACATTTTGTTTTGTCTTGTAATCAAAATCTAGGTCTTTTACTTTTTTTGGTATATTATTTTTTCTAATTTTTCTGATATTCTTTAAACGTGACCATGCTATTTTATGTCTATTAATGTAGATAAAAAAACAACCCATATCTAATAAAAAACAAAAAAGGCTAATACCACTTGGTGGGTTATTACTAGGCAAAAGTTCAAATACTTGAAACCCTATTTTTGGCCATTTCCAAGATCCAAAAGCAGTACCACCAATTTCTAAAGTAGCCACTAACAGGTACATAGAAAAAAAATACAATCTATCCTTGGGTCTTTACCATAAAAATAAAAACACTCCAATTGTCATTACAAAACCAAAAACATCATTAAATAATAACAAATAGCTTGTTGCAAAAAGAGCGATAATTAATCCAAATAATTCTTCTATTAAAAATAGAAAAACTAGCTTTTAAATCTTTTAAAGGTACTTTTGTTATTTTCATAAAACAGAATATTTAAAACAGTCTGTTGTATGATCATTTACCATACCAATTGCTTGCAAATACGCATATACAACTGTAGATCCTACAAATTTAAACCCTCTTTTTTTTAAGTCGTTAGATATTTTGTCTGACAATGCTGAAGTAGTAGGTACATCCTCTTTTGTATGAAATTTATTTACAATTGGCTTGCCATCTACATAGCTCCAAATAAATTTAGAGAAAGAACCAAACTCTTTCTGAATTTCGATAAATAATTGTGCATTAATAATGGCACTTTTAATTTTTAGTTTATTTCTAATTATACCAGTATCTTGCAATAAAGAGTTGTATTTAACTGCTGGATAGTTTGCAATTTTTTTATAATCGAAATTATCAAATGCTTTTCTAAAATTTTCTCTTTTGTTTAAAATGGTAATCCAACTTAAACCTGCTTGAAATGTCTCTAAAATTATAAATTCAAACAAAGTTGCATCATCAAATACAGGTTGCCCCCATTCGTTATCATGATAATCTTTGTATAATTGACTATCTGTAACCCAAAAACATCTATTTTTCATTTCGTCTGGTTTTATTGCTTTATTGATGGCATGCATTAGTCTATTTTCTAAAACTGAATTGTTATGGTTTTCTTCTTTGTTATTACAATAAACAAAGTATTATCATTAATAGAAATAAGAGATTTTTGTACATAATTATTCATTTTAAAGACTTAAAAATAATGTTAAATATTAATAAGCTATCTATTTATAAAATAAATTTCGTAAATTAATTGAAGTTAACTCATAAAAAATAATGTTTCCTCCTTTTAGTTTTAAAACTACTATTTGCAAAATACTTTTGATGTAAAAACAAGTTATGGAACAGTTTAAAATCATGAAAAAAATTATACAAACAGTAATACTAATACCCGTTGTGCATTATGATTTAAGAAAAAAAAGTTGTTCATATTACTGAAAATCAGTAAATTGATTTAACCACAAATCATTAAATATGAACAACTTAAATGCAAATTACGAAAG
>NZ_CANNFF010000002.1 GCF_947503855.1 uncultured Polaribacter sp. | reverse complement strand
CAGTACATCAATAAATTTATATTCGATAGGAATATTAATAATATTAAAATTAGCATTATTTAAAATGCACAACGGGTAATCATATTAAAGGTTTAAAAGCTATCTTCATTTAAATTAAAATTTTGATAATGATACTTTTTAGCTCTATTTTTATAGGTTGCTTTAAAATATTATGAATGAATAATTAAAATAGCACCCAAAATAATAAGACAAGATTTTTTTTATTAATTAAAATTTTCTTTTTTTAAAGAAATATTGCTATATTTAGTTGATGTTTTGGAGCTGTTACCATTTATGTTTTATTTAGAAAATGGATGATTTTTAATAAATAAAAATATTTAAAAAAATAATTTTTAACAATCATTTGAGTCATGTGCGTTTTTTCTCTTGCACGCTAATAAAGTATTTTTTAAGAGCATTGCGATGGTCATTGGGCCTACGCCACCAGGAACTGGAGTAATATATTGAGATTTTTCTGCAACTTCTTTAAAAGCAACATCACCTACCAATCTAAAACCATTTTTCTTAGAAGGATCTGCAACTCTGGTAATTCCAACATCAATTACAGTTACATTATCTTTAACCATATCTGCTTTTAAAAACTCTGGTATTCCTATGGCAGCTACAATTATATCTGCTTGTAAAGTAATTTCTTTTAAGTTTTTTGTTCTACTATGGCACATTGTAACAGTAGCATTACCTACTTTTCTTTTTTGAGATAATAAAATACTCATTGGGCTACCCACAATATGGCTTCTACCCAAAACAACAACGTGTTTGCCAGAAGTTTCTACTTCATATCTATCTAACAATTCTAAAATGCCAAAAGGTGTTGCAGAAATAAAAGTTGGTAAGTTTAAAGCCATTTTACCAACATTTGTTGGATGAAATCCATCTACATCCTTATCAGGGGCAACAGCCATTATTACTTTTTGTTCATCTATATGTTTTGGCAGTGGAAGCTGAACGATAAAACCATCAATATCATTATCTATATTTAAAACAGCAATTTCATTTAGTAACGCTTCTTCGGTAATATCTTCTGGTAAACGAATCAATGTAGATTCGAAACCAACACGTTCACAAGCTTTTACTTTTGCATTTACATACGTAATACTTGCGCCATTATTCCCTACAATAATGGCTGCTAAATGTGGTGCTTTTTTATGATTATTTTTTAAATAATCTACTTCTAAAGAAATTTCTTCTTTAATATCTGCTGCTGTTTTTTTTCCGTCTAATAAAATCATTTTATGGTTTCAAAGTTACAATTGGAGATTTCTAAATCACTTAAAAAAAGCTCATTTCGAAATAACATTTGTTATTATTTTTTATTATTTCACACTTCACTATTTCATTCCTTTCATCATCTGCATCATCTTTTTGCCACCACCACCTTGCATCATTTTCATCATTTTACTCATTTGGTTAAATTGCTTCATTAATTGGTTTACTTCTTGGATAGAAGTTCCAGAACCTTTAGCAATTCTTTTCTTTCTGCTAGCGTTTATGGTAGAAGGTGTGCTTCTTTCAGAAGGTGTCATAGAATGAATAATTGCTTCGATTCCTTTAAAAGCATCATCATCAATATCTACGTCTTTTAAAGCTTTGCCAGCACCAGGAATCATACCCATAAGGTCTTTCATGCTTCCCATTTTTTTTATTTGCTGAATTTGATTTAAGAAATCATCGAAACCAAATTGATTTTTTGCGATTTTTTTCTGCAGTTTTCTAGCTTCTTCTTCATCATATTGGTCTTGGGCTCTTTCTACTAAAGAAACCACATCACCCATACCTAAAATACGATCTGCCATTCTATCAGGATGAAATACATCAATTGCATCCATTTTTTCTCCTGTACCAATAAACTTAATTGGCTTATCAACTACAGATTTTATAGAAAGTGCGGCTCCACCTCGTGTATCACCATCTAATTTTGTTAGTACAACACCATCAAAATTTAAAATATCGTTAAATGCTTTTGCTGTATTTACGGCATCTTGCCCTGTCATAGAATCTACCACAAACAAAGTTTCTTGTGGTTCTATTGCTTTGTGGATGTTAGAAATTTCTGACATCATTTCTTCATCTACTGCTAAACGACCTGCAGTATCTATAATCACCACATTTTTTCCGTTTGCTTTAGCGTGGGCAATTGCATTTTTAGAAATTTCTACAGGATTGTTATTGCCAACTTCTGCATAAACTTCTACATCAATTTGTTCTCCTACAACTTGTAATTGATTGATAGCTGCTGGTCTGTATACATCACAACCTACCAATAAAACTTGCTTATTTTTTTTGTCTTTAAGGTAGTTTGCTAATTTTCCAGAAAAAGTTGTTTTACCAGAACCTTGTAAACCAGACATTAAAATTATAGTAGGGCTACCTCCTAAATTTACACCCACAGTTTCACCACCCATTAATTGAGTAAGTTCGTCTTTAACTAACTTTACCATTAATTGCCCAGGATTTATGGTTGTTAATACATTTTGTCCTATGGCTTTGGTTTGTACTCTCTTGGTAAATTCTTTGGCAATTTTAAAGTTAACATCGGCATCTAATAGTGCTCTTCTAACTTCTTTTAAAGTTTCTGCAACGTTAACTTCTGTAATTTTACCATGCCCTTTTAGGGTGTGTAAGGCTTTATCTAATTTATCGCTTAAATTATTAAACATAATTTGTGTCTTTTTTAGGAAACACAAATATAAGAAATAACCACTATTTTAAAAGGCTTATAGTAGCTTTTTTAGACTATATTTTCTTCGGAAATAAAGTGCTAAAAAAAATGATTATGTGTACTTAAATAGAGTTTAATTATTTTTTAAATTACTTCTCTTTGGGTGTAAAATTTAAAGCAATACCATTAATACAATGGCGTTTTCCAGTAGTTTCTTGTGGGCCATCATCAAATGAATGGCCTAAATGACTGCCACAAGTATTGCATTTTAATTCTGTCCTAGCATAACCAATTTTATAATCTACATCCATTTCTACATTTCCTTTTATAGCTCTATCAAAAGAAGGCCAACCAGAGCCTGAATCATATTTGTGTTTAGATTGGTATAAAGGTGTTTTACACGCAGCACACAGATAAGTGCCTTCTTTTTTATTGTTATTTAATGGACTTGTAAATGCTTTTTCTGTACCAGCTTCTCTTAATACATAATATTCTTTGTCTGTCAATATTTTTTTCCACTGTTCTTCAGATTTAACAATAGTATATATTTTATTTTCTTCATTTTTATTTTGCGCTTTACTATTGCAACTCATTAAAAAAATGATCGACAAAAATGGAATTATTTTATTCATATTATTTTATTATTTATGTTTCGTACTTTAATTTTAGTCGAAATTTATATCAATTTCATACACAAATATACAAACCGAAATTCTTAAAGAAAACTTAATAAATTTTTAAAAATATACTATTAAGTTATTTTAAAATGTAATGAGTACTCATAGTATAGATAAAATTTATAAATTGCTAATCAAATAAATAAGAAATATAAAGTTATTACAAATGAAAAAATATGCTATTTTTTTACTTTCAATCGTCTTATTTACAGAATGCAGTAAAGTGCCAATTACAGGCAGAAGTAGAGTAAATTTTGTAAGTGATTCAAAAGTTTTACCTGTTAGTTTTGCACAATATAAAGGATTTTTAAAAGAAAATAAACTGTCTACTAATAAAGAAATGACCAACCAAATTAAAAATGTTGGTAAAAATATTTCTGCAGCTGTAGATAGATTTATGAGAGCAAACAACATGACATCTGAAGCAAATGCATACAAATGGGAATTTAACTTAGTAGAGGACAAAACCTTAAATGCTTGGTGTATGCCAGGAGGAAAAGTGGTTTTTTATACAGGTATTATGCCAATTTGTGCAAATGAAGATGGAGTTGCAGCAGTAATGGGGCATGAAGTTGCGCATGCTTTTGCAAAACACGGACAAGAAAGAATGTCTCATGGGCAATTACAGCAAATTGGTGGTTTGGCCGTTGCTCTAGGTGCCTCTGAAAAAGATAGTAAAACGCAAAAAATATGGAATGCTGCTTTTGGGGTTGGTTCTGGTTTAGGAGTCTTAAAATTTAGTAGAGTACATGAGCAAGAGGCAGACAGATTAGGTTTGGTCTTTATGATTATGGCAGGTTATGATGGCACCGAAGCAGCAGAGGTTTGGGTTAGAATGAGTCAAAGTTCAGATAAAAATTCTCAACCTGCAATTTTAAGAACGCACCCATCAAACGAATCTAGAATTAATGATTTAAGAACTTATTTACCAACAGCAAAAAAGTATGCTGCAAAATATAATGGCGTTACAACCTTAAAATAAAAAGTAGTAAAACTTTTACTATCTTGTGTCCCGTTCAAAATAAAATGAACGGTATTTTTATTTAAAAAAATTTTATGTTACAAAAAGGGAGTAATAAACTAATAAATGCTTGGGCATTTTACGATTGGGCAAATTCAGTATATTCTTTAGTAATTAGTACTGCAGTTTTTCCATTATTTTATGATGCTATTACAAAAGGAAAAACCGTTCGTTTTCTTTGGATGGATTGGGATTATCCTGACACTTTATACAGTTATTCTTTATCATTTTCATTTTTAATAGTAGCTTTTATTTCTCCCATATTATCTGCCATTGCAGATTATACAGGTAATAAATTAAAATTTATGAAGTTTTTTTGTTGGTTGGGTGGTTTTTCTGTAATTAGTATGTATTTTTTTGAAGATGTTAGCACAACTTGGATAGGAATACTTTGTACAATTTTAGCAAGTATTGGTTTTTGGTCTAGTATTGTTTTTTATAACTCTTATTTACCAGAAGTAGCAAGCCCAGAGCAACAAGATGCTGCAAGTGCAAAAGGTTTTATATATGGTTATATTGGTTCTATTATACTTTTATTAATTAGTTTAGGTATGATTTTACAACCTTCTTTTTTTGGTTTTGATTTAAGTATACCAGAAAATATTACAGCCAATGGTTCAGATGAAGAAATAACAGCAGCTTTAGAAACCGTAAAAAATGCAGCTTCATTAAAAGCCATGAGAATTTCTTTTGTAATGGTTGGTTTATGGTGGATTGGTTTTGCGCAAATAACATTTAAAAAATTACCCAATAATGTGTTTAACCGAAAGCCCGAAAAAGATTTTATTTGGAAAGGTTTTAAAGAATTAAAAAAAGTTTCGATAGAACTTAAAAATTATCCAACATTGAGAAACTTTTTAATTGCATTTTTTTTACTAAGTGTAGGCGTACAAACCATTATTTTATTAGCCACTATTTTTGGGTCTTCAGAGTTAGGTTTAGGTACCATTAATTTAATAGTTACAGTGTTGTTAATACAATTTGTAGCTATTTTAGGGGCTTATGTATTTTCTAATGTATCAAAAAAGTATGGAAATTTTAAAGCCATAAAAATTACTTTATTTATTTGGGTTTTAGTATGTTTTAGTGCGTTTATGTTAGAAAAAGAACTACCTAATGTTGATTTGTATTTTTATGCTTTAGGTGGTTTGTTGGGTATGGTTTTAGGTGCTATACAATCTCTAACTCGATCTACATATTCTAAACTATTACCAGAAACAAAAGACCATGCAACGTATTTTAGTTTTTATGATGTAACCGAGAAAATTGCCATTGTTTTAGGAACTTTTGTATTTGGTTTCTTAATTTATTTAACAGATTCTATGCAGTGGAGTGTACTTTCTTTAGCTTTATTTTTTCTTGCTTCATTTATTGTTTTAAGTACTTTAAAGAGTACAAAACATGTACGTTAATAAAACACTTTTCTAATAAAGATAAAAACAAAAATAAAAACGGAATATCCAATAAAAAACGGAATGATAAATTCTTTTAAATTGAAAACTAAAAGAAGGCTAATAATCAAAAGTTGAAAGCCTAAGCCAAAAGTAGAAATTAAGGTCATTAACCAATTAGGAAATGGTTTTCCTTTGGATGCATTTTTATCTAAAGCATAAATTATTTTATCAAAAATACCATAAAATAAGGTGTATAGAAAAAAAAGGATGTTTACGTTTTTTTGCTTTTCTCCTGGTAAAGCAATGGGTGTAGTATCTTCAAAAATTCTACTTGTAGTGTCTCCAGAAAATCGATTTCTAAGAATTACGTAGTAGTAGTTGTATAAAGTACCTTGTAATTGAATTCCGAAAAAAGCCAGTAACATCCAGTAAAAATTTATTGTTGTTAATTGCCAAATAGTAATAAAAATAATAAAATTTAAAATAATATCTGAAACAGAATCTAGAAATCTACCAGTATAAGAAGGTGTTTTTTTTATTCTTGCCAACTCACCATCTGCAGCATCTAAAATAGATTTAAAAATTAAAAAGAAAGCAGCTGTCCAATAATGCCCTTGTGTAATACAAAAAACACCAGTTAAACCAGAGATTACAAATGCAATAGTGACGTGTACAGGTGTAAAAGAAGTTGTTTTTAATGAATTTGCAATAACCCTTGCAATGGGTCTGCCATAATCTGACAAATCTATAAATTGATATTTCTTGGGTAATTTAGACATAAAAATGCTTTTTTATTCGAGCATTTTTATCACTTAATAAAAGATCTAAAACAGCAAACGTAATAATTACCAAAATTAAGAAAAAAGTGTTACACAAAAGCAACACTTTTTTCATTCTTTTTAAAATATTTTAAATTGTAAAATTTATACCTAAAACAATATTTCTACCTTGGTTAAATATACCATCGTTTTTTAATCTTGATAAGTGATGAATGTATGTTTTATTTAATAAATTATTTACAGAAATAGAGGTAGAAACCTTTATGTTTTTAAAGTTAATATCGCCACCAAAACCTAAATTTAGTAGGTTGTAACCCTCTGTAGTTGTTTCAAATGCACTACTATTATTTTGTGCAAAAGTGCTTTGTAATGTTACAGAACTATAGCCTTGTCGCAACCATTTTCCAATAGAAAACTCTGTTCTAAAAGTGTTTCTCCAAGTATTTGCAGGTATTAAGGGTAAAAAATTCCCATTGTCTTGTTTACCAATAACAGTTTCAAAAACACTTTCTAAATGCAACCAATCTTGTGGATGTGGATGTAAATGAAAACCAAATTCGCCACCATATAATTTGGCATTTTCTTGAATGTAGGTAAAAACTTGTTCACCATCTTCAATTTCATTAGTTGGTGTTATAAAAATATAATCTTTTAAATGATTGTAAAAACCATTGGCAAACAATTCAAAATGTTCTGTTTTATATTCTACAGACACATCTATTTGAGTATTTTTTTCGTTTTTTAAATTCGCATTTCCTTTTTCGAACCTATTGGTTCCATGATGTACACCATTAGAACTTAGTTCTGCTAAATTTGGAGCTCTAAAACCGGTTGCAACATTTAATCTTGCAGTAATTGCCTCTGTAAAAGAAGTTTTTAAACCTAAAGAAGTTGTAAAACTATTAAAAGACTTATCAATAGCATCAAAAATATGTGTTTCAGTATCGTGAACAACTTCCATTCTTTCAGTAGAAATTTGTCTATTATCAAAACGAATTCCTGCTTGTAAAGTATTTTTATTCCATGTATAGTTTGCTGTTGTAAAAATACCAACGTCGTTTACATTTGCATCTGGTATTAGAATTTCTTTAGCAAAATTGGTATTTGTTTGATGCAAACCTTGTATACCAGAAAGTATTTCGATGTTACCAATTTTAGGAAAATGATATTTTGCATTGTAAGAAAACGTTTTTAACTTCATTCTTAAAGCAGCTTCTTCATGCTCTTCATGTGCTTCTTCGGTTTCATTTTCATTATGGTCTTCATGTTCTTCAAACTCTTGTCTATCGTTAAAAGTATAGCCTAAATCGATATCTAACTTCGATTTTCCGAAGAAAAAATGATTATGAGAACTTACTATATGATTGTCTATAAATTGATAAGGTTCTAAAATATCTGTACTTGTAGATTGTGCTGCAATCCCTTCTGTTAAGCCCAATTTAGAACGATTAAAATTATAACGAAGTTCTGATGTAAATTTGTTTTTAGAGTAGGCAACACCTGTTTTAAAGTCTTTTTCGTTAAAACGTGTATTGGTAACTCTTTCATCAGTAGGAATTTTATAATCAGCATGATTTGCATAAGTTCCTCTTGCTAAAAATTTCCAATTTTCTTTTGATATTTTAGCGCCCACTGATGTGTTTGTACCTAAGGTATTGCTGAAAAAACGTTGATTTACATTAAATTCTGAATTGTTTTCTAAAGCAAATTTTTCTGGGTTTAAATACAAAACACCACCCAAAGCATCTGACCCATAGAGTAGAGAAGCAGGTCCTTTTATAATTTCTACAGAGCTAATGCCAGCATCATTAATTCCCAATCCATGTTCGCCACCAAATTGCTGGTTTTCTAAACGAATACCTTGTGTGTAAACCAAAACTCTGTTACCACTTAAACCTCTAATAACAGGTTTTCCAATAGAAGTTCCTGTAGATATTTGTGAAACTCCTGCAATGTTTGTAATACCTTCAGATAAGGTTGTGTTACCAAGTTTTCTAATAGCAACAGCGCTTAAACGTTCTACTTTCATTACATTTTCTGACTGTAATTTGTTAAATGGAGTAGAAACAATAATTTCATCTATTTGAAAAAAACTTTCTTTTAATTGAATATTGATTACTATATTTTCTGAATTAATATCTATAGTTTTAACAACTGTTTTATAACCTAAATAGGTGTAGGTAATTTTAATTTTGCCATTAGGAAGATTTTTAAACCCATAAGTTCCCTCTTTAGAGGTAACAGTTCCTTTATGGGTTTCTTCTATATAAATTTGTACTTTTTCTAAAGGATTGTTTTGGTTATCTGTAATTTTTCCTGAAATGCTATTTTGTGCATTAGTTGTATATATTGCTAAAAAAAATAGCAGTTTTATAATTGTTTTCATGTTATTATTTTACTGTTTATTGCATATAGACATATAAATCTATATCTTTTAAAAAAACGATTAGAGTTTATATTTTCTACACTTTTTGTAGAAAACTATTTTTTAAACAGTAAAAAAAGGTGGGCCTCTAGGAGGTTTTTTTAATTGATAAAAATCTAAATATTTTTGAGGTTTATCAACAAAAGAAGTTTTATAAAAATGTTTTGGAATTACATTGCAGTTAGCACTAATTTCTTTAGAAAAAACGGTTAATTGCTTATGAAATTCGTCACAATTTATATTTTGTTTATGTATGTGTTGTTCACCAACAGAGGTACAAACATTGTGTTCATGGTTTTCTAAATCATGAAGAATTTCTATGGATACAGGAAGCATCAATAGTAAAAGAAAAAATATACTTAGTAGTTTTTTACACAAAACGTTACTTTTTTCTAATTTTTAGATTCAGCATTTCTACACCTAAAGAAAACGCAATCGCAAAATACAAATATCCTTTAGGAATTGCTCCTACAGTTTTGTTAAAAAATTCTGTATGCGATAAATGAGCTCCTTCTGTAATTAGCATAAAACCTATTAAAATTAAAAACGATAATGCCAACATTTGTATGGTAGGATTTTTATTTACAAAACTACTAATTGGGTTTGCAAAAAGCATCATAATTAAAATAGATACTATTACAGCTATTATCATGATAATTAAAGCCCCATCAATGCCATTTGTCATCCCAACAGCAGTTAAAATACTATCAAAAGAAAAAACGATATCTATTAAAATAATTTGAATGATAATATTTGTAAACGAAACTACTTTTGGCGATTTTAAAACTTCATCTTCATTGGTGTTTTCTACTTTCTGTCTAATTTCTTTGGTACTTTTGTAAATTAAAAACACCCCTCCTAAAAACAAAATGATGCTTTGCCCTGTTAAACCTGTATTAAGCCAATCTGTGTTTATTTTTAAAAAAGGTTCTTTTAATGCAATTAAATAAGACACTCCAAAAAGTAACAATATTCTTGTAATCATAGCCAAAGCCAATCCTAATAGAGTGGCTTTTTTAACTTGATTTTCTGGTAATTTATTTGCAGCAATAGAGATAAAAATAATATTATCTATACCTAATATTATTTCTAGAAAAGTAAGGGTTAATAAAGCAACCCATGTATCTGCATGTGTAAAAATTTCCATGTTATTTTACTTTATAAATTGTACCATCTGTAGCAAATTTGCTGAAGCCAATTTTAGCAGAAAAATCATAAGAACTATCTGTAACTTTCGTTATTTGAACATAAATAGCATCTTTATCTAACTGTTTTTTTGGAGATTTCATTTTTAAAGAATAAAAGAAGTTACTTTTCCATTTTATGTATAAAGTATCTATTCTTTTAACTCTTTTTTCTGTAATTACACTATCATTAGAAATACTAATAATTTTTTCATATTCTTCTATTTGCAAACTATCAACTCTGGTAATAACTGTCTTGCTGTAACCATTTCCTGCAGGTATTTCAAAAACACCTTCCTTAAATCTATTCGCATCTATTTTTTCTGATGAACAGGCACTAAATAAAAAAAATGAGGTTAAAAGGAAGAAGCATAAAGTTTGAAGAGTAGTTAAAAATATTCCAATTTTAAACTCCCAATTCCATTTCTTAAAAATATTTTTGATACTTATCATTCTTTATTTTTTAATCACTTCCAACTTCTAGTTAAAACTATATTCCTGTGTAATTAGCAGGAGTAATTGCTTTTAATTCTTCTTTAATTTCTGATGAAACTTCTAAAGTATCAATAAAATTTGCAATCGATTTTTGATTTATTTTTTCATTCGTTCTTGTTAAACCCTTCAAGGCTTCATAAGGGTTTGGATATGCCTCTCTTCTTAAAATAGTTTGAATAGCCTCTGCTACAACAGCCCAATTATTTTCTAAATCTTGTTCAAACTTTTCTTTGTTTAACAATAACTTATTCAATCCTTTTAAGGTTGATGTAAAACCAATAATAGTATGTCCAAAAGGTACACCAACATTTCTTAAAACAGTACTGTCTGTTAAATCTCTTTGCAACCTAGATATTGGTAATTTAGCAGAAAGATGTTCAAAAATAGCATTGGCAATTCCTAAATTCCCTTCAGAATTTTCAAAATCTATTGGGTTTACTTTGTGTGGCATTGCAGAAGAACCTACTTCACCTTTTTTAATTTTTTGTTTAAAATAATCCATAGAAACATAGGTCCAGAAGTCTCTATCTAAATCTACAATAATGGTATTTATACGTTTTAAACAGTCAAATAAAGCAGCCATATGATCATAGTGTTCTATTTGAGTTGTTGGAAAAGAGTGTTGCAAACCTAATTGTTCTTGTACAAATTTACTTCCAAATTCTTTCCAATTAATAGCTGGATAGGCAACTTTATGTGCGTTGTAATTACCAGTAGCACCACCAAATTTTGCAGCATTTGGTATGTTATTTAATAAATTAAATTGTTCTTTTAAACGCACAACAAAAACTTCAACCTCTTTACCTAATCTTGTTGGAGATGCTGGCTGACCATGCGTTCTTGCTAACATAGAAATGTCTTTCCACTCAATTACCAATTCTTGTAGCTTTTCTAAAACCTCAAAATATTGTGGTATATACACATCCTTTACAGCTTCTTTTATAGAAAGCGGAATTGCGGTGTTGTTAATATCTTGAGAGGTCAATCCAAAATGGATAAACTCTTTATATTTTTGTAATTTTAAGGTATCAAATTTCTCTTTGATAAAATACTCAACAGCTTTTACATCATGATTGGTGATTTTCTCAATATCTTTAATTTTTTGAGCGTCTTCAGTAGAAAAATCTGTATATATTTTACGCAAATCTTCAAAAAGAGAAGTATTAAAATCTTCTAATTGTGGTAAAGGTATTTCGCACAAGGCAATAAAGTATTCTATTTCTACACGAACACGATATTTTATTAAAGCTTTCTCAGAAAAATAGTTAGCAAGTGATTCAATTTTACCTCTGTAACGTCCATCAATAGGAGAAATGGCATTTAGTTTTGTTAAATTCATTTTTGTTGTATTGTAAGCAACAAAAATAAGCATTAAAACACATTTATTAATGGCTTTTTGTATGTTTTTCAATCAATTTTATAACATGTTTTCCACGAGCTTTTGTGCCTTTACTTTCGTGTATTATTTTGGTTTCAATAAGGTGTTTTAACTCTGGATGAATCCATTCTTTTTCTAAACCAAATAAGTATAAGGTATTCATTGTGTATGCCCTAACTGCAATTTTTTGTGGTGTAATTAACCAATCAAAACCCGTTTCTACAATGGCATCTATATGTACTAAGGTAAGGGTTTCTTTTGTTTTATTTGCTGATTTAGCATAATATGCAGTTGCCAAATATTCGCAAATTTTTGCGCAAGGTCTAATGGCGCTGTCAAATTTTAAGCTGCTTATTTTGCTGGTAAATTCATTTAAATAAGGTAAAATAAAATCTAGATTCTGGTGTGTGCAAATCCATTCTAATACCCAAGCAGCTTTTATAGAAATTTTTTTATCTATCCAAAATGTAATAGTTACCAATTCTTCAAACAAAAAAGCTTGCTCTAATACAATATTTGCAATTCTTTGTCTGTTTTCTCTTTTAGCAGTTTCTAAGTTATTTAACTGCTCTAAAAGATACAATTGATTTGTTTTGGACACTATTAATGTATATTTGTATGAAAATTATTTTGAAATGATAAATATAAAAAGACTCCTTTTTATTTTTACTTTTTTTACTTTTTATTTTTCAAGTATTGATTGTAATGCTCAAAAAATAAATCAATTTGATAAAAATAATAAGAGAACTGGTGTTTGGAAAAAGTATTATCCAAACAAAAGAATACGTTATACAGGTCAGTTTAAAGACGGCAAAGAAGTTGGTGTTTTTAAATTTTATGACATTACCACCTCTAAAAACCCATTAATTATAAAAACCTTTTTCGAAGATTCTGATTCTTTATTTGTGCAGTTTTATACATTAAAAGGACAAATAAAAACAGAGGGAGTTATGAATGGAAGACAAAGAGTAGGAAACTGGAAATATTTTTATCCAGATGGTACTTTAATGTCTAAAGAAAATTATAACAAAAAAGGTCAATTACATGGAGAGCAATTGGTGTATTATCCAGATGGACAAGTAACTGAATATGCAGAATATAAAAATGGTTTATTAGAGGGTGTATCTAGTAAATACTCAAGTAAAGGTGTTTTAATAGAAGAAATTACTTATAAGAATGGCAAACCAAATGGATTGGCAAAATATTTTGAATTGAATGGCAACTTAAAAGAAACAGGTATTTATAAAAATGGTAAAAGAGTAGGCAAGTGGCAGTATTATTTAGATGGGGAAATAGCCACAGAAAAAGATAAAAAGAAGAAAAATACTTATAAGAGAAAAAAAGAGCATTAGGTTTTAGTTGGAAGTTGGAAGTTAGAAAAAGTTGTTTAAAATTTTCATATTAGAAACTATTACATCACAGAAACCAATCCTATTATCAATTCTTTCAATCCTTATAAACCATTTCTAATTCGTATCTTTGCACCTTCAAAAATAGAAAATGAAACGAGTAGTTGTAGGCCTTTCTGGTGGAGTAGATTCTAGTGTTACAGCACATTTATTAAAAGAACAAGGTTTCGAAGTTATTGGCCTTTTTATGAAAAATTGGCATGATGACTCTGTAACCATTTCTAACGAATGTCCTTGGTTAGAAGATAGTAATGATGCAATGATTGTTGCCGAAAAATTAGGTATTCCTTTTCAGGTTGTAGATTTAAGTGAACAGTATAAAGCGCGAATTGTAGATTATATGTTTGCAGAATACGAAAAAGGAAGAACACCAAATCCAGATATTTTATGCAATAGAGAAATTAAGTTTGATGTTTTTATGGACATCGCCTTAAAATTAGGTGCAGATTATGTGGCAACTGGTCATTATTGTAGAAAAGGAGAAGAAATCATCAACGGAAAACCAGTTTTTAAATTATTAGCTGGCAAAGACCATAACAAAGATCAATCTTATTTTTTATGTCAATTATCACAAGAACAATTGGCAAAAGCTTTATTTCCAATTGGTGAATTAACAAAACCAGAGGTTAGAGAAATTGCTAAAAAAGCCGATTTAATTACTGCAGAAAAGAAAGATTCTCAGGGTTTATGTTTTATAGGAAAAGTTAGGTTACCAGAGTTTTTACAACAAAAATTACAGCCTAAAGATGGCGAAATTGTAACTATTCCTGCTGATTTTTATCAGTACACAAAATCGATACCAAAATTTGAAAATAAAGAAGCCGAATTAAACTATTTAGCTACAAAATATAGCTATCAAAAAGATGATGGTAAAGTTGTAGGCAAACATAATGGTGCTCATTATTTTACAAAAGGTCAACGTAAAGGTTTAAACGTTGGTGGTACAAAAGAGGCTTTGTATGTCATTGAAACAGATGTAGATACTAATATTATTTTTACTGGAGAAGGTAAAAACCACGCTGGTTTGTATAGAAATGTTTTGTTTGTTTCTAATGAAGAAACGCATTGGATTCGTGAAGATCTTATTTTAGAAGAAGGAGAAACCTTGCAAGTTGAAGCCAGAATTCGTTACCGACAAGCTTTAGAAAAAGCAACTTTATATAAAGTTGCAACAGGTATGTATGTAGAGTTTGAAAATAAGCAATCTGCCATACAAGAAGGGCAATTTGTGGCTTGGTACAAACACGAAGAATTACTAGGCTCTGGTGTAATTTCTTAAAAACTTTTTTTACCTTAATTAAAGTAGTATTTTTATATTTCATTTAAAGAACTATGAAAAAAAATCTACTATTTTTTGTTTTTATTTGCAGTACAACTTTTTTTGCACAGCAAGAAGACGCTTGGTTATTTTTTAAAGACAAACCCAACGCTGCGGCTTATATAGCAAACCCTTTAACAATGCTTACTCAAAAAGCTATTGATAGAAGAGGAAAGCAAAATATTACTATAGATGAAACAGATGTTCCAATTTACCAAAGTTATATTAATAACATTAAAAATTCTTTAGGAATTACTGTTTTAGGAAAATCTAAATGGTTAAATGCATTACACATTCAAGGCACACAAACAGCTATAAATAGCCTAAAAATAGATTTTACTTTTGTAAAAAGTATTGACTTTGCAGATAAAACTTTAAATACATCTAATAAAAGAACTTTTCAAAAAACCGAAGCACACCACCTAAATAAATTTAAAAATACCGAAGAAACTTTTAATTATGGTGCAGCAGAGAGTCAAATTAAAATGTTAAAAGGAGATTTTTTACATACAGAAGGTTTGACAGGTAAAAACCAAATTATTGCAGTGATAGATGCGGGTTTCCCGAATGTAAATACCTTAGCTGCTTTTAAACGATTAAGAGATAATAATCAAATTTTAGGAGGCTATAATTTTGCTGACAGAAATGCAAATTTTTATACAAGACACAATCATGGTACGAATGTTTTATCTACTATTGGAGGTTATTTAGAAAACCAATTTGTAGGTACTGCACCCGATGCAAAATTTTATTTATTCATATCAGAAATTGCAGAAACAGAAACAGTTTTAGAAGAAACCTTGTGGGTAGAAGCCGCTGAAATGGCAGATAGTTTAGGGGTTGATGTTATTAATACCTCTTTAGGGTATTCTACTTTTGACAACCCAAAACACAATTACAGTTATGCTGATATGGATGGCAAAACTACTTTTATTTCTAGAGGAGCAGAAATTGCTGCCCATAAAGGTATTTTAGTGGTAAATTCTGCTGGTAATGAAGGTACTAGTTCTTGGAAATATATTTCGGCTCCTGCAGATGCAGCTTCAGTAATTACTGTGGGTGCTGTGGATATAAATGGAAACATATCTTCTTTTAGTTCTTTTGGACCTAGTTTTGATGGTCGCATAAAACCAGAAATTTTAGCACAAGGAACAGCATCAGCAGTTATAAATCATCAAAATGGTAGTATTGTAAACTACAATGGTACTTCTTTTTCATCGCCAATTATGGCTGGTTTAATAGCTTGTTTGAATGATAATGAGGGGTTTCTTTTAAAATCAGCTAAACAACAAAATAAAAACTTTAATGCTTATTTAAAAGAAGCTCTGTACGAATCTGCAGATAGATTTAATAATCCCACAGCACAACATGGTTATGGTATTCCTAATTTTGAAACAGCTTTATATAAATATATTGGCTCTACTGGTTCTGTAGAAGATTGTTTTTTTGAGAATTTAAAAATTGTTCCAAACCCAGTAATAAATACTTTTAAATTTGAAGGGTTTAAAGAGAGTTTACAAGATTTTGATATTCAAATATTTAATGTTTTAGGCAAAGTAGTTTATCAGCAACAAAAATTAACAAAACCTACTTTAGATATATCAACCTTAAAAAAAGGCTTGTATTTGTTAAGAATTTCTAGGAATAATTTGCAGAAAACCTTTAAAATTATAAAACAGTAATGCAAAATAAAGTTAGTAACTTATTTAATATACAATACCCAATTATACAAGGTGGAATGGTATGGGTTTCTGGTTACAAATTAGCATCTGCAGTTTCTAATGTTGGTGGTTTGGGTTTAATTGGTGCAGGTTCTATGTACCCAGAGGTTTTAAGAAAACACATTCAAAAATGTAAAAAAGCAACTAAAAAACCTTTTGGGGTGAATGTACCTATGCTTTATCCAGAAATTGAAAAAATTATGGATATCATTGTAGAAGAAGAAGTAAAAATTGTTTTTACTTCTGCTGGCAATCCAAAAACTTGGACATCTTACTTAAAGAAAAAAGGGATTACTGTAGTGCATGTAGTTAGTTCTGTAAAATTTGCTTTAAAAGCACAAAGTGCAGGTGTAGATGCTGTTGTTTGTGAAGGTTTTGAAGCTGGAGGGCATAATGGAAGAGAAGAAACTACTACTTTCACTTTAATACCTATGGTAAAAGAACACCTTAAAATACCTGTTATTGCTGCGGGTGGTGTGGGTTCTGGTAGAGGCATGTTAGCAGCTATGGTTTTAGGCGCAGATGGGGTACAAATAGGAAGTAGGTTTGCAGCAACAGAAGAATCTTCTGCACATAAAAACTTTAAACAAACCATTGTTGATGTAAAAGATGGCGATACACAGCTAACTTTAAAAGAATTGGCGCCTGTACGTTTGGTTAAAAACAAATTTTATAATGAAGTACAAGAATTGTATCAACAAAAACCAACTTTAGAAGCTTTAAAAGCATTATTAGGTAGAGCACGTGCAAAAAAAGGAATGTTTGAAGGAGATTTAGATAATGGAGAGTTAGAAATAGGCCAAATTGCAGGTTTAATTCACCAAATAAAACATGTAAAAGAGGTTTTTAACGAAATTATTGAAGAATTTAACGAAGTCAAAGCCTTTATACATAAGCTTTAAGAGATTTAATGAAAAGAAAATCAATATTTTACATTTCATTAACATAATTGGTAGTATCTTTGCGTCATAATAAACGTTGTTAGTAAATAAACTGATAACACAATAATTTTTTATAATGAATAAAGGTACCGTAAAATTTTTCAATGAATCTAAAGGATTCGGATTCATCACTGAAGAAGGAACAAACAAAGAACATTTTGTACATGTGTCAGGATTAGTTGACGAAATTCGTGAAAACGATGAAGTTGAATTCGACTTACAAGATGGAAGAAAAGGATTAAACGCAGTAAACGTAAAAGTTATATAACAATATATTACTAGTTAATTTTTTATCTAAAAGCCTATCAAGATTTGATAGGCTTTTTTATTTACGTATTTTTGAAATCTTATGATTGACGGAAGGCAAAGAAAAAATATTAAAATTGGATTATTTGTAGAAGTTATACAAAAACCGCATCAACTTTTTGGGCAATTAACCAGTGGTAAGGTTGCTAAAATACTCACCAAATCACCAAGTCATCCTTACGGAATAAAAGTGAAATTAGAGTCTGGTATTGTTGGTAGAGTGAAAAATATAGTAGATTAATTACTATTCTAAAGGTACTTTAATATGGTATAATTTTCTGCTTTTATTATTCAGCTTATTTTCTCTTAACCAAGGGTTGCGTATTTTTAACTCTTTATAATTCATGCTAAACCCTTTTGCAAATACAGCTAAATTACTAATAGCAGTATCTACTTTAACGGTTCTACTTTCTTCTAACTGATATAAATCTTTTTCTTCAAAAACAAAACCATATTTTTTAGGGTTTGTTATAATTTCTTTTAACGCTAATATTCTAAAAACATATCTTTCTGTTTCATTGGGTAAAAGCGCGTCGTAATAAGAACTTACTTGTTGTGTTTTTAATCTTTTAGAAATTCCGTAATTTCCAGCATTATAAGCAGCAGCAGCTAAAGTCCATGTTCCTAAGCGTTCTTTAGATTTTTTTAAATATTCTGCAGCAACTTTAGTAGATTTTTCAATATCATATCTCTCATCAACATTACTGTTTATTTCTAAACCATATTCTTTGCCTGTAGTTTTCATAAAGTGCCACATACCTGCAGCACCAGCAGAAGATGTTTCATCTATAAAACCACTTTCTGCCAAAGCCAAAAATTTAAAATCGTCTGGTAAATTATATTTTTTTAAAAGAGGTTCTAAAATTGGAAAATACTTGTTAGCTCTTTTAATTAATAAGAGTCCATTAGATTGCCAGTAAGTATTTACCAATAATTCTCTTTCCATTCTTTCTCTAACATCTGGTATTTCTAAAGGAACACGCTCACCAGCTAAATTTAAATTTTCTGGTAGTTTTAGAGATTTTATTTTATAGGTTTTATGCGTTTGTGTTTCAGGTTCTTTAGAAGTATCACTATCTTTTTCTAAATGTTTTTTGTTGATAGCGTTATAGAAAAGGACGGTTACAATAACAACACTTAAAAAAGAAAAGATACGTTTAGCTGTTTTCATATTTTTACAATAATTTACCATAAAAGTAAGAAAACACCTTTGGTTTAGCAAGTTAATATGTCTGCAATAATTTTAGATATTTTTTTTGCTTTTGTTAAAATTATTACATGATTACCTTCTTTAATTTTAATTGGATTTTTGATTCTTTTTATTGGAAAAACAGTATCCTTGGTACCATGAATATGTACTATATTTTTAAGAGTATTTACTTGTTTCCACTTTAAAACATTATAGATAGCCCACTCTAAATACATCTTATCTCTAACAGATAAATACTTTTTATATAAAGTTGCTTTTTTCTTTAGCGACTTTCCTAAAAAGTATTGTGCATAATCCTCAAAATTTTCTACAACCTTCGTTGGAAATAACTTATAAACTTTTGTGAATTTGGCTAATTTAAATTTTTTAGGAAGTTCATTTTCATTTTTAATACTAGAAATGATAATTACTTTTTTAGGATTGACAAATTTTGCCATTTCTTGCACCATAATTCCGCCAAAAGAAACACCAATTAAAACAGCCTCTTTTTCGGTTACTTTATTGCTTAATCTATATGCATAATTGCCAATATCTTCTTCTAAAGCAAGTGGTTTTATCCATTCTAAAAAATGTAAAGTATATTTATCTGGATCTAAATCTAGGTTTTCAAAAATTTCTGGACCAGCTGCCAAACCTGGAACAAAATAAATAGGAGTTTTTTTCATATTTATTGTTTTATCTAAATATATACATCAAAATAGGTGTTATATATTTTTATAAACTTAAATATTTACAAAATCTTCTATAAAATTAAAACGAACAATTCCATCATCGTCTATGTTTGTTAATTTTATTGATTGTAAAGTGTTTACTAATTCAGGATTCCATGGTGTTTTTACTTTTACATAATTTTCTGTAAAACCATGGATGTACCCTTCTTTGTTTTCACTTTCAAAAAGTACAGTTAAAGTATTTCCTAATTGAGATTCGTAAAATGCACGTCTTTTTTTAGCAGACAAACCACGCAACATTTTACTTCGTTTTGCACGTGCTTTTTTAGGAACAACACCTGCCATATTTACAGCCTCTGTATTAGGCCTTTCTGAATATGTAAAAACGTGTAAATAAGAAATATCTAATTCGTTTAAATAATTGTAGGTTTCTAAAAATAATTCATCTGTTTCTCCAGGAAAACCAACAATAACATCTACACCAATACATGCATTTGGCATTACTTGTTTAATTCTAGCAACTCTATTTGTATAGGTGTCAGATAAATACCTACGCTTCATTTTTTTTAATAACTTGTCTGAACCAGATTGTAAAGGAATATGAAAATGAGGTACAAAAGAGTTAGATTTTGCTACGAAATTAATAGTTTCATCTTTTAATAAATTTGGTTCTATAGAAGAGATCCTTAAACGATGAATGCCATTAACTTGATCTAATTCTTTTACCAATTCTAAGAAAGTGTGTTCGTGCTTTTTGTTGCCAAACTCACCTTTTCCATAATCCCCAATATTAACACCCGTTAAAACAATTTCTTTAATGCCTTTAGAAGAAATTTCTTTGGCATTATTTAAAACATTCTGCAAAGTATCACTTCTAGAAATACCTCTAGCTAAAGGAATTGTACAATAAGTACATTTATAGTCGCAACCATCTTGTACTTTTAAAAACGCCCGAGTTCTATCGCCAATAGAATACGAACCTACATAAAAATCTGCATCAGAAATTTCACAAGAATGTACTTCGCCAACATTATTTTTAGATAAATCGTTGATGTAACTAGTAACGTTAAACTTTTCTGTAGCCCCTAAAACCAAATCTACACCATCTACATTTGCCAATTCTTCTGGTTTTAATTGCGCATAACAACCCACAGCAATTAAAAAAGCATCCTCATTTTTTTTCAAAGCATTTTTTACAATACTTTTAAAACGCTTGTCTGCATTGTCTGTCACAGAGCAAGTATTTATCACATAAATATCTGCTTTTTCATTAAAATCTACTCTATTAAAACCTTCATTTTCAAAATTACGAGCAATGGTAGACGTTTCAGAAAAATTTAATTTGCAACCTAACGTGTAAAAAGCAACTTTTTTATTCGCATTCATTTTGTTACATTTAGCATTTGCAAAAGTACGATAATATTCATGATTTTTGAAACAGAAAGATTACTTATTAGGGCTTTAGATGTATCATATTTAAACGCCTTTCATACATTAGAGGGTAATGCAGAAATTTTAAAATATGCAACAGGTTCTGTTTAAACATTTGCAGAAAAAATAAAATTGAACGAACTAAATTAATCAACAATAAAAAAATAACTATTTCCAATTAATTTTAGCGACAATAGGAAAATGGTCAGAGTGTTTGATATCAAAAGTCTTAAAACTATTTGTTATACTATTTTTATCCGTTAAAATAAAATCAATTCGCATTGGAAACCAATAGTTAAATGTTTTGCCAAAACCTTTACCAGCCTCTATAAAAGCATCTTTTTTATCTTTAGAAATTTTATGATATAACCAAGAATAGCTTGTATTATTAAAATCTCCACAGATTATTTTTTTGCCTTTCCAGGTTTGTTCGTGTCTTAGAAATTGCTCTGTTTGTAGGGCTTGTTTTTTAAAAGCATTAGCAACTCTTTCTAATAATTTTTCTGAATTTGATTCGCCAAAATTTTCTTCATTAGGCTTTATTCTTAAAGATTCAAAATGTACGTTATAAATTCTTATAGTATCTTTTTGCTTTAAAATATCTATAAAAATAATGTTGTTTCCTTCGCTTTTTAAATCTAAAGACCCCGAATTTATAATTTTGTATTTAGAATAAATTGCCAAACCATATTTTTTACTTTTTGTGTTTTTTTTGATGTATTGGTAAGGATAATTGATATCTATTTTAGAGGTTTGGTAATATTCTTGTACTGCTAATATATCTGGATTTTTCTCTTTGATAAAGGCAAAACCATTTACAGTACTATCTTCTTTTTTAGAAAATAAGTCAAAGGTTTTTACATTGTAACTCATCAACTTTAAATCTGAGTTTAAAGAGGAGTTTTTTCCAGATAGTTTGTAAAACGGTGTCATTATCATCCACCCTAAAATTAAGATCAGAAAAGATAAAAGAAATTGCTTTTTTAATTTGAGTAGCCAATAAATAACAAAAAATATATTTACAATTAAAAGTACAGGTACAAAAAGACTTAACACTGCAAAATCTGGAAGTTTTTTTGGTGAAATGTGTGGTAATAAAAAAGATAAGAGCAATAACACAGCTAGTAGGCTGTTTATTAAATAGAGAATTTTATCTAAAAAGGTTAACTTTTTCATTTACTTTTTGCCTTGCTTAAATAAAAATTCCTTCTCAGCTTTTGTTAATGTGTCATAACCAGATTTGCTAATTTTATCTAAAATACCATCTATTTGTTTTTGGTTAGGAGCCTTTGTTTTGGGGCTTGCTTTTTTGTTTTTCGATTTATAAACAGTTTGTAAGGGTTTTTCTTTTCTTTTGAATAAAGAGAAAAGGCTACCCAAAAGATCTATTTTTTTGTTACTGGCCTGATTAACATATAAAAAGCCAAACAAAGCGCCTCCTAAATGAGAAAAGCTTCCACCAGCATTAGGGCCAATTAAACCAATTAAATCGAAAGCCAACCAAATTGCTGCTAAATGCCAGACTTTTACAAAACCTATAAACCGAATGCTTATTTGATAATTAGGCATATAGGTAGCTAACCCAATAAATATGGCAGAAACACCTGCAGAAGCACCTACTAAACGAGATGAATTGCCTTCAAATAAAGGAAAATAGTTCTGGCTAAATAGATAAAAGATACCACCAAAAACAGTACCTAAAATGTAAAAGTTTAACGCTTGTTTTTGTGTAAAATACTGGATAAATAAATTGCCGATAAAATACAAACCAATCATGTTAAATAATAAATGTATAAAGCCAGAATGTAAAAATCCGTAGGAAACAATTGTCCAAGGTTTTGTAAGTAAATCACTAAAATTATCATCTAAAGAAAACCATTGTATAACAAAACCTGTTTGTCCTTTGTACAAACCTTGTAAAACTGTAATTAGCAGTGTAAAAGCAAAAACAGCTATATTAATATAGATTAATTTCTCTATAATACTGCCTGTTTTAAACTTGTATTTTATCTTGTTTATTAAACTCATTAATAATTTTTAAATTGATTTTTCTTCCAATAATAAGCAATTATAAATCCAATTAAAGCACCACCAATATGTGCAAAATGTGCAATATTACCAACAGAGTAACTGGTCATTCCAAAAAATAAATCACCTAAAATCATTAAAGGAATAAAATATTTTGCGGCAATTGGCACTGGAAAAAAGATTAATGCTAGTTTCGCATCTTTAAAATACAAGCCAAAAGCAACTAAAACACCGTAAACTGCACCAGAAGCACCAACTGCTGGAGTATTGTAAAGCATTGTAATCTTATTAAATTGCTCTTGTGAAATAGCATTTACCACTCTCGCATCACTTGTGCTTCCTTTTTCTAGTATAGTGAGTATTTCTGATGGATTTAAACCAGCATTTATAAAGAGTTCGTAAATTCCATTAAACTGATAATAATTAACTAATGTATAAATTAAACCTGCACCAATACCCGCAGAAAAATAGAAGAAAATAAATTTATTTTTACCCCACATTTGTTCTAAAGGTGTACCAAAAGCCCATAAACCATACATGTTAAATAAAATATGCGCAAAACTACCATGCATAAACATATGGGATACATATTGCCAAATTCCAAAATGTTCATTTTCAGGAAAATGCAAAGCCAAAATATTTGTAAAATCTAATTGTAAAAACTGAGGAGCTACAAATAAAATTACATTTATTATAATTAAGTGTTTTATGGCATCTGTTAGTTTCATCATACAATTAACTATTAAATAGGTTGTCTATTTGGAGTAGGGTTAATGTTTTAAAGGTTGCTTTTCCAAAAGGAGAAACACTTGGTTCTTTGCAAGAAAATAAATCGTTTACCAAACTTTCTTGCTCTTTTTCAGATAATAAAGTTCCTGTTTTTATAGATAATGTTTTTGCAAATGATTTTGCCATAATATCAAAATGACTAAAACTACTATCTGGTACTTCTAAATTGATCTCGTTTAACAATTCTTCTAAAATAATGTTAATTTTACTTTCGGTAACAGAAACGGGTATTCCTTTTATGGTAATACTGTCTTTGGTAAATTCGTCAAAAGAAAAGCCAGCATTTTCTAACTCTGTTTTTATGGTGTAAATCATTTCTATTTCTGCCGAAGAGAAAGATATTTTTACAGGAAATAGTAATTGTTGGCTGTTGGCTTCTTTTACAGTAATACTTTCTAAAAATTGCTCGTATAAAATTCTTTGATGTGCTAAAGATTGATTGATTAAAACTACACCAGATTTTATCAAACTCATTACATACTTACGTTGTATTTGAAATGTTTTTTTCGTTTTTTCTGCTTCTTGATGTTCAAATAAACTTTCTGTAGTGGTTTGAGAAGTATCTACAGAAGTGTATAAAGCCTCCCAGCTTTCTGTTTGTTTTTCTCTTTTAAATGTATTGCTAGTATCTTTTGGGTTGCTTTCTTTAAAAGGGTTAAAATCTGGATCCACAGAAATTTTGGGTACGGATGCAGTTTTAGATGTCGATTTAAAATGATAAGGAGTGTCTAAATTAGCATCTCTATTAAAATCTAATACTGGCGCTACATTATATTGTCCCAAACTATGTTTTACAGTAGCTCTTAACATGGCGTATAATGCTTTCTCGTTATCAAACTTTATTTCTGTTTTTGTTGGGTGAATATTAATGTCTATAGAATTTGCGGGTACAGTTAAATATAAAAAATAGGAGGGATGTGCCCCTTGTTCTAACAAACCATCAAAAGCATTTACAACTGCGTGATTTAAATACGAACTTTTGATAAATCGGTTATTTACAAAAAAGAATTGTTCGCCTCTTTTTCTTTTAGAAAACTCAGGTTTAGCAACAAAACCTTCTATAGTTAAAATATCTGTAGTCTCGTTTATAGGCACTAATTTTTCATTCATTTTACTCCCAAAAACAGCTACAATACGCTGTCTAAAATTACCACCTTTTAGATGATATACTTCGTTATTATTGTGATGTAATAAGAATGAAATCTCTGGATGTGCCAATGCTACTCTTTGAAACTCATCAATAATATGGCGTGTTTCTACAGTATCTGATTTTAAAAAGTTTCTTCTAGCAGGAATGTTGTAAAACAGATTTTTTACCGCCAAACTAGTCCCTTTTGCTGTAGCAATAAAATCTTGAGAAACTATTTTACTACCTTCAATTTTAATGCAAGTACCTAATTCTTCCTCTGGTGTTTTTGTTTTTAGCTCTACATGTGCAATTGCAGCAATAGACGCCAAAGCTTCACCTCTAAAGCCTTTAGTACATAGGTTAAATAAATCTTCTGCTTTTTGTATTTTAGAAGTTGCATGACGCTCAAAACTCATTCTTGCATCTGTGGCACTCATCCCTTTGCCATCATCTATAACCTGTATTAAGGTTTTACCAGCATCTTTAATAAGTAATTTTATATTGGTTGCACCAGCATCTATTGCATTTTCTAATAACTCTTTTACAACAGAAGCAGGTCTTTGTACTACTTCTCCTGCAGCAATTTGGTTTGCAACATGATCTGGTAAAAGTTGAATGATATCTGACATTAATTATTTTATGAATATAGATAAATCAAAATCTATGATATATAAAAAGATAAAAACTAAAATACTAATAATAATTATTAGTGTTTTGTTTACACCTTTATCTGGTGTTTTTAAATCTTCTAAAGCATCATTAAATTTGCCTTTAAGCCCTTTATTTTTTCCAGCAGTTTTTCTAAAATGATCTAATTTATGCTCAATTTTAAAAGGATTTCCTTCTCCTTTATAATATCTTGGCTGGTAATTAAATTTTTTATTTGTTTTTTTTAAAAATCCCATAATTTTAAAAATAACTGGTACATAGAAATAAGTCTAAATTAATTTTTATACCAATTTTAAAAGCAAATCAAATTTAAATAAATTAAAGGAAAATGCCTAAGATAGATGTAAAAAGTATTCTTAATTTATTACAAAAAAGAAGAAAGAATTTAATCTTGCAAACAAAAATAAACTAGTGTTAAAAACCAATACTTTCTTTTTGTAAACCTGTGTTTTTTATAGCGGCCATTTTTACCGCGGCCACGGCACATTCAATTCCTTTATTACCTAGTTTTCCGCCAGATCTATCTAAAGATTGTTGTTTGGTATTGTCTGTTAAAACACAAAAAATTACGGGTACATCATACTTTACATTTAAGTCTATAATACCTTGTGTAACCCCTTCGCAAACAAAATCGAAATGTTTGGTTTCTCCTTGAATAACATTACCAATAGCAACAATTGCGTCTACATTTTTAGACTGAATCATTTTTTTACAACCATAAACAAGCTCAAAACTACCAGGCACATCCCAAGAAATGATGTTTTGTTTGGTTGCACCGCAATCTAGTAAAGTTTCTATGGCTCCTTTTTTTAAGTTTTTGGTAATTTCAGGATTCCATTCAGAAACAACAATCCCAAATCGAAAAGGTTTCGCATTTGGGATTGTAGCTTTATCGTAATAAGATAAATTTGTTGTTGCCATTTTGTTTATTTTTTAGTAATCAGTTTACTGTATTTAGTTTAGATAAAAACTAATTGCAGTTTGCTTACTGTCTACTAATTTTTAGCATATTTAGCAGCATTTATAAATTTTTCTACATCTCTACCTTGGTCAGATGTAGGGTGGTTTTCTTTAATTTTAGTAAATAAAGAAACTGCTTTATCGTATTTTTTTAATTGCATTGCAGTTTGCCCTGCTTTGTATAAATAAAGAGGCGTTGTAAACTCGTTATTTTGCTTGTTCGCTGCTTTTTCGTAATATTCTAAGGCTTGTTCTGGCTGATCGATATCAGCAAAAGCATCACCAATAGCACCTAAAGAAACAGGACCTAATAAAGTATCATCTGAATTAAATTTCTCTAAATAAGCAATTGCTTTTTCGTATTCTTTCATTTGTAAATAAGAAACACCAGCATAATAGTTTGCTAAATTACCAGCATCTGTACTACTGTAAGATTCTGCAATATCTAAAAAACCATATTTACCATCTGCGCCTTCTAAACCTAAATTTAGTAAAGAGTCTATTCCAGAGCCTGCAGTTGCGGCCTCATCAAAATATTTTCTTGGAAAAGCCAACTCATTAGAAGCTTCTATTTCGTTAGGCTCTACAATGTATTTACTGTAGCCTAAATAAGCTAAAAACAATACAACAACACTTATCAATGCTAAAAATAACGGTTTGCTGTTTTTTTCTATCCATTGTTCAGATTTTGAAGCAGTTTCGTCTAAAGTATTAAACACTTCAGCAGTTGTGCTGTCTATTTCTTCAACTCTTTGTTGATCTTTCTTATCTTTAGGTTTATATCCTCTTTTCTTGTATGTTGCCATCTTTGCTTAAAAATTAGTGGCGACAAAAATAGTTTTTTTAATTGGATTTTAAAAGGAGATAATTCGCAAAATTTTCAATAATTTGCAAAACCTTTTTAATAATTTATTTAATTGATGTATTTACAGAAGCTTTCTTTAGTTAATTTTAAGAATATTACCTCGCAATCTTTTGATTTTCAGGAGAAAATTAATTGTTTTGTAGGCAATAATGGTGTGGGTAAAACCAATATTTTAGATGCTATTTACTACCTATCTTTCGCAAAAAGTTATTTTAATTCTGTAGCCATACAGAATATTAAGCATGGAGAAGGCTTTTTTATGGTAGAAGGAGACTATATTTTAAACGATAGAAATGAAAAAATTATTTGTAGTTTAAAAAAAGGACAAAAGAAAATTTTAAAAAGGAACGGAAAAAATTACGATAAGTTTTCTGAACATATAGGTCAATTGCCTTTGGTGATTGTTTCTCCAGCAGATAGAGATTTAGTTACAGAAGGTAGTGATACCAGAAGAAAATTTATAGATGGTGTTATTTCTCAACAAAACAAAGCTTATTTAAAAGATTTGTTGGCTTATAATAAAGTATTAAGTCAAAGAAATGCTTTGTTAAAATATTTTGCAGCTAATAGAACTTTTGATGCTGTAAATATCGGTGTTTATAATGACCAACTTGCAGAATATGGTAGTAGAATTTACGAAGCTAGAAAAGAGTTTTTAGCCACTTTTATTCCTATTTTTAACCAAAAGTACAAAGAAATTTCTGACGATAATGAACAAGTCAACTTAAATTATAAAAGTCAATTACACGATTTTTCTATGGACGCTCTCATGGAAAAATCATTAGAAAAGGATAAGATTTTGCAATACACAACAGTGGGTATTCATAAAGACGATTTAAATTTTGAAATAGGAGAGTACCCTATTAAAAAGTTTGGTTCACAAGGGCAACAAAAATCATACTTAATAGCTTTAAAGTTAGCCCAATTTCAATTTATAAAACAACAATCTAAAGTAACCCCAATTTTACTTTTAGACGATATTTTTGATAAATTAGATGAAAATAGAGTGTTACAAATTGTAAATTTGGTAAATAACGACGAGTTTGGGCAAATTTTTATTACAGATACACATTCAGAAAGAACCGAAAATATTGTAAAACAGAGTAACAAACCGTATCAGATTTTTAAATTATAGTTTAAAAGTATAAAGTAAAAAATTGAAAAATCAAATGATCTTATAAATGGCAAAAAGAGAAAACAATTCTTTATCAATACAAGATTTAATGCAGTCTTTTATTAAAGAGAACAATCTAAGTAAGGGCATGCAAAAAATTAAGATAGAAGAAACTTGGAACAAAATGATGGGACCAGGTATTGCAAGCCATACAAACTCTGTGAAATTGCAAAACAAAACTTTAATCATACAACTATCTTCCTCTGTTTTAAGAGAAGAATTGAGTTATGGTAAGGAAAAAATCATAAAAATGATAAATGAAGAAATGGGAGGTAAAGTAATCTCTAAATTAATGTTGGTTTAGTTTTTTATAAATTTACCTTACATCGTTATTTACTTCAATCCAATAACCATTGGGATCTTGAAAGTACACTTGTATAATTCCATCATTTCTAACATAATCTTTTTTAACTGTACCCAACCAGTCAGAATATCCTATTTCTAGAGCTATTAAATGACTAATAAACTCCTGTATATTTATAGTAGAGATTGCAAAATGGACAGCTTTATTGATTTTTACAACCTCATTAGGTTTTGGTATTAAGTGCAACTGCCTATTATCATTAAAAACCAACCATCTGGTTTTAGAATTTGAAGCAGTATTTTTAATTTCTTTTAATTGAAATACTTCTTGATAAAATTCTATTGATTTTACAACGTCTTTTACGGAAATGGCAATATGGTTTACGGTAAACTTAAACATGAATCATTTTTTATAAAATTAAATAATTATTAGATTTTACAAATTGTATTTCTCTAAAATCTTCAAAAAACTCATAAAAAAAACTCACAGCATTTGTTGTGAGTTTTTAACTAAATATATCTAACTGAAATAATTTCAGTATTGTTAATTAAGAATTCTAAATTAGAATTGCTCTCTTCCAGAAAAGTGAAAATTTCCTTCTATTTCAGCATTTTCATCAGAGTCAGAACCATGTACTGCATTTTCTCCCATAGAAGTTGCATACAACTTTCTAATAGTACCTTCTGCAGCGTCAGCTGGGTTTGTAGCACCAATTAAAGTTCTAAAATCTTCTACAGCATTATCTTTTTCTAAAATTGCTGCAACAATGGGTCCACGTGTCATAAATGCTACTAATTCAACAAAAAACGGACGCTCATTATGCACAGCATAAAAAGTTTCAGCATCAGCTTTTGTCATTTGTGTTTTTTTCATTGCTACAATTCTAAATCCTGCAGCGTTTATTTTCTCTAAAATTGCACCAGTATGTCCGTTTTCTACTGCATCTGGTTTTAACATTGTAAATGTTCTATTTGTTGCCATTGTATAGATTTTTTTGTTTCTATTTTATTTGTAAAATTTTACCTTACAAATTCGGCGCGAAATTACACAATTTTTTTAATTAAATTGTATCTTCGCCAACTATGATTTTAAAAGGATTTGAAGACTTAAAAGAATTTCTTAGTAAACCAAGAAATATTGTTATTGTAGGCCATAGAAATCCAGACGGAGATGCCATGGGGTCTACCTTAGCTTTATCTCATTATTTTTCAAAAAAAGGCCATCAACCAACTGTTGTTGTACCTAACGAATATCCAGATTTTTTACACTGGTTACCGGGTTCAGATGCTACTTATCGTTTCGATTGGCAAAACTCGCAAGCCCAAAAAGCTATTAAAAATTCTGATATTATTTTTCTACTGGACTTTAATGCTTTGCATAGAGTTGGCACCGATATGCAAAATTCCTTAGAAAAATATGAGAACGATTTTGCAATGATAGATCATCATCAACAACCCGATGATGTAAAATATATGTATTCTGATACAGAAATTTGTTCTACTTGTCAAATGGTGTATCAATTTATAGAAATGAACAACGATTTAGATTTGATTGACACTGCAATTGCTACATGTTTGTATACAGGTATTATGACAGATACGGGTTCTTTTAGATTTAGATCTACCACAAGTAAAACACATAGAATTATTGCGGATTTAATTGATAAGGGTGCTCAAAACGATAAAATACATAATAATGTATACGATGCAAATTCGTATGGTAGATTGCTTTTGTTAGGGCAAGCGCTTAGTAATTTGCAAATTTTACCAGAATATAAAACAGCATTTATCACTTTAACAGAAGCAGAAAAGAAAAAGTTCGATTTTCAAAAAGGAGATACAGAAGGTGTTGTAAATTATGCACTTTCTTTAAAAGATATTATTTTTGCAGCCATATTTATAGAGGATACAGAACAACAAATTATTAAAATTTCGTTTAGATCTAAAGGTAAGTTTTCTGTAAATAAATTTGCTAGAACTTATTTTAATGGTGGTGGTCATGATAATGCTGCTGGAGGTAGGTTTGATGGAAGCATGGAAGAAGTAACCGAGAATTTTAAAAGTTTGTTACCTAAATATATAGAAGAACTAAATTCGTCTTATGAAGCATAGTTTTTACATTGTTTTTATATTTTTTTTTATAATAGGTTGTACAAAAACACCACCTAGAAGGCCTATAAACCCAAAACCTTCTGCCACAATTTTTAAAGCGAATATAGAAGCATCAAAAAAAATAATTCAAGAAGAAAACAAAAAGATAGTAGATTACTTTGCACAAGATTCTACAAAAACATACATAAATTCTAACAATGGTTTTTGGTATACTTATGTAGATAAAGTTGAAAAAGATACCTTTACACCAAAGGAGGGTGATGATGTAGTATTAAGTTATGATATAACAACTTTAAATGATGATATTATTTACAGTAAAGAAGATTTAGGATTAAAAAATTACAAAATAGATAAAGAAGATTTTATTTCTGGTATACAAAAAGGAATAAAGTTGATGAAAGAAGGAGAAACCATTACATTTGTAATTCCGTTTTACAATGCCTTTGGAATTTCTGGAGATGGAAATAAAATTGGCTTTAAACAAACCATTAAAAGTACAGTAACCTTAATAAAAATAAATAAATTAAATTAAAAATGAAGCGTATTAAAAATTTAGCAATAGTTGCCATTTCAGCAACTTTATTTTCTTGTGGTAATCAAGTAAAAGAAGTAAAATCGTTAGAAACAGAAATAGACTCTGTAAGTTATGCAGTAGGTATGAGTATGTCTATGCAGTTAAAATCTAGTTTTAGCGAAGTAAATAAAGATGTTTTAGCACAAGGAATTAGAAATGGGTTAGATTCTACCAATTTATTAATAGAAACCAAAGACATTCAAAAAATTCTTAGCACATATTTTCAAAAGAAACAAATGGCTCAGCAAAAAGAGCTTCAAGAAAAAGCTGCAAAAGAAGCAGAAGCTAAATTTGGTGAAAACAAAAAAGCTGGTGAAGAATTTTTAGCAGTAAATAAATCAAAAAAAGGTGTAAAAACAACAGACAGTGGTTTGCAATATATTGTAATGAAAAAAGGTCGTGGAGATTTAGTAAAACCAACAGACAAAGTTAAAATTCACTATCATGGTTCTACAATAGATGGGAAAGTTTTTGATAGTTCTGTTGATAGAAAGCAACCTTACGAATCTAATGCAAACATATTTGTACCAGGTTTTAATGAAGCTTTAGCATTAATGAAAAAAGGTTCTAAATATAAAGTCTTTATTCCACAAGAGTTAGCATATGGTGCTCAACAAAGAGGTGCAGACATCAAACCTTTTTCTACTTTAATTTTTGAAATTGAAGTTTTAGATATTTTAGATAAATAATGACAAAACCTTTTTATCTTTTAATAGTAATTCTTCTTTTAAGCTCTTGTACTCCAAAAAG
Source organism: uncultured Polaribacter sp. (assembly GCF_947503855.1). Lineage (GTDB taxonomy): Bacteria > Bacteroidota > Bacteroidia > Flavobacteriales > Flavobacteriaceae > Polaribacter. The sequence goes on along the minus strand of NZ_CANNFF010000002.1, from coordinate 309,014 downwards.
GTACAAGGGTTTAAAAGATGGTTTGTATGCAGAAATACAAACAAACAAAGGAGATATTCTATTAAAATTACATGCAGAACAAGTTCCAAAAACAGTAGCAAATTTTGTAGCTTTAGTTGAAGGTTCACACACAAGATTACCAGATTCTTTACAAGGAAGTAATTTTTACGAAGGAATTATATTTCACAGAGTAGTACCCAATTTTGTAATACAAGCAGGTGGTTTTACACCAAGTGGTAGAAAAAGTACTGGGTATTTATTTGGTGATGAGTTTCCAAAAGATAAAAATGGTAACTTTATTTTTAAGCATGATGATAAAGGGGTACTTTCTATGGCTAATGGTGGGCCAAAAACAAATAACAGCCAATTTTTTATAACACACAGAGCCATACCTCATTTAGATGGTAAACACAGTGTTTTTGGTAAAACAACTGTTAACTCTCTGCAATTAAGAGAGTTGCAAGAAAAATATACAGATTCTTTAAAACTACAAAAAGCTATAGATTCTGTAAGTATGTTAGTGGTTCATAAAATTGTACAAAAAGATACTATAAATACCATTAACATTGTTAGAGTTGGTAGCATTGCCAAAGATTTTGATGCTCCTGAGGTTTTTGAAAGAGAAGTAGCCAATTTTAACAAATCTCAAGAAGCAAAAATAAAAGAAGAAAAAAAGCTAGAAGAAAAAAGATATTCTAAATATTTAGAGCAAAAGAAAGTATTTTTAGCCGAAATGGAGGAAGCCGAAGCAACTAAAACAGATTCTGGTCTTAGTATTTTAAAATTAAAATCTTCTGATGGTAAAAAAGTAGTAGCCAACAAACCAATTACTGCAAATTACACCATTTACATAGCAGATGGTAAAAAAATACAATCTACAGAAAATAGTGGGCAACCTTTGGTTTTTCAATTAGATGATGAAAAAAAACCAATGATTACCGGTTTTAAAGAAGGTGTTTTAACCTTAAGAGAAGGTGAAAAAGCAAGATTATTTATACCTTATTACATAGGTTTTGGTAAGGATAAATACGGTCCTTTTCCTGCAAAAGCAGATTTGGTTTTCGAAGTAGAAATCTTAAAAGTAGGTAAGTAATTTGATAGATACACTCATACAAAAAGACAAACAATTACTCGTATTTCTAAATAATTTGGGTAACGAACATTGGGATCCTTTTTGGTTGGCTGTAACGAATCAATTTTATTGGGCGCCTTTATTTATTCTTGTATTCTACCTAATTATCAGTGCTTTTGGTTGGAAACGAGGTGGGTTGTTAATTCTTTCTTTAGTCGTGTTAGTAGCATTTTCAGATCAATTTACAGTATTTATTAAAGATGCCACACAAAGATTAAGACCTAACAATGATCCAGAAATTAAAAGTTTATTAAGAACCTTAATATCTCCAGGAAGTTATAGCTTTATCTCTGGGCATGCAACAACATCTACTTTTTTTGCAGTCTATACTGCCTTACTTTTAAAAGAAAAATATAAATACGCATATTTAATACTCTTTTTTCCTGCTTTATTTGCTTATAGCAGAATATATTTAGGCGTACATTTTCCTTTAGATATTCTTGTAGGAATTATTACTGGGACTATTTTTGGCAACTTGTATTTTATGCTTTACAAAAAGATAGACCAAGTATCTTTTTCTAAATAGTTTCCAAATTTTTTATTACGATAACTGCATTTTAAAGGTTGTTTTTATTTTAAAAATTTTACTGATAATTAGCATCTCAAGCTAATAAAAAGCCTTAAAAACATCTTATCTATTGTTTTTCATATAAATATTTAACACTAAATAATATTGTGAATAAACTAACATCTTTTATGTTGTAAAATGGTCTTTAAAAAAGATAAAAATCAGTAAATTTGCCATCGAAAACATCAAAAGAAAAAGATGAAAATATCATACAATTGGTTAAAGCAGTTTTTACAAACAGATTGGGATGCTGTAAAAACAGGAGAATTATTAACTAATTTAGGTTTAGAAGTAGAAGGTATAGAAACCATAGAATCTATCAAAGGAAGTCTAAAAGGCATTGTAATAGGTGAGGTTTTAACTTGTGTACAACATCCAAATGCAGATAGATTAAAAGTTACCACTATAGATTTAGGACAAGGAGATCCTGTTCAAATAGTTTGTGGTGCGCCTAATGTAGCTGCTGGTCAAAAAGTACCAGTTGCAACAATTGGTACTATTTTATATGATGAAAAAGATGCTCCTTTTAAAATTAAAAAAGGAAAAATAAGAGGAGAAGAAAGCCATGGAATGATTTGTGCAGAAGACGAATTAGGTTTAGGTTCTAGCCATGATGGAATTATGGTTCTTGATAAAGCTTTAAAGGCAGGCACATCAGCGGCAGAAGTTTTTAACATAGAAACAGACCAGGTTTTCGAAATTGGTTTAACCCCCAACAGATCAGACGCTATGAGTCACTTTGGTGTAGCCAGAGACCTGCGTGCTGGTTTTATGCAAAATGATATTAATTTAGAACTTATTTCTCCTTCTGTTAGCAATTTTCATGTAGACGAAAGAACTTTGCGTTTTGATGTAGAAGTAGAAAATAAAGAACAAACTCCAAGATACTGTGGTATTACCATTACAGATATAGAAGTGAAAGATTCTCCTGAATGGATACAAAATAGACTAAAAGCCATTGGTATTGTACCTAAAAATAATATTGTAGATATTACAAATTATGTTTTGCATGAACTTGGGCAACCCTTACATGCTTTTGATGCACAAAAAATAAAAGGCAATAAAATTTTAGTTAAAAACTTAAAAGAAGGCACAAAATTTACAACCTTAGATGAAGTAGAAAGAGAATTATCATCAGAAGATATAATGATTTGTGATACTGAATCGAACCCTCTTTGTATTGCCGGTGTTTTTGGAGGTTTACAATCTGGTGTCACAGAACATACCAACTCAATATTTTTAGAAAGCGCTTATTTTAATCCGGTTTTAGTAAGAAAAACAGCAAAAAGACACGCTTTAAATACAGATGCATCTTTCCGTTTTGAAAGAGGTATAGATATTAATTTGACAAAGTATGCATTAAAACGTGCTGCATTGTTAATAGAAGAATATGCCGGTGGTAAATTATCTTCAGATATTTCTGATTTTTATCCAGAAAAAGTAGAAGATTTTCAGGTTTTTCTGTCTTATGAGAACGCTTACAGATTAATAGGTCAAGAAATTCCTAAAGATACGATCAAGAAAATTTTAGCTTCCTTAGAAATTAAAATTAATAGCGAAACTGCAGGAGGTTTAGGGTTAACCATACCGTCTTACAGAACAGATGTTCAACGTGAAGCAGATATTATAGAAGAAATTTTAAGAGTATACGGGTATAATAACATCGAATTTTCTCATAAATTAAATACTTCTATTTCTTTCGATTCTACAAAAGAAACAAAAATTGAAAACCTTGTTGCGAATCAATTATCTGCTTTGGGTTTTAATGAAACCATGGCAAATTCGTTAACAAAATCAAGCTACATAGATTTGTCTGAACAACTAAATGAAGAGGCTAATGTAGCTATGTTAAACCCTTTAAGTAACGATTTAAAGGTGTTAAGGCAGTCTTTACTTTTTAGTGGTTTAGAATCTGTTGCTTATAATATCAACAGAAAAAACAACTCATTAAAGTTTTATGAGTTTGGTAAAACCTACCATACATACAACGAAAAATACCAAGAAAACAAACATTTAAGCTTATTTGTAACAGGAAAAAGAACTGTAGATAGTTGGAAAACAGCAGGTAGTAATTCAGATTTTTTCTATGCTAAAGGTGTCATTACCTCAGTTTTAGAACGATTGGGGATTCAAAATCTTAAAACAACACCTAGCAAACAAGATGTTTTTTCTGAAGGAATTACCTTAAGTTTAGGAAAAATGAAGTTGGTAGAATTTGGTGTTGTAAAAAACACTTTATTGAAAGAATTTGGTATCAAACAAGAAGTTTTATTTGCTGATTTTAATTGGGATACTATTTTAAAAATAACAGGAAACAATACTGTTAAAGTGGTTAGTTTACCAAAATTTCCAACTGTAAAAAGAGATTTAGCCTTATTGTTAGATACTAACACTGAGTTTAAAGAAATCTATAATTTGGCTTTTCAATCAGAAAAAAAATTATTAAAAGAAGTAGATTTATTTGATGTATACGAAGGTGATAGACTTCCAGAAGGAAAAAAATCTTATGCAGTAAGTTTTTTATTACAAGACGAAACAAAAACCTTGGCAGACAAGCAAATAGATAAAATTATGCAAAAATTACAGCACACTTTTGAGAAAAATTTAAATGCTGTTTTAAGATAACAGAAAAGCTCCAATATATTTGGGGCTTTTTTTTAATGATAGAAATTAATTTTCGACCTTTATAACAGATAAATTACATTTATGTATAAACAACTGATAAGACCTATTTTATTTTTATTTGATCCAGAAAAAGTACACTATTTTACATTTTCTTTAATAAGAATCTTGTGTAAAATTCCTTTTGTAGCTTCTATTTTTAGAAGTATATATCAAATGAATGATCCTCGTTTAGAGAAAAATTTATTTGGTTTGTCTTTTAAAAATCCTGTAGGTTTAGCTGCTGGTTTCGATAAAAATGCAGTTTTATATAACGAATTAGCAAATTTTGGTTTTGGGTTTATAGAAATTGGTACGGTTACCCCAAAAGGTCAAGTTGGTAATCCTAAAAAAAGACTTTTTAGATTAAAAAAAGATAAAGGGATTATTAACAGAATGGGGTTTAATAATGATGGAATGGAAGCTGCCATTAAAAACCTTAAAAAAAACAAGCATAAAGTTATTATTGGAGGAAATATTGGTAAAAATACAGCTACCCAACCAGAAGATTACACAGAAGATTATTTACAAGTTTTTAAAGAGTTACACCCTTTTGTTGATTATTTTGTGCTAAATGTAAGTTGTCCAAATGTTGGTAGTCATGCAAAATTAAATGACAAAGATTATTTAGTTGAGTTGATTACAGCTTGTCAGAATCAGAATAATCGTTTTAAAATTAAAAAGCCAATACTTTTAAAGATTGCTCCAGATTTAAACAACACACAGTTAGATGAAATTATTGATTTGGTTGCAGAAACAAAAATTGATGGTGTTATAGCTTCAAACACTTCTACAACTAGAGATAATTTAAAAACATCTTCAGAACGTTTACAACAAATTGGCAATGGTGGTGTTAGTGGGCAGCCCATAAAAAATCAAAGTACTAAAGTAATACAATACTTGTCTAAAAACTCTAACAAAGCATTTCCAATTATTGGAGTAGGAGGTATACATACTGCAGAGGATGCTATAGAAAAAATTGAGGCTGGCGCAGATTTAGTACAAGTTTACACAGGTTTTATTTATGAAGGCCCTAGTTTGATTAAGAAAATTAATAAAGCCGTTTTACATAAATTATAAAATAATCTCTCAGCTTTTTATTTTTTAGATCAATCATATAATTATTAATGATAGAAACGCTACTGTCTTTTGCTTTTGCAACTTTTTTATTGGCAATTTCTCCTGGACCAGATAATATTTTTGTACTTACACAGAGTATTGTAAATGGTAAAAAATATGGTTTAGCTACTGTTTTTGGCTTAATTTCTGGCTGTTTGATACATACTACATTATTAGCCTTTGGTGTTTCTGCAATTATAAAAGAGTCTGAAAGTATCTTTTATGCGATAAAAATATTTGGTGCTATCTACTTATTATATTTAGCTTACAAAGTTTTTAGATCTGAAGGAAAAATAGTTTTGCCTTCAGAAAGCACACCATCAAAAACCACAAAGCAATTATTTAAACAGGGGTTTATTATGAATGTTTTAAACCCAAAAGTATCTATTTTCTTTTTAGCTTTCTTTCCTGGATTTTTATTTAGTTCTACTTTATCTAATGTAATTCAGTTTTATGTTTTAGGTTTTGTATTTATGTTGGTTTCTTTTATTGTATTTGCTTTAATAGCCATACTTGCTGGTAAAATATCGTCAACTATAAAAGGAAATACAAATATTAGTTACTATTTAAAATACATACAAATTGTTGTTTTTATTGGGATTGCCATTTTTATTTTATTATAAAAAAACCAAGCAAAAATGCTTGGTTTGTATAATTAAAATATTTTAGGATGCAGCTGTTATGGCTCTTAATAAGTCTAATTTTGCATCGCTCAAAGCCTAACAATTTTTTTGACGTTATGTTTGTTTAAATAGTTCTTGATAATGGTTTTGGCCAACCCTTTATATTCGATAGGTGTAAGCATTGTTTTTAAAATGTCTACTTTGTTTTCTTGATATGCCAAATTTGTAAAACCATACCCAAAAACCTCATTGTTTTCTATTAAAATAATGGCATGTTCTTCAATTTCTCTTCCTTTATCAATTATTAAAAAGTTGTCGTTATTAAAGGGGTGTAAGTTGGGTTTTCTCCTCTTTTTTAAATTATATTTTGGCGATAAAGTTTCCAATTCTATATAATATTTTAAACGCGTAAATAAATCGTTACCAGTTTTTTCAAAAGTGATAGAGTTTGCTTTATGTTGAATTTTTATAGCTCTTTTGGTCTGTTTTAAAAACAATCTATTTACTTCTGCTTTTGCATTTTTACCACGTCCAATATAGAGTACTTTACCATTTGCATCATGAATGTAAAATAGCCCCAATTCTTCTGGTACAGCATCTATTAGCTTTTGTAATCTTTGTTTTTCTTTTCGTCTATCGTAATATTTTACAGATTGTTGTATGATAGACTTTTGTGTGTCTTTTTCTAACAGTAACTTAAATAATTGAACAGTTGCCAAAGCGTCTCCAGAAGCTCTATGTCTTTCTGTCATTGGTATACCTAATGCTTTTGTAAGTTTCCCTAAACTGTAAGAGGGTTGCTCTAAAATTAGTTTTTGACTTAGTTCTACAGTACAAAGTGTGTTTCTGTTAAAATCGTATCCTAACCTTTCAAATTCTGTACTTAAAATTCTATAGTCAAAAGCAGTATTATGGGCAACTAAAGTACAATCTGTAGTAATTTCTATAATTCTTTTAGCAACTTCGTAAAACTTGGGGGCGTTTCGTAACATAGCATTGTTAATACCTGTAAGTTTTACTACAAATTTTTGGATTTCCTTTTCAGGATTTATTAAGCTTATAAATTGATCTACAACAGCGTGTCCATCAAATTTATAGATAGCAATTTCGGTAATGCCTTCTTGGTTAAATTTACCTCCAGTAGTTTCAATGTCTAATATTGCGTACAAATTATTTATTATCGGAGTAATTGTTAATTTTAATTTCTGCTACCAAATATAGAGCTTCCTACGCGAATCATTGTGCTTCCGTTAGAAATTGCTAATAAATAATCGCCACTCATACCCATTGATAAAATTTCTAAACGGCAATTTTTAGTTTCAATAGTATTTTTTTGTTGTTTAAAAAACACGTTTAAAGATGAAAACTCTTCTTGTAATTGTTCTTGGTTATCTGTAAAGGTAGCCATTCCCATCAATCCAACAATTTTAATATTTTCTAGTTCTTTTAATTTTGGTGATTGTAAAATTTCTTCAATATCATTAAAAGACAAACCAAATTTGCTGTCTTCTTTTGCAATTTTAGCTTGTAACAAACAGTTGATAACTCTATTGTGTTTTTTTGCTTGTTTGTTGATTTCTTTTAGCTTTTTAAACGTATCTACACCATGAATTAAATCTACAAAATGCGCCATGTATTTTACCTTATTACTTTGTAAATGACCAATCATGTGCCATTTAATGTCTTTGGGTAAAGTTTCATATTTTTCTACCATTTCCTGAATCCTATTTTCACCAAAAATACGCTGACCAGCATCATAAGCTTCTTGTAAATCTGCAACAGGTTTGGTTTTAGAAACGGCAACGAGTGTAACCTTATCTGGAATTGTATTTTTTATTTTTTGTAAATTTTCTTTTATCATGTTATTTCTTAAAGTTTAAAATTCAGCGTTTCTAAGTTGATATTTTTAACCAGCGTAAAGTTAAGCTTGTCGAAGTATTTTCATTATTACTAAATACTAATTTTTTAACAAAGCAATAATTTGATTTGCCAACTCTGTACCAATTCTATCTTGAGCTTCTATGGTAGCAGCACCAATATGTGGGGTTAAAGACATTTCTGGATTCATTAACAACTGAACAGCAGGGGTTGGTTCTGTTTCAAATACATCTAACCCTGCAAATTGTACTTTGCCTTCTTCGATAGCATTTACCAAATCTACTTCATGTAATATACCACCTCTTGCTGTATTTACAATACCAACACCATTTTTCATTTTCGCAAATTCTTCTTTGGTAATAATGTAATTTTCTTGTGCAGGCACGTGTAAAGAAATAAAATCGGCTTCTTTTAATACTTCCTCTTTTTCTATCGTATCTATAGTAAAAGTTAATTTTTGTCCGTTAAAAAAATCTAACGTTATAGGCACAGTTAATACTTCATTATCAGCGGCTAAAACTTGCATTCCCAATGCTAACGCAATTTTTGCAACTTCTTGTCCTATTCTTCCAAAACCAATAATTCCTAACGTTTTTCCTCTTAACTCGATACCTTGCGAATATGCTTTTTTCAATTCTTTAAAACGTGTATCGCCTTCTAAAGGCATTTCTCTGTTAGCTGAATGTAAAAATCTTGCCATTCCAAATAAATGAGCAAAAACCAATTCTGCCACAGAACTTGCAGAAGCATCTGGGGTATTAATTACATGCAAACCTTGGTCTATGGCGTAATCTACATCAATATTATCCATACCAATTCCACCACGTCCAATTAATTTTAAACTAGGGCAAGCATCTATTAATTCTTGTCTAACTTGTGTAGCACTTCTAACTAGAATTGCGTCTATATTGTGTTCGTTTATATAATTTTCTAGTTGATTTTGAGCAACTTTTTTAGTAATTACTTCAAATCCTCCTTTTTCTAATGTGTCAATACCACTTTTAGAAATTCCATCGTTTGCTAATATTTTCATTTTTTAAAAATGTTCAAAATTTAAAATTAAGCGTTCAAAGTTTATTTAATATTAAATACAAAACCTTACACCTTGTTTTCTAATGCTTGCATTACATCAACTAAAACCTGCACACTATATAAAGGTAATGCATTGTACATACTTGCTCTGTAACCACCAACACTTCTATGGCCATGTAAACCATTTATACCTGCTTTTTGCCACATTTTGTCGAAGGTTTCTTTATGAGCATCATCTACTAGATTAAAAGTAGCGTTCATAATACTTCGATCTTCTTTGGCTACAATTCCTTTAAAAAGAGGATTTCTATCAATTTCTGCATACAAAAGTGCCGCTTTTTTATTGTTTACCTTTTCTATAAACGGAATGCCACCCAAATCTTTTAACCATTGTAGAGTTAACATAGAAACATAAACCGCAAAAACAGACGGTGTGTTAAACATACTGTCTTTATCTATATGAATTTGATAGTTTAGCATAGAAGGAATGTGCCTTTCTACCTTGCCTAAAATTTCTTCTTTTATAATGACCAAAGTAGTACCTGCAGGGCCCATATTTTTTTGTGCGCCTGCATAAATTAAATCGAACTTTTCGAAATCTAATTGACGCGAAAAAATATCTGAACTCATATCGCAAACCAACGGAACATTGGTTTCTGGAAATTCTTTTATTTGAGTACCAGCAACAGTATTATTACTTGTACAGTGAAAATAATCGGCATCTTGTGGTATTGTAAAATCTTTAGGAATGTAAGAAAAACCTTTGTCTTTAGACGAGGCAACTTCTATCAATTCTCCAAATGCTTTGGCTTCTTTAATCGCTTTGTCAGACCAAGTACCTGTGTTTAAATAAGCTGCTTTTTTGTTTAGTAAATTATAAGCTACCATTAAAAATTCTAAACTAGCACCACCTTGTAAAAACAACGCTTTGTATCCTTTGTTTTCTAGGCCTAACAATTCTAAAGCCAAACTTCTAGCTTTTTCCATCACATCAACAAAAGCTTTGCTTCTGTGAGATATTTCTATCAACGATAAATCATCATTATTAAAATTAACAACAGCTTCTGATGCTTTTTGCAAAACTTCTTGTGGTAAAATACAAGGCCCTGCACTAAAATTATGTTTTTTCATTTTTTTCTTTTTGAGTTACAAGGTTTCAAAGTTTCAAAGTTTTTTACAAATAAAAACTAGAAGCCATGAACCAACAACTAATTTATATTTTTGATAAAAATTCTAGGGTATTAATACCATCTGCATAATCCCACAATTGTGGGTTTTGTGTTTCGCCAAATGTAACTTCATTTTCTATAAAGTCTTTGGCAACAATACACTGAATTTTTTCTCTTTCTTCGTGTAATTTTATTTTTAAATCAATTTCATTATCATAATATTCATAAAAAACGGTGGCAATAGGAGAGGAGTAACTTTCATCTTCCTTAATCATTAAAAAACCGTTTTCTAGCAAATCAAACTCACTCATTAAATACACAGCCTTGTTATAATCGTAATTATTGGCATATTTAGCGTTGTTAATCATATCTTTTTTTACATACATTCCGTTAAAGAAGTGATTGAAATCGTAATCTTTAGGAACATATAATTTAGATACAGATCTGCAACCCAAACCAAAATAGGTAAACACATCATCAGATAATTTTTGTAATTCTTCTTCAGATTCATTCCCTTTTAAAACAGCTACAGAGTTTCTGCTTTTTCTAATAATATTGGGTTTATTCTTAAAATAATATTCGAAATAACGTGCTGTATTATCGCTTCCGGTAGCAATTACAGCATCAAAATTTTCTAATTTTTGTTCTGTAAAAGTGATTTTTCCTTTAAAACTACCTTCTACATATTCTAAATACTTGGCTAAAAAAGGCAATAAGTGTTTGTCATTAGAAGATTGTTTTACCAGTACAGTATGCCCAGAAATTAAAACCGATAAAAAGTCATGAAAACCCACTAAAGGAATATTACCAGCCATTACAATAGCCACTTTTTTTGATGTTTTTGTGTGAACAGCGTTCTTAGAAATCCATTTTTCTAAATTGCTGTTTGTTAAAGCTTTAGACCAGCTTTCTAAAGCAAATAAAATATTTTCTTTGGTAAACCAAGAGTTATTTTCTTGTGCTAGTTTTAGTTGATGTTTAAAACCATCAAAAAACAAATCATTATGTTCAATAGGGGCTTTTTTTTCAATTTTTTTGGTAGAAAATTGACTTAAAAAGATGCCTAATTTGTTAAAAGCAGCAATTCTATCTTGAATAGGTGTCATTTATTTTGGATGTAACTTTTTTTGGCTTTATTTTTGCAATCGCAAAGGTACAAATTAGAAAAGAAAATTATGGCAATTATAATAACAGATGAATGTATAAATTGTGGGGCTTGTGAACCTGAATGTCCAAACACTGCAATTTATGAAGGTGCAGACGATTGGAAATATGCAGATGGTACAGATTTAACTGGAAATGTAGTTTTACCAAATGGGAAATCTGTAAATGCAGATGAAGATCAGGAGCCAATATCTGATGAAGTGTATTACATAGCACCAGATAAATGTACAGAATGTATGGGCTTTCATGAAGAGCCACAATGTGCTGCCGTTTGTCCTGTAGATTGTTGTGTGCCAGATGAAGATATCGTAGAAACGGAAGAAGAATTGTTAGCAAAACAAAAGTTTATGCATAATGATTAATTGATAAATACAAGAATACACTATCAAGAAATAAATAAAAAATTCCGAAGTAATTTCGGAATTTTTTATTTTTAAATCATATATATTTGCATCGCAAAAATCAACTCTTGATTCTTGCATCTTTTATCCAAATACATAAAGAAAAATGAAAGCTGGAATTGTAGGATTACCAAACGTAGGAAAATCAACTTTATTTAACTGTTTATCTAACGCAAAAGCGCAAAGTGCCAACTTTCCTTTTTGTACCATAGAACCTAATTTAGGGGTTGTAAACGTGCCAGATACACGTTTAGAAAAATTAGAAGAATTGGTAAACCCAGAGCGTGTTTTACCTGCAACTGTAGAAATTGTAGACATTGCTGGTTTGGTTAAAGGCGCAAGTAAAGGAGAAGGTTTAGGAAATCAATTTTTAGCAAATATTAGAGAAACAGACGCAATTTTACATGTTTTGCGTTGTTTTGATAATGATAATATTATTCACGTAGACAATTCTATAGACCCTGTTAGAGATAAAGAAACCATAGATATAGAGTTGCAATTAAAAGACCTAGAAACGGTTCAAAAACGTTTAGAGCGTGTAAAAAGAACTGCAAAAACAGGAAATAAAGAAGCGCAAGTAGAATTAGAAGTTTTGCTAAAAGTAGAAGCAACTTTATTAGAAGGTAAATCTGTAAGAGCTTTAGATTTTTCTGAAAAAGAACAAGAATTTGTAAAACCTTTACAATTTATTACTGCAAAACCAGTATTGTATGTGTGTAATGTTGATGAAAATTCCGCTGTTTCTGGTAACGATTATGTAGACAAAGTAAAAGCAGCAGTTGCGCATGAAAACGCAGAAGTTATTGTGTTGGCAGTAGGTACAGAAGCAGATATTACAGAATTAGAAGATTACGAAGAGCGTCAACTATTTTTAGAAGATATTGGCTTAGAAGAAGCTGGTGTTTCTAGACTGGTACGTTCTGCCTATAAATTATTAAACTTACAAACCTACTTTACAGCAGGTGTAAAAGAGGTAAGAGCATGGACAATTCCTATTGGCTCAACAGCACCACAAGCAGCAGGTGTAATTCATACCGATTTTGAAAAAGGATTTATTAGAGCAGAAACCATTTCTTATGAGGACTATGTTACTTATGGTTCTGAAGCCAAAGTTAAAGAAGCTGGTAAAATGAGAGTAGAAGGTAAGGAGTATGTTGTAAAAGATGGAGATGTAATGCACTTTAGATTTAACGTTTAAGTAACTTTTAAAATAAAAATAAAAAAAATCCTAATAAGTAATTATTAGGATTTTTTTATAATATCTCTCACCCATATATTGGGTATCTATACTTAGGTTGATACGTTTTTCTTTATAATCATAAAGGACTTTATAAGGTTTTTTTAAAGTCTAAATACCACAAAGAATTGACGTTTTAAGTTTTATAATTATTCATTTAAGGGTTTATGTTTCTTAGAGCATTATTTAAATTGAATTTATAGAGTCACGTTTTTTAAAAACAAGCCTTACAGTTTATTCAGAACGAAATTTTTTGTTTTAGCTTTTGTATATTGCGTTTTGATATCAACCCATTCCACATTATTCCAATTTAACGTTTTGACACCAGTTTCATTATAATCATACATGCAACCCATATCTTCATCACAACTCATAACTTTAGCTTCATAAGTCACAGTAGATCCAGAACTTGAGGTAAGCGTTATTCTTGGAAGTGTTGATGAAGTTCCTGGATATATGTTTCCTTCCAAATTATCAAGGTAAAATGAAATAAAATCAAAATTCCCGGTACTAGCCGTAAGTCGAAACGTGTTTTCTGAAGCTTCTGAATTCAATTCTGTAGTACCATAAAATAGAATACCGCCTGCGTATGAAGTTAGTTTTGTGATGATAAAAGGGGAAGCATCAACAGATCCTGCATCAACATATTCATTATAATTTGTTAGTTGGTTATAACTGGTTCCAGTTGGCACTCTGTTGGTATATTGATCAAGTATGGTGTAATTTACGGGACCTGAAGGCGACCATGGCGCCACCGCATTTGAAGCAGCGCTTGGTAAACTTGTTCCAGCGCTGTTGGCTGCAGTAACTGTAAAGGTATAAGCTGTGCCATTGGTAAGGCCTGGTATTGATATAGTACCACTTCCTGCTTGGTTTACTGTTCCTGTAAAACCGCCTGGAGTTGAGGTTGCCGTATAAGAGGTTATAGTTGAACCGCCATTATCTACAGGCGCTGAAAATGCAACTGATACCTGTCCATCTCCTGATGTCACTCCTGTAATTGTTGGAGAAAAAGGTACTGCCGCTGGCGCCACTGCATTTGAAGTAGCACTTGGTAAACTTGTTCCAATGCTGTTGGTTGCAGTAACTGTAAATGTATAGGCTGTGCCATTGGTAAGACCAGTAACTGTAATGCTGCCACTTCCTGCTTGACTTACTGTTCCTGTAAAACCGCCTGGATTTGAAGTTGCTGTGTAGGAAGTAATTGCTGAGCCTCCATTATTTGATGGGGCTGTAAATGAAACTGTAACTTGTTGTGAGATACTTGATGTCACCCCCGTAATTGTGGGAGCGTCTGGACGTGTCTCTGCAAAAGAAAGTGTACCCCATTCTGTTCCGTTATAAAACATAAATCTACCTCCATCAAAATCTGTGACAAAGACCATTAACCCTGCCACTGGGCTTGAAATAGCTTGACGCTGAGCATTGGTCATTCGTGGTATTAATAATCCTTTTGTGGTAGAAGTAATATCTAAAGCTGCAGAAGGGTCTGGAGTTGTTGTGCCTATACCCACTTGGGCAGATGTTGTTGCAGTGAATAATACTGCTGCTAAAAATGTGAAAATTTGTTTCATTGTTGAGTTTGATATTTTATAATTTGTTTTATCTTTTAGTAGTTGTTTTATCACCAACCAGGACTTGTAGGTACAGATGCAGCTTGTGCCTGTTAATAAACAATTCATAGTAAAATTTAAAAAAAAATGTGAGACGAAAATAGTTTTTTAAAATTATAAAACCTTGCAATTTGCAAGGTTTTATGTATTTAATTAAAAAATGAATTTTTATCCTTTATAAAAGGGCAATTTTACTACAGTGGCAGGAATTGCTTTTTTACGTACTTGTATATAAATTTGTGTGCCAGATTTTGCAAATGCAGTAGGTACATATCCCATGCCTATTCCTTTTTGCAAACAAGGGCTCATGGTTCCAGAAGTTACGTTTCCAATACAATTTCCATTTACATCTACAATATCATACCCGTGTCTTGGTATGCCTCGTTCATCTAACTGAAAAGCGACCAATTTTTTTTGTGGTTTTTCTTCTTTTTGTTTTGCCAAAGCCTCTGCATTTACAAAGTCTTTGGTAAATTTTGTAATCCAACCCAAACCAGCTTCTATGGGAGAGGTTGTGTCGTCTATATCATTACCATACAAACAATACCCCATTTCTAAACGCAAAGTATCTCTTGCTGCCAAGCCAATAGGTTTGATACCAAAATTAGCACCCGCTTCAAAAACTGTATTCCAAATTTGTTCAACTTCGCTGTTTTTACAGTAAATTTCAAAACCACCAGAACCTGTATAACCAGTTGCAGAAATGATTACGTTTTTAATACCGGCAAAATCACCTACTTTAAATTTGTAAAACGGAATAGCTGCCAAGTCTAAAGAAGTCAAAGATTGCATTGCTTCCACAGCTTTCGGGCCTTGTATTGCTAAGAGTGAATAATCATCTGATAAATCTCTTAAATCGGCTCCAAACTCTTTATTATACTTAGAAATCCAGTTCCAATCTTTTTCTATGTTAGAGGCATTTACCACTAATAAATATTGCTCTTCTTTAATTTTGTAACAAATTAAATCGTCTACAATACCATTTTCTGTATTAGGAAAACAACTGTATTGTGCATCTCCAATGGCTAATTTAGACACATCGTTAGAAGTTACTTTTTGTAGTAATGGTAAAGCATTTTTGCCAGATACTAAAAACTCTCCCATATGACTTACGTCAAAAACACCTACAGCTTCTCTAACTGTTATATGTTCTGCTGTTACACCTTCGTATTGTACAGGCATGTTATAGCCTGCAAAAGGCACCATTTTAGCACCTAAAGAAATGTGTAAATTGTTTAAAGCTATATTTTTCATTTATAGATTTCTTAAAATTTCAGCTAAATTATTGAAAAATGGACAATAATCAACAACTAATTTTTCGTTAATTTTTTCTTTTCCAAATTTTTTTATTTTACATTTGGTCATCATCCAAAAACAGTAAATAATGAATACCTATAAGTTTTTAATAGCCCTTTTTTTAGTAAGCACTTTTAGTGTTTTTTCTCAAACCCCTACAGATTATTTGGGTAAAGAGTTTCATAAAAGTAGAAGGGAAGCTTTAAGAGCTAAAATGCCAGCCAATTCTGTGGCTGTTGTTTTTGCAAATCCATTAAGAAATAGAGCAAATGATGTAGATTATATGTTTCATCAAGACCCAAACTTTTATTATTTAACGGGGTATAGAGAACCTAATGGAGTTTTGGCAATGTTTTCTGAAAACCAAACCGATGCAGATGGTACAACGTATAATGAAATTTTATATGTACAAAAAAGAGATGCCAGAGCAGAACAATGGAATGGAAAACGCTTGGGGGTAGAAGGTGCAAAAAACGAGTTGGGTTTTAAAGTTGCTTTTAATGCAGAAGCGTTTATAAACACTACGATTGATTTTAAAAAGTTTGATAGAATATTTATAGAAAAATTTAACGACGATTATAGAAACTCTAACAGAGAAAAAGCAGAAATTTACGATTTGGTGCGATCTTTTAAAGAAAAGGCAGCTTACAATCCAAAAAACTTTTTATCGCCTTTAAAAAAACAAATATATGAGATGGTAAAAGCAACCCCTATAGAAAATAGTGCAAATGTGGCACAAATAATAGGTAGAGCTGTAGCTTATGATCCTTCTTTAAAAAAAGATACAGACTTAATGCAATATAAAGAAGCAACGTCTGATAAAGTAAAAAAAGATTTACAGCAAAAAATTTCTTTAAAATTAGATGCAAAAACAAATATTGATGTCTCTTTTTTATCATCAAACTTAGCTACGTTAAGAGAAGTAAAAACAGCAGAAGAATTAAAATTATTAACCAAAGCTGTTCGTATTTCTGCCATTGGTCAAGTAGAAGTCATGAAAGCTATGAAACCACACATGTCTGAAACAGAATTACAAGGAATTCATGAATTTGTGTATAAAAAATATGGAGCAGAGTATGAAGGCTACCCAAGTATAGTAGGTGCAGGTAACAATGGTTGTATTTTACATTACATAGAAAACAACAAAACAAAAGTTGGTAACGATTTGGTTTTAATGGATTTAGGTGCAGAGTATAGAGGGTACACAGCCGATGTTACCAGAACCATACCTGCAAACGGAAAGTTTACCGATGCACAAAAAGCAATTTATGAGATTGTTTATAAAGCACAAGAAGCTGGTATTGCTGCCTATAAAATTGGCGAAAGTATGGCTAAACCCAACCAAATAGCAAGGCAAATTACCAACGAAGGTTTGTATAAATTAGGGATTATAAAATCTGTAGATGAAAAACATCCTTATTTTCCTCATGGAACGTCGCATCATATTGGTTTAGATGTGCATGATCCTGGTAATTATGGTAATTTTGAAGAAAATATGGTAGTAACTATGGAACCAGGAATTTACATTCCAGATGGCAGTAATTGCGATAAAAAATGGTGGGGAATTGGGATTCGAATAGAAGACGATATTTTGGTTACCAAAAATGGCCCTATAAACTTATCTGCAGAAGCACCAAGAACCGTAAAAGAGATAGAAAAAATGATGGCTAAAAAATCGGTTTTAAACGATTTTGTACTACCAAATTTAGACGATTAATGAGTAAACAACAACCCAATAACCCTTTACATGGCATCAAATTAGCCACAATTTTAGAGCAATTGTATTTAGAATATGGCTGGGAAGAACTAGGCTATTCTTTAGGTATAAAAGCCTTTTTAAACAACCCAACTTACAAATCTTCTTTAAAATTTTTAAGAACTACACCTTGGGCAAGAGAAAAAGTAGAAAAATTTTACCTAAAAAATATGATTGACTAATTTTTTTGTAGCCATTTCCTGCTTTCGCTACTCGCTTTTTTTATTCAAAATAGAATAAAAAAGAGCTCAAACAAACCCCTCAATCAGGGCTAAACCTGTTTGCTAACTAATTGTAACACCTTTATATTTTTCATGTTAACAATGCTATTTTATACTAACAAACTGCGTTAGCGATTGCAGTGGCATCCTTTTAATGTCATTTTGAGAAATTACGCTTTTTTAGCGCAATGGTAACGAAAACCCATAAAAAGATACAACGTAAAGCGCGACCTTTAGGAAACGCCCAAATAATTATTCATATAAAGAATTTAATTTGTTATTTTTGTAAAACTTCGAGGATGATTTCTTTCCCACGCTGAATTTCTAGAACTCTCTAGAAAGATAAAGGTAGAACAGGAATGTTTTTAGTATAAACATTTAATAAAATTAAAATGGCTGTTTTAGACCAATTAACTTCGCAAGAAGCAATCGAATTAGAAAACAAATATGGTGCACACAATTATCATCCATTACCAGTGGTGTTAAGTAGAGGCGAAGGTGTACATGTTTGGGACGTAGAAGGGAAAAAATACTACGATTTTCTATCTGCATATTCTGCAGTAAATCAAGGGCATTGCCACCCAAAAATTGTGGATGCAATGACACAACAGGCAAAAACACTTAGTTTAACTTCGCGTGCATTTTATAATAACATGTTGGGTAGATACGAAAAATTTGCTTCAGAATATTTTGGCTTTGATAAATTATTACCCATGAATACTGGTGCAGAAGCTGTAGAAACTGCTTTAAAAATTGCTAGAAAATGGGCTTATGAAGTAAAAGGAATAGATGAAAATAAAGCAGAAATTATTGTTTGCGAAAATAATTTTCATGGTAGAACTACTACCATTATTTCTTTTTCAAACGATCCTGTTGCACGTAAAAACTTTGGGCCTTATACCAAAGGTTTTTTAAAAATTGAATACGATAATTTACAAGAATTACAACAAGCTTTAGAAAGTAGTAATACTATTGCTGCATTTTTGGTAGAACCTATACAAGGTGAAGCGGGTGTATATGTACCTTCTGAAGGTTATTTAGCAGCAGCTAAAAAAATGTGCGAAGACCATAATGTTTTGTTTATTGCAGACGAAGTGCAAACAGGTATTGCAAGAACTGGTCGTTTATTGGCTACCTGTGGTAATTGCTCTTGTGAAGATAAAAACTGTTCTGGCACACCAGAGGTTAAACCAGATATTTTAATTTTAGGAAAAGCACTTTCTGGAGGTGCATATCCTGTTTCTGCAGTATTGGCAAATAATGCTGTTATGAATGTAATTAAACCAGGAAATCATGGTTCTACATTTGGTGGTAACCCTATTGCAGCCGCTGTTGCAATGGCTGCTTTAGAGGTAGTTGCAGATGAAAAATTAGCCATAAATGCAGATAGGTTAGGAAATATTTTTAGAGCAGAATTAGCTGAATTTTGTAAAGAAAACGATTTGGTAAAATCTGTAAGAGGTAAGGGGTTGTTAAATGCAATTTTAATAAACGATACAGAAGATAGCGCAACTGCTTGGAATATTTGTATAAAACTAAGAGACAATGGTTTATTAGCAAAACCAACTCATGGAAATATCATTAGGTTTGCCCCACCTTTGGTAATGACAGAGGAAGAGTTAAGAGATTGTATTGAGATTATAAAAAATACAATTTCGGATTTTAAAAAGTAATTATCTAACTAAAAGCTACAATGTTTATTGTAGCTTTTTTTAGGTACATCTTTAAAAACATTTTTTTTATTACATTTGGTACATAACTAAAACTTTAAAAATTATGATGGAAAATCCAATTACCCAATTAGAACAACTTACATTAAACAATGCCTCTAGAAGCTTTTTAAAAGAAACAGCAAAATGGACTTATTTTTTGTCTATTGTTGGTTTTGTTTTTGTAGGATTAATGGTTTTAGTTAGTTTTTTTGCTGGTGCATTATTTAGTAACTTACCAAATTCAGAGGCAATGCCTTTTAATTTTGGGCCATTTATGACCATTATTTATCTAGTAATGGCATTAATTTACTTTTTCCCAATTTTGTATTTATTTAAATTTTCTACCAAAATGAAAATAGCTTTACAATCTAAAATTGATGAAGATTTAGCAGCTGCTTTAGAAAACTTAAAGTCTCATTACAAATTTGTAGGTGTTTTTACAATTATTATTATTTCTATCTACGTGTTATTTTTTCTATTAACCATTATAGGAGGAATGTTTGCTTACTAAATTTTATTTATTAAAAATAAGAACAAAGTCTATTTAAACATATCCATTCCTGGTATATTTGGCATACCATCTTTAGCAGCAACAGCCATTTCTGTTTCGTTTATATTTGTTGCTTTTTCGATGGCTTTGTTTAAAGTTAATATTAAATAATCTTCTAATTCTTCTGCATCATTTAAAAGAGAAGGATCTATAGAAATTGCTTTTATCTGTCTATTAGCAGTTAAGGTAACTTTTAGTTTGTTGTCTGTAGAATTTTCATCAACTAAAACCGTATCTAACCTTTTTTTAGTTGCTGCTACTTTTTTTTGAGCTTCTTTAAGCTTATTCATCATTCCAGAAATGTCTCCAAACATATTTTATTATTTTATTCGTGTTAATTTAGGTGCAAATTTACTAAATTTACTAGGAATTAAATCCATCTAAAAATGAGAAAAATATATTTATACACGTGCATATTTAGTCTTATTTTTGCAATCGCTTGTAAAAATAACGATATGAAGAGTACAGACTCAAAAGCTCCAGTAGCTAAAAAACAACCTACCAAATTAGAAATGCATGGAGATGTAAGAATAGACAACTATTTTTGGATGCGTTTATCGGATGCACAAAAATTGGCAGAGGTTAAAGACGAGCAAACAAAAGAAGTAATTGATTATTTAGATGCAGAAAATGCTTATTATGATGATGTTACAGCTTACTCAAAAAACTTCGAAGAAAAATTATTTGAAGAAATGAAGGGCAGAATCAAAGAAGATGATGCTTCTGTGCCTTATAAAAATAACGGTTATTACTACATAACACGTTATGAAAAAGGGATGCAATACCCAATTTATAGCCGTAAAAGAGAAACTTTAGACACAGAAGAGCAGATTTTATTTAATGTAAATGACATGGCTAAAGAGTACGATTATTATCAATTAGGAGGTTTAAATGTTTCTCCAGATAATAAATTGGCTGTTTTTGCAACAGATACTGTAAGTAGAAGACAATATTTTTTAAGAATTAAAAACTTAGAAACAGGTAATATTTATACAGATATTATAAACAATACAACAGGTGGTTCTGTTTGGGCAAATGATAATAAAACGATTTTTTATACCAAAAAAGACCCAATTACACTTAGAAGCGAAAAAATATTTAGACATGTTTTAGGCACACCAACATCAGAAGATGTAGAGGTGTATCATGAAAAAGATGAAACTTTTGGCGTTTATGTAACCAAATCTAAGTCTAAAAAATATATCATTATTGGCTCTTACAGTACAGTTTCTACAGAAGCACAATTTTTAGATGCAGATAATCCAACAGGAAGTTTGCAAATGATACAACCTAGAGAAAGAGATTTAGAGTATAGTGTTTCTCATTTTGGAGACCATTTTTACATCTTAACCAATAAAGACGAAGCAACCAATTTTAAATTGATGAAAACGCCTGTTTCTGCACCCACAAAAAATAATTGGGTAGATGTAATTCCTCATAGAGAAGATACTTTATTAGAAGATTTTTCAATATTTAAAGAGTATTTAGTCTTAGAAGAAAGAACCGACGGTTTAAGCAAAGTTCGCATCAAACGTTGGGATGCTAAAGAGGATTACTATTTACCTTTTAATGAAGAAACATATTCTGTAGGTGTGTATTCCAATCCAGATTTTGATACAAATACCTTACGTTATTCTTACAATTCTTTTACAACACCAGCATCTGTTATAGATTTTAATATGGCAGATAAATCTAAAGAAGTAAAAAAAGAACAAGAAGTTTTAGGAGGTAAATTTGATAAAAATAATTACAAAAGTGAAAGAGTTTGGGCAACAGTTAGAGATGGAAAAAAAGTAGCAATTTCTTTGGTTTACCATAAAGACACCCAACTAACTTCACAAACACCTTTATTGCAATACGCTTATGGCTCTTATGGTTATACAATTCCTGATGGATTTTCTACCACACGTTTAAGTTTGTTAGATAGAGGTTTTGTATATGCTTTAGCACATATTAGAGGTAGCCAATATTTAGGAAGAGATTGGTATGAAGATGGTAAAATGTTACACAAGAAAAACACCTTTACAGATTTTGTAGACTGTTCTAAATTTTTAATTGATAATAATTATACATCTCCAAAACACTTATATGCTATGGGCGGTTCTGCAGGTGGTTTGTTAATGGGCGCTGTGGTAAACATGAATCCAGAATTATACAATGGCATTATAGCAGCTGTACCTTTTGTAGATGTAGTTTCTACAATGATAGATGATTCCATACCATTAACCACAGGAGAATATGACGAATGGGGAAACCCAAATAACAAAGAATATTATGATTATATTAAATCTTATTCGCCTTACGACCAAGTAACATCTAAAGCCTACCCAAATATGTTGGTAACCACTGGTTTTCATGATAGTCAAGTACAATATTGGGAACCTGCAAAATGGGTAGCAAAACTAAGAGACTTAAAAACAGATAACAATATTTTATTGTTGCATACCAATATGGAAGCTGGACATGGGGGCGCTTCTGGGCGTTTTGACGCTTTAAAAGAAACAGCTAAAGATTATACATTTTTCTTAGCTTTAGAAAATAAATTAGGTACAGAAGCCATAAAGCTTTAAAATCTGTTTTTATTTCAATCTTAAAAACGTACTTTTGCACATTGTAAAAGTGAAACCTCACAGGTACAACTTGTGAGGTTTTTCATGAAAAAACATCATGATAAAGAATACTGGAATTCATAATAACATTTTAGAATTAGTTGGAGAAACCCCACTCGTAAAACTAAGAAAAACTACAAAAAAATTACAGGGCTCTTACTTTGCTAAAGTTGAGGCTTTCAATCCAGGTCATTCTTCTAAAGACAGAATTGCATTGCACATTATTAATGTTGCAGAAAAAAAAGGCATTTTAAAAAAAGGAGCCACCATTGTAGAAACTACATCCGGTAACACAGGTTTTAGTTTAGCAATGATTAGTATTGTAAAAGGTTATAAATGTATTTTAGCTGTAAGCGATAAATCTTCTCAAGATAAAATAGATTTATTAAAAACAATGGGAGCAGAGGTACATATTTGTCCTGCAAATGTTCCTGCAGACGATCCAAGATCTTACTATGAAGTGGCCAAAACCATTCACAAAAAAACAAAAAATTCGGTTTATATAAACCAATATTTTAACGAGCTTAATATAGAAGCACACTACAGGTCTACAGGACCAGAAATTTGGCAACAAACCCAAGGTAAAATAACACATTTGGTAGCAGCAAGTGGAACAGGTGGTACTATTTCTGGCACTGGTAAGTATTTAAAAGAACAAAATCCAAACATAAAAATTCTAGGAGTAGATGCTTTTGGTTCTGTATTAAAAAAATACCACGAAACAGGAAAATTTGATAAAAACGAAATACAACCTTATAAAATTGAAGGTTTAGGCAAAACACTTATACCTTCAGCTACAGATTTTGATGTTATAGATATTTACGAGAAAGTATCTGATAAAGATGCAGCATTTTCTGCAAGAGAAATCGTAAAAAAAGAAGGCATTTTTCCAGGTTATACATCAGGTGCTGTTTTACAAGCTACAAAACAATATGCAGCACAAAATTATTTTAATGATGATAGTTTTGTTGTACTTATTTTTCCAGATCATGGATCGCGTTATATGAATAAAATCTACAACGATTCTTGGATGAAAAATCAAGGTTTTATTGATTAAAATAAAGCTTTTCTCATTTTATTTATAAATTGGATAAACTGTCAATTTTTTCTACCTTTGTCAACCTTAAAAACAGTAGAAACAATGGCGGTAGATTTATTTGATAGAATCATTAAAGACAAAGGGCCCTTAGGAAAATGGGCAGAACAAGCAGAAGGGTACTATGTGTTTCCAAAATTAGAAGGTCCTATTTCTAACAGAATGTCTTTTAATGGTAAAAAAGTAGTTACATGGAGTATTAACGATTACCTAGGGTTGGCAAACCATCCTGAAGTTTTAAAAGTTGATGGAGAAGCTGCTTTAGAGCATGGTATGGCTTATCCTATGGGGGCAAGAATGATGTCTGGTCACACTCCCTATCACGAACAATTAGAGCGTGAATGTGCAGCATTTGTAAATAAAGAAAAAGCATATCTTTTAAATTTTGGTTATCAAGGTATTATGTCTGCAATAGACGCTTTGGTTTCTAAAAATGATATTATTGTATACGATATGGACACGCACGCTTGTATTATAGATGGGGTTCGTTTGCATTCAGGAAAACGTTTTGTATATCGTCATAACGATATGGAAAGTTTTGAAAAAAACATCAAACGTGCTGCAAAAATGGCGGAAAAAACAGGTGGAGGAATTTTAGTAATTTCTGAAGGTGTTTTTGGAATGCGTGGAGAGCAAGGGCGTTTAAAAGAAATTGTAGCTTTTAAAAAACAATATAATTTTAGATTATTAGTTGATGATGCACACGGTTTTGGAACTTTAGGAGAAGGAGGAAGAGGTACAGGTTTTGAACAAGGTGTACAAGATGATATTGATGTGTATTTTGCAACTTTTGCCAAATCTATGGCAGGTATTGGCGCTTTTTTAGCAGGAGATAAAGATGTAATTCAGTTTTTACAATATAATTTACGTTCTCAAATGTTTGCAAAATCTTTACCAATGGCAATGGTTAAAGGTGCATTAAAACGTTTAGACATGATTAGAACTATGCCAGAACTAAAAGAAAAGTTGTGGGAAAACACCAATGCTCTACAATCTGGTTTAAGAAATGCAGGTTTCGATTTAGGAACTACCCAAACTTGTATTACACCTGTATTTTTAAAAGGTGATATACCTGAAGCTATGGCTATGGTAAATGATTTAAGAGAAAATCATGGAATCTTTTGTTCTATTGTTGTATATCCTGTAATCCCAAAAGGGTTAATAATTTTAAGGCTGATACCAACAGCAACCCATACACAAGATGATATTGATGAAACCATTACTGCTTTTTCTGCAATTAGAGCAAAGCTAGAAGATGGTACTTACAAAAAAATAGCAGCAGCTTTAGTGTAGATAAGTATTTAACAAACAAAAAACCTCAAAACAGTATTTTGTTTTGAGGTTTTTTATTTTAATAAAAATAGATTTTTATTTTACATTCATTAATTCTACATCAAAAATAAGAGTAGCATCTGGTGGAATTACACCACCTGCACCTGCAGCACCATATGCTAAATTAGAAGGAATTACAAAACGCGCTTTATCTCCCACATTTAATAATTGTATACCTTCATCCCAACCAGAAATTACTTGTCCTACACCCACATTAAAATCGATAGGTTGTTTTCTTTTGTAAGAAGAGTCAAATACTGTACCATCTAATAATTGGCCTTTGTAATGTACAGAAACTCCTGCACCTTTTGTAGCTTTTTTTCCAGTACCTTTTTGAATGATTTTATAACGTAACCCACTATCAGTTTCATCATAACCAGCAGCAATTTCGTCTAACATTTCTTTTTGTTTTGCTTTTGCTTCTGCTTCTCTTTTTTCTCTTGCTCCTTCAAAAGTTCTAAAAGCTTCTATGGCATTAAAGCTTTCAGCTTCACCACCAACTCTTAAAATTTCTACTTTCATATCATCACCTTGTGCAACAGTATCTACAATATCTTGCCCTTCTACAACAGTACCAAAAACAGTATGTTTGCCATCTAACCATGGAGTAGGAACCTGGGTAATGTAAAACTGACTTCCGTTAGTTGCGGGGCCAGAGTTTGCCATTGCTAATTTACCTGGTGCATCGTGTTTTAAATCAGGATGAAATTCATCATCAAATTTATAACCAGGGTTTCCTGTACCTGTACCTAATGGACAACCACCTTGAATCATAAAATCTGGAATTACTCTATGGAATTTTAAACCATCGTAATAAGGAGTTCCTTGAGCTTTTGCTGAGTTTTCTAAATTACCTTCTGCTAAAGCAACAAAATTACCAACTGTTCCAGGAGCTTTCTCATCTTCTAATTGTACTAAAATTTCACCTTTTGGTGTGGTGAATTTTGCATATAATCCGTTATTCATCTTGTTTTAATTTATTTTATTTTTTTAAATTTAATAATGATAAACTATAGGTAAAACCTACGTTTAAGTTTGTTGAATTTACATTGCCATAAGGAGATGTCATTTGTCCCCCAGAGATGTTAAAGTTTAAATCGTTATTTACATGAAAATTGATTCCCGCTGTAGGTCTAATTAAAATACCTTCACCAGAATCCACTCTTCCTCCTCCAGCCACACCAGCAGCAACTTCTGCAAATAAAGAAATTTTATCGTTCAAAAATTTATTTGATTTAATTCCTAAACCAAAAATACCGTGAGCATATCCACCAGATTTTCCTTTGTAAGCAAAAGAAGCTTCTCCAGCTATATAAAATCTTTTATTTAAATCGTAATTTATTTTTAAGGCAATTAATTGTAAATTACTTGGAGGGATGCCAAATTTAGCAACATTAAAATAGGTCTGATTTTGAACTCCTATTTGTACCCCTTGTGTTTTAAGAGATTTCGCTTTTTTCTCGGTAAAAGGATCTTTGATCCCTCCACTTACACCATAATATTTTAAACTAAATCCAGCAGTATATGCCTGAAAACTCGCAATACCACCAACAGATCTGTGATAGCCTCCATGAAGGCTTAAACCAAATTTATCTGAAAATCGAATATCTGCGCCTACACTCGGATACATTGTTAAACCACCTTCAGGATAAATTCTCCCACCTGCAGCTCCAATACCCATTTTTGCAAAAAAGTTAACGTGTTTAGTTTCAATAAAGTTCTTTCCTACACCAAAAAATAAATCCATAAAACCAGCTGTTAAACCAGCATACATAGCATCTACATGTGCATAAATAAATGTATTTTCATTTAAATATTTTTGATATTCAAATCCTATGATCGATAATACTTTATTAATTTGTTGATAACTTGGGTTTGTACTAGCATCTGTTCTGGAATTTCCAAAAGGAAAAAAATAATCGAATGTTACTTGTTGAACGCTTTTTACTGCAGGTTTTTTCCAAAAATTATCTGTCGTTGAATTTGCAACAACAAATTCTTTCTGAGCTTGTTTATAAGAAGCAATTCGTAAAGTTGTTGGAATTTCAACAAAAAAGGAAATATTATCATTTTTTTGGATACCTGTAAAAAAGTTTACATATCCATATTGAACTCCAAATGAATATCCATTTTTTTTATATTGTAAACCTGCATTAGGATAAATAATTCCACCTCCATTTACTAATGATCTATAACCACCACCACCTCCAAAATGTGCATTAGCATCAAAGTATAGGTTTTTATAAATAGGTAAGTTAACCCCTAAATTTACTCCTAAAGTAAACAATCCTCCTTGATCACCTGTAATTGCTGTATGAAATCCAGCACCTGTATATAACCAATTTGTTAAAGGGATGTTGTAATTTAAACCTACAAACCCCATAGTTGGTTGTAAATTATAACCTACTTTTTCATCTGGTTGATGGACTAAAGTATAATTTAATCGAATATTATTATGCATCTCTTTAGTTACCATATCAGATAAATCATACTTCTGAGAATATGATTTAAACGAAAGAAATAGTACTAAAACTAAAACATAATTTTTCATCGTTTTATTTTTTAAATTCACTTGTAAAGTGCAGTTTTACCGTGGGGTATTTACTTTGTGTCATTTGAATTGTAAAGGCAGAATCTGCTAAAAATACCAATTGATCTTGTTTGTCTTTTGCTAAATAACGCTGTTTAACTCTTTTAAATTCTTTAAACTCTTCGTTTTTTGGGTTTTCTGGTTCTACCCAACATGCTTTATGAACTTGTAAATTTTCATAGGTACATTTTGCACCATATTCGTGTTCTAATCTGTATTGAATTACTTCATATTGTAAAGCACCTACAGTTCCTACAACTCTTCTACCATTCATGTCTAAAGTAAATAATTGTGCAACACCTTCATCCATTAATTGGTCTAAACCTTTGTATAATTGTTTAGATTTCATGGGGTCTGCATTATTTACATATCTAAAATGTTCTGGAGAAAAACTTGGTATTCCTTTAAAGTTTAATTGCTCTCCTTCTGTTAATGTATCTCCAATTTTAAAATTTCCAGTATCGTGTAAACCTACAATATCACCAGGAAAAGATTCTTCTACAATTTCTTTTTTCTCTGCAAAAAAGGCATTTGGACTAGAAAACTTTACTTTTTTACCATTTCTAACATGTAAATACGGTGCGTTTCGTTTGAATTTACCAGATACAATTTTTATAAATGCTAACCTATCTCTGTGTTTAGGATCCATATTGGCATGTATTTTAAATACAAAACCTGTTAGTTTTTCTTCTTTTGAATCTACTAAACGTTCTTCTGCTTTTTTGGGTTGTGGTGGTGGCGCAATTTCTATAAATGCATCTAATAATTCTTTTACACCAAAGTTATTTAATGCAGAGCCAAAAAACACAGGCTGTAATTCTCCTTTTAAATATGCTTCTTGATTAAATGGAGGATAAACTTCTTCAATTAACTCTAATTCTTCACGTAAAGTATTTGCTGCTGTATCACCTATAACTTTATCTAATTCTGGGTTTGTTAAATCATCAAACTCTACACCATCTGAAACAGTTTGTTTTTTATCGCCAGAAAAAAGATTTAATTTTTTTGCCCAAATGTTATAAATTCCTTTAAAATCATACCCCATTCCAATTGGGAAACTCATTGGACTTACACGCAAACCTAGTTTTTGCTCTACTTCATCTAACAAATCAAAAGCATCTTTACCTTCTCTATCTAATTTGTTGATAAAAACGAGCATAGGTATGCTACGCATTCTACAAACTTCTACCAGTTTTTCGGTTTGTGGCTCTACACCTTTGGCAACATCGATAACCACAATTACACTGTCTACGGCTGTTAGGGTTCTAAAAGTATCTTCTGCAAAATCTTTATGCCCAGGTGTATCTAAAATATTAATTTTTTTGTTTTTATAGATAAAAGCCAAAACAGAAGTTGCTACAGAAATTCCACGCTGTCGCTCAATTTCCATAAAATCGGAAGTAGCGCCTTTTTTAATTTTGTTGTTTTTTACTGCACCTGCTTCTTGTATGGCACCACCAAATAGTAATAATTTTTCTGTTAAGGTTGTTTTACCTGCATCTGGGTGAGATATGATACCAAAAGTTCTTCTTCGTTTTATTTCTTCTAAAAAGCTCATCTACAAAATTTGAGGTGCAAAGATAGGTTTTACAAAGAGAAATATCAATCTAAAATTTCTACAGTCATTCTAATGTCTTTTAGCGGCCATTCATCTACACCCACTTTAACTTTAGACATTTTATCCATAGTATCAAAACCTGAAATTACTTCGCCAAAAACGGTGTGTTCTTTGTTTAAGTGATGTGCACCATTTCTATTATGGACTATGTAAAATTCAAAAGGATTTGATAATTTATTGGGGTTGTCTTCCCAATCTCTAGCAGCTGCTAATGCACCATACTTGTGTCTTCTATGGCTTTTAAATTCAGGTTTTAGCCTGTAATTACCATACAGTCTTCTTTGTTTTTTGGTATAGGTTTCGTCTGAATTACCACCTTGAATTACAAAGTTTCTAGCAATTCTGTAAAACTCTGTTGTATTAAAATAATTTATTTTAGTTAAAAAAATAAAATTGGCTCTGTGAATTGGCACATCATTATATAAGCGCAATTTTATATTACCAAACTTTGTTTTTATGATAACTTTGTTTTCTTTATTTTGCTTACCATATGCTGTAAAAAAGGCCTCTACGTTTTTACTGTTTAAACTATCCCAACGTTTTACTACTTTTTTTTCGATCTTTTTCCTCAGATTTTTTTTTACAATAGCTGTACTATCTATTTCTTGTTTGGAAGTTGTTGTTTTATTTTTACATTGAAATAAAAAGAATAAACAACCAATAAAGAAGTAGAATTTTAAAATTCTCATTGCATAAATTTTTAAACTTTCAAAGATAAATCATCAATATAAAACATTAGAAAAATTTGTTAATTTTTATTGTTTTTTTAAGATTTTTTGACAACTCTTTCCCTATTTTTGTAATAATGGAAGAACATGTTATTTTAGTAGATGAAAATGATACCCCAGTTGGTTTAATGGAAAAAATAGAAGCGCATGAAAAAGCCTTATTACACAGAGCTTTTTCTGTTTTTATTTTTAATAAAAAAGGAGAATTGATGCTACAACAAAGAGCAGTTTCTAAATACCATTCGCCTTTATTATGGACAAATACTTGTTGCTCACATCAAAGAGAAGGAGAAACCAATATAGAAGCTGGCAAAAGACGTTTGCAAGAAGAAATGGGGTTTAGCACAGATTTAAAAGAGGTTTTTTCTTTTATCTATAAAGCACCTTTTGATAATGGTTTAACAGAGCATGAACTAGATCATGTGATGATTGGTTATTATGACGATGCACCGAAATTAAATAAAGAAGAGGCAGAAGCCTACAAATGGATGCCATTAGAGGATGTGAAAAAAGACATTGAAGAAAATCCGCAATTATATACTGCGTGGTTTAAAATTATATTTAAAAAATCTTACGAAAAACTAAGCCATGCCTAAAGTAACCGTTCATAGAAAAGCGCATTTTAATGCAGCTCATAGATTGTATAGAAAAGATTGGAGTGATGAAAAAAATGTTGCTGTTTTTAGCAAGTGTAGCAACCCTAATTTCCACGGTCATAATTACGAGTTAATTGTCTCTTTAACAGGTGAAATAGACAAAGAAACGGGTTATGTTTTTGATTTAGGGATTTTAAAAAACTATATAAAATCTGAAATTGAAGATTGTTTTGATCATAAAAATTTAAATGTAGAAGTACCTGAGTTTAAAGATGTAAACCCTACAGCAGAAAATATTTGTGTGGTTACCTATCAAAAACTTAGAAAATTATTACCCAGTCATTTAGATTTAAAAGTAACACTTTACGAAACTCCAAGAAACTTTGTGAGTTATTCAGGTGAATAATCAATATTAGTTATAATTTAAAAAGCCTCGTTTACAATTTGTAAACGAGGCTTTTTATTTAAATAATTAAAAGTATTTAGTTTTTACTTTTGTTTTTAAATTCATCAAATTTATCACCTTCTTTTTTAGGCCAGCTATTGTTAGCAGTATCTACATCAGCAGTTTCAAAATCTGGATCTACTACAATTTTGGTAATTTCTTTAGTAGAAGCAAATACCCTTTTTGCAGAAGTATCACTTTTCATCCAAATTTGTGCAGGGAAAGTTTCTCTTTTAGTTGAACCATCTGCGTAGGTTAATTCTACAATTATTGGCATAATTAAACCTCCTGGTTTTTCGAACTCTACAGAGTAGATATAAGAAGGTACTTCTTTACCATCTGCATATTTATTCATAGCATTTGGGTTAGCATCTTCCTTTTTGTCTGTTATGTAAACTAAGTCTCCTAAATTATCAAAATACTGTTTGTATTGCTCTTTTAATTTAGTTACTCTTTCGCTTGCTTTGTCAGTTAAGTATAATGGTTTTACAGATTTAATACCTATATCTGTAACATCTGTTGTGTAAAACCAACCCCTAAAAAACCAGTCTAAATCCATACCAGATGCATCTTGCATAGATCTAAAGAAATCTTCTGGAGTTGGGTGTTTAAACATCCATCTTTGAGAATATGTTCTAAATGCATGGTCAAACAACTCTGGTCCCATAATTGTTTTTCGCAAAATATATAAACCTGCTGCGGGTTTAGAATATGCATTTGGACCAAATTGTTTTACGTAATCTCCTTGAGACATAATAGGAGAGATGTTACTTTGATCACCGCCCATATATCTTGTAATTTCTTTTGCAGGGTTTGAGGCAAATAATTCTGCGTCATAAACATCTTCGGCTAAAATTTCTACGAAAGAGTTTAAACCTTCGTCCATCCATGTCCATTGCCTTTCGTCAGAATTTACAATCATTGGGAAAAAGTTATGCCCAACTTCATGTATAATTACACCTAACATTCCTTTTTTAGTTCTGTCAGAATAAGTTCCATCTGGATTTGGACGACCAAAGTTGAAACAAATCATTGGATACTCCATACCTTGTCTTTCTGAATGTACAGAAACTGCTTTTGGATAAGGATAATCGAATGTTAATTTAGAATATTCTATCAAGGTTGTTGCTACGGCTCTTGTAGAGTGTTCTTCCCATAAAGGGTTTCCTTCTTTAGGATATAAAGAAGTAGCCATTACTGTTTTACCATTAATGTTAACAGCCATAGCATCCCAAATGTATTTTCTAGAAGTTGCAAAAGCAAAATCTCTAACCTTTTGAGCCTTAAATTTCCATGTTTTTGTACTAGTTGCACGTCCTTTTTCAGTTTTTTCAGCTTCTTTTTGTGTTACAATAATAACAGGTTTGTCAAAAGATTTTCTAGCTTTCTCCATACGTTTACGTTGTGTTTTTGTTAACACATCTTTCTCGTTTTGTAAAGTACCTGTTGCTTCTACAATGTGGTCTGAAGGAACCGTTAAGTTTACTTCATAATCACCAAATTCTAAAGCAAATTCAGAACGACCCCAAAATTGCATATTTTGCCAACCTTCTACATTATTGTAAACGGCTAATCTTGGAAAAAACTGTGCAATTGTATAATTGTTATTTCCGTCTTTAAAAGTTTCTAAACCAGAACGACCACCATCTTTGTTGATGTCGTTTATTTTATAATTCCATTGAATTCTGAATTCAAACGTTTTACCTGGAGCTAATGGTTTAGATAAATTGATACGCATCATGGTTCTATTAATGGTATGTGATAATGGTTTACCATTACTTTCTACCTTTGTAATATTGTACCCAAATCCTTTTTTTTCGTTCATGAAAGAACCTTTAAAGTTGTTTGGTGTTATAAATGCAGATGCACTGTTAGATTTTGCTAATGGAGTTTTTGAGTCATCTGCTCTCATATTTTGGTCTAATTGCACCCATAAATATTCTAGATAATCTTTAGAATTGTTGTGATATGTGATTTCTTCATCACCATAAATTTTATTGTTAGGCTCATCTAAACGAATGTCCATAACATAGTCTACTTTTTGTTGTGTATACTGATGTCCTGGAGCACCAGCCGCATTATGCTGGTCATTTGGAGTAGCCAAAACATCTTTCATTTGTCTGAATTTGTTTTGGTCTGTGTGTCCTTTTTGTGTTTTGCTTTCCTTTACTTTGTTTTCTTGTGCTATTGATACAAAAGAAATGAAGAATAAAGAAAAAGCTAATAATGATAGTTTTTTCATATTTGATTGTTTTGTTTAAATTCTGTCGCCTAAATTAAGCATATCTATGCAATTTTGTTAAATATTGTTAATGTTTTAACAAATCTTTATTATAAAAAAAACTGCTTAAAGAATGTTTCTTGAAGCAGTTTTAAATTTTTTGTAATTAATATTTAGTTTTTCATTTTATTTTTAAATTTACTAAACCCATCTTCTTTGTTTCTTGGAAAACTATTGTTAGAGGTGTCTACATCTGCAGTTTCTAACTCTGGGTCTACTACAATTTTAGTAATTTGTTTATCTGAATGCACTGCTTTGGTAACTTGTTTGTCATTATATCTCCAAATTTCTGCAGGATACATTTTCTTTTGTTTAGTGCCATCATCATAAGTAAATTCTACAATAATAGGCATTACTAAACCACCAGGTTTGTTATAAGTAATTTCGTAAAAATATTTAGACTTTGCCTTTTTTGGTTTGTTTATAGATAAACCTTCGCTTGTATCTTCTATAAATTCTATTGTTTCATTAGTTGCGTCTTTTGCATAAAATTTACGGACATCTTCGATACCAATATCTGTAACATCAGTAGTGTAAAACCAACCTCTCCAAAACCAGTCTAAGTCTACGCCAGAAGCATCTTCCATAGTTCTAAAGAAGTCTGCTGGTGTTGGGTGTTTAAATTTCCATCTTTGTGCATAGGTTTTAAATGCATGATCAAACAACTCTTTACCCATAATGGTTTCTCTTAAAATCCATAAAGCTGTAGCTGGTTTTCCATAGGCATTGCTACCAAAACTATATACATGGTCTCCTTTAGACATTATTGGTGCAATTCTAGATTGATCTCCAGCCATATATCTTACAATATTTTTTGGATATCCTCTTGTGATAGGGAAGTTAGGGTCGTAATCTAATTCTGCCAACATTTCCATATAAGAGTTTAAACCTTCATCCATCCAAGTCCATTGTCTTTCATCTGAATTTACAATCATTGGAAAAAAGTTATGCCCAACTTCGTGAATGGTTACTTTTATCATTCTGTATTTTGTTCTGTCAGAATAGGTTCCATCTGGATTGGGTCTTCCTGGATTGAAACAAATTTGAGGATATTCCATTCCCATTTGCCCATCTACAGAGATTGCTTTGTGGTAAGGATAATCAAACGTATATCTAGAATATGTTTTTAAGGTTTGTGCAACTGCTCTTGTAGAATGGTCTCCATACAAAGGGTTTGCTTCTTTAGAATATAACGATTGTGCCATTACAGTTTTACCATTAATATCTACAGCCATAGCATCAAAAATAAATTTTCTTGAACTTGCAAACGCATAATCTCTTACATTTTTTGCAACAAATTTCCATGTTTTTGTTTTTTTAGATTTTGTTTTTTCTATTTTTTCAGCTTCTTTTTGGGTTCTAATAATTACTGGTTCGTCAAAAGTTTTTTTCGCTTTTTCTAATCTTTTTAATTCCTTTCTAGTAAAAACTTCTTCTGGATTTTGTAATATACCAGTAGCACCTAACATGTGGTCTTCTGGAGTGGTAATATTAACGGTAAAATCTCCAAATTCTAAAGCAAATTCGCTTCTTCCCCAAAATTGGTCGTTTTGCCAACCTTCTACATTATCATACACACACATTCTTGGATAAAACTGTGCAATTACGTAGTTGTTGTTTCTGTTTTCTGTAAAATGTTCGTACCCAGATCTACCACCTTGTGTTCTGTGATTATTGATGTTATACCACCATTTTATTTTAAATTGAAATTTTTCTCCAGATGCTAAGGGTTGGGCTAAATTTATACGCATCATTGTTTGGTTAATGGTGTGTGATAAATTGCTGCCATCTATATTTTTTACACTTTCTATTTTAAACCCACCATCAAAAGGAGTTTCTATATAAGCTTTGTTAAATCTTGTTTTTGAGGTTTTACTAGGTATTCTGCTTGTTTGAATATCTGGAGTTTTAGAATCTGCAGCTCTCATATTTTGGTCTAATTGTACCCATAAATATGGCAAAGTATCATCTGAATTGTTGTGATAGGTAATGGTTTCATCACCATAAATTCTTGTCTTTGCATCATCTAAAAGAATATCCATAGTATAATCTACTTTTTGCTGCGTGTACTTTATACCTGGAGCACCAGATGCAGTTCTTTGTAGATTAGGCGTTGGTAAAAGTTCTTTTAACTGTTTAAACTTGTTCTGATTGGTATGCCCTTGTTTGGTTTTAGATTCTTGTGCCAAAAATGCACTTGATATAAAAAAAATAGAAAAGATTAGTAAACCCAGTTTTTTCATAATTGTTGGTTTTTGTTTATTGAATTAGTATTTGAATTTATTTTGATGATTTTCTTTAGTTAACAGAATACTTTTATTTTTTGAACCTACTTTAGATTTTATAAGGTTTTGTTGTTCTGGAAAATGTTTAATTAATATTTTATTGTCTATATCTATAGATTTTACTTGATTTATATTTTCTATTTCTAGATAAAAATAGACCAAATCGCCTTCGTATTCTTTACCAATGTAATTATAACTGGCAGCAATATCATTAACTTTAAAACTTAGCTTGCTTTTTAGGTATTTTTCGAAATAGATATCGTTATTTTCTAATTCTTTTTTGGTGGTAAGTTGTAAATCTATGTTGTAATCTTTGTTTAGTGCCAGCTCAATATCATCCATAAAAACGCTAGTAATTATTTGAACAGCTTTTGCATTTTCTTTAAATTTAATTTGAGTTAAACTTAAATAATATTTATGGCTTGTAAAAGAGAATATTGTTGCTATTAAAAAGAATAGTAGTAGTTTATTTATTTTCATACTTGTTATTAAAACAATTATTGCGCCAATTTACTCTTTTTTTATAACTTCTAAGTAGGTTTTACTTTCTCTTCTAAAAACTTTAATAATATCTAAAACCTTATCTTCTTTATGTAATTTCTCGATTCCTAAAGGATTGCAATATTCTAAAAAATGAAAGTAATTTTCTACAGGTATTTTTAATTGCTCGAAAAAGAATTTTTCTCCTAATTCAGACATAATTTTATAAGGAAAATCTTTTTTTCTAGCCAGTTCTTTTCTTAATGCCCACAAACGTTCTGAATGTTTAAAAGCCATTGTAACACTAGCACCTGCACCTGCAAAGTTTACAGTTGGGTCTGTATTATTTAAAGGTGGTTTTGCTTTGTCTATTTCGTCTATTGGACCAACAACATTCATATCTACATCAGATAAATTCATGACTTCTCTTAAAAGTGAATCTTTTTTATTAAAAGGTACATCTTTGGTGTCTATACCTAATCTACCACTTAAATTGTGTTTTTTTAGCACAATGCTATCTAATACAATTGTTCTATATTTTAATTTTATTTTAAGTAGTTTTTCTAGTACATTATTCTTTTTTACAACTACAAATTTTGTAATGTGTTGTACAGAAGAAAAACGTAAAGAATCTCCTTCTTTTACAAAAATTCGAAATTCACCATTATCAGAAGTAAAAGTACCTTGGTTGGTTTTTAAGTTGATAATATTGGCATTTCTAACCGTACTTAAAGAATCTGTTACTTTACCATTTATAATTGTTCTTCTTAATTGAGAAAAAGAAGAGCTTACAACAAATGCTAATAAAAATAATAGGAGTAATTTTTTTTGCATATTAACAATGATTTTAACAAATTTCATATTAATCGTTTTAAATTTATAAAATTATCTGATAAACTTCTGTTAAAAACATTTTTTTTATTTTTGAGATATGAAAAAAATGATTGTTGCAAGTACATCTACCATTTTTGGGAGTGGTTATTTGGAGTATTTATTACCCACTTTAGAAAAGCACTTTGCAAATGTTAAAAGCATTGTGTTTATACCTTTTGCAAGACCAGGTGGAATTTCTTACGAAAAATATACAGCTTTAGCTAAAAAAGCTTTTGCAGGCATCCATATAAATGTAAAAGGTTTACATGAATTTGATAATTACAAAGCAGCAATTCTAAAGGCTGAAGGTATTTTTACAGGAGGAGGAAATACTTTTGAATTGGTAAATCAACTTTATAAACAAGAGGTTTTAGCATCACTAAAAATTGCTATAGAAAAAGGTGTACCGTATTTAGGTACAAGTGCAGGTAGTAATATTTGTGGGGTTTCTATGATGAATACCAATGATATGCCTATTGTATATCCACCAAGTTTTACAACTTTAGGTTGTATTCCTTTTAATATTAATGCGCATTATTTAGATCCTGTAAAAGATTCTACGCATATGGGAGAAACTAGAGCAACTAGAATTAAAGAGTTTCATGTGTTTAATGAGACACCAGTTTTGGGTTTAAGAGAAGGTAGTTGGTTAGAAGTAAATGACAACAACATTACTTTACAAGGAAAATATACTGCAAGAGTATTTCAACAAAATAAAGTGCCTTTTGAAGTAGAAAGTGGGAGAGAAGTGGTTGTTTGATTTTGAAGTATATGAGATTGAAAATTTTAAATTATTTTCAATCTCATTAATATGCAAAGTTTTTTTATTCATTTTAAAAACTAAGTCATACGCACTAATATTCAATATAATCTACAATTTCTAAACCATAACCAATAATACCCACTCTTTTTGTTTGTTGCGAATTGGTAATTAGTTTTAGTTTGCTAATATTTAAATCGTGTAAAATTTGTGCACCAATACCAAAATCTTTATTGTCTAGTTTAATGTCTGGGGCTTTCATAATCCCTTTTTCTTGGCTTTCTTTTAATGTTTTAAGTCTACTAATTAAGTTTTGCGATTGATTCTGTTGATTTACAAAAATGATAGCTCCTTTACCATCATCGTTAATCACTTTAAACATTTGGTCTAATTTTTTATCTGCATTATTGGTTAATGTACCTAATATGTCATTATTAACTAATGTTGAATTTACGCGAGTTAAAATACTCTCATTTTTAGACCAAGAACCTTTTGTTAAAGCGATATGCACTTGATTGTTTGTGGTTTGTTCGTAAGCTCTTAACCTAAATTCGCCAAAACGTGTGTTGATGTTAAAATCTTCTTTTTTCTCAATCAAAGAGTCATGCTCCATTCTGTAAGCTACTAAGTCTTCTATAGAAACTATTTTGATATCGAACTTTTTTGCCACTTCTAAAAGTTGTGGTAAACGTGCCATGGTTCCATCTTCGTTCATAATTTCTACAATAACACCTGCTGGCTCTAAACCTGCTAAACGTGCAAAATCGATAGCTGCTTCTGTATGACCAGTTCTTCTTAAAACACCACCTTCTTTAGCTACTAATGGAAAAATGTGACCCGGTCTTGCCAAATCAAAAGGTTTTGTATCTTTTTCTATTAAGGCCTTTATGGTTAACGCTCTGTCTGAGGCAGAAATACCTGTTGTAACGCCTTTACCACGCAAATCTACAGAAACTGTAAAGGCAGTTTCCATCGGATCTGTATTGTTGTAAACCATCATTCCTAAATCTAAGTCTTTACAACGTTTTTCGGTTAGTGGTGTACAAATTAAACCACGCCCATGAGTTGCCATAAAGTTGATCATTTCTGGGGTAACTTTTTCTGCAGCAGCTAAAAAATCTCCTTCATTTTCTCTGTTTTCATCATCAACCACAATTATTATCTTGCCATTTCTAATGTCTTGTATGGCATCTGCAATATTATTTAATTGTGTGTTTTTTTTGCTTTGTAAATTAGTCATATAGTTATATGTCTTTTTTAGATTTAAATTTTTTGAAGAAATTAATGATAGGTTGTGTAATGGCATCTACATTAAAAATACCTTTGTCGTTGGTAGCCCTTTTAGTTAAGAAAATACCAAAAGGAACCATAACCATGGTAGAAATCCAAGCACCTAACAAAGATGATATTGAACTTTCTTCTGCTAAGTTTTTACCCATTGTATTTCCAAAAAAGTAGAGTACATAGATGCATATTGCCAAAATCATAGGCAAACCAAAACCACCTTTCCTAATTATAGAGCCTAATGGAGCACCAATAAAAAATAATATTAAGCATGAAAAAGAAAGGGCTATTCTACCATAATATTCAGAATCGAAAAAGTTTAACATTTTTCTTTTCCATTTAACGCCATCTACATTGTTTTTTACATTGCTAAAAGCTGAATTTATTTTTGATTTTGCAGCATTTAAAATGTTAATTTGTTCTCTTAAGTTAAAATTATTTAAAATATTCGTTGAATCTATAAATTTTGTTTTTAAAGAATCTTTGTATTTGTATAGTTTTTTTGCAGTAGTAATACTGGTTATTGTTTTTGCTCTTGCAGCTAACAATTCGTTATAACTTGCTTTTAGAATTGGTATGGTATCATTTAACTGATTTAGAGTTCTCATATTATAGCTGTTTTTAACTCTTTCTTCGTCTAATTTACCATCTCCAACTATATTAGAAATGTCTATATTAAATTCATATTCTTTAAATGTTGCCTGAGAAGCAGGCATTTTTTTTCGCTTTTCTGATGACTTTGTGGATTTTGTATGATCTTCGTAGTAATATCCATTGTATAAGATAAAGGTCATATATCTACTGCCTTCTTCTGATAAAATTTTACCTCTTTCTGCAGTAATTACTTTTGTATTACCATTTCTGTTGCTTAAATCGTAAATTAAAACCTTTTTTAAGAGATTTTCTTCTTCACCGTATTTCTCTTCAAATTTTATTTGATAATTTGGAATATCACTATTAAAACTACCAGAAACTAATGCTAACGCAGGTTTTTTCTTTTTGATATTATAGTAAAGGTTACGTTGCTTTAAAGTTGCATACGGAAAAACATTATTTAAGAATAAGAAGTTGATGCCACTAAAAATTAGTGTTAAAATGATGAGTGGTCTTACCAAGCGTTGTAATGAAATACCAGCAGATTTAGCAGCTGCAAACTCGTAGTTTTCGCCCAAGCTACCCAAAGTCATGATAGAAGATAGTAAAACGGCTATAGGTAATGCTTGTGGTACAATACCTAAAGTTGTGTAATATAAAAGTTTAAAAATAAATATAAAACTAACTCCTTTGCCAGCTACATTTTCAAAAATCTGCCAAAGTATTTGCATTACCAATACAAAAAGCACGATTAAAAAAGTAGCTATAAAAGGTTTTAAGAAGCTTTTTAAGATGTATTTATCTAAAATTTTCATTGCAACAAAAGTAATTGCTTAATTAATAATACGCTACTAATTTATTGTTAATTGAAAAAATTAGTCAATTATATAATTATTACTTAAAAACTTGTCTTTATTAAAAGTGAAAAAGTTTTTCGGTAAATCTTCGTTGTTTTTAAACTTTGTAATTGTAAAAGAGGTTTTAGAACCATTGGTACCTGTTTGGATTAATTTATAAATATGCTTGGTTTTTGCATCTATCCCCAATTCAACTTGAATTATTTCTGAGTTACTATCTTTAGGGTTTAGAATTACATATTGTATTTTTCTTCCTTTTGTGTTTTGTAGTTTTCCCATTTTAAAAGTATAACCCTCTTTGTAAAAAGTTAATAATTTTGAGGGATATACAAAACCATCATCACCCTCTATATCTCCTTCAGAAATTGATATTTCTTTTTCATCATGATTGATAACATGCAAGTTTTTACCATCGTAAATAAACTGATTTCCTAAGTAATTTAAGTTGTATTTTTCTCCTTGTAAGTTGATTTCTCCTCTAATTGGGGGTTCATCACCTTCCTTAATCCCTGCATCTTCGTTGCTTAATGTCTGGCTAAAGCCAATGTACATGTTTTTGTAAGCTCCCATTTTTGCAGAAACTTCATCTAATAAAGATTTTGCTTTTTCTGAATCTTGAGAAAAAGCAACTGTTGTTAAAAATAAACCTAAAAATAAAATTGTTATTTTTTTCATTTTAAATATTTTTTTCATTTTCTAATAATTGATCAAGAGCCACTAAATCTGTTACTAATACTTGCCTTGCTTTACTGCCTTCAAAACCCCCAACAATTCCAGCAGATTCTAACTGATCTATCAATCTTCCAGCTCTATTATATCCTAATTTTAATTTTCTTTGTAATAAAGAGGCAGAACCTTGCTGTGCTGTAACAATAATTTCTGCGGCTTCTCTAAACAATTTATCTCTATCTTCTATATCAATATCAATACTGGTGCCACTTTCATCATCTACATACTCTGGTAATTGGTACGCTTCAGAATAGGCTTTTTGAGAACCAATAAAATCGGTTATTTTTTCTACTTCTGGTGTATCTACAAAGGCACATTGTATTCTTTTTATTTCATTTCCACCAGAAAACAATAAATCTCCACGTCCAATAAGTTGGTCTGCTCCAGGTGCATCTAAAATGGTTCTAGAATCTATTTTAGAGGTTACTCTAAAAGCAATTCTTGCAGGGAAATTCGCTTTAATGATACCAGTAATTACATTTACAGATGGTCTTTGCGTAGCCACAATTAAATGTATCCCTATGGCTCTGGCTAATTGTGCCAAACGTGCAATTGGGGTTTCTACTTCTTTACCAGCAGTCATTATTAAATCAGCAAATTCATCGATAACCAAAACTATATAAGGTAAAAATTGATGCCCGTCATTAGGGTTTAATTTTCTGGCTTTAAATTTAGCATTGTATTCTTTTATGTTACGAACCATAGCTACTTTAAGTAAATCGTAACGATTATCCATTTCTATACACAAAGAATTTAAGGTAGTTACTACTTTACTTGTATCTGTAATAATAGCCTCTTCTGTATCTGGTAATTTTGCTAAATAATGACGTTCTATTTTATTAAAAAGTGTTAATTCTACTTTTTTAGGATCTACTAAAATAAACTTTACTTCAGCAGGATGTTTTTTATACAATAAAGATGTTAGTACTGCATTTAATCCTACAGATTTACCTTGCCCTGTAGCACCAGCCATTAAAAGGTGAGGCATTTTAGCCAAATCTACCACAAAGGTTTCGTTAGAAATCGTTTTCCCCAAAGCAATAGGTAACTCCATATTTGATTCTTGAAATTTCTTAGAAGAAATGGCAGAATGCATAGAAACAATGGTAGATTTTTTATTAGGCACTTCTATACCAATGGTGCCTTTACCAGGAATTGGTGCAATAATTCTAATTCCTAAGGCTGCTAGAGAAAGCGCAATATCGTCTTCTAGATTCTTAATTTTAGAGATTCTAATTCCTGCTTCTGGAACAATTTCGTATAAGGTAATTGTTGGGCCAACTGTGGCTTTAATTTCTTCGATTCCAATTTTGTAGTTTTTTAAAGTATCTACAATTCGATCTTTATTTGCTTCTAACTCTTCTGGATCAATAGAAATACTCTCATTGTATTGTTTTAATAAATTAAATGTTGGAAATTTAAAGTTAGAGAGCTCTAATGTTGGGTCAAATTCACCAAAATCTTTTACCAATTTATCAGATAAGTTTTCTGTAGATGCTTCTTCTTCTTCAACTTTTTCTATGTCTATTGCAACAGTTTCTTCCTCTTTGGCAATTTCTGTTTTTAGAACAGGCTCTAAGTTTTCTTCTACTTCTAAAGGTATTTCTTGCTCTTTTTTAGATGAAACATCTGAATATTTAGAAATTGTAGGTTTTAAATCCTCGAGAGATTTTTCAAACTCAGATTTTTCTTTTTTATCGTTTTTAAAAGAAATGGTGTTTGTAGTTTCTGTATCTACAACTTCACTTGTGTTTTCTTTATTTGTAGTGGTTTCAAAAGCATTAGTTTCTGCTAGTTTAGCTGTTTTTGCAGCCTCTCTTTTTTGTTTAATTTTATTTATAAGTGCATCAAAACTAACTTTATAGCGAATTACTAAATACGTTATAAAAAAGAAAATTAATACAATAGCTAACCCTGTTTGTCCTATAAAAGTTTGTAGGTATTCGTTCATTTCGAAACCCACAATACCAGCTAAAAGTGCAAGTTTAGTGTTAAAAAAACCTAAAGTTACAGAAAGCCAAAGCATTGCAATTAACGCCCAATTCCAAGAAATAACAATTTTTGAGAGTTTTTTTTGAAAAAGGATGTATAAACCTGTTAAGAATATTTGAAAGGCAATTATAAACGAAGCAATTCCGAAGCTTTTGTATATAAAAAAGTGACTTAAACTAGCCCCAATTTTACCTAACAAGTTTTTACTTTTAACAGCTTTATCTGTAAGTTTTGTTAGTGTGCTTTGGTCTTCTTGCCAGTTAAAGAAAAAGGAAATAAAAGCAATACACAAAAAAATAGCGAAAGACATTAAAAATACAGCAATGATAGTTTTTGCTTGTTTTGTTTTTAAAAACGCTAACATATTTGTTTTTTCATCTGTTGAAGTTATTGTTTTTTTACTGCTAAGTTTCTTTTTTGCCATTAAATATTAAAATGTTTTATAGAGTGTTTGCTAAAATAGCAAATTGATTTTTGGAATGTATATAATACCAGCAATAATTAAAGAAATAACAGCAGCAAAAGTAGGTGCTCCAGCTGCAATATCTTTTATAAACCCTATTTTTATATGAAAATCTGGATGTACAAAATCAGCCACTTTTTCTACAGCTGTATTTAAAGATTCTGCCACTAAAACCAGGCCTATTGCTAAAAGCTGAATCATCCATTCTATGTTAGAAATCTGAAAGTAAAAACCTAAAACAGTAGCTATAACTGCCACAAAAATTTGTGCTATTATACTGTCTTCTGTAGTTATTAAAAGCCATGCACCTTTAAAAGCGAATTTTAAACTACGTATTCTACCTTTAATAAAACTATCATTTGGGTTTTTCATACAATTAAATAGCTTTTAAAGCGGCTTCGTAATTAGGCTCATCTGCAATTTCAGATACTTGTTCTGTATATACTACATTTGCATTTTCATCTAAAACTATAACAGCTCTAGAGTGTAAGTGAGCTAATGGCCCATCTTTAATTTCTAATTGATAATCTTTACCAAAACTACCTGTAGCAAAATCAGACAACAT
Organism: uncultured Polaribacter sp.; assembly: GCF_947503855.1. GTDB lineage: Bacteria > Bacteroidota > Bacteroidia > Flavobacteriales > Flavobacteriaceae > Polaribacter. The sequence continues at coordinate 264,705 of NZ_CANNFF010000002.1, read as the reverse complement.
TTCTACATTTTCTATACCTTCTGCACCACAAAAACGTGCTTGTGCAAAGGGTAAATCTTTAGAAATACATAAAACAATAGTATTGTTTAGTTCTGCTGCTTTTTTGTTAAATTCTCTAACAGACGTAGCGCAAGTACCAGTGTCAATAGAAGGAAAAACATTTAATACAACTTTTTTACCTTCAAAATCAGATTGTTTTTTTGTATTTAAATCTATTGTTTTTAAATTAAATTCAGGTGCTTTGCTACCAACTTCTGGTAAATTACCTATTGTGTTTATTGCGTTTCCTTTTAACGTGATATTTGCCATTTTTTGTATTTCTTATGTTTTTCAAAAGTAATTATTTTTATTCAAAAAATTAAGTAAAAACCAATAAGTTCTAACCCCTTTTTTTTAGTGATAATATGTATCTTCGCAAAAAGAAAAAAACTTTTTTTTTGAATATTTCTCAATACACATCTGAGTTTAAGTACAATTGGAAACTGGCCGCACCAGTAATGTTAGGTATGTTAGGGCACACATTTGTGAGTTTTATAGATAACATTATGGTTGGGCAGTTAGGTACAGCAGAATTGGCTGCTGTTTCTTTAGGTAATAGTTTTATGTTTATTGCGATGTCTATTGGTATTGGTTTTTCTACAGCCATTACTCCTCTAATAGCAGAAGCAGATTCTTCTGATAACTTAACACAAGCAAGATCAGCTTACAAACATGGTCTTATATTATGTACAACTTTAGGAATTTTATTATTTTTATTAGTATTTTTTTCTAAGCCATTAATGTTTTTAATGCAGCAACCAGAAGAAGTAGTTGCTTTGGCAATACCTTATTTAGATTTGGTGGCTTTTTCTTTAATACCTTTAATTATTTTTCAGGCTATAAAGCAATTTAGTGATGGCATGTCTATGACTAGATATCCTATGTACGCTACTTTATTGGCTAATATTGTAAATATCTTTTTAAATTATATTTTAATTTTTGGAAAATTTGGCTTTCCAGAAATGGGCATAGTTGGAGCAGCTTATGGTACTTTAGTTTCTAGAATTATTATGGTCATTTATTTGTGGTTATTATTAAGATTTAAAGAACGTTCAGGCAGAATTGTAAAAAATATTCAACTCTTTGTTATTGATTTTTTTATGATCAAAAAAATTATAAATCTAGGCTCTTTAAGTGCCATGCAAATGTTTTTTGAAGTAGCTATTTTTACTGCAGCCATTTGGTTAAGTGGTTTGTTGGGTAAAAATCCGCAAGCAGCTAACCAAATTGCTTTAAACTTATCTTCTATGACATTTATGGTAGCTATGGGTTTAAGTGTGGCTTCTATGATTAGAGTTGGTAATCAAAAAGGATTGCAAAATTATAAAGAGTTGCGTAGAATAGCATTTTCTATATTTTTATTAGGAGTGTTATTAGCAACCATCTTTGCAATTATATTCTTTATTTTTCATAAAAGTTTGCCCAATATTTATGTAGATTTAAATGATGCTGCCAATTTTAAAGACAATACAGAGGTGTTAAAAATTGCGTCTAATTTATTATTAGCAGCTGCTTTTTTTCAAATTTCGGATAGTATACAAGTGGTTGTTTTAGGGGCTTTAAGAGGTTTACAAGACGTAAAAATACCAACTATTTTAACTTTTATTTCTTATTGGGTAGTAGGTTTTCCTGTTTCTTACTTTTTAGGAAAGGAAGATATGTATGGTAGTTTTGGTATTTGGCTAGGATTATTAGCAGGCTTAACAACAGCTTCAATTTTGTTATTTATTAGATTTAATTCCTTAACTTTAAGATTAATAGCAAATAAAGAAAAAACAATTACAATAGTTTAAAAAAGATAATTACAAAAACATGAATTTACCAAAATTTTTACTTGCAGATAACAGCTATTTTCCTGATGATATTTTTGTATTGCATACAGAGTTTCCCAGATTTGTTATCAACCTAAAAGATGACGAAGTAGAATGGTTTGAAGATTTAACCGGAGAAAATGAAGAAGATATTGCTACAGAATTAGCAGATTTGATGGATAAAGCTGGTGCTTTTTACGACGAAGAAATGAAACAATACGAATAAAAAAAATCCTCATGCTTAAAAAATATGAGGATTTTTTTTAAAACTTATTTGTTTATTTTTTTTCTTTTGGAATTACAATTCCTAATTTTTTTATAACTAAAGTTGTAATATCAAATTTTTCATCTATATAAGCAAATTGGTTACCAGTTGTAGTTAATACTTGTGTGTAACCATTTTCTTTAGCTACCCAAGAAATAGCATCATTAAGTTTTTTATAAAGAGGTCTCATTAATTCGTCTCTTTTTAAGCCCATTAACGTATTCCCGTTTTTTTGGTATTGTTGAATATTTGCCTCTAATTCATTCAACTCTTTTTGAGTAACTTTTTTTTCAAGTTCTCCCATTTCTTTTTCTTTGGCTTTGTAGGCTTCTAATTTTTCTTTAAAGTCTTCTACTTTAATTACAAAAGAGGAATCTAATTTTGCACCATAATTCTGTACCATTCCTACAACTGTTTTAGCCTCAGGCATATAATTTATAATATAATCGCTATCGATAGTACCAACTTTTGTTTGTGCAATTGCATTTACACTTAAAAATGCAGTTAATAATAAGGTAATTTTTAGTTTCATAATGTTATTTTGAATCCGCAAAGATATAAAAGAGTAGGGTTTACTAAAATATCAAACACATAAAAAAGTTAAATATCTAATTTCTTTTTTATGGTTAACACAATTTCTTGTAAATCTGTTTTATAATCAAACCATAATGTTGATGCGTCTCTTTTAAACCAAGTTAATTGTCTTTTGGCAAATCTTCGAGTATTTTTTTTAATTTCAGATATGGCAAATTCTTTGGTAAAAGTATCATCAAAAAAAGAAAATAACTCTCTATAACCTACTGTTTGTAGTGCGTTTAAGTTTTTTTGAGGATATAATTTTTTAGCTTCTTCTAATAAACCGTTTGCTATCATTTGGTCCACCCGTTTGTTTATTCTATCGTAAATAATACTTCTGTCAGCATTTAAACCCACTTTAATTACATTAAAATTTCTTGGTTTTTTGGGTTTATTTTTAAAAGTAGAGTAGGGTGTGCCAGAACTAACACATACTTCTAATGCTCTTAAAACCCTATGTGGATTTTCTAACTCTATAGTATTATACGTTTCTAAATCTAATTCTTTTAGTTGTTTTTGTAATGTTTCTAAGTCTTCTTTATGTAGTTTTTCTGTCAATTCTTCTCTTATCTTCAAAGGTACTTCAGGGAAATAATCTAAGCCTTTTAAAACAGCATCAACATATAAACCACTACCACCAACCATTATTTGAATGGGATTTTCTTTAAAAAGTTCGTCTAATTTTTTTAGAGCATCTCTTTCAAATTCCCCTACATTATATGTATCAAAAATACTTCTATCTTGTATAAAGTAATGTTTTGCAGCAGCAAGTTCTGCTGGTTCTGGTACAGCAGTTCCAATGCTCATTTCTTTATAAAATTGCCTAGAATCACAAGAAATGATACTTGTATCAAAGGTATTGGCTAACTGAATACTTAAAGCGGTTTTGCCAATCGCTGTAGGACCAACAACAACAAGTAAGGTGTTTTTAGTTTCTTTCATTTTAATTTAAAACACTACCACAATTGTAACAAAAAGTAGCATTTTCTTTATGTGAATCTTTTAAACAAGAAGGACAAGATTGTGTATTATAATCTTTATTGTCACTTTCAGATTTTGTCATTTCAGAACTTACAATTCCTGTAGGTATGGCAATTATAGAATAGCCTAAAATCATAATAACACTTGCAATTAATTGACCAAGTGGTGTTTGTGGAGCAATATCGCCAAAACCAACAGTGGTTAAAGTTACAATTGCCCAATATATACTAACAGGTATATTGGTAAAACCATTTTCTTCACCTTCTATCAAATACATAACAGTACCTAAAATAATACATACAATTACAACAAAAAATAAGAAAACTGCAATTTTAGCTTTACTAGCTCTTAAAGCTACTATTAATCTATTAGAAGCACCTATATAACGACCTAATTTTAAAATTCTAAAAACACGTAACAGCCTTAACGCTCTTAGAGCAACTAAACTATGTGTTCCTACCAGAATAAACGATAAGTATTTTGGGATGGTTGATAAAAAATCTATCACACCATAAAAACTAAAAATGTACTTCAATGGTTTTTTTATAGAAATAATACGCAAAATATACTCTATAGAAAATAAGATGGTAATAATCCATTCGCTTATATTTAAAAAGTCATGATACTTTGCATCAAAACTTTTAACACTTTCTAATATTACCAATAATATGCTGGCAATAATGGCAATCAATAAAATAACATCAAATAATTTACCTTCTTTGGTGTCTGCCTCATAAATAACTTCATGAAGTTTCTCTTTCCAAGATGTATTATCGTTTGTTTTTTTCAAAATATAGATATTTTACTACTACAATACTACAAATATTAAATGAATTTAAAAATATTATCAGCTAATTTTCTTAGTATTTATAGGGGTTTGTAAAAATATAATACTAAGATTTTAGTTAATTAAGTCTGGTAAATTACTCTTTATATTTAATAACGATATTATCACGATATAAAAAAAGCCTTACATTTTGTAAGGCTTTCTTGTTAATCTCTATAAATTTTCTCGTATAAATGTTTATAAATATCTTTTATAATTTCTCGTTTCATTTTCATGGTAGGTGTTAAATGGCCCTCATCTATAGACCAAACATTAGGTGTTAGTTCAAAACGTTTAATCTGTTCCCATTTACCGAAATTTTTATTACACTTATCTACTTCTTTTTGAATTCTTTTAATTACAATTTCAGAATTTGCAATTTCTTCGTTAGAAGTACCAATATTTAATTCTTTGTGTTTAATCCAACCTACAATAAACTCGAAATTGGGTTGTATTATTGCTGCTGGCATTTTTTCTCCTTCGCCAACAACCATTACTTGTTCTATAAATAAAGATTGTTTTAAATCGCCTTCTAAAAGTGGTGGTACTACGTATTTACCACCCGAAGTTTTAAACATTTCTTTGGTTCTACCTGTAATTTTTAAGAAACCATCTTTATCAAACTCTCCTTTGTCACCTGTATGAAAGTATCCATTTTTTAAAACTGAAGCAGATTTTTCTTCATCTTTATAATAGCCCATCATTACATTTGGTCCTTTTACTAAAATTTCACCATTTTCTGCAATCTTTACGTCTACATCTTTAATTACTTTACCAACAGTACCAACTCTAAAACCATTGTTTCTTTGATCATTTACAGATACAACAGGAGATGTTTCCGTTAATCCATAACCTTCCATAATAGGCATACCAGCAGCCGTAAAAACTTTGGTTAATCTTGGTTGTAATGCTGCACTACCAGAAACCATTAATTTTAGTTGGCCACCCAAAGCAGCTTGCCATTTAGAAAATATTAATTTTTTAGCAATTTTTAATTTTTTTTCATACCACCATCCATTTTCACCATTGGGTTTGTAATTTAAGCCTAGATTAACCGCCCAAAAGAAAAGTGCTTTTTTAATACCAGATAAGGCTTCTCCTTTTAAAATAATTTTATCGTAAATTTTTTCGTACAAACGTGGTACGGCTGTCATTACGTTTGGTTTTATTTCTTGGGCGTTTTCAGAGAGTTTTTCTATGCTTTCTGCAAAGTATACAGAAACGCCACAATATTGATATAAGTACAATATCATACGTTCAAAAATATGGCAAACTGGTAAAAAACTTAAACCTATATCTTTACCATAATCTAAAGGTACTCTTTCTTTAGAAGCTAAAACATTTGTAACAATGTTTTTATGAGATAACATCACACCTTTTGGTTTTCCTGTTGTGCCAGAAGTATAAATTAAAGTTGCTAAATCTTCTGTCTTTACCGCTTTTTTTCGTGCTTCTAATTCTGTATCTAAAGATGTATCTTCTCCTGCTTTTAAAAGTTCTTTCCACGATTTTTCACTAGCAATATCATCAAAAGTAAAAACACCCTTTAATTTAGTGTTTTTCTTTATTGTATTTACTTTTTCTAATACCTCTATATCAGAAACAAAACAATAAATTGATTCTGAGTGATTTAATACATATTCGTAATCTTCTTTAGAGATAGTTGGATAAATTGGTACATTTTGTGCACCTATTTGCAATACTCCAATGTCGCAAATATTCCATTCTGTTCTGTTTGTACTAGAAATTACAGCAATTTTATCGTTTGCTTTTATGCCCAAACTAAGTAAGCCTCTACTAATTTTATTGGCTTGATCTATATATTCTTGTGTAGAAATACTTTGCCAACCACTGTGGTGTTTTGTGGTAAATGCTTTATTTAAATTATAGGTTTCTAATTGGTAATATGGAAAATCAAATAATCTTTTAATTTCTATGGACATGTGTTTTGTTTTGATTAACGCAAATTAGGAAATTTACAGCTATTTAACAAATACTTATTTAAAGAGATTTATTATTAACAAATAATTAATTATATAGATTTTTCTTATAGAATAAAGAAATTAATCACTCTCATTATAAATGATAATTTGGGAGAATTATTTTTTTAAAAAGCACATTAGCTTCTTTTAATAAATAAGTTCGCATTATTTGGTTTTGTAAGACTCTAAAATCAACGTTGTCTATTACGACCAATTTATTAAGAAACGTTTACAAATATATGGGTGTGAATACCTATTTTTCGTCTATTAAATACTTACTAAAGCTTTTTCCGTTAATTTTTGTGTATTTAGAGTCTATATCATAGGCTACATTCATGTTAGTAATAATAAAATCTCCAGAAACTTGCATGTATTTTATGTTTAAGTCTTCTTCAAACTTTGTGTTTTTGAATGATACACCATCGTGAAATTTTGTATATTTAAAGGTAGCTGCATCTTTAAATAAAGCGTTGGAAAAACTTATGTTACTGCTAAATTTTGCATATTTAAATGTTGCAATTTCATCGAAAGTAGTGTTTGAAAAACTAGATTTGTCGTCAAATTTAGCGTATTTAAAAGAGGTGTCATCATCAAACATACTTTTAGAAAAATCTGCTTCCTTTTCGAAACGAGAGTACTTAAACATGGCTTTTCTTTCGAAATTACAGTTGGTAAAAATAACATCACCTTTAAAACTTGCTGTAAATGTATAGCCAGAGTCTTCATGAGGAATGTAAGCTAAAACATCACCCTTAAATATACAGTTTACAAAAGATATGTTTACATCGATCATTTTTTTAACTTGGTTAGTAGAGTAGTTGTTAGAGCTCCAATTAAACCAACCACTTTTTTTCTTTCTTTCTGGTAATTTATCTAAAGCATCATCCATGTAAGTAAAATCTAAAACACCAACAATGGTAGTGTTTTTATAAGATATAGATTTTCCATTTTTTACATCTTGCATAATATCTGAAGCCTCTATTGTTTTTTGAGCAAAAGAAAAAGTTGTTGAAAGAAATAAACTAAATATTAGTAGTGTAATTTTATGTTTCATTTTATATTGAATTTTGAATTGTTTTATAAAAAGACCACTTAATTTTTTATTTGTGACACTTAATTTATTTTTTTTTAATGAATTAATTTGTCGCTAAGTGTTTATTAAAAAAAAAGACCAACTTTTAATGTGGTCTTTTTTATTGTACTGAAATTTGTTTTAACTTTTTTTATTCTCTAAAATCCAATTTTTCGCATTTACAAATGCTTCTAACCAAGGTGTTACTTCGTCTTTTCTTCCCTTTGGATAGTTGGCCCAGTTCCATTGAAAAGTAGAACGCTCTATATGTGGCATTGTAACTAAATGACGCCCTGTTTTATCAGTCAACATAGCTGTGTTATAATCTGAACCATTGGGGTTGTTAGGGTAACCTTCATAGCCATATTTGGCAACAATGTTGTAATTTTCTTCACTTTCTGGTAAGTTAAATTTTCCTTCACCATGAGAAATCCAAACACCTAACTCTGTACCTGCTAAAGAGCTTAACATTACTGAATTGTTTTCTTTAATTTTTACTGAAGTAAATGAACTTTCGTGCTTATGTGAATCGTTATGATGCATTTTACCATGTACTTTATGTTCTGGATTAATCAATTCTAATTCCATAAATAATTGACAACCATTACAAATACCTACAGACAAAGTATCTTTTCTCTTAAAGAAATTTTGTAGGGTAATATTCGCTTTTTCATTATACTTAAATGCACCTGCCCAACCTTTTGCAGAACCCAAAACATCTGAATTAGAAAAACCACCTACAGCTCCAATAAATTGGATGTCTTTTAAATTTTCACGACCAGAAATTAAATCTGTCATGTGTACATCTTTTACATCAAAACCTGCTAAATACATGGCATTTGCCATTTCACGTTCTGAGTTAGAACCTTTTTCACGAATAATTGCTGCTTTAGGTCTTGTATTTTCTGTTGCAGGAAGTTTACCTGTAAAATTCTTAGGAAAAGTGTATTGTAAAGGTTGATTTTTATAATTGTCAAATCTATCTTTTGCTAAATTATTAGCAGTTTGTTTTTGGTCTAATAAATACGAGGTTTTGTACCAAACATCTCTTAAATGCGCAACATCAAAAGAAAAATTCTCTTGTTTGTTTTTAATAGTAACTGTACCTGAATTATTTGCAGTACCAATTTTAAATGCTGAAATACCAGCTTCTTCTAAAATACTTTCTATAGAATTATCTGCTTGAAAAACAATACCTGCATTTTCAGAAAAAAGAATTTTGATAGAATCTTCTTCATTTAATTCAGAAATATCGAAATCTGCCCCTAAATTTACATCAGCGAAACACATTTCTAATAAAGTGGTAATAAATCCACCAGAAGCAATATCATGTCCTGCAACAATTTTATCGCTTTTTATCAATTTTTGAATTGTGTTAAACGTTTTCTTTACATAAGAAGGATTTGTAACATCGGGTGTTTCACTACCAATCGCATTTAAAGTTTGATTGAAAGAACTACCTCCTAATTTATATTCGTCTTGAGATACGTTTATGTAATAAATATTACCACCATCTACTTGTAAAACAGGTTCTACTACTTTTGTAATTTCGTTACAATTTCCAGCTGCAGAAATAATTACAGTTCCTGGAGAAATTACATCTCCATCAGGATATTTTTGTTTCATAGAAAGCGAATCTTTTCCTGTTGGAACATTGATCCCTAAATCAATAGAAAATTCTGAAACAGCCTTTACAGCGCTGTATAAGCGTGCGTCTTCACCTTCGTTTTTACAAGGCCACATCCAGTTTGCAGATAATGAAACACTTTTTAAATTATCTTTTAAAGGTGCCCAAATAATATTGGTTAATGCTTCTGTAATCGCATTTCTACTTCCAGCTTCTGGATGAATTAATCCAGAAATAGGAGAGTGGCCAACAGTGGTTGCAATACCTTCTATACCTTTATAATCTAAAGCCATTACACCCACGTTGTTTAAAGGAATTTGTAATGGGCCTACACATTGTTGTTTGGCAACTTTACCACCTACACATCTATCTACTTTGTTTGTTAACCAATCTTTACATGCAACAGCTTCTAGTTGTAAAACTTGTTTTAAATAGATTTCTAAGTTTTTGGTTTTGTAACGAGGATTTTTATAATTTCTTACAACAGTATTGTCTGTCATAATTGTTTTTGGTGATGAACCAAACATATCTTCTAATGCCAAATCCATTGGTTTTTTACCCGTAGTTTTAGATTCGAATGTAAATCGATCATTTCCTGTAACTTCACCAACATTATAGATTGGTGCGCGTTCTCTATCTGCAATTTTATGTAAAGTGTCTAAATGTTTTTCAGCAATTACCAATCCCATTCTCTCTTGAGATTCGTTACCAATAATTTCTTTTGCTGATAAAGTTGGGTCTCCAACAGGTAATTTGTCTAAATCTATGTTTCCTCCTGTATCTTCTACCAATTCAGATAAACAATTTAAATGCCCACCTGCACCATGATCATGAATAGAAACGATAAAATTCTCATCACTTTCTACCATTCCACGAACTGCGTTTGCAGCACGTTTTTGCATTTCTGGGTTTGAACGTTGTACTGCGTTTAATTCAATTCCAGAAGCAAATTCACCAGTATCTGCAGAAGAAACAGCTGCACCCCCCATACCAATTCTGTAGTTTTCCCCACCAAGTATTACAATTTTATCGCCTGATTTTGGCACCTCTTTTATCGCTTGATTTGCTTTACCATAACCAATCCCACCAGCTTGCATAATTACTTTATCGAAACCTAATTTTCTTGGTTTAGCAGTACTTGAAGATGCATTTTCTTCGTGCTCAAAAGTTAATACAGAACCTGTAATTAAAGGTTGCCCAAATTTATTACCAAAGTCAGAAGCTCCATTTGAAGCTTTAATTAAAATATCCATAGGAGTTTGATACAACCATTTTCTGGCTTCAAACTTATCTTCCCAAGGTCTGTTTTCTTCTAATCTAGAATAAGAGGTAAAATATACTGCTGTACCCGCCAAAGGTAAAGAACCTTTACCACCTGCTAAACGATCTCTAATTTCTCCTCCAGAACCAGTTGCAGCTCCGTTAAAAGGTTCTACTGTGGTAGGAAAGTTGTGTGTTTCTGCTTTTAAAGAAATTACAGATTCAAACTCTTTTGTTTGATAAAATTCTGGAACTTCTGGTTTTTTAGGTGCAAACTCTTCTACTTTTGGCCCTTTAATAAACGCTACATTGTCTTTGTATGCAGAAACAATATCATTTGGGTTTTCTTTAGATGTTTCTTTAATCATTTTAAATAGGGAGGAGGGTTGCTCTACACCATCAATGATAAAAGTTCCGTTAAAAATTTTATGTCTACAGTGCTCTGAGTTTACTTGGCTAAAACCAAATACTTCAGAATCTGTTAATTTTCTACCTATTTTTTTAGCAACACCTTCTAAATAAGTAACTTCTTCATCACTTAAAGATAACCCTTCTTGCTGATTATAAGCAGCAATATCATCGATATTTAAAATAGCTTCTGGTGCTATTTTTATGGTAAAACTGTCTTGATGTAAACCTTTAAATTTCTCTGAAATCATTGGATCATAATCTGTAAAGTCTTCTGAAACAGTAGTAAATTCTTCAATTCTAAGGATGTCAGAAATCCCCATGTTTTGAGTAATTTCTACAGCATTTGTACTCCAAGGTGTTATCATTGCTGCTCTTGGACCAACAAAAAAAGCGTCTATTGTTGACGCTTCTATTTTTGGCTGGTTGCCAAATAACCAAGTTAGTTTGTTGATGGTTTCTGTAGAGAATTCTTTTGTTGTTTGAACAGCAAAAACTTTGCTATTTACGTTTCCAAAGAAATAAATCATTGTATAGTTGTATTTACATATTGTCTTTATAGCGCAAATTTACTTTTTTTCAATTGAATTTAAAGGATTTATTTACTCGAAATTATATAGTTTTTCAATAGGTTTTTAACAAAAAAAAAAGACGACTAAAAATAGTCGTCTTTTAAATTTTACTATTTAATTTTTATTGTTTGATAAACTTTTTACTGATCGATTGGTTTTGCGTATATAATTTTAATAAATACATCCCTTTAGATAACTTGGAAACGTTTATAGAACTGTTTACGTTTTTTATTGTTTCTGATTGTACCAATTTACCTAGGACATTATAAATATTTATAGTTGCTTTTTCGTTGATATTAAAAAATAACTTGTTTCCTGTAACCGGGTTTGGATACATTTTGAAACCGTTTAAAGCCTCTGAATTTGTACTTAGAGTTACAGTGTGACTTCCAACGCCGTTAAATGTGTTTTCAGGAAAAGCAGTCCATTCAGCTGTTTTATCAAAGGTAGTGTTAGGTGCAGTAATATCTTCGTTTCTTCTTAATGTTACGTTAATGGCAAATTTTTCGCTATTTCCAAAAACGCCAATTATATCAATTAATACATCATCTTTAAATAAAGCAACTGCGTCATCACCATTAAAGTTTACTGGTTGACCATAGTTTGTGTCAAGGTTATTTGGTTGTACTAAATCTACTTGTCCATTTGGATTAGATGCAGAATATGGTTGTAATTCTGGAGCAGAGTTATCTCCGTTACCAACAACAAAAACATCACCAGGAACAATACTTTTTACAGATCCTTTATCTAAAGCTAAAGGTGTGGTCCAAACACCAGATCCATTTCTTTCTAATTTTAAAACATATCCATCAAGATCTACTGTACTACCTGTTAGGTTAACAATTTCAATTGCTTTGTTAGTGCCTCCATTTCCTTCAACATATTCAGAAATAAATAATTCTGTTGCAGTACCACCAGAAGAACCATCTGTAGTTGTTGCGCTAGCTGCTGCAGATTTTGCAGACATATTATTGTCTTTGTCTTTAGCTAATACAGTTATACGATAAGTAGTAGATGTTGATAAATTTATGATTGTATAATTTGTTTCTGTTGTATTTGCGTGAAAAGAATCATCTAAATAAACGTCATAACTTACAACGGCATTATTATCTGTTGATGCAGACCAGTTTACCATGAAAGAGCTATCTGTAATATTTGTAATTGTAACATTATTAGGTACAGTTGGAGCTGTTGTGTCCGATAATGTTTGTCTTGTAACTATGTCACTTGCTTCAGATCTATTAATTTGATCTTTGGCAACAACTTTAAAGCTATAAGATGTGCCTGCTTCTAAATCTGTTATAGAAGTATTTGTTGTTGTAGTTTGTTTTGTTAAAACATCATTAACATAAACATTATAACCTATAACACCAACATCATCTGTAGAAGCTGTCCAGTTTAAATCGATTGATGTTAAAGTTATATTGCTTAAAGTTACATTTGTAGGCTTAGTAGGTGCTTATGTATCACTACTAGTGTAAATACCCCAAGTATCTTGTGCTGCATCTCCGCCCCAAATTCTAGTTGCTAAATATGGGTTATCTATAAAAGGGTTTCTATTTCCTTGCGCATAAGTATTCGAAGTATTTTCATGAAATGTATTACGAGCTTTTTCAAAGTCTGAAACGGGGTCTTCTACATTCCATTTTAAGAATAAATCAATCATGTCATCTGGCGTAAATTGATTACTCCCAACACCTACAGCAGTAGGCAAACATTGGTCTCCGTAACGAAGGTACATGTACATAATAATTCTAGCAACATCACCTTTCCATTCATCTCCAGGATACCAACCTCTTGTATTTGGGCCTTCGGGACCATTGTAAGTTACGCTAGAACGAGAAGAATTACCAGTACTAAAGCAAATTTAAAATTATTTCTTTCTGAATTTCTGTTTTTATCTGCAGGTCTTAAGTTGTGTGCATCTTTACCAGAACCTGGATTGTTTGTTACCAAACTTGGGCTTGCCAAAGATTTAGAAAAAACATGTTCTCTGTTCCAAACAAAGTTATCACCATTTCCTCTATCTTGTAAAGAATTATCTCTAGTTCTGTCGTTTGTAATATCTTGGTCAGTACCATTTTCCCAACCATAAATTAAAACAACTTTAGATGCATCTACATCTTTGTCTGTAACCTTAGAAGCTTCCCAAACACCAGGAGTGTAACTTAATAAATTTGTGTGTGTACTAATAATTTTTGTTGCTAAAGCATCTTTTAAATCTGTACCAGATAATTGTAAATTAATATCACTATAATAAGCTTCTTGACAGAAAGAGATTAAAGAGGTTAAAGTAAGAATACTAAAAAGTAATTTTTTAATCATATTTATTAAAAATTAAAAAATAGATATTTCTTTTTCTGCAATTAAACCTATTACTAGCAATATATTAAGGTTATTTTTTTTCTAAAAGCGCCATGTAAAATCCGTCAAAACCAGATTTATGAGCTAACACTTTTTTATCTGATACAAAGGTAAACTCTTTTCCTGCTTCTGATGTTAAGAAAGTATTAACTTGATTTTGATTTTCTGATGGAAGAATTGAACAAGTTGCATACACCATTTTACCACCTGGTTTTACCATTTTAGAGTAACTCTGTAAAATTTCTTGCTGTACGTTTTTAATGTTATCTATAAATTCTGGTTGTAATTTCCACTTAGAATCTGGGTTTCTTCTAATAACACCCAAACCAGAACAAGGCGCATCTATTAAAACTCTATCTGCTTTACCATATAGTTTTTTAATAGGTTTTGTAGAATCTATTACACGCATATCTATATTATGTGCTTTGTTTCTTCTGGCTCTTACTTTTAATTTTTTTAATTTACTTTCGTAAATATCCATAGCAATTATTTGCCCTTTATTTTGCATTAAAGCAGATAAATGCAAGGTTTTACCACCAGCACCAGCACAAGTATCTACTACTTTCATACCTGGTTGTACATCTAAATAAGCAGCTACTAATTGAGAGGAGGCATCTTGAACTTCAAAAAAACCATTGTGAAAAGCTTCTGTTTTAAATACATTGGCTCTTTCTGGTAATACCAAAGCATCTGGATGATTAGGTACAAATTCTGTAATTACATTTTCTGCTCTTAATTTTTTCTGAAGAACTTCTTTGGTAATGTTTAATGTATTAGTTCGTAAAATTACTTTGGCTTGCTCATTTAAAGCTTCAATTTCTTTGGTCCAAATAGCTTCTCCTAATTCAGATATACATAATTCGTCCATCCAATCTGGTACAGATTCTCTATATTTTCTAATTTTAGATAATTCAGCAAAACGCCCTTTAATCCTTCTTTCTGGCACATCACCAATTTGATTCCAATCTGGTAATGCAATTCCTCTTAGAATACACCATACAGAAAACAATCTCCAAATATTATCTCTATCATAAGGTATTTTTACTTCTGCAATTTCTGCGTATAACCTATTCCAACGTACCATTTCGTAAATGGTTTCTGCCACAAACTTACGATCTCTTGCACCCCAACGTTTATCTCTTTTTAAAGCTTTTTCTACGGCTTTATCTGCGTAAACACCTTCGTTAAATATATCTCTAATACTGTCTATAACAGCAAATGTTAAATTTCTGTGTAATCTCATTTTATTTAAATCTAATGGGGTGCAAAGATACGTCAAATAAAAGGTATTTTGTATTTTCGTTTTTACAAACTTTTAAAAGTTGAATTTAGACCAACCTATTACATATATTAAAGGTATAAGTGTACAAAAAGCGGCATTGCTTTTTGCAGAATTGGGTATAAAAACTTGTAACGATCTATTACATTTTTTTCCTTTTAGATATATAGATAAAACCCAGTTTTATGCCATAAAAGACTTACAGCCAAGTACCGCTGAAGTACAAATTGTAGGTAAAATTACACGTGTAAAATCGGTAGCTCAAAAAAGAGGAAGTAGATTAGTAGCTACTTTTCAAGATTCTACTGGTTCTATGGAACTAGTCTGGTTTAAAGGCCAAAAATGGATTAAAGATTCTTTAAAAATTAATCAACCTTATGTGGTTTATGGTAAATTAAACCATTATAATGGCAGTTTTAGTATTCCACATCCAGAAATGGAGTTAGTAACAGAGTACAAAAAGAAACTACAAACTAAAATGCAACCTGTTTATCCATCAACAGAAAAATTAACCAATTCTGGTTTTTCTAATAAAATGATGCGAACCTATCAACAAAATTTATTACAGCAGTTTTATGACGGCATACAAGAAAGTTTATCTCAAGAAATTATAAGTGATTTTAAGTTGATGTTAAAAAGAGATGCATTGTTAAATATACATTTTCCTAAAAGTCAAGAAAACTTAGCCAAAGCTCAAAACAGATTAAAGTTTGAAGAATTATTTTTTATTCAATTACAATTATTGCGTAAAAAACTCATCAATAAAACTAAAAACAAAGGTTTTATTTTTGAAAATGTTGGTGCTGTTTTTAATCAATTTTATAGTAAAAAGTTACCTTTTGATTTAACAAATGCCCAAAAAAGAGTTTTAAAAGAAATTAGAAAAGATGTAGCATCTGGTGCACATATGAACCGACTTTTACAAGGAGATGTTGGCTCAGGAAAAACAATTGTAGCTTTATTAACCATGCTTTTAGCAATAGATAATGGTTTTCAAGCCACCATTATGGCGCCTACAGAAATTTTAGCAAATCAGCATTTTATTGCTGTTTCAGAATTGTTAGAAGGCATGAATATTAAGGTTGCTATTTTAACAGGGTCTGTAAAAACAAAAAAACGAAAAGAAATTCACGCTAGTTTAGAAGATGGTAGTTTACATATTTTAGTGGGTACACATGCCTTATTAGAAGATAAAGTACAATTTAAAAATCTTGGTATTGCTATTATTGACGAACAGCACAGGTTTGGTGTAAAACAAAGAGCAAAATTGTGGATGAAAGGTGGCCCATCCCAACCTTCCCAAAGGGAAGGAGTAGAATTGCGGAATCGTTATGAAACAGCTCGCCCATCTGCTTATAAATTGATGAAAGAATTACAAAAAAACAGAAAACAACAAACTACTGAAGCAGAACAAGTTCTTTGGGAGCAATTAAGAACTAAAAAATTAAGTTTTAAATTTAGAAGACAACATATTGTTGATGAGTTTATAGTCGATTTTATTTGCATTGAAAAAAGACTAATTATAGAAGTTGATGGCAAATATCATAATACAAAAGAACAGCAAGAAGCAGATGAATTAAGAACAGAAATTCTTAATACATTAGGTTTCAAAGTCATCAGATTTACCAATGAAGAAGTTATTGGAGATATTGATAAAGTATTGAAACATATCTCAGAAGAATTAAAACATAGAGCTGAGAGTTCCCTTCCTTTGGAAGGGTTAGGGAAGGCCTTACCACCACATATATTAGTGATGACAGCAACACCAATACCAAGAACATTGGCAATGTCTGTATATGGTGATTTAGATATTTCTGTAATTGACGAATTACCTCCAGGAAGAAAAGAAGTGAAAACGGTGCATCGTTTTGATAGCAATAGATTGTCGGTTTTTAAATTTATGAAAGATGAAATTAAAAAAGGAAGACAAGTCTACGTGGTTTATCCATTAATTCAAGAATCTGAAGCGATGGATTATAAAGATTTAATGGATGGTTATGAAAGTATTTCTAGAGAATTTCCATCGCCAAATTATCAAATTAGTATTGTACATGGTAAAATGAAACCTGCAGACAAAGATTTTGAAATGCAGCGATTTGTGAATGGAGAAACTCAAATTATGGTGGCCACAACTGTGATTGAAGTTGGTGTAAATGTACCCAATGCAAGTGTAATGATTATAGAAAGTGCAGAACGTTTTGGCTTGTCTCAATTACATCAATTACGAGGTAGAGTAGGTAGAGGTGCAGACCAAAGTTATTGTATTTTATTATCTAGCTATAAATTATCTGAAGAAGGTAAAACGCGTTTAAAAACCATGGTAGAAACTACAGATGGATTTAAAATTGCAGAGGTAGATTTAAAGTTACGTGGACCTGGAAATTTAATGGGTACACAACAAAGTGGCATTTTAAATTTAAAAATTGCTGATGTTGTAAAAGATTCTAAAATTTTAGTTGCTGCCAGAAATACAGCTATGGCTGTATTACAAGAAGATGATACCTTATCTAAACCAGAAAACGTACCTATTAAAAAAGCCTATGTAAAAATGAGTAAACACTCTAAAATTTGGAGTGAAATTAGCTAGTGTGTGTGTAAGATTAGTTACGAGTTTTAAGCAACAAAATTAGTGAATAAAACACAGATTTAAAGTTTGTGAGTGATTTCGTAGATAAGATAAAACCTAAAATTAATTTTATACAACTTAAGTTAGATATAGGATTAGTGGACTACCTAATAAATTTGGTACTAATTTTTAAGCTACATTTTTATTATTTTTCGTTATTAATTCCATTTCCATTTCTAGAGGTGACTTATAACCTAAAGAAGAATGAAGTCTTTTATAATTGTACCATTTAATATACTGGTCAATAACTTGATATGCTTCTAAAAAGAATTTAAAAGAATATCTGTTTGTGCATTCAGATTTTATTGTTTTAAAGAAACTCTCGGCAACAGCATTGTCCCAGCAGTTTGCTTTTCTACTCATACTTTGCGTTATTTTCTTACTTGCCTTTAAAACGCTTGTCATTTTATTGGATGCATATTGTACGCCTCTATCAGAATGAAAAATATGATTATTAGTTATAGTTCTATTTTTTCTTGCTTGTAACCAGACTTTATAAACGGTATTTTCAGTACTCATATCTTCAGTTAATGCCCATGACACTATTTTTCTATCTGCTAAATCTAAAACCGTTGTAAGGTAATTCCATTGATTGCTAACTTTTATATATGTAATATCAGAAACCCATTTTTCACCTAATTGCGTACTTGTAAAGTCTCTATTTAATACATTATCTGCCAAGGCAAAAGTATGATTTGAATCTGTTGTACAAACTCTAAACTTTTTACTTAGTACACTTCTTAAACCCAGTTCTTTCATAATTAAAGCAATGTAAGATCTTGAATAAACTAGCCCTTCGGGTTCTAACGATTTTTGAATACGTAAACTACCATATATTTGTTTACTTTGATTAAAAATAGTAGTAATTCTTGATTTTAAGAGAGATATGGAGCTTTTCTGTCGCTTATATTGACCAGACCGCAACCAGGTATAATAACTGTTTTTACTAACTCTCATACATTTACACATCTTTTTAACAGGAAATAAACCAGTGTTAAGTTTAATAAACTGGTATATTACTTGTCGCTCTTGGAAAAGATGCTTACCGCCTTTTTTAATATATCACGCTCTAATTTTACATCCTTTAATTCTTTTTCTAAAGACTTTATTTTAAGTACTTCAGATTGATTGTTTTGTTTTGAAGTTGTAGTGTTAAATTCTTTATTCCACCGATGAATGGAAGCTTGACTAATACCAAATTCTTTTGTAAGGTCTTTTACAGATTTACCAGAATTTAATAATTCTACTAAGGTCTTTTTAAAACTTTGATCATAAACTATTTTACCCATATTGCTAAGTTAAGTTATTCACTTAAAATAGTACCAACAAAACTAGACATTCCATAGGTTTTATCATTTAGTAAAAATATTTTTTCAACTTTAAAAATTTTTTTTCGAATAAATGATATGAGATTATACTAATGCCGATTGTCATAATTAAAGATGTTACCCCTAATAAATACCAATTAGAGAACGTTAAATACTTAAAAACCTGAATTAGAAATAAGAGTATAATAGTATGATATAAGTATAATCCATATGTATAAATACCTAATTTGCTAATCCATAAATTGTCATTTATGTGAATAGAATTATTTCCTAATGTGAATAGTATACTAACTGAAAATAAAAGGCCCAAGATAAAAGGTGATAAAAACTCAATAAATACGAATTTAATATTGGGGATTATAAAAACGATTGCAATGGTTAAAATCAAAAAAATATATTTAAAATATCTTGGAATTTTTTCTAAATAATTTATAAAATTTTCCCTTTGCATTAAGATATATGCGGGAATTGCTCCAAATGCAAAGTAATCAAGATGAGAAAATATATCAATATGACTTATTCCAAAATGAGTGTAAATTTGCCGAGAGATATTAGCAATAATAATGCTGGATATAATAATATGAGGAATTTTTTTTACAGAAATAAAATAGAGTAATACCGCCCAAAGAATATAAAAATGTTCTTCGATACAAAGTGACCACATAACTCTTAAAGGTGCTCCATCAGGAAATGTATTCGTCATCATCATTTTATAATTCTCACCAAAGAATATTGATGTCAATAAATCAGGTTTGTACCCTTCACTGCTAAAAGGCAAGTTTAAGGCATTCAATATATATGGAGATAAATATGCAAACGCTATCATAAGGTAAAATAATGGCCAAATTCTCAGAATACGTCTAGCGAAAAATTTCTTTAGAGATATTTTATTTTGGTGTTTTTTTTCATAGAGTAAAATATAAGTAATTAGAAATCCGCTTAAAACAAAAAAGAATGTTACACCAATTCCTCCGCTCTTAAGAAAGAAATCAATATGTATGTTTCCCGTCTTAGGTAAGTGTAATAAAAAAACTAAAAGAAAAGCGAAAAATCTTAAAGCATCGAATGTGTGAAAGTGTTTTCTACTCATTCTGTATAAATTTTGTTCTATCTAACATTTTTTAACTAAAATTTTTACGAATACGACCTCGTTTTAATGACTTATACTCGTACTTAACTAATTTATATTTATTAAAGTTTTTAAACAAAAAAACTACAATTCTAACAAGCGTTTTGCTGCATTAAAAGGGGTTGTTTTGCTTTTTTCTAATTTATCTATTTCTTTTTCTAAAGCTTTTTTAATTAACGGATTATTATAAAAATTAGCTTTTAATTGTTGTTCTATAGTAGCCAATAACCAATATTTATTTTGTGCATTTCTTTTATCAATAAAATAATTATTTTCTTTTGTTAAGGTTAGGTATTCAGAAATCATGTTGTCAATTTCTTGAATTCCTGTATTGTGCAATGCACTTGCAATAAGTACTTTTGGTTGCCAGTTACTTTCTTTTGGTGGATATAAATGCAATGCTCGATTAAATTCTACTTTAGCAATTTTTGCATTTTTTTCGTTTTCACCATCAGCTTTATTAATTACAATAGCATCTGCCATTTCTATAATACCACGCTTTATGCCTTGTAATTCGTCTCCAGCTCCAGCCAGTTTTAGTAATAAAAAGAAGTCTACCATAGAATGTACTACAGTTTCAGATTGCCCAACACCCACAGTTTCTATAATAATAGTATCAAAACCAGCAGCTTCACATAAAATGATACTTTCTCTTGTTTTTTGTGCAACACCACCTAAAGAAGTTCCAGAAGGAGAGGGTCTAATAAAAGCATTTTTATCGGTAACCAATTGTTCCATTCTGGTTTTATCGCCTAAAATAGACCCTTTATTTACAGCGCTACTTGGGTCTACAGCTAAAACCGCTACTTTTTTTTCTTTGGATGTTAAATGTTTACCAAAAGATTCAATAAACGTGCTTTTACCAACACCAGGTACACCTGTAATTCCTATTCTTACTGATTTATTTGCATGTGGCAAACAACGCTCTAATATTTCGTTTGCTTTTTGTTGATGTTTCACATTTGTACTTTCCACCAAAGTAATTGCACGACTTAAATACGTAATATTACCCTTTAAGATTTCTGAAGTAAAAAAATCTACAGAGTTTTGTTTAGCTCTGTTAAGTTTTATTTTTTCTGCACTGGTTTTACTGGTTGTTTCTGGTTGAGAAACACCTTCATTTTCATATAATGCAGAAGAATTTTTGTTCATTTATAAAAGTAAATATGTAAATTTAGAAATAAATTATTACAATTTTGCAACACTCCAAAAAATCTATCGTCTTTAGAGTAAGATTATTTTAATGAAACCAACCAAATATTTACATCAATCTTTAGTAGATCTGTATTAAAAACAAATAATAAAATCTCTTTAAAAGCAGATTATAGTACTATTATAATTAAGTAATTTTCTAGTAAATATTTATCTTATTTCTATTTCAAACTATTTACCAAACTTCTCTCAATTTCCATTTCTCTATTCTTAATAAAGTGCCTATCTTTATCCACTGTAAATAGTCACTTTTTTTAATGGAACTCTACAAAGAAAATCAATTGAAAATATACAATTCTCTTAACAAGTCTAAAGAGGATTTTAAACCCATAACAGAAGGTTACGTTGGCATGTATGTTTGCGGTCCAACAGTATATAGCAATGCACATTTAGGCAACGTAAGAACATTTATGTTTTTCGATGTTGTGTACAGGTATCTTTTACATTTAGGATATAAGGTGCGTTACGTTCGTAATATTACAGATGCTGGTCATTTAGAAAATGATGCAGATGAAGGCGAAGATAGAATTGCAAAAAAAGCACGTTTAGAAGAAATAGAACCGATGGAAGTTGTACAACGTTACACTGTAGATTTTCATAATGTGCTAAAAAATTACAACTTTTTGCCACCAAGCATAGAGCCTACAGCAACTGGCCATATTGTAGAACAAATAGAAATGATTAAAGAAATCATAGAAAAAGGTTTTGCATACGAGGTAAATGGTTCTGTCTATTTTGATGTATTAGCCTACAATAAATCTAATCACTATGGAATTTTATCTGGCAGAAAAGTAGAAGACTTAATTCACAATACACGTGCTTTAGATGGACAATCAGACAAGAAAAACCCACAAGATTTTGCACTTTGGAAAAAAGCCGAAGAACGCCATATAATGCGTTGGCCTTCACCATGGTCAGATGGTTTTCCGGGTTGGCATTTAGAGTGTTCTGTGATGAGTACCAAATATTTAGGTGAAAGTTTCGATATTCATGGTGGTGGTATGGATTTAAAATTTCCACATCACGAATGTGAAATTGCACAATCGCAAACTTGCTCAGGTGTAAAACCCGTAAATTATTGGATGCATACCAACATGTTATTGTTAAATAGTCAAAAAATGGCTAAATCCACTGGGAATTTTATTTTACCAAACGAAATTTTATCAGGTAAAAATAATATTTTGCCCAAAGCCTTTTCAGCTTCTGTAGTACGTTTTTTTAACATGCAAGCCAACTATAGAAGTATTTTAGACTTTTCTGGAGAAGCCTTAGAAGCATCAGAAAAAGGACATGCTAAGTTAATGGAAGCCATTACATTTTTGGATAAAATAGAAGCTGATAAAGCCTCTACTTTCGATGTGAAAAAATGGAAAAAAGCCTGTTATGACGCTATGAATGATGATTTTAATACACCCATTTTAATATCGCATTTATTTGAAGCTGTAAAGGTAATCAACCAAATTAAAGAGCATAAAGCAGGTTTAACAAATGCTGATTTAGAAGAGTTTAAAACCACTATCAATGTTTTTGTTTTTGATATTTTAGGGTTGATGAATGAGGCAACTCAAGACAGTTCAGAAAAAATAAATGGAGTAGTAGAGTTGTTAATTAAACTACGAAAAGAAGCAAGAGAAAATAAGGATTGGGCTTTATCTGACCAAATTAGAGACGAGTTAATTGAATTAGGTATTCAGTTAAAAGATGGTAAAGAAGGTACTACTTTTTCAGTAAATTAAAGCCCATCCCAACCTTCCCAAAGGGAAGGAGTTCCAATCAAACTGAAAACCAAAAAAAACTTTAAAAAGAAAAGTTTTTACACCAATGAAAAATAAAACAACTAAAAAAACAAGTGGCAAATTCCCCCTTTGGGGGTTAGGGGGCTTCCTTATTTTATTAGTTCGTTTTTACCAGACAGCTATATCACCGTTTACACCAGCAACCTGTAGATACAGTCCCACATGTTCACATTACACCATAGAAGCATTGCAAAAATACGGTTTATTTTCTGGTGGTTGGTTAGCTTTAAAACGAATTTTTAGTTGTCATCCTTGGGGAGGCAGTGGTTACGACCCTGTTCCTGAAAAAATAAAAAAAGAGTAGAAAAAAATAAAATTGTCAGTTTTAGTAATTATTGAAATTAAAAAATCACAAGATATAACAATAATAAAAATAGTAAATATGAGTTTTATAGCAATCAATTGGGATCCATCCATAGGAATAGATTTAGGTTTTTTTACCATACGTTGGTACAGTTTAATGTTTGTAACTGCTTTTTTATTAGGTTTAAGACTCATGAAAAAAATCTATATAGAAGACAAAATTCCTACAGAAAAAATGGACCCATTATTTATGTATGTTTTTGTTTCTATGCTAATAGGTATGCGTTTAGGAGATGTATTTTTTTATAGTTGGAATTATTATCAGCATAATTTGTTAGAAATATTTTTACCCTTTAAAAAATCTGCAGAAGGTTGGAGATTTACTGGCTTTACAGGTTTTGCAAGCCATGGCGCAGCTATTGGAATTCCAATTGCTATGTATTTTTATGCTAAGAAACATTTACAACAACCTTGGTTATTTATTTTAGATAGATTGGCAATTATGGTAGCTTTGGCTGGGTTTTTCATCCGTTTTGGAAACTTTTTCAATTCAGAAATTTACGGGAAAGAAACAGGTTCTAATTTTGGGGTAATTTTTAAAGCAGCTGGAGAAACTGTACCCAGACATCCAACACAATTATACGAAGCATTTAGTTATTTAGCTTTATTTTTTGTAATGTGGTACTTGTATTGGAAAACCAACAAAAAAGAACTAACAGGTTATTTATTTGGTTTGTTTATGGTTGTTTTATGGTCATTACGTTTCGTAATCGAATTTTTAAAAGAGCCGCAGGTACAAAAAAGAGGAGAAGAGTGGTTTTTTAGTCCGTTAAATACTGGGCAAGTTTTAAGTATTCCACTTGTATTAATAGGTATTTGGTTAATGTTACGTAAAACTAAAAATAAAGAAGCTTAATTATATGGGAAAATTAAAACAGAGGTGGAATATTGAAAGTAATTGGAGTTTAGCAGCTATTTTTATCGTTTTTTCAATAAACGGCTCTTTTGCGGCTTGGGTAGCAAAACCCTTAACAAATTTTATCGGTTTAAATCCAGACACAGTATCTGGTTTTATCTACTGGCCTTTAAGGATTTTATTAATTTTTCCAATTTATCAATTAACCTTACCCATTGTAGGTTGGTTGTTTGGGCAATTTAAATTTTTCTGGGCGTTTGAAAAAAAGTTTTTAAGCAGATTAGGTTTTGGTTTTTTATTTAAAAAAGAAGATTAATTTTTTGGGCGTTTTAACGGGCTTTCAGCACTCGCTTTTTTTCTAAATAAGAAAAAAGAGCTCAAACAAATGCTTCAATCCCTAACGCAATCAATCAACTTCAATAAATTTTTCATTTTTAAGTTTGTTAATTACGTAGCAATAAATTCAATGGTATCGAAAGCATTACTAATCGCTTTTTTATTTAGTTTCCATAACACATATCATGTTCAAATTTCTTATCAAAAATTGCTACACTAAAATAGAAATATATAAATTAGCTTAAAATAGAGAAAACAGTTTGAAATTTGACACTTTTAAAAGCAATTTAAATAGTTTAAAAACAGAAAAGTTAGGGGGTTTAGAAGCGCAGTTTAAATTAGCACCAGGATTAAGAAAACGCTACGATGCCAATAAAATTAGACTAAGTAATCCTAAAAAAGCCGCTGTTTTAGCTCTCTTTTATCCTAACAAAAATAACCAAACTACTTTTTTATTAATAGAAAGAGCTACCTATAAAGGTACACACTCTGCACAAATTAGTTTTCCAGGAGGTAAAATAGATAAAACAGATGTAAATTTACAATCAACAGCCTTAAGAGAAGCTTATGAAGAAGTAGGGGTAATAGCATCAGAAATAGAAATTGTTAGAGAGTTAACCTCTGTTTTTATACCGCCAAGTAATTTTTTGGCTACACCTTTTATAGGATTTGTAAATCAAAAACCCATTTTTAAAAAAAATTACGAAGTAGAGCAAACAATAGAGGTTTTGTTAAAAGATTTATTAAATGATAATTCAATAACAACAAAACTATTAACAACATCCTATATGGGTAAAGTTAATACACCTTGCTTTAAATTAAATAATTACATAGTTTGGGGTGCTACTGCTATGATGTTATCAGAAATTAAACAACTCTTTAATTCTTCATTTTAACATTTTGTTTTGTAAATTTGTTGTTAACTAAGTATTATCTAACAAAGATGCCATTATTAAAAAAAAATCCATTTGGTCATTATTTATTTTTAAAAAAATGGATTATTAGAATTTTTGGATTAATTTCTCACGGACGTTATCGTAAATTTAACAACTTACAAATAGAGGGTTCTGAAATTTTAAGAAATTTACCAGAAAAAAATGTATTATTTATTTCTAATCATCAAACCTATTTTGCAGATGTAGCAGCTATGTTTCATGTGTTTAATGCATCTTTAAAAGGTAGAGATGATACGATTAAAAATATAGGTTATATCTGGAATCCGAAATTAAACATTTATTTTGTGGCTGCTGGAGAAACAATGCGTGCTGGTTTATTACCAAAACTGTTTGCTTACGCAGGTTCTGTT
Organism: uncultured Polaribacter sp.; assembly: GCF_947503855.1. Lineage (GTDB taxonomy): Bacteria > Bacteroidota > Bacteroidia > Flavobacteriales > Flavobacteriaceae > Polaribacter. The sequence continues at coordinate 238,691 of NZ_CANNFF010000002.1, read as the reverse complement.
TCTATTGATAGAACTTGGAGAAGCGCAGGTAAAAACGTAAACAGACAGGTTAAAAATTCTGATATTTCCAACATTCAAAAAGCCATAAAAGATGGTTGGGTAATTACTTTTCCACAAGGTACAACTACGCCATTTAAACCAATTAGAAGAGGAACAGCACATATTATAAAAACTTGTAAACCAGTTGTTGTACCTATTGTGATAGATGGTTTTAGACGTTCTTTTGATAAAAAAGGATTGGTAATAAAAAAAAGAAACGTATTACAATCTATGGTTATTAAAGAACCTTTAGAAATTGATTACGAGAATGAAGAAATTTCAGATATAGTTACAAAAATAGAATATGCTATCGAGCAGCATCCTTCTTTTTTAAAAGTATTATCTCCAAAAGAAGCAGAAGAATACTTAAATCAAGAAGAAGAATTGAATAAAAAGAGAGAATTTTGGAGTTCTTAAAATTGTTTCATTTATTCTTTTAAAACGGCATTAATATTATTTAGTTCATCATCAGAAAAAGAGGTGTTTTCTGTAGCTTTTAAACTGTCTATAATTTGGTCTGTTTTACTGGCACCAATTAAGACTGAAGTAATTCTATCATCTTTTAAAATCCAAGAAATAGCCATTTGTGCTAAATTCTGATTTCTATTTTTAGCAATTTCGTTTAGCGCTTTAATTTTTGGTAAATGTTCTAAAACTTGACTTGTATTTAAAAAAGGACTTTCTTTTACTGCTCTAGAATCTTGTGGCAATCCATTAATGTACTTATTAGTAAGCATGCCTTGTGCCAAAGGAGAAAAACAAATTGCTCCAACTCCAGAATTGTCTAATAAATCCAACAAACCATCTTCAATCCATCGATCAAATAGATTATATCTAGGTTGATGAATGATACAAGGAGTTCCTAATTCTTTTAAAATTTTAAAAGCCTTAGCAGCTCTTTCTGGTTGATAATTAGAAATCCCAACATATAAAGCTTTCCCTTGTCTTACAATCAAATCTAAAGCTCCCATTGTTTCCTCTAAAGGCGTATCATAATCGGGTCTGTGGTGGTAAAAAATATCTACATAATCTAGTCCCATTCTTTGTAAACTCTGGTCTAAACTTGCCACTAAAAACTTCTTCGAGCCTAAATCTCCATAAGGTCCAGGCCACATACCATAGCCTGCTTTCGAAGAAATAATCAATTCATCTCTGTAAGGTTTAAAATCCTTTTTTAAAATTTTACCAAAGTTTTTTTCGGCAGAACCAGGAGGTGGTCCATAATTATTGGCCAAGTCAAAATGTGTAATTCCGTTATCAAAGGCACATTTTAAAAGGTTTCTAGCGTTTTTAAAATCATCATTATCACCAAAGTTATGCCATAAGCCAAGAGAAAGTTCCGGTAACAATAAACCACTATTACCTGATCTTCTATATTTTATTTTTTCATAGCGATTTTCATCAGCTATATAGTTCTTTTTTTTACTCATAATTTTATAATAAAGCTTCTTTTAAAAGAGTAATTGGGTGCTTTGCAGTACGTTTTGTACCATCAAAAATTTGATGACGACAACTAGTTCCAGCAGCAGCAATTTCTGTATCAGCACTACAATTTCTTACTTTAGGGAATAACGTATCTTCACCAACTTGCATGCTTACTTTATAATGTTCTTTTTCATAACCAAAAGAACCAGCCATACCACAACAACCTGTATTTAATATGGTTACTGTATAATTTTCTGGTAAATTTAAAATTTGAAAACTAGCATTTGTACTTGATAATGCTTTTTGATGACAATGTCCGTGAATTTTAATAGCCTTAGATTCTTTTGTAAAACGGTCTTTGCTAATAGTTCCTTCTTCTATTTCGTTAGCCAAAAACTCTTCAAAAGTAAAGGTGTTTTTTGCTATTGTTGAAGCGGATTTTTTATCATCTGCTAATCTGATGTATTCGTCTCTAAAAGTTAATATTGCAGAAGGTTCTACACCTATTAACGGATTTTCTTTAGATATGATATCTTTAAAAATAGCAATATTTTTATTGCAAACAGCTTTGGCTTCTTTTAAAAACCCTTTAGAGATATAACTTCTTGCACTTTCTTCGTGATTGATAATAGTAACGCTATATCCTAATTTTTCTAACAAATAAACTGCGTCTTTACCAATTTCTACATCGTAAAAGTTGGTAAATTCATCGTTAAAAAGATAGATTTCTTTTTTAGGTTGTTTTGTGTTCTTTTCAACAATTTTATGTTTTTTATACCAACTATTTAATGTTTTTTTAGCCAATTTAGGAACGCTTCTTTCAACAGCAACTCCCATAGCAGATTTTGCAATTTTAGTATTTAAAACCACGTTGGCTAAAGTAGGTGTGAGGCTCCCTAATTTGTTTAGTTTGGCATTGTTTGCAAATAATTTATTTCTAAAAGAATAACCATTTGTTTCTTGATATTGATACAAAAACTCAGCTTTCATAGTAGCAATATCTACATTGCTTGGGCATTCAGAAGCACAAGCTTTGCAACTTAAACAAAGGTCTAAAACCTTTTTTAATTCTTTAGAATCAAATTTGTTTGCAGCAGTGTTGTTGGTTAAAACCTCACGTAACATATTAGCTCTTGCACGAGTTGTATCTTTTTCATCTTTAGTAGCTCTATAACTTGGGCATAAAGTGCCACCCGCTTCTACAGGCTTTCTACAGTCTCCAGAACCATTACACTTTTCGGCTAATTTTATAATGCCTTCACTATCAGAAAAATCTTGAATGGTTTCAATTTCAGGTTCAGTTCTGTCAATTTCATAACGCAAACTTTTATCCATTGGAAAAGCATCGGTAATTTTTCCTTTATTAAATATGTTATTTTTATCAAATGCTTTTTTAATTCTTCTTAATAATTGATAATTGTTTTCACCAATCATTAACGGAATAAACTCTGCACGTACAATTCCATCTCCATGTTCACCAGAAAAAGAACCTTGGTATTTTTTTACCAATTTAGCAGTTTCTGTGGTTATTTTTCGAAACAACACGACGTCTTCAGATTTTTTTAAATTCAAAATAGGACGTAAATGCAATTCTCCAGCACCTGCATGCGCATAATACACAGCATTTTGCTTGTATTTTGCCATAATTTTGGTAAACTCTTCTATATAATTTGGCAAATCTTCTAGTGCAACAGCAGTATCTTCGATACAAGCCACAGCTTTCATATCTCCCACCATATTCCCTAAAGCACCCAAACCAGCTTTTCGTAAATAATGCACTTTAGCAATATCTAATCCATATACTTTTGGGTGATGATACCCAAAATTGTTTTTTTCTAAATCTTTTATTAATTTATTTGCTAAAAGTTCTGCTTCTGGTAAAGTATCTGCAGCAACTTCTAACATTAAAACAGCTTCTGGATCTCCTTGTAAAAAGAAACGGTTTTTTGCCAATTCGCGATTGTTCTTAGTACAATCTAAAATGGTTTTATCCATCAATTCACAATTGTATAAATTATGATTCATGGATGTTAATGTGGCTTTTAAACTCTCGTTAATGCTTTTAAAATGAGAGCAAACCATGATGCTTTCTTTCGGTGGAATTGTATCTAGCTGTAAAGTAATTGCTGTCGAAAAAGCTAGAGTTCCTTCACTTCCTGCTAATAATTTAGCAACATTTATCGTAGGTTCTGTGCCTCCAAACAAATCTGATTTTAAAAACTCATCTACAGCATAACCAGTACATCTTCTATGAATGGTTTCTTTAGGGAATTCCTTTTTAATTCCTTGTTGTACAGATGCTGAATTCAATTCCTTATAAATGGATTGATAAATCTGTCCTTCTAAACTATTTTCTTTGGTTTTGTTGATGAATTCTTCTGATGTAATTTCTTTAAAAGTAGCTGAAGAACCATCACTTAAAATAGCATCTATAGCCAATACTTTATCACGAGTAACACCATATCTTATAGAGGTACTTCCAGAAGAATTGTTACCCACCATACCACCAATCATACATCTGTTAGATGTTGATGTGTTAGGACCAAAAAACAACCCAAAAGGTTTTAAATAAACGTTTAAAGAATCTCTTACAATTCCTGGTTGTAATTTAATGGTTTTGTTTTGCTCATTAAAATGAATAATTTGAGTAAAATGCTTAGAAACATCAACTACAATACCATCTCCTACACATTGGCCTGCTAAAGATGTACCTGCAGTTCTTGGTATTAAAGTAATGTTATTTTTAGTAGCAAAATCGATTAAAATTTTGATATCTTTTTCATCTTTAGGAAAAGCAACTGCTAAAGGTATTTTACGATAAACAGAAGCATCTGTGGCATATAATGTTTTGTGTAAATCATCAAATAAAACATCACCAGAAAGTGATTTATGTAAGTTTTGTAAAGGCCTAGTATCAATCATTATTTACTATTAAAAAGTAACTGTTTATGCAAATATCTGAATAATAAATGCAATATTTCTATGTCTAAAAACTTCTTTACTATTTTTATTGATTCTACAATAAAGGCTTTTAATTCTTGTTGATTTTTAAACAATCTATTTACAAAAACTCCTTTATTTCTTTAAAATGATGAATAACTGCATCTGCATTTTCTAGCGTTTGTCCTTCAGATAAAATATTTGCGTATCCAAAAACAAAAATACCAGCATCGTTTGCAGCTTTTATACCATTATCAGAATCTTCTATAACAATACAGTTTTCTTTGGGTGTTTTTGCTAAAAGAGCTGCTTTTTCAAAAATTTCTGGATGTGGTTTGCTTTTAGCTAAATCTGCGCCACTAATTTTTCCTTTAAAATAAGAATTTAGCTTAAATCTGTTAAAAACACGATCTATATTTATCATTGCAGAAGAAGATGCTAAAATTAAAGTGTAACCTTTGTTATATAGGTGTTTTATAAGTTCTTCTACACCATTTACCAAACTTAAATTTGGGTCGTTTTCAAAATAGTTTACATATCTTTCTCTTTTATAGATTACTAAATCCTCTGGATTGTTATCTAAATTAAAATGAGCCACCAACCTTTGAAAAGCATTTATGGTAGAAGACCCAGTAAATGATTTGTATAAATCTTCTGAAACGTTTACACCTAAATACTTGTAAGTTTCGTAATACGCTTTTTTGTGGATTTCTTCAGAATCGATAATAACGCCATCCATATCAAATATGATACAATTTACTTTTTTGGAAAAATTCATTTAATCTAAAAATTTTGCTTTTATTTCTAGAGTTGGTATCATACAATTGTCTTTTTTACCAAACCAATGATATCTGTTTTTTGCTATAAAATCGTAAATGTAATTTCTAAAAAGCTCTGGAAAAACCCAACCAATTTGAGTTAGTTTCCATAAACCTTCAAAATTACTCATAATTTTTAAAGCTGCTATAGATTTTATCTCATAAGAAACACCAGGTTCATATAAAATTATTGAATCTGTTTTTGTAGTATCAATGTTTAAATAAGCTAAAATTTCTTGTCCAGATTTAGACTGTATTGCAGCAAATAAAAATGTGTTTTTTTTGTCAAAACGAATCACTTTTGTAACAAAATTATTGCATAAATTACAAACTCCATCAAACAAAATTACCTTTTTATCTTTAGCAATAGAAACCATTTAATCACTTTAAAATTTATTTTAACAAAGATACTTTAACTTTTTCTAAAAATCTTGTAACATTTTTTATTTTGATACGTCTTATGGTTGTAATTGTAGAGAAAATTTGCTTTTAACATATTATTAATAAGTACAGTCAATAGCATTCAATACTTTTATATTTTAAATAACCAACGAATGATTAAAATAGAAAAATTACACAAATCTTATCCTATTGGAAAAGATTCTTTACATGTATTAAAAGGAATTGATTTACACATAAAAGAAGGCGAATTCGTATCAATTATGGGGTCTTCTGGATCTGGAAAATCTACTTTACTAAATATTGTTGGTTTGTTAGATTTACATGATGAAGGAACCTACTACTTAAATGGTCAGTTGATAAAAGATATGAATGAGAAAAAAGCGGCTTTGTTACGTAATAAATTCTTAGGGTTCGTATTTCAATCTTTTAACTTAATCTCATACAAAACAGCTCTAGAAAATGTTGCTTTACCTCTATATTACAAGGGGATGAGTAGAAAAGAGCGTTTAGAGGTTGCTTTAGATTATTTAGAAAAAGTAGGGTTAAAAGATTGGGCAAATCACTTACCTAACGAACTCTCTGGTGGACAAAAACAACGTGTGGCCATTGCAAGAGCATTGGTAACCAAACCTAAAGTTGTTTTAGCAGATGAACCTACAGGAGCATTAGATTCTACAACAACAGACTCTGTAATGGATTTATTAAAAGATATTAATGACGAAGGAATGACTGTTTTTGTAATTACGCACGAAGAAGAAGTTGCAGATCAGACCAAAAGAATAGTTCGTTTAAAAGATGGTTTAATTATTAGCGACGAGTTAACAAAAGCATCTAAGGCAGTTTAATTATGTTTGATTTAGATAGGTGGAGAGAAATTTTTCAGAGTATTAGTAAAAACAAACTCCGTTCATTACTTTCAGGTTTTACAGTAGCTTTTGCTATATTACTTTTTACACTTCTTTTTGGAATTGGAAATGGTTTACAAAATACATTCAAAAATGAGTTTGCAAAAGATGCAATGAACTCAATCTACGTTTGGTCAAACTTTACTACTAAAGCATACAAAGGAAATCAAATAGGTAGAAGAATCCAATTTAAAAACGATGATTTTGAGTTTATAAAAGAAAATTTTGGAAATAAAATACAAACTATTAGTCCTAGAATACAAAGAAGTACAGAAGTAGTTTATAAAGATGAAAAAGGAAGTTACTCCATGAGAGGGGTTTACCCTGATTATCAGGTTCTTGAATCTGCAGAAATAATCGAAGGGCGTTTTATAAACTTCAGAGATATTCAAGAAAAATCAAAAGTTGTTGTAATTGGTAGAATGCTTGAAAAAGATTTATTTGGACAATTAAGCGCTTTTAGAAAACAAATAAAAATAGGCGGAATTATATATAAGATTATAGGAGTTTTTTCTGATCCAGGTGGAGATAGTGATGAACGCTATATTTATACACCATTTACAACAATGCAAAGACTTTATGGAAATAACGATTATGTAGACGAATTCGGAATAACGTATAACCCAAGTTTAAGTATTGATGAAGCAATAGTTTTTGGAAATCAACTAAAAAGAAGTCTTCAAAAAAAACACGATGTATCTCCAAATGATCAAAGAGCTATAGGTTTAAATAATTATGCTTCAGATAACAAAGAAGTATCAGGAATGATGGTTGGTTTGGGGATTTTAATATTTATAATCGGTTTTGGAACCTTAATAGCTGGAGTTGTTGGTATTAGTAATATTATGGTTTACATCGTAAAAGAAAGAACTAAAGAATTAGGTATTAGAAAAGCAGTTGGAGCAACCCCAAAAGTAATTGTTGCTATGATTATGCAAGAAGCAATATTTATTACAGCAATATCTGGATATTTAGGTCTCTTATTAGGTGTTGGAATTTTAGAATTAGTGGGGCCATCATTAAAAAAATATTTTATTTTAGATCCAGGAGTTTCTACACCTGTTGTAGTAGGAGCAACAATAACACTGATTATTGCAGGAATGATTGCAGGTTATTTACCAGCAAAAAGAGCTGCAAATATAAAACCAGTAGTAGCATTAAGCGCAGATTAAATATGAGATTTCTATTCGAAAAAGATACATGGCAAGAAATTTACGGAAGTATTCGTAAAAATAAAACCAGAACTGCAATTACAATTTTTGGTGCATTTTGGGGTATACTTTTGTTAGTAGGCTTATTAGGTGCTGCGAAAGGTATTGAAAATAGTTTTAATAGCATGTTTGGCGATTTTGCTACCAATAGTGTTTTTATGAGTGGTAGTAGAACTTCTATGCCTTTTAAAGGTTTTCAAGAAGGAAGGCAAATTAACTTAACAACAAGAGATGTAGATAAAATTAGAACTGAAATTAAGGGTATTCAATTTGTAGTTCCAAGAAATGCTACAGGTGGCCAAGTTACTCATGATTTTAAAACAGGTAATTTCACTGTTTTTGGAGATTTTCCATTGTTAGATAAGGTTCAAAAAAAGAAACTTATAGATGGACGATTTATCAACCAGAAAGATATAGATGAAAACAGGAAAATATGTGTGATTTCTGATGGAATTTATAAAGAATTATATGACAAAGGAGAAGAGGCCGTTGGAACTTATTTAAAAATTAGTAATATATCTTATCAAGTAGTTGGTGTTTACAAATCTGGAAGGTTTGAAGGTAAAAATAACATACATATTCCATTTAGTACTTTTAGAGTAGTTTACAATCAAGGTGATAAATTTATGTGGATGGTTGTAACTGGAAAAAAAGAATTTGATATTGTTCAGGTAGAAGCAGATGTGAAATTATTGCTAAAAAATATTCATAAAATTCACCCAGATGACAATAGAGCTTTTAGAGGCTTTAATCTAGGAAAAGAAATAGCTAAAGTAACAGGTTTTCTTACAGGAATGCAGTTTTTAACTTGGTTTGTAGGTATTGCAACGTTAATTGCAGGTGTATTTGCTATTGGTAATATCTTACTAATAACCGTAAAAGAAAGAACTAAAGAAATAGGAATTAGAAGAGCATTAGGAGCAACTCCTAATAAAGTTAGACAGCAAATTGTACTAGAATCTTTATTTCTAACATTATTGGCAGGTTCATTAGGTATTATTGCAGGAGGTCTTATTTTAATGCTTATAGATTCGCAAGACCTATTAACAAACCCAACAGTAAATATTCCAATTGTATTAATAGCCTATAGTGTTTTAGTTATATTAGGAACATTAATAGGTTTTATACCTGCATATATGGCTACTATTGTAAAACCAATTGACGCTTTAAGAGAAGAATAAAACAACCAAATAACAAGAATAAATAATTTTTTAAAATGAAAAAAATAATAATTTTCGGAAGTATTGCAATCGCATTAATATTTGTATTAATATGGTTTGGCAAAAAAAATAGTGCATCTCCAATTACTTATGAAACTGAAAAGGCTTTTAAAACTGATATCGTAAAAAAATCTATTGCAACTGGTAAAGTAACACCTTTAGAAGAAATAGAAATTAAGCCTCAAATAACAGGAATTATAGATAAAATTATGTTGTTAGAAGGTTCTAAAGTTAAAAAAGGAGATTTAATTGCAACTGTAAGAGTAGTGCCTAATGAGCAATCTTTAATTAGTGCAAAAGGTAGAGTAGACAATGCAAAAATAAGATTAGGTAATGCAGAAATTACTTACAAAAGAAGTGAAAATTTGTTCGATAAAGGAGTAATACCAAGAGCAGAATTTGAAAATGTAGAACTAACCTACAACCAAGCAAAGCAAGATTTAAAAAATGCTCAAAACGATTATCAAATTATAAAAAGAGGTTCTGCAGGCTCAGGTGCTTCTGCTAATACAAATATAATTGCACAAATGTCTGGTACAATATTAGAGATTCCTGTCAAAGAAGGAGATCAGGTAATTCAATCAAACAATTTTAATGCAGGTACAACCATTGCCTCTATTGCAGATATGAATAAAATGATTTTTGAAGGGAAAGTTGATGAATCTGAAGTTGGAAAATTAATAAGTGGGACTGATATCGAAATTTCTTTAGGAGCTATTGAAGGTAAAAAATTTCCTGCAAAATTAAACTTTATTGCTCCAAAAGGAACAGAAGAAGCTGGTGCAGTTCAATTTAAAATTAAAGCTGATGTGTCTTTAGATGATGAGTACTTTATTAGAGCAGGTTATAGTGCCAATGCAGAAATTGTTTTAGAGAAGAAAGATAGTGTTTTAGCTATTAAAGAGTCACTTTTGCAATTTGATAGAGAAACTGAAAAACCCTTTGTTGACATAAAACAAGCTGATGATACTTTTAAGAAAGTTTTTGTAGAATTAGGAACTTCTGATGGCGTAAATGTTGAAATTTTAGAGGGAGTTACTAAAGATGATGAAATTAAAATTTGGAATAAGAAAACCAAAAAAGATGATGAAGATTTAGGAAATAACTAAATTTTAATGTAAATAATTTAAAAAAAGGAAACTAATTTTAGTTTCCTTTTTTTTTACTTACCAATTCTCACTCCTACAACCACCAAACCAAAAAGAATTTATCTAGTTCACCATTTGTCTTTTTAAGCCAACAAAGTGGAGAAAAATTTCTATCTAAATATTCTCTAGAACTTTTTTTAAAACTTACAAAAGATTGCCAATCTACATTTTTATGTGGAATTATGAGCCAATCTTTTTTAACGGGAATAAAAAACTTACAATCAGAAAAAAGAGGAAGCTCCTTATAATTGATGTAAAACCCAGCAATACAGATTGTGTTTAGCTTTTTAAGTTGTATGTTTCTGTTAGAGAAAGGTACAAAAAGTTGCGCTTTAAAATAAACTTGTTGTGCTATATTTTTTGGATTTAAATTTAAACTTGATAAATATTCTGAACATTCTTTAGAGTAGAGAAGTGGCAACTGTTTTTCTTTTAGTTTTGTTAATTTTTCTAAAAGACTATCTTTTCTATTGGGGCCTATAAAATGTTCTATTTCAGTATTGCCAATTGAAACATCATATAGATAAAACTTATAAATTATTTCTAAATGTATGGGTATGTCATCTTTTAAAAGAATACAATCTAATTCGCCTAATGTTCTTTTTTCTTGCTGAATTTGAATGTTTTCAGCAATCATATTTATGGTTGATTTTTGAGATAATTCGAAGGATACAAAACGTTCTACATATTTTCCTAAACGCAAATTCTCATCAATATTAATAGTTATTTTCTTTGATCTAGAATCGATTTTAAATTGTTCTAAGTTAAAAACAGCATTATTTTTCCATAAAGAAGCAGTCTGTAAGTAACCTTCGTATCTTTTTTGTATGTCTTTCGTTTTTTGATGCATTTCAAAATCGAAGTTACAAATCAATTTTGTAAATTGAACTTTTTAATAACAACAAAAAAATGCAAATACAAAAAACAACATTTCAATATTTAGAAAACCTTCAGAAAAATAATAATAGAGATTGGTTTACAGACAATAAAGAAACGTATTTAAAAGCACAAAAAAATGCAAAAGAGGTATTTGCGGCAATACATACTAATTTGCAAAAACACGATGAAATTGAAAAATCTAAAATGATGCGTATTTATAGAGATGTTCGTTTTTCTAAAGATAAAACACCTTATAAAGCTCATTTTGCCAACTCGTATTCTAGATTAGGTGCAGCTTTAAGGGGTGGTTATTTTTTAAGAATAAGACCAGGAGAATCTTTTTTAGCAGGTGGTTTTTGGGAACCAAATAAAGAAGATTTATTTAGAATTAGAAAAGAGATAGAATTAGATGCTTCTGAAATTAGAGAAATTTTAGAGGATAAAAATTTTAAAAAATATTTTGGTAGTAAGTTTGAAAGTTTTGGCGAATTAAAAACGGCTCCAAGAGTTTTTGATAAAGCACATCCAGATATAGATTTATTACGTAAAAAAGGGTTTATAGCTGTTAAAAACTTTACAGATAAAGAAGTATTATCAGAAAACTTTATTGAAGAAGTAGATAAAAGTTACAAAGCTTTACGCCCTTTTTTTAATTTGTTCAGTGATATTTTAACCACTAATTTAAACGGTGAAAGTATTCTTTAGTAATTAATTTGGAATGCTTTAAAGTTGTTAGGTAGTAAATTTTTAACTTCCGTCTTCAAAATTAACAGAATTAGTTCAAATTCTTGTCAACTTCTCGTTTTAAAACCAAAACTGTAATGACTGTAGATAAGATGTCTGCTATTGGAAAAGACCACCAAACACCATTTACACCATAATACTTTGGTAAAAAATAGGCTAGTGGAATTAAAAAAAATCCTTGTTTTAAAAGTGTTAAAATTAGTGCAGGTATTGCTTTTCCAGCTGCTTGAAAATAAGCAGAACCTATTAATTGCATCGTAACAATTGGAGTTGCTAAAAAAACAATAAGCATTGCATTAGGTGTTTCAGATAATAAAGTGGCATCATTGGTAAATACCCAAATAATTTCTTCTTTAAAAAATACAATTCCTAAAAAGATAATGGTACCAATAATGCTTCCAAAATACACAGATATTTTAATGGTATCTTTTATTCTATCATTTTTTTTTGCACCAATATTAAAACCAGCCACAGGTAAAAATCCTTGAGAAACCCCTAAAACAGGAGATAGTGCAAACATCATTACTCTGTTGATAATTCCAAAAATTGCTATAGAAATTTCTCCTCCGTATTTATATAAAGAATAATTTAATACAATCATTAATATGCTAACAGCTCCTTGCCTAACTACAGAAACACCACCTAATTCAACAATTTCTCTTACAATTTTATGGTCTAATTTAAAGTTTTTAGGAATTATTTGTAGTTCACTTTTAGAAGATAAAAAGAAATATAAAATATACAAACCACAACTTGCAAAAGACAAAGAAGTTGCCAAACCAGCGCCCCACATACCCCAATTAAATACTTTAATAAATAAAATATCTAACAAAATATTTAGCACAGCAGGAATCATCATAGCATACATAGCAAATTTTGGTTTTCCTTCTGCTCTAATCGTAGGGTTTCCCATCATTGCAAAAGCTAAAAAGGGAACTCCATAAATAATCACACTAAAATAGTCTGATGCAATTGGTAAAATATCGCCTTTTGCACCAAATAAATTTAAAATTGGTACACTAAAAAGGTTGCCAAGTAAAACAAATGTAATGGCTAAAATGACTGTTAAACAAATTTGATTTCCGAAAGTTAAAAATGCTTTTTCGTAGTTGTTTGCACCTAAAGCCCTAGAAATTATAGAACTTCCACCAATTCCAATACCCATTCCAATAGAAGAAATTAAAAATGCAATAGGCAAAACTACTGTAATGGCTGCAATTGCTAAAACACCAATCCATTTTCCTACAAAAATGGTGTCTACAATCATGTTTAAAGACATTACAAGAATCCCTATAGTTGCAGGAACTGCTTGTTTTATCAATAATTTGCTAATTTTTTCGGTACCTAAATCGCTTGCTAATTTGTTCATATGATTTGCCAAATATCAACATAAATTAGAAGTTGAACGGAATTCTATCATCAATAATTATTATACAATTATTTAAAATGATAAGTTTGTAAAAAAGGAATAATGAAAGATATTTTTGAACTAGAAATAGTTGTAAATTTAGAAGATATAGACGTTTTAAATCATGTAAATAATGTAGTTTATGTAAAATGGATGGATAAGGTTGCGTTTGAGCATTGGGCATTTTTAACCAGAAATAACCCTTTACCTCAGTTTATTTGGGTTGTATTAAGACATGAGATAGATTATGTAAAACAAGCCGTTTTAGGTGATAAAATTACAGTAAAAACTTGGGTAGGAGAAACCAAAGGTTTTAAATCTGAACGTTATATGGAGTTTTATAAAAACAATGATGTGTTGGTAAAAGCTAAAACAATTTGGGGCATGTTAGATACAGAAACTTATAAGCCATCTAGAATTAGAGAAAACGTGCTAAATGTATTGCAGCCACCTAAATAAAAGTATCTTTGTAACTTATTAAGAAAGATTAGTTATGAGTACATTTTTAGATTTAGGCATTCAAAAAGAATATATAAAAGGGTTAAACGAATTGGGAATTAAAATTCCATCTGAAATTCAAGAAAAAGCCATACCAATTTTATTAAATTCTAAAACCGATTTTGTAGGTTTAGCACAAACAGGTACAGGTAAAACTGCAGCTTTTGGATTACCAATATTACAAAATATTGATGCTAAAAAAGATGAAATACAAGCCTTAATTTTATCGCCAACGAGAGAGTTGGTGCAACAAATAAAAAAGCAACTTTTTAAATTCACAAAATATTGTAACGATAAAATCTTTTTAGAAGCCGTTTTTGGTGGCGAAAAAATTGACATCCAAATTAAAAACTTACAAAGAACTACACATGTTGTAATTGCAACACCTGGTAGATTGGTAGATTTAATTGAACGAGGAGAAATAGACATCAGTAATATAAAAACGTTGGTTTTAGACGAAGCAGATGAAATGTTGTCTATGGGTTTTAAACAAGATTTAAATAGAATTTTAAAGTTTACAACTGGGCAAAGAAACACATGGTTGTTTTCTGCAACAATGCCAGAAGAAATTCAAAGAATTATAAAAACTTACATGGATTCTAATTCGCCAAGAGTAGAAATTAATAGAAACTCTTTGGTAAACGAAAACATAAGGCATCAATATGTAAAAACAACCATCAAGCAAAAAACAAATGATATTGTTGCTTACATAGAAAAAAGAGGTACAGAAAGAGGTATTATTTTTTGTAGAACAAAATTAGGCGTTCAAAACTTGTACAATCAACTAAAAGAAGAAGGTTTTTCTGTAGGAGCTTTAGAAGGAGATATGCAGCAAAGAGATCGTGAAAAAGCCATGAGAGCTTTTAAAAACGGTAGCATGCAGTATTTAATATCTACAGATGTTTCGGCTAGAGGTATAGATGTAAGAGGTTTAGAATTTATTATTCATCATCAATTACCAGAACAATTAGAGTATTATACACACAGAAGTGGTAGAACTGCTAGAGCAGGAAAAACAGGAAATTCTATTGCTTTTATTTTACCAAGCGAATTACCTAGAATACACGAAATTCAAAAAGAATTAAACATAAAGTTTACCGAAATTACTACGTAAATGGATGTTATTTACATTTTAGATATTTTAGGAACTTTTGCTTTTGCAGTAAGTGGTGCCTTGGTTGCTTCTGATAAAAAGTTCGATTTATTCGGGGTTTTAATAATTGCTTTTGTAACTGCTGTTGGTGGCGGTATGCTAAGAGATTTATTAATTAATGCACACCCAATAAATTGGATTGGAGATTTAAACTATTTATACACTATTTTTATTGCTGTAATAACCACTATTTTATTTAAAAGTAAAATTTTACCTTTAAGTAAAACCATGTTTTTGTTTGATACTGTTGGTTTAGGTGTTTTTACATTGTTAGGTTTACAAAAAGGATTGTCTTACAATTTGCACCCAATCATAGCTTTAATTATGGGGATGACTTCTGCTGTTTTTGGTGGGGTTTTAAGAGATGTTTTAACCAATAAAGTACCTTTGATTTTTGAAAAAGAAATTTATGCCTTTGCTTGTTTAGCTGGCGGAATCGTTTTTTTAATTTTAAAATCTTTACATGTAGATAATCAACTAAATTTTATGATAGCCGTATCTGTTGTGGTTGTAATTAGAGTAATTGCTGTAAAGTTTCATTTAGAACTTCCTAAAATTAAAGACGATATTTTTACAAAATCAAACAAATAAAATGAGAACATTTGATACGATTGCCGATTTTAAAACAATGCTTGGTAAAGATTTACCAACAGGAAATTGGTATACCGTTTCTCAACAAATGATAAATGATTTTGCCAATGCAACTTTTGACAAACAATGGATTCATGTTGATGAAGCTAGAGCAGAGAAGGAGACTCCTTTTAAAAGTACGATTGCTCATGGTTTTATGTCTGTTGCTATGATTTCCAAACTTTTAGAAGATGTTTTTAGTATTAGAAGTTTAAAAATGGGCTTAAACTATGGATTGAATAGAGTTCGTTTCCCAAATCCTGTTCCTGTAAACAGTCAATTAAGAATACATACTACTGTTAAGAAAATTGAAGATTTAGATAATAACGGAATTAAAGTTACTTTTTCTTGTACAATAGAAATTAAAAATGCAGCAAAACCAGCTTGTGTAGCTGAGTTTATTGCTGCATTGTTTGAATAAAAAAGGGCTACTGCATTTTTTAATTTAAAATGCCATCTTGAACGCATTTTTTCGAATACCAAATTAAAAAGAGCGAGATTACTATAATCATAACAGGCATTATAACACTTGGTAGTGCTATGTTTGTTAATAAGTAACCTTGTTGTACAATGGCACAAATACCAGAAATTAAAAATAATTGATAGGCAAACTTCTTTTTTAATAAAAGTACAATACAAGCTAAAGTACCTACAAAAACAGCCAGTACAAACAAAGCTGTATACCAAGCAGGGTGTTCAATTAAATAAAGGGCTTGTTGATCTTTAGGTAAAGTCGCAATTTGTGCATCTGTAATAAATGCTTGCATTAAATAAGCAATTGCACCCATTAAATTCCAAAGGAGGGCGATAGGACCAATGACCCAAAAGGATCCTGGTGTTTTTTTGTTAGGAGTCATAATAATAAGTTTCGGTGTTTGTTCTTTTAAATTTAGTCAAAATAAATTGATTAATTCAAAAATGTAAAGTATATTTGTCATTATATAAAATAAACTTGTCTAATTGTAAAATAAAATACGATGTCTAAATCAACTATTTGTGAAAGAGAAAGAAAACAACTTCAAAAAATGAATAAATTTCAACTTGGGAATCCATATAAAAAAGCAGGACATATTATTGCAATAGGTGCTTTTCTTTTAATGATTTTAAGAAAATATATTGAAGATTCAGAATGGATTCGTCCAATTTTACAGGGAACACTGTTAATTGGCTTATTAATCATTTCATTATCTAAAGAAAAAATAGAAGATGAGTATTTAGATAGTTTACGTTCTCAGTCTTATAGATTGGCTTTTATTTTAGCAATCGTTTATTCTTTAGTACAACCTGCCATTAATTATGCAGTGGCTACTTTGTTAAATCAAGATGATACATTATCTAGTTTTAGTTATTTTCAAGTATTGTTTTTTATGTTAATTGTGCAATTGCTGTTTTTTTGGCAATTAAAAAGAATGAATAACTAAGATGAAAAACACATTAAAAGTACAGAGAGCCATTTTAGGATTAACACAAGATGATTTGGCGAAAAAAATAGGAGTATCAAGACAAACCATTAATTCTATCGAAAAAAACAGGTATGTTCCTTCTACAGTATTGGCATTAAAACTCTCTACTATTTTTAATATACCTGTAAACGATTTTTTTACTTTAGAAGAAGAAGATTAGATTTCTTAGATAAATTATATATAAGACCTCACAAAATAACTTTGTGAAGTTTTTTACAGATTCGAAAATAAATGATTAATTTATAGAAATAACTGCGGTTTTAAACAAGTTTGCTTTGGTTTTAAAAAAGGTGTTTTCTAATTTTATAGCTTTTAATTTGGCTTCTATAAGTTTTACTTCTCTATAGTTAACTAAAAATAAAGAACTTTCTCCTAAAAAGAACTTTCTATCTTCTGCTTTTAAAAGGGTGGTATAATCTTTAACAATATTAGCAGTTAAATCGTTTTGTAAAATATATGATTCTAACTCTTGTTGTATACCCGACACTTTATTTTTAATAGTAAGTTTAGCTACTTCATTTTCGTATTTTTTATCATTCAATTTAACGTTAGCCAATTTTAAATCTCCTCGTTCCTTTCTTAAAAATAAGGGGAGTTTAAATTTAATACTTGCTTTATAATCTTGCATATTCAGCGTGTTTATTTGATTTCTATTCTGAGTCAAAAAATTATATTGCACATCTAAATTTGGTAATAAGTTATTCATTTTAAATCTTCTATTTACATCAAGGCTTTTAATTTTAAACTCTAAAGACCTTATTTTTGGGTGCTTGTTAATATCAAAATTTTCATTATTAAATAAAGCAATATTAAAGGTAGCATCAATAGAATTAAAAGTATTTATATCGGGTAGGATGTTGTCTTGTAATTCTACTGGAGTGTTATCATTCAGCCATAAAAAATTAGATAATTCTAATGAAGATTTTACCAATTTAATTCTAGCTTTTTCTAAATTTAGCTTTCTTGTATCTAAAGTTATTTTTGCTTCTGTAGTATCTATGGCTGGTTTTTCACCTTCAAAAAAAGCTCTTTTTGTTAATTTAAATCTAGTAATAGCATTTTCTAAAAATTCTTTATAAACCCTTTGTTCATTATAATTTTTTAACCAAGTAAAGTATGATAAAGAGGCATTGTACAATATATTATTTACTACTATTTGTTGGTCTTCCTTTGCTTGATTTAAAAACAGTTTCGCCTGTTTTAAAGACGCCATTCTTTTGTTAATTAACAAACCTTTTAATAAAGAAGCAGAAACACCAGCACTGTACAAACCGTCTGTTGGCACGTTTGCTTCAGGATTTAAAAAAACGCCATCATTGTTTTCAAAATTTGCCTTAAATTCTAAGCCATAATAGGTAGGTATTTTAAAAGCTGCATTTAGTTTGGTGTAATACTCTTTGTCTTTAAATTCTTTTTTATCAAAATCTACCTCTATTTTAGGGTCAAAAGCACCTCTTGCTTTTAAAAGTTTTGCTTCACTTTCGTTAATTACAAGGTTGGCTTGTTTTACAATAGGATGAAAACTTTTTACATAGCCTAAATATTCAGACAGCGTCATTACAGAAGTAACTTTTTCTTGTGAAAAAACACTGGCAGAAATCAACAAAAACAGCATTAAAATATACTTTTTCATGTTTTTAAAATCTTAAAATGGCTATATTATTTCTTTTTTGCGTCAGATTTTCCTTTGTTACTTCCGTTAGGTTGATAGTAGTTAGGAGGGAAGCTGTTTAGCTGTCTCCAAAGCTCAAACCAAATAGGAACATCTTCTAATAAAGCAATGGTTCTTGCTCCAGAACCTACTCTGATGGCTTGTGGCCATGTGTGGTCTGTTTCATCAGGTGCTAATAAAACTCTGTATTTACCATTGTCACTTATAAAATTTTGTATTGCCACAACTTTTGCACCATAAGTACCATACGAAACATTGGGCCAACCAGAAAAAACAATGGCGGGCCAACCATCAAATTGCACACGTACTTTTTCGCCAATATGTAATAATGGTAAATCTATTGGTCTTACAAAGGTTTCTACAGCTAAATCGTATTTTTCTGGCATAATACCCACCAAATCATCCCCTTCTTTAAAAGTCCCACCAATTCCGCCTTTTATGGCTTTGTTTATAAAACCATCATGTGGTGCTGTTATGTATAACAAATTTCTTCTTACAGTATAGTTGCTATTGCTATTTTCTAGTTTTGATACCTGAACTTCTGCATCAAAACCACTAGACATGGCTGTAGACATATCACTCTGAGCTTTAGAAATTTTATTACTGTACTCTGCAGTAATTCTTGTGATTTCTATTTTTGCATTAATAACATTGTTTTTACTTTCTAGTAATTTGTTTTCTTTATTTATTAAAGCTGCTTGTGTTTTTTGTAGTTTTAAGTTTTTCTCTTCTACATCTTTAACAGCTGCAATACCTTCACTTTCTAATGTTTTTGCACGTATATATTGTCTTTTAGCTATTTTTATATTGGTTTTAGCAGCTTCAAACTCAATACTATCACTTTGTACTTTTAGTTTAGATTGTAGCAATTTATTTTTTGCCATATCTAACTTTAAAATTTGTTCTCTTTTTAGAGAGGTTATTTGTCTTTTTAATGCGTTTACTTTTTCTTTATAAGCACCAACAGATAAAACTTTTGAATTAATTTGTTGATTGGTTCTCTCAATTAATTGATCGTCGAAATAATCGGTCTTAATTTCAGAAATTCTAAGAATAGTATCTCCTTTTTTAACATAATCTCCTTCTCTTACAAACCATTCTTCTATTCTACCAGGAATTTGAGATTGTATGGTTTGTGGTCTTTGTTCTGGCGTTAAAGTGGTAACAATACCTTGGCCAGTAATATTCTGTGTCCAAGGTAAAAAAAGTATAATAAAGCCTAGAATGGCAAAAACTAATAAAAATTTATTAAATGCTTTGTAATAGTTTTTGGTAAAGATTTCTTTACCAGATTTAAATAAAGTTAAATCTACCTTTTTATTTAATTGATTGTTAGAAATATTTAACATAGCTATTATATTATAGATTTAATTTCTCCTTTTTCTAAGGTTATTATTTGCTGACATTGTGTGCTCCAGCTTTTTTTACTACTTACAACTATTAATGCCCAAGGTTTATCTGGAGCTGTTAAATATTTAATAATATCTTTAGTTTCCTCTAAATTAAATTGATCTAAAGGATCTTCTAAAATGAGCACTTGGGGTTGTTTAATAATTGCTCTAGCTAATAGTATTTTTTTAGCAATGGTAAAAGACATTTGTTTTCCTTCTGGATAAATTATTGTTTCTAAACCATAAGGTTGCTCTTTGATAAACTGATTTAAACCTACAATATCAAGTGCTTTATAAATAATACTATCATCTATCTCTTTATCACCAAAAACCAAGTTGTCTTTTATAGTTCCTTCAAAAGGAGTTTCATCTGATAGTGATAAACCCAATTGAGAACGATAATGATTTAAATGTAAGCTGTTTAACGATAAGTTATTAATGTAAATATTGCCCTCTGTTGGTTCTATAATTCCTGATAATAAACGTAGTAAACTAGATTTTCCTGCACCACTTTCTCCTTTAATTAAAATTCTACTTTTAGGATGTAAAACTAGAGAAACATCTTTTAAAATAGGTTTTTTTCTATCTGCTACTCTATAAGATACATTGTCTAGTTCTATTGTTAAACCATCTTTAAACATCGGTCTTTCTCCATCCTGAGATTCTAATTCTTTGTCAACCACCTGGCCAATTTTTTCTATAGATGTTAATACATCATAAAAAGATTCTAATCCAATAATAAGTTTTTCTACAGATTGAATAACCAATAAAATGATAATTTCTGCTGCAACAAACTGGCCAATATTCATTTCTTGATTTAAAACCAAAGCTCCACCAATTAGCAATAAACTAGCCGTTACAACAACTTTAAAACCAACCATTTGAGAAAATTGTAGTATTAAGATTTTAAAATGACTTTCTCTTGCTTTTAAATATTGATCTACCAACGCATCATTTTTTTGAATTGCCAAATTTGTGTTTCCAGAAAGTTTAAAACTCACTACAGTTCTTGCTACCTCTTGTATCCAATGTGCTACTTTATATTTAATTTTAGATTCTTTTAAACTAGTTTCTAAACCTTTTTGAGCCGTAAATTTAAATACAATGTAAATAAGCAATAATAATAGAATGCCAAATATGATAAAAAATGGATGATAGAAGGATAACAAAATCAATGCAAAAATAATTTGCAATAATGCTGTAGGTACATCAATTAAAATTTTAGAGAGTCCTTTTTGAATGGTTAATGTATCAAAAAAACGATTTGCCAATTCTGGTGGATAATAATTACGCAACTCATTCATTTTTATTTTTGGAAAGCGATAACTCAACTCAAAAGAAGCTCTTGTAAATATTCTTTGTTGAATGGTTTCTATAATTCTTAGTTGCATTAATTGTAAAGCTCCAGAAAAAATTACACCAAGTGTAACTACAATTACTAAAACAACCCAAGAAGTAGAAATTTGTGCTCCTTGTATTAAGTTAATAATCGCTTGAATACCTAAGGGTAGTGATAGAGCAACAATACCACCAAAAATTGCATAATAAAAAATTTGAAAAATATCACGTTTTTCTAACCTTAATAAGTTGATAAACCGTTTCCAAGGGTGTAATTTTTTTTCTTCCATATTTATCTAATGGTATTTTTTACTAATTCAATAAAAAATTCTTTGGGTGTGTTTTTTTGTTTGCAATTTGTAATAGAAGGGAAGTGCTCTGTTAAAAAGTGTTGATGCAAACCTCCTTCTAAAATAGTACTAGCTAAACTTAACCCGTATTTGTAGTTGGGCTTTATTGCTAAAATCATTTGCTCTAATCTTAAAATTAGACGTTTATAAGTTTCAAAATACCCTTCTTTATTATCTTTATCAACCTCTTTAGTTAAATATGATTTAGAGCTTTCATTTACAATTATTTTATATAAAAATACTTCGTTAACATGAGAAAATGTAGAGTCCTCTTTTACTTTTCTTGTAAATACATCTATAGCTTTTTCTAATTTTTGTTGATTGTCTGAAATACTAAACGTTTCTATAACCAATTGATACTCTAACCAAGCCCAATACCAAGAGGATAGATAAAGCAACAATTTGTGCTTACTTTCAAAATATCTGTAAATAGAACTCTCATTAGAGCCAATTTTGGTTCCTAATTTTTTAAAAGTAAAATTTTCAAAACCAATTTCATTTATTAGTATAATGCTATTTTCTACTATACGTTTTCCTAAATCGGATGTTTCTGGATCTTTAATATATACATTGTTAGGTACAGAAATTTTTAAAACAGATAATAAATTTTTCATTTCGAATTATTTTCAACAATTGCAAATATAATAGTAATACTATTACAAAAGTTTAAAATACTTTTTTTTGTAAAAAAATTAACATTTAACAGAACAACTTAAACACAAGAGATGTTTTTAGATATTTATTCTTACAACTTTATTTTCCTATCAAAATAATATTGAAAATATTTCTTTAATAAATTTGTATATTTGTAATTTATTAGAAGAAATATACTTTGATGTTTTAAAACTTCTGTAGCTAAAATTACCAAGCATTTTCTAATAAACAGTACTAATTTTAATATTCTAATATTTTTAATGGCAAAATCGCAACAGACATTTAGTAAAAGTGAAAAAGAAAAGAAGCGTTTAAAAAAACGTGAAGAAAAACGTAAAAAAATGGAGGCTAGAAAAGCCGACAAAGAAGCAAATGGTAATGGAGGTATTCAATTTGCTTACGTAGATCATAATGGAAATTTAACAGATACCCCACCAGACCCAGAGTTAAAGGTAGAGTATGAGTTAGAAGATATACAAATATCTGTAACTAAAAAAGAAGATTTACCAGAAGAAGATCCTGTAAGAAAAGGAAAAGTTTCTTTTTTTGATTCTTCTAAAGGTTTTGGTTTTATTATTGATACAGAAAATAATGAGAAATATTTTACACACGTAAGTGGTTTAATAGATGAAATTGCAGAGAATGATAAAGTTTCTTTTGAACTAGAAAAAGGAATGCGTGGTATGAATGCTGTTAAAGTAAAAAAAGTATAATCAATATATTCAAATACATTCTACAAGTTAGCCTTCTATTGCAAAATAGAAGGTTTTTTTATGACAATTCGTCTAGAGTTTCTATTAGTATTTTACAACCTTCTACGATTTCTTTATCAGAAATTGTTAAAGGTGGTGTAATACGCATTGCCCTTTGTTCAAACAATAAAAAGAATAAAATTAGTCCTTTTTCTAAACACTTGTGTATTGTTTTTACTGCTAGTTCTGGTGTTTTTACAATGGCAGCTAACATTAATCCTTTTCCTCTTATTTCTAAGATTGATGAATGCTGTAAATGTCTTCTAAAAAGTTGTTCTTTTCTAAGGCTTTTTTTTAGTAAATTTTTATTTAAAATTTCTTTTACAGTTGCATTCGCAGCTGCTGCAATTACAGGATTACCAGCAAAAGTAGAAATATGACCAAGTTTAGGATTGTCTTTTAACAAACTCATCATTTTAAAAGAAGCTAAAAAAGCACCAATTGGCATACCACCACCTAACCCTTTTCCTGTAACTACAATATCTGGAGTTACATTGTAGTTTTCGAAACCCCAAAAGGTTCCTGTTCTTCCAATTCCTGTTTGTATTTCGTCTAAAATTAACAATGCACAAACTGAATCACATTTTTGTTTTAATTTGACTAAAAAATTATTTTTAGGTTCAATAAAACCAGCACCACCTTGTATGGTCTCAACAATTACTGCTGCTGTTTTATGGGTTATCTTATTTAAATCTTCATCTGTATTAAAACCAATAAACTTTGTGCCAGGTATTAAAGGCCTAAATGCACTGTTTTGTTTTTCTACACCAGAAACACTCATTGCCCCCATAGTATTGCCATGATATGAGTTTTTAGCAGCAATTATTTCTGCTCTTTTAGTTACTCTTTTGGCTAGTTTTAAAGCCCCTTCTGTAGCTTCTGTACCTGAATTTGTTATGTAAACTGCATTTAAGTTTTTGGGTGAATTTTGCGCCAATAATTTGCACAAATCTACTTGTGGTTTTTGTATAAACTCACCATAAACCATTACATGTGCATAATTATCTAATTGATTTTTAATGGCTTCCGTAACTTTTGGATGGTTGTGCCCCAAGCTATTTGCCGAAACACCAGCCACAAAATCTAAATATTTTTTTCCTTTGGTATCAAATATAAAACTGCCTTTTGCTTTAGAAATCTCTAAGGCAAGTGGGTGAGGACTGGTTTGTGCTTGATATGTAAAGAAATCTTTTTTCATCTAATTTTTAGTGGGTAGAATTTCTTTTTTTCTTTTTCTCTCTTTTTTAGGAAGTTTTTTTAAAGCGGGTTCTACCAAATCTTTTTTAGATTTTTTTGGTGATTTGTCTTGTGTACTCTTTTTAAAAATATCTTCTTTAGATTTAGGTTGTTCTGTTTCTCGCCAAATAAAACCATTTAACCTGTTTACTTCTTCTGGTAATTTAGAAGGAGGGTAGGTAGTGCCTTCTGATTTTTTTAAATATTTTATTTGCTCAATTTCACCTTCATTTAAAGTAAATTCTATGTTACTAGAAATTTCTTTGGTTACGGTTTCTAAAACTCCTTCTTCATTTCTATTAAAATATACAGACTCAGCATTACCCTTTACTAATAGAAGTTTAAGTTTGTTTTCTAAAAACTTACCAAATATATTTCTTCCTTTAATTTGATTAAAGTTATCATTTGATAAAGAGTCTTTAGAGACTATAAATGAGTTGTTTAATACTTTTAAAGAATCTAGCTTTTCTGTTTCTATATTAGATAGTAAGTGAATGGTATCTCCAGTAATTTGATTACCATCTGACCATAAAACGGGGTTGCTAAACATTCTTGTTAAGCCTTTTTCTTGGTTTGTATGTATCGAATCGCACTTACCTTGTAAATCTGATTTAAAGATTTTTACATTATGATAGGTTCTAACAATTCTTTTATCTGGAACTCCTGTAACTAATAAAGTATCTCCGTGAATAAAGGTAGAATCTTTATCTATAATAGAAATGGCAACTGCTCTTTTGATGATAAAAAGTGAATCTTTTTCTTCGAAAATTTCTGCATAATTCCCTCTGGTAACAAAGTTTTTCACGGTATCTATCACCTGTATATTGTTGGTTGCAGAGGCAAACCCGTTCTTTTTATCGTAATACAAACTATCTCCTTCTACAGTTCTTTCTTTTAAGTAAAGTTTTGCGTTTTTAATAAAATAAGAAATATCTGTTTTGGTGTTGTAAAAACCTCGTTCACAATAAATTTTATTTTTGTTTTTTGTATTGGTGATGGTAGATGGTCCATATAAATAAACCAAACCAGAGTTGGTGTAATAATCTAAGTGATTAGAGGCCAAATTATGCTCAGGATTAACAATAGTAACTCTTGTTGTAGCTGTAAATTTTTTGTTTTCTAGATAATAATTTCCAATTTTACTTTTTAATGTATTTGTTTTGTCTTTTATAGTGGCAAAAGTTCTATAATATAGTTTTTGATTTAATCTATCAAAATGAAGCGTATCTGTAGTTAAAGTCATTTCTGGGTCTTTTAAAACCACATTTCCCCAAGAGAGCGCCTGTTCTGTATTGGCATCATAATCAACATAATCACTAGTTTGTGTTATGGTATCACCTTGTTTAATGAGTACATTATCTATGGCCTTAAAAAAGTTTAGTTTTTTATAATAAAAGGCTTTGCTACAAGTTAATACAGCACCTTTATGAGTCATTTTCACATTCCCTAAAAGCACAGTAGCACCCGGGTATTTTTCTTCGTCTACAAATTGTTGTGCAGCACCAAAAACCATTTTTTTAGTTTGCGAAAAAACAAAGGCTGTTTGTGTTAGAAATAGAAATAAAAGTATTCTTTTCAAAATAAACGATTTTACGCAAAAATAATGAAAAGAAAATGGCAAACTATTAAAGAAGAGTAAAATTCTAGCTATATTCTTTTTTTTTGCTAAATACTTTGAACTGTAGTTTTTTTGCTTTCGGAAAAAGAATATTATTTTCTATATGGATATGCTCTTGCAATCGATCATCAAAATTCTTTAATTTTATATATAAAAGTTTAAATGAGTTGCATATGTTTTCTGGTAGAATATAGTAATTGGTAAGTGTTGCTATTTTTTGAAATGTCTTACGAATTTTATAGTGCTCGTCTTCAAAACTATCTATAATTTTTAGTTTTTTTGAAGAATTATATTTAGAAGTAGAGGAAGCATTCTCGAGTTTTAATAACTCATTTAAGTAAGGAAACAAGATGGTTTCCTCGTTTTTCATATGTTCTAAAATTTCTTCTGAAACAACTTGTATTAAGTTGTTAACTTCTAATAATTCAGGATATTGTTTACTATATAAATCAGCTACTTTTTTACTATATTGTTTTAGTATTAATATGTTTTCTTCTTTATAATTGTGATGAATTTCTGATAGGAATTCAATTAAAAAATCTAATTTCCAAGAATTGTAGTTTTGTAAATAATAAACATCTTTATGTGCAGCTACTAATTTATTTATGATTTTTTTACTATCTATATTTTTATGCTCGCAAACTGTTAAAAAGTTTTTATTCCCTTCTATACAATAGTCTATATTAAACTCTTTAAATACTTTAGACGTATTGATGTTATTTAAAACAATATCTGCAATTAGCTTATTTTCAAAACGTTTCATGTATCATTTAATTTTCTACAAATTTCGATGAAATAAACGGCAGTAAATATGACTTTTATCAGTACTTCAATTAAATTTTAAAATAGATGAAAACTAATTTTAGACAACACAAAAAAGCCTTATTCTTAATTAGAAATAAGGCTTTTTCTTATAAAAAGTAAAATGTATTATCTTTCTATAGTTTGTTTTCTATCTGGACCTACAGAAACTATTTTTACAGGTACGCCTGTTTCTTTTTCTATAAAAGCAACATACTCTAGTAAGTTTTTAGGCAATTGATTTGCAGAAGTCATTTTTGTTAAATCTTCTGTCCAACCTTTAAATTCAGTATAATTTACAGAAATATTTTCTGGTTCTATATTGTATGGTAAGTGAGCAATTTCTTTACCTTTATAATTGTATGATGTACATACTTTTAAAGTATCAAAACCAGAAAGTACATCACCTTTCATCATCATTAATTGTGTTACACCATTTACATCTACAGCATATTTTAAAGCTACTAAATCTAACCAACCACATCTTCTTGGTCTACCAGTTGTTGCTCCAAATTCGTGCCCAACTTTTGCCATAGTTGCTCCTTCATCATCAAACAATTCTGTAGGAAAAGGACCAGACCCCACTCTAGTGGTATACGCTTTAAAAATACCAAAAACTTCGCCAATTCTATTAGGTGCTACACCCAAACCTGTACAAGCTCCAGCAGCAGTTGTATTAGATGATGTTACAAAAGGATAGGTACCAAAATCGATATCTAATAAAGAACCTTGAGCGCCTTCTGCTAAAATTGTTTTTTTATCCTTAATTGCTTGGTTTAAAAATTCTTCGCTATCTATAAACGCTAAGGTTTTAAGCTTGTCAATTCCTTTACAGAATTCTGCTTCTAATTCTTTTAAGTCATATTCTATTTGAACATCAAAAAACTTTAACATTTTAATATGCTTTTCTGTAAGCGCATCGTATTTTTCTTTCCAGTTTTCTAATTCTAAATCTCCAACTCGCATACCGTTTCTGCCAGTTTTATCCATATAAGTTGGGCCAATACCTTTTAAAGTAGAACCAATTTTAGCTTTACCCTTTGAAGTTTCTGATGCCGCATCTAACAATCTATGTGTAGGTAAAATTAAATGTGCTTTTCTAGAGATTAATAATTTAGAAGTATAATCTATATTGTGTTTGTCTAGATTTTCTAATTCTTTTTTAAAAATTACAGGGTCAATAACAACACCATTCCCTACAACATTTAATGCTGTTTTGTGAAAAATACCTGAAGGGATTGTGTGTAAAACGTGTTTTGCGCCATCAAAAATTAAAGTATGTCCTGCATTTGGCCCTCCTTGAAAACGCGCAATGATATCATAATTTTTAGTTAATACGTCTACAATTTTTCCTTTTCCTTCGTCTCCCCATTGTAATCCTAGTAATAAATCTACAGCCATTAGTTGTGTTAATTTGTTGTTTGTTTTGTTGTATTGTTTTTAGTTTATTGGCAAAATACCAACAGAATGTTGTTATTTTTTCTTTTTTGTCCCGTAAAAGTAAAGTGAATGATTATGAATATCAATATCAAAAATTTCTTCTATGGTTTTTTTAATAATTTGTATTCTTGGATCGCAAAATTCTTTAACATCTCCAGAGTCTGTAAAAATTACGTGGTCGTGATTTTTATCGAAGTAACTTTTTTCATAACGAGCCATCGATTGTCCATCAAATTGGTGTTTTCTAACCAAACCACAATTTAATAAAATATCAATGGTGTTGTAAAGCGTAGCTCTGCTAACTCTATAATTTTTATTTTTCATTTTAATATAAAGAGATTCTATATCAAAATGTTCATCTGCATCATAAATTTCTTGAAGAATAGCATAACGCTCAGGTGTTTTTCTGTGCTTATTTTCTTCTAAATAGGATGTAAATACTTTTTTTACTACTTCTTGATTTTCAAGAGAATTATTCATTTTCTTAAAATTTTACGAAAAGACAAATTTACAGTTATTTCTTTATAAAATACTTTTTTTTGAAAATGATATTTACAAAGTATTAACACGTTCTACATTTTTAACACCTTCAATTTTTTGCAGACTTTTTGTTAATTTATTCAACTGTGCACTGTTTTTAACGCTTAAGCTTATTTTTCCATCAAACACACCATTGTCTCCAGCAATATTAATACTGTTAATAAATACGCCCATATTGTTAGAAATTATTCGGGTTACATTATTTACGATCCCTTTATTATCGACACCATTTATATGTAAAATTGCTTTAAAATCTTGCTTGGTAGAATCTATCCATTTTGCTAGCATAATTCTGTAAGCATAGTTAGATTGTAAAGAAATTGCGTTTGGACAGTTTTTTTTATGCACTTTAATCCCTTCATTTATAGTTAAAAAACCAAAAACGGTATCTCCTGGTATTGGATTACAACATTTAGAGAGTTTGTAGTCTAATATTTCTTCTTCTTTACCAAAAACAAGCGCATCAAATTTATTAGTTACTTCTTCAGTATCTATAAGTTCTTTATTGGTGGTATTTTTTCTTCTTAACTTGGTTTTAAAGAAATTTAAAATAGTACTATTTCTCTGTGTAACAAATGCTTTTAATTGTGTATTGTCTATAGAACCATTACCAATTCTAAAAAACAAATCGAAACTAGTTCTAAGTTTAAAGAAATTGACAAGTTCGTTCGTTGTTTTTTCGGTAAACGGTATTTTTAAATGACGTAATTTTCTAGTTAAAATTGCTTTTCCTTCTTCGGCAATTTGTTTTTCTTCATCTTTTAAAGCAGCTCTAATTTTTGTTTTTGCCCTTGCTGTTATTACAAAATCTAACCATCTAGCATTGGGTTTGTTAGAAGCGCTTGTAATTACCTCTATTTGATCTCCACTTTTTAAAGTGTAACTTAAAGGCACTAACTTGCCATTTACTTTTGCGCCTCTACATTTTAAACCTACATCTGTATGTATAGAAAAGGCAAAATCTAATGCAGACGCATCTTTTGGTAACGATTTTAATTCACCTTTAGGTGTAAAAACATAAATTTCTTTAGCATATAAGTTTAGTTTAAATTCTTCTACAAAATCAACTGCATTTAAACTTTGGTTTTCTAGCGATTCTTTTAATCTATTTAACCATGTTTCTAAACCACTTTCGTTGGTGTTTCCTTGTTTGTATTTAAAATGTGCTGCATAGCCTTTTTCTGCAATTTCATTCATTCTATTAGAACGAATTTGTACTTCTACCCATTTTGCATCAGGGCCTACCACTGTAATGTGCAAAGCTTCGTAACCTGTAGATTTGGGTTGCGAAATCCAATCTCTTAAACGAACAGGGTTGGGCTTAAAATAATCTGTAACTATCGAATAGATTTTCCAGGCATCAAATTTTTCGTCTTTAGAGGTAGGTGTAAATATAATTCTAATGGCAAATTTGTCATAAACCTCATCAAAAGTTACATTTTGTTTTCGCATTTTTTTGCGAATAGAATAAATGGACTTGAAACGTCCTTTTATGTCATAATCAAAATTTTCTTTATCTAAGCCCTCTTTTAATCTATCTGCAAAGGTTTCTAAATATTTTTGTTGATCTTCTTTACTCTCTTTAATTTTTGCAACAATATCATTAAAAACCTCTGGTTCTGTGTATTTTAAACCTAAGTCTTCTAATTCTGTTTTAATATTATACAGTCCTAGTCTGTGTGCTAAAGGTGCATAAATATAAAGGGTTTCTGAGGCTATTTTTACTTGTTTGTATGCAGGCATTGCATCCATAGTTTGCATGTTGTGCAATCGGTCTGCAATTTTTATTAAAATGACTCTAACATCATCATTTAATGTTAATAGCATTTTTCTAAAATTTTCTGCTTGTATAGAGGCGTCTTGTTCTTTGTTTAAACGAGAAATTTTGGTGAGTCCATTTACAATTCTTGCAATAGTTTCACCAAATAGCTGCTCCATATCATCTAAGGTGTACTCTGTATCTTCTACAACATCATGCAACAATGCTGCTGCAATAGAGGTTGCACCTAAACCAATTTCTAAAGCTACAATTTTTGCTACAGCAATGGGGTGAAAAATATAAGGCTCGCCTGTTTTTCTACGTTGTTTAGAATGTGCGTCTACAGCAATCTCGAAAGCCTTTCTAATCAGCTCTTTATCTTCTTTAGAAAGCACCTCATAAGTTCCTTTTAGCAAATCTTTATACCGATTTGCTATTTCCTTATTTTCTTCTTCAATGGTTGCTAAATATGCCATAAATAACTGTAAGATTTGTGTTTAAAAATCTAAAGTGAATTTAGCAATAAGTATTTGAACAAGCAAGAAAATTAAAGTCTAAATTTTTAAAAATTTGATGTTATTATTCTTCTAAATTTTTTACTCTATCCAACAAAGTTGGATGTGAATAATGCATGAAAACATAAGCAGGATGTGGGGTTAAATTACTCAGGCTATTTTTAGAAAGTTTTTTTAAAGAGCTAATTAAAGGTTTGCCAGCAAAGGTATTTTTTGCAAAATTATCTGCTTGGTACTCAAATTTTCTAGAAATATAATTCATTACAAAACCTGTAATTTCTGATATTGGAGAGTACAAAATACCAAATACAATTAAACCTGCATGAAAACTAGGTTTAGTTATATCAATAGCTTCAGAAAATATAGGTAAGTTTACAAATAACGATAACAAATACAAGGTAAAACCAGTAAGCAGGATAGAGGTAAAAAGATTAAAAACAATATGTTTTTTCTTGTAATGACCCACTTCATGAGCTAAAACAGCTACAATTTCATCGGTTTCTAAATCGTTTATAAGTGTATCAAAAAGTGTAATTCTTTTTTGAGAACCAAAACCAGAAAAATAGGCATTTGCTTTTGTAGAACGTTTAGAACCATCGATTACAAAAATATTGTCTAATTTAAAACCTACAGTTTGTGCGTATTTTTCTATGGCAAATTTTAATTCGCCATCTTCTAAAGGTGTTTGTTTGTTAAATATGGGAACTATTAATTTGGCATAAAAAAGATTCATAAATAAAGAAAAAACAGCGACTAAAACCCAAGCATAAATCCAAAAATTAGTTCCTGTTGTTTGATAAAACCAGATGATAATCGCTAAAACACCACCACCTAATATTGTACTTAAAAAGATTCCTTTAATTTTATCTAACCAAAATATTTTTTTGGTGGATTTGTTAAAACCAAATTTTTCTTCGATAACAAATGTTTTATAGTAAGAAAAAGGTGTGGTTAGAATATCTGACCCAATCATAATAATACCAAAGAAAATTAAAGCTATTACAATAGGGTTTTCTGAGATACTTCTCGCAAAATTATCTACATATTTAAAACCATTAAGAAAAAAGAACCCTAAAGTTAATAAGATTGAAAAAGTGGATGTTAGGTTCGTAAATTTTGCATTTTCCTTTTTATAGGCTTGAGATTTTTTATAGGCTTCTTCATCATACACATCTGCTAATTCAGCAGGTATTTTGTCATTAAAATGTTTGGCATTTAAGCTGTCTAAAATTTTGTCTACAACAAAACTGATGATTAAAATTGCGATTAAAATATAAAATAGAGTAGTGGGTTGCATTTTTTTAACTTGTTATTTGATTCAGTTAGTGTTGTATAGTACACTATTTATTTTCTGCAAAATAGATTTTTTATAAGTTATGTGTAAATGTTAGCTTTCGTTTTATAACTTCCATTCTTTAATTATTTCTTCATTTTTTTAGCGTACATGGCTGCACCAATAATACCGGCATTGTTTCTAAATTCTGCAGCTTTAACGGGTATATCTGTGGTTAAATATTTTTTAAAATTATTGTATTTTTTACTAATTCCGCCACCCAAAACAATTAAATTGGGTGTAAATACCAATCTTATATATTCTAATAAAGAATCAAATCTAATGGCCCATTCTTCTAATGTTAAGTCTTCTCTTTTTCTAACAGAATCAGCTGTGTATAATTCTATGATTTCTCCGTTGGTATGCAACATTTTACCTACTTCTAAATTCGGAATTAATTTACCTTTATAAAACAAACCAGAACCAATACCTGTACCAATGGTTACTACAAGCACCAGCCCTTTTTCTTTTTTTGCAGCACCTAAACTAACTTCTGCTAAACCCGCTAAATCTGCATCATTACTTACATAAAAAGGAATTTTACATTGCTTTTTAAACAACTTATCTACCTTTACACCTAGCCATTCTTCGCTTAAATTGCCAGAATGTATGCATTTACCACCTACAAGCGTGGTTGGAAAACTACAACCAACCTCTTTTTTCCAGTTAAAATGTACAATCATTTGTTTTACAACTTTAGCAACTGCTTCTGGTGTAGCTGGTTTTGGTGTAGGTATTCTATGTCTTTCAGATAATAATTCGCCTGTTTTGGTATTAACAATAGCCGCTTTTATACCAGAGCCACCTATATCTATTCCTAATGATTTCATATCTCAAGTGTTTTACAAATAATGGTTTATTTAAATAATCGTTGTCTTTTTGCTTCAAACAAAACAATGGCTGCTGCAACTGAAACATTCATAGAGTCAATTTTACCTTGCATAGGTATGTTTATGTTTTGGGTTGCTTGTTCTCTAAAAATAGTTGTTAAACCAGTGGCTTCTGTACCTACAACAATGGCTGTTGGTTTTGTATAATTTTCTTGAAAATACGGGTTTGAATTCTGCAAAGTAGTGGCATAAGTATGAATATTGTTCTTTTTTAAAAAACTAATAATTTCTTCTGATGTACCTACAGCAACTTGATTGGTAAAAACACAACCTACGCTAGAACGTATAATGTTTGGGTTGTAAACATCGCTCTTAGGATTTGCAATAAGTACAGCATCTATATTGGCTGCATCTGCAGTTCTTAAAATAGCGCCAACATTACCTGGTTTTTCTATACTTTCTGCAACTAAAACTAACGGATTTTCATTTTTAAAAACAATACTATCTAAAGAAAAATCTTTTGTTTTTGCAATGGCAATAATGCCTTCTGTAGAGTTTCTGTAAGCTATTTTTTGATAAACTTCTGTAGAAATTTTTATACAATTGATGTTTATTGGAAACAGTTCTAAAACCTCATTTTCTGAAATTAAATCTTCTAAAAACAATAAGGTTTCAAATTGATATGCTGCAGCTATGGCTAATGAAATTTCACGTTTTCCTTCAATAATAAATACCCCTTGTTTTTTGCGTTCTCTTGCTTTTTCTTGCAGTTTTAGAATATTTTTAACTAGAGGGTTTTGGCTGCTGGTAATTTCTTTCATCAACACAAATATACCTAATTATAGATATTGTAAAAATTAATAAATACTTATTTAATTTATTAGATATATTATTTGCATATTAAAATTTCTAAGAAAAAGAAGGCTCGCAATTACATTTTACTGGAAGCGGAGCCTTTTTAAATTGATTAAATACTTTATTTAGATTTATACTTATTAGCATAACGTTTCCAAAGTTTGGTTTGGTGCGTTTCTAAACTAAGATCTCTACCTTGTATAAAAGCTTTGTTTACTATGTTTCCTCTCATTTCTAAAGCATCACCTTCGGAAATAAATAGGGTAGCATCTTTACCAACTTCTAAAGTACCTGCAAAAGCATCTATCCCTAAAATTTTTGCTGTATTCGATGTAATTAGTTTTAAAGCTTCTTCTTTGTCTAAACCAAATGCAGCAAATGTACCTGCGTAAAAAGGGAGGTTTCTAGTATTCATTCTTTCCATTTGCCCCTCCATACCTAAACTAACCAACACACCTTTGTCTGTAAGTGTTTTTGCTATGGTATAGGTTTTGTCATAGGCATCATCTTCGCTATTTGGATTTCTATGAGGTCTCTCTAAAATTACAGGAATATTATTTTTTACTAATAAATCTGCTACTTTTTCTGCACCTTCTGCATGTACAATTACAATATTATTGATTCCTAATTCTTTAGAAATGGTTATAGCATCTGTAATTTCTTTTTGACCATTTACATGTATAAAAAACTTTTGAGTACCATTAAATAAGCTTTTAGTTGCTTCATATGGTAAATGTTTTTTATCTGGATTTCTTGCTAAATAATTTTTAGCATCTGTTAAATAACTCTTTATTTCATCTATTTTTTTAGCATAATTTGAATCTGGTTTTAATGCAGGATCTTCTCCTAACCACCATCTGCCACGTTTAAAACTAGAAGGCCAATTCATGTGAATTCCATCATCAGTTTTAATAGCAGCATCTTCCCAGTTCCAAGCATCTAATTGTACAATAGAAGATGTACCAGAAATAATACCACCTCTAGGTGTAATTTGTGCCATTAAAACGCCATTAGGTCGCATAGATTCTACGACTTTGCTTTCTGCATTGTAGGCTATCAAACTTCTAATATGCGGATTCATAGTACCAATTTCATCCTCATCGTCACTTGCTTTTACAGCATCTATTTCTACCAAACCTAAACTTGCGTTTGCAGCTATAAAACCAGGATATACATGTTTTCCATTGGCATTAATAATGGTTCCCATTCTTGCAATTTTCATCATTGCACTTCCAACAAAGGTAATTTTACCTCCATCAAACATGATTAACGAATTCTCTATTACTTTTCCATTTCCTAAATGTGCAGTTGCGCCTTCAATAGAAAATGCTCTAGTTTGTTTGTCTGCAGGGGTTTGTTGTGCAGAAACTGTATGTATTGCTAAGAAAAATAGCAAACTATATATTATTTTTTTCATCATTTTTTAGCTTTTAGTTTCTTCTAAAGTATCACATTGAAAGTTTCTATCTCCTCTTTTCATAGGTACTTTGGTTTTTCCACCACCCATTTTTTCATCCAACATCATTTTAATCAACTTACTTTTTTCTTGTTTAATTGCAGCTCTTTTATTTTTATCTAATTCGATATCAAAATAGATTTTACCATCTACAATTGTTTTTTCTGCTTTTGCATAAATAGACATTGGGTGATGACTCCATAATACAACATCTGCATCTTTCCCTTTTTTAATACTACCAACTCTATCATCTATATGTAACAGTTTTGCAGGATTAATGGTAACCATTTTCCAAGCTTCTAATTCTGTCATACCACCATATTTAATTGTTTTTGCTGCTTCTTGATTTAATCGTCTAGACATTTCTCTGTCATCAGAATTAATAGCCACTGTAACCCCAGCATTGTGCATAATTGCAGCATTGTAAGGTATAGCATCATTTACTTCGTATTTATATGCCCACCAATCAGAAAAAGTAGAGCCACCAACACCATGTTCTTGCATTTTATCTGCTACTTTGTAACCTTCTAAAATATGTGTAAATGTATTTATATTAAAATCAAATTTTTCTGCAACTTTCATTAACATATTAATTTCTGACTGAACATAAGAGTGACAAGAAATAAAACGTTCTTTATTCAAAATTTCAGACAATGTTTCCATTTCGATGTCTTTTCTATATGGTTTTCCACTTTTCTTTAATGCATCGTATTCTTTAGCTCTTGTAAAATAATCTGTAAAAACTTGTTCTACACCCATTCTTGTTTGCGGAAAACGAACACCATTTTGGTAACGAGATTGTTTTACATTTTCTCCCAAAGCAAATTTGATGAACTTAGGTGTGTTATCGTAAATCATGTTTTCTGCATTTTCTCCCCATTTTAGTTTGATGATTGCAGAACGCCCACCAATAGGATTTGCAGAACCATGTAAAATTTGAGCAGTAGTTGTTCCTCCAGAAAGATTTCTATAAATATTAATGTCTGTAGGATCTACAACATCTTCTATAGTTACTTCTGCAGATGAGTTTTGTGCTCCTTCATTAACAGCAGATGTTGCAATATGAGAATGCTCATCTACAATACCAGCAGTTAAGTGTTTGCCTGTTCCATCAATTTCTTTAGCACCTCTTGCTCTTAGGTTTTTGCCAATTTCTGCAATTTCACCATTTTTTAAAAGTACATCTGTATTTTCTAAAATCCCAGCATCTTCACTTGTCCAAACAGTTACATTTTTAATTAAAATTGTTTCTTGTTTAGGTTGTACGTAATTACCAAAACCCATATTAGGATAGCTTACAGGCATTACAACAATGTCATTTTTTTTAGATTTTTTACTACTTTTCTTCTTTTTAGCATCTTTCTTAACTACTTTACTTGCAGACCAAGAAGTTTCGTTTCCTAAAATGTCAAAAGCAGTACCTTGCATTGCATTGGCAGCATTAATGATTTTTCCAATCATTCTTGTGTAGCCATTTTCTTCATTTAAAGTGATTTCAATCCAATCATCTTTAAAAGAAAATTTAGATTTTATTTTTTTATCACCTAATTTAATGCTTCCAGATTGTTTAGCACCTTTACCAGAAATGGTTAAATCGTAATTTTTATTGTTAACATATAACATGTAACTTCCTGTAATATCAGGAATATTCATGTCATTTATTACATTTTTATCACCTTGAACCCAATTTTCATATAAGGTAGTTTTGGCATCAAAAATATCACCAGATGTAATAATAAAATTGGCATAACTACCTTCATTTAAATTACCAATAGCATTGTTACCAATAATTGTTGCAGGAATGGTAGTTAAAGCTTCTAATGCTTTTTCTTTATCAAAACCATATTTAATAGCTTTTTGTAAGTTTTTATGAAAAGATTTTACAGATTTTAAAGAGTGCGTAGTTAAAGCAAAATTAACTTCATTTTCTGCTAAAGCCTTTAAATTAGAAGGTTCTTGATTCCACTTACGCATATCTCTTAAAGAAATTTGTTGTGCTAAAAGCGGATTAGAAACATCATAAGCATTGCTAAAATTGATAGGAATGATAAAGTTTGCATTTGTAGATTTGATGTCATTTATTCTTTCGTATTCATCACCACTACCAACAATTGTATACTGCATTCCAAATTCATCACCCACTTTATCTGCTCTTAAGGCATCTAAATGATTGTTAGTTTCAAAAATTTGAATTAGATTTTTATTTTCATTTAATGCTTTTAAAGCTAAATCCTTATTTTTCATGTTTCCTTTTGCATACCAATCAGCATCTAAGTATACTTGTCTTAATAAAGCCATAGCCCCCATTCTTGAACTTGGATAGGCTTGTCTAGAAGTAACACTTTTAGAAAATGATAAATACTGAGCAGATTTAGTATCTAAAATTCTGTAGGCATCTGTAGCATTCGGATTTAAAGCAATTAGCAATCCATTTCCACGAATAATACCATCTGCCATGTGTGTATTTACTACACCAAAACCAGCACTTATTAGAGATTTTGCTTTTTTAGCATCAAAAGAAAAATCTTTTAACGGATTTACATCTGGTCTAATATGGTCGTTCCAATAATAGCCTTCTCTAGACGCATCATATTGTGTAACTCTAGAATTTCCAGAGGCTCTTTTTGGTTTTTTTATTCCAAAATCAGAATAAATATCAATAAAAGAAGGGTAGATGGTTTTACCAGATAAATCAATCGTTTCAGTTCCTGTCGGAATTTTTACGGATCTACCAACGCCAATAACTTTTCCGTTTTCAATTAGTAAAGTTCCTTTTTTAATCACCTTTTTGGGTGTTACATAAATAGTTGCATTGGTAAGCGCAACTAAAGTAGTTTCTGTTGTTTTTACTCCAGAATCTGTAGGGAAATAATCTTGTGCATACACGATTGTAAACGACAAGAAAAAGAGTAAGAAAAATAGTTTTTTCATATGGTTAGTATTATTTGAATTAGCTATAAATTTATTGATATGCTTTTTGATAGGGGTTAAAACATTTTATTTTAACATAAATTTAATAATTGTGTGCTTAAGGATGTTTCTCAAAATAAGAAATCAGCAAATCCACAATATAGTTATAAGACTCGATTCCTTTTTCTTGTTTATTGGCTTTTAAATAAGCATTGTACCCTTTTTTTAAAATGGGTTCAAACGGATTTTTGTAAGCTTGCCAAAAGAGATAACTCACTCTAAAATCTTTAGAAATACCTTTATTTATTGTACTCCAAAGTTCTTTAGATAAATCAGGATTTCGTTTTCTAACTTCAGAAATGCAATAGGCAAACGCCATTCTATAGCTTGCATATTTAAAATATATATTATCATTATAATTAGCAGCTAAAAAACCCACAAAATTAGCTTCGTTTTCTGCTGCATAACCAATTTGATGTGCCATTTCATGACAAACAGTTGTTGGGTAGCTTGTTTTTGGAACTCTATCATTTACTTGTGCTTCTCCTGTTAACGGATTTAAATAACCAGAAGTGCCATTATAGGTTTGCAACAAACTCATTAGAGAGCTTTTTACAGATTTGTATTGGTATTTTAACTGCGGAAAATCTGTTGTTAAGTTTTTATAACCCAAAACAGCCATTGTATACATTTCCTTTTGTTGATATGGGTTGGTCACTTTTACAGTGTCATTTTTTGTGATTTTAAAATGATAATCATTCAGTTTTTTTACAATGGTTTCTGTAACTTTTCTTAGCTGTGCTGTTGTATATTTTTTTTGTTGATATTCTAAGTTATCAGCCAAAGGTTTTCTGTAATAATTTAAGCCCCAAAACATATAGAAACAACCATAAATTATTGATAAAATTGCTGTAAAATAAATAAATTTGTGCAGAAAATTTTTAAAACGATTTTTTATCAATAA
This sequence comes from uncultured Polaribacter sp., assembly GCF_947503855.1. Lineage (GTDB taxonomy): Bacteria > Bacteroidota > Bacteroidia > Flavobacteriales > Flavobacteriaceae > Polaribacter. The sequence goes on along the minus strand of NZ_CANNFF010000002.1, from coordinate 199,394 downwards.
ATACAAAGCGCGCACAAATATAAATAGGAGGAAAGCGATTAAAACATCACCTACAGAAAAAGGAACCCAACCCAAAAGTATTCTAAAAAAAGAGGAGATATAAGGATAAATTCCATTAGAATAATAGGTTTCTATAAACTCAGGATTTTTAGAAGCTAACTGCACTAAAAAAATCTGAACAGGAAGAAATACAGTTAAAAGAAGATGTTTTTTTTGAATTTTCATTTGCGTAAAAATAACAAATCAATTTATAAGTTGATTGGTTATTAACAAGATAATAACAATTTAGTTTACAATATTTGTGTACAAATAAAAGTTTTAAAAAATAGATATCTAACCAAGTAAAAAAGTACATTTGTGACCATGGAGAATACGAATGCAATCACCCAAAAAAAAATAGATAAAAGTAGAATTATAAGCCTCGAGAAAGGTAAAATTCCACCACAAGCAGTAGAATTAGAAGAAGCTGTTTTAGGGGCTATGATGATTGATAAAAAAGGTATTGATGATGTCATAGATATTTTACATTCAGATGCTTTTTATGATGTAAAACATCAAGAGATATATGCTGTTATTTATGAATTATTCCAAAATTCGCAACCCATAGATTTACTTACAGTTTCTAATTTATTAAAGAAAAATGGTAAATTAGAAATGGTTGGTGGCGATTTCTACTTGATTCGTTTAACACAAAAAGTAGCCTCTTCTGCACACATCGAATTTCATGCAAGAATTATTTTACAGAAATACATTCAACGTAAATTAATCTCCATTTCATCAGAAATTATAGAAAGCTCTTATGACGAGTCTACAGACGTTTTTGATTTGTTAGATGAAGCAGAAGGAAAATTATTTGAAGTTACTCAAGGAAACTTAAAAAAGAGTTCAGAAGATGCAGGTTCTTTAGTAAAACAAGCTTTAAAGAAAATTCAAGAAATTGGAAATCAAGAAGGAATGTCTGGTTTGGCAACAGGTTTTACTAAACTAGATGCACTTACTTCTGGTTGGCAACCTTCCGATTTAATTATCATTGCAGCAAGACCAGGTATGGGTAAAACTGCCTTTGTAATATCAATGGCAAAAAATATGGCCATCGACTTTAATCATGCTGTAGCCGTTTTTTCACTAGAGATGTCTTCTGTACAATTAATAACCAGGATGATTTCTTCAGAAACTGGATTGACTTCAGAAAAATTAAGAAAAGGAAATTTAGAACCACATGAATGGGAGCAATTAAATGTAAAAGTAAAACGTTTGTCTGATGCACCTATTTTTATAGATGATACCCCATCACTTTCTATTTTCGATTTACGAGCAAAAGCAAGACGTTTGGTATCGCAACACAATGTAAGAATTATTGTAATTGACTATTTACAACTAATGACAGCTGGTGGTAATGGAAAAAGTGGAGGAAATAGAGAGCAAGAAATTTCTACCATTTCTAGAAACTTAAAAGCTTTGGCAAAAGAATTATCTGTACCAGTTATTGCACTTTCTCAATTATCACGTGCTGTAGAAACACGTGGAGGAAGTAAAAGACCTTTACTGTCTGACTTACGTGAATCTGGTGCCATTGAGCAAGATGCAGATATTGTAAGCTTTATTTTTAGACCAGAATATTATGGAATGACAGAATGGGATGATGATGAACATACACCATGTGAAGGACAAGGAGAATTTATTGTGGCAAAACACAGAAATGGTGGTTTGGATAATATTCGTTTGAAATTTACTGGACATTTAGCAAAATTCTCAGATTTAGAAGAAGGTTTCAGTTCAGAGTTTCAATCTTCTATGAATGCAGATTTTCCTGATGATCCTTTTGCAGGAGAAGGTGGTGTAGATCCCAAAGATGCTTTTGGTGATGAGGATACTGATGTTCCTTTCTAGAATATTAAATAAATTATAAAATTATAGAAATACACAATTGCTTTATAGGAATTGTGTATTTTAGTTTTTGATATGAAAAAACGCTTAACAATACTTACATTTCTATTAATTTCTAACTCAATTTGGGCATCTTTTATTTATGTTCCAATGAGTAATGATAATCAAAAAAACCATTTAAAAGCTTACGGAATTGTCTACTACTCATTAGAAGCAGGCTTAAAATCTAAATGGTTGTTAAATTATGATGGAGGCGCTTTTTTAATTGAAAACAATAAACTTATTGAGAATGAATGTAAAATTAGAGGCGTTTCTTATCAAATAATTTCTGATGCAAAATCGCAATTAATATTACAAGAAATAGCTTCACCATCTTCTAATCAAGATGCCGTAACCTTAGAAAAAGCACCAAAAATTGCGGTGTATTCACCAAAAGACAAAATGCCTTGGGATGATGCTGTAACCATGGTATTAACCTATGCAGAAATTCCTTTTGATGTAGTTTACGACAAAGAAGTTTTAGAAGATAAATTATTATTATACGAATGGTTACACCTGCATCATGAAGATTTTACAGGACAATATGGGCGTTTTTACGGCTCTTTTAGAACTGCACCTTGGTATATAGAAAGCAAACAAAGAGCAGAAAAACTAGCCACAAAATTAGGCTACCGTAAAGTATCTGAAGAAAAATTAGCAGTTGCAAAAAAAATAAGAGATTATGTTGTAGGTGGTGGTTTTATGTTTGCCATGTGCTCTGCTACAGACAGTTTTGATATTGCCTTATCTGCAGAAGGCGTAGATATTGCAGAAGCTATGTTTGATGGAGATGCGTCTACACCAAATTATCAATCTAAAATCAACTATAATAAAACCTTTGCTTTTAAAAACTTTAGTTTAATTAAAAACCCAACAACCTATGAGTTTTCATCAATTGATATGACTCGTAAACGTAAAATACCAAAAACATCAGACTATTTTAATTTGGTAGAATTTTCTGCAAAATGGGATCCTGTACCTACCATGTTAACCCAAAACCATACAGTTTTAGTAAAAGGCTTTATGGGGCAAACCACCTCTTTTGAGAGGAATACCATAAAAAGTAATGTATTAGTTTTAGGCGAAAACAAAGTAAATAGAGAAGCACGTTACATACATGGCACGAAGGGAAAAGGCATGTTTACGTTTTATGGGGGGCATGATCCAGAAGATTATACACATAGAGTAGGAGATCCAAAAACAGAACTAGATTTACATCCAACGTCACCAGGTTATCGCTTAATTTTAAACAACGTTTTATTTCCTGCAGCCAAAAAGAAAAAGCAGAAAACTTAATTTTATTTTATTTAGGCTATCTAACGGGCTTTTCTTTGCAATCTTTTGCCTAAAAAAAAGGCAAAAGGATTTCCATTTCAATCCCTAACGCTTAAACAAGCCCAATAAAACGTCGAAATATGTTGTGTTTAAAAACACCATTTACAAATAAAAAATAAAACTGTTGATAAATCTTCAATAAATACTTTAGAAATACATTTCAGTTTCATTCACTTTTGTATTTTTGTCAGTATAAATTAAATAAAAAAATGTCAACAACACAACAATTACAAGACTTTACACAACAAGTACGTAGAGATATTTTAAGAATGGTACACAAAGTAAACTCTGGGCATCCAGGAGGATCATTAGGCTGTGCAGAATTTTTTACTTGCTTGTACCAAGAAGTTATGGAGTATTCTACAGATTTTACCATGAATGGTGAAAATGAAGATTTATTTTTTCTTTCAAACGGACATATATCTCCTGTTTTTTATAGTGTTTTGGCACACAGTGGTTTCTTTCCAGTAGAAGAATTAGCTACGTTTAGGTTAATAGATTCTCGTTTACAAGGACATCCAACTACGCATGAAGGTTTACCTGGAGTAAGAATTGCTTCTGGTTCTTTAGGTCAAGGAATGTCTGTTGCTTTAGGTGCAGCTGCAGCTAAAAAATTAAATGGAGATGATAAATTAGTGTACACCTTACATGGAGATGGTGAGTTGCAAGAAGGGCAAAACTGGGAAGCAATTATGTATGCCTCTGCAAAAAAAGTAGATAATTTAATTGCAACTATAGATTTAAATGGAAAACAAATTGATGGTGCTACAGACGAAGTTTTACCAATGGGAAGCATTAGAGCAAAATTTGAAGCTTTTGGTTGGAATGTTTTAGACATTGAAAAAGGAAACGATATTGAAGCTATTTTAACCGGTTTAGAAGAAGCAAAATCATTAACAGGAAAAGGAAAGCCAGTTTGTATTTTATTGCATACAGAAATGGGGAATGGTGTAGATTTTATGATGCATACCCATGCTTGGCATGGTAAAGCACCTAATGATGAACAATTAGAAAATGCTTTGGCTCAAAACCCTGTAACATTAGGAGATTATTAGTGAAACTCGTTTTTAAAAAGTTCGCAGAACATATTTAAAATCGTAAGTTGCACTAATTCTAAATTTATTTCAGAATTTATAAAATTAAAGAGCTTTTCATTTATTTGAAAAGCTTTTTTTATGCTTTTATTTTGATTTGAACTGTAAGATTAGCTTTATATTTACACTTAGTAAATTTTAAACCTTCAATAAAAAATATGAGAATAGGTATCGTATGTTATCCAACCTTTGGTGGTAGCGGAGTTATGGCAACAGAACTTGGTATGGCTTTAGCAGATAAAGGTCACGAAGTTCATTTTATAACCTATAATCAACCTGTTCGTTTAGATTTTTTATCACATAAATTACACTTTCATCAAGTTTTATTAGAAGAATATCCATTGTTTCAATACCAACCTTATGAGTTAGCTTTGTCTAGTAAAATGGTAGAAGTTGTTAGAAAATTTAATTTAGAAGTTTTACATGTACATTATGCAATTCCTCATGCATATGCCGCATATATGGCAAAGCAAATGTTAAAAGAAAAAGGATTAGATGTAAGAGTAGTTACTACTTTGCATGGTACAGACATTACTTTAGTGGGTAGTCATCCAACTTATAAAACTGCTGTAGAATTTAGTATTAATAATTCTGATGTAGTTACAGCTGTATCTAATAGTCTAAGAGAAACGACTAACAAACTATTTAACATTACAAAAAAAATAGACGTTGTTTATAACTTTATAGATACCAATAAATATAACCAAGACAATCAAGAAGAGTGTAAAAGAGTTGCTTTAGCTGCACCAAATGAGAGAATTCTAACACATATTAGTAATTTTAGACCTGTAAAAAGGGTAGAAGATGTAATACGGATTTTTGATAAAGTACATAAAGAAATACCTTCTAAACTTTTAATGATCGGGGAGGGGCCAGATAAAATTAAAGCAAAACAACTTGTTAAAGATTTAAAACTCTCTGATGCTGTTTTTTTCTTAGGAAACAGTACAGAAGTACCGAAAATACTTTGTTACTCAGATGTATTTTTACTACCATCGCAAACAGAAAGTTTTGGTTTGGCAGCTTTAGAAGCAATGGCAGCCAAAACGGCTATAATTTCTACCAATACAGGTGGATTACCAGAAGTTAATATACAAGGTAAAACAGGTTTTTTAAGCAATTTAGGCGATATAAATGATATGGCTAAAAATGCCATATCAATTTTAAAAGACGATAGTACTTTGCAAAGTTTTAAACAAAATGCCAAAGACCACACTAGAAAATTCTCTTTAGAAAATATTTTACCAGTTTATGAAGATTTATACAAATCTTGTTATTTAGCTAAATAACATAAACGCTTGCAATATTATACAAGTAATTTTAAAAAAATAGTAAAATAGAAAGTTTAATATGTATTTATAATACGGTTTTTAAATTCATATATTTATATTTATCTGTTGCACTTATTGCTTGAACTTAGAATTTGATTTTTTTTAAAAATAAACAATTATTTGGCTGCATTTAAATTTGATATTAATGAGTGTACATTTATTTTTAATAGTAATTTTGCAACTTCAATTTTAGAAAATGAACTTAACAAAAACCCAAGTTTTTATAATTATAGCATTTTTATCTATTTATATTATTTGGGGCTCTACTTATTTATTTAATAAAGTCGCAGTTACAGAATTGCCCCCTTTTTTTTTGGCATCTATACGTTTTTCTACGGCAGGTATATTAATGCTAACTTTAGCTAAAATATTTAAGGCTTCTTTAAAAATTACTAAAAAAGAACTAAAAAACACAGCAATAGCTTCTTTGTTCTTTTTAATATTGGGTAACAGTGTGTTTGTTTGGGCTTTACAATTTGTAGATAGTGGTTTTGCAGCCCTAATTGCTTCTACACAGCCTCTTTTTGTTTTGCTAATACTGCGAATTTTAGATCAAAAACCCATGCAGAAAAAATCTATTATTGGGGTTTGTTTGGGTATTTTTGGTATGTATTTACTCATCAGTCAGCAAGAGTTAGTAACGTCAGAGAATACTCTTTTAGGAATTCTAGTTATGATGGGTTGTGTTTTAGGGTGGAGTTATGGTAGTGTTTTTGTTTCAAAAGCAATTTTACTTAAAAACTCTTTGGTAAGCACTGGTTATCAAATGGCTATTGCTGGTGTGGTTTTGGCAATACTAAGTTTACTTTTTAAAGAAACATGGACATCACCTTTACAATGGAGTACGAACGTACAAATCTCTATGTTTTTGTTAATCTTTTTAGGAGGTATAGTGGCTTTTACAGCATTTAATTACCTTTTAAAAGTCGTATCTACAGAAAAAGTAGCAACATCTGCTTATGTAAATCCTGTAATTGCACTTTTTATGGGTTGGTATTTTTTAGATGAAAAATTAAGTACTCAGTCTATAATAGCATCAGCTATATTATTAACTGGTGTATACTTTATAACCTCAAGAAAAAGAAGATAACAACTATAATAATTGATGAATCCTAATAAGTTTTCTTTTATACGTCCTAAAAAGTTTCCTTTTTTTTATGGTTATGCCATTGTGCTTTTTGGTAGTATTGGTATTTTATTTAGCACTCCTGGTCAAACAGTTGGAGTTTCTGTATTTACAGACCCTGTAAAAGATGCTTTAGGTTTAACTAGAAATCAGTTTAGTAATGCATATATGATTGGAACTTTAATAAGCGCCTTTTTTGTAACAAAAGCTGGTAAATTATTCGATTTATTTGGTGCCAGATTTGTTGCTGTTTTTGCAGCTTTTTCTTTAGGTGTATCTTTATTTATATTCTCGTTTTTAGATAGTATTAGTGGTTTTATAAAAGATTTATTTACCACCAATTCTTGGGTTGTACCCTTCTTACTACTTTGTTTTCTGTTTTTTTTAATTCGTTTTTTTGGTCAAGGCGTATTAACAATGGCTTCTAGAAATATGGTAATGATTTGGTTTGATAGCAATAGAGGTAAAATAAATTCTATAAGCAGTATAACCATTTCTTTAGGATTTTCTAGCTCACCAATTTTAATTAATTATTTAATAGATCATAATGGATGGGAGCTAAGTTGGCAAATTTTAGCATGTTCGCTATTTATTTTTTGTTTTTTTATTTTACAATTCTATAGAAATAAACCAGAAGATTTTGGATTGATACCCGATGGAATTAAAAGTCATCAAAAAAATAAGAAAACGCAAATACCCACAGAAATAAATTTTACGCTAAAAGAAGCAAAAAAAACACGCGCTTTTTGGATGTTTGGAATGGCTCTAGCATTTAACAGCTTTTTTATTACAGGCTTTACATTTCATGTAGTGTCTATTTTTGAAAGTTTTCAATACACAAAAAACGATGCTATTTCGATATTTTTACCCATTTCTATTATTGCCATTTGTATTTCTACAATTGCCAATGTTTTAAGTGATTATATAGCTCATAAATTCTATTTATTTGCGATGCTTTGTAGTGGTTTTTTAGCTGCATTTGGTTTATTAAACCTTGGTACCAATTTCGGAATTTATTTATTAATAATTGGTTTAGGCTTTTATAGTGGCTTTTTTGCGGTGGTAAACGCTGTTTCGTGGCCTCGTTATTTCGGTAGAAAATACTTGGGTGAAATTACAGGGAAAGTTATGAGTTTTTTAGTGATTGCAAGTGCTTTAGCCCCAAGTTTGATGAGTTATTGTTTTACAAAACTAGGCAGTTATAGTTATATTTCTTATTTGTTAATTGGTTTTTTAGTCTTTTTAAGTTTTGGTTCTTTTAAAGTTGAAAAACCTTCAAAAATATATTAACAAAATTGCCTTTTAACATTTGTTAGTTTGTAACTGGTAAAACCACACAACAAACCAAAAATAGACAAAGCTAAAACAACCTCTAAATTTAATTTCTTTATTGCCAGCTGAAATGACAAATAACTAAGTACTTTACATAATCTATAAATTTATTTATTTATTATACTATTTATAGAGATAAGTTTAAAAATCTTTTAAGTGATATTAGTTAAAATTGCTTTAAACATTATTTTTTATAAACTGTTCACTATTTGTATTATAATTTATATTATGTTAAATAGTTTTTTTTGAGATTATAAATAGAATACAATAACCCATCGTTTTTTGTGTATAATAATAAACTTTTAAAAATAGAAACTATAAACAGCATTGTTTTTGAGTGATAACCTTATAATATGATTTTATAATCACTATTTTTTTTGAAGATTGAAACCTGTATTGCCTCTTCATTATAGCTTTTCATATACTTGCATACTTAGTAGTAGTTCAAGTACCATTATTAGTATATATCAAATATTTTAAAATGTATTTAAATGCGCTTTCAACAAATTAAATACTATTTTTGAGCTCTAAAAAACAAAAATGAATGTAGCTGTTATTTTTGAAGATCAATACATATTATGCGTTAGCAAACCCAATAATATGTTAGTGCATCACGCTTTTCATTCTAGAAATGTTGCTGATGAAACTTCGCTTTTACAACAGATTGAGACTGAAAAAGGAATAAAAACCTATCCTATACACAGATTAGATAGAAAAACGTCTGGTATTATTTTATTGGCAAAGAACAAGAGTTTTGTCGCCAAATTTCAAGAGATGTTTACCAATAACACAATACAAAAAACATATTTTGGTGTGGTGCGTGGTTTTGCTCCAGAAATAAAAATAATAAATACGCCAGTAAAAGGACGGGATGCAAACGTACATAAAGATGCACTAACACACCTAAAAACATTAGCAAACGTTACCTTAGACATTCCTGTAAAACCTTATGATACTTCTCGTTACAGTTTGGTGGAATTACACCCAAAAACAGGTAGAATGCATCAATTAAGAGTGCATGCTAATAAAATTAGTCACCCTTTAATTGGTGATGCAAAATATGGTGATAAAAATCATGATCTAATGTTTACAGAAAATTTTAATTGTAAAAATTTGTTTTTACATGCTGGCAAACTTGAGTTTACGCATCCTTTTACTGCACAAAAACTTCACTTAAAAGCAGATTTTCCTAAAGATTGGATAACGATTTTTGAACATTTTTCTTGGGAAAATCCTTTGGAAATATAATGCAGTAATTTGCAAAAAACCTTATTAATACAGCAATATTTTTACTATTAGAAATAAAGCTAACAAACAAGTTTAGCCCTGATTGAAGCATCTGTTTGAGCTCTTTTTTAGTTGTCAGTTCGAGTGAATCCCGATTTTATCGGGATTTGTAACGAGAACAAAACTAAAAAAAGCGAGTGCTGAAAGCAGGAAGTAGCTTCTAAAAAAATTATTGTTCTATAGATCTAGCTTCAAAGGCTATTATTTCTCCAGCTTCAAAAGTGGGTGTAATTTCTATAGGATTGCAACAAACTTCGCAATCTTCTATATAAGTTTGCTGTCTTACGCTACTATCTAAAATCATCGAAATTTCTTCCCAACAATATGGGCATTGAAAAAAATGTTCTTGCTCCACTACTCTATTACTTTTAAAACTAATTTACCGTTTTTTTCTCCTGTGAAAAGTCTGTTGTAGGTTTCTCTAAAGTTTTCAATTCCCTCGTAAATATCTTCCCTAGATTTTAATGTGCCTGCTTGTAACCAAGTATTCATTTCTTTGGCCGCTTTTCCAAAATCTTTGCTATAATCCATAACCACCATTCCTTGCATGGTAGAACGTGTTACCAAAAGTGATAAATAATTGCTTGGACCATTAATTTTGTGTTTGTTATTGTATTGAGAAATAGCACCACAAATAACCACTTTTGCATGCATTCTTAATTTAGACAAAGCTGCATCTAAAATTACGCCACCTACATTATCAAAATACACATCAATACCCTGTGGGCATTTCTTTTTTAAGGCAGAATAAATATTTTCTGATTTATAATCGATAGCTTCATCAAAACCTAATTCGTTTTTAATGTAATGGCACTTTTCTTGCCCACCAGCAATACCAATTACAGTACAACCTTTAATTTTTGCAATTTGACCAACTATAGAACCTACAGCACCTGCTGCACCAGAAACCAACACAATATCTCCTTTTTTTATCTTGCCTACTTCTAAAATACCAAAATAAGCTGTCATACCTGGCATGCCTAAAGTGCCTAAATACATTGGCATAGTAGCTAATTTCTCATCAACTTTAAACCAACCATCTCCATTAGAAACCGAATATTGTTGCACACCACCCCAACTTGTAACACAATCTCCAATATCAAAATTTGGATTGTTGTTATTTTTGATGACTTTACCAATGGCACCTGCACGCATTACATGGTCTAATGCTACAGGTGGAATGTATGATTTTGTGTCATTCATCCAACCACGCATGGCAGGATCTAAGGAGATATAATGATGTTGAATCAAGATTTCGCCTTCTTCTAACTCAGGAACTTTGTTTTCTTCTAATTGCCAAGTATTTTCGTCAGGGAAACCTTTGGGTCTATTTTTTAAGATGATTTGTTTATTATTCATAGTATGATTTGTGTGCTATAAAAATAAGTATTTTAATAGTTTAAAACTGATAAAATAGCTTTTTCTAATTGACTTTTTCCTAAATATTGTTGCTCTAAATTTGCATCAAAAGGAATAGGCGTTTCTAAACTTGCCACCCTTTTTAGAGGGGTATCTATGATATTGCAACCTAAACAAACTTAATAATTTAAAAATAGAATCTATAAAAAAATCCTTATCATTTGAAATGGTAAGGATTTCTGAATACTTTAAGAAAGAAAAATTATTTACAGCTCTTTAAAAATTGCATGCATCATTCTTTTCTTATCGTTAATGCTTTCTTCTAAAGCAATCATGGTTTCTGTTCTATTAACACCTGGTACATCATCTATTTTATAAATGATATCTTTAGCATCGTTAGTGCTTTTTGCTCTTACTTTACAAAAAATATTATATTTTCCTGCTGTAACATAGGCTACTGTTACGTTTGGTATTTGTCTTAAGTTTTCAATTACACTTTGCGTCATAGAAGTTTTTTCTAAAAAAACACCTACATGCGCTATAAAAGAATACCCCATTTTTTCGTAATTAAGTGTTAATGTAGAGCCTTGTATAATGCCTTCATCTTCCATCTTTTTTACACGAACATGTATAGTTCCTGCAGATACTAACAACTGTTTTGCGATGTCTGTAAAAGGTGTTCTTGCATTCTCAATTAAAATATCTAAGATCTGATGGTCTATTTCGTCTAAGATGAATTTTTTCATAATTTATATATTATTCAATTATTGCAGCAAATCTATGAATTAAATTTAACTAAACAAGAATAAAAATGAGAAATATTTAAAAAAAATCCTTTTCGAAAACGATTTCGTGATGCCCAATATTGGTTTTTTTCAATTTTTCATCAACTTTTACCAATTTAGCAATCAGTTTATTGTCTTTAATTTCATTTTGATATTGGTAAGCAACATCATTTTCTGAATTTGGGTACCTATGAATGACATCATAAAATACTTTATCGTTATTAGGAATGTTAAAATAGGTTTTGTAAGTTTTAAATTCTGATGTTTTTGCAATGTAATACAAGCCTTGTAAAATCGAGAAAAAAGTATATTTTCTACTTTCTTCTCTTACATAATCATTTGGAAAATGACCAGATTCTATCAAAATAGTATTGTACCCTAATTTTTGAAAATTATCTCCTGTTGCGGTTGGGTAAAACTCATCTGTATACCTACCAACACAATTGGGAATAATATTTTGCAACATTGTATTCATAGCTACAATAACATTCATTGTGGCTATTCTGCCTTTTGTAAGCATTCTAGTTTCCTCTTCTGAAGGTGCTAAAAAAGAAATGGTAGCTGGGTTATTGGTATTTTCTACATTAAAAATGGTTCTTTGATCATGTAAATTGAAACAAAATTCAGGATTAAAACCTTCTAAAATAGTACGTAACAATTTACTTTCTTTTGCTTTTCTATCTACTGCATCTCTATTAAGGTCTATATTGTTTCCATTAACTCTTGTATAAACTTCTGCACCGTCAGGATTTAGCATAGGGATAAAAACCAAGGTGCATTCTCTTAAAATAGACTGTAAATTATTACTTTTTATATTTATAAAACAATTGAATAAATCAAACAAAGCTCTGGTTCCTGTACTTTCATTACCATGCATTTGAGACCATAATAATATTTTCTTTTCTCCAGAACCTATTTTAAGTTGATAAATTGGTCTTTCTTGTTCTGAAGTACCTATTTGTGTAACCTCAAAAAGACTTTGATATTTTTCAAATAAATTTCGGATGTCTTCAAAACGAATCCATTTTCCAAAAAGTGATGATTCTTTTTGTTCTGTAAAAATAGTTTCTAAAAATTCTATAGATAGTAAGCTCATAGTAAAGGTGCAATAATATTTTGTAAAAATAAACCAATCACATTTGTAATCAAACTAAAAAGTTACAATTGTAAATTTTAAAAATATTACAAATGTAAACATGTAATTTGCCCTTAAAATTAACTTCTGTAAACAACATGTAAACACATGGTTTTCCTACATACTTTCAATAATTTATGCAATAGAAAAAAATTATATATAAAACTTAAATCATTTAATTTTAGGTTTTTATGTATTTTATTTAAAGTTTAGATTTAATTATATATATCCTTTTTTATTTTAATTTAAAATTTAACTTTGCCATTAAAATCAATAGTTTTACATTTGTAATACAATAGCGTTTTACAATGATAAACAGTAGTGATTTTACAGAAAGACTAAAAAAGATTATGGATTATCATCAACTTTCTGCTTCTATGTTTGCAGATAAAGTAGGTGTGCAGCGTTCTAGCATCTCTCATATTTTATCTGGCAGAAATAAACCTAGTTTAGATTTTATTTTAAAAGTAACTACAGAATTTATAGATGTTGATATCCATTGGTTATTAAATGGCACAGGTGTTTTTCCTAAAAAACAAGTTTCTAAAACACAACCTACAGCTCCTACTCCACCTTTATTTAATAACTCTGATATTTCATCAGGAAAAAAAATACAACGTATTGTTGTTTTTTATGCAGATGGAACTTTTGATGAATATTTGAAATAATAATTAACGGTACTTGTGGTTTATTTGTGTTATAAAAACTCGAAGTAAAATTGTTCTTGACACAATTTTTTTCATTCTTCATAATTTACACGAACCGACACACTCCTAATAAAATCAATGAAAAAGATATAATGAATTTAATTTATAAATATCGATATCTAATTTATAATATAAAATAGAGAGTATAATTTTTTAATAAATTTACTCTATCAGTGACGCCATTGCAGTTTTAATAATGGCAATATTTCTATCTTTATTAGAATTACTACTCTTTTCTTGTTCTAAAACCATAGAGCGCATTAAATTAATCATCACCTTATTAAAATTGAATTTTTTATACTGAATTCCTTTAGCAGCCATATCATCTAATAAGTTTTTAATCGCCTTTATATTATTGCTTTTAGAAACTCTATTAAATGCTTTTTCGTACAGTACCTTGTTCGTACTGTTTCCTGATAAATACATGCCAGAAATTATGTTTTTAGCTATAAACGCCAATTCAGATTCGTCATTAGCTTCTATAAATATTTTTGTTAATGGGTTTGCTAGTATTTTTCTAACTTCATCTGGCAATTCTTTAGATTTTTTTATAGCCAAATTTTGATCAACATAATACATAGCTACTAAAGATTTACCCAACACAGCAAACGATTTACTTTCTAAACCCTCTACAAAAATTTGCTTTAATTCTGGATCTGTTAATTTGCCCAAAGTTTCTATAGCAGCAGCTTGCACAAGTGTTTTATTGTCTTGTTTTGCCATTTGTATAATTTTTCTAATCGCATCTTTTTTAGAAAACTTATTTATTAAATCTACATTTTCTAATGCTAATACTCTAATTTTATAAGAAGAATCATCCATAGCTGAAACAACTGCTTTAAAAGCATCTTTGTCATCTTGTTTTTTTGCTACTTCTAACAAAGCTTCTCTTCTATGCCCGTAATTTTCAGCATTTTTTAGCTGAAAAATATAATCACTTACAACCTTATTCTCATTGATTTCGCACAATAAAACACCATCTGCATTTACTTGTATTAGCGTAGGTTGTTTATTGTAGTTGAAGGTAAAAGAGGCATCGTTATTTTCTATAAAAACAGTTTGTCTTCTTCTTTTATTGCCTTCAAAAATATCTATAGTTAAAGGAAATTGGAACTTTTCTATCTGTTGTTGGTAAATGTTTACAGTAACTGTTTTTCTAATTAAATTATAATCGTAAGAAACACTAATTGTAGGGTGATTGGCACCATAATACCATTGATTGAAGAACCAATTTAAATCTTTACCCGTAATTTTCTCAAAGATCAAACGTAATTGATGTACTTCTGCTGATTGATATTTGTATTCGGTTAAATAAGCTTTTAGCACTGTAAAAAAGGCCTCATCACCTACATAATTTCTAAGCATGTGCAAAATGGCACCTCCTTTATTATAACTTACTAAGTCAAATAGATCTTCTTTATCATCATAATTAAAACGAACTAGCTTTTTATCTGTTTCTTGCCCATTTAAATACAAGAGATTGTTATCATACAAATGCATTGCTGCAGCTTCTTTACCATATTTATATTCTAACCATAAATACTCGCTATAATTTGCAAATGATTCATTTAAAGTTAGATTACTCCAACTTTCTGAAGTAACTAAATTACCAAACCAATGATGAAAAAGCTCATGAGCAATGGTATTTTCATGTTTATTTTCATCTATTAATTGCCCCGATTTTTGGTAAGCTTGTTCTCCATGAACTACTGCTGTAGTGTTTTCCATAGCACCAGAAACATAGTCTCTAACTACTATTTGGCTGTATTTGTTCCAAGGGAATTCTACCCCTAATTTTTCTGAGAAAAATTGCATCATTTCGGGTGTATTACCAAAAATTTGTTTTGCATAAGGCGCGTATTCTTTTTCTACATAATAATTTACAGGTATGTTTTTATATGTATCTTTTATTATTTCAAATTCGCCCACACCTAAAAAGAACAAATATGGTGCATGTTTTTTATCTAATTTCCAGTAATCTGTTCTGTTTGCTCCAATTTTTGTTTGATTCACCAATTCGCCATTAGAAAGTGTTACATATTTATTAGGAACTGTAATGTAAATTTCTTGAGTTGTTTTTTGATTTGGAGCATCTATCGTTGGAAACCAGCAACTGCTTCCTTCTGTTTCACCTTGTGTCCAAATTTGTGTTGGTTTGTTTTTATCTATTCCAGAAGCATTTATAAAATACAAGCCTTTGGCAGCAGTAATGCCATCACTCCCCTTTTCTTTTACTTTTTCTGGTCTTGCAGTATAGTTGATGTAAACTGTAAAAGTTTCCTCTTTGGTATATTTTTTAGGTAGATTTATAGTAATTTGATATCCATCATAATGATAATCTAACTTTTTATTTTGCAATGTAATCGTATGAATCAACATTGCTTTTGCATCTAATATAAAAGTACTCGAGTCATAAAAATAAGGTTTAGCAGTTATCCATGCTTCTCCATTTAGCTCTTTTTTATCAAAATTAAAATCTACCTTTAATTTGGTATGAATTAAGCTGTGTGTTTTCTCTCTTTCTGCTTTGTAGTTAGTGGTATTTTGCGATATACCAATTGTTGTAATCCCTAAAAACAGAATTAAAAAACAAATTTTAAACTTCATAAATTATAATTTCTTGAAAGTTCAAAAGTAATAATTATAGAAATAGTTGATGTTAATGAGCAGTTAAATTCAAAAAATATACCCAATTAAATGTAAAAAAGCCTTAATTATTTTTTACAATTAAGGCTTTTTCGGTTGATTGAATTTCTTTTTTAATTCTTTTTAAACATTTTAGAAAACTGTTTTAAAGATGGACTATTTTCATTAAAATCCATACCCTTTATCGTTTCTATTATTTTTGCAGGATTCATGTTTTCTCCTAATAACCTTGCAACTCCTACCCCTTTTTGATCACTAAAACCAAAAGCAATTACTTCGTCTATAGAATCGGTATCACCAGAATAATAAATTTTTACATTCATCTCTTTTGCTTTCATAGACATTAGATTTTTGTATTCTTTATTATCTTTAAAGATGTTTTGTAAAGTTGTTTTTTCTGATAAATACTGAGCTTCATTTTCTGCAGTTTTTGGCAAATAGACAACGTTAATTTTTTTAATACTTTTAATTGTTTCTTTTACATCATTAGAAACATCTGCTTTTGCAGTAATTACTGAGCTTACGGGTAAATCTCCAGTCATAAAACCTTCTTTAGTACTTGTTTCTACTAAATAACTTTGTAAAGATTTATCGTTTTTACAAGAAGTTATCAATAAAACTAAAGTTAATATAGAAAGTATTTTAGATATATTTTTCATTTTATTTGTGTTTTTAGTGTTAAAAATAACTTTAAAAGTTCTAGTTAGATTTTTCGTTATTTATAAAGGTATCTGCTAAATCAGACATTTTATTAATATCTATAGTACCTGTTAAGGAGACAATCATTGCTTCTGCCATACCATTTGTTTGTTTGTTAACGCCTTTAATAAACATTAAAACTTCGCTAACATAATCTTTGTTTTTTGTAGCTTTTACATAAATTTTTACACGAGAATCGTCTTCTTTAATACGCATTAACTCTGTAAGCTTATTCTTATTTATAGCTGTGTTAGCCATTTCTTCCATTTTATTGGCAATATCTTTATTGTCTGATGAGAACATTCTAAATTCCTTTAGATCGTTTATCATTTCAAACACTTTTATTTCTTTACTGTCTTGTAGTTTTTTAGGATTAAATTTAGATAGTATTTCAAACATATCTTTGGTTACTAGAACCATATCTACGCCATCTGTGTTTTCTAAACTATCAAAAAAAGATTGTGCACTTGTTGCCATTGGTGTAACAATGAAAGCTAATAATACTATTAATTTTTTCATAATTTCTGTTTTTACTTGGTTTTACTATTTTTACTTGGTTTTTATTTTAATAATTTATTTACGGTGTTTTCGTAAGTGTATAAATTTGCTACAGCTTGCTCTCCTTTTTTTAAGTTGGTAGACAATAGTTTTAAACCTTTACTTACTTGAGCGTAAATTCTTTCAGCTTCTTTTCTTTGTTGGTATTCTTTATATTGTTGTTGCCCAATAAATACACTAATTAGCAATGCAATAGAGGCTGCTGCAGACCACCATTTTAAGTTTTTCTTTTTAGATTTCTTAGGTTCTAACTTTATGGTTTTTGTAAATTTTTCATTTTCTACAATTGCAAAGTAGTTAAATAAGTATGCATACTCTTGCAAATGTGGTGCAACATTACCTTCTGTAAAATAATGTTTTAAGGTGGCCTCTTCTTGCAAAGTAGTAGTAGCATCTAAATACTTTTCTACTAATTTTTCTATGTTAGCTAACTCCATAGTTATGTTTTTTTATTAATTCTTCTCTAATAGTTTTTCTTGCTCTAGACAATGCTACTCTAACTGCTGTGGGTTTCATATCTACCATTTTACAGATTTCATCAAAATCATATTCTTCTATATCTCTTAGTTGAATAATTATTTTTTGTTGCTCAGGTAGGTTTTCTATCAATTGATGTACTTGATTTACACTATCTCTATATTCTACCTTTTTATCTAAAGACGCATCCTTTTCTTTATAATTACTATGTACTAATGTTAAGTTACTTGCTTGTTTAGATTTTAATCTATCGTAACAATAATTTTTAGTCATCGTCATAGCAAACGCCTCAACATTTTTATAATCAGCTATTTTTTCTTTGCTTTTCCACAATTTAAAAAATAACTCTTGGGTTGCATCTTCAGCTTCTTCTTTAGAAACTAAAAGTCTTTTTGCTAACCTAAAAACTTTATCTTTAAATGGTAAAACAACTTTTAAAAAGTCTGACTGTTTCATTATTATAGGGTTGATTTTTTTTGTAAACCTCTTTTATGTTACCAACTTTTTAAGGGGTTTACATAATTACGACGAACAAGTATTTTTTTTGTTACAATAGAATTTAAAAATAATACTAAAATTCTTTAAATTGCGTTATATTACAATTAAAATAAATGTTCAAAAATGAAAAATATATTTAAAATTATTACACTAATATTTAGCTTTTTACTTTTTTTTAATTGTTCTGAAAAAGTTGAAAATATTCCTTTAGATATTGAAATTAACGACTTTGTTTGGAAAGGTATGAATGCCTCTTATTACTGGCAAAGTGATGTGCCTGATTTGGCAGATACACGTTTTTCAAATCAACGTGAATTAAATAATTTTACTTCAAGCTTTAATACACCAGAAGATATATTTCAAGCTGTTAGATTTCAACCTGATGTTGTAGATCGTTTTTCTTGGATTGTAGATGATTATGTGGAATTAGAAAACTCTTTTCAAGGAATTAGATTAACAAACGGAATGGAATTTAAATTATACACATATAAAGGTAATGATACAAATGTATATGGCGTTGTTTATTTTGTAGTTCCTGGTTCTGATGCAGAAAACAAAGGGGTTTTAAGAGGTATGGTTTTTAATGGAATAGATGGAACACAAATTACTACTACAAACTTTAGAACTTTGTTGTTTGGCACAAATACAAGTTATACAGTAAATTTAGCCGATTTTAATGCAGGAAATCCAACAGTAAATGGAACTACAATTAATTTAACAAAAGAAGAATTTCAAGAAAACCCTGTAGCGATCACAAAAACTTTTAATGAAGGCACAAATAAAATTGGTTATCTTTTGTACAATCAGTTTGCGAGTTCATTTGATGCTCAATTAAATGCCGCTTTTGCAACTTTTCAATCAGAAAATATTACCGATTTAATTATTGATTTACGATATAATGGTGGTGGAAGTGTAAGAACTGCAACCTATTTAGCAAGCATGATAAACGGAACAAATACAGGAAAACTATTCTCACAAGAGTTTTGGAATGAAAAAGTTATGAAAGCCACTAACCCAGCACTTTTTCTAAATAACTTTACAGACCAAATTGTAAATACAGATAACAATGGTACTATTATATTGAACGAACCAATTAATAGTTTATCATTACAAAAAATTTATTTTATTGTTACTGATGATACTGCTTCAGCATCTGAACTTGTAATTAATGGAATGAGTGCATATATTGATGTAAACTTAGTTGGAACAAAAACTGTGGGGAAACAAGTAGGTTCTATCACAATATATGACTCTGATAATTACAGAAGAAATGGTTTAAATTTAAACCCAAATCATACTTATGCAATACAGCCAATTGTGTTAGAAATTAAAAATGCAAATGGAGAAAATAATCCAAATGGTTATATACCAAATATTGAGTTAGCTGAAGATTTTGGTAGAGATGACGATACAATTAATTTAGGCGTTTTAGGTGAAAAATCTGATCCATTGTTAGATAGGACAATTACATTTATAACAACAGGAGGAAAATATTTATTAGGTAAATCTTCTTTTTCTTTTGAAGAAAAACCTATGTTAGACTCTAAAATAATGCAGCCTTTTAGTCAAGAAATGTACGTAGAAAATTTTAAAAAATAATCACTTTTTTAAACGTAAAAATCTAGGTAAAAGTTGTTTTTCTCAAACTTATTTGACCTTTTGAACTTGTATCATTTTTATCAATAAGATTTTTAAAAATTAATAAAATTCGTTTTTTATTTTTTTTTAAAAAGTGTTACTCATATAAGGTGAAGTATCTCCTAAATTTTTAGGAGTTAAAAATGAATAATTTAACCCTGCACCCACTCATTCGTTTAATTGATTTACCAAATCATTTCTTTATCTGTTAAAATATCTGGTCTAAATTCACTCATTTTTTCTTCTTTTTTGGATTTTGCATATTTATAACCAGATTTCCACCATTTACGCATTAAATTCTTATCAAAAACCAAAGAATTTGTAGTTAAAACAGTGGGTGTATAATATAAATTCAATTTAATATCTTTATTAGCTGCTGCCAATTTACCAATGGTAATATTATGTCTTTCTACATGGGTTAACATAAAGTCAAACACATCAAAGAGTAAAGAAAAAGGGTTTTTTGCTGGCAACTTATTTAGCTGAGTAACCTCGGTTTCTAAAATAATAGCATCAATTTCTGTTGCACCTCTTAAAATAGCTTCTCTAATAGGTATTAACGAGCCAAAACCACCATCTGCATACTGACAATAATTTTTTTCTAACAAACTCATAAAAGGCACATAGTTACAAGAACCCCAAATCCAATCGCAAAAATCTTCATAACTACAATCATTTATAGATTTATATTCTATTTGATTTGCTGTCAAATTAGACACAGTTACCACAACTTCTTTATTGGCTTCTTTTATACTGTTATACATGTCTTTTGTAACGTTTCTTTTAATTAAAGAACGTAAGTTTTTACTTTCTCCAAAGGTTTTTCTTCCATTTAAAAAATTCCAAAAAGTATTTAAGTGATTGATACTAACAACCTTTTCGCTAGCAACTTTTTTAATTTTAAAAGGATTGTTACTAAAAATAGATTCTTGATTTACATTCGTGTAAAGTTCTTTTAATTCGTCTAACATCCCCATTGCCAGATGAGAAACCATTAAACTACCAGTAGAGGTTCCTAAAAACAAATCGTACTCTTTCTTTTCTTTTTTCATTAAATATTGTGCAACACCACCTGCAAAAGCTCCTTTGCTTCCACCTCCAGAAATCACCAATGCTTTTTTCATTATCTATTTTGATTTGTGTACTTTAGTCCTATAAAAATATCAAAAATGAGAAGAATAGCCACATTTATTTTTGCATTCCTTTTTTTTATCGCTTGTAAAGAAGAATATATTCCAAGAAATATAGAAAGAGTGAGTATTAAAGAGTTTAAAATGGATCGTACCAGCATTCGTGCAATTCAAGTGGTAGATCATAAAAGTGTGTTTTATGCAGGCTCTAATGGCGATGTTGGTTTTACTACGGATAATGGCATTATTTGGAATGCTTTACACATACGTTACCAAGATTCTATTGTGCCACATTTTAGAAGTTTAGCCTTTAATGGGAAAGATTATTTTGCGTTCTCTATTGAAAATCCTGGTTTATTATATAAAATTTCTGATGGAAAATTCACCTTACAATACAAAGAAGAACACCCAAAAGTATTTTATGATGCGCTTACGTTTTTTGATGATCATTTGCATGGAATCGCAGTTGGAGACCCAATAGAAAATTGTGCGTCTATCCTTTTAACCAGTAATGGTGGTAAAACATGGCAAAAATTGCCTTGTAAAAACTTACCAGAAATAGCAAAAGGCGAAGCTTTTTTTGCCGCTAGTAATACCAATATTAAAACAATTGGCAGCACAGTTTGGGTAGCTTCTGGAGGCAGCAAAGCTAGAATATTAAAGTCTACAGATTTTGGACAAAACTGGACAGTTACTCAAACACCAATTATACAAGGCAATGGACCTCAAGGAATATATTCCATAGATTTTGCTAATGAAAATAAAGGTATTATTATAGGTGGTAATTTTGCAAAACCGTTAGAAAACTCAGCTAATAAAGCAATTACTTCAGATGGTGGCAAAACTTGGCAACTGGTGGCAGATAAACAACAGCCTAACTATAAAAGTTGCGTGCAATATGTACCAAATACAGATGGTAAAGAAGTTTTTGCAGTGGGTAAAACCGGAGTTTCTTTTTCTAATAATGGTGGCAAAACCTGGAAAGATGTTTCTAAAGATAGCTATTATGCCATACAATTTGTAGATAAAAATACAGCTTGGTTAAGTGGTCATCAAAAAATAGGAAAATTAAAACTAGACTAATGCGCATAAAATCAATAGCATATACAATAATAGCTTCTCTTCTATTGTATTCTTGTCAACAAAAAACCGATTTACAAAAAATATGCAATTGTAAAGAGGTATTTTTCAAAAATTTAGAAGAAACAACAAGTACAAATGGCTATTTTTCTGTAAAACTCCCAAAAACTTGGAATGTTAATTTATATACAGACAACTATCAATCTTCTATTTATGCTGCGGACACTATTCAAAAATTAACATCTTCTATATTGCTGGATATCAATTATATAAAAAATAATATCAATATTAATGATATTTTTAAATTGAAAATAGAACAAGACAATTTAGCTAATAATTTAATTCAGAAAAAAGGACAAGAAATTACTTTTTTAAACAAACCAAGCTATTTTACAATCGCTTATGGAAAAAAAGAAAAATTTAAATACCTACAATTACAGGTTTTTTGCAAAATAGATGACAAAAACTCTTTATTAGCAAAAGCGCTAATTTATGGAGATTCTTTAGTAGATAAAAGAATTTGCAAAGCTATAAGTTTGTTAGAAAAAATAAAATTACAATAAATGATTGCTAAAAAACACATCACAAATAGATTTATAAAATACGTAACTATAGATACAGAATCGAATCCAAACAACCCAAATTTTCCTAGTTCAGAAAATCAATGGGATTTGGCTAAAATTTTAGTAGAAGATTTGAAATCTATTGGTTTGCAAGAGGTTACTTTAGATGAAAATTGTTATATCATGGCCACATTGCCTAGTAATATCGATTATAAAGTACCTACTATTGGTTTTATAGCACATATGGATACAAGTCCAGATTTTACAGGTAAAAATGTAAAACCACAAATTGTAGAAGATTATAATGCTAATGATATCCTACTAAATGAAGAAAAAAACATTGTCTTATCTCCAGATTATTTTGAAGATTTATTACAATATAAAGGGCAAACTCTTATCACCACAGATGGTACTACACTTTTAGGAGCTGATGACAAAGCAGGTGTTACAGAAATTGTAACTGCTATGGAATACTTAATGCAACATCCCGAAATTAAACATGGTAAAATTCGAATTTGTTTTACACCAGATGAAGAAGTTGGCAAAGGCGCTCATAAATTTGATGTAAATAAATTTGATGCAGCTTGGGCATACACAATGGATGGTAGTCAAATAGGAGAATTAGAGTATGAAAACTTTAATGCTGCAAGTGCTAAAATTACTGTAACTGGTAAAATTGTACATCCAGGATATGCAAAGGGTAAAATGATCAATTCTATTAACATTGCTAACGATTTTATAGCAGCTTTACCAACAGAAGAGGTTCCTGAAAAAACAACAGGATATGAGGGCTTTTTTCATTTACATGATATGATTGGTAGCGTAGAAAAAACGGTTTTAGAATATATTGTTAGAGATCATGACTTTGAATTATTTACCCAAAGAAAAAAAATGTTTCAAAAAATAGCTAAAGATATAAATGAAAAAATTGGGCAAGAATTAATACAAGTAGATCTAAAAGATCAATACTTTAATATGAAAGAAAAAATTATACCAGTAATGCATATTGTAGATATTGTAGAAGAAGTAATGAAAGACATTGGCATTACACCAATAATAAAACCCATACGAGGTGGTACAGATGGTTCACAGCTTTCTTACAAAGGTTTACCGTGTCCAAATATTTTTGCTGGCGGGCATAATTTTCATGGACGTTACGAGTATATTCCTGTAGAATCTATGATAAAAGCAACAGAAGTTATTGTGGGTATTACTGCAAAAGTTGCAGAACAATACCAATAAAAAATGGCTTAAATAAGCTAGATAATTAATGCCATAGCATATGCTATTAATTATTTAAATTTATCTATTTGTAGAATATTTAAAATTATGATAATTCAGGATTTTTCCCCTTTATATTTTTATAAAATTTTTTAAAATATTTAAAATCTTCTTCTAAATTGTTTGTTATATAATAAGGTGCTGATATTTTAACCTGTTTTTTTTCAAAATCTAAAGTAGCCATAACAATAGGTACATTTGCCCCTTTTGCAATAAAATAGAAACCTGTTTTCCATTTTTCTACTTTTTTTCTAGTACCTTCTGGAGACAAACCCAGCTTAAAACTTTCTTTTTTATTAAAAATTTGAATAACCGCATCTACCAAATTATTACTTCTACTTCTATCTACAGGAGTGCCTCCCAAAGCTCTAAAAAAATATCCAAAAGGCCATTTAAATAGTGAATCTTTACCAATAAAGTGAATCATAGTTCCTAAACTTATACGTGTTAAAATAGCAATAGGAAAATCTACCCAACTTGTATGTGGCGCAGCAATAACAACATATTTTTTAGGTTTTTCAGGAAAACTTCCTGCAACTTTCCAACCTAAAAGAGTGTGTAGTATAAATTTCGCAAGTCTCTTCATTTATCAATTTACATATTTGTTTACAAAATCTCAGTTATAGAGTTTTTTGTTATCTTTTAAAGTGATAAATTTAAGGACTTAAATTCACATGATGACACAAATAATTATTAACCTTTTAATAGCTCTAATATTTACTGTAATTGGCTTATTTATAGGTAAGTTAATTTCTAAATTACAAATAGAAAAAGAAAAAAGTAGTTCCGAAAAAGAAAAAAATACGCTAGAAATCCAAAACAATACACTAAATCAAAGCTTAAAAAATTTAGAAACCAAGTTAGAAGAACTCCAAAGTGAGCTAAAATTTATTCAAAAAGAAAAAGAAAGTTTAATTTCTGATAAAACTCGTTTGGAAACAGAGTTTAAAAATACCTCAGAAAAATTACATGACAACAAAGGCGAATTAGAAAAATTAAATGAAAAATTTACCAAAGAATTTGAAAATTTAGCCAATAAAATTTTAGACGAAAAATCATCAAAATTTACAGAACAAAACAAAGAAAATATTAAAAATATCTTAAACCCTTTGCAAGAGAAAATTAAAGGTTTTGAAGATAAAGTAGAAAAAACGCACAAAGAAAGTATCGATTATCATGCTGCTTTACGCCAACAAATATTGGGTTTAAAAGAACTGAATCAACAAATGAGTAAAGAAACCTTAAACCTAACTAAAGCTTTAAAAGGTGATAATAAAATGCAAGGTAATTGGGGCGAATTGGTTTTAGAACGCGTATTAGAAAAATCTGGTTTAGAGAAAAATAGAGAGTATTTTGTACAACAAAGCTTTACCAATGATGATGGAAAAAGGGTGTTACCAGATGTGGTGATTCATTTACCAGATAACAAAAAAATGATTGTAGATTCTAAAGTTTCTTTAGTTGCCTATGAACAATATATAAATGCAGAAGAGGATGATTTAAAAGAGCGTTTTTTAAAGGAACACATCAATTCTTTAAAAAGACATGTAGAACAATTGAGCGACAAAAAATATGAAGACTTATATAAAATAGAATCGCCAGATTTTGTATTACTATTTATCCCAATAGAACCTGCTTTTGCTGTGGCATTAAATGCAGATACGAATCTATATAATAAAGCTTTCGAAAAAAATATTGTAATTGTTACACCTTCTACTCTATTAGCTACATTACGTACTATAGATACTATGTGGAATAACGAAAAACAACAAAGAAACGCGTTAGAAATTGCAAGACAAGCTGGTGCTTTGTACGATAAATTTCAAGGTTTATTAACCGATTTAATTACAATAGGAAAACGTATAGATGATAGTAAAAAAGAGTATTCTAGTGCTATGAATAAGTTAGTAGATGGTAGAGGAAATATTATTACAAGTATCGAAAAGCTGAAAAAAATGGGCGCTAAAGCTAAAAAAGCACTTCCTGAAAAAATTATAGAAAGAGCTAAAAACAACGATTAATTTTCTTTCAAAAAAAAACACCAAGACTTATATCTTGGTGTTTTTTAAATTATATTTATGGTTGTTTACATAACAAACAGTCTTCTAGAGCTCATCATTTCAGAAACTCTTTCTCCAATTTCATGTAAAGCTTCTTCATTATCTGCATTTTGAATTGCTTCATCAATAAAGTTTACTACTTGTTTCATGTCTTCAACTTTTAAACCTCTAGTTGTAATTGCAGGGGTTCCAACACGTATACCAGAGGTAACAAAAGGAGATTTATCATCAAAAGGCACCATATTTTTATTTACAGTAATGTCTGCCTTTCCTAAGGCAATTTCTGCATCTTTACCAGAAATACCTTTGTTACGAAGATCTATTAACATACAGTGATTGTCTGTACCCCCAGAAATAATTTTATATCCTTTAGCAACAAACTCTTTAGCCATTGCTGCTGCGTTTTCTTTTACTTGTATTTGATATTCTAAAAACTCATCTGTTAATGCCTCTCCAAAAGCAATTGCTTTAGCACCAATAACATGCTCTAAGGGCCCACCTTGATTTCCTGGAAAAACAGCAGAGTTTAATAACATTGACATCATTTTTGGTTTACCGCTTTTTAAAGTTTCTCCAAACGGATTTTCAAAATCTTGTCCCATCATTATTATACCACCTCTTGGACCACGTAAAGTTTTGTGTGTGGTAGAAGTTACAATATGGCAATGTGGTAAAGGATCATTTAAAATACCTTTTGCAATTAAACCTGCAGGATGAGAAATATCTGCCATTAAAATAGCATTTACACTATCTGCAATTTTTCTAAAACGTTTAAAATCAATATCTCTAGAATATGCAGATGCACCTGCAATAATTAATTTTGGTTTTTCTTTAGTTGCAATTTCTTGAATTTTATCATAATTTAAAACACCTGTTTCTTCTTCTACTCCGTAAAAAACAGGGTTGTATAATTTACCAGAAAAATTTACTGGAGAACCGTGTGTTAAATGCCCACCATGAGATAAATCAAAACCTAAAATAGTATCTCCTGGTTTTATACACGCTGCAAAAACAGCTGTATTTGCTTGAGAACCAGAGTGTGGCTGTACATTTACATAAGCAGCTCCAAACAATTCTTTGGCTCTATCTATAGCTATTAGCTCAATAACATCCACAACTTCGCAACCACCATAATATCTTTTACCTGGGTAGCCTTCTGCATATTTATTGGTTAAAATAGATCCTTGGGCCTGCATTACTTGGTCACTTACAAAATTTTCAGAAGCTATTAATTCCAAACCATTTAACTGTCTTTCTTTTTCTTCTTGTATAAGATCAAAAATTTGATTGTCTAATTGCATTGTTTTAGATTTTATTAACACAACAAAAATAGTGAAAAACAGAATTTAAATAAATAAGAATTTATGAGTAATTTGTAGAACTTATTAAGATTTGTTATTAACTTAAAAAAAGGATGTTAAAAATATGTTATTGATTATTTTTCTTTAATAAATGATAAAAAATTACATAAATTTGAGAATAAAATAAAAATACACAAATGATAATAACAGCAAATAACCCTAATAGAAAATCTTGGTTAAAAGTAGATAAAGATTCTGATTTCCCGATTCAGAATATTCCTTTTGGAGTTTTTATTACCAGAGATGATATTATTACCATTGGAAGTAGAATTGGCGATTTTGCTATAGATTTAGGTGCTTTTCATCAATTAGGTTATTTTGAAGGAATCCCTTTAACAGACGATATCTTTTTGCAAGACAATTTAAATGATTTTATTGCAGATGGTAGGAAAACGTGGCGTTTGGTAAGAAACAGAATTGCAGAAGTTTTTGATGTAACCAATGGTTCTCTTAGAGATAATGCAGCACATAAAGATAAAATTATCTTTAGAATGGATGAAGTAGAAATGCTTTTACCTGTTGCTGTGGGAGATTATACAGATTTTTATGCCAGTAAAGAACATGCAACAAATGTGGGGTCTTTGTTTAGAGATCCAGAAAATGCTTTGTTACCTAACTGGTTGCATATCCCCATTGGTTATCATGGTAGAAGTTCTTCCATAATACCTTCTGGTACGCCTATTAGAAGACCTTATGGACAAACAAAACCTGCTGAAGGAAGTAATACACCTGGTTTTGGACCTACAAAATTATTAGATTTTGAGCTAGAAATGGCTTTTATAACAACAGATGCCAATGTTTTAGGCGAAAGAATACCTATTGAAGAAGCTGAAGAGTATATTTTTGGATTGGTACAGTTTAATGATTGGTCTGCAAGAGATATACAAGCCTGGGAATATGTTCCTTTAGGACCTTTTTTAGGTAAAAGTTTTGCCTCTACAATATCGCCATGGATTGTAACTTTAGATGCTTTAGAACCATTTAGAACCGATAATCCTAAACAAGTACACGAACCTTTATCTTATTTAAAACAAGAAGGAAAAGGAAGTTATGATATTCACTTACAAGTGGGGATTCAGCCAGAAAATGGAGATGAAACTATAGTTGCCAACTCTAATTTTAAATATATGTATTGGACAATGGCGCAACAACTAGCACATCATACCGTAAATGGATGCCCTGTTGAAGCTGGTGATATGATGGGGTCTGGTACCATTTCTGGACCTACAAAAGATAGTTTTGGTTCTATGTTAGAGTTGACTTGGCGTGGTAAAAACCCTATCAAACTAAAAGATGGTACAACCCGTAAATTTATTAACGATAACGATACCGTAATTATGCGGGCACATTGTAAAAATGATAAAGTACGTATTGGTTTTGGTGAATGTGTTGGTAAAATTTTACCTGCAAAATAAATAGTTATTTTCTACATAAAAAAAACCTCACTTTGTGAGGTTTTTTTTATGAATTATATTCATAAAAATCTTAATGATGATTGAATATTTGACGGATTTAAATATTCCTATTTTCTTAAACCAAATAATCCATTTGTTTGTTTATTTTATTTTTTTTTGCTGGAAATTTTCTAACTTCTAAAGCCCAACTTTTAATTTGTTTACTTCACTTTATCATAATTATCATCCCAATTTTTCTCAATTGGATGTTCGTGTAATTTGTCTAAAGATTTTGCAATAATCATAGATACTGTTGCATCTCCTGTAACATTTACTGTAGTTCTACACATATCTAAAGGTCTATCTACAGCAAAAATTAAAGCCAAACCTATAGGTAATAATTCTGCTGGAAAATTGATAGATTCTAAAACAATAACCAACATTACCATACCTGCACTTGGTACAGCTGCAGAACCAATAGATGCTAATAAGGCAGTAAAAATAATTACTAATTGATTGGAAAATGTAGCACCTTCTGGCCATACTACTTGCATAATAAATACAGCTGCAATACCTTGGTACAAGCTAGTGCCATCCATATTAATTGTTGCACCAACTGGTAAAACAAAACCAGAAACTTCTTTATCTACGCCTAAATGTTCTTCAACCCTTTCCATAGTAACTGGTAAAGTAGCAGCACTAGAACTTGTAGAAAATGCTAATAATTGTGCTGGACTAATTTGTTTTAAAAACCACATTGGTGATTTTTTTGTGTACACAGCTACTAAAAATAGGTAAAAAACAATCATTAATACCAAACCACCAACAACACACAAAGCATAAACTAGTAGTTTTAATAAAATTTCAGTATCATCAAAAGCAATAATAACATTTGCTAATAATGCAAATACAGCGTAAGGCGCAAAAAGCATGATTAGATCTACCATTTTCATCACCATTTCATTTAAAGAATCAAAAAAATCCATTAAAGGTTTTGCTTTTTTTTCTGATATTAACAGTAAAGAAATACCTACAAACATGGCAAAAAAGATAACCTGTAACATGCTAGCATCTACAAAAGATTGAAAAATATTACTTGGAAAAATATCTACCAATGCCTGTAATGGACCTGCGTCATTTTGTGCTGTTGCTTTGGTTAGTTTATCGGTTACATCAGTAGAGTTTTCGTACTTCGCTTTAATTTTTTCTATGGTATCTGCAGACATTCCTGTGCCTGGTTTTACCAAATTTACAATACCTAAACCTATAATTATAGCCACCAAAGTTGTACCTATATAGATAGAAATTGTTCTTAACCCCATTTTTTTAATTTTAGAAATATCTTTTAAATCTGATATTCCTTTAATTAACGATGCCAAAATTAACGGTACAGCTATCAATTTTAATAAGTTTATAAATATGGTTCCAAACGGACTAATCCAGTCTGTTACAAAGCCTTTACCTCCTTCTATTGTGTTCATTATAAAACCAAAAATGATACCTAATACCATTCCTATTAAAATTTTCCAATGTAGTGCTAGTTTTTTCATGAAGTGTTAAAATTTATTAAGAAGTTGAAAGATAAAAAAAATCTCAAAAAAGGGTGTCACTTTATTCTGAAATTGTGAAATATTTTCAGAAAAACATTTGTTAAAAAAAGTTGTCTACACTACTAAAAAATTAAATGTATTTAAAAAAATCGCCCAATGATAAAAAAACACTTAAAGACGAGGAAAACTAGTTGTATAGTGCAGATTTTGAACAAAACAGAAAATTTAGAACAACTTTTAATAAAATAATTAATAAGTTTTACCCAAAAAAAACAGTTTTCATATTGGGGTTACTTTAAAAATTTATTTCTGTCTTTTCTTCAATTCAGCTTCAATATCTTTTAAAGTGAAACCTTTAGCTTGTAATAACATTAAATAATGAAAGAGTAAATCTGCAGATTCATATAAAAATAATTCATCATTATTATCCATAGCTTCAATAACGGTTTCTACGGCTTCCTCTCCTACTTTTTGTGCTACTTTATTAATTCCTTTATCGAATAAATTGGCTATATAAGATTTTTTCGTGTCTTTGTTTGCTACTCTTTCGGAAATCACATTTTCTAAGGTTGAAAAGAAACCAAAATTCGAATTATTTTCTTCGTTCCAACAAGTATCTGATCCTTTATGGCAAGTTGGTCCTTTTGGATTTACCTGAATTAACAAAGTATCATTATCACAATCTAGTTTCATATCTACTAAATTCAATACATTTCCACTTTCTTCACCTTTTGTCCATAACCTGTTTTTAGTTCTACTAAAAAAAGTTACCAAATTTGTTTCTTTGGTTTTGTTAAAAGCATCTTCATTCATATACCCTAACATTAACACGTTTTTTGTTGTTGCATCTTGAATGATTGCTGGCACTAAACCATCGTTATTTTTATTAAAATTGATGTTCATTTTATTTGGTTTTTGGTTGTTGGTTTTCAGTTTTTACAAAAACCTTCAACCATAACTATAAACTATTATTATATTCTTACAGGTACTCCCTGTTTTTGTAATTCTTGTTTTAACTCTAAAATAGGAATTTCACCAAAGTGAAAAACACTTGCAGCTAATGCTGCGTCTGATTTTCCTTTTATAAATGTATCTGCAAAATGTTGTACAGTACCTGCACCACCAGAAGCAATAATGGGAATATTTACCAATTCTGATAAGTAGGCTAAAGCTTCATTTGCAAAACCTGCTTTGGTTCCATCATGATTCATAGAGGTAAACAATATTTCTCCTGCTCCACGTTG
Source organism: uncultured Polaribacter sp. (assembly GCF_947503855.1). Classification (GTDB taxonomy): domain Bacteria; phylum Bacteroidota; class Bacteroidia; order Flavobacteriales; family Flavobacteriaceae; genus Polaribacter. The sequence goes on along the minus strand of NZ_CANNFF010000002.1, from coordinate 167,798 downwards.
TTCTACTTCTTTTGCCCAATCAAAAAGCTTTATTTCTGTAGGAATTGTTCCTCCTGCTAAATGCACAAACCATTCTCCATCAATTTGTTTTGCATCAATGGCAACTACTACACACTGACTTCCAAACTTGTCTGCCAATTCACTTACCAATTCAGGTCTTTTTACGGCAGATGAATTTATAGATACTTTATCTGCACCACATTTTAACAATGCATCAACGTGTTCTACTGAAGAAATTCCACCACCAACTGTAAACGGAATGTTTACTTGTTCTGCCACTTTTAACACCATATCTAAAGTGGTTCCTCTATTTTCTAAAGTAGCTGCTATATCTAAAAAAACCAGCTCATCTGCTCCTAAATCTGCATATTGTTTTGCCAAAACCACTGGATCTCCTGCATCAATTAAATTTACAAAATTGACACCTTTTACAGTTCTTCCGTTTTTAATATCTAAACAAGGTACTATTCTCTTTGTTAACATAAGCCCATCCTAACCTTCCCAAAGGGAAGGGATTTTTGTTACTGTCATTCCTGCGTAGGCAGGAATCTAGATTATTTATTTAATATAAAATTTTCTAATTGTTTTAAACTGATTTTATTCTCATAAATTGCTTTTCCAATAATTACTCCTTCACAACCTAATGCTGCTAATTTTGGCAATTCATTAAAAGTAGATATTCCTCCTGAAGCGATAAGTTTTAAAGACGTTTTGGCAGGCTCAACTTCACATTCATTAAGTATTTTTGAGTACGTTTCAAAACTAGGACCTTGTAACATTCCGTCTTTAGAAATGTCTGTACAAATTACATATTGAATTCCTTTTTGTTGATAATCAGTAATAAACGGAATCAATTCTAAACTACTTTCTTCTTGCCAGCCATTGGTAGCGATCTTTCCTCCTAAATTATCGGGATAAAAATCGGCACCCAAAATAATTTTTTCTGCTCCAAATTTGGTAATCCAACTTTTAAAAACCGCTGCATTTTTTACAGCAATACTACCTCCAGTAATTTGATTTGCACCAGAATTAAAAGCAATTTCTAAATCTTTATCAGCCTTTAAACCGCCACCAAAATCAATTTTTAAATTGGTTTTCGTTGCAATTTGCTCTAATACTTTATAATTAATTATTTGACTTGCTTTGGCACCATCTAAATCTACAACATGCAAATATTGAATACCTGCTGCTTCAAATTCTTTGGCAACTTCTAACGGATTTTCGTTATATATTTTCTTGGTATTGTAATCTCCTTTGGTTAAACGAACACATTTACCTTCTATGATGTCTATTGCTGGTATTATTCTCATTCATTAACTTATTAATAAACCCTAATTGTTTCAGGGTTCTTTATTCTATTCCCTATTTATTTAAAGCTGTTACTTGAATTTCAATTTTCATTTTTTTATCAAATAAATCCGCAGAAAACATGGTTGCAGCTGGTCTTATATTTTCTAAATATTTTTTTAAAACAGGCCAGCAAGATTCAAAATCAGAAGGTTTTGGTAAAATATAAGTAATACGAACAATCTTATCTAAACTAGAATTAGCCTCTTCTAATATGTTTTTTATATTTTTAAAACATTGTTCGGTCTGCGCTACAACATCTTCTTCAATAGTCATTGTATCATAATTAAAACCTGTTGTTCCAGATACAAATACCCAGTCTCCTTCTACTACAGCTCTAGAATATCCCATTTCTTTTTCAAAAGAAGAACCTGAACTAATTAACTTTCTTGACATATTATAATTCTAAAAAATTTTCTAAAATTTTACTTCCTGCAAGAGCTGATTTTTCTGGATGAAACTGCACTCCATAAAAATTATCGTTTTGTAATGCAGATGCATACTCAATTTCGTAATCTGTTTTGGCAATCATTTCATCGCATTTTTCTGCATAAAAACTGTGCACTAAATACATAAACTCTCTTTCTTTAACGCCTTTAAATAAATCAGATTTTAAATCATTAATTACATTCCAACCCATTTGGGGCACTTTTACATCATTAGAAAAGCGCTTTACAGCCACATCAAAAATACCTAAACCTTGGGTGTTACCTTCTTCTGAATGATTGCACATTAACTGCATTCCTAAACAAATGCCTAAAACGGGTTGTTTTAAAGTCGGTATCACTTTATCTAAGCCACTTTCTTGTAACATTTTCATGGCAGAGCTTGCCTCTCCAACTCCTGGAAATATTACTTTATCAGCAGCTTTAATTTCATCAATACTATTTGTTAAAACAGCATTAATACCTAAACGTTTAAAAGCAAATTGAATACTTTTAATGTTTCCTGCACCATAATCTATAATTACCAAAGCCCCATCTAACTTCCCCAAAGGGGAAGAACTCTCACTCTTGTAATTTATATTTTTTATTTCTTTATTCATTTGTTTAAAATAACTTTCAGTTATTCAATATTGTTTATACTCGCAACGATTCCATAATTCATTCCTTCCCTTTGGGAAGGTTAGGATGGGCTAAAGAAGTCCTTTTGTAGAAGGTAAAAACATCTTATTCGCATCTCTTTTTACTGCCATTTTCATTGCTTTTGCAAAAGCTTTAAAAATGCCTTCTATTTTATGATGTTCGTTTACGCCTTCTGCTTTTATATTCAAATTACATTTTGCACCATCTGTAAACGATTTAAACAAATGAAAAAACATTTCTGTTGGTATATCTCCAATTTTTTCTCTCTTAAATTCTGCATCCCATTCTAGCCAGTTTCTACCTCCAAAATCTACAGCAACTTGTGCTAAACAATCGTCCATAGGCAAGCAAAAGCCATACCTTTCTATACCTAATTTATTACCTAAGGCTTTGTTGAACAGTTCTCCAAAAGCAATCATGGTGTCTTCTATAGTGTGATGCTCATCAACCTCTAAATCTCCATCTACTTTTATGGTCAAATCCATATTTCCATGACGCCCTATTTGGTCTAACATGTGGTCGAAAAAAGATAATCCTGTATTGATATTATTTTTACCAGAACCGTCTAAGTTTAGTTTGATGTAAATCTTAGTTTCATTGGTGTTTCTGGTGATTTCTGCAACTCTGTCTTCTAATTTTAAAAACTGATAAATGTCTGCCCAATCTGTACTTTTTAAGGCAATACAATCTAAAATTTCTTGTTTTGAAGTTTCAATTTCGTTTGCACCTAACTCTGGGTTTTCAGACAAATAAATTCCTTTTGCACCTAAATTTTTAGCCAATTCCATGTCTGTGATTCTATCACCCAGAACAAAAGAATTTTCTAAATCATACTCCTCAGAAAAATAGTTGGTTAACAAACCTGTTCTTGGTTTTCTGGTTTCAGCATTTTCATGTGGAAAAGTTTTATCTATATGAACTGCTGAAAAAACAACACCTTCTTTTTCAAAAGCAGCAATAATTTTATTTTGTGCTGGCCAAAAGGTGTCTTCTGGAAAAGAATCGGTTCCTAAACCATCTTGATTGGTAACCATTACCAATTCGTAATCCAATTCTGAGGCTATTTTAGCCATGTATTGAAAAACTTTAGGATAATATTCTAACTTTTCTAAACTATCTAACTGATAATCTATAGGCGGTTCTAGCACTAAAGTTCCATCTCTATCTATGAATAATACTTTCTTACTCATTATCTATTATTTTATAGACCTCACAGGTTTTAAAAACCTGTGAGGTTTTTATTTACATTATTCGGTTGTTTTTAAAACACGAATCAATTTCTCATTCTCCAAATTCGTTCCAATTGTAAAACGCAATGTGTTTTCACATAAAGGTTGGGTAGTTCTGTTTCTAACTACAATACCTTTTGCAACCAATTGATTATATCGTTTTGTGGCATCGTCTACTTTTACCAAAACAAAATTACAATCTGTTGGGTAAATTTCTTTGATAAAATCGATTTCTTTTAAACACACAATTAATTGATTTCTTTCTGCTTTAATTTTACCAATTTCTTCTTGTACTTCTTCTACCTTTTGCAAACGTTCAATAGCCTTTTGTTGTGTTAATTCGTTTACATTATACGGTGGTTTTATATTGTTTAAAACAGCAATTATTTGTGCAGAAGCATAACACACTCCTAATCTAATTCCTGCCAAACCATAAGCTTTAGAAAGTGTTTGTGTGATGATTAAGTTTGGAAATGCTGTTAATTTTTCTAACCAACTTTTTTCTTCAGAAAAATCGATATAAGCTTCATCAATTACTACTAAACCATTAAATTTCTGTAATAATTCTTCTATTTTTTTAGATGTAAAACTATTTCCTGAAGGATTGTTGGGTGAACATAAAAACAAAATTTTACTTTTTGCATCTACTTTTGCTAAAATTTCATCAACTTTTGGTTGAAAATCTTGCGTTAATAAAACTTTTCTGTTTTCTATGTTGTTGATATTCGCTAGCACTGAATACATTCCGTAAGTTGGTGGTAAAGTAATGATGTTATCTTCTTTTGGCTCACAAAATGCTCGGAAGATTAAATCCAACACTTCATCACTACCATTACCTAATAAAATATGCTTTTTTGAAACATTTTTAATAGCAGACAACAGGTCTTTTACTGAATTTTGTTGCGGATCTGGATACCTATTTACTCCATTTTCAAATGGATTTTCATTGGCATCTAAAAACACCATTTTATCTGATGTAGCATCTTTATATTCGTCTCTTGCAGAGGAATAGGGTGTAATGTTTCTGATGTTTTCTCTGATGAGATTTTTTATGTTGAAATTTGTCTTCATTACTTTTTCTTGTCATTCCTGAGAAAGCAGGAATCTATTTTACTGTGGATTCCCATTTTCATGGGAATGACATTCTATTTTAAATCATTTAAACGTAAAGTTACTGCATTTTTATGCGCCTGTAAGCCTTCTGTTTCTGCCATTAGTTCTATAGCATTTCCTATGTTCTGGATTCCTGTTTTACTAATTTCTTGAAACGTAATGCTTTTTGTAAAACTATCTAAATTTACACCAGAATATGCTTTTGTAAATCCGTTTGTTGGTAATGTATGGTTAGTTCCAGAAGCATAATCTCCTGCACTTTCTGGAGTATAATTTCCAATAAAAACAGACCCTGCATTTTCTATATTCTGCACATAAAAACTGTTGTTATTGGTACAAACAATAAAGTGTTCTGGACCATATTCGTTAATTAGTTCTAAGGCAATTTCATCGGTTTCTACAAAAATTGACTTTGAATTTTCAATAGCTTTTTGTGCAATTTCCTTTCTTGGTAGCTCTAAAATTTGTGAGTTGATTTCTTTTTCTACTTCTGATATTAATTTTTTAGAAGTAGATACCAAAATAACTTGAGAATCTACACCATGTTCTGCTTGACTTAATAAATCTGATGCTACAAAACTTGCCTTTGCAGAATCATCTGCAACTACTAACAATTCACTTGGCCCTGCAGGCATATCTATAGCTACACCAAATTTGGTTGCTAATTGTTTTGCCACTGTTACAAACTGGTTACCTGGACCAAAAATTTTATAGACATGTGGTATATTGTTAGTACCAAAAGTTAAACCAGCAATGGCTTGGATACCACCTACTTTTACAATTTTAGTTACACCACATAAATTGGCTGTATATAAAATTGCTGGATGAATTTTACCTTGTTTATTAGGTGGAGAACACAACACAATTTCTTTACACCCTGCAATTTGTGCTGGAATTGCTAACATTAAAACTGTTGAAAATAATGGGGCTGTTCCACCAGGAATGTACAAGCCAACTTTTGTAATAGGTCTTTTTTCTTGCCAACAAGAAACTCCGTTTGCAGTTTCTACAGCTACTTTTACTGTTTTTTGTGCTGTATGAAAATTAGTAATATTTGTTTTTGCTAGGTTAATAGCCTGTTTTAAATCTTGGGAAACCAAATTGATAGCTTCTTCTATTTCTGCATTAGAAACAATATTGTTTTCTAATGAAACACCATCAAATCTTTGTGTGTATTTGTTAATTGCTGTATCTCCATTTTTTTGAATATCAGCAAAAACCTGATTTACGACACCTTCTATATCATCAACAGTTTTTGTAGGTCTTTCTAGAAGTTGTTTCCAGTCTTTTTTTGATGGATTACTAATTACTTTCATCATTCTATTCTCTTATTAACTTGCGTGAGCGTTAGGGATTGTAGCAACTGTTTGAGCTCTTTTTTCTTTTTCAGAAAAAAAGCGAGTGCGAAAAGCCCGTTAAAACGCCCAAAAAATATCATCTTATTTATAATATTAGATGCTGAAACAAGTTCAGCATACTTTAAATTTATAAACTAAATTTAAAGTACCATTTTTTCGATTGGACAAACTAAAATGCCTTCTGCACCATTGGCTTTTAATTCGTCTATAATTTCCCAAAACTGATTTTTAGAAATTACGGTGTGTACAGAACTCCACCCATTTTCTGCCAATGGCAAAACTGTAGGACTTCTCATACCTGGTAATAAGGCCAAAATTGCATCTAATTTTTCGTTGGGTGCGTTTAACAAAATGTACTTAGATTGCCTTCCTTTTAATACCGATTGAATTCTAAATTGGATTTTCTCTAAAATGGCTTTTCTTTCTGCAGAAATTTCTGGAGAAACTGCCAAAACAGCTTCTGATTTTAATAATACTTCAATTTCTTTTAAACCGTTTTTAAATAGCGTTGAACCACTTGAAACGATATCGCAAATACCATCTGCCAACCCAATATTTGGGGCAATTTCTACAGAACCATTAATAATGTGCAAATTTGCTTCTATATTTTGTGCTGTTAAAAACTTTTTAACAGTTTCTGGATACGAAGTTGCAATGCGTTTGCATGCTAAATCTTTTAAAGAACTGGCTTTAGATTCTTTAGGAACAGCAATAGAAACCTTGCATTTAGAAAAACCTAAGCGTTCTACAAATTCAATATTGTTTCCTTTTTCTATTAAGACGTTTTCGCCAATAATAGCTGCATCTACGACTCCATCTTGTAAATATTGAGGAATATCTCCATTTCTTAAATAAAATACTTCTACAGGAAAATCTCTAGCTGCTGCTTTTAATTGGTCTTTACCATTGTCTATAGAAATACCAATGTCTTTTAAGATTCTCATAGAATCTTCGTTTAATCTTCCTGATTTTTGTACTGCAATTCTTAATTTGTTCATTTTTGTTTTTTATGTTGCCTGAGCAAATTTGGATTAGATTCCTGCCTTCGCAAGAATGACAAATTTATTGTTTTATTGATCCTGACTTTCTTCAGGATTATTTTAAAATCATTTTATGATTTTAAAATAAAAAACCCGTTTGATTTTCTCAAACGGGTTTGTATAATATATTAGACTTTATTCAATACATTTCTACATCGCTTGAGAGCAATTATATAAATGATGATGGTTTTGAGTAAAGTTCATTTCTTTTATTGTTTGTGCAAATATCTTAATTTTATTTCTTTAAATCAAAATGATTTTTGTAAAATTTTTGAATCGGGTTCAATATTTATCAAAATTGTTGTTTTTGTTAATTTTTGATTTGAAATATTCAAGATATTATCCTTTAGCTTCTTAAAAAAATATAAATTTTTTAATTTATATTTAACAAATTAAAATTTGACTATTTTAGAAATATGTTAATGGAACAAAAAAAAGCTCAAGAAAATAAATTCTCGAGCTTTTTTTGTTTATATAATTTAACTAAAATTATGGTCTGTAATTAATTTTACGCATACGTAAGCTTTCTGGAGTTACTTCTAAATACTCGTCTGCTTTAATATACTCCATACATTCTTCTAAAGAGAAATCGATTTTTGGTGCAATTTTTACACTATCATCTGTACCTGAAGAACGAACGTTGGTTAATTTTTTACCTTTGATAAGGTTTACACCCATATCATCAGACTTTGCGTTTTCTCCCACAACCTGACCAATGTAAATATCTTGATTAGGATCTATAAAGAAACGACCTCTGTCTTGTAATCTATCAATTGCATAAGCTGTTGCTTTACCTGCTGCAGATGATACAATAGCTCCTTTTATTTCTTCAGAGAAATCGCCTTTATAAGGGCCGTATTCTGAAAATCGGTGGTTTATAATTGCTTGACCAGCTGTTGCAGTTAAGATTTTATTACGTAAACCAATTAATCCTCTAGAAGGAATTGTAAATTCTAAATGTTGTAAATCTCCTTTTGGTTCCATAATTAACAAGTCTCCTTTTCGTAAAGAAACTAAGTTAATTGCTTTAGAGGCAACATCTTCTGGTACGTCTATAGAAAGTGTTTCGTAAGGTTCTGATTTTACACCATCTATTTCTTTAATAATTACTTGTGGTCTTCCCACTTGTAACTCGTAACCTTCTCTACGCATGGTTTCTATTAAAACGGATAAGTGTAAAACTCCACGTCCAAAAACGTTAAATTTATCTTCAGAATCTGTAGTATCTACTCTTAAAGCTAAGTTTTTTTCCATTTCTTTAAACAATCTGTCACGTAAATGACGAGATGTTACAAACTTACCTTCTTTACCAAAAAATGGCGAGTTGTTAATGGTAAACAACATACTCATTGTAGGTTGATCAACTTCTATTCTTGGTAAGGCTTCTGGGTTTTCTAAATCTGCAATGGTATCACCAATTTCAAAACCTTCTATACCTGTTATTGCACAAATGTCTCCACTTCTTACTTTTTCTACAGAAGCTTTACCCATTCCTTCAAAAACGTGCAATTCTTTAATTCTTACTTTTTTGGTAGAACCATCTGCTTTTATAAGCATATAGTCTTTTGCTATTTCTAAATCTCCTCTAAATACACGTCCAATTGCAATTCTACCTGTAAAAGCAGAAAAGTCTAAAGAGGTAATTTGCATTTGTGGAGAACCTTCTCTATAAGGTGCTTCTGGAATAGCTTCTAAAACAGCATCTAATAAAGGAATAATATTGTCTGTTGGTTCTTGCCAATCTGTAGACATCCAACCATTTTTTGCTGAACCATAAATGGTTGTAAAATCTAGTTGTTCTTCTGAGGCTTCTAAAGCAAACATTAAGTCGAACACTTTTTCGTGTACTAAATCTGGTGTACAGTTTTCTTTGTCTACTTTATTTACAACCACAATTGGTGTTAAACCTAATTCTATCGCTTTACCTAATACAAAACGAGTTTGTGGCATTGGGCCTTCAAAAGCATCTACCAATAACAAAACACCATCTGCCATTTTTAATACACGTTCTACTTCTCCTCCAAAATCGGCGTGACCTGGTGTATCTATTACATTAATTTTTACATCTTTGTAATTTACAGATACGTTTTTAGAAAGAATGGTAATTCCTCTTTCTCTTTCTAAATCGTTATTATCTAACAATAAATCTGTACGTTCTTTACGATCGTCTAAAATTTTTGCTTGATCTATAATTTTGTCTACCAAAGTAGTTTTACCATGGTCTACGTGGGCAATAATTGCGATGTTTCTTATTGATTGCATTTGTGCTTTCTTAAATTTCGTGCAAAAGTAGTTGTTTAGACACGAATTATACGAAAAATAGCTAATTATTTTTACGTTGTGCTTTTTTAATGCCTTAAAAACAGGTTTTTATAGAGTTTCTTTTACTTTGATGTTAGCAAAAAGCTTCTAGATAAGTGCGTTAGCGATTGTAATGGAAAGCCCACAGTGAGGTTACGAACGAGGACTTGCAATGAAAAACGCGACCTGAAAGGGAACGCCCAAATTATTTTATTTGTTATCTGTTTCTGGATCTTCTTGAAAGGCAGATGGTAAAATATCTGGTATTAATTTGATTAATAAGGGTAGTAATAATGCGCCTCCTGGAAGCATAAAAACCGTAAAAGCGGGTATGGCTTTGCAAATATCTAACAGTTGAATTTTAATTTTTTGCTTTTCTTCTTCTGTTAAATGCGAGTGTGTAGATTTTTTAATTAAATGGTAAGCTTCTTTGCTTTGTAACAACTCTTGATGTAACCTCAGTTTATTTCTATGAAGTAACTGTTTTATTTCTTCTACAGTTTGCATTATAATTTTCTACGTTTTCTTTCTGCTTTTAACAGGTTTAACTCTCTACTTGTTTGCCCTGCAACTGAAGTGTTTTCTTCTGCACGTCTAATTAGATAAGGCATAACATCTCTTACTGGCCCAAAAGGTAAGTATTTTGCAACATTGTATTGCTGGTTTGCAAGGTTGTAACTTATATGATCGCTCATACCAAATAGTTGCCCAAACCAAAGTCTTGCATCGTTTTTACTAATTTTGTATTTGTCTGCTAATTCCATACCTAAATAAGAGCTTTTTTCATTATGTGTTCCTATAAAAATAGCCATATTTTTGTGTTCCATCATGTATTTTACAGCTTCATTGAAATTAATATCTGTAGCTTGTTTGTGTTCGCAAATTGGTGATGGGTACCCTTTTTCTTCGGCTCTTTCTCTTTCTTTTTCCATATAAGCACCTCTTACCACTTTTATACCGATATGAAACCCTTTTTGGAGAGCTTTTTTGTGCAGTTTTTTTAAATAGGCAAGTCTATCATGCCTATACATTTGTAAAGTATTAAAAACTATGGCTTTTTCTTGGTTGTAAGTTTCCATTAATTGCTCTATTAATTGATCTGCTGCATCTTGCATCCAACTTTCTTCTGCATCAATTAATAAGGGTACATCTTTCTCTAATGCTACTTTACATACTTTGTGATAACGCGCTTCTACTCTAGCCCATTCTTTTTTTTCTTCTGTTGATAATTGGTTGCTTTCAGTAATTTTTTGATACAATGCAAATCGCCCAAAACCTGTGGGTTTAAAAACCGCAAATGGAATGGATTTTTTTTCTGCGCAAAAATTTACAATTTTTAAAACCTTCTCTAAAGCTTCATCAAAACTTGTTTCTTTGTCTTTACCTTCTACAGAATAATCTAAAACACTATGTACATTGCCATTGTTGTACATGTTTTCTATAATTGGCATACAGTCTTCTTCGGTAACACCGCCACAAAAGTGATCAAACACCGTTGTTCTAATTAAACCTTCTATAGGTAAATGTGCTTTTAAAGCAAAATTTGTTACTGCACTACCAATTCTAACTAAGGGTTGGTTTTGAATCATTTTAAACAAAAAATAGGCTCTTTCTAGCTGAGAGTCTGTTTTTAGTGCAAAAGCAACTTGTGTGTTATTAAAAAAATTCATTTGAAGCTATCAAAATTTAAAACAAAGATAGTTGAAGAGTATAAATAATTCAATAATTTCTAGTTAATTTGCACTTTCAATATTTTTATGATGAAATCTATAAAAGCAATAAGTTATCCTGTTCATTTTCAAGACAAAGCGTATAAAGAATTGTCTACTTTAGTAACTAAAAACAACTACTCAACTATTTTTATTTTGGTTGATGAGAATACTTTTGAGCATTGTTATCCTAAATTTATAAGAAATTTTAGTGCAGAAAACAGGATTGAAATAATAGAAATTGAGTCTGGAGAAATTAATAAAAATCTAGAAACTTGTATTGGTGTTTGGAATGCTATTACAGAATTAGGTGGTGATAGAAAAAGTCTCTTAATTACTTTAGGTGGTGGTGTTATAACAGATTTAGGTGGCTTTGTGGCTTCTTGTTTTAAACGAGGAATTGATTTTGTAAATGTACCAACCACTTTATTATCTATGGTAGATGCTTCTGTAGGTGGAAAAACAGGTGTAGATTTAGGGGTGTTGAAAAATCAAATTGGTTTGTTTGCAAACCCAGAAATGGTATTGGTAGATGCTGCTTATTTAGAAACAGTTACGCCTAGAGAAATAAAATCTGGAATGGCTGAAATTATTAAATACGGTGTTACTTACGATATTAAACTATTTAATGAGATAAAACAAAATAAAGAGCTACATATCAAAGATTTAATATTTAGATCTATTGAGATAAAAAACGAAGTTGTTTTAGAAGACCCCAAAGAAAAAAACATACGTAAAATTTTAAATTTTGGTCATACTTTAGGACACGCGATAGAGTCTTTTTACTTAGAGTCTGAAAACAAAGAAAACTTAACACATGGAGAAGCTATTGCAATTGGGATGGTTTGCGAAAGTTATATGTCTTCTAGATTATTAGGTTTTCCTGCAGAAAAAGTTGCAGAAGTAAAAGAAGTAGTTCTAGCTATTTACGATAAAATAAATCTTTTAAAAGAAGATTTTGTTGCTATTATAGAACTACTTAAGCATGATAAGAAAAACGTAAACGGACAAGTAAATTTTGTACTTTTAAACGATTACGAAAATTTTAAATTAGACTGTAAAGTTGCTGAAGAATTGATTATTGAGAGTATGGAGTTTTACAATTTGTAATTAAAACTCTCTTTTACCAAATTCACTATCAATAAACTTCGATTTATTTTTAGCAGCGTTAAACGTGTAAGATAAGTTTAAGGTAATCATATCAACTTCATACACATAATTTGTTGTGGTATAAAACTGATTAGCACTTGAGGTGGTAATGCGTTGTTCATTTGTTTTAAATAGCCCCATATCTATATTCTGCCACTGCAAAGTAGCCGTCAATCGATTTTCCATAAACTTTTTTCGAAACGTTAGGTTTGGTGAATAAAATCGAGAATCTTCACCTATAGCTGTAACCCTATCAGACAAGTAATTAAATGTGAACTGCACAGAAGCATTTTGCCCAAAATTATAAGTAGTATTTAAATTTATAGAATAAATTGTGGAATTGGTATCAATATTATAATTACGTTCAACACCATCTCTATGTTTAAAATTTAAAACGCCATCAATATCATAATTATAAGCATTTACACCAATAAAGTTTGTCCAATTTTTTGATGCTTTTATTGTAGCTCCTACTTCTAAACCTATTGAATTACTATTTCCAACATTAGAATAGACTCTATTAATAATGCTATCGATTACAGCACCATTAGATTGATACGCTAAAGTATTTACTCTATTAATAACGTTCTTTACATGTCTAAAATACCCTGTTGCATAAATTGAATTTCCACCGTTTAATTTTTTAGTGATACCTAGTTCAATTAAATCAATAAATTCTGGTTGTAAAGTATTATCACCTTGTTCAAAAACCTCTGAATGCTCACGTTCTGCAAAACTATTCATTTTAAAAGTTGTAGTTCTTTCTACTCTTTTGCTATATGCAGTTTTAATATTTGTTTTATCATTAATTTTATATTGTAAGGATGCTGAAGGAAATAACTTTACAAAATCTAAATTGTAAACATTTTCTATTCCATCACTTCGCAATGTTTCTTTATATTCTCTATCCATTGACTCTAAACGTACACCAGCATTATAGCTCCATTTATTTTTTGCTCCAGAAAGTTGTGCATATCCAGAATGGATTACTCTTTTTAAGCTTACATCACTAGAAAACTCTGGCACTAAATTCTCATCTCTTTCGTATACAAATTTACCTGTATGCTCTAAATTTCTAAATTGATATCCTGTTTCTAAAATCCCAAAAGAAAATGGTTTCCATTGATAATCTAAATTAAAGCGATTTCCATGCAAAGGATTATCATTAGTATTAAATTCTCTTTGATACACAATCGCATTATCAGGAAAACCTAAATTATCGTTCTCTGTTGGCCCACCTAAAAAAGTATATTCATATAAAATTGAAGTTGATAATTTTGAGTCATTGTTAAATTTATGACTATAATCAAAACTACCCAATGCAAAATCTCCTTTTCTAGTTCTTAAATTATGATTAAAATAGGTAAGCTTATACAAGCGATTGTTACTATTTATTGGAGAAACTGCATAATTATTATAGACAATATCGGCTAAACGATCTTTAGTTCTTTTTCCTGCAAAGAACCCTATTGAAAAGTTATTCTTATCATCTGGAGTAAAATCAACATTAAAACGACCATTGTAGGTAATCTCATCAAAACTACGCTCACCATCAGAAGGCAAAAAAGAGGTTGTATTCTCTGGAGTATTAATGATAAACATATCTCCTTCTCTTCTACCAGTTTTGTCATTTCTTTGGTAACTTGCACCAAAAGACAGATTCCATTTACCTGTTCTTTTATTAATTGTTGCATCAATACCAAAACGCTTTGCAGCAACTTGGGTATCGTAATCTTCTATAGATGGAAATCCACCTCGCAAATTTATTTGAGCAAAAGTTCCATCTATAGCTCCTTTTTTTGTAATAATGTTTAAAATACCTCCTTTTCCCTCTGGATCATATTTTGCTGACGGAGCTGTAATTAATTCGATTTTTTCTATAGCATTGGCTGGTAATTGTGCTAAAATAGTACTTGCATCACCTTGTGTAGGTTTTTCGTTTATTAAAACTGTAAAACCTTTACTTCCTCTTACACTAATTTCACCCAAACCATTAATTGTTACAGATGGTAAATTACGTACTACATCAACGGCATTTCCACCAACTGTAGTTTGATATTTTTGGGTGTCAAAAACTTGCCTATCAATTTTATGAGAAACCGTTTGTTTTTCTGCTCTTAAAACAACTTCGTTTAATTGATTTGCTGAGCCTAGAACAAGTTTAATAGTATCTAGGTTTATTAATGCTCCTTTACTTTTTGGATGTATACTTTTAATTACTTTAGTTTCATAGCCTAAAAATGTAACTTCAATATAATAATTACCAGGTCTTATTGCATCAATAATAAAAAAACCTTCTAAATTGGTAATAACACCTGTTACTAGTTTTTTATCAGCAACTTTATAAATAGCAACACTTGCATATTCTAAAGGGTAATTATCTAAAGCATCTACTACCTTACCTTTAATTTGTGCATTTATAGAAAAAATACTAAAAATTAAAGCAATAAAAAAAAGTGCATTTTGTAATTTCATGTAATTATTTTTTTTTCAAAAATAAACAAGAAAAAATTACAAAACAGCACCTTTACTGTTTATTTTTTTTATGAAAACTAGATGTTTTCAGCCAACCAATCTCCTACTTCTTTTGTGCCGTAAGATTTTTGTCCATCAGCTAAATCTTCTGTTACAACCCCTTTTTCTAAAGCTTTGTTTACAGCATCTCTAATTGCTTTCCCCTCTTCTTGTAATCCAAAATTTTCGAACATCATTGCTGCTGATAATACAGTAGCCATAGGATTTGCAATATTTAAACCTGTTGCCTGAGGATAAGAACCATGAATTGGCTCAAACAAACCAATTTCTGCACCTAAAGAAGCACTTGGCATTAAGCCCATAGAACCAGAGATTACAGATGCTTCATCGGTTAAAATATCTCCAAATAAATTTTCTGTAATTAATACATCGTAACTATTTGGCCATTGAACCAAACGCATGGCAACAGCATCTACAAATTCGTAAGAAACTTCTACTTCTGGATAATCTTTTTCCATAGCCTGCACAGTTTCTCTCCATAATCTTGAAGTTTCTAAAACATTCGCTTTGTCTACACAACATAGTTTTTTACCACGAGTCATAGCCAACTCAAAACCTTTTTTTGCTAGACGTTGTACTTCTGCTCTTGTGTAAACACAATTATCAAAAGCGGTTTCGCCTTCTTCTCTTCTACCCTTTTCACCAAAATAAATACCTCCAGTTAACTCTCGTAAAAAGACCAAATCAGTTCCTTCAATACGTTCTCTTTTTAAAGGTGATTTATCTAATAATGATGGAAACGTAAAGGTAGGTCTTACATTTGCAAACAAACCTAATTTTTTACGCATTTTTAACAAACCTTGTTCTGGTCTTACTTTTGCAGAAGGATCATTATCAAAACGTGGATGCCCAATAGCGCCAAATAAAACGGCATCGGAAGATGCACAAATTTCGTGCGTTTCATCTGGATAAGGCTCTCCAACTGCATCAATAGCAGCTGCACCTGTTAATGCTGGTTTCCAATTAATTTCATGATTGTACTTTTTTGCAATAGCATCCGATACTTTTACTGCTTGGTCTATTACTTCTGGACCAATTCCATCTCCTGCTAATAATGCGATATTTAATTTCATTTTTTTATTGTTTGTAGACTTTAGACTTTAGTCAAATGTAGCGATGACTAAAGTTTAAAGATTATTGACTAATTTAAATTATATTCAACATTTTTTCTGTGGCTTTAATGGCAGATACTGTTTGATCTGAGTCTAAACCCCGTGTTATAAATTCTTGTTTTTCTTTTTTCCATGTAATAATGGTTTCACACAAAGCATCAGAATGACTTCCTGGAGGAATTCTAACGGCATAATCTACCAAGTCTGGTAAATCTTTTTTGCTATGTGTTTTGTACAATTTTCTAAGTGCATTCATAAAAGCATCAAATTGCCCATCACCTTGTGCATGAGCCTCGTATTCTACTCCTTCTACTATTAATTTTAAAGTAGTGGAAGGTTTCATACCTTTTGCATGACCCAATACATAGTTTTTTACAACTACGCGTTTTTCTATTGTATCGCTATCTAAAACATCAGAAATAATATATGGTAAATCGTCTTGAGAAACCACTTCTTTTTTATCTCCCAGTTCTATAATTCTTTGGGTAACTTTCTTTAGTTCATCATCATTTAAGCTGATACCTAAATCTTGTAAATTTTTTTGAATATTAGCTTTACCTGATGTTTTACCTAATGCATATTTACGTTTTCTACCAAAACGTTCTGGCATTAAATCGTTAAAATAAAGATTGTTTTTATTATCTCCATCTGCATGAATACCAGCAGTTTGTGTAAAAACATTTGCACCAACTACGGGTTTATTTACAGGGATTCTAAAGCCAGAAAACGTTTCTACCAACTTACTAACTTTGTTTAAAGCAGTTTCATCTACAGAAATTTCAACACCATTAATAAAATCATTAATTACAGCTACAACACTTGCTAAAGGTGCATTCCCTGCACGTTCTCCCATTCCATTTATGGTTAAGTGTAAGCCGTTAATACCTGCATAAACAGCTTCCATCACATTGGCAACACCTAAGTCATAATCATTATGACCATGAAAATCAAAATGTGTTGTTGGATATTTTTGTTTTACTTCTTCTATAAAAGTAAATGTTTCCTTGGGAGTTAAAACGCCTAAAGTATCTGGTAATAAAATACGTTCTATATTTTGTGTTGATAAAAAATTTAAAAACTCAAACACATATTCTTTAGAATTGCGCATACCATTAGACCAATCTTCTAAATAAACATTGGTTTTAATGTTGTTTTCTGCAGCTAATTCAATAGTTTGTTTAATTGCTGCAAAGTGCTGTTCTGGTGTTTTTTTAAGTTGATGTTTTAAGTGATTTAAAGAACCTTTGGTTAGCAAGTTCTGTACTTTTGCACCAGCCTCTATCATCCAATTGATAGATTTTCCTCCATCAACAAAAGTTAAAACCTCAATTTTGTTTAATTGATTGTTTTCTGAAGCCCAAGAAGTAATTTTTTGTACAGCTTCTAGTTCACCTTTAGAAACTCTTGCAGATGCTATTTCTATACGATCTACATGCAACTCTTCTAGAAGCAGTTTTGCAATGGTTAATTTTTCAGAAACTGAAAAAGACACGCCTGATGTTTGTTCTCCATCACGCAATGTCGTATCCATTATTTCTATTTTTCTTTGAATCATCCTATCAAATTTGAAAAAAAAATCTTTTTTTGGTTTCCCGTTTTCTCGAGAAAAGCATTTAGAAAGGTCTTCTTTCTGCAAAATTAGTAATTTCTTCTTCCATATTTTTTAAATAGTCAATATCATCAAAACCATTTAACATATTGTCTTTCTTATAAGTATTTATGTCAAAAGATTCTGTTTCTCCTGTTGCTACTAAAGTTACTTTTTGATTGGGTAAATCTACTTTGATTTCTGTTTTGGGATCTGCCATAATTGCATCAAACAATTTATCTGCAAATGCTGCAGAAACTTGCACTGGTAAAACTCCTACATTTAAACAGTTATTTTTAAAAATATCTGCAAATGCCGATGAAATAACGCAACGTAAACCAAAATCGTACACAGACCAAGCTGCGTGTTCTCTAGAAGAACCAGAACCAAAGTTTCTACCTCCTACTAAGATTTTAGAACCTGCATAAATTTCTTTGTTTAATGGAAAATCTGCTTTTGGTGTCCCGTCTGCATTGTATCTCCAATCACGAAAAAAATTGATATCGAAATCTTTACGCTCTGTTGCTTTTAAGAAACGAGCAGGTATAATTTGATCTGTATCTACATTTTCTATTGGTAATGGATATGCTGTACTTGTTAATACTTCAAATTTATCGTATGCCATTTTGTTTTGCTTTATGCTTTAAGCTTTTATGCTCTAAGCAATTTTTTGATTCTTAATAAGCTATAGGTTTTAAGCCTGTAGCTTATAGTTTATACTAATAATGTTCTTGGGTCTGTAACTACACCTTCTACTGCAGATGCTGCTGCTACTAAAGGAGATGCTAATAAAGTTCTAGATCCTGGTCCTTGTCTTCCTTCAAAATTTCTATTTGATGTTGAAACCGATAATTTTCCTGCTGGAATTTTATCATCATTCATAGCCAAACAAGCAGAACAACCTGGTTCTCTTAACTCGAAACCTGCATCTGATATAATTTTATCCAAACCTTCTGCCTTTATTTGATCTACAACTTTGTGAGATCCTGGTACTAACCAAGCTGTAACATTGTCTGCTTTTTTTCTTCCATCTACAATAGAACAAAAAGCTCTAAAATCTTCTATTCTACCATTGGTACATGAACCTAAAAATACAAAATCTATCGGTTTTCCAATCATAGCTTCACCTTCATTAAAAGACATATAACCTAAAGACTTTTTATAGGTTTCTGCTCCACCTTCTACATTTGCTGCAGTTGGTATCGAATTTGTAACGCCCATTCCCATTCCTGGATTGGTACCATAAGTAATCATTGGTTCTATATCTGAAGCTTCATAATTGAATTCTTCATCAAACTGAGCATTTTCATCTGTGTGCAAAGTTTCCCAATATTTCATGGCTTTGTCCCAATCTGCTCCTTTTGGAGTTAATGCACGTCCTTTAATATATTCAAAGGTTTTTTGATCTGGAGCTATCATACCTCCTCTTGCACCCATTTCTATAGAAAGGTTACAAACCGTCATTCGACCTTCCATAGACATGTCTCTAAAAACATCTCCTGCATACTCTACAAAATAACCAGTAGCTCCAGAAGTTGTTTGTTTAGAAATTATGTATAAAGCCACATCTTTTGGAGTTACACCTGCACCTAATTTTCCATTTACGTTAATACGCATTTTTTTGGGTTTTGGTTGCATAATACACTGTGTAGATAATACCATTTCTACTTCACTTGTACCAATACCAAAAGCTATAGCACCAAAAGCACCATGTGTAGATGTATGTGAATCTCCACAAACAATCGTTGCACCAGGTAGGGTAATTCCGTTTTCTGGGCCTACAACGTGTACAATTCCGTTATTTTTATCACCCAAACCCCAATGAGAAATACCATATTTAGCCGCATTTCTTTCTAATGCGTCTAACTGATTGGCAGATAAAGCATCTGCTACTGGTAAATGCTGATTGATAGTTGGTGTGTTATGATCTGCAGTTGCAAATGTGCGCTCTGGATATACCACACTGTTTCCTCTACTTTCTAATCCTAAAAAAGCTACAGGACTTGTAACTTCATGTATAAAATGACGATCAATAAAAAACACATCTGGCCCGTCTTTTACGCTACGTACCACATGAGAATCCCATACCTTGTCAAATAATGTTTTTTCCATTTCTTGTTTTTTTTGATTTTTATTAATAATCAACTACCAAAAATAGCTATTTAACTCAATTTATTAACATAGCTAATTATAGGCAATATTATACCCAACATGTAGTGAGGTATCTATATATTTGAATAACAATATATTAAACATTAAATAAATACGATGTCTAATTCTTAAAGTAATTTAATTTAGAAGGCAATATTGCATAAATTTATCTATAATTTTCTTCTTTTATAGGATGATCTTCATAAAAGTCTGTAAACGTTTTTGTAGTTTTATAATTATCTTTTAAAACTTTTTACACCATAATTAACAAAGATATTTGACCTACTTATTGATAATTTAAGTAACCAAAGCACCAATTACACCTGCTATCCACTTACAAAGTGTTAACAGAAAAATAATAACAAAAGATACTCTAAAAACTTATAATTATTTAGGTTGGTTATTTAAAAAAAAACAATTCGTTTACTTTATAAAATAGACTTTACAATGTTAAGGATTTAGGTTTAAAGTTAACAAAAAAAGCTCAAGAGAAATATTCTTGAGCTTTTAAATTTTTAAAATTGTAGTTTATCGTCTACTATAATTTGGTGCTTCTTTTGTAATTGCCACATCATGTGGATGGCTTTCGTTAATTCCACTTGCTGTAATTCTAACAAATTGACCTATTTCTTTTAAGGTTTCAACATCTTTGGCACCACAATAGCCCATACCCGCTCTTAAACCACCAATAAACTGATGGATGCTTTCAAATAAATCTCCTTTGTAAGGAACTCTACCTACAATACCTTCAGGTACTAATTTTTTAATATCTGCTTCTACATCTTGAAAGTACCTATCTTTAGAACCTTGTTTCATTGCTTCTACTGAGCCCATACCTCTATAAGATTTAAATTTTCTTCCTTCGTAGATAATTGTTTCTCCTGGAGATTCTTTGGTACCAGCTAATAGAGAACCTAACATTACACAGTCTGCACCAGCTGCTATTGCTTTAGGGATATCACCTGTATAACGTATACCTCCATCTGCAATTACTGGTACTCCACTACCTTTTATAGCAGCAGCTACCTCTAAAACTGCAGAAAATTGTGGGAAACCAACACCTGCAACAATTCTTGTTGTACAAATAGAACCTGGACCTATACCTACTTTTACTGCATCTGCACCAGCTTCTACTAAATATTTTGCGGCACTTGCTGTGGCTATATTACCCACTACAACATCTAGTTTTGGAAATTTACTTTTTACTTGTTTTAAAACAGTAACCACGCCTTTTGTATGGCCATGAGCTGTATCTATAATTACAGCATCTACCCCCGCATTTACCAAAGCTTCTGCTCTTTCTACAGCATCTCCAGTTACACCCAAAGCAGCTGCAACCCTTAATCTACCAAAAGAATCTTTATTAGCAATTGGTTTTTGTGTAACCTTAGTAATATCTCTAAAGGTAATTAAACCTTTTAAGGTATAATGATCATCAACAATTAAAAGTTTTTCTATTTTATGATTTTGAAGTATTTTTTCTGCATCTTTTAAAGAAGTTCCTACTGAGGCTGTTACTAAGTTTTCACTAGTCATTACCTCTACAATGGGTCTTGCATTGTCGTGCTCAAAACGCAAATCTCTGTTGGTAACAATTCCTTTTAAAGCACCATTTTCATCAACAATAGGTATACCACCAATACTGTGTTCTTTCATATTTGCTTTAGCATCTAACACAGTTGCAGTTAACGGCAATGTTACTGGATCTAAAATCATACCAGATTCTGCACGTTTTACTTTTCTAACTTCTAAAGCTTGTTGCTCTATTGTCATATTTTTATGTAAAACACCAATCCCCCCTTCTCTTGCAATAGCAATTGCTAAAGCAGATTCTGTTACAGTATCCATCGCTGCAGAAGCTATAGGTACATTTATAGTGATGTTTTTCGTGAATTTTGTTTGAATGTTTACTTCTCTTGGAAGTACTTCTGAAAAGGCAGGGACTAATAAAACGTCATCATACGTTAAACCTTCTCCTAAAATTTTGTTGTTGTGTGCTGTCATATGGCAATTAAGGTATAATTGCATGCAAATTTACAACTTATTATTTAATTGTATATGCATTTAGGGTTAAGATATTTTATTGTATTTACTTGTCCAACAATAAGCACTAAAATTTTTACCAGAAGCTACACCATAAAAAAAGAACATACCAATGATTCCTTTTACAAAAAACAGAAATAAAATGGCAATATGCCCAAAATTATTCATGTTTCCATAAAATAAATTTTTGGTGAGAAACGTACAAAAGATACTCGTAAATAAAACTACCCATAAAAGATTTTCTACGTTTTTAATTGCCCAATATTTTACTTTTCTTAATGGATGTAAATCTTTACCCCATTTATGTATTAAATAATAATAACCATTGCCCATAGGTGCAAATAGTAATGGATCATCTGCTTCATTTAGTTCGAATAATTTTGAAGGAGCAATTATTTTAAAACCATCTAAAGTTGTGTGATGCTCTTTTTCTAAAGCATTAATTTTAGCAATAACTTCTTGTGGATAATCTGCTTTAAAATATCTTGTATCTAAAAAACGAAGTCTAAAGTCGATACAAATCTTTTTTATTTCAGTAATGTGAAAAATGGCATTAGCATCTATTCTATCAATGTTAAAAGTATTGGTTGTTTTATTTATGGGAGATTGTACCAATCTTTCTAAAACACTTTTTTCTTGTGTATCTATGTCATCAAATACTTGATGTACCCACTGTATAACATCAAAAGATTGGTGTTTTTTATTCCTTTCTTTTATTAGTTGTTGTTGAATATCAATGGTTTGTAACATAATTAAAATTTTTTACTAAATTAAATAATCATATCTAAATCAAAAAATAGCATTTTAGTTGACTTTTATTTAAAATCAATTTAAATAATATTGTTAACCTTTTAAAAAAATCATTGTTTAAACTTTTAAATTTAAAAAAAATTCATTGTAATGTTTTAATAACCAGGATATTTTAAAATTTATTTTTATTTATTCTAAATAAAACTTGTAAATCACAAACTGGGTTGTATCTTTGCCGCGTTAAAAAAATCTATTTATATTTAATCTAAATAAAATGAGAAAAGGTATATTAATCATAACAATCTTATTTACAGTTATTTTATCTGCTCAAAAAAAGAAAAAAGAAACCACAAGCTTAGACTCAATTCAAAAATTAGATGAAATTATTATTTCTACAAAAACAATTTTTGGAAATAAATATGTAGCCAAACACAGAACAGGTGCTGCGTATTATTTATCTCCAAAAGAATTACAAAAATTTAGTTTTACAGATGTAAATAGAGCTTTAAGAAGTGTGCCGGGAGTAACAATTTACGAAGAAGATGGTTTTGGTTTACGTCCAAATATTAGTTTACGAGGAACATCACCAGAAAGAAGTTCTAAAATAACCTTAATGGAAGATGGTGTTTTGATTGTTCCTGCTCCATATAGTGCGTCATCTGCTTATTATTTTCCAACAATTGCAAGAATGGAAGCTGTAGAAGTTTTAAAAGGAAGTAGTCAAGTTCAATATGGCCCTTTTACAACTGGTGGAGCTATCAATATGATTTCTGCTCAAATTCCCACTGAATTTGGTGGAAAAGTTAGAGCAAGTTATGGTAGCTTTAATTCGAATCAATTACATGCAAAAATTGGGGGAAGAAATAAAAAATTTGGTTATGTATTAGAGTATTTAAATTACGGTTCAGACGGATTTAAAACCCTACCAAGTGGAAAAAACACTGGTTTTAACAAAAACGATGTTGTCGCTAAAATTGGTGTAAATTTATTTCCAAAAGCAAGTGTACAACAGACATTAGAGTTTAAATTTCAATATTCAGATGAAGATGGAAACGAAACTTATTTAGGATTATCTGAACAAGATTTTAATACCAACCCTTTTTCTAGATACGCTTCTTCAAATGAAGATAGAATGGTTACAGACCATACTCAATATATGATTACACATCGTTTAGATTTTTCTAAAAATGTTAGAATTACTACCACTGCTTATCAAAACAATTTTGCTAGAAACTGGTATAAACTAGATGATGTTACTTTTAATGGAACAAAAAAAGGAATTGCAGACATCTTAGAAGATCCGTCAACTTATGCTAACCATTTTAGCATTGTAAATGGTTCTGTAAATTCTGCTGCTGATGCTATTGGCATAAAAGCAAATAATAGAAAATACTACTCAACAGGAATTCAAACAAAACTAGATTACCATTGGTATAAAGGAAATGCTTTTCATGATGTAGAAATTGGCTTGCGTTATCATTATGATGAAGAAGATAGGTTTCAATGGGTAGATAAATATAGTATTTCTAGTACAGGTGTTATGTCTTTAACAACTGATGCGATTGAAGGCACAGATGCCAATAGAATTAGTAGCGCAAACGCATTTGCATCTTACATTACTTACAAATTAAAATATAATAATTGGACGTTTACACCTGGTGTGCGTTATGAAAATATCACTTTACAAAGAGAAGATTTTGGTAAAAATGATGTCAATAGAACTGGTGTAAATTTAGCAACTAGAGAAAATTCAGTGGGCGTTTTTATACCAGGAATGGGTGCAAATTATAAATTTAATAACGATTTTTCTTTATTTGGTGGTGTTCACAAAGGATTTTCGCCTCCTGGAAATCAAGATGGTCAAGCCCCAGAAGAAAGCATCAATTACGAATTAGGAACACGTTTTAATCTTGGAAAATTACAAGGTGAATTTGTTAGTTTTTTTAACGATTATTCAAATCTTTTAGGGAGCGATTTAGCAGCAACTGGAGGAACAGGTTCTTTAGATCAATTTAATGCTGGTGAGGTAAATGTAAACGGAATTGAATTATTATTGAACTATAATTTTTCAAATTCAGATGCAAAATTCTCTTTTCCTATTTCTGTTGGATATACATTTACAAATACAGAATTTAAAAATAGTTTTAATGGAGCAGATAGTTTTTGGGGGGCAGTAACTGCTGGTGATGAATTGCCTTACATACCAAAACATCAGTTTAATACCACTTTTTCTATAGAACATAAAGATTTTGAAATCAATATAAATGGACGATTTAATGGAGAATTTAGAACGTTGGCAGGAACAGGAAATATTCCTGATAACGAAAGAGTGGATGCTAATTTTATTGTGGATTTATCTGGTAAATATTTTATCACAAAACGTTTAAGTACCACCTTAAATGTAATTAATTTATTAGACAACACCTATGCAGCTTCTAGAGTTCCTGCAGGTTTAAGACCAGGTCATCCATTTGGAATTTATGGTGGATTAGAGTTTAGTTTTTAATTAAAAAAGAATTGAAATAAGAAGAAAAGGCAGTATCTAATAAAGTGTGTAAGTTTCAAAAACTCAGGATTGATTAAATCCTGAGTTTTTTTTGTTTTTATTATTTTTCATTATTAATTCCATTTCTACAGGTGATTTATAACCTAAAGAAGAATGAAGTCTTTTATAATTGTACGATTTAATATACTGGTTAATAATTTGATATGCTTCTAAAAAGAATTTAAAAGAATATCTGTTTGTGTATTCAGAATTAAAAAATATTACTGACAAAAAGAGTAGATACATGAACAAGACTAAAATTGCTTCTAAAACTATTTTAAGTAATAAATAAGTTCTATAACTTGCAAACATATTATATAAAATGAATTTTAATAGGCTAAAAATATTATTTATTTACACTTAGTTGATAATCTATTTTTCTTAATAACAAAATCGCTAATTAATTTTAGCGATTTTGTTATTTTATAGCCGATTTATAAAATGCTTTTATTTTCTTTGTAAACTGTTTATGAAAATTCAACACACCACATATTTATCTTTAGGAACAAATCAAGGAAACAAACTTGAAAATCTACAAAATGCCATCAATACTATTGATCGTGAAGTTGGTGATATTCAAAAAATATCATCAATCTACAAAACACCCGCTTGGGGCTTTAATGGTAACGATTTTTATAATATTTGCATACAAGTATCCACAAAGCAAAACTCTTTAAAATTAATTACTTCACTACTAAAAATTGAGAAGAGCTTAGGAAGACAAAGAAAAAAAACAAAAGAATACCAAAATAGAAATATAGATATAGACATATTACTTTTTAATGATGAAATTATTTTATCAGAATCATTAATTGTACCACACCCTAAGATGCTAGAACGTAAATTTGTACTTGTTCCATTAGCAGAAATAGCTGGTCAAATAAATCATCCGATACAAAAAGAAAGTATAAAAAACTGTCTCTTAAACTGTACAGATGCTTCTGAAATAACTGCTATAGAAAAACAGTTAAAAAGACCTTTACCTATTATAGAAAAATACAATTATATTGCTATAGAAGGTAATATTGGTGCCGGAAAAACCAGCTTAGCAAAAATGATTTCTGAAGATTTTAATTCTAAACTAGTTTTAGAACGATTTGCAGATAATCCCTTTTTACCTAAATTTTACAAAGACAAAGAACGTTATGCATTTCCTTTGGAAATGAGTTTTTTAGCCGATCGATATCAACAATTGAGCGATGATTTGGCACAATTTGACTTATTTAAAAACTTTTTAGTTTCAGATTATTATATATTTAAATCATTAATATTTGCACAAGTAACTTTATCTGAAGATGAATATCTCTTATATAGAAAAATGTTTACTCTTATTTATAAAGAAATAACAAAACCAGACTTGTACGTTTACTTATATCAAAACACAGATAGGTTACTAGAAAATATTAAAAAAAGAGGGAGAAATTATGAGCAAAATATTGAATCTGCTTATCTTAAAAAAATACAAGAGGGTTATAAAAACTTTATTACCAGCCAAAAAGATTTAAATTTATTAATTGTAGATGTATCTGAATTAGACTTTGTAAACAATAAAAAAGATTACAATAAAATAGTTAATAAAATTAAATGTATTTAAGTTTAAGAAATAAAAATTAATTTAAAAAAAAAGGTATGAAGAAATAAATAATGACAGAAAAAACAAATAAAAACTTCAGAAGGTAGATTGTTAAAGCAATAAAGGAGATAAGAGCAAATAATAAACTAAATGCAATAGAATTTAGTTTTGTTATATTGGGAAACATTTTTATTAACCAAACCAATAGAAGCTTTTTAGGATAGTGTCCATTTAACCCTGAATTTTTAAACTTACACAGTTTTTAGGAAAGTGTCAAAAGTGTGTTTATAAATTTAGTGATTATTTAATCGTAAAGTTATCTCCGAAATTTTTCCTCATTGGACAATAGGAATATTGACCTAGAAAAATTTCAGAATAACTTTACTTACACACTTTATGGTTTAGTACCCAAAAAAAATCTAGCAAAAGCTAGATTTTTTTTTAAAATATGTTTTTTATTTTATTGGTTACCCAATATAATTGGCATACCAGATTTACCTGAACCAATTAAAACAACTTTACTATTTGGAGATTTAGAAAGCTCTAAAGTAGCTTCAATGCCTTTTTCTTGTAAAATTTTATCCGTTAAAGAAGCACTTAAAATTTTGTTTGCCACAGCTTTACCTTCTGCATCAATTTTTTGTCTTTCTGCTTCTTTTTTAGCTTTTGCTAATCTAAACTCATATTCTAAAGACTCTTGTTCTTGCTTTAATTTAGTTTCTATTGCGGTTCTAATTGTTGGTGGTAATTTTACATCTTCTACCAAAACTCTTTTAACAATTAAATATTGGTCTGCTAAAAGTTTTGTTACTTCATCTAAAATTTCTTGTTCAATTACATCTCTTTTACTAGAATATAATTGTTCTGGAGTATAGCGCCCTACAACACTTCTTGCAGCTGCATTAATTGCTGGATCTAATAATTCACGCTCATAATCCTCTCCTTTTGTTTTAATTAAAAGTCCAAGTTTAGAAAATTCTGGTTCATACCAAACTGTACCACTCACCTTTACTTCTAATCCGTTTACAGATAAAACATTCATTTCATCTGAAATAGATTGCTGACGCACTTTACGCACAATCATTTCGTTCCAAGGAGCTACTATTTGAAAACCTTCTCCATATGTTTTTTCTATGTTGATACCATCTCCAAATCTTTCGAAAACTACACCACCTTCACCAGGACCAATAGTTACTGTGGATCTAGAAAATAATATAATTAAAACTACGGCTGCTATAATAAAAAGGACACCACCTTTTGGAAAATTAAGTTCTGCTTGATTTCTTGACATTTTTTTTATTTTAAAGTTTATCAAATTTACGAATTAACTTGATGAAACACAATCTATATAAACACAATCTTCTAAATCATGAAACTATAATGTACTATGATTTAAAATAAATATACAATTCATAACAACTTTTATATCTTTTTTGATAGTTTCAGATTCTTTTCTAGCATTCTAAAGTTTAAAAAATCGCTTAAATGGTAAATAAAATCATACATTATAACCGAAACTTTTTTCTGTAAAACCACCAATAAATTCGATTATTTTAAAAAAAAATACTCATATTGTTAGTAGCAGAATGATGATGGTGATGATCATAATTTTACAGACTATCTTTTATCACTTTAAAAGATGGATTTTTAAAGTAGTTGATTAGATTTTACCAAAATATTTTCTGATAAACCACTCTGCAGTAAAGAGAACTACCACTAAAAATAAAATCCATTTCCAATCAATTAAATTTTGTTCTTTTTCTATAGATTTTTGAGTTGTAAAATAGGTTTTATCTTCTATTAGATGTTGAATTAAGCTTTCTATTTGGTTTTTATAATACAGCTTTCCTCCTGTTTTAGAGGCTAATTTTTGTAATTTATTTTTGTTCGCACTCGTAAACTGTTCTTCTATTTGGTAATCTGATATCTTAAATTTACCATATTTTTTAATATTTTGCCCTAAAACCTCTAAACTAAAGATATAATCACCAGAAATTAAATTATCTACAGAAACTTGATAAGAGTTGTTTATAAGTGATAAAGGCAACTTCTTAACTTCTTTTGTAGCGGTATTTGTTATAGTAATTTCTATAGATGCTCTAGCATCAAACTTATAATTTTTATCAGTGTAAAATGCAGAAATATTAATGTTAGAGTTGGCTGGATATAAATTATCTGTATTTACCTCTAAACGACTTCTTTTTTTATTGGATGCCGTAAATTGCACTAGATTTCCAATAAATTGGTCAAACTCTTGAAAGGAGTTGGTATTTAAAAAACTACTGGCTCTCCATTTCCAAATTCCTTCACCAAAAACAACGCTAATTTTTTGATTATTTACATTTAAAACAGATAATAAAGGTTGTTCTGTTTGAATACCATTTATTTTTTGTGTTAATAAATTTTGATGATCTTTCGAAAATATTACTTCGCCAAATTTATCTTCTAAAGGAGCAAATTGATCAAAACCAATATCCTTTTGTAGAAAAGTTAAAAAACTACTGTTGTAATTAGCGCCATAATTTTCTGTTTGATTGATGTGCTTTTTAAAAAAACCAAGTTGTTGTTTATTTAGGAAATTCCAATCTGTATTGGTTCCTGTAACCAAAATAAAGTTGCTGTTATTTTGTTTTATTTCATTAAGTAAATTATTAAACTTATTGTTTGGGTTATATACTGTAACTAATTGATAATCATTTATTTGATTTTTAAATTCACTAATCAAAAAAACATCTACTGCACGTTGTTTATTACTTTCTATTGCCTTTTTTATTGCGCCAATATCTGGATGTAAAACAGCTGTTACAATTAATATTTTTGTTTGCTCGTCTATAACTTCTACAGAAAAGTTTTTGGTGTTATTTTGAGTGTTTTTTTCGTTTTCTATTTTTTGTAAAGAAGCAGTATAATAATTTAAACCTTCTTTAGTTGAGGTTAAATTTGTGGTTATAATTTTAGAATTTACCTCTTTAGAAAAAGTAATATTCTTAGTAAAAACAATTTTAGCTCCATTAAAAATAGAAAATTTAGTAGTTATACTTTCTTTGCCCTGATAATTTAAAATAACTTCTACAGGAAATTTATTTTTAATATAACTATACTTATTTACATTTACTTGAGTTATTTTAAGGTCTTTGTATATAGTGGTATCTCCAACAACAATGGGATATATTTTTTTGTTAGAACTTATAAATTCATAATCATTACCAATAGTTTGGTTACCATCTGTTATTAAAATAATAGGTGCATTTTTTCTTTTATTTAAATTATCTAAGCCGTTTATAGCCTTATAAATATTGGTTTCATTAGCATTAAAAAAAACACTATCTGTAACTTGTAAATTATCGCCAAAACCAAAGTTTTCTAACGCAAATTTATCGTTTAAACTATTGTTTGTTTTTAGTTGATTTACAATATCTTTTACAGATACTGCTTCGTTAAAAAATTCAATAGATTTAGAATGATCTACTAAAACAGAAAGTGTAGGCTTTGTATTTTGATAAGTAGTTGTTTTTATTATTGGGTTTATAAGCAATAAAAGCAACAAAAAAAGTGATAAAGCTTTTAAAAAAAAAAGTGAAATAGTGACTTTTGCCGTATTTTTAGCTTTATAAAAATACTGAAAATAAGCCACAAAAAGACTTATTAATAAAGCAATTACGATATACAATAAAGTTAAAGACTGCAATGTTTTTTATTTGTGTGAAAGATATAAATAACTATCCTAAAAAAGAAAACCTACAACGTTAATTTTATTGTAGGTTTATAACTTTAGTTATAATTATAAATATGTTTTTACGTTAACATACCACCATCTACAGATATAGTTTGCCCGGTAATGTAAGCACTCATATCAGAAGCTAAAAACACACATGCGTTTGCTATATCTATAGGTTGTCCTCCCCTTTTCAAAGGGATTCCATCTCTCCAAGATTGCACAGTAGCTTCATCTAATTTTGCTGTCATTTCTGTTTCTATAAAGCCTGGTGCAATTACGTTGCTTCTTACGTTTCTAGAGCCTAATTCTAGAGCTACAGACTTAGAAAAACCAACAATACCAGCTTTTGATGCTGCATAATTTGCTTGTCCTGCATTTCCTTTTAAACCAACTACAGAACTCATATTAATAATAGAACCTGCTCTTTGTTTCATCATTGGTCTTATGACTGCTTTTGTTAAGTTAAAAACAGATTTTAAGTTTACTTCTATCACTTTATCAAAATCTTCTTCAGAAATACGCATTAACAAGTTATCTTTTGTAATACCAGCATTATTTACTAAAATATCTATGCTTCCAAATTGTTTTTGTACTTCTTTAGCTAATTCTTGTGCAGCATTAAAATCTGCAGCATTAGATTGATATCCTTTTGCAGTTACACCATAAGAGGTAAGTTCTTTTTCTAAAGCTTTTGCAGCATCTACAGAAGCGTTATATGTAAATGCAACATTTGCACCTTGTTTAGCAAATTCTACTGCAATACTTTTACCAATTCCTCTAGTTGCTCCTGTAACAATTGCAGATTTATTTTCTAATAATTTCATAATGTACTATTTAGTTGATTTTCAAATATAAAAAAGAAATTCCCGTTTTCACGGGAATTTATTTGGTTTGTTATAATCTAATATTAGTTATTTTAAAACACTTGCAACCATTTCGCCAATTTTTGCTGGAGAACTTACAACGTGTACGCCATTTGCTGCTAAAATTTTCATTTTTGCTTGTGCTGTATCATCTGCACCTCCAACTATTGCACCAGCATGTCCCATTGTTCTTCCAGCTGGAGCAGTTTGTCCTGCAATAAAACCAACAACTGGCTTTTTATTTCCGTCTGCTTTTATCCATTGTGCAGCTTCTGCTTCTAAGTTTCCACCAATTTCACCAATCATTACAATTGCTTCAGTTTCGTCATCATTCATTAACATTTCTACAGCTTCTTTTGTTGTAGTTCCAATAATTGGATCACCGCCAATACCAATTGCGGTAGTAATACCATAACCTTGTTTTACAACTTGGTCTGCAGCCTCATAAGTCAATGTACCAGATTTAGACACAATACCTACTTTACCTTTTTTAAAGATAAAACCAGGCATAATACCAACTTTAGCTTCATCTGGTGTGATTACACCTGGGCAATTTGGACCAACTAATCTACAGTCTTTATCTGCAATGTAAGCTTTAACCTTTACCATATCTGCAGTTGGTATACCTTCTGTAATACAAATAATTACTTTAATACCTGCATCTGCAGACTCCATTATTGCATCTGCAGCAAAAGCAGGTGGTACAAAAATAATAGAAGTATCTGCTTGTACTTTTTCTACAGCATCTACAACTGTGTTAAAAACAGGTTTTCCTAAGTGTTCTTGGCCTCCTTTACCTGGAGTAACTCCACCAACAACATTGGTACCATAATCTATCATTTGACCTGCATGAAAAGTACCTTCGCTACCTGTAAAACCTTGTACTATTATTTTTGAATTTTTATTTACTAAAACACTCATTGGTTTGTTTTTAAGCCCATTTTATATTGAATTTCTAAAAAAGAAATAAATGGAGTTCGATTAATTTTATTCTATGCAAAAATAACTTATTGATTGTTTTTAAAAAAGAAAATATAGTTTTTCTTATTGTAAAATTCTTTATAAAAAGTTAAATTATAATTTTAATGATTTCTATCTTTTAAGAAACGTTTAATTTCTGCCATTTCTTTTAATTTTTTTCTAGATTCAGAAATTGGCGTACCAAAATAAGTTTTATTTCCTGGAACCGATTTTGTAACACCAGTTTGTCCTAAAATAACAGCGCCTTTCCCTATAGTTATGCCACTATTGGTTCCAACTTGTCCCCAAATAGTTACTTCATCTTCTATAATTACACAACCTGCAATACCTGTTTGCGATGCTATTAAGCATTTTTTACCTATTACAGTATCATGGCCAACATGCACTTGGTTGTCTATTTTTGTACCTGCTTTTATGGTAGTGTCTCCTGTTACCCCCTTGTCTATAGTACAAGAAGCTCCTAAATCTACATGATCTTCTAAAACCACTCTTCCACCAGATAATAGTTTATCAAAACCTTCTGGCCTATTTTTATAATAGAATGCATCTGCACCCAAAACAGTATTTGCGTGTATAGTTACATTATTACCTATTACAGAATTATCATAAATACTTACATTAGAATGTATAATACAGTTTTTACCAATATTTACATTATTTCCTATAAAGACATTTGGCTGTATTATAGTATTCTCTCCTATTTTTGCAGAATCTGAAATACTTGCTTTTGAGGCAATAAATGGATTGAAATGATTGGTTATTTTATTAAAATCTCTAAAAGGATCTTCAGAAATTAATAATGATTTTCCTTCTGGACAGGCTACAGATTTATTAATTAGGATGATAGTTGCATTAGAATTTAATGCTTTGTCGTAATATTTTGGATGATCTACAAAAACAATATCTCCTTTCTCTACAACATGAATTTCGTTAATCCCTAAGATTTCAAAATTAGCATTACCAACAAAATCAACTTTTAACAAAGCAGCAATTTGTTGTAATGTTTGTGGTTTTTTGAATTTCATTAAATAACTATTAGCTTTTTGTTATTAGGTATTCACTGAATTATAAATGCTATTACCAGATACAATTACTCTTTAATTCTTTCTTGATAAGAACCTTTGGTAGTTTCGACCTTAATTTTATCACCTTCATTTATAAATAAAGGTACATTTACGGTTGCACCAGTTTCTACTGTTGCAGGTTTTGTTGCATTGGTTGCTGTGTTACCTTTAACACCAGGCTCTGTATGCGTAACTTCTAAAATAACACTGGCTGGCATTTCTACAGAAAGTGGCATATTATCTTCAGAATTGATAATAATTGTTACAATTTCACCTTCTTTCATTAATTCTGGAGTATCTAAAGCAGCTTCTAACAAACGAATTTGCGTGTAATCAGCCTCATTCATAAAATGATAAAATTCACCATCATGGTATAAAAATTGAAACTTGTGTGTTTCTACTCTAACTTCATCAATTTTTCTACCTGCAGGAAATGTATTGTCTATAACTTTACCATTGGTTACACTTTTTAATTTTGTTCTTACAAAAGCAGGTCCTTTTCCTGGTTTTACGTGTAAAAATTCTACTATTTTATAAATATCATTATTGTATCTAATACACAATCCGTTTCTAATGTCTGATGTTGTTGCCATTTATATATTGTTATTTTAAATGTAATTTTAGTTTGAATTAAAATATCCTTTCATTATTCCTCTATGAGAGTCTTTTATAAACTGTACAATTTCGTCTCTTTCTGAAGTTGCCTCCATTTCTGCTTCTATAATCTGAATTGCTTGCGAGTAATTGTAGTTTTTTTGAAATAATATTCTATATATATTTTGTATTTCTCTAATTTTATCTGTGGTATAACCACGTCTTCTTAAACCAACAGAATTAATACCTACATATGATAAAGGTTCTCTTGCGGCTTTTACATAAGGTGGTACATCTTTTCTAACTAAAGAACCTCCTGTAACAAAAGCATGTTTACCTACAGAAGCAAATTGATGTACAGCAACCATACCTGCTAAAACCACATTATCTCCAATAGTAACATGGCCTGCTAATGTTGAATTGTTTGAGAAAATACAATTATCGCCTACGTAACAATCGTGTGCAATATGGCAATATGCCATGATTAAACAATTATTTCCGATAACTGTTTTCATTCTGTCTGACGTACCTCTGTTAATAGTTACACATTCTCTAATGGTAACATTATCACCAATAACTACAGTTGTTTCTTCGTCATCAAACTTTAAATCTTGTGGTATACCAGAAATAACAGCACCTGGAAAAATTCTACAATTTTTACCAATTCTAGCACCTTCCATAATGGTTACGTTAGATCCTATCCAAGTACCAGAACCAATTTCTACATTATTGTGTATAGTTGTAAATGGTTCTATTACAACATTTCTAGCAATTTTTGCTTGCGGATGAACGTATGCTAATGGTTGATTCATAATTATTTCTTTTTAGCAATTTGCGCCATTAATTCTGCTTCTGCAACTAATTTACAATTAGCATAAGCATAAGCTTGCATGTGACAAATTCCTCTTCTTATAGGTGTGATTAACTCTGCTTTAAATATTAAAGTATCTCCAGGCAACACTTTTTGCTTGAACTTAACATTATCCATTTTCATAAAATAAGTTAAGTAATTTTCTGGATCTGGCACTGTACTCAGTACTAAAATCCCACCACATTGTGCCATGGCTTCTACTTGTAACACACCTGGCATTACTGGAGATCCTGGGAAATGCCCTACAAAGAAATCCTCATTCATTGTTACATTTTTCATACCCACAACATGCTTATCAGAAAGTTCTATAATTCTGTCTACCAATAAAAATGGGGGTCTGTGAGGTAGAATGTCCATTATTTGGTGAATGTCTAATAATGGAGGAAGGTCTAAATCGTATTTTGGAACGTTATTTCTTTTTTCTTGTTTGATAATTTTTGCTAGTTTTTTAGCAAATAAAGTATTTACTAAATGGCCTGGTTTGTTGGCAATTACTTTACCTCTTATTCTTGTACCCACTAATGCTAAATCACCAATAACATCTAATAATTTATGTCTAGCAGCTTCATTTGCCCAATGTAAAGTTAAATTGTCTAAAATACCATTAGATTTAACTGCTATATCATCTTTATTAAAGGCTTTCTTTAATTTTTGCATAGTATTTTCTGATAATTCTTTATCTACATACACTATAGCATTATTTAAATCTCCACCTTTTATCAAATCGTTTTCTAAAAGCATTTCTATTTCATGTAAAAAACTAAAAGTTCTAGCATCTGCAATTTCATCTTTAAAATCTACCATAGTTTCTAAAGTAGCATTTTGCGTACCTAATATTTTAGTCCCAAAATCTACCATTGTTGTAACTTGATATTTGTTTGATGGCATTAGGATAATTTCGCTACCAGAAACATCGTCTTTGTAAGAAATAATTTCTTTGACTACGTATTCTTCTATTTCAACTTCTTGCTCTTCTATACCTGCTTTTTCTAAAGCTTCTATAAAATATTTAGAAGATCCGTCCATAATTGGAGGTTCAGAAGCATTTATTTCTATTAATAAATTGTCTATATCTAAACCTACAGCTGCTGCTAGCACGTGCTCTGAAGTTTGTATTTGAACACCGTTTTTTTCTAAGTTAGTTCCTCTTTGGGTGTTTACTACATATTCTGCTCTAGCTTCTATGGTAGGTATGCCTTCTAAATCTACTCTACTAAATGCAAAACCGTGGTTTGCTGGAGCAGGTTTAAATGTCATTGTAACTGTATTACCTGTATGTAAGCCAACACCAGATAAACTTACTTGTTGTTTTATGGTTTTTTGTTTCTTACTCATTATTGTTTTTTTGAGTATTAATATCTTTTTCTAGTTGATTTATTTTAGTAACTAATTTTGGTAAATTTTTGAAGTATACATAGCTTTTATTGTAGTCTTGTACTTTAAAAGCTGGTGTACCATTTACAATTTGATTGTCTTTTATGTTTTTAGAAATTCCAGCTTGTGCTAAAACTTTAACATTGTCGCCAATTTTTAAATGGCCTGAAACACCTACTTGACCAGCAATCATACAGTTTTTACCTATTTTAGTAGAACCTGCAATACCTGTTTGTGAGGCTATTACTGTGTTTTCTCCAACTTCTACATTGTGGGCAATCTGTATTTGATTGTCTAACTTTACCCCTTTTCTAATAATTGTAGATCCTAATGTTGCTCTATCTATGGTAGATGCTGAGCCAATATCTACATTATCTTCTATTATTACATTACCAATTTGTGGTATTGCTTTGTATGCTCCATTTTCATCGGGTGCAAAACCAAAACCATCTGCACCAATAATTGCGCCTGAATGTATTTTGCAATTAGCGCCAATAACTGTTTCTGAATATATTTTTACACCAGAAAAAATTACAGTATTATTACCAATTACTGTATTATCTCCAATATAAGAATTAGGATATATTTTTACATTGTCTCCTAATTTAACGTTTTCACCAACATAAGCAAATGCACCTATATATTCTTTACTACCAATTACAGCAGAATCTGCTATAAAACTTGGTTGTTCTCTACCTATTTTATTGTTTTTTACATCGTTATAAAACTCTAATAGTTTAGAAAAAGATTGATAGGCATTATCTACTTTTATTAAAGTAGTTTGTATTTCCTTTTCTGGTACAAAACTTTTATTTACAATTGCAATTGAGGCATTTGTTGTATACAAATATGCGTTGTACTTTGGATTTGATAAAAAGGTTAACGAACCTTTTTCTCCTTCTTCTATTTTAGAAAGTTTAGATACTTCTTCTTCAGGATTTCCAACGACATCACCTTCTAAAATATCCGCTATTTGTTGTGCTTTAAATTTCATCAATTGCAAAAATATAAAAATAATACGGTTTTGGCTAATATCCTGCTATTTTGGATAGCAAATAAAATGTTTAACTACTGGGATTGTTAAAGCCTCTATGTTTAATTGATCTGATGCTTTTGCAATATCTTTTAACTGTCCTTTTTTATTTAAAATTAAAATTGGACTCTTTAAATTATATGCTTGATTACTTATTTGTTGATGAAAAACAAAATAATGAGCATCTTCTTTTAAAATTTGAAGTTTCTTCACTGCATAATCTTGCTTTTTTTGAATATAACTTGCTTCGAAATTATTCTTTTGAATTTCGATACGTAATAATTTTCTATCTACAATCATTTTTGACAATAAAGATAGTACTTTATCTTTATGATGCACCCACTCTTTGATAGCCGAAAGCACATCAAAATCGTCTAATTTAGAGAACATTTCTAAAGTTTTTTCAGTAAAATTATTGGCAGTTATTGGGTTTTGTAAAAAGTATTTTAAAGAAGAACTTGCATATAACTCCTCTCCTTTTTCTGCCAATTCTTTTGCTCTTTTTAAAACATTTACCAAAATATTTTCTGCTACCAAACCTGTTTTATGTAAATATACTTGCCAATACATTAACCTTCTGGCAATTAAAAATTTTTCTACAGAATAAATTCCTTTTTTCTCTAAAACTAATTCGTCGTTTTTTATATTCATCATAGCTATTAATCTGTCTGATGAAATATTACCTTCTGTAACACCTGTATAAAAACTGTCTCTTTTTAAATAATCTAATCGGTCTATATCTAGCTGACTAGAAATTAATTGGTATAAAAATTTACGTGGATTTTTACCTTCAAAAATTTCTATCGCTAAGGTTAATTTCCCTCCAAATTCTTTATTTAATTCTTTCATAAATCTTAAAGAAATCTCTTCGTGAGAAATACCATTTACAATGCTGTGTTCTAGGGCATGAGAAAAAGCACCATGACCAATATCGTGCAACAAAATAGCAATATACAAGGCATTTTCTTCTTCTTTAGAAATGGCTACTTGTTTAAAACGCAAAACGGTAATTACTTTTTGCATTAAATGCATACAACCAATTGCATGATGAAATCTGGTATGGTTTGCTCCTGGATACACTAAATTTGAAAAACCCATCTGCGTAATTCTCCTTAAACGTTGAAAATATGGGTGTTCTATAATATCAAAAATTAATGAATTCGGAATTTGAATAAAACCGTAAATGGGGTCGTTTAATATTTTAAGTTTATTGGCTTGTTTTTTCTTCAAAATTTAAAAATATTTATCAATCTTATTGCAAAATACAATATAAAACAAAGAATTTGCAACTATTTATTTTATTAATATGGTTTCTAATTTTTTAATATAAGTATTCGCTAATTTAATTTAAAATATAAGTGATTTCTAGGTATTTATAAAATTGGCAATATTTTATCATTTTAAAAACCTTAAAAAAGTAACAAAACTATAATTTTAACGTTAAAAAATAAATACAAAATACAAATGAGCATACAGATATTATGGGTAGATGATGAAATTGAGTTGTTAAAGCCACATATTTTATTTTTAGAATTAAAAAACTACAAGGTAACTACCTGTACAAATGGTGCAGATGCCATAAATTTAGTAGCAGAAGAAAATTTTGATATTGTTTTTTTAGATGAAAACATGCCTGGTTTAACAGGTTTAGAAACTTTATCTGAAATAAAACAAAAACAAGCCAATTTACCAGTGGTAATGATTACCAAAAGTGAAGAAGAATATATTATGGAGGAAGCAATTGGCTCTAAAATTGCAGATTATTTAATAAAACCTGTAAACCCGAATCAGATTTTATTAAGTTTAAAAAAGAATCTAGACAATTCTAGGCTGGTTTCTGAAAAAACAACCTCTAATTATCAACAAGAATTTAGAAAAATTTCTATGGATTTGGCCATGGTAAATTCTTACGAAGATTGGATTGAATTGTATAGAAAACTAATTCACTGGGAACTGGAATTAGAAAATATTAGTGACGCAGGGATGTTGGGGATTTTAGAAAGCCAAAAACAAGAAGCCAATTCTCAGTTTTTTAAATTCATGAAAAAAAATTATGAAGATTATTTAACGGCACATAACAAACCAACATTTTCACACACATTATTTAAAGATTATGTATTACCAGAATTAAGCAAAGATCAAGGTGTTTTATGGGTTGTAATAGATAATTTACGTTATGACCAATACCGTATTTTAGAACCTTTGATTAACAATCATTATAAAAAAGAAGTAGAAAATACTTATTTTTCTATTTTACCAACAGCTACACAATATGCTAGAAATGCTATTTTTTCTGGATTGATGCCATCTGAGATGGAAAAAAAATACCCACAATATTGGAAAAACGATACCGATGAAGGTGGTATGAACTTGTATGAAAATGAGTTTTTATCGGCACAAATAAAACGTTTAGGTTTAGATATTAAACACGAATATTATAAAATATCATCACTTAAAAACGGAAAAGAATTAGCAGACAACTATAATGGCACCAAACAAAACGATTTAACTGCTGTGGTGTATAACTTTGTTGATATTTTATCGCACTCTAAAACAGAAATGGAAGTGATTAAAGAATTGGCTGGTGATGATAAAGCGTACAGAAGTTTAACGTTAAGTTGGTTTAAAAACTCGCCTTTGTTTGAAATTATTCAGAAAGCACAAAGTCTAGGACAAAAATTAATTATCACTACAGATCATGGTACTATTAATTGTAAAAGCCCAACAAAAGTAATTGGCGATAAAAACATTAGCTCTAACCTGCGTTATAAAACAGGTAGAAGTTTGTCTTACGAAGAAAAAGATGTGTATGCTGTTAGAAATCCAAAAGATATTTTTTTACCTACTATAGCTATGAATGCACCTTTTATTTTTGCTAAAGAAGACTTGTTTTTTGCATATCCTAATAATTTTAATCACTTTGTAAAATATTACAAAAACACGTATCAACATGGTGGTGTTTCTTTAGAAGAAGTAATTATTCCTTGTGCTGTTTATAGTCCGAAATAAAAAATCTAAAGACCAAAAACGGTATTTAGTTATATATTATTAGATCTGGTCAAGTTTTAGAAGATTGTTTGTTCGATTTTAAAATTATAGAGAATTATAGGTATGATGGAAAATAATTTGCAGTTTTTAGTAACATCAAAACACCTATTACTATTTAAAAAGTCAATTAGATTTTAAGTATTTTTGCCAAATGTACAAAAGCTATTCATTAGAAAACCTATCAGAAATTGCAACTGCAGTAATTGCCTCTGTAAAAAATAAAACGCTATTGTTTTATGGAGAAATGGGTGTAGGTAAAACCACTTTAATCAAAGAAATCTGCAAACAGCTAGGTGTTTTAGATAACATCTCCTCTCCTACTTTTTCATTGGTAAATGAATATCAAACAAAAAATAATGAAAGCATTTTTCATTTTGATTTTTATAGAATTGAAGAGGAAGAAGAAGCTTTAGATATGGGTATTGACGATTATTTTTACAATAATAATTGGTGTTTGATAGAATGGCCAGAAAATGTGGAAAATTTATTACCTTTAGAAGCTGTTGAAATTCATTTATCAGTTTTAGAAGATGGACAACGTAATATTCAACTAAAATAAACAACCTATGAGTTCTTATTCTCCATTTAGCAAAAAAGATTTGCTACCTCAAGAAGAAATGCTAGAAATTAAAAAACAAAAAGGAGAATTGTTTATTGGCTTGCCAAAAGAAACTTATTTAAGCGAAAAACGTGTTTGTTTAACACCAGATGCTGTAGGTGCTTTAACTTCTAATGGGCATAGAGTTGTTATAGAAACAGGTGCAGGAGATGGTGCAAGTTTTACAGATAAAGAATATTCTGATAATGGTGCAAAAATTTCTTACAACATAGAAGAAGCCTTTAAATGTAATATTGTCTTAAAGGTAGCACCTCCTACAGAAAAAGAAATCGAATATATAAATCCGAAAACTATTTTAATTTCTTCTTTACAATTAAAAACACAATCTAAACAATATTTTGAAAGCTTATCAAAGAAAAAAATTACTGCCATTGCTTTTGATTACATCAAAGACGACCATGATTCTTACCCGATTGTAAAATCGTTAAGCGAAATTGCTGGTACTGCCTCTATTTTAATTGCTGGCGAATTAATGAGCGGTTTAAATAAAGGAAATGGTTTACTTTTTGGTAATATTGGTGGTGTACCCCCAACAAGTGTTGTAATTTTTGGTGCAGGTACGGTTGGCGAATATGCTGCAAAAACAGCCATTGGTTTAGGTGCAAGAGTTAAAGTATTTGATAATTCTATAAGCAAATTAAGAAAGTTACAAGATTGCTTAAATGCGCCAATTTACACTAGCACATTACAACCAAAGTCTATTTTAAAAGCTTTAATGCGTTGCGATGTTGCTATAGGAGCCGTTCGAGGTAAAAATAGAAGTCCTATTTGCGCTACAGAAGAAATGATAGAAAAAATGAAAGAAGGTTCAGTAGTAGTAGATGTTGCTATAGATAGAGGAGGCTGTTTTGAAACCTCTAACATAACAACACATAAAACACCTACTTTTGTAAAACATGGGGTTATTCATTATTGTGTACCCAATATTCCTGCACGTTATTCTAGAACTGCCTCTGTTTCTATTAGTAATATTTTTACACCATATTTACTTAACATTGCAGAAGAAGGTGGTTTTGAAAACACAGCGCGTTTTGATAAAAGCTTAAGAAATGGCATGTATTTTTATCATGGTGTTTTAACCAACAAAACTGTAGCAGACTGGTTCGATTTACCTTTTAGAGATATTAATTTGTTAATTTTATAAGGCGCTTTCTATATTTAAAAAGTATCTTTGCCTTTCAAATTATCACAATGCTTACAAAAAGAATTTTCTACTATTTAATTGGTTTATCTATCGGCTCTATTGGAGTATATTTTTTTTGGCAGAAAAAAAATGCGACTTTCGATTATGGTATGGATGCAAGAACACTAAAAACAATTCGAGTTAGAAAAATAGCCTACTCAGAAAATGCAAAAAATGTGATGAGAAACTTTGATATTGATACTTTAAAGGTGAATACCATATTAAAAAATGGCGATGTTGATTTTGGAAAAAGCAAGCCAAGACAAAAACCTTGTGCAGATTATTATATCACAGGAAAAAAAGAGTTAGAAAATATAAATTTATTAGTAAAACGTTGCGATTCTATTGCTACCATTGAAAAAATAATGGTGAATTAACAAGCTGCATTTTTTTTATTGAAACCTTGTCTGTTGAAAATCACTGACGTTTTAAAAAAAATTATTGGTATCTATTTTAGCTACAGCAATCTAATTTACGTATTATTTTGATTTACTGAACGTTCCTTTTTAAAAGTCTTTAAATTTGTATTTTCTAGTTTTTGCCAAAAGAAATTCAGTTAAAAAAGTAAGTAAAACCTCTATTTTTTTTATAATATATATATCATTTTTTTACTTATAATTACAAGTTTACATAAAAACGTTCTTCTATTTTAGCTGCATTTTTAATCGACTTTTTAACCCAATCAAAATACAAAATTTCTTTTTCTTCTGCTGATAGTTGCCATTCTAATTCAGATTTTCGAAGTTTTGTAGTTACGTCTTGTAAAATAATTGCAGCAGCGACAGAAATATTTAAGCTTTCTGTAAAACCTACCATAGGAATTTTTAAAAAACCATCTGCATTTTCTAAAACATAATCAGAAACACCGGCTGCTTCTACCCCAAATACAAATGCCGATTTTTTAGAAACATCAAAATTTTGCAATAAGCAAGAATCGTTGTGGGGCGTTGTTGCTATGATCTGATATCCTTTTGATTTTAGATTACTTAAACATTCTTTGGTATTATCGCCATCACTTTTATATCTAAAATGATTTAACCATTTTTGAGAACCTTTAGCTACATGTCTAGAGACTTTGTTATTGTATTTGTTTTCTATGGTGTAAATGTCTTGAACACCAAAAATATCGCAAGTTCTAACCACAGCACTTGCATTATGTGGCTGATAAATATCTTCTAAAACGACTGTAAAATGTCTTGTTCTATTTTCTAAAACAGTTTTAAAAAGGTTTTTTCTTTTCTCTGTTAAAAAACTTTCAAAAAATTCTAAGAGCTTTAAATTTATCATACAATAAAATTTAATTAAATATTTTTAAATATAAGAAAATAAAAAAAAATTTTAAATATATAAGAAAAGTAAAAAGGCAACTTATAAATAAGTTGCCTTAGAAAAATACTACTAACCCCTTAATAGTAAATTATTATTTTTAAAAGTAGATTAATAAATTATAATTTGAATTAAAAAAAAATGGGGGACTTTATGACCGGGGGGAAATAAAATGAAATCAATTATAATACTATTAAAGAACTTTTAATTTGTTGTGTTTATAATAACATGACAAATATATTTTTTTCATTTTAAAAAAAACGCCTTCAAAGTATGAACGATACATAATAAATGATGAAATAGTTATTTGTAGCGATTAAGTACAATTTGGTATTTGCAATATGATATTGTGTGAATTAAAAATAAAGAATCGTACCTAATTAAATTAGGTTAAGACGATTTTTTAAATTCATCCAATATTTATTTCCAATTGGTACTACATTTTTTTGAATAACAATTGTACGATCCTCTATATCTACAATTTTATTCAAATTAACTATATATGATTTATGTACTCTAAAAAAGCTTTTTAACGGTAGTCTTTGTTGAATTTTTTTTAGAGAAATATTCACTTTATGAGTTTCAGTATCTGTTGTAATTAAAATATAGTTTTTATCAGACTTAATTATATTTATTTCATTTATTGTTAATCTAATTAACCTATGATTAATATTTACAAAAATATAATCTGATACATGATTTTTCTTTTTTTCTAAAGTTTTAGAACCTGTATTTGAATCAACATCCAACATTTTTATTTTTTCTATAGATTTTTCTAGAGAATCTAAAGAAAGTGGTTTTAATAAATAATCAACAATATTTAAATATTTAAAAGCTTTTATAGCAAGTTGGTCATCAGAGGTAATTAAAACAACTTTTGTTTTATATTTAAGAGTTTCTACAAAATCAAAACCATTAAAATCTGGCATATGAATATCTAAAAAAATTAAATCTACCTTGTTATCATTTAGA
Organism: uncultured Polaribacter sp.; assembly: GCF_947503855.1. Classification (GTDB taxonomy): domain Bacteria; phylum Bacteroidota; class Bacteroidia; order Flavobacteriales; family Flavobacteriaceae; genus Polaribacter. The sequence goes on along the minus strand of NZ_CANNFF010000002.1, from coordinate 123,524 downwards.
AACTTTATCGCTTCTATTGCATTAGAATATTCTCCAATTACAGTAAGTAATTTAATTTCATTACATAAGGTTTTTAAAATAGACCTTGCCATTTTTTCATCATCTATAATGATACAATTCATAAAAGTTATAAGGTTTCTATATAATGTGTAATTGCTATTAAAATTTTCTCAAAATCTTGTTTTCTTTCTAAGCTTTGCTCGCGAAGATTATGTTCAAACTCTTTAGCTATTTTGTAACTATTACTAAGCCCTAAAATACTAATTTTATGTTTAAGTCTATGAACATTTTCTGCTATTTTTTTAAAATTATTTTGTTGTAAACTCTCAAAATAATATTTTTTTTCTTCTGGAAACTCTGTTTTAATAATATTTATCAATTCGTTTTTTATAGAGTTATCTCCTCTTGCCAATTGGTTTATATATATTAAATTAGGTTTTTCCATCTTATTTTTTTAGAGTAAAATAAAAAGTAGTACCTACATTTGGCTCACTTTCCAACCAGATTTTCCCTTTGTATAAATCGATTATTTTTCTAACGATTGACAATCCAATTCCAGAGGAATCTTCACTTTTATTTAAAGAATGAAAAGCTTTAAATATTTTATCATGATATTTTTTTTCGATACCCATTCCGTTATCTTTAATTGAAAATTGATAATATGTTGATTTTTCTACACAGTCAATTTCTACAATCCCTTTTTCTTTATCAGAAAATTTAATTGCATTACCTATGAGATTTTGAAATAACTGTTGAAATTTTATATCATCACCTACAATTACAGGCAATTTAGTTAACACGTTTAATGAAATATTTTCTGGTATAAATAGTACCTTTTTTAAATTATTTAATGTTTTATTAAGATTTACAATTTCCTGTTTACTTGTATTTGCGCCAGCGCTAGAATATTCTAATACATCAGAAATAATTTTTTCCATAGTTTCTAATGTTTTTGAAATTAAATTAAAGTTTTGCAGGGTTACATCATCAAACATATCTGCATTATCCATTTTAATCCAAGAAACCAAAGCATCAATACTTCTTAAAGGTGATTTTAAATCATGAGAAACAATATGAGCATATTCGTTTAAGTCTTTATTTTTTTGCTCTAATTCTTTTAAAATATTTTCTTTTTGAAATTGCAAGGTTTTTAGTGGTGTAATATCTAAATGAATCCCAATAGAACCAATAGTTTCTCCTTTTAAATTATAGTTAGGAGCTCCACTAACCAACCAATGTTTAATATCTCCTTTCTTATTTTTTACTTTTAATTCGTAAGAATTAGATTTTCCTTTAATTCTTTTTAAACTTTCTTTATGTAAAGTTTCAGCATCAACAAAATCAAGAAAGACCTCAATTCCTTTTTTACCAATTAACTCTTTTTCTGAGTAACCAGACATTTTAGCAAAACTGTGATTTATCATTAAAATTTCATCTTGATTGTTTACCTCCATTAAACCAAGGTTCATGTTTGCTATAATGTTACTGTACTTTTCTTTTTGTGTTTCTAAACTTTTATTATATTGTTTTTTTAATGTAACATCTTTATATGTCCAAAGATGTCCTTTATATTTCATATCGCTTACAATAGGTATAAAATCTCTTTCTAAGATTGTACCGTTTTTCATCACTAATTCGTCTGCTAAAACTTTTTCTTTTTTTTGTAAAATTTCTGATAGTTTGTTTACAAAATCTTCTGGTTTTTTAAAGAGTTCTTTACTTTGTTCTGCAGCATTAGAACAATCTTGTCCTATCATTAAATTAGGAGAAACAGGTATATTAAAAAGGTCGCAAAATTTTTGATTTGTTAGTACTATTTTTCGATTCTCATCTTCTAACAAAACTGCTTTATCTAAATTCATTATTATAGAAGACAGTCTGTTTTCTGATTCAACTAATAAATCGGATGCTTTTTTTTCTTTAGTTATATCTCTAATTATAGCTTGTGCTGCAATAGGTTTGTTTTCATTATTAAATAACAAAGTTCCTTTTACTTGCAACCACATTATTTCTTTAGATTTCGTTAAAATTCTTAGTGTGTATGCATCTGTAGAGCCCTCTTTGTGTAAGGTTTTAAAAAAATCTTCTACATAGTCAATATCATCTTTGTAAACTAAGTCTTTAATATTAATTTTTTCTTTTTTTAAGTCGCTGTTAATTACCTTAAAAGCTACTTTATTCATTTCTAAAATATTGCCTTTTAAGTCAATAACTAAATAGGCATCATTTATAGTATCAAATAAACCTTTTAATAAAAAAGATTTTTCATTTAAGAGTGTTTTTAACTCTTCTGATAATAGGTATAAATCTCTAGATTTTTCTTCTAATATTTTTTCGGCTGCTTTTCTAGCTGCTTTTTCTCGTTTTAATGCACGTTCTAATATTTCTACTTTGTTACTATCCATTAATTTTTAATAACTGTAAATCTAACCTCTGTACCATCTTCTTTAATTTTTTCTAACTGAATCGTTGCAGTGGTATTAAAATGTTCGAAAGTTTTGTTCATTAACCCTAGTCCAAAATGATGCATTGCTCTACTAGATTTATAGACCATAATTAACGATATTTCAGATTTTTCTTCTACAAGAAAGGTAGGTAATTCTGCATCTGGGTAAATTTTTAATACTTCAACATGTATATGATTTTCAATAGATGAAAGCATTTCTATAGGATCTTTATAAGTTGCTAAAAGACCTGGGTAGCTATTTTCTATTACTGAAAAGAAATGTTCTCCATAGATTAAAAGTAAGTTATCTATAGAAATATCTGTGTATTTACTAAGATGTTGTAATAATTGTAACATTTCAGAAAAACTATATGTTCCTATAGATGTATAAACTCCTTCAGATTTTAAATTAGTGTTTATAATAATTTTATCAACCATTTCTAAACCAAATTTATCTTCTACCATATCTAAAAATTCTGTAAAAACAATGCCTTTCATACTTAGTCTTTTTTTAATTCGTTTAAGCTCCAATAACTTAAAACTTTTTCAATTTTAAATACGTAGTCATCATATTTTAATGGTTTTAAAATGTAGCCAGAAACGCCTATTTTAAAGCACTCTGTTAAATCTTTTTTATTATCTGAAGTTGTTAGAATGATAACAGGAATATGCCTTAAATCTTCATTCTCTTTCATTATAGATAAAAATTCGATACCACTTATTTTAGGCATGTTTAAATCTAACAAAATTATATCAGGAAAGTTATTTTTATCCTTTAAGATTTCTAGAGCTTCTTCCCCATTTTTTGCCTCTTGGAGTTTATGATTTAATTTAAGAAACGAAATTGTACGTTTCATTTTCATAATTTCGATTAGATTATCCTCAATCAATAAAACATTTAATTTCTTTTTCATTTTTATTTTAATAATTAATGAATACAATATTAGCTTAAATAAAGTAATTTTTAAAAAAAAGTTAAGATTTAATAAATTTTATGTAAAATAATTGAATTTTTAGGAAAAATATTATTTGATATATAATTTTGATTAAGATATCAATTGATTGAAATACTCGTAGATTTCTCCTTTAGAAATAGCACTTCCTTTTTCAATTAAATCAAATAATTCTGCATTTCTGTCAGATTGATTGTAGGGTTTTGTTCCTCTAAAAACCTCTACTGAATTGTCCATTGGGTTTTTAAGTAACCACTCAAAACCTTCTTGTTCTAATAGATTAATATCCCAATTTACTTGAATAGCAATTCTGTGTATTTCTTCATTTTCGCATTTAAACAAATTGGCTGATGTTTTAGAAAAGTGCTCTAAATATTTTGTTTTATCTAATACATCATCCCAAACAACATCAGAAAACACATTCATTTCATCTTCTGCAACGTTTGGTTTTTCTTCTTTAATTTGTTTCCATTCGGTTGCATCTATATTTTGACTCGCTAAAAAACGAGCAAATTCTTGGTGTAAACTTTCAAATTGCTCTTTTGTTAATTGTCTGTATTTCATAAATATATTTAATTTAGATTTTATTGCGCTTAATCTGACATTAGATTGTATATATAAAAAGCTCGTTATTTCTAACGAGCTTTTTAAAAAATGTGTAAAAGTTTGTTACTATTCAGCAACAACCTCAAAAGTAATATCAGCAACTACTTCTCTGTGTAATCTTACAGATGCGTCGTATTTACCTAATCTTTTTACAGAACCACCAACAACTTTAATGAATTTCTTGTCAACTTCTGTTCCTTCTTTTGCTAAAGCTGCAGCTAAATCTATGTTGTTTACAGAACCAAATAATTTGTCTCCAGAACCAGTTTTAGATGCAATTTTAATTTCATATCCTTTAATAACTTCTGCTATTTTGTTAGCATCTTCTATTAATTTAGCTTCTTTATAAGCGCGTTGTTTTAAATTTTCTGCTAATACTTTCTTTGCAGAAGTTGTAGCTAAAACAGCTTGCCCAGTAGGTATTAAAAAGTTTCTACCATAACCATTTTTTACAGTTACAACATCATCTTTAAAACCTAAATTTTCTACGTCTTGTCTTAATATCAATTCCATGTCTCTACGTATTTATTATTTTAATAGATCTCCAACGTAAGGCATTAACGCTAAATGACGCGCTCTTTTAATTGCTTGCGCAACTTTACGTTGATATTTTAATGATGTTCCTGTTAAACGTCTTGGTAAAATTTTACCTTGTTCGTTTACTAAATACATTAAGAAGTCTGCATCTTTATAATCGATATACTTGATATCTTTCTTTTTAAATCTACAGTATTTTGCTTCTTTTTTAGTGTCTATATCTAATGGCGTTAAATATCTAACGTCAGCAGATTTACCTCCTTTTGCTTGTTGTTCTATTGTTGCCATGTCTTATTTTTTAGTAGATTTAACACGTTCTCTTCTTTTCTCTGCCCAAGCAGCAGCATGTTTGTCTAATCTAACAGAAAGGTAACGCATAACGCTATCATCTCTTCTAAATTCTAACTCAAATGCAGCAATTTCTTCACCAGCTACTTTGTACTCAAATAAGTGATAAAAACCACTTTTTTTCTTTTGGATTGGATACGCTAATTTTTTTAAGCCCCAATCTTCTTTAGAAATCATTTCGGCACCTTTAGAAACCAAATAGTCCTCAAACTTTTGTACTGTTTCCTTTATCTGAGTATCAGATAAAACGGGATTCAAAATGAAAACAGTTTCGTAATGATTCATAATTAAATATTTATTGTTTATTTTTAAGGGTGCAAATATAATAACTTTTTAATAATTACAGCTATCTAAACACAAATTGTTTAGCTATTTTTTTTGAGATCAAATGCTTTATTTATCTCTTTGAGATGTCATAATAATTTTTCTCAATCCTCTTCATAAAAATTATATGTTCTTTTAATTTAGGTCAAAACGAATCCCCATAGAAATATTTCTTATTTCTGTATCTTTAAATAGTGGATTTAAATCGTACTTTACGTAAAGACTAGTAGATCTATATCCCACGTAAGTGCTTAAACCGTAATTAAATATATTCATGTTAAAATTATCGTAAGCTACTTGTTCTATGTCTCCATTATTTGGATCTGAATATTCTAAATATTGCCTTGTTCCTAACTTAAAACCTGCAAAACCTCCTACTCCAATTTTTACAGATCTGTTTCTTTTATCATATACAAAACCATCTTTGTATTTTTTATTTTTAGATAAATCCCACTCTAGATGTATTGGGAAATTCATTTGTACATGTCGTAATCTACTATCTTTTAAACTTTGTGAAAAGACTTGAATTTCTGTTACATCGTCATTTTTTACATGATATTGATTGTCTTTCAAGCGCAAATTATTCCAAAGAAAAGAAACACCATACTTGAAGTATAATTGAGAAGCTTCTCTAGAAAACCTTGTTTTCCAAGTAAAACCTAACTCGTAAAAACGAGAGCGCCAAAATTGATATTCTGAATCGTTTAAAGAAGATAGTTGGTTGTTTTGCAATACATTATTTACCCCCATGGCAAATACAAATTGTGTAGTGGTACTTCTGTTTCTTCTGTTAGATCTATGCTGTTTTTCCTTATTTCTACTAGTATCACCATTATCGCTATCAACAGTAAAACGAAACGTTTTATTACCAACTGTGAATGTGTTTATTTCGTCATTATTACTAAAATTTTTATTTGAAGAACTTGCTATTTTACCATTGGTTTTATCTTGCACCAATAACTGTAACAGATGTTCTTGCTCACCAACTTTTAGTTCTATTTGCTTTGCATGATAAGCCGCTAATTCTTTCTTTAAAGTTTCTGCAGTTGGCTTTGTAATTTCTCCTTTTTCTAGTTTTTTGTCAATTTCTAGCACTTTGGTTTTTAAAGAATCTTTCTGTTTTTTTGTAATCAACTCAATTCTTTTAGAAATTTTTGCGACTTCTTTTTCAAAGGTTTTTTCTTGTGCAACAACAACTAATGATGCAAAAAAGAATACTATTGGTAATATTTTTTTCATGTTTTTTTGATTTTTAAATTTTATTATTTTTTCAAGATCTTTGTTTCTGCTTAAGTTAACAATATAATTAATCATTTCTACTAGCAATTGCAGAGGCTATGTCTGTTACTCTTCTTTTAAGCGATTTTAGAAAGTTATTCTGAAAAAAATCATCATCTATAGTACTTTCAACTTCTGCTAAAATGGTTTCAGGATTCACTTTTAAATTCGATTTTTTAAGCTCACTTTTAATCGTTTTTAAAACGTCATCTCTTGTAACATTAAGCTTTGCATAATAGGCTTTTACTTCTGTTTCTGTGTGCGTTACAGCATATAATAAATCTGCTCCACTTACTTTAATTCGGCTATTTGTATTGTTTACTATTTTAGATGCAACGGTTTGGTTCTTTACTAATGGTTTTAGATCATCAATATATACAGCTACTTTATTTTTAATTTCTTTTTTATTGATTTCCTTTTTAATAATATTTACATTATTTGCAATTGTATTTACTTTTTTCTTTGATTTTTTCTCTGTAATCGAACTGACATTTTTAGGTTTGATTTCTTTTACTTTTTTCTCGTTTTTAACAATGACTTCCTCTACAGGAATTTCATTTAAAATTTTATCAATTTTATTTTTAATAATTACAGTATCAATAGGTGTATCTACTATGATGTTTTCTGGTATAATTACTTCTTCTTTATCAGAAAAAAGATAAATTCCTATAGAAATTAGCACCAAAATACTTGCTGCATACCCTATATAAAAAAACCAACCCTTCTTTTGTTGCTTTGACTGTTGGTCTAATTGAGTAGACAAACGTTCCCAAGCAGAAGCTGAGGGTTCAAAAGTTCTGTTTGCTAACTTTTCTTTTATATTAGTATCTATTTTATTTGATTTCATGAATTGTTGTATTCATTTTAAGATAATTTTCTTGCAATAATTTACGTGCTTTAAATAATTGCGATTTTGATGTACTTTCAGAAACACCTAACTTTTGGGCAATTTCTGAGTGTTTATAACCTTCTATGGCATATAAATTAAATACCATTTTATATCCTTCTGGTAATTGATCTATCAGTTTTTGAATATCTTCTACAGAAGTATTTTCTAAACTTTCTGTTGCTGTATCATTAAATACATAATCTTCATCAGATAGATTTATTACATTTTTTTTTCGGAGGTAAGAAAAGCAGGTATTCACCATAATTCTTCTAATCCAGCCTTCAAAACTCCCTTCGTGTTTAAACTTAGCTAAATTGGTAAAGACTTTTAAGAATCCTTGTAACATTAAATCTTCTGCGTGATGTAAATCTTTTACATATTGCCTGCAAATGCCCAACATTTTAGGAGAAAATTGCTCAAATAATTGTTTTTGCGCTTCTCTGTCATGATCACTTGCTTTTTTAATAAGTGATTTTTGGTTATGCAATGGTATAATTTTCAAGCCTCTTAGATTCTATTTTTACTGCCTTACAAATATATAGACTCCCAAAGTTTAAAAAAGGTTGCTTTGTGGAAAAAAAAAAAAATGACTTTTAGTTTTTGGTTGATAGTTTTAGTAAAATAACTAAATACAAAAAAAGTAATCAAAAATTATAAACCAAAAACCTACCTAATACGCATCCACATCAATAATAAAACGAATAGGTCTAAAGTCTTTAACAGCTTCAAAAGTATTTTTAATTTTAGAAACTGAGTTTTTGGTATTTGCTAAACTTTGTTTTGGTGAAATTTTAATTACAATATTTTTAATATACTGATTTCTGATTCTTGAAACAGCAGGAGCTGTGGGACCTAACACATGCTCTCCAAAAACATTATATAAAGCTTTAAATAGCCAATTTACACCTGTATCAACTTTGTTGTAATCTCTGTGTTTTAGAGTGATTTTTATCAATCTGTAATAAGGCGGATATTTGTATTGCCAACGATCTTGCAACTGTTCTTTATACATTTCTATATAATTTGTGGTAGAAACTTGTTGCAATATTTTATGATATGGATTGTAAGTTTGTATAGCAACATTGCCTTGTTTTTTGCTACGACCTGCTCTACCAGAAACTTGTACCATCATTTGATACGCTCTTTCATGCGCTCTAAAATCTGGAAAGTTTAACATGGTGTCTGCATTTAAAACACCTACTAAAGACACATTTTCAAAATCTAAACCTTTTGAGAGCATTTGTGTACCTACTAAAATATCTATTTCTCTAGCTTCAAAAGCACCTATTATTTTCTGATAACCAAATTTGCCTCGAGTGGTATCTAAATCCATTCTACCGATTTTAAAATCGGGGAATAGCTCTTTTAATTCCAGCTCAATTTGCTCAGTTCCAAAGCCTTTGGTATCTAAAGTATTGCTACCACAAGCAGCACAACTATTAGGCATTGCACGTTGATAATTGCAATAATGACAACGTAATTCATGTTTGTATTTATGAAACGTTAAAGTAACATCACAATTTGGGCATTCTGGAGAAACACCACAGGTTTTACACTCTACAACTGGCGAATAACCACGCCTATTTTGAAATAAAATAACTTGCTCTTTTTCGTCTAAAGCTTGTTGAATTAACTTGAGCATTCTATCAGAAAAATGACCATTCATTTCTCTTTTTTTATGTTTTTCTTTAACGTCAATCAACTCAATTTTTGGTAATTGAACATTTCCAAAACGCCTATTTAATTCTACAAAACCGTATTTGTTTTGCTGTGCATTAAAATAGGTTTCTAACGATGGTGTTGCAGAACCTAGCAATATTTTTGCTTGATGTATTTTTGCCAAAACAATAGCAGCATCTCTAGCATTGTATCTTGGTGAAGGCTCAAATTGTTTGTAAGAAGTTTCATGCTCTTCATCAACCACAATTAACCCTAAGTTAGAAAAAGGTAAAAAAACCGAAGATCTTGCCCCTAATATAATTTGTGCTTTTGTTTTGTTTTCCAAAACATTGTTCCACACTTCTACTCTTTCGTTCATAGAATATTTTGAGTGAAATACAGAAATTTGATTCCCAAAATAAAATTCTAAACGCGCTATAATTTGCGTTGTTAAGGCAATTTCTGGAAGTAAAAACAATACTTGTTTACCAGTGTCTAAAACCTCTTGAATTAGTTTTGTATACACTTCTGTTTTACCAGAACTTGTAATACCATGCAACAATGTAACATCTTTTGTTGTAAACGTTTCTTTAATTTCTGAAAGCGCTTTTGACTGGAATTCGTTTAAGGTTTTTAAATCGTTGGTATCTCCTTTAAAATTGATTCTATCTTTTTGTATGTGATAAAATTCGAAGATATTTTTAGTTACCAAAGATTTTAAAATGGAAGATGAAACATTGGCTGCAGTTTCTAAATCTATCGCTTTTATTGGTTTTTTTGTGGTTGATAATTGAAAAAATGTTAAAACGGCTTCTCTTTGTTTTTTGGCTCTAGTTAACTCTTCTAATAAGGCATTTAAAGAAGCATCTGAATTATAATTTGCATGTAAACGAACATATTTTACCAACTTAGGTTTATAGGTTTCGTAAATTTCTTCTTTTATATAAATGGCAGATTTTTTTATGAGCTCATTTACAATAGGCATTACTTTTTTCTTACCTAAAATAGCAGCAACTTGATGAATGGTTAATTGAGATTGATGTTGCAGCGCCTCAAAAATAAGAAACTCGTTGTCTTCTAAAGAAACATCGTCTGTAAAAGCCTCGTTTTTGTAAATAATAGTTTCGCTTTCTAGTAAAAAAGCTGATGGCAAAGATGCTCTATAAACATCGCCTAAAGCACACATGTAGTAATTTGCTATCCATTGCCAATGTTGTAATTGTTGCTCACTTACAATAGGTGTTTCATCTAAAATTTGATTGATTTCTTTGGCTTCATACAAAGTAGGTGCTGTTGTATGGATCTTAAAAACCAAACCTGTGTACATTTTTGTTTTCCCAAAAGAAACAGCTACACGCATTCCTTTTTGTAAAAAATTAACTTCGTCTTCTGTTACGGAATAGGTAAACGTTTTTTGAAGTGGAATGGGTAAAATAAGGTCTATAAAGTGGTTTGTCACTTCGTTTGGTTTTTCTTTTGAAATGATAAAAAATAAAAAGTCTTCACTTTAAAAAAGTTTTCGATACAATTCCGATGAAAAATCGGAATCACTCGAACTGACATTTTTATATGTTTATTAGCTATCAAAACTACATAAAAATCGTTAGATTGTAAACAATAATTTGAAAACAAATAGTAACTTTTTTTGGGGTATCAGATTTTTAATAATGATTTATTAAAAAAATAAAGGTCACAAACATATTTTAAAAGATATTTTTTATTGGATAAAAAACTATAAGGTTTTAAGTATTGATTATCAGTAACAAAAATAAAATCATGTATTGACACCAATCTATCATTCTAGTAAAAATTGCATATAATTAATGTCATTAAAAAAAGGTTAATTACTAAAAAAAATCTACCCATCTGAGTTAGCCTCATCTTTACGAGGCTTTATTTTTCTGCTACCTTCATACAATTCATACTTTACAAACTTACAATCTAAATCGCCATTTTTAAGAGCAATTCTTTTAGAGGTTCTTAAGCCTACAGACTTTAAAGCATCGGTATCTGAAGTAATTAACCAAGCTGTAGAACCTGGGTAATTGTGTTTTAATGTATCGCCAATTTTCTTGTAAAATTCTAGAGTGTCTATATTTAAACGCTCTCCATAAGGTGGATTGAACAAAATGGTGGTATTGCCAAAAACTTCTTTTGTTGAGTTGAAAAAATTCACATGATGTACACCAATAAATTCGTCTAAATTGGCGCTTTCTATATTGGCTTTAGCTTTTTGTACAGCAGATGGTGCTTTATCAAAACCCATAATTTTAAAGTGCGAGCTTCTAATTTTCTTTAGCAAGGCATCTTGTATGGTAAAATATAAATCTTCATCATAATCTTTCCAATGCTCAAAAGCAAAAAGTTTTCTGTTGATGTTTGCCGGAATGTTGTTGGCAATCATTGCAGCTTCTATTAAAATGGTTCCAGAACCACACATGGGATCTATAAAATTTTCATCGCCTCTGTAACCAGATAATAAAACCATACCTGCTGCCAAAACTTCGTTTATAGGTGCAATATTAGTGGCTGTTCTATATCCTCTTTTATGTAAAGAATCTCCACTAGAATCTAAAGAAATTGTTAACCAGTCTTTTTGAATATGAACATGAATTTTTACATCTGGATATTTTAAATCTACATTGGGTCTTTTATGATATTTGTGTCTAAAATAATCTGCAATGGCATCTTTAGATTTTAAAGAAATATAATGCGAATTGGAAGTAAAGTTTTTAGAATTTACAACTGCACCAATAGCAAAAGTCCCTTCTGCATCTAAATAATTCTCCCATTTTATTTTCTGAATGGCTTCATACAAATCTTCTTCATCGTAAATTTTACAAGTCTTTATAGGCTTTAAAATACGCACTGCAGTTCTTAAGGCAATATTGGCTTTGTACATAAAACCTTTATCGCCTCTAAAAGAAACGCTCCTAACACCTTCTTTTATATCTTGTGCCCCTAATAATTTAAGTTCGTTAGCTAATACACCTTCTAAACCAAAAAGGGTGGTTGCTGTCATTTTAAAATCTCTGTTCATACTCATAAAAATTGATTGCAAAAATACACTTTCTAAATAGGAATTATTAGAAATTCTAAATTTGATTTTTTAGCAAGTAAGATTTAGTTACATTTACAAATTATTTTAAGTATGAAAACAACAGATTGGTTTGTAGATTGGTTTAATACACCTTACTACCACATATTATATAAAGATAGAAATGATGATGATGCACAGCTATTTATGCGTAACATTACCTCTTTTTTAGAGTTACCAAAAAGTACTCATATTCTAGATTTACCATGTGGTAAAGGGCGTCATTCTGTTTTTTTAAATTCTTTAGGCTATAAAGTTACGGGTGGAGATTTATCTGAAAACAGTATAAAAGCAGCTAAAAGGTTTGAAAATGACCTTTTAAAATTCAAATTACATGACATGCGTAAACCTTTTAATAACAGGTATGATGCTGTTTTTAATTTGTTTACCAGTTTTGGTTATTTTAAAGATGATGCAGAGGATATTTTAACCTTACAAAACATTAAAAACGGTTTAACAAAAAATGGTCTTTTTGTGTTTGATTTTTTAAATGCAACTTTTGTAAAAAACAATTTGGTTGCCCAAGAAACTAAAATTGTAGATAACATTACTTTTTACATTAAAAGAGAAATAAAAGAGGGATTTATTTTAAAACATATTTCATTTTTTGCAGATGGAAAAAATCATCATTTTACAGAACGTGTAAAATATTTAGATTTAGAAAAAATGACCACTTTTTTAGATAAAATAGGTTTTAAAATAACACATGTTTTTGGCAATTATCAATTAAATAAGTTTGATGCTAAAAATTCTAATCGATTAATTATAGTGGCAAAATGAGTTATATATTTTTAATAACTGCAGTTTTTTTTGGGGCTTTACTAGTATTTTTAATAAAACCAAGTAACAAAATTGTTCGTTTACTACTAGCTTTTAGCGGTGCTTACTTACTCTCTGTAACCATTTTACATTTATTACCAGATGTTTATACAACAAGTGCTGATGGCAAAATTATTGGTGTTTTTATTCTTGCTGGTATAATTTTACAGTCTGTTTTAGAATCTTTTTCTAAAGGTGCAGAACATGGCCATATTCATATGCATTCTGATAGCAAACAATTCCCAACGTTATTGTTTTTTAGTTTATGTATACATGCATTTTCTGAAGGTTTGCCAATACACAATGCAGATAGTAATTTATTGTGGGCCATTGTAGTGCATAAAATACCTATTGCAATTGTGTTAACTACTTTTTTAATTCACACTAATTATTCTAAAAAGATAATTTTTAGTTTTTTGATAGTGTTTGCATTCATGAGTCCTTTAGGGGTTTTATTTGGTGATAAAATTGACTTTTTCAAAACGTATTACACTGAAATTACAGCTATAATTATTGGTGTTTTCTTACATATTTCTACAATTATTCTCTTTGAAACTACAGAAAATCATAAATTTAATTTACAAAAATTTATGGCAATTTTATTGGGAATAATGTTAACCATTTTTACATTATAGATTTTTGCAAATTTTTATTGAAAGTGACATGCCTATTTGTTAATAGATTTATGTTTTTTTGACATATTAATGAATATTTGAAAAAAATAAAAACAACAAATACTTAAAGAAAAAATAAGACTTTAAAACAAAACTTACCTTGTAGAAAAATGCTTATTAAATATAAAATTGATAAAAGGTATCTGTTTTAATTCGCAACTTCATTAATAAATTTAATACGCATTAACCTAAGTTCTTCCTCATCATAATCACCATCAAACTCGTCTAAAGCTTCTTGTATTTTATCAGATTCTGCTTCCATAAAATAGTCATAGATTTCTTCTTGCTGATCTTCATCTAATAAATCATCTAATGCATAATTGATGTCTAACTTGGTTCCAGAAAAAATTATAGCTTCCATTGCTTTTATCAATTCTTCCATTTCTAACCCTTTGGACTTTGCCATGTCATCTAAGGGAAGTTTTTTGTCAGTATTTTGAATAATAAATAGCTTTAACCCTGAATTTGTACCGGTACTTTTTACAATTAAATCATCTGGTCTTAGTACATCATTATCCTCTACATATTGTGCAATTAATTTTATAAAATCTTTACCAAATTTTCTTGCTTTACCTTCTCCAACACCATGTACTTTAGATAATTCTTCTAAAGTAATTGGGTATTTTAAAGCCATATCATCTATCGATGGATCTTGAAAAACGGCAAAAGGTGGTACACCTAATTTGGTAGCTACTTTTTTGCGTAAATCTTTTAAAAGTTTTATCAATTTATCATCAGCAGTTCCACCAGCAGATTTTGCATTGGTAATAATTGTATTGTCATTTTCAGCAGAATAAGAATGGTCTTCAGTCATTAAAAAAGAAGTCGGTTGCTCTAAAAAATGCGCCCCTTTTTTTGTTAATTTAATTACACCATATTGCTCAATTTCTTTTTTAATATAATTTACTACTAAAACTTGTCTAATTAAAGCCATCCAGTAAGAGGCTTTTTTATCTTTACCAATACCAAAAAAAGGCTGTAAATGCGTTTTATGAGAAGTTAATAAAGCATTTTCTTTACCAACCAACGTATTTACTATCTCTTTAGATTTATATTTTTGCAATGTGTTTTTAATAACAGATAAAAGTTTTGCAACATCCTCTTTAGCTTCATGCTTTTTCTTCGGATTTCTAGAATTGTCATCCATATCTGCACCTTTTCCTTTTACTTCATCAAACTCCTCTCCAAAATAATGCAATAAATATTTGCGTCTGTTCATAGAGGTTTCTGCATAACCTACCACTTCTTGCAACAACGCATGACCTATTTCTTGTTCTGCAACTGGCTTGCTTGCCATAAATTTTTCTAGCTTTTCTATATCTTTATAAGCATAAAATGCCAAACAATACCCTTCTCCATCATCGCGTCCTGCTCTACCTGTTTCTTGATAATAGCTTTCTAAACTTTTTGGGATATCGTGATGTATTACATAACGCACATCAGGCTTATCTATTCCCATACCAAAAGCAATGGTAGCAACTACAACATCACAATTTTCCATTAAAAACATGTCTTGGTGTTTTACCCGTGTTTTAGCATCTAACCCTGCATGATAAGGAACAGCATTAATTTCATTTACCTGTAATATTTGAGCAATTTCTTCTACTTTTTTTCTACTTAAACAATAAATAATACCAGATTTTCCTTGTCTTTGTTTTATAAACCTAATAATGTCTTTTTCTACTTCTTTAGTCTTTGGTCTTACTTCATAAAATAAGTTAGGTCTGTTAAAAGAAGCTTTAAATCTATTTGCTTCTGTAATTCCTAACGTTTTTAAAATATCTTCTTGTACTTTTTCTGTAGCAGTAGCTGTTAAACAAATTACAGGAACGTTATCTATTGCTTTTATAATATGTTTTAAATTTCTGTATTCTGGTCTAAAATCATGACCCCATTCAGAAATACAGTGGGCTTCATCAATAGCTACAAAAGAAATTTTTTGAGTTCTTAAAAACGTAACATATTCTTCTTTTATTAAAGATTCTGGTGCTACGTATAAAAGCTTTGTAATGCCGTTTGCAATATCTTCTTTTACTTGCGCAACTTCAGATTTGTTTAAAGAGGAGTTTAAAACATGAGCAACCCCATTATGTTCAGAGATTCCTCTAATAGCATCAACCTGATTTTTCATTAAAGCAATTAATGGTGAAACCACAATTGCTGTACCTTCTTGCATTAAAGCTGGCAATTGGTAACAGAGAGATTTACCACCACCTGTTGGCATAATAACAAAGGTATTATTACCCGATACAATACTTTTAACAACTTGCTCCTGTAAGCCTTTGAATTTGTTAAATCCGAAGAACTTTTTTAAAGGACTATGTAAATCCATTTATTTAATATTCGTTTTAAATTAAAAACAATGTACAAACTTTCTTTATTATTTGTTGTAACTATTTTTTATAGTAAATTTGCTCGTTTCTTAATCTAAAGATATAACTTTTTTTTATTCTGATAAAATACAAATCCATTGAAAAATTCGAAACCAATTTTACAAACTGCAAAAGAAACAATATTACTAGAAAGTAATGCAATTGCAAATTTGAAAAATTTATTAGATAGTAATTTTGAGAATGCTGTAAACTACATTTTAAATTCAAATGGTAGAGTAATTGTTACAGGAATTGGAAAAAGCGCCAATATTGCTACAAAAATAGTAGCAACGTTAAATTCTACCGGTACACCTGCTATTTTTATGCATGCTGCAGATGCCATTCATGGGGATTTAGGAAATGTTCAGCAAAATGATGTGGTCATTTGTTTATCAAAAAGTGGAAACACCCCAGAAATTAAAGTTTTGGTACCACTAATTAAGAACTACGGAAATAAAATTATTGCCATTACTGGAAATATTGACTCCTTTTTAGGTAAAAATGCAAATTTTACCTTAAATACTTTTGTAGAAAAAGAAGCTTGCCCTAATAATTTAGCGCCAACAACTAGTACCACTGCTCAATTAGTTATGGGCGATGCTTTGGCTGTTTGTTTGCAAGATTTAAGAGGATTTTCTAGTAAAGATTTTGCAAAATATCATCCAGGTGGTGCACTAGGTAAACGACTATATTTAAGGGTTTCTGATCTTATTAAAAACAACGAAAAACCACAAGTAGATATAAAAAACTCTGTTATTAAGGTAATTGTAGAGATTTCTGAAAAACGTCTTGGAGTAACTGCTGTTTTAGAAAATAATACACTTGTGGGTATTATTACAGATGGTGATATAAGAAGAATGCTAAGTAAAACAACAGATATTAATAATTTATTGGCAGAAAATATTATGGGTAAAAGCCCAAAAACTATCCATAAAGATGCTATGGCTGTTGAAGCTTTAGAAAAGCTAGAAAATAATAATATAACACAAATATTAGTTGTAGATGATTATAATAACTATGTAGGTGTTGTACATTTACATGATTTAATAAAAGAAGGTATTTTCTAATGGCAAAAGCACAAAAAGAAATGTCTTTTTTAGGACATTTAGAAGAATTAAGATGGCATTTGGTTAGAAGTGCATCAGCTATATTTATTATAGCTATTGTATTATTTGTTTTTCAAAAAGAAGTATACGAACACTTTTTATTAGCACACAGAAAACCAGATTTTATTACCTACCAACTTTTTTGCGATTTTTTTAATATGCTGGGTATAGATAGTACCTTTTGCGATGTTACTTTTAAAGACAATTTAATCAGTTTAAAACCTACACAACAGTTAATGAACTCTATTTGGTCTTCATTAATTTTAGGTATTGTACTCTCTTTTCCTTATTTGTTGTGGGAAATTTGGCGTTTTATTTCTCCTGGTTTAACTGATAAAGAAATTAAAAACTCAAGAGGTTTTATTTTTATAGCCTCATTTTTATTTTTTATAGGAATCGCTTTTAGTTTTTATGTAATTGCGCCTATATCTATTCATTTTTTATACAATTACCAAATTACAGATTTAATACAGAATAATTTTACTATGGACTCTCACATAGGGCTAGTAACCAACATGTTACTAGGCGTTTCTGTGTTGTTTGAATTACCTGTTTTGGTTTATTTTTTAACTAAAATTGGTTTGGTAACCCCAGAATTTTTAAAAAAATACAGAAAACATGCTTTGGTTGTTGTGTTAATTTTAGCAGCAATTATTACGCCTCCAGATATTGCTAGCCAAATAATTGTAGCAATTCCAATACTTATTTTATACGAAGTAAGTATTAAAGTCTCTAAAATGGTCATTAAAAAACAGCAAAAAAATGCACAAAAAAGTCCAAGAGTTTAATGATTATCGTTCTAAAATGAATGATAAAATTCTAGCGTCAGATAATAAAGTTATCAAAAGAATATTTAATTTGGATACAAATGCCTTTAAAGAAGGACATTTACCAGTTAAAACAAAAGAACTTTTAGGCCTAGTAGCTTCAGCAGTTTTAAGGTGTGATGATTGTGTACAATATCACTTAGAAGCAGCTAAAAAAAATGGGGTAACTACAGAAGAAATGATGGAAACTATGTCTATTGCTAATTTAGTGGGGGGCACTATTGTTATACCTCACTTAAGAAGAGCTGTAGAATATTGGGAGTTTCTTGAAAATAAAGAAGCTTAATTAATGAATGATTTCATCATATAAATGTCTAAACGTTTGTGAGTGATTTAAGATTTCCTATCAATATTCTTTATTACTTTTACAAAAACAACAATTAAACGTTTCAATAGTTATACAATTACACCTATTTAACAAATGATTTTAAAAGCAGACAACATTCAGAAGATTTATGGAAGTAGAAAAGTTGTAAAAGGCATTTCTTTAGAAGTACAGCAAGGAGAAATTATTGGTTTGTTAGGACCAAATGGTGCTGGAAAAACAACTTCTTTTTACATGATTGTTGGTATGATTAAGCCCAATGCTGGCACTATTTTTTTAAATGATGAAGAAATAACACAAGATGCCATGTACAAACGTGCACAAAAAGGTATTGGTTATTTGGCACAAGAAGCCTCTGTATTTAGAAAACTATCTGTAGAAGATAATATTATGTCTGTTTTACAATTTACAGGACGTTCTAAAAAAGAACAAAAAATAAAATTAGAATCTTTAATAGAAGAATTTAATATTGGCCACGTAAGAAAAAACAGAGGCGATTTATTATCTGGTGGAGAGAGAAGAAGAACAGAAATTGCACGTTGTTTGGCTTCTGACCCCAACTTTATTCTATTAGATGAACCCTTTGCTGGTGTAGACCCAATTGCTGTAGAAGATATACAAAGTATTGTTGCTCAATTAAAGAATAAAAATATTGGTATTTTAATTACAGATCATGATGTGCAAGCTACTTTAGCGATTACAGATAAAACATACTTAATGTATAATGGTAGTATTTTAAAAGAAGGTACACCAGAGGAATTAGCTGCAGATGAAATGGTACGTAAAGTATATTTAGGTAAAGATTTTGAGTTGAAAAAGAAGAAGATTTTTCAATAGAAACAACCTATATGCCATAGAATTCCAGAGGGATCATGCAAAAAAAACTCTTTACCCCAATCGTTATTTACAATTTTTGAAAGCTTTACTTTTTTAAACTTTTCTGTAAGTTTTTTAGCTTTTAAAATTGCTAAATACGCTTCAACATTTTCTACTTCTAAAAATAGCATTGTATTATCTACCCAATCTTTTACATAGGCTTTTTGTAAATAAAAACTCAACTTTTCATCAACCTTAAAAACAGACATGTTTTCTGATAAAACCAATTCTAAAAATCCTAATTCTGTATAGAAAGCTCTAGATTTCTCAAAGTCTTTAGTACCAATAAAAGGTCTTATCGATTTAAACTGTTGTTTTTTTTCCATCCTTATAAAATACTGATAAAATTACATAAAGCGTTATAATTAATGGGATTGAAAGGTATTGTAAGAAGATAATCATTCCTAATGAAACCAATAAAAATAAATATTTTAGCAAATTATTTTTAACTGAATATTCTTTAAATTTTAATGAAAACAAAGGCAATTCAGCATTCATTAAATACGTTAAAATTAGGGTAATTGCAATTAAAAAGTAGTTGTTAGAAATTAAATCTTGTATAAATTCAATATCTGAAAATTGTTGAATTAAAGGTAAAGAAATTACAAACAAACTCATAGCCGGTGTTGGCAAACCTATAAATGAATCGGTTTGTCTATTGTCTATGTTAAATTTTGCCAACCTGTAACAAGCACCTAAAGTTAGAAGTAAACCTAAAAATTGAATAGGAGCTATTTTTACTCCACTCCAAATCATCTTTTCAGTTTCTTCAAAACTTGACCCAAAATAATCGTTTGGAGATAACAAACTAAACATAATAATACCCGGTACAACACCACTTGTAACCATGTCTGCCAATGAATCTAATTGTGTTCCTAAATCTCCAGAAACATTTAGTAAACGCGCTAAAAATCCATCAAAAAAATCAAAAAAGATACCCAATACAACAAAAAGTGCTGCAATTTCAAAAACTCCATGTACTGCAAAAATTGTGGCAATCATTCCGCAAAAAAGATTACCAAGTGTTAATAAATTAGGAATATGTTTTTTCATAATAAATTGGAATAAAAAGCTAAAATAAGAAATAGAAATTGGGTTGTTTTCTAATATTGTCTTTTTTTATGTATTTTTAAAAAATAGGATTAATTTACTGCTATGCCAATTTTAAAATCTGACTTCTCTCCTACTTTACCTTTTAAAAATGGTCATTTTAATACTATGTATAGGCCACTTTTTATGAAGGATACCTGTAATTATCTTAGAAAAAGAGTTACCACTTGGGATGAGGATTTTATAGATTTAGATTTTTCTTTGGTAGGTTCAGAAACCTTGGTTTTGTTAATACATGGCTTAGAAGGAAGTTCAGAATCTAAATATATGGTATCTACCTCTAACTTTTTAAATAACAAAGGGTTAGATACTGTTTGTTTTAATTTAAGAAGTTGTAGTGGAGAAGATAATTTGTTATTAGCAACCTACCATAGTGGTAAAACTGAGGATGTTGACTTTATAGTGAATCACCTTTTAAATTCATATGATTATAAAAATTTAATTTTGATAGGTTTTAGCTTAGGAGGAAATTTAACTCTAAAATATATGGGTGAATATCAAAAGAAATTATCTGATAAAATTAAAGGAGCTATTGCTGTTTCTGTACCTATCGATATTGCTACTGCAGAAGTAGAAATGGAAAAATTAAAAAATAAATTGTATGTAGAAATGTTTTTTAAAACGATGAAAAACAAGGTTTTAGAAAAAGCATATAAGTTTCCAGAATTTAATTTAGACAAAGACAAACTTTTTAAAGCTACAAAATTTAAACATTTAGAATATTTATATACGGTGCCCGTTTTTGGATTTAAAAGCCCAGACGATTATTGGAAAAAAGCAAGTTCTAAACCTTATATTTCTAAAATAGACAGACCTACAATACTAATAAACGCCAAAGATGATACTTTTTTATCAGCAGAGTGTTATCCTAGAAAAGAGGCAATACAATCTAAATATTTCTTTTTAGAAATACCTAATTTTGGTGGTCATGTAGGCTTTATGAGTTCTTTTAAACCTTATGAAAATACTTGGTTAGAAAAAAGAATTACAAGGTTTATAGAAGAAAATATCAAAATTAAAATCCATTAAACAATAACTTGTAAAAACATCTGTTATTTTATAAGTATTTTAGATATTTGTTAAAGAAAAATAGACCCTTGAAAATTAAATTCATACTTACTTTTTTATTTACAAGTTACTTACTAAATGCGCAAGTATTTAGGAGTTATTCCAACGAGTTTTTAAATATTGGTGTAGATGCAGCTGCCTTAGGAATGAGTAAAACTGTAGTAGCAACCACCAACAATGTAAATGCTATTTATTGGAATCCTGCAGGATTGGTGGGTATAGAAGATTATCAAGGTTCTTTAATGCATGCCTCTTATTTTGCAGGTATTGCTAACTATAATCACGCTGCTTTTGCAATGCCAATAGACAAAGAAAGTGCTGTGGGTATTTCTATAATTCGTTTTGGGGTAGATGATATTTTAAATACAACAGAATTAATTGATAGTGAAGGAAATATAGATTTTAATAGAATTAGTCTTTTTTCGGCTGCAGATTATGCCTTTAATTTTGCTTATGCTAGAAATTTAATTTTTAAAGATGTAAAATTTGGAGTAAATGCTAAAATTGTAAGAAGAACCATTGGTAATTTTGCTTCCTCTTGGGGTTTTGGTTTTGATGCTGGTTTTCAATTTGAAAGAAATAATTGGAAATTTGGCATCATGGCTAGAGATATTACAACTACTTTTAATAGTTGGGCAATTAATGAAACTGAATTTGATAAAATAAAAAACGCCATCCCTGGGCAAAATCAAGAATTACCAGAAACCACAGAAATTACAAAGCCAAAATTACAAGTAGGTGTTGCCAAAGATTTTAGAATTGGACGCTTTTTTAACCTTTTAACAGAAGTAGATGTTAATGTAAGATTTGCAAAAACAAATGATATCATTTCTTCAGATGTAGCAAGTATCAATCCAGCTGTTGGGTTTCAA
The DNA here is from genome assembly GCF_947503855.1 of uncultured Polaribacter sp. Lineage (GTDB taxonomy): Bacteria > Bacteroidota > Bacteroidia > Flavobacteriales > Flavobacteriaceae > Polaribacter. Next base: position 101,338 of record NZ_CANNFF010000002.1, on the reverse strand, counting down.
GTAGATTATGACCAATTGGTATATTTAAGAGCTGGAGTTGGTAATTTTCAATACATTACACAGTTTGACAATACAAAATCACTATCATTACAACCCAATTTTGGAGTTGGTTTTAACTATAAAGGCATACAAGTAGATTATGCACTTACAAACATTGGTAGTGTTGGTAATGCGTTATATTCTAATATTTTTTCTATTACTTTCGATTTTCTATTTCTTAGACCTTAGTTTTTTATGAAAAAAAATATTTTCTTATCACTGCTATTTATATTTTTCGCAATTCAATTACAAAAAGCACAAGTAAACCTTTCTGTATATTCAGAAATTTCTATTATTACAGCTGGTCCAGGAGATGAATTATATGAAAAATTTGGACACTCTGCTATCAGAATTAAAGACCCCGTTTTAAATTTAGATATTATTTATAATTATGGTATTTTCGATTTTAATGCTCCTAATTTTTACACCAATTTTGCGCAAGGTAAAATGTATTATTTACTCGCAAAATACGATTTTAAATATTTTTTAAATACTTACAAAAAGGAAAAACGTTGGGTAAAACAGCAAGTTTTAAATTTAAATCAACAACAAAAACAAGCTTATTTTAACTATTTAGAAACCAATACCTTAAAAGAAAATGCAACTTATTTATATGATCCTTTTTTTAATAATTGTGCCACAAAACTTAGAGATATTACCAAATACGTTTTTAAAAATGACGTCCAGTTTAAAAATAAAGATATAGGGGATTATAAATCTTTAAGAAATTTAATGAACCAAGAACTTTACTTTAATTCTTGGGGAAATTTAGGCATCAATTTAATTGCAGGTATTATTTTAGATGAAAAAAGAAAATCAGAAGCATATATGTATTTGCCAGATTATGTGTATTCGCTTTTTAAAAATGCAACTGTAAAAAGTAATAATGACAAAAACAAGCAACTTGTATTAAGAGAAGATGTATTGTTAAATTTTAAAGAGAAAAGTAACTCTAAATTTAACCTATTTAGTCCAATTACACTCTTTACACTTATTGCTTTTATTGGAGTCTTTATAACTTATATAGACTTTAAAAACAATAAAAGAACTAAGATAGCAGATTTTTTAGTATTTTTTACCACTGGCTTTGTTGGTTTAATTTTGGTGTACTTGTGGGTATTTTCATCACACAAAACTGCCCCTAATAATTTTAATATTTTGTGGGCATTTTTACCGAACTTAATTTTGGCTTTTAAATTGTCTAAAAATATCTCAAAAACATGGTTTCAAAAATATATAGAAATTCTTTTAGTGTTTTTATTACTAACTACTGTATTGTGGATTTTTAAAATTCAGGTTTTTCCAATAGCTATAATCCCTTTGATATTCTTGTTTTTTGTGAGGTATATATTTCTTTATCAATTTTTATTAAACTCAAAAAAATAAAACTTTAGTAATTTTTTTTATAAAAATTTTAAAACCTAAGAAAGTATTTTTTCTTTATTAACTAAAGCACAAATTACAGCCAAATGTAAAAGGGTTGTCTATTTTTTATAGAATCTAATTGATAAAAAAGTGTTGAGCAATTAAAAATAGCTCGCAGCTATTTTTTGTTTGCTAAAATTAATAATAAAGTTGTAAATTTTGATACTAAAGAAAACTTTGAATTGCTAAGTTATAACCTTTTAAGCCAAAACCAAATAAAACACCTTTAGCATTGGGTGATATGTAACTGTGTTGCCTAAAATCTTCACGAGCGTGTATGTTAGAAATATGTACTTCTACAACGGGTACTTCTATACCTTTTATTGCATCACCAATACCTACAGATGTATGTGTGTAGGCTGCCGCATTTAAAATAATACCATCATAATTAAAACCTACTTCGTGTAATTTATCTATAATTTCTCCTTCTATATTAGATTGAAAATAAGACAATTCTACCTTGTTAAATTGTAGTTTTAATTCTCTAAAATAGTCTTCAAAAGTTTTGGAACCATAAATTTCTGGTTCTCTTTTACCTAAAAGATTTAAATTGGGTCCGTTTATAATAATTAATTTCATAAAGTAAAAATACATTTTTTAAACAAAAAAAGGAAGCCTTAAAGACTTCCTTTTTGAGAACTTATTATTTTTCTTTAAAATCTATAACCTAAGCCAATTTGAAAAGTATTAAATCTAGAAGATAAACCAGAGGGAGTACCTTCAACTCTATTAGTTAACCCAAAAGAGTACCTTGTTGTAGCAAATAGTTTATCGGTAAAGTCAAAACCTGCACCAATAAGAAAACCAACACCAAATTTATTTATACCTTCTGAGTCTTCTTCCATAACATAATCGAACTGAGGACCTGCTTGTAAATAAAATTTTTCTGCTACATAATATTTAACTGCAATTGGAATAATTAACTCATCTAAAGTCTCATTCTCTACAGTGACTGCTGCATATTGTAATTCTGGTTGAATACTAAATTTATCAGAAATGATAAAATCTGCAAAAACACCTATAAAAAATCCTGCGTAACTTTCTGATGCTGATGCATTATCTTCCGACAGACTAATTGTAAAATTGTGAAACCCACCAGTTACACCAAAAGCAGCTTCTTGAGCATTTACTTTTCCTAATCCTAAAATTGCTAATACAGCAATAAATAATACTTTTTTCATAATTTTTTTTTTTTAGTTTAATCAAATATAATTTTTATTTTGAATATACTCGTTACTATTTAATATTTTTTTATCTTTAATTTCATGAACTGGCACAATGCAATTAAAGACTACCAAATGTATATGCAGATCGAAAGAGGCCTATCAAAAAATACTATTGATAGTTATTCTAGAGATTTAGAAAAGTTATATTTTTTTTTACATGAAAAAGAAATAAACATGTCTCCTATTTCTATTAATAGTGATGTTGTAAAACAGTTTGTTTACGAAACTGCCAAATTTGTTAACCCTAGAAGTCAGGCTAGAATTATTTCTGGTATTCGAAGTTTTTTTGATTATTTGGTGTTTGAAGATTATAGAGATAACAATCCTACAGATTTACTAGAAACACCAAAAATAGGAAGAAAATTGCCTGATACACTATCACCTATAGAAATTGATAATTTAATTGCAGCCATCGATTTAAGTCATCCACAAGGAGAAAGAAACAGAACTATTTTAGAAATAATGTATAGTTGTGGTTTACGTGTTAGCGAGTTAATTTCTCTTCAAATATCAGACTTGTTTTTTGAGGAAGGTTTTATACGTGTTTTAGGAAAAGGAAACAAAGAACGTTACGTTCCTATACATAATGAAGCCATAAAATTTGTAAATTTATACAGAAACACTATTAGAAACCAAATACAAGCTATTAAAGGTTTTGAGGATACTTTATTTTTAAATAGACGCGGTAAAGGTTTAACGCGACAAATGATTTTTATGATTTTAAAAGATTTATCACAAAAAATAAATCTTCAAAAAAAAATAAGTCCACATACTTTAAGACATTCTTTTGCAACACATTTACTACAAAATGGAGCCGATTTAAGAGCCATCCAACAAATGCTTGGTCATGAAAGTATTACCACAACAGAGGTTTATGTTCATGTAGACAAAACTTATTTAAAGCAAGTTGTAGAAAGTTTTCATCCTAGAAAATAAAAATTCCTGCTAGAAAAGCAGGAATTTAATCATATCTAAAAATATTTGTTTTTTTTATTATCTAGCAACATTTACGGCTCTAGTTTCTCTAATTACAGTAACTTTTACCTGTCCTGGATAGGTCATATCATTTTGTATTTTTTGAGAAATATTAAAAGATAATTCAGAGGCTTTGGTGTCGTTTACTTTGGTACTTTCTACCATTACACGTAATTCACGTCCTGCCTGTATGGCATAAGCTTTTTGCACACCTGTAAAACCAAAAGCGATATCTTCTAAATCTTTTAAACGTTGTATGTAAGAATCTAAAACTTGACGTCTTGCACCTGGTCTTGCACCTGAAATGGCATCACATACTTGTACAATTGGCGAGATCAAACTTTTCATTTCAATTTCATCATGGTGAGCTCCAATGGCATTACAAACATCTGGTTTTTCACCATATTTTTCTGCCCATTGCATACCTAATAATGCGTGTGGTAATTCGCTTTCTGCATCTGGCACTTTACCAATATCGTGTAATAAACCAGCACGTTTTGCTACCTTAGAATTTAAACCCATTTCTGCTGCCATAATTCCACATAAATTTGCAACCTCACGCGAGTGTTGTAATAAGTTTTGTCCGTAAGAAGATCTATATTTCATTCTACCCACAGCTTTTACCAACTCTGGGTGCAAACCATGTATCCCTAAATCTATTACTGTTCTTTTACCTACTTCTATAATTTCTTGGGTAATTTGTTTTTCAGTTTTTTGAACTACTTCTTCAATTCTTGCAGGGTGTATTCTACCATCTGTTACTAATTTGTGCATTGCTAAGCGTGCAATTTCTCTTCTCACAGGGTCAAAACAAGATAAAATAATAGCCTCTGGAGTATCATCTACAATAATTTCTACACCAGTAGCTGATTCTAAGGCCCTAATATTTCTACCTTCTCTACCAATTATTCTCCCTTTTACATCATCAGATTCTAGGTTAAAAACAGAAACACAGTTTTCTACAGCTTGTTCTACTCCTACTCTTTGTATAGTTCCTAAAACAACTTTTCTTGCTTCTTGTTCGGCTGTTAATTTAGCTTCTTCTATAGAAGTCTGTATAAAAGCCATGGCCTCTGTTTTAGCCTCGTCTTTTAATGAAGAAACCAATTCTTTTTTAGCTTCGTCTGCAGATAAGCCAGAAATTTGTTCTAACATGTCTACATGCCTTTTGTGCATTTTTTCTAACTCGTTTTCTTTCTTTTCTAAAAAGTCTAATTTAAAGTCGTAGTCTTTTTGTTTTTGCTCTATAGATTTATTTAACTTCTTATTTTTATCTACTTCAGATGCTACTTGAGATTCTCTATCTCGTATTCTTTTTTCTACATCAGAAATCTTTTTTTCTCTAGCTAAAATTACTTTTTCGTGTTCTGATTTAAGCTCAATAAATTTTTCTTTTGCTTGTAATATTTTTTCTTTTTTAATAGATTCTGCATCTATTTTTGCTTCTTTTATAATTGAAGTAGCTTCTTTTTTAGTTGTATTTAACAGCTTTTTTTCCTTTGCTTTTTCTAGAGATTTAGCAATTATAAAACCAACTAAAACTCCTATGATTCCCACAATAGTGGGAAGTAACATTCCATCCATAATTTAAATTTAATATATAAAAAAAGCCTACGATAGTGTGGTTTTTATAAACTCCATTATGACAAGTTTAGGACTAACTAGCTGATCAAGGATCCACCAAAGAAATGAAACAAGTTCAATTCTAGTGGCATGCTTTAGCAACTAAGACTCATCCTTCATAATAGGTATTTGTTGAGTTTATCAAACAAATTACTAACGTAGGCAGTGTGTTGTTAATGTATTTTAAAGAACTTATTTTAAATGAGTATTTACCAAATTGGTTAACTCTTTTATTTTTTTTATTGCTTCAGTATTTTCAGAACTTTTTTCTAGTGATGATATTTCTAATTTAGAGGCAAACTGTAATGCACACATTGCTAAAACGTCTTGTTTATCGCTAACTGCATAATTTTGCTCGTATCTAGAAATTAACTTGTTTATAGCACTTGCAGCTTTACGCATACCTTCTTCTTCTTGGGTATTTTTAACGCTTAAGGGGTAAGTTCTACCAGCAATTACTATGTTAATTTTTAATTTATCCACTATTTAAAAGAACGTTATTCTTGTAACTGAAAAATACACTTATCTATTTCTTTGATTAATGTATTTATTTTGAGTTTTGTATCTCTTGTATTATCACTACTGCCTTCTATAGTTTTAGCAATTTTTAATAAATCATATTCTTTTTTTTGAATTTCTAAAGCTTGCTCTTTTTCTACTAATTTTTGTTGTAATACTGTGGTACTTTTTAGCAAAATATCATTTTCTTTCTTAAGAAACTCGTAATTAAAAAATAAACTTTCTAACTTATCTTGCAGTAAATGAATTGCATCCAAGGTATTACTCATAAAATATTAGCATAAAACTATATCTACAAAGTTAACATTCTGTTTTAAATTTTACAAGGTTTAATTGATATTTTAATAATATACTGATTACTAAACTTTTATAAAAGTAAGTATTTTTAGTACTTTTACATAAAATTTTGTCATTTGAAAAAAAATCTTTTTACACTTTCTTTTTTATTCTTTTTTTTGGGCTATTCTCAGAAGAAATATCCAAAAGATTCTTATATAAATCCATTAGACATCCCCATTGTACTTTCTGGTACTTTTGGTGAGTTGCGTAGCAATCATTTTCACGCGGGTATAGATATTAAAACACAAGGTAAACAAGGTTTAAACGTGTTTGCAGTTGCAGATGGTTACGTTTCTAGAATAAAAGTGCAACAATATGGCTATGGGAAAGTAATTTATATTACTCACTCGAATGGATACACTTCAGTTTATGGTCATCTTAAAAACTTTGCAGATTCAATAGAGCGTTACGTAAAAAATATTCAATACAAAAAAAAGAATTACCAAACAGGAAATATTTTTCCGAAAAAAAATCAATTTAAAGTAAAAAAAGGACAGGTAATTGCTTTTTCTGGTGATACTGGTGGTTCTAGTGGGCCTCATTTGCATTTTGAAATTAGAGACACCAAAACAGAACATGTTATAAATCCGATGCATTTTGGCATTACTACTCCAGACACAAAAGCGCCAACTTTTAACGCTTTACATGTATATCCTTTAGGCTATAATGCCAGAATAAACAAACAACACAATAGCTTTAAAGTTCCTATAAAATATATAGGTAAAGGTATTTACAAAGCAGATAGAATTTCTGCAAGTGGTATTATTGGTTTTGGTGTAAATGCTTTTGATAAGTTAAATAGAGCGCCAAATAGAAACGGAATTTACAGTTTAGAAATGTTGGTTAATGGCAAAAAATATTACTACCATGATGTTGCTACATTTTCTTTTGCTGAAAGTAAGTATTTAAACCTACTAATTGACTACGAATATTACAAAAAATACAGAAGTAAAGTTCAAAGAACCTACAAGACAGAGGCTAATAAATTATCGATTTATAAAGATTTATTAAATAATGGAAAAATTAATATTATAGAGGGTTTAAACTATAATGTAGAAATAATTGCAAAAGACTTTAATGGAAATAAAAGTACAATTAAAATACCTATTGTTGGTAAAGAAATCAATACTCTTTTTCAAAAACAGCTAGATACTACTGGGTATAAAATTGTTGCTAAAAAATTTCAAAAATTCACTAAAAATAATGTAACTATTGCTTTTCCAAAAAATACATTTTATGAAGATGTATACATAGATTTTGAAGTCGAAAAAGGAATAGCAAAAATACACAATCCTACTATTCCTATAGATAGAACATATACACTAACCTTTAACGTTTCTAAATATACAGAAGCCCAAAAAGAACAAATGTATATTGCAAATGTAGATTATCCAAAATACCCAAGATACCAAAACACTCGAAAAAGAGATAGTATTTTTTATACAACAACAAAAACTTTAGGGAACTATACTTTAAAATCAGACAAGATAAAACCAAATATTAAATTTCTTTATTTTAAAGACAAACAGTGGATTTCTAGTTTAAAAACGCTAAAAGTTAAAATAACAGATATTGGTTCTGGTATACATAATTGGAGAGCAACTTTAGATGGTAAGTGGGTTTTAATGGAGTTTAACCATAAAAAAGGCGTATTAACCTATAATTTTAATGATAAAAAATTGGTTGGTAACAAACATATCTTTAAAATTGTAGTCTCAGATAATGTGGGCAATACTACAGAGCGTTCTATTACGTTCTTTAAGAAATAAACTTATATACGTGAAAAAAATATTTTTACTACTTTTCTTTTTACCTCTTTGTGCATTTGCTCAAAAAACAAGCATCTTAAAAGGTACTGTTAAAAATAAAAACAAACAACCTATAGAAAATGTATCTATTAAGTTTGGTAAAACAGGAACTGTAACCGATAAAAAGGGTAACTACTCAATTAGAATACCTTACAAAAAGGAAATTACCATTAAGTTCAGTCATATTTCTTTTAGAACTTTTGAGTATACCCTTACTGCAAAAAGCAGAACTACCCTTCGCTTTTCTCCAACGTTATTTTTAAAAACAGAAAAATTAGAAGAAATTGTTGTTAAAGACAGAAAAAAAGAAGCACAAGGTTTTTTAAATATAGATCCACTAAAAGCAAAAACCATTATTGGTGCCAATGCGGGTATAGAAAATATTTTAATGACTTTACCTGGTGTAAACAATAACAACGAGTTAAGTACACAATACAATGTTAGAGGTGGTAATTTTGATGAAAACCTTGTCTATGTAAATGGAATTGAAGTGTACAGACCTTTTTTAATTAGATCTGGCCAACAAGAAGGTTTAAGTTTTATAAATCCAAATATGGTACAAAACATCAACTTTTCTGCAGGTGGTTTTCAAGCAAAATATGGTGATAAATTATCTTCTGTTTTAGACATAACTTATAGAAAACCAAAAGAAATTAGCACAAGTTTAGAGGCAAGTTTGTTGGGGGGTAGTGTAACTTTTGAGGGTGGTTTTTTAAATAATAAACTAAAGATTATTACAGGTGCAAGATACAGAGACAATAGTTTATTTGTAAATAGTAAACAGATTGAAACCAATTTTAGACCCACTTTTACAGACTTACAATCTTTTATTACCTATAATTTTACAAATAACTTTTCTTTAAGCTATCTAAGTAATTTTTCTTTAAACAATTATAATTATCAACCTTTTTCAAGAAAAACTCGTTTTGGTACAGTTGCAGATCCTTTAGAGTTAATTGTTTTTTATGATGGTAAAGAAGAAAACAATTATTTAACGCTTTTTAATGCCGTTTCAGCAGATTATAAAGTAAATGATAATCTTAGTTTTAAAACAACTATTTCTAGCTACAATACTCAAGAAGAAGAGTATTACGATATTGCAGCATCTTATAATTTAGGAGAAGTAGACACAAATATCGGTTCTGAAAGTTTTGGTGAAGTTGATTTTACTCAAGGAATTGGCTCTCAATTAAATCACGCAAGGAATGATTTAGATGCATTGATAAACAATGTGCAAATAAGAGGAAGCTACAAAGTTGATAAAAAAAAGATAGATTTTGGAGTAAAATATCAAAATGAAGACATAAGAGAACGCATAAGAGAATGGGAAATTATAGATTCTTTAGGCTTTTCTGTAAGACCTCCAAATCAACTTGTAAACAATAACCAACCTTACGAACCTTTTGAAGGCCCAATTACACCTTTTCAAAATATTAGAGAAGATAACCATGTTGTAATAAATAGGTTTACAGGTTTTGTGCAATATAACGAACGCTTATATATGGGCAATAATGAAGTTTGGTACAACTTTGGTTTAAGAGCTCATAATTGGACAGTTTCTGCAAACGGACAGAAATCGAGTAACCAAATAATTTTAAGTCCTAGAGCACAGTTTGCTTTAAAACCTAATTGGCAGCAAGACATGTTGTTTCGTTTTTCTGGTGGATGGTATAAGCAGCCACCTTCATACAGAGAGCTAAAAAACTTTAATGGTAAAATTAATAAAGATGTAAAAGCACAAAGTTCTTTACACTTAGTTGCGGGTATGGATTACAGTTTTAATTTATGGGAAAGACCTTTTAAATTAACTACAGAACTCTACTATAAAGATTTAACAAATGTAAACGCTTATTCTATAGATAATGTTAGAATACGATATAGAGCAGACAACCTTACAACTGCCTATGCACAAGGTTTTGATCTCAGGTTAAATGGCGAATTTGTTCCTGGTAGCGAAAGTTGGGTTAGTTTAGGGTATTTAAAAACAGAAGAAAACATAGATAATAAAGGGGATATTTCTAGACCTTCTGACCAACGTTTAAAATTCGGAATTTTATTTCAAGATTATGTACCTAATTTACCCAATTTAAAAGCATACTTAAATTTAGTTTACAATACGGGTGTTCCTGGGGGAGCTCCATCCTACTCAGATGTATACAGTTTTCAAAAGCGATTAAGAGATTATAAAAGAGCAGATTTGGGTGTTTCTTATGTTTTTGCAGATGCAAACAAACAATATAAAACTGGCTGGATGTCTAAATTTAAAGAATTAACTGCGGGTTTAGAGCTTTTTAATATGTTTGACATTCAAAACGCTATTACCAACACTTGGGTTAGAGATGTGTATTCTAAAAATCAATTTGGAATTCCTAACTTTATGACCGGTAGAGTGTTAAACTTTAAAGTTAGTATGCAGTTTTAAGAATTTAAAAAAATACAATAGAGTGTTGATATTAAAACAACACTCTATTTTTAATCTTTAAAAAAGTAAATAGCTTAATCTATAATTTGCGCAGCATGAGCTTTGGTTTTTACTTTGCTAATTACATCTTCAATTACTCCATTTTCATCAATAACAAAGGTTGTTCTGTGGATACCGTCATACTCTCTGCCCATAAACTTTTTAGGTCCCCAAACACCAAAAGACTCTATAACAGCTTTGTCTTCGTCTGCTAAAAGAGGAAAAGGAAGTTCATTTTTATTGATAAAATTTTGTTGTCTTTTTGCTGAATCTGCACTTACACCTAAAACATCAAATCCTTTTGCTAAAAAAGTTTGATAGTGATCTCTTAAATTACAGGCTTCTGCTGTACAACCAGGTGTACTTGCCTTTGGATAAAAGAATAAAACTAACTTTTTCCCAGTATAATCTTCTAATTTAATTGTATTTCCTGCATGATCTTTTGCTTCAAATTCTGGAGCCTTATCTCCTACTTTTAATGTTGTCATATTGATTTGTTTAAAAAAATAAAGTGGAAAGTTAAAAAGTAAAAACTGAATGAAAAACTTTTTAGATAATAAACCGTTAAACTTTATAAACTTTTTAACTTTACAACTTAAATAGTCAAAGAATGACCAAGCAAGAAAAAGTAGATTTTGTAATAGAAACCTTACAAACGTTATATCCAGAAATACCTGTTCCTTTAGACCATAAAGACCCTTATACCCTTTTAATTGCAGTTTTATTATCTGCGCAATGTACAGATGTGCGAGTAAACCAAATTACACCTTTATTATTTGCAAAGGCAGATAATCCTTTTGATATGGTTAAAATGTCTGTAGAAGAAATTAAAACCATTATTAGACCTTGTGGTTTATCTCCAATGAAAAGTAAAGGTATTTATGGTTTATCTAAAATTTTAATAGAAAAATATAATGGTGAAGTTCCACAATCTTTTGATGGTTTAGAAGAATTACCTGCTGTGGGTCATAAAACTGCAAGTGTGGTTATGAGTCAAGCTTTTGGTGTACCCGCTTTTCCTGTAGATACTCATATAAAACGTTTAATGTTTAGATGGAATTTAAGTAACGGAAAAAGTGTCGCACAAACAGAAAAGGATGCAAAAAGATTGTTCCCTAGAGAATTATGGAACGATTTACACTTACAAATTATTTGGTATGGTCGTGAATATTCTCCAGCTCGTGGTTGGGATTTAGAAAAGGATATTATTACTAAAACCATTGGAAGAAAATCTGTTTTAGGTGCTTATTACAAAAGCAAGAAGTAAGACATTTGAAGCTAGAAGATTTTTATTTAAAAAAAAATAGTATAAAATACTTAAATATTTTTTTTAAAAGATTAGAATACCTTCACCCTATTAAGATTAGAATAAAATAAAAAAAGCCTCAACATTAGTTGAAGCTTTTTCTACTCTTAATTCAAATTCAATTCAATGAAATCTTTTGATTTGGTTTTAACTACTTGGAATGATTTGGAAAAATTAATCAAAAATTGAATTGTTTCTTTTTGGGGTTGCATCTGTAAATAAGACGACTTTTTAGAGTAAAGTTGCATCATATATGTTATTTAAAATGTTGGTTACTAAAACAATAACGATGCCTTTTTTACTTTATTGTTAGTTTACCAAAATAATTTTATGCTTTTCTATTAATTTACGCATATTTATTAAAGCATACCGCATTCTACCTAATGCTGTATTAATACTTACACCAGTATTTTCACTTATTTCTTTAAAGCTCATATCTTTATACATGCGCATTACCAAAACTTCTTTTTGTTCGTTTGGCAGCTCATTGATAATACCTCTAACATCATGATAAATTTGCTCTTGTATAATTTGTTTTTCAGCATTTAAATTACCATCATTTATAACAGAAAAAATATCAAATTCATCAGTATTTTTAAATTTTGGCATTCTGTTATTTTTTCTAAAATAATCAATTACTAGGTTGTGTGCAATACGCATTACCCAAGGTAAAAATTTACCTTCTTCATTGTAATTACCTTTTTTTAGTGTTCTAATTACTTTTATAAAAGTATCCTGAAAAATATCTTCAGTAATCACTTTATCTTGTACTTTACTGTAAATAAAACTAAAAAGTCTTTGTTGATGTCTATTTATTAAAACAGCCAAAGAAGCTTCACTACCATTAATGTAATCCTTAACTAATTTACTGTCAGAAATTGAATTTGTACGTACCATAACTACCTTTAGAAAAGCTTAGAGGCCTTTCTGTTTTTTTATTAATTATTAATTAAAAAAGTAGTTTTTTACTATATACGTCTAATTTTATGAAGTTTATGAATAACAAATATGTATGTTTTTTTTTTTACAAACAAATATTTAACAAAAAAAGATTTTTACTACTTCTAAAACCAGTTATTTTTTTGGTAATTTTATAGCTTATATTTTATTGATACATGAAGACAGATCTTTCTAAAGTAAATCCTAAAGAAAACATCATAATTAAAGGCGCTAAACTGCACAATTTAAAAGATATTGATGTAGTAATACCTAGAAATAAATTGGTAGTAATTACCGGACTTTCTGGTTCTGGTAAATCCTCTTTAGCTTTTGATACTTTATATGCAGAAGGACAAAGACGTTATGTAGAAAGCCTAAGTTCTTATGCAAGGCAATTTTTAGGTAAATTAGACAAACCCAAAGTAGATTATATAAAAGGAATTGCGCCAGCCATTGCTATAGAACAAAAAGTAAATGCTACAAATCCGCGTTCTACTGTGGGTACATCTACAGAAATTTACGATTATATAAAATTATTATATGCTAGAATTGGTAAAACCTTCTCTCCTATTTCTGGCAAAGAAGTAAAAAAAGATACCGTTTCTAACGTTGTTAATTTTGTAAAAAAGTTTGAAGAAAGCACAAAACTTTTATTATTGGCACCTATTACTATTGATGAAAATAGAGATTTAAAAACCGTTTTACAGGTTTTAGAACAACAAGGGTATGCTCGTTTAAAATGGAAAGACACTGTTTATAGAATTGCCAATTTTCCTCAAAAAGATTTTAAAAACGAACCACTTTTTTTGGTTGTAGATAGAATTATTACCAAAGATGACGAAGATTTTTATAACAGATTGGGAGATGCGATACAAACTGCTTTTTTTGAAGGAAAAGGTACTTGTTTTGTAGAAAATTTATCAACAAAGAAAGTTACCGAGTTTAGCAATAAATTTGAGTTAGATGGCAAGTTGTTTTTAGAACCCAATACCCACTTTTTTAGTTTTAACAATCCTTACGGTGCTTGCCCAACTTGCGAAGGTTATGGAAACGTAGTAGGTATCGATAAAGACTTGGTAATCCCAAATACAGGCTTATCTATTATGCAAGACGCCATTTTTCCGTTTAAAACACCATCGTATATTCATTATAAAGACGCATTAATAGACGTTGCTTATCAATTTGATATTCCTATACATAAACCTTGGTTTCAACTAACAAAGAAACAACAAGAATTAGTTTGGAATGGTAACAAATCATTTAACGGAATTCATCACTTTTTTAAAACATTAGAGGAAAAAAGTTATAAAATTCAGAATAGAGTAATGCTTTCGCGTTACAGAGGTAAAACAGCATGTACATCTTGTAATGGGAAGCGTTTAAGAGAAGAAACCAATTATGTAAAAATAAACAATAAAACAATTGCTGATTTGGTAACCATGCCTTTAGATGAATTGTCTGTTTATTTTAAAAATTTAATCCTAGACAAATACGAAGAAAAAATTGGGAAACGCTTGTTAACAGAAATTAATAATAGATTGCAATTTTTAACAAATGTTGGTTTGTCTTATTTAACTTTAAATAGAACCTCTAACACCCTTTCTGGCGGCGAAAGCCAGCGTATAAATTTAGCAACCTCATTAGGTAGTTCTTTAGTAGGTTCAATGTATATTTTAGATGAACCTAGTATTGGATTACACCCAAAAGATACAGAGCGTTTAATTGGGGTTTTAAAAGATTTAAGAGATTTAGGCAACACAGTTGTGGTTGTAGAACATGATGAAGACATCATGAAAGAAGCAGACTATATTATAGACATTGGTCCAGAAGCTGGTACTTTTGGCGGTAAAGTAGTTGCAGAAGGTACTTTTGATGAAATTTTAAATTCAGATTCTTTAACAGCAAAATATTTAAATGAAGATTTAAAAATTCAAGTACCTACAAAACGTAGAATATCAAAAAACACCATAGAAATTCTGGGTGCAAGAGAACACAATTTACAAAATATCGATATCTCTTTGCCTTTAAATTGTTTAAGTGTAATTACAGGAGTTTCTGGTTCTGGTAAAAGTACATTGGTTAAAAAAATATTATATCCAACCATGCAAAAAAAACTAGTAGGTTATGGCGATAAAGTGGGCCAACATACAGCTGTAAAAGGTAGTTTTGATACATTAAAACATGTTGAGTTTATAGACCAAAATCCGATTGGACGCTCATCGAGATCTAACCCAGTTACATATATTAAAGCATATGATGACATTCGTGCCTTATTTTCTAATCAAAAATTATCTAAAATTAGAAATTACAAACCCAAACACTTTTCTTTTAATGTAGAAGGGGGTCGTTGTGAGGTTTGTAAAGGTGAAGGAGAAGTTACTATAGAAATGCAATTTATGGCAGATGTGCATTTAAAATGCGATGTTTGTAATGGAAAACGCTTTAAAAAAGAGGTTTTAGAGGTAAAATTTCATCAAAAATCGATAGATGATATTTTAAATTTAACCATAGATGAAGCTGTAGCTTTTTTCTCAGAAAATTTAGTAACTAAAATTGCTAGCAAACTAAAGCCTTTACAAGATGTTGGTTTGGGTTATGTAACTTTAGGTCAATCCTCGTCTACACTTTCTGGTGGTGAAGCTCAAAGAATAAAATTGGCATCCTTTTTAGTAAAAGGAAATACCAAAGACAAAGCTTTATTTATTTTTGATGAACCTACAACAGGCTTGCATTTTCATGATATTAAAAAATTATTAGCAAGTTTTAATGCCTTAATTGAAAGAGGTCATTCCATTGTTGTGATTGAACATAACATAGAACTCATAAAATGTGCAGATTATATTATAGATTTAGGCTTAGAAGGTGGTAAAAATGGTGGAGAACTTATTTTTCAAGGGACTCCAGAAGATTTAGTTAGAAATAAAAAATCGTATACTGCTAAATATTTGGCTGATAAATTGATATTTTAGGAATTTTATAAGAGATAAAGACATTGTTTTCTTTGTTTCTATGTGGTCATTATTTTAGTTAAAATTAAATATTGCGCGAATTTTAATTCAACTTCTAAGAATTCTAAAAACAACTAAAGTTATAAATAGTAAAGAAAAAAATGATTTTGCTGTATTTTTTTTCCACAAAAAAAGCCTCTTATTTCTAAGAAGCTTTGTATTTTGGGTGGAAGATGGGGCTCGAACCCACGACTTTCGGTACCACAAACCGACGCTCTAACCAACTGAGCTACAACCACCATTTGTTGCGGGTGCAAATATAAATATTTTTTCTATT
This sequence comes from uncultured Polaribacter sp., assembly GCF_947503855.1. Classification (GTDB taxonomy): domain Bacteria; phylum Bacteroidota; class Bacteroidia; order Flavobacteriales; family Flavobacteriaceae; genus Polaribacter. The sequence goes on along the minus strand of NZ_CANNFF010000002.1, from coordinate 85,393 downwards.
CTAAAACAACAAAAAATTAAATTAATTTGTCTAAATTTTCTGCAGCAACGTAACGTTCTGTAGTAAAACCTTCTGCACATTCTACTCCAACCAATCTTCCTAAATCTCTTGCTCTGTAATTTATACTGTCTATAAAGTTTTTACTTGTTATAGGTGTTTCTGGCTCCTTACTATTAGGGTCGTAAAACTGAGTTTTATAGGCTAAAACAGAAGCTATTTTTTTATCAATAAAACCACTAACATCTAAAACAAAATCGGGTTCTATGTTTTTCCATTGCATATAATGGTACACCTGTTTTGGACGCCATTTTTCTTGAGATTCACCATCTAAATTCGTCTCTATTTTCATCAAACCACTTAAAAAACAAGCATCAGATACTAATTTGCTACCTTTTCCATGATCTATGTGTCTGTCTTCTATGGCATTACAAAACACTACTTTTGGCTTATATTTTCGAATCATCTTTATAATTTCAAGTTGATGATTTTTATCATTTATAAAAAAACCATCTGCAAAACCTAAATTTTTACGAACAGAAACGCCTAATATTTTTGCTGCATTTGTAGCTTCTACGTCCCTAATCTCAGCAGAGCCACGTGTACCTAACTCGCCTCTTGTTAAATCTATAATACCTACTTTTTTTCCTAAAGAAACTTCTTTAGCAATGGTAGCACCACAACCTAGTTCTACATCATCTGGGTGTGCCCCAAAAGCCAATATATCTAATTTCATATATATTTGTAACCTATTTAAATTTTTTAATTATAAACTTAACTTTTATTATAAGAAACTACAATAATCGTTAAGTTAGCAAATATTTTTGTATAATTTTCATGAAATTCTTTTCAATAAAAAATTAATACTTCAAAAATAATCAATTTTAAAAGAAAATATAAGAAGGTATTATCTCTATTACTTTTTCGTATTTGTAAATAGTTAAAATAATGTCTTTTTTTTATGATAATTACAAAAATTTTACAATTTGAAAAGTTATGATATATATCATGTAACCCCATTTAATATCAACCTAATTTTACATTGTAAAAGAAAACCCAACACTTTTATTAGCAGGTATATTTATTTTAACCACAACATTTAGTCAGTTTATAAACAATTCTGCAACAGCAGTACTAATGGCGCCAATAGTTTTATTAGCTGCAAGTACAGTTGGCATATCTCCAGAACCACTATTAATAACAGTTGCTGTTAGTGCATCAACAGCGTTTTTAACACCCATTGGTACAACTACCAATGCCATGGTAATAAGCTCTGGTAATTATAAATTTATGGATTATTTTAAAGTAGGCTTACCTCTTTTAATAATTTTCCTAATCACCACTTTATTATTAGTGCCAATTATTTGGCCTTTTTAAAAAAATTAGAAATAAAAAAGAAAATAAAAATTACTTAAAAAAAGTCTCTTGATTATTTAAGAGACTTTTTTATAGCTTGTTCAATATCAGCAATTAAATCTTTGGGTTCTTCTATACCTACAGAAAAACGAATTAACCCCTCTTTAATTCCTCTTTCTAAACGCTCTTCTTCACTTAATAGAGCATGTGTAGTTTGCGCAGGACTTACAGTGGTACTTTCTAAACCTGCCAAACTCATAGAAGGTTTTATCAATTGTAAATTATTCTGAAATTCCATAGCATCTATTCCTTTTTTTAGTTCAAAAGATAACATTGCACCAAACCCTTTCATTTGCTTTTTTGCTAATACATGCTGTGGATGACTCTCTAAACCTGGGTAATAAACAGCGTCAATTTTCGGATTATTTTCTAGATAATTTGCCATTTCCATTGCATTTTTAGTCTGTTCTTTTACACGAAGATTTAATGTTTTTAAACTTCTTTCTAACAACCAAACTGTTTGATCACTTAGATTACCACCAAAGTTAATGGCTGTTTCCCAAATTTGCGAAATATGTTCTTTAGATCCTGCAATTGCACCCGCAGAAATATCTGAATGACCTCCCATATACTTTGTGGCTGAGTGCAAAATAATATCAATTCCGAAATCTGCAGGATTTTGATTTATAGGTGATGCAAACGTGTTGTCTATCATAGTTAGCAAATCATGTTGCTTTGCCAAAGTTGCTATTGTTTCTAAATTTGTAATTCCTAAAAGCGGATTAGAGGGTGTTTCTATGTAAATAATCTTAGTGTTTTGTTTTATCAAAGGAATAAAATCTTCTGTTTGATCACTTTCAGTAAAAGAATATTCAATACCATATTTATCAAATTCTTTTACAATAAAATTATAAGTTCCTCCATAAATCACTTGTTGTATTATTACATGATCTCCTGTTTTTAAAAATGCTAGCATTGCTGCAGAAATTGCTGCCATTCCAGAAGAAAATATCAAACCATCTTCTGTATGTTCTAAAGCGGCTATTTTTTTACACAACATTTCTTGATTTGGTGTGTTTAAATAACGTGGGTAACGTTTTACATCAACTCCATCAAAAGCATAAGAAGTAGACATATATATAGGCGAAACTGCTCCTTTAAATTGTTCGTCTTTTACTTCTCCTGTATGCACACAGGTTGTATTTATTCCTAATTTATTTGAATTTTTCATTGTATCGAATTTTCTATTGCTAAATTACCAAATCCAACTCTAAATTTCTACAAAAAATCAATATCTTCGTTGTAATGATAACAGTAGCAATTATTGGAAATGGAAATGTAGCCACACATTTACACAATGCTTTTTTAAAAGCTAAAAATGTGGAAGTTATACAAGTAAATTCTAGAAAATTAGAAAATATTCCAGAAACCGATGTTACTATTATTGCGATTTCAGATGATGCTATTGCAGAAGTTTCTGCAAAAATCAACAATTCTTTTGTGGTGCATACTTCTGGTAGTTTTGCTCTAAAAGACTTAAAAAACAACACTAGAAAAGGGGTTTTTTATATGTTACAAAGTTTTTCTAAAGATAAAAAAATCGATTTTTCTTTAGTTCCGTTTTGCCTAGAAGCTACAAATAAAAAAGATTATATAGTCTTGGAAAAGTTAGCAAAATCAATTGGACATAAAATATATAAAATCAATTCAGAACAAAGAAAAAAACTACATGTAGCTGCTGTTTTTGTAAATAATTTCACCAATCATTTATATAAAATAGGAAATGATATTTGCCAAGAAAACAATATTCCTTTTGATATTTTACAGCCTTTAATTAACGAAACTTCTGAAAAAATAAAAGAACTTTCGCCAAAGCAAGCACAAACTGGACCCGCTATTAGAAACGATAGAAAAACGATAAAAAATCATTTAGCTTTGTTAGATAAACAGCAGAAAAAAATATATAAAATTTTAACAAAGTCAATAAAAAAATCTTCAAATAAGTTGAATTAAATTGTCAATTAGAGCGTATTTAAAAGCTCTTTAATAAAAAATTATGGAAATTAGCTATAAACAAATATTACCAAAAATAAACACTTTTATTTTTGATGTAGATGGGGTTTTAACCAACGGTACTTTAACCATTATGCCAGATGGCGAATTGGTTAGACATATGAATGTAAAAGATGGTTATGCCATGAAAAACGCTTTAAATAAAGGGTTTAGAGTATGTATTATTTCTGGAGGAACTAATGAAGGCGTAAGAAATAGATTGCAAGCTTTAGGTATTGAAGATGTTTTTTTAGGAGCGCATGATAAAATAAAACAGTATAATGAGCTGGTTAAAAAATACAATTTAAAACCAGAAAATGTTTTGTATATGGGTGATGATGTTCCAGATTATCCTGTAATGAAATTAGTGGGTTTACCAGCTTGCCCAAATGATGCTGTTAGAGAAATTCAACAAGTTTCTAAATATATTTCAGACAAAAAAGGTGGAGAAGGGTGTGTAAGAGATGTTATAGAACAAGTTTTACGAGTACAAAACAAATGGACAGAAAATTTTGATGCGAGTGTATAGTTTTAACAAATTATTTGCTAAAAAGTTTATATTTTCACAAAATAATTAAAACTTCTCAGGCATGAAAACAGTAAGTATTACATTTTTATTCGTATTAATTTCAATTGGCATAAATGCACAAACTATCTTTGGTAAATGGCACTCTAAAAACGATGCTGGTAAGGTAGATTCCGTTTTAGAAGTATATAAAAAGGATGGGAAAGCGTATGCTAAAATTATAGAAATTTTAAATCCTGATAGAAAAAATGCACTTTGTGTTGCTTGTGAAGGAGAAAATAAAAACAAACCAATACTAGGTTTAAATATATTATCTGGTTTAGAAAAAGAGAACGATGAATGGTCTGGAGGTACTATTTTAGATCCAAGAAATGGAAAAGTTTACAAGTGTTATATTAAGATAGAAGAACCTAATAAATTAAAAATAAGAGGCTATATTGGTGTTTCATTTTTTGGAAAAACTGCTTATTGGGAAAGAGTTATTTAATTTTGTAAAAAAACTATAAAACAAATACTAATTCTTTTCTTCTAACATTGGTACAAAAGCAAAATCACCCAATTCTTTTTTCTCAAATTCTTTGGCAGATTTTCTTGTAAAAAGTGTCATAATTTGTGTTTTATCTCCTACAGGTATTAACAGCATCCCTCCTATTTTTAATTGAGAAAGTAAAGGTTTGGGCACAAATGGTGCTCCAGCAGTTACAATTATTTTATCAAAAGGAGCTTGATCTTGTAAACCTTTATACCCATCGCCAAAAATAAATTTCTTTGGTTTGTAACCTATTTTAGGTAAAAACAAACTTGTTTTTTTAAACAGTTCGTGCTGTCTTTCTATGGTAAATACTTCTGTATTTAATTCTAATAAAACTGCAGTTTGGTAACCAGAACCTGTACCAATTTCTAACACTTTTTCTTCGGGTTTTACAGCCAATGTTTCCGATTGAAATGCCACTGTGTAAGGTTGAGAAATGGTTTGTTCTGCTGCGATAGGAAAAGCCTTGTCTTGGTATGCATGCGCCTCAAAACTAGAATCTATAAATAAATGACGTGGAATTTTACGAATTGCTTCTAATACATTTTTATCTGTAATACCTTTAGCCATTAATACTTTAGCTAACTGATTTCTAAGTCCTTGGTGTTTCGAAGTGTCTCTCAATTTTAACAAATTTCTATGAGCTAAAAATAAGAATAATTCTAATTACAAACTCATAAAATTGTATCTTTGTTTTTGGCGTTTTTTAAATATTATTATTTAATATGTCAGTTCTAGCGCAGTCAAGAACTATCTTATAATTAATTACAAACCTCTCGACTGCGCTCGAGCAGACAAAATAAAATAATACATTTTATGCTAAAAGCAGGCGTTTTAGGTGCTGGTCATCTAGGTAAAATTCATCTTCGTTTATTACAACAATCAGAAAAATATGAATTGGTAGGTTTCTTTGATCCTTTTAAAGAAAATGCAGAGAAAGTTTCTAAAGAATTTGGCTATAAATTGTTTGATTCTATCGATGATTTAATTGCAGCTGTAGATGTTGTAGACATTGTTACCCCAACTTTATCTCATTTTGAATGTGCAAAAATAGCTATCGAAAAGGGGTGTCATATTTTTATAGAAAAACCCATAACCAAAACGGTTTTAGAGGCAGAGGCTATTAAAACTTTGGCAAGCCAATTTCATGTACAAGGTCAAGTAGGTCATGTAGAACGTTTTAACCCAGCTTTTACAGCTGTAAAAGATAAAATAGACACACCTATGTTTATAGAATCTCATAGATTGGCAGAGTTTAATCCTAGAGGAACAGATGTACCTGTTGTACTAGATTTAATGATTCATGACATAGATATTATACTTTCGGTTGTAGATTCTAAAGTAAAAAATGTACACGCTAGTGGTATTTCTGTAATTTCAGAAACTCCAGATATTACCAATGCAAGAATAGAATTTGAAAATGGTTGTGTTGCCAATTTAACAGCTAGTAGAATTTCTATGAAAAACATGCGTAAATCTCGCTTTTTTCAGAAAGACGCTTATATCTCTGTAGATTTTTTAGAGAAAAAATCGGAAGTGGTTAGAATGAAAGATGTACCTGAAAAACCCGATGAGTTTGCTATGATTTTGCAAAATGCAGAAGGTGTAAAAAAACAAATTTACTTTGATAATCCTGAAGTTAAAAATAACAACGCCATTTTAGATGAATTAGAAGCTTTTGCAGATGCCATAAATAATGGTACAAAACCAATTGTTTCTTTACACCAAGGTGCTGAAGCTTTACGTGTTGCACAAATGATTATTGATTGTTTTTAAACAATTAAAATTTAGAATTGCAGTAAGTAACAATATATCAATAAAGTTGATTAATAAATGCGTTAAGGATTGAGCGACCTGTTTGAGCTCTTATGCCAAAAGCGTAAAGCGAGTAGCGAAAGCCTGTTAAAACGCCCAAAAAAATATACAATGAAAAACATAGCAGTAATAGGTGCAGGAACTATGGGAAATGGAATTGCACACACTTTTGCACAGTTTAATTATAGTGTACAACTTATAGATGTGTCTGAAAATGCTCTAAAAAAAGGCTTGGCTACCATTAGTAAAAATTTGGATAGAATGGTTGCTAAAGAAAAAATTTTAGAAAACGATAAAAACAATACATTAGCAAATATAACAACCTATACTTCTATTAAAGAGGGGGTTAAAAATGCAAGTTTAGTGGTGGAAGCTGCTACAGAAAATGTTGCTTTAAAAGGTAATATTTTTAAAGAATTAGACAAATTTTGCCCTAAAGACACCATTTTAGCAACCAATACTTCTTCTATTTCTATAACGCAAATTGCTGCGAAAACAAATAGACCTGATAAAGTTATTGGGATGCACTTTATGAATCCTGTGCCAATTATGAAGTTGGTAGAAATTATAAGAGGTTACAATACCTCTGATACTGTAATGGATTTTACTGTAAATTTGGCAAAGAAAATTAATAAAATTCCTGTTGAGGTAAATGATTACCCTGGTTTTGTGGCTAATAGAATTTTAATGCCCATGATTAACGAATCTATTGAAACCCTATATAATGGAGTTGCTGGTGTTGCAGAAATTGATACGGTTATGAAGTTAGGAATGGCACATCCAATGGGACCTTTGCAGTTGGCAGATTTTATTGGTTTAGATGTTTGTTTGTCTATTTTAAATGTAATGTATGATGGATTTAAAAATCCTAAATATGCTCCTTGCCCATTATTAGTAAATATGGTGATGGCTGGTAAATTGGGGGTAAAATCTGGTGAAGGTTTTTACGATTATTCAGAAAGTAGAAAAGCAGGAAAAGTAGCGAGTATGTTTTCTTAAGTAGATATATGAAAAAGATATTTTTATTTCTCATTGTATTTTTTTTTACAGTTAGTACTATAAAAGCTCAGGTGAAAATTGATAAATTAAAACCTAAAAAAATTGGCTTTTTATACAATTATGCCAACGAAAAAAACTTTATTTTTGATGATAAAGATTATTCGTACAATACAAAAACCTACAAAATACAAGCTTTTTACAATCTAGGTAATTGGAGATCTTTAGATTTTGAATTAATTGTACAACCACAATATCAAAGAATTTATCATCAACTAGATAATGAACAATTTGTATTACCATCAGAATTAAATTACTTAGAAAAAAGAACAGAGTTTACATCACCTAAAAACATTAATTTATATGGTTTTGAGTTGGGTTTTGTTTTAAAAAAACAATTATTAAAAAATATAAAATTTTTAGCAACTATTGGTTTAGGGGTTGCTACCATAGATACTAGTACTGAACGTTTGGCTAAAGGATTTACCTTTTTAGAAAATGGCTCTTTAGGTTTGTGTTACCAATTTTACAAACAAACTACTTTATATGTAGGAAGTAATATTGGCCATGTTTCTAATTTTGATACTAAAAAACCAAATAATGGTTATTCGTTTGTGGGTTTTGAAGTTGGTTTGCAATATATTTTAAACTAAAAAACGCTACAAAATTTAAATTTTGTAGCGTTTTTTAGATTGTAAGTTTTTAAATAATTTAGTTACCTAACCAAGAGTTTAACATCCAAATTGTTTTTTCTTGTTCAGATATAAAATCACTCATCATTGCATTAGTACCTTCGTCATTTGCTTCATCAGAAAGGTCTAATATTTCTCTTTCAATTTTTAATAATTCTGATAAAGAGTTTACAACTAAGTTTACAGCTTCAACATCATTAGAAATATCTTTTCCAACGGGTACAGTTGCATTTTCTATGTAATCTGTAAACGTGTGCAATGGTTTACCTTGTAAAGTTAAAATACGTTCTGCAATATCATCTATTTTAACTTGAGAGTCTGTGTAAAATTCTTCGAACTTTACATGCAATTCAAAAAAATTTTTTCCTTTAATATTCCAATGTAAACCTCTTAAATTTTGATAATATACTTGAAAATTTGCCAATAAACCATTTAATTTGTTTACCAGATTTTCACTTTCTTTTTTGTCTAATCCTAAGATTGATATACTCATATTCTTGTAATTTTTATTCATTTTTAAAATTACAAAAATTTTATAACGATTTACCATAGTAAATATTGATAGTTTTAATATCTTTATCGAAAATTATTATATAAAATGACAATTACCCAATTAAAGTATGTTTTATCTGTTGCAGAATACCAAAATTTTACCATAGCTGCAGAACATAGCTTTGTTACGCAACCTACGTTAAGTATGCAAATTCAAAAGCTAGAAGATGAATTGGAAGTACAAATATTTAATCGCTCTAAAAAACCTATTGAACTCACTGCTGTGGGTAAAAAAATAGTAGAGCAAGCCAAAGTTATTGTTGACGAAAGTAACCGAATAATAGATATTGTACACCAACAAAAAGGGTTTATTGGGGGTGAGTTTAAAATAGGTATTATACCAACTATAATGCCTACTTTATTACCAATGTTTTTAAATAATTTTACTAAAAAATATCCAAAAGTAAAATTGATTGTAGAAGAACTAACTACAGAAGAAATTGTTAGAAAGTTAACTGATGGTCACATTGATGCAGCCATTGCTGCAACACCGCTAGAAAATGAGGCAATTAAAGAAAAACCTTTGTACTATGAACCATTTGTGGGTTTAATTCCGCAAAACCACAGACTTTTTAATAACAAACAAATTACTGAAGGTGAGTTAGAAATGGAAGATATCTTATTGTTAGAAGATGGACACTGTTTTAAAGATAGTGTAATAAATTTATGCAGAAATCACAAAATAGATAATAAAAAAGGGTTTCAGTTAGCAAGTGGAAGTTTTGACACCTTAATAAAATTATCTAAAGAAGGCTTAGGAATGACTTTGTTACCTTATTTACATACCCTTGATTTAAGCGATGTTGATAAAAGACACCTACGTGAATTCACAAATCCACCACCAGCAAGAGAGGTGAGTTTAATTTACCATAAATCGCAATTAAAAATGCAATTAATTGAAGCTTTAAAAAAGACTATTGATGGTGTAGTTAGAGGTGCTATTTCTTTTTCTGATGTAAAAATTATTAGTCCTTTGCAAAATAAATAAAATGAAATTACTATACTAAAAAAAGGAAGCTGAAGGGCTTCCTTTTTTTTTTAGTATTTATTATTAAGTAACTAAGAATACATTTTTTCTCGTAATTCTTTAATTTTTGGATCCGATAAGTATTCGTCAAAAGTGGCATATCTATCTATAGCTCCTTTAGGAGTTAATTCTATAATTCTGTTAGCAACCGTTTGTGCAAACTCATGGTCGTGTGTAGAAAATAGCACAGTCCCTTTAAAGTTAATTAAGGCGTTGTTTAAAGATTGTATCGATTCTAAATCTAAGTGATTTGTTGGCTCATCTAAAATTAAAATATTAGCTCTTTTCATCATCATTCTAGATAACATACAACGTACTTTTTCTCCTCCAGATAACACGTTACTTTTCTTTAAAGCTTCTTCTCCAGAGAAAATCATTTTTCCTAAAAACCCACGTAAAAAAACTTCTTCACGTTCTTCTTCGGTTTGTGCATATTGTCTTAACCAATCTACCAAGTTTAAATCTCCATTTTGAAAAAAATCTGAATTATCTAAAGGTAAGTACGATTGTGTAGTTGTTACACCCCAAGAATGTTTACCGTCATCTGCCTTTTCATTATCAGTAATAATTTGATAAAAAGCAGTAATAGCTCTAGAATTTTTAGAAATTACGGCTACTTTATCTCCTTTATTCAAATTTATATGTACCTCATTAAAAAGACTTTCATCCTCAAAACTCTTAGACAAACCTTCTACATTTAATATTTGGTCTCCTGCTTCTCGGTCTCTATCAAAAATAATAGCTGGGTAACGTCTGCTAGAAGGTTTAATGTCTTCTACATTTAACTTGTCTATCATTTTTTTACGAGATGTTGCTTGTTTCGATTTTGCAACATTAGCAGAAAAACGACGTATAAAATCTTCTAATTCTTTCTTTTTATCTTCTGCTTTTTTGTTTTGTTGAGCACGTTGTTTTGCTGCTAATTGGCTAGATTCATACCAGAAAGTATAGTTCCCAGAGTAATGGTTGATTTTACCAAAATCGATATCAGAAATATGTGTACAAACAGCATCTAAAAAGTGTCTATCGTGTGATACTACGATTACACAGTTATCAAAATTTGCAATAAAATTTTCTAACCAAGCAATGGTTTCAAAATCTAGATCATTGGTAGGCTCATCCATAATTAACACATCAGGATTGCCAAACAAAGCTTGTGCAATTAAAACACGTACTTTTTGTTTACCATCTAAATCTTTCATTAAAGTGTAATGCAAATCTTCTGCAATGCCTAAATTAGAGAGCATTGCTGCAGCATCAGAATCTGCATTCCAACCATTCATCTCTTCAAACTTTACCTGTAGTTCTCCTATTTTTTCAGCATTTTCATCGGTATAATCTGCATACAAAGCATCTATTTCTTTTTTAATAGAAAACAATTCTTTGTTACCCATAACTACCGTTTCTAAAACAGGAAACTCATCATAAGCGTAATGGTCTTGAGATAACACAGACATTCGTTTTCCTGTTTCTAAGTGTACTTGTCCAGAAGTAGGTTCTTGCTTACCAGAAATAATTTTTAAAAAAGTAGATTTTCCTGCTCCATTTGCACCGATAATACCATAGCAATTTCCTTGCAAAAATTTAGTGTTTACTTCATCAAATAAAACACGCTTACCAAACTGTACAGATAAGTTAGAAACTGATAACATAATTGTATTTTTAAATTTTGTGCAAAAGTACAAATTACATTTTGCTTAACAATCTTTAAATACAAGAGATTTTGCACTATCTTTAATAATATTGGTAGTTTTTTTAAGGCTATTTTAACAGTGAATTAACAAGAACAACAGTACCAAATTTCTAAATTTGTTCACAAGACTTAAATGATAAATGATAAAAAACATATTTTTATATTTACCCCTAACACTTTTAGTATTAACTATTAGTTGTACGGACTCTAAAAAAAATAAACCTACATTTTTTGGTGGTAAAATAATAAACCCAAAAACAAAATATGTTGTCTTATATGCTAAGGATAAAGTAATTGATACAATTTTATTAGATAATAAAAATAAGTTTTTAGCAGAATTTACTTCTTTAAAAGAAGGACTTTACTACTTTGAACATGGCAATGAAAACCAATACATATATTTAGAGCCTAAAGACAGTTTAATGTTGCGTTTAAACACATGGGATTTTGATGAATCTTTAGTTTACGCAGGTAAAGGTGCCGAAAGAAACAATATTTTAATAGATATTTTTTTAGAAGATGAGAATGATAGAAGATCTTATTATCTAATTAATAAATTTAAGCCAACCATCTTCAAAAATAAAATAGATTCTATACTTCAAATAAGATTAGACACCTATAATGATTATGTAAAAGATCATACTAAAGAAACAGATAATTATTTTAAACTTTTAAAAATTGCACTTACCTACCCTATTTTTTCTAGAATAGAAAGATACCCCTTAAACCACAGTAAAATAAATAGACACAATAGTTTTATAGAAACAAAAAGTAATTTTTATAACCATAGAAATTATATAGATTTTAATAACGATTCTCTAATGTATTATCCACCATACACAAGATATATAAGAGATTATTTATATAATGTTACATATGCTCTAGGTTATAAACCTATGAAAAATGAATACACTGCTAATTTTACGGTAGACTTATTAAAGTCTATAAACGATAAAATAAGCTCTGAGAACTCTAAAAATGCCTTTTTAAAAAGTACTGTTTTAGAACATTTTTACAAAAAATCTAGCTGTAATTTTAATACAAAAACTTTTGATACCTTTTTTAAATACAGTACCAACGTTAAAGACAAATCGTTGGTTAAAAATATTTTAAATGATGGTGAAGCCATACACAAAGGTGATGAGATTAAAGATTTTCTATTTTATGATTTTACAGAACAACCTATAAACATTCAAGATTTTGTTTTAAACAAAAACTCATTATTGGTTTTTTGGAATGAAGATTATTATTCAAAAGTTTTTTTAAGCACTCGAATCCCTTTTCTTAAAAGGAAATTTCCAGATTTAAATATTGCTATTATAGAAATAGATGGCAATAGCTTAAATAGAATTCCTAATATTGATATAAAAAATCAATATTACATCAATACCAAAAATCTAAAAAATAACTTTTTAACCAGTGGTATGCCAAGAACTATTTTGGTAAACAAAAATGGTATTGTAGAAAATGGCTATGCTTCAATAGCTTCGCAAAACATCTATTATCAGCTAAAACAACTCACTAAAAACAATTAAACAAGTTTAAACTTGCTATCTATTTAATTTGCTGTACCTTTGCACGGTTTTATTTTTGAGATATACTCGAATAAAAATCAAGTCGAAATTATAAATTGATTTGCAGGTGGGCGTTCTGTGAATCTACAAAAACACAGTAATGTCAACATTTTTAGAATTAGGTTTAAAAGCACCTATAAACAATGCATTAACAGATTTAGGTTACGAAAAACCAACTGTTATTCAAGAAAAGGCAATTCCGCAAATTATTTCATCTACAGACGATTTAAAAGCATTTGCACAAACAGGTACCGGTAAAACAGCCGCTTTTAGTTTACCAATATTAGAACTTTTAAATGAAGATAATAGCAATGTACAAGCTATTATTTTATCACCAACAAGAGAACTTGCCGTACAAATTGGTAAAAACATAGAAGATTTTTGTAAATATTTACCAAAAGTAAAAGTAACAACGGTTTATGGTGGTGCTAATATGGATACACAGATTAGATCTTTAAAAAGAGGATCTCAAATTGTAGTAGGTACTCCAGGTAGAACGGTAGATTTAATTAATAGAAGAGCCTTAAAGTTAGGCAATGTACAATGGTTAGTATTAGATGAGGCAGATGAAATGCTTAACATGGGCTTTAAAGATGAGTTGGACAAAGTTTTAGAAGCAACTCCAGAAACCAAACAAACCCTACTATTTTCAGCAACTTTTCCAAGAGAAGTAGAAGCTATTGCAAAAAACTATATGACCAAACCAGTAGAAATTACTTCTGGTGAAAAGAACCAAGGTTCTGATAACGTAAGTCATGAATATTACTCGGTAACAGAAAGAACACGTTACCCAGCATTAAAAAGAATTGCAGATTTAAACCCAGATATTTACGCAATTATTTTCTGTAGAACCAGAAGAGAAACACAAGAAGTTGCAGATAACTTAATAAAAGATGGGTATAGTGCAGATGCTTTACATGGAGATTTATCTCAAGGTCAGAGAGATTCTGTTATGGGTAAGTTTCGTAAAAAAACCATACAAATATTAGTAGCAACAGACGTTGCTGCACGAGGTTTAGATGTTACTGAATTAACGCATGTTTTAAATCATAAATTACCAGATCAAATAGAAAACTATACACATAGAAGTGGTAGAACAGGGAGAGCTGGTAATAAAGGTATTTCTATTGTTTTAGTAAACGGTAAAGAAAAAGGGAAACTAAGAGCAATTGAAAGAATTATTAAAAAGAAATTTGTAGAAACTAAAGTACCTACCGGTAAAGAAATTGTAGAAAATCAGTTGATGAATTTAATTGATAAGGTACAAGCTACAAAAGTTAACGAATCTGAAATTAACGAGTTTTTACCAACTATTTACGAAAAACTTGCCGCTTTAGACAGAGAAGAATTGATTCAGAAATTTGTTTCTTTAGAGTTTAACACCATGTTAGCTTATTATGAAAATGCTAAAGATTTAAACGATTTATCATCTAGAGAAAACTCTAGAGCAAGAGCTACAAATGAAAACATGACTCGTTTCTTTATCAACATTGGTAGAAAAGATAGTTTAAACCCTGCCAAGTTAATTGGCTTAATTAATGACCAAAATATAGGTGATAAAATAGAAATTGGTGCTATTGATATTTTAGATACATTTTCGTTCTTTGAAATAGATAAAAATTTCGAAAACGAAACATTAGCTGCTTTTGGAGAAAATCAACCAGATTTTGACGGACGCTCTGTAAATATAGAAATTACTAAAAAAGAACGTTCTGGTGGTGGAAGAAGACGCGGTAAAAAACCCTTTGGAAAAAAAGATGGAGGATTTGGAAGAAAAAGAAGCTCTGAAGGCTCTTCTGACAGAGGTGGAAGAAAAAGATCTGATAGAAGCTCTAGTGATAGACCTAAAAATTCTGGAGACAGAAAATCTGGTGGTTTTGGTAGAAGACGAAGAGAAAGATAAGTTTTTATAAAAAACTCCTGAAGAAATTCAGGAGTTTTTTTATAATATTAAGCGTTTTGCTTTTTAATTAAATTTAAAGCAGAACCTTCTTTATACCATGCAATTTGAGCATCATTATATGTGTGGTTCACTTTAATAATATCTTTGCTACCATCTGCATGAACAACTTCTATTGTTAAAGGTTTTTCTGGTGCAAACTCATGTAAGTCTAAAAAGTTAAAAGTATCATTTTCTTGAATTAAATCATAATCTGCTTCATTTGCAAAAGTTAAGCCTAACATTCCCTGTTTTTTTAGGTTTGTTTCGTGTATACGTGCAAAAGATTTTACAATTACAGCAGCAACACCTAAGTGTCGTGGTTGCATTGCAGCATGCTCTCTTGAAGAACCTTCACCATAGTTATGATCTCCTACAACAACTGTTTTTACACCTTCTTTTTTATACTCACGCTGTACATCTGGCACCCCACCATATTCACCTGTTAATTGGTTTTTTACAAAATTTGTTTTTTTGTTAAATGCGTTTACTGCACCAATTAAAGTATTGTTTGCAATATTATCTAAGTGCCCTCTAAAACGTAACCATGGACCTGCCATACTAATATGATCTGTTGTACATTTTCCAAAGGCTTTTATTAATAATTTTGCTCCTTTAATTTCTGATCCTAAAGGTGTAAAAGGCTCTAATAATTGCAATCTTTCAGAATCGTTTTTTACAGCAATTTCTACATGACTTCCATCTTCTTCTGGAGCTAAGAAACCATCATCTTTTACTTCAAAACCTTTTGGAGGTAATTCCCATCCTGTTGGTTCATCTAACATTACTTCTTCTCCATTCTCATTGATTAACTTATCAGTCATTGGATTAAAATCTAAACGACCAGCAATAGCTACAGCTGCCACCATTTCTGGGGATGCTACAAAGGCATGTGTATTTGGATTACCATCTGCACGTTTAGCAAAGTTTCTATTAAAAGAGTGAATAATAGAGTTTTTGGGTGCATTTTTTGGATCTGAATATCTAGCCCATTGCCCAATACATGGTCCACAGGCATTTGTAAATATTGTTGCGTCTAATTTTTCAAACACTCCTAAAATACCGTCTCTATCAGCAGTATATCTTACTTTTTCAGAACCTGGGTTGATCCCAAAGTCTGCTTTTGTTTTTAAATTTTTATCAATAGCTTGTTGTGCAATAGAAGATGCTCTTGATAAATCTTCGTAAGAAGAGTTTGTACAAGAACCTATTAATCCCCATTCAACTTTTAATGGCCAATCATTCTCATTTGCCTTTTTAGTCATTTCTGAACCTGCAGCAGTAGACAAATCTGGTGTAAATGGCCCGTTTAAAAGCGGACTTAATTCTGATAAGTTAATTTCTATTACTTGGTCAAAATAGTTTTCTGGATTTTCATACACTTCTGCATCACCTGTTAAATAATCTTTAACTTGGTTTGCTGCATCTGCAACATCATCTCTATCTGTAGCACGTAAATAACGTTCCATAGAATCATCATACCCAAAAGTAGATGTTGTAGCACCTATTTCTGCTCCCATGTTACAAATTGTACCTTTTCCAGTACAAGACATTGATGTTGCTCCAGGACCAAAGTATTCTACAATGGCACCTGTACCGCCTTTTACAGTTAATATATCTGCTACTTTTAAAATAACATCTTTTGGGGCCGTCCAACCAGAAAGTTTACCTGTTAATTTTACACCTATTAATTTGGGAAATTTTAATTCCCAAGGCATACCAGCCATTACATCTACTGCATCTGCACCACCAACACCAATGGCAACCATACCCAAACCACCAGCGTTTACTGTATGAGAGTCTGTACCAATCATCATTCCTCCAGGGAATGCATAATTTTCTAATACTACTTGATGAATAATACCTGCACCTGGTTTCCAAAAACCTAAACCATATTTATTAGATACAGATTCTAAAAAGTTAAAAACCTCGTTACTTGTATTTAACGCAGATTGTAAATCTGTACTGGCACCGTTTTTTGCTTGAATTAAATGATCACAGTGTGTAGTGGTTGGAACCGCAACTTTAGATTTACCAGCTTGCATAAATTGCAATAACGCCATTTGTGCTGTTGCATCTTGTAATGCAATTCTATCTGGTGCAAAATCTACATAATCTTTTCCTCTGGTAAAAACCTTACTTGGATTCCCATCCCAAAGGTGAGAGTACAATATTTTTTCTGCTAAAGTTAAAGGTTTTCCTGTAATTTTTTGTGCTGCATCTACACGTTCTACAACGTTCGCGTAGACTTTTTTAATCATATTAATATCAAAAGCCATATAGTTTGAGTTTTTTTTATTTCTACTCTCTAATTTAAATAAAAAAAATTAGATAACGATTTCTCTTACTAACTTTATCTTATGGCACTATATCTATTTTCTATTAAATTATTATTGTTTGATTTTTAATTTAAAAAAAAAGCTCAAGTAAAACTTGAGCTTAATTATTTTTAAAATTTTTATTATCCGACCAGCTGTTTTTGAGATGGTTTGAATTTGGTTAAAACAATACCATCTACAGCCTTCTCATATTCTTGCATAGTTGGTGTTCTGCCTAAAATTGTAGACAATACAACTACGGGAGTAGATGACAATAGTGATTCTCCTTTTTTCTCTCCAGAATCTTTTACTACTCTACCCTGAAATAAACGTGTTGATGTTGCCATAACTGTATCTCCTGGCTCTGCTTTTTCTTGATTCCCCATGCACAAGTTGCATCCTGGACGTTCTAAGTATAATAAATTTTCATATTTAGTTCTTGCCAATCCTTTTGGAGCTTTATCATCAAATTCAAAACCTGAATATTTTTGTAAGACTTCCCAATCTCCTTCTGCTTTTAGCTCATCAACAATATTGTAGGTTGGAGGGGCCACTACTAAAGGAGCTTTAAATTCTACTTTACCATGTTGAGCTTCAATATTTTTTAGCATTTGAGCTAATATTTTCATATCTCCTTTATGAACCATACAAGAACCTACAAAACCTAAATCTACTTTTTTAGTTCCTCCATAAAAAGATAACGGTCTAATTGTATCGTGTGTATAACGTTTAGAAACGTCATTATTGTTAACATCTGGATCAGCAATCATTGGTTCTGCTATTTCATCTAAATCAATAACAACTTCTGCGTAATATTTAGCATCTGCATCTGGTGTTAACGCTGGTTTAATTCCTGTTTTTAATTCAGTAATTCTAGCATTGGATTTATCTATTAAGCCTTGTAACATTTGTTTTTCATTATCCATTCCTTTTTCAATCATAATTTGTATACGATCTCTGGCAATTTCTAGTGACTCAATTAATGTGTCATCTTCAGAAATACAAATAGATGCT
Organism: uncultured Polaribacter sp.; assembly: GCF_947503855.1. Taxonomy (GTDB): domain Bacteria; phylum Bacteroidota; class Bacteroidia; order Flavobacteriales; family Flavobacteriaceae; genus Polaribacter. The sequence goes on along the minus strand of NZ_CANNFF010000002.1, from coordinate 67,310 downwards.
TTTGCTTTCATTTCTGCAGTCCAATCTGTAAATGTAAACGCTTGGTCTGCAGTAAGTGTTCCTAAATGCACTTCAATAATTCTTCCTTGAAAAACATTTTCACCTTTAAACTGCTTTAGCATTTGTTGTTGCGTTGCATGAACTACATCTCTAAAGTCCATAAAACTTCTCATATCTCCCTTAAAAGTAACTTTTACAGACTGAGGAATTGGCATTGTTGCCTCACCAGTTGCTAATGCTAAAGCTACAGTACCCGAGTCTGCCCCAAAAGCAACGCCTTTAGACATACGTGTATGAGAGTCGCCCCCAATGATAATAGCCCAATCATCAATTGTGATATCATTTAAAACTTTGTGAATAACATCTGTCATTGCGTGATAATTTCCTTTTGGATCACGTGCGGTAATTAAGCCAAAGTCATTCATAAATTTCATTAATCTAGGAATGTTTGCTTTTGATTTATCATCCCAAACTGAAGCTGTATGACAACCAGATTGATAACCTGCATCAACAATTGGAGATACCACATTTGCAGCCATCATTTCTAATTCTTGAGAAGTCATTAAACCTGTGGTGTCTTGAGAACCTACAATATTAACTTCTACACGAACATCTGAACCTGCGTGTAATTTTTTTCCTGGAGTGTTACCAACTGCATTTTTGTTGAATATTTTTTCTACAGCAGTTAAACCTTGACCTTCAATAGAAATTTCTTTTGAAGTAGCATATACTTGAGGAATATCTATTCCTAATATTTTACAAGCAATTGTTTGTAGTTTTTTACCAAAAACAACTGCATAAGAGCCACCTGCTTTGATAAATTCCATTTTCTGTGGAGTTAAGGCTGTGGAAATATCTTTTAACGCAACATTATTACTATATAACTTCTTTTCTTTAGTATTAATTGTTAAAACTGTTCCTGTTTCAACTGAATACATTTGCTTTAAAACTGGTTCGCCATCTTTATCTACAATTGTATTTCCTTCTGCATCTTTTTGTTTTACCCAATTTTGTAAGTCTATTCCAATACCACCGGTTACCCCTACTGTGGTTAAGAAAATTGGAGAAATTCCGTTTGTACCTGCAATAACAGGAGCTATGTTAATAAAAGGTACATAAGGGCTAGATTCTACACCTGTCCAAAGTGCAACATTGTTTACACCCGACATTCTAGAGGAGCCTACTCCCATAGTTCCTTTCTCAGCTACTAACATTACTCGCTTATCTGGGTGTTTTTCTTTTAAAGCTAAAAGTTCATTTTGCATATCTTTATTATGCTCAAAAATACATTGACCGTGTAATTCTCTATCAGATCTAGAATGTGCATCTGCCCCTGGAGATAGTAAATCTGTAGAAATATCTCCAACACCTGCTATATAAGTAACCACTTCAATTTCTTCTTCTACTTCTGGAAGTTTTGTAAAAAATTCAGCCTGAGCATAGCTTTCCAATAATTCTTTTGATATTGGACATCCTTTTTTATAAGCGTCTTCTAATCTTTCTATATCAGCTTCGTATAAGAAAACTTGGGTTTTTAAAACCTCTGCAGCTTGTTTCGCTATTTCAATGTCTTTACCTAGTAATACTAAATCTAACAAAACTGTAATTGATGGACCACCTTTCATATGAGATAGTAACTCGAATGCAAATTCAGTTGTAATTTCATCAACTTTAGATTCCCCTAAAATGATTTCTTTTAAAAATTTTGATTTTACACTAGCTGCACTTGTTGTACCTGGTAGTACATTATATATAAAAAAGTTTAGAGAATCTTCTCTATACTGATTATTTATATCTTTTATTTGTGAAATTATGTCGCTTAATAATTCCTGACCATCAATAGGTTTTGGTTGGAGACCTTGCGCTTTACGTTCTTCAATTTCTATAAGGTAGTCTTTGTAAGTATGCATGAGAAAGTTATTTTTTCTAAAAATTTACACCTCTATTTTGGCTAAGGTATAGTGCTTTATTTTTTGGTTAATTTAATTTGACAAAAATACATTTTTTCTAGTAACTTTCAAGTATAATTAAAAGAATGCAAGAATTAATGAATAAAAAAAGAATATTTGAAAATTAACTAAATTTAACTCAAATAAAACCGTCTTTTTTTGCATTTACTTAAAAAAATAATTAAAAAAGTCATTTTACTAACTATGGTAAGTTGTTATCATAATGACTATATAAATTAGAGAGTTTTATTTACTTACTTCATCTAATTTTTTTTAAACGTTGATTAAATTTTACGTGAGAAAATAAATCTTGTTTTAAATCTAAAAAAAACAGAAAATCTAGATCTTGAAGATCCTGAATCAAGATTTTAAATTAAACAATTTACAAATAAAAATTATATAGGTTTACCTCTATTAGAATGGATGAACCTTTGCAAAAAAGAAGAGTTCCCAATTATGAGAAAATGGGTGCGATAATTATTAAACTGTGTATAAATTACATTTTTCTACTTAATAATTTTCGTGTTTTTTTTATAAAAATCAAAATAAAAAAGCAGGCTAATAAGCCGAATTCTGTGTCCTTTAAAAGGTTCTTATCATTTATCTAGTTCTAAAATTACTTTTAGAATCTATCTGCCTACCCTTTAGAATCGAGCGAGAAACTCTCTAACTCTAATTTACATGGCATTGCACCTCATAGAGTTTACCTGGTTTCACTACAGCCTAACTGTACTTGCTTTCTGTTGCACTTGTCCTCAACTTACGTTGGACGGATGTTATCCGCTATGATTCTCTATGGTGTCCGGACTTTCCTACTTATATAATAAGTCGATAAGATAAGCCTGCTTTAATAATATCCAAAATTACAATTTCTTTTTAAAAAAAACCCACTCAATAAATTGAGTGGGAAAAATTGCTATGAAAAAGAAAATGTTGTTAATTGCTTAACAACTTTGCAAATATATAGTATTTATTATTTTAAAAAAAACAAATTCTATTTATTAAATGCATTTAAAATGTTTATTAATATAATACTATGAAAACATGTCTTTTACTTTTTCAAAAAATGATTTATCAGACTTATTTGGTGCTGGTGTAAAGTTTTCATCTTCTAACATATTTTCGAAAAAAGATTTTTGTTCTTTGCTTAATTCTTGTGGTGTCCAAACATTAATATGGATTAAGAAATCTCCTGTACCATATCTTTCTATGCTTGGTAAACCTTTTCCTTTTAATCTTAAAATTTTACCAGATTGTGTACCTGGTTCTATTTTTATTTTTACTTTTCCTGTAACTGTTTCTACTTCTTTACTTGCTCCTAAAACTGCTTCAGAAAAGTTAATATACAAATCGTAATGAATGTTTGTCCCTTCTCTTTTTAAGTTTTCATGTTGAATTTCTTCAATTAAAACTAATAAATCTCCTGCTATAGAGTTTTTACCTGGAGCTTCATTTCCTTTTCCACCAACTTTCAATTGTACACCTTCTGTAACACCTGCAGGTATATTTATAGAAACTGTTTCTTCTTTTACAATTAACCCTTGTATATCTGCACCATTGGGTTTGCTGCTCATAATTTCTCCAGCTCCAGAACAGGTACTACAAGTTGTAGCTGTTTGCATTCTACCCAAAATAGTATTGGTAACACGCATTTGTTGCCCAGAACCATTACAAGTAGTACACGTTTTATATGTTACACCCTCTGCTTGTACTTTTCTTCGAACTTTAACCTTCTTCTCTACGCCTTTTGCAATTTCTTCTAAAGTAAGCTTTACTCGTATTCGCATATTGCTTCCTTTAACTCTGGCTTGACGCTGGCCTCCACCACCACCAAAACCACCAAAACCACCACCAAAGCCACCACCTCCAAAGATGTCTCCAAACTGGCTAAATATGTCATCCATATTCATGCCTCCACCTCCAAAGCCTCCTCCACCTTGAGGACCATCAAAGGCTGCATGACCATACTGATCATATCTTGCTTTTTTGTTTTCGTCGCTTAAAATTTCGTAGGCTTCTGCTGCTAATTTAAATTTCTCTTCAGCAGTTTTATCATCAGGATTTTTATCTGGATGATATTTGATAGCCATTTTCCTATATGCTTTTTTTATTTCTGCCTGAGAAGCAGATTTTGAGATACCTAATATTTCGTAATAATCTTGTTTTGCCATTGTTTTATTTTTTAGTCTTTAGTAATTTAATCGATAGTAAATACTATCGGCTAAAAACGAGAGACTATAGTCTTATTGTCCTATTACCACTTTTGGATAACGAATAATTTTATCTCCTAACTTGTATCCTTTTTCTACACAATCTATAATTTTACCTTTCATATCTTCTGTAGTTGCAGGTATTTGTGTAATTGCTTCGTGAATTTCTGCATCAAAAACATCGCCAGCTTCGGTTTCTATTTTAGACAACCCTTTTTGCTCTAAAGTGTTGTAAAATTTATTATAAATTAACAATACACCTTTTTTTAATTCTTCTGATTCTTTGTCTTCTTTAATATGTGACAAGGCACGTTCAAAATCATCTATAACTGGCAGTAAAGATGTCATAACTTCTTGTCCTGCTGTCTTAAAAAGCTCTATTCTTTCTTTAGTGGTTCTTTTTTTATAATTTTCAAACTCTGCAAATAGACGTAAAAACTTGTCTTTTTCTGTTTGAAGAAGCTCTTCTGCTGTTGGTTCTTCTTTTACAACCTCTGGTTCAACCTCTTGATTTTGTTCAACTTGCAAAGTTTCTTGCTCATTTTTTATTTCTTCTTCTTGTATCTTTTCTTTCTTACTCATTTCTTTGTAATCATTAAATTATCTACCAATAATTGGCAAAAATGTTGCCAACAAAAAAATAGTGTCAAACTGACACTATTTTATATTTTTATATTTGAACTTCCGCCCAATTTTCGCCTGATTTTATACGATGTATTTGTGTATCTGAAACACCAAACCGTTTAGCAATCATTGTAATTCTATTATTTTTATTTTGAAGTTGGCGCTTAATAATTTTTACTTTACCAACAGATAGTTTCCCATAAGTTATACTTTTACGAGATTCTATAAACTTTGGATTTTTAAATTGATGTAATTCTTTTTCTCTTTTTGTAGCCCATTTTAAATTTTCTAAAGTATTATCTTTTTTATCATAGTTTAAGTGAATCACAAAAACTTGCGCTTCATTTTCTTTTTTTAAAAAATGTTGTGCTACTAATTTATGTATATATCTTGCTGTATTTTTTCCATTTACTTTTTGTTTTAAAGAAATAGTTGCATAACCATTTGTATAGTTTTCATTTTTTAAAAACTCTTTATTTTCATCTTTACAATTAATTATTCTTCCGTAGTTGGAAATTTTAAATTTTTCTTTTTCAGAAATTTTTTCATCGAATTGAATGTTTTTCCATTCTTCATTCCATAAATTTCTTATCATTTTTAAAATATTTTGGTTTATAAAATATTTTACTTTTTCATATATTTTTTTTTAGATATTTATTACTAATCTTCAATACGTTCTATTTTTGCACCAATAGATTTTAAGCGAGCTTCTATATTTTCGTAACCTCTATCTATTTGCTCTATATTATTAATAATGGAGGTTCCTTTTGCTGAAAGCGCTGCAATTAATAAAGAAATACCTGCTCTAATATCTGGAGAGGTCATTTTAGTTGCTTTTAATTGCGATTGAAAATTGTGCCCAATTACAGTGGCTCTATGTGGATCGCACAAAATAACTTTTGCGCCCATGTCTATTAATTTATCAACGAAAAACAAACGACTTTCGAACATTTTTTGATGTATTAAAACAGTACCTTTTGCTTGTGTTGCTATTACTAAAACAATACTTAACAAATCTGGTGTAAAACCTGGCCAAGGTGCATCTGCTACTGTTAAAACGGAACCATCTATGTAATTTTGTATTTCATAAGATTCTTGTTCTGGTATGTAAATATCGTCTCCTTTTTTTTCTAAAGTGATGCCTAATTTTCTAAATACGTTGGGTATTTGTCCAAGGTTTTCCCACGAAACGTTTTTTATAGTAAGTTCTGATTGTGTCATAACTGCAACACCAATCCAAGAACCAATTTCTATCATATCTGGTAAAACTGAATGCACACAACCACCTAAAGCATCTACACCTTCTATAATTAATAAATTTGAACCAACACCACTAATTTTTGCACCCATTGCATTCAACATTTTACATAATTGTTGAATGTAAGGCTCGCATGCTGCATTGTAAATTTTGGTAGTGCCTTCTGCCAAAACTGCTGCCATTAAAATATTGGCGGTTCCTGTTACAGAAGCTTCATCTAACAACATATCTACACCTTGTAATTGGTCTGCTTCTACTCCATAAAAAGATTCTTCTTTATTGTATCTAAACTTGGCACCTAATTTGATAAAACCTTCAAAATGTGTATCTAAACGTCTACGACCAATCTTGTCTCCTCCTGGTCTTGGTATGTATCCTTTACCAAAACGTGCTAAAAGTGGGCCAACAATCATAATAGAACCTCTTAAAGAGCTACCATCTCTTTTAAAATCTGCTGATTCTAAATACTTTAAATTAATGTTATCTGCCTGAAAAGAATAAGAGTTTATTGATAGTTTTTCTACTTTAACTCCTAATTCACCCAGAATAAAGATTAGTTTATTTACATCTATAATATCTGGTACATTGTTTACAATAACTTTTTCTGGTGTTAATAAAACTGCACAAAGGATTTGTAAAACTTCATTTTTTGCTCCTTGCGGTGTTATTGTTCCCTTTAATTTATGCCCACCTTCTATTTTAAATGACGCCATAGACTAGTATCTTTTTCTGTTTTTGTTATTGTGTTGTTTTTTATGATTTTTAGAATTATTCTGTCCTTGAGTATTTCTTTTTCTTAACAAGTTTTTACTGTCAGATAATTCTTCTTCAGAGTTTCTTAAATCTAATTTACCATCAGATAAATCATATAAATGATTAAAAATTACAGCATCATCTACTGTGTCTTTGTTCCAATTTAAATAACATTTTTTCATGTGATTTGCTATGGTATACACCAATGCTTCTTTTTTATCATCATCTTCCCAACTTAGAGCAACATCTATCATTGTTTGAATATTGTTCCCATAATAACGATATTTAGAAGCGTATTTTGGATAAGGCAATCGCTCTGGCTTTTCTTGTAATTCTTCTCTTGAAGGAATTGGATAAGGTGACTTGGCATCTAATTTAAAATCTGACATAATGTATAATTGATCCCAAAGTTTGTGCTTAAAATCTGGCACATCACGCAAGTGTGGTTGTAAATTACCCATTACATCTACAATGGCTTTTGCCATTTTATTACGCTCTTCTGCATCTGCCAAAGCTACACAATGGTCTACCATTTTTTGGATGTGTCTTCCATATTCTGGAATGATCATTAATGGTCTTTCTGAATTATATTCTAAGTCGTATGTCATTTATTTATTTTTTGAAGTATGTTTTATTTATTAAAATTTAATAAATAAGGTCTTTACTGTGCAAGATTAGACTTGTTTGTATATGATAGTTTTATAAGTTGCAAAATAGCAATTTATTTTAGTTTTACTAACGATTTTTAACCAATAATTTTCAATTTTACAAATCGTAGTAATAAATTCTTTTTTCCTGCTGTACTAAATTTAATCAGCGCTTTTTTATCAGGTCCTTTTCCCTCTAAAGAAAGTACCTCACCTCTACCAAAACGTTCGTGTTCTATTATATTACCCACAGCAATCTTATTGTCGAACAAATTAGATTTTGATTTTGTTTCTGATACCTTTTTTAAATTTTTAGGAATAATGACTTCTTTCTTTTTAGCCATATCTCGCTCCATTTTTTTTCGCTGAATTGGCTTTTGAAAACGGATTCCTTTTGGAGCATCATCAAAAATACTTTTGTCTACAAACCTATTTATAGAAGGTTCTGGCACTTTTGGGGTGATGTAATATAGAAATTGATCGTCTATTTCTTCTAAAAATCTACTAGGTTCTGCATCTACCAATTTACCCCATCTGTAACGTGTTTGTGCATAGGTTAAATAAGCTGCTTTTTCTGCTCTAGTTAAGGCCACGTAAAACAACCTACGCTCTTCTTCTAGCTCGCTTCTGGTGTTCATACTCATGGCAGAGGGAAACAAATTTTCTTCTAAACCAACAATGTAAACGTACAAATATTCTAATCCTTTAGATTGATGAATAGTCATTAAAGAAACGCTTGGTTTCTCATTATCTTTTTTTGCATCAAAATCTGTTGCTAAAGCCACATCTTCTAAAAAAGATGTTAAAGAAGCATCTTCGCCTTGCTCTATTTTATCTGTAATAAAATCTTTAATTCCGTTTAAAAGCTCTTGTACATTTTCTACTTTACTTACAGTTTCTGGTGTACCATCTTTTTCTAAGTCTTTTATTAATTGGGTTTGTTTTACTACAATTTCTGCAATTTCAAAAGCATTTTTGGTTTTAGCTTCTATTTGCAAGCGTAAAATCATATTCATAAAATTCTGTAACTTATTTTTGGTACCAGAATTTATTTTTAAATCTATTTTATCGATATATTTTATAATATCGAAAATTGATTTTTTATAATGGTTTGCTGCAATGGTTAGCTTATCTATGGTTGTTACACCAATACCACGTGCAGGATAATTGATAATTCTTTTTAAGGCTTCTTCGTCATTTGGGTTGATCAAAATGCGTAAATAAGATAAAATATCTTTGATTTCTTTACGCTGATAAAATGAAATTCCTCCGTAAATTTTATAATCGATATTTTTTTTCCTTAAAGCATCTTCTATGGCTCTAGATTGTGAATTGGTTCTGTACAATACACAAAAGTTTTCTGGTGTTAACTGATGGTTCATCATGTTTTCCCAAATAGACTGTGCTACAAAACGCCCTTCTTCTCCATCTGAAATAGTACGCATTACATTTATAGAATCTCCAGCATCATTAGACGTCCAAACTTCTTTATCTAACTTTGTTTTATTTTTTGCTATAACTGAGTTTGCAGCGTTTACAATATTACTGGTTGATCTATAATTTTGTTCTAATTTAAAGGTTTTTACATCTGGATAATCTTTCTGAAAATTTAAGATATTTTGGATATTTGCTCCTCTAAAACTATAAATACTCTGAGAATCATCACCTACCACACAAATATTTTGAAAACGGTCTGCTAAAGCTCTTACAATGATATATTGTGAATGGTTTGTATCTTGATACTCATCTACCATAATATATCGAAATCTATCTTGATATTTTGCTAAAACGTCTGGAAAACGAGCCAACAATTCGTTGGTTCTTAATAACAAATCATCAAAATCCATTGCACCTGCCTTAAAACACCTATCTACATATTCTTTGTAAATATCGCCTACTTTTGGCCTGCTTGCATGCATATCTGCTTCTTGCAAATCAGAATTATTAAAATACGCTCTAACCGTAATTAAGCTGTTTTTAAAGGATGAAATTCGCCCTAAAATTTGTTTGGCTTTGTAACGTTCTTTGTCCAACCCCATTTCTTTGATAATAGAAGAAATCAAACGAACAGAGTCTTGCGTATCGTAAATTGTAAAATTAGAGGGAAAACCTAATTTATCTGCTTCTGAACGTAAAATACGTGCAAAAACCGAGTGAAATGTTCCCATCCAAAGGTTTTTGGCCTCACTAACCCCAACAACACCTGCAATTCTTTCTTTCATTTCTCTTGCAGCTTTGTTGGTAAACGTAAGCGATAAAATGTTAAACGAATCTACTCCTTGTTGCATTAAATGGGCTATTCTATAAGTTAAAACCCTTGTTTTACCAGAACCTGCACCCGCAATAATTATCATGGGGCCGTCTTTTTGCAAGACTGCCATTTTTTGTGCTTCGTTTAAAGAATCTAAATAATTACTCAAAGAAATATTTTTTATGAAGTATTTTAAAGTGTGAAATTAACCAAACTTATCGTTTTTTTAAAGAAGATTTTTAGTTTTTATTCACAAATTATCATCAGTAAATTCGACTTAATATCCGAACTTTACCAAGTTCGTCTTAAAACCCGAATTTACAAGTATTCGTTTTAAAACCCGAATTATTTGAATATTTATGAGCAAAAAGTTATATTTACAAAAAAAAATAAATGACAAGTATTCTTACAGGAGATATTATCAACTCAAGAAAAGTTGATTCAGATAAGTGGTTACCTATGCTAAAATCTGCCTTTAATAGTATTGGAAAAACTCCGAAAACTTGGGAAATATTTAGGGGAGATAGTTTTCAAATTGAGATAGAAGAAGCAGAAAATGGATTGTTTTTTGCAATAAAATTAAAAGCTATTTTAAAACAAATAAAAAATTTAGATGTTCGAATCGCTATTGGTATTGGTAAAAAAAACAATAACTATAAAAATATAACTGAAGGAAATGGAGAAGCTTTTATTTTAAGCGGAAAAGCATTTGACTCTATAATAAAAAAACAAAATTTAGCTATTTTAACTGATGATGAACAATTTAATGAAATAATGAATAGTACACTTGCTTTAGCGTTATTAACTATGGATAATTGGACAACAAACTCTGCGGAATTTGCTGTAAAATACTTAAACAAAAAAGAAACTCTCCAAAAAACAATAGCTAAAGAGTTAAATATTTCAGAAAGTAGCGCAAGTGAAAGAAGAAAAAGGGCTGGGCTTGATGAAATTCTAAGATTAGAAAAAATATATCATAATATGGTAACACATAAAAAAATAAATGGATGGTATTCTTTTTAAAAATTTTACTAGCACATTTTTTAGGAGATTTTACATTTCAACCCTATAAATGGGTAAAAGAGAAAGAAAAGAAGAAGATAAAATCTGTAGAGCTATACGTACGTATTGGTATACATTTCTTGTTGTTATTTATTTTTATCGGTTTTGATATTCAAAAATACTGGTTAGGCGTATTTGTAATTGTTGGTTCTCATTATTTGATTGACCTTTTAAAACTCTACCTTCAGAAGAACAAAATAAATCGTACTTTATTTTTTATAGACCAAATTGCTCATATTTTAGTTTTAGTAATTATTACAAATTATTATCATCCGTTTATAATTTCTTTAGATAAAATCATCAATGAAAAAACACTACTACTATTAATTTCTATTGTTTTATTGGTTAGTGTATCATCTATCATAATAAAAATAATTATTACACAATGGAATCCTGAAAGCAAGAAAGAAAACGACGATTCTTTAGCAAAATCAGGACGTTATATTGGTATTTTAGAACGTTTATTTGTGTTTGTTTTTGTAATTACCAATCATTGGGAAGCCATTGGTTTTTTACTAGCAGCAAAATCGGTTTTTAGATTTGGAGATTTAAGCTCTTCTAAAGATAGAAAACTAACAGAATACATTTTAATTGGTACTTTATTAAGTTTTGGTTTTGCCATTTTAATAGGAGTCTTATACCGATATTTAGCAACATTAATATAAATTATGGAAGATAAAATTTTAGAAAGTTTCGCTTATATTTTACCAGCTGCAATAACGGGTTTTGTAGCTTATTATATGTTTAACGGTTTTTTAAATAATACTGTAAAAGAAAAAAAATTAGCTTTGTTCGCACAACAAAAAAAAGAATCTTTACCAATAAAACTACAAGCTTATGAGCGTTTAATGTTGTTTTGTGAGCGTATAAACCCTGTAAAAATGCTCATGCGAATTCAGCCAATTTCTACCAATACAAAAGATTATTTAGAATTGCTAATTGCAAACATCAATCAAGAATTTGAACACAATTTAGTACAGCAAATTTACATTTCTGATGAAACTTGGACAGCCATTTATGCAGCAAAAAATGCGGTTATAAATAAATTAAAAAAGGTTGCAGAAAATGCATCCTCTGCTAAGGATTTAAGAGAAAACGTGTTGATTGACTATTCTAAATCTTCACCACCAACAGAAACTGCTATAGTGTTTATAAAAAAAGAAGTGAGAAAATTATTATAACTAAAAAGCCTTCTTTCTTTAAGAGAAGGCTTTTCTATTTATGAGAATTCTAATAAAACGGGATATTATTTTTCTTTTTAAGTGTATTTTCTGCTGAATTAAAATTGCAGCCTAATGCCCACTTTGTAATTTCTACCTCTTGTAGAATAGCCTAAAACATCATTATAATCTTCATTTAATAAATTTGTAAAAGCGGTAAAAAAAGTAACTGTACCATGCAATATTTTATAATTTGCCATAACATCTAAAACTTGATACTTTTTTAAAATTACATCTTCATCTGCATTTCCAAAAGAGCCATATCTATCAAAAAAAGTTCTTTTACCGACATTTCTGTAACTAAAATTTAAAAATGCGTTTTTAAAAGGAGTTACATCTAACCCTACCACTAATTTATTAGCAGGTATATAATCATCAAAATCTTCAAATTCATCTTTATTAATAAAAGTATAAGAGGCGTTTACAGATAAGAAAGCTGTTGGTACAACTTTAGTGCTAACTTCTAGTCCATTCGCATTTGTAGATCCATTTGCATATTTAAAAGTAGTAGTATCAAAAATTATGGCATCATTTTCTTCTCTTTTAAAATAAACAGCATTTAACTGCAGCCAATCTTGATAATTCATATCAAAACCAGCTTCAAAAGTTTCATTAGTTTCTGGTTTTAAATCAATATTACCTGCAAAACCATCGAACAATTGATACAAACTAGGTGCTATAAATGCTGTACTGTAAGAGGTTAATAATTTTATATTGGTGTTTTCACTTTTTAAAACAGTGTACGCTATATTACCATCATACACTAATTGATTCCCATAAACATGATGCATATTGTAACGTAAACCTGCATTAAAACTAGCTCCAAAATCGGTAATAAAGACGACACTTGCGTAAGGGTCTAGCGTATTAAAATTAGCTACTTTCTTATTTATTATTGCAAATGGTGTTGTTGTATTATTGCTATGTTCTTGGTAATTAATACCTGCAATAAGTTGTAAACTTTTAGAGAATTCGTATTTATTTACCAAATCTAAATGTACACTTCTACCTTTAAAATTATAAAAATCTAAAGTACCTGCAAAAGCATTAAACTGATCGAAGTTTCTATCTACAGTATTTACAGAAGCTAACAAATACAATTGACCATTTTTGTATGTAAACGTAGGTTTTACACCAAACCTAAACTGTTGGTTATCGCCATTATTTACAGGGTTATCTAAAAAAAAACTTGCATCAAAATCGTATTTAAAATCATCAAAATTTAAAAAAGTTTCTATTTTTAAATTTTTATGAATGTGATACCCTAACTTAAGAAGTGTGTTTTTAGAATAAAAGGCATCGTCTTCAAAAATAGCATTGGTTTTACTTACAGCAGATGACATGCCATTTACACCTGTTAAACTAAAAGATGCTAAAAAATTAAATTTACCAACACTACCATTTATGTTAATATTTTGATTTCTATCTGATAAAGTACTTTTTGATGTATTTGCCGTATTATTGGTTCCTAAACTAGTTTCAAAAGAACCAGATATATTGTTTTTAGAAGCTTTTTTTAAGACGATATTAATTACAGCAGTTGCGGCTCCAGAACCATATAAAGTTGACGAGGCTCCTTTTAAAATCTCTATACTTTCTATTTGGTTTACGGCTAATAAACGCAAATCAAATTCTTGATTAATAGCAGATTGATCTGTTACTGGAACACCATCAATTAATACCAAAACCTGCCTGCTTCTACCACCTCTAATATTGATGCTTCTAGGTTCTGTTGGGTTGGTATTTACACCTCTAACATCTATGCCAGCAATGGTGTTAAGAATTTCTATAACAGATTTACCTGCATTTTGCTGTAGTTCTTTTTGTGTAATTTTATGAATTACTTTACCTGTATTTTCTTTTTTTAAAGTAAACTTAGTTGCTGTAACTACAATTTCTTTTAGAGTTTCTACACGTTCTTTTTGCAGTTTTTTTTGTGCAAAAAGATTTGTATTGACAAGATTACATACCAATACACTAACAATTAGTAATTGTTTTTTCATTTTTTTAATAAATTTGATTTACATTAAATCAGGTAAATTTCGTGCACAGAAATATATTATAGTACATAAACTTTTATCCCGAAAGTTTTTTTACTGTTGACTATTGGCAGGTCTCCTGACTTGTTTTTATGTTGCTAGCCTTCCCATTTTTCTGAACTCAATCATTTTAAACAGTGGCAATAGTGTTAACAATATCCTCTAAAGAGGTACTGAAATCTATTTGTTTTTAACAAACAACATTCAGTTTTAACTTACAGTTGCGGGTACAGTTCTGGATTTTAACCAGATTCCCTTTTAATTTAATGCAGTAGATTACTACATTAAAACCAAAAATCGTAACAAATATATATGTATTCTTATAAATAATCTAACATAATCTTTCTTAAAATTTATATCTTTAAACTCTAATATTTTTATACAATTATGAGGATAGAAAACGACCTAAAACTAGGTTTTAAAAATATAATGATTCGTCCAAAACGCTCTACATTAAAATCGCGTTCGCAAGTAAATATAGAAAGAGAATTTACTTTTTTACATAGTGACCTTGTTGGTAAAGAAACACCAAATATGGCTGTAAATATTGATACTGTTGAGACTTTTGAAATGGCTAAAGCTCTTTTTTAAAAAAAGTTATTTGCATCAAATCACAAGCATTTTTCTTTAGAAGCATAAAAGAATTTGCAAGTAAGCATCAAAAAATGTTTTAAAAAACATAGTTGTTAGCAAAGGCACAGGAAAAAAATGAGAAAAAGAGAACCACATTTTACCGAACTTACAAAAATTAAACAGAAGAATGATTTTTATAAGAGTTCAAAAACAAGAAAACCAAACATATTCTAAATGAAAAAAAACAACATAAGTTTCTTTTTAATGTTGCTTTTCATATTCTTTTCTTGTAAAAAAGAAGTGATAAAAAAAGATACAAATTCCAGGCAAAAAAGTAGTATTAAGTATGCAGAAGGTTTTGATATTATTGAAGAAAATGGCGTAAAAAAATTAATAATTAAAGCTGCATATCAAAATTCTAAAGAAGTTTTTGAGTATAGTATCATTCAAAGAAGAAAGAATACTATTGCTAATAAAAATAACAAAACTATTGAAGTTCCTGTAAAACACTTTGTGACGACTTCCACAACACATATTCCAATGATTGAATTATTAGATGAAGAAAATGCTATTATTGGTTTTCCAAATGCTACATATATTTCATCCGAAAAAACAAGAGCTTTAATAGATAAAGGTAACATTGTAGAAATTGGCAAAGAATCTTCTTTAAATACAGAGATATTATTGCATTTACAGCCAGAGTTAGTGGTTGGCTATAGTGTTGCTTCTGCAGATAAAAGTTTATCAACCTTAAAAAAAGCAGGCATTAAAGTTATTTATAATGGAGATTGGTTGGAAGAAACACCTTTAGGTAGAGCTGAATGGATTAAATTTTTTGGAGTTTTGTTTGATAAGGAGCAACAAGCTGATAGTATTTTTAACGTAATTGAAACTAATTATTTAGAAGCTAAAAAAATTGCTCTAAAAGCAACTAAAAAACCAACCATTTTATCGGGTGCCATTATGAGTAAAGATATTTGGAATTTACCTGCTGGAAACAGTTTTGTGGCTACCTTTTTAAAAGATGCAAATGTTGATTATTTATGGAAAAAAACAGAAGGAAAAGGAAGTTTATCACTAAGTTTTGAAAGCGTTTTTGACAAGGCACAAAATGCTGATTTTTGGATAGCTCCAGGTTATTTTTCTACCCAAAAACAACTGGTAAATAATAATTCTTTGTACGCTAAATTTAATGCTTTTAAAAATGATAAAATTTATACACCGACCACCAAAAAAGGAATTACAGGGGGTGTTATTTATTATGAATTAGCACCTACAAGACCCGATTTTGTTTTAAAAGATATTATTAAAATTACAAATCCTGATTTGTTACCAAATTACAAATTAACTTTCTTTGAAAAGATGAATTAATTGTAAACATCTCTTATTTTATCTTAAAATAACTTCTGTTGATTTTCATCATCTCTCTTTTTTTCTGCTGCTTTCTTTTTGGTAATTGATTTTTGCAAGGCAATACGTGCTTTTTCTTCTGCAGATAGTTCTTCTAAAATAGCTTTTTTAGTGGCAACCTCTTCAATTTCTATGGGAAGTTTATTCTCTGCAACCTCTTCATCAATCACTTCTGTTTCTTTATAATCAACCTCATTTTCTTCTTTGTAAGCTAAAGGTTCTAGAAGGTTTACATTTTTAATTTTATCTGTAGTTAACTGGTTTCCTAAAGCTTTAATACCTTTTACAGTTATAAACTCCTCAAAATTAACTTCTTCATTATCTAAACTACGTTTAGAAAATTGTATTTCTGCAACAGGTCTATAATCGGTTGCTACAATTTCTAACTGAGATTTTGGATGATCAGAAATAAACTCTTCTTCTTTTTCTGGGTTTTCTATTAAAAAACGTTTTACATAATAACGTTCTTTTTCACCATCATAATAAATAGCAGAAATCGGTTTTTGAGGTTTCCATTTTTCTAATACAATCATATCATCTTCAAAATGCATTGCCAAATCTGGTTTTACTGCTTTTGCCTTTCCACTTTGTGTGATAATTAATAATTTATCATCTGCTCTAAACTCACCCAACAATTCGCCTCTATGATCCACATTTAAACGCTGTACAGCGTCATCAAACCAAATTTTACGTGGTTTTAAAGTGGATACTCCAGCTTCTTTAAATTCTACTTTTTTAATGGCATATTTGGTAATTGTATTTCCTCGAACTCCACGTCCTTTTACTGTTAAATCAGCAAAATCGACATCCCATTTTAATTTTTTAACACTACCAACAGAACGTAAATTAATAGTTACAACTTCTGCTTCACCATTTGGATTTGCTGTAAAATAATGTACAACAGAGCCTTTTTTACCATTGGTTAAATCGTATTCTTTGTCTCTAGTTACAGATGTTACATTAAAACGTTTCATGTAAGAAGGTCCTTTTAAACCATCTCTGTACATCATATTATAAACAGTACGTTTGTCTTTCTTTTTAAAGACAGCCACATGTATAATATCTTTACCAACAAAGGTTTTAGAGTCTACTTTTGTCACCATCATTTGACCATCTTTTCTAAAAATAATAATGTCATCAATATCTGAACAATCTGTAATAAATTCGTCTCTTTTTAAAGAAGTACCAATAAACCCTTCTGCTCTATTTACATAGAGTTTTGCATTGTTCATGGCTACTTTTGAAGCTACAATATCATCAAAAATTCTAATTTCTGTTTTGCGTTCTTTGCCTTTGCCATATTTTTCTTTTAAGTTTTTAAAGTAATCAATAGCAAACTCAATTAAATTGGCTAAATTATTTTTAACTGCTGCAATTTTGTCTTCTAAACTTTCTATAAATTGCTTGGCTTTGTCAATATCAAATTTTGATATTTTTTTAATTCTAATTTCTGTTAAACGTACAATATCTTCTTCTGTAATAGGACGTTTTAAATGCTTTATATGTGGTTGTAAACCTTTGTCAATGGCAGCAATTACACCTTCCCAAGTTTCTTCTTCTTCAATATCTCTATAAATTCTATTTTCTATAAAAATACGTTCTAAAGAAGAGAAATGCCATTGCTCTTCCAATTCATTTAACTGAATTTCTAGTTCACGTTTTAACAACTCAACTGTTAAGTCTGTTGAGTGTTTTAAAAGCTCAGAAACTCCTAAAAAAACAGGTTTATTATCTTCAATAGTACAACATAAAGGCGAAATAGAAGTTTCACAATTTGTAAATGCATATAATGCATCTATACTTTTATCTGGCGAAACATTGGGTGGTAAATGCACCAAAATTTCTACCTCTGCTGCAGTATTGTCTTCAATCTTTTTTATTTTAATTTTACCTTTATCATTGGCTTTTAAAATACTGTCTATTAAAGATTGTGTTGTGGTAGAAAACGGAATTTCATTAATAACCAACGTTTTTTTATCTAGCTGAGAAATTTTTGCACGAATACGTACTTTTCCTCCACGTTTTCCATCATTATAATTGGTAAAATCTGCAATTCCACCTGTTAAAAAATCAGGTACAATTTTAAAACTTCTGCCTTTTAAATATTTTATAGATGCATCTATTAATTCTACAAAATTGTGTGGTAATATTTTAGTTGATAAACCTACTGCGATTCCTTCTGCACCTTGTGCTAGTAATAATGGGAATTTTACGGGTAAATCTATAGGTTCTTTTCTACGACCATCGTAAGACAATTTCCACTCTGTGGTTTTTGGATTAAACACCACATCTAAAGCAAATTTAGACAAACGCGCTTCTATATATCTTGATGCTGCAGCTCTATCTCCTGTTAAGATATTACCCCAGTTTCCTTGCATGTCTATTAGCAATTCTTTCTGCCCCATTTGCACCATTGCATCTGCAATAGAAGCATCTCCATGAGGATGATACTGCATGGTATGCCCAACAATATTAGCTACTTTGTTGTAACGTCCATCATCCAAATCTTTCATAGAATGCATAATTCTTCGCTGTACAGGCTTTAAACCATCTTCTAAAGACGGAACTGCTCTTTCTAAAATTACATACGAAGCGTAGTCTAAAAACCACTCTTTGTACATTCCTGTAACTTTAGTAATAGTTTCCTCTTGAGAATTTTCTCCTTGATTTGTTAATTCTTCTTCGTGTTCGTTTTCGTTTATTTCTTCACTCATAAAAAACGTTAAATCGTTTAATTGTGTTTTTTTTATTTTGGCGTTTCCTAAAGGTCGGGCTTTACGTTACAATCTTTTTATTTTGTTCTCGATACTTTTTTTTTCATACTTCACAAAAAAACTCGAACTGACAATAAAAAGGATTTCCACTTCAATCCCTAACGCAAGTTTACTTATTAACTTTATTTTTGATATAACCTATTTGATTTCTCTTTGGCGGACTTTCCTTTTTCTCAATTAATTCATCTAAATAAGAAAATACCAATTCTATATTTTTATCGTGATTCGTTAGTTTCTTTTTTATGTCTTCAATTTCTAATCGTAAACTTAAATTATCACTCAACAAATCTCTCATTTTTGTAAATATTCTAATAATTTTAATATTTACAGCAATTGCTCTATCACTTCTCAGCACACTTGACAACATTGCCACTCCTTGTTCTGTAAATGCCATTGGTGCATAACGTAAACCCATTTTATCAGAATTGGAGGTCACAAATTGTGACCTCCAATTTTCAAATTCAATTTTTGTCAACTCAAACATAAAATCATCTGGAAAACGATTTATATTTCTTTTTACTGCTTGTTTTAAAACTTTAGTTTCTACTTGATATAATTCTGCCAAATCTCTATCTAACATTACTTTTTGATTACGAATCAAATAGATTTTATTAGATATTATTTCATTTGGAATTATTAATTTTTCTTCTTCTTTCATTTTTAGTAAACTTGAGGTTGCAAATTGCGAACTCTAATTTTATCCTAAAGAACTTACAGGTTTTAAAAACCTGTGAGGTCTGAATCTAATCTTCTACATAATCTAATTCAACTTTTAAATTATTAATGATAAATTTTTGTCTATCAGGAGTGTTTTTACCCATATAAAACTCTAACATTTGCTCTATAGACATTTCTTTATCTAACATTACTGGGTCTAAACGAATATCATCACCAATAAAATGGACAAATTCGTTTGGAGAAATTTCACCCAAACCTTTAAATCGAGTAATTTCTGGCTTGCCTCTTAACTTTTCTATAGCTTCTCTTTTTTCATCATCCGAATAACAATAAAACGTATGCTTTTTGTTACGCACTCTAAATAAAGGTGTTTCTAAAATATATAAATGCCCTTCTTTAATCAATTCTGGAAAAAACTGTAAGAAAAATGTAATTAATAATAACCGAATATGCATACCATCAACATCTGCATCTGTTGCAATTACAATGTTGTTGTAACGCAAATCTTCTAAACCATCTTCTATATTTAATGCAGCCTGCAATAAATTAAATTCCTCATTTTCGTACACTATTTTTTTACTCAATCCATAAGAATTTAAAGGCTTTCCCTTTAAACTAAACACAGCTTGTGTGTTTACATTTCTTGATTTTGTAATTGACCCAGAAGCAGAATCACCTTCTGTAATAAACAAAGTAGTTTCTAAATGTGCTTCTTTTTTGGTATCCCCTAAATGGATTCTACAATCTCGTAGTTTTTTGTTGTGTAAGCTGGCTTTTTTAGCTCTATCTCTTGCTAATTTTCGAATTCCAGAAAGTTCTTTACGCTCTTTTTCTGCTTGTAAAATTTTCTTTTGTAATTTGTCTGCAACCTCTGTGTTTTTATGTAAGTAGTTGTCTAAGTGTGTTTTAACAAAATCATTGATATACGTTCTAACTGTTGGTAAATCTCCACCCATTTCTGTAGAACCTAATTTGGTTTTAGTTTGACTTTCAAAAACAGGTTCCATTACCTTTATTGCTATGGCAGAAATGATTGATTTACGCACATCTGAGGCTTCGAAGTTTTTACCAAAAAAATCGCGAATCGTTTTAACAATAGCCTCTCTAAATGCAGATTGGTGTGTACCCCCTTGTGTAGTATGTTGTCCGTTTACAAAAGAGTGATATTCTTCTGAATACTGTGTTTTACTGTGAGTAATTGCAACTTCAATATCATCTCCTTTTAAGTGAATTATTGGATACAACATATCATCTTTGTTGTTATTATCTTCTAATAAATCTTTTAATCCGTTTTCAGAAAAGTATTTTTCTCCATTAAAAATAATGGTTAAACCAGGATTTAAATACACATAATTCTTCAACATTTTAGAAACATATTCTTTTCTAAATTTGTAGTTTTTAAAAATGGTTTCATCTGGGATAAACTGAACTTTGGTACCTTTTCTTCGAGAGGTTTCTTCTAAAAACTCTTGCTCTCCTAAATTACCTTGGCTAAATTCTGCAGAAGCAGATTTACCTTCACGTGTAGACTCTACCCTAAAATAAGACGAAAGTGCATTTACAGCTTTGGTACCCACCCCATTTAAACCTACAGATTTTTTAAAGGCTTTAGAGTCGTATTTACCACCAGTATTCATTTTAGAAACTACGTCTACTACTTTTCCTAGCGGAATACCACGACCATAATCGCGAACTGTAACTTTGCTACCTTGTATAGAAATTTCTATGGTTTTACCTGCCCCCATCACATACTCGTCAATAGAGTTATCTAAAACCTCTTTTACCAAAATATAAATACCATCGTCTGCAGAAGAACCATCTCCTAACTTACCAATGTACATTCCTGGACGCATTCTAATATGCTCTTTCCAATCTAAAGATCTAATATTATCTTCTGTATATTTTGTTTCCTGACTCATAAAAAACGTTTACAACTTTTAGGTTTGAAGTACTTGTAAAAATAGGGTTTCACAACAAAAAATAAAATAACAAAAACAATTAGTTATCAACAGGATTTCAACGAAAAAAAAACCGTTTGTTATTTTACATATTACCTAAAATATATAGTCTATTACTTTTACAAAATTCACAATAAAAAACAATATGTTATATTTTTAAACAAATGATTTAGAACTAAACATTTTAACTACTTTTGACAAAAATAAACAACAAAATATCGTGGAAAACTCGCAACTTTTAGAATTAGCAAATAAATACGGAAGTCCCTTATATGTTTACGATACAGATAAAATTGAATCGCAATATAATAGGTTAACAAACGCTTTTAGTGATGTTAAAAATTTAAAATTAAATTATGCCGTTAAAGCATTATCAAACATAAATATTTTAAAATTCTTTAAAAATTTAGGTGCTGGTTTAGATACAGTTTCTCATCAAGAGGTGCAATTGGGTTTAACTACAGGTATAGATCCAAAAAATATTATTTATACACCCAATGGAGTTTCTTTACAAGAAATTGAAGAAGTTGCAAAATTAGGCGTTCAAATTAATATTGATAATTTATCTATCTTAGAATTATTTGGTCAAAAACACCCAGAAATTCCTGTTTGTGTGCGTATCAATCCACACATTATGGCTGGTGGAAATTCTAAAATTTCTGTGGGTCATATCGATTCTAAATTTGGGATTTCTATTCATCAAGTTCCACATATTAAACGTGTGGTAGAAAATACAGGTATGAATATTAACGGAATTCATATGCACACAGGATCTGATATTTTAGATATTGATACTTTTTTACGTGCATCAGAAATTTTATTTGATGTGGCTAAACAATTTAAAAATATCGATTTTATCGATTTTGGAAGCGGTTTTAAAGTGCCTTATAAAGAAGGAGATATTTCTACAGATATAGAGCAATTAGGCGTACAATTATCAGAACGTTTTAACGAGTTTTGTAAAGAATATGGCAAAGACATTACATTAATGTTTGAACCTGGAAAATTTTTAGTGTCTGAAGCTGGTGTATTTTTAGCAAAAGTAAATGTTGTAAAACAAACCACTTCTACCGTTTTTGCGCATGTAGATTCTGGATTTAATCATTTGGTAAGACCCATGATGTACAATTCTTACCATCATATAACCAATATTTCTAACCCGAAAGGAAGAGATAGATACTACTCTGTTGTGGGGTATATTTGCGAAACAGACACCTTTGGTTCTAACAGAAGGATTGCAGAAATTTCAGAAGAGGATGTCTTGTGTTTCCATAATGCTGGTGCCTATTGTTATTCTATGGCTTCTAATTACAATTCGCGTTATTTACCCGCAGAAGTTATGGTTCATCAAGGAAAAGACTACTTGATTAGAAAAAGACAAACGATTCAAGATATTTTACACAATCAAGAAGTTGTCGAATTTGCTCAGTTAAAAAAAACTAAAAAAGAAGCAGTTACTCTTTAACTTTTTCTAAAAATAAATTATTTTTACAGACCCCACAGGTTTAGATACTGTTATCAATTCAGTACAAAAGCCTGTGGGGTCTAAATTTATGATAATGAAAATTAGGCTTTCTAAAACAGAAGATATTCCAAATATTCTAACAATTATTGATGATGCAAAAGTGTATTTAGCATCACAAAAGATAGATCAATGGCAAAATGGCTATCCAAATGCAGCCCAAGTTGAAAATGATATTGAAAAAGGCGAAAGTTATGTGGTTGTAAATGATGAAAATCAGGTTATGGCAACTTCTATGTTTACCACAAGAAAAGAGCCCACATACAAAAAAATTATAGATGGTAATTGGATTGTAAGTGAAGGTGAAGAATATGGCGTAGTTCATAGAATGGCCATTAAAAAAGAATTTAGAAAATATGGTTTGGCTACTTTTATGTTTCATGAATTTCACTTGCATTTATTAGAAAAAAAAATAAAAAGTTTAAAGATTGATACACATGAAGAAAATATCGGAATGCAATCTTTAATTAAAAAATTGGGTTACCAATATTGTGGCATTATTTACACTTCTTATGGTGCCAAACGTTTGGCTTTTGAGAAAGTAATTTCTTAAAAAACCTAATTCTTGTCTTTTCAGTGCAGACGAGAACTAATAAAATTTTTAAAAACTATAATCTTTTTGACTACGCTCAAGGAGACAGTTTAAATTTGATAAATATTTAGAAATAAATGCAACTACTCCAATACGTAATACAACAAACCAACTTAGCAGAAAAATCGGTTTCCAATACACTTTCATTGTTAAATGAAGATGCAACTATTCCCTTTATTTCTAGATATAGAAAGGAAATGACTGGAAATTTAGATGAAGTTCAAATTGGAGAAATTGTAAAAATTAAAGAAACTTTTGAAGCCTTAGAAAAAAGAAAAATTGCCATTTTAAAAGCTTTAGAAGAGCAAAAGGTGTTAACTGCTCAATTAACTCAGAAAGTAAAAAGTACAAAAGACAGTATTACCTTAGAAGATATTTATTTACCTTATAAGAAAAAGAGAAAAACAAAAGCAGAATCTGCGCGTTTGCAAGGTTTAGAGCCGTTAGCAAAAATGATTATGAGTCAACGTGTAAATGATTTAGAATATACAGCCTCTAAATACATTTCCAACGAAGTTGATACAATTGAAGATGCTCTAGAAGGCGCACGTTTTATAATTGCAGAATGGATTAACGAACGTACAGATATTAGAAATAATATTCGTTATCAACTAGAACGCTTCGCTACTATTTCATCCAAAGTAATAAAAAAGGAAATAGATAATGAAAAAGCACAAAAATTTAAAGATTATTTTGATTGGAGTGAATCTTTAAACCGGATTCCGTCGCACAGATTATTAGCCATTTTAAGAGCCGAAAAAGAGGGGTTTATTCGTATAAAAATAGAAATTGATACAGAAAGAACGCTTCAAAAAATGGAAAGTAGAATTATTCGTACAAACAACGAATGTGCTACTCACATTCAATGGGCAATTCAAGATGCTTTTAAACGTTTGTTATTTCCCTCTTTATCCAATGAAGCTTTATCAATTGCCAAAGAAAAAGCTGATCAAAGTGCCATAGCCGTTTTTGCGAAAAACTTACAACAATTATTGTTAGGAGCTCCTTTAGGAGAAAAACGAGTGTTGGCAATAGATCCTGGTTTTAGATCTGGCTGTAAAATTGTATGCTTAAATGAACAAGGAGAATTAAAACATAATGAAACCGTATTTCCACATGCACCTCAAAACCAATCTTTAGATGCGATTAAAAAAATTAGTTCTTTGGCAGAAGCGCATAAAATTGAAGCTATTGCTATTGGAAATGGAACAGCCTCTAGAGAAACAGAACAATTGATTAAAAAAATTCAGTTTAAAAATGCAATTGATGTATTTGTGGTGAGTGAAGCTGGAGCGTCCATATATTCTGCCTCTAAAATTGCTAGAGATGAGTTTCCAAATTACGATGTAACAGTTCGTGGTGCCGTTTCTATTGGTAGACGTTTACAAGATCCTTTAGCAGAACTGGTTAAAATTGATGCAAAATCGATTGGAGTTGGGCAATATCAGCATGATGTAGACCAAACCAAACTAAAAAAATCTCTAGATACGGTTGTAGAAAGTTGCGTAAATATAGTGGGGGTAAACATTAATACTGCAAGCGAATCTTTACTAAGTTATGTTTCTGGAATTGGACCCAAATTAGCCACTAATATCGTAAATTACAGAAATGAAAACGGTTCTTTTTCTTCTAGAAATGAGATTAAAAAAGTACCACGTATAGGAGGAAAAGCCTTTGAGCAAGCTGCAGGTTTTTTAAGAGTTAAAAATGCAAAGAATCCTTTAGATGATTCTGGTGTACATCCTGAAAGTTATTTTTTGGTTGATAAAATTGCGAAAGACTTAAAAACGAATGTGAAAGATATTATTGGGAACAAAGAAATTCTTAAACAAATAAATGTAAATAATTATACTTCAGAAACTATTGGTTTACCAACTTTAAAAGACATTATTAGCGAGTTAGAAAAACCAGGTTTAGACCCAAGAGCAAAAGCCAAAGTATTTTCTTTTGACAAAAATATCAAAACCATTGATGATTTAAGAATTGGACAACTCTTACCAGGAATCGTTAATAATATTACCAATTTCGGCTGTTTTGTAGATATTGGTATTAAAGAAAGTGGCTTAATTCACGTTTCTAATTTATCAGATTCGTTTGTAAAAGATGTAAATACTATTGTAAGTTTACAACAACAAATTGTGGTAAAAGTTTTAGAGTTAGATGTAGTTAGAAAACGAATTCAATTAGCATTGGTAAAGTAAAATTGAATCAAAAAAAATACATGTAAAAGAAAAATGGAAAGTTTATCTTTAAGATATCTTTTACTACCTTTTAGTTTTGGGTCAGATTTACTTCATGTTAAAGATTATAATGACACTGAACTTGAACGTTTTATAAAGTACGGTTACATCAAGAAATTTGAAGACGCAATTATTGCTAAAAAATTAGGAATCATTTTTTATTTATTAATACCGTTAATTTTATTACTTTCGACTCTTTAATTATCTAAAATATTGAAAGTCTGTATCGCCGAAAAACCAAGTGTAGCAAGAGAGATTGCTAATATTCTAGGAGCCAACACAAAACGTGATGGTTTTTACGAAGGTAATGGCTATGCTGTAACCTATACCTTTGGGCATTTATGTACACTTTTAGAGCCTAAAGATTACAAACCTCATTGGAAAAGTTGGGATTTGAATAATTTACCCATGTTACCAGAACGTTTTGATACCAAAGTTACAGGCGATTCTGGAATTAGAAAACAATTTGATATTGTAAAAGGATTATTTGAAAAAGCAGAAGTAATTATTAATTGTGGGGATGCTGGAACAGAAGGAGAACTCATTCAACGTTGGGTAATCAATCAATGTAATTATAAAGGAAAAGTAAAACGTTTATGGATTTCATCATTAACAGAAGAAGCCATTAAAGACGGATTTAACAATTTAAAACCTGCAGAAAATTACGATAATTTATATTACGCTGGCTATTCTAGAGCTATTGGAGATTGGTTATTGGGCTTAAATGCAACACGTTTATATACTGTTAAATTTGGTGGTTACAAACAAGTTTTGTCTGTAGGTAGAGTGCAAACTCCTACCCTAGCTATGTTGGTAAATCGTTATTTCGAAATTCAAAATTTTAAACCACAACCTTATTGGGAGCTACAAACAACTTATAGAAACACACTTTTTAATTATGAAGACGGTCGTTTTTTAAAACAAGAAGACGGACAAGTTTTAGCTGATAAAGTTGCGCAATCTGAATTTGAAATTGTTTCTGTAAAAAAGAAAAAAGGAAAAGAATACGCACCTAAACTATTCGATTTAACAGGTTTACAAGTATATTGTAACAATAAGTTTGGTTTTTCTGCAGATGAAACCTTAAAAATAGTCCAGAAGTTATATGAAATGAAAGTTGTAACCTACCCGAGAGTAGATACCACTTTTTTACCTAATGATGTCTATCCGAAAGTACATGGAATTTTATCGAAATTAACCAATTATAGTAAGCTTACACAAGCTCTTTTAGGACAGAAAATAAAAAAGTCTAAACGTGTTTTTGATGATAAAAAAGTAACAGATCACCATGCCATTATTCCTACGGGAATTCAAGGGAATTTGCAATACAATCAACAACAAGTTTACGATATTATTACCAAACGTTTTATTGCTGTTTTTTATCCAGATTCAGATGTTTCTAACACTTCTGTTTTAGGCAAAGCTGCAGAAGTTCCTTTTAAAACTACAGGTAAAGAAATTTTAACTAAAGGCTGGAGAATCGTTTTTGAAACTGAAGAAAGCAAGGCGAAAAAAGAGCTAAATATACAAACTACCTTACCTAGTTTTACCAAAGGTGAAAAAGGCTCTCATGAACCTTCTTTTTTAGAAAAAGAAACCAAGCCACCAAGAAACTTTACAGAAGCAAGTTTGTTAAGAGCTATGGAAACTGCTGGTAAACAAGTAGATGATGATGAAATGCGTGAGCTGATGAAAGAAAATGGAATCGGAAGACCATCAACAAGAGCAAGTATTATTGAAACTTTATTTAGAAGAAAATATATAGAACGTAAGAAAAAACTGGTTTTACCTACGCAAACAGGAATCGATCTGATAAATATTATTGATAATGAATTACTAAAATCTGCTGAATTAACTGGGCGTTGGGAAAAACGTCTTAAAGAAATTGAACGTGGAGATTTTAATGCAGGAACGTTTATCAATAACATGAAAAAAATGGTTGACGAACTGGTTTATGAAGTACGTTCTAACACGACTAAAAAACGAATTTCCTCTAATAGTGTCAGCCAAAATACCCAAGAGAAATCTCCACAAAGTAGAAAAAACAAAAAAACAAAAAAACAAGTAGTAGGTAAAACTTGTCCAAAATGCAAAAAAGGGCAGTTATTAAAAGGCTCTACAGCTTATGGTTGCTCTCAATATAAAAACAATTGCGATTTAAAAATTCCGTTTCAATTTTACGATAAAAAAATTTCTGAAAACCAGATTATTAGATTAATAGACAAAGGTTGTACTACCAATTTAAAAGGGTTTTCGGTAAATGATACTAAGGCAGAAGGTTTACTTCGTTTTGATGATGATTTTAATGTAAAGTTTGAACCAAAAAAAACTCTCACTCCTGATGCAGACAAATCGCTTCAAAGTAAAATAACTTGTCCAAAATGTAAAAAAGGAACCATTCTAAAAGGAAAAACAGCTTATGGATGTTCAGATTATAAAAAAGGATGCGATTTTGTTTTTACCTTTGAAAATATCAAAAAAATTGCCAACGGAAAACCACTAACCAAAGCCTTGGTTTTAGAAATTATTTCTAAATAAAATACCTCTTTTTTTAAATAAAAATGTTTTTCTATAAATACATTTCAATTCCTACTTCAATCAATAAGTTTTGCTAATTTTGCAATCCACTAAATACAGAAAATGCCACGTAGAGAACGAAATAAATTTGTAAAAAGAAACCAGGTTTTAGAACTTACCATAGAAGATTATGCTTTTGGAGGAAAAGGTATTGCCAGAATACACTCTGAAGAAGGCAGTTTTGTCATTTTTGTACCCAATACTTTACCGGGTCAATTGGTAAAGGCACAAATAAAAAAATCTAGCAAAAAATACGCAGAAGCTAAGTTAATTGATGTTTTAGAACCTTCTAGAGATGAAGTTGAAGTTCCTTATCAAGATATTCCTGGGGCACCTTACATTCAATTACCTATCAATTTACAACATCAATACAAAAAAGAAAGCACACTTTCTCTTTTTAAAAAAATTGGTAAAGTTACTAATATAGAAGACCTTTTTGATGAGTTTGTAACCTCGCCAAACGTGTTTCATTACAGAAATAAAATGGAATATGGTTTTTCTGCTATTGGTTACGACAGAATTGAAAAAACAGATAAAGACGAGTTTACACTAGGTTTTAAAAGACGTGGTGTTTGGTGGATGGGCGATAATTTAGAAAAAGATTCTGGTTTGTTTGACAAGCAGTTAGAAGACAATCTTAAAAACATTCGTAAGTATTGTAAAGAAACAGGTTTACAGCCTTGGCATGGACCAAAAAGAGAAGGTTTTTTTAGGTATTTTGTGGTTAGAAAATCTTTTAAAACAGACGAGTTGTTATGTAATTTAGTAACAACTTCTGATGATTTAGATAAATTCGATTTAAACAAATTTGCTGCGTTTCTAAAAGATATTTTAGGAGATCGTTTAGCAGGTTTATTGCATACTATTAACGATGAAACTGGAGACAGAACCATTGCTACTTCGGGTAGTTTAGAGTTGGTATATGGTAAAGATAAAATTGTAGAAGAATTGTTGGGTTTAAATTTTGAAATTAGCATGAAAAGCTTTTTTCAAACCAACCCAAAATGTGCAGAAAGATTATATTCTAAAGTAGTGGAATATGTTTTAGAGGATAAAACCAAAGTAGACAATACTGTGGTTATGGATTTATTTTGTGGAACAGGAACCATTGGTCAAATTGTAGCTTCTAAAAGCGATAATGCAAAAATTGTGGGTGTAGATATTGTAGCATCAGCCATAGCAGATGCAAAAAAGAACGCTAAAAGAAATAATATAGAAGGCTTAAAGTTTTTTGCAGCAGATGTTGGTAAATTTTTAATAGCACATCCAGAATATCAAAATAAAATAAAAACAATCATATTAGATCCTGCAAGAGCTGGTATTGCACCAAAAACACTGCAAAAAATTATCAACTTAAATGCAGACAGAATGGTATATGTTTCTTGTAACCCAGCCACACAAGCAAGAGATACAGAATTGTTAGCAGCAGCTGGTTATCAAATGAAAAAAATAAGTTTGGTAGATCAATTTCCGCATACAAGCCATATAGAAACTGTAGTTTTGTTTGAGAAGTAGATAGACTTTATTTAACAATTTATCCATATTTGCTAAATATAGATAATATTTATACTTTTATGATATCAAAATAAATAATTATGAATATTAGTTTTACAAAACAACAGGAGGAATATATTACTACTCAAGTTGAATCTGGCGAGTATCAAAATAATAGTGAAGTAATTAGAGATGCTTTAAGATTGCATACCATATATAGAAATAAAATTATAAAAGATTTAAGAGCAGAAATAGAAAAAGGACTAGAAAGTGGAATTAGTAAGCGTTCTGTAAAAGATATTTTAGAATCGAAACAAGAATAGTAATATGGTTATTCTTAAAAATTATGAATTAACCAAAGAAGCAGATGCAGATTTAGAAGATATTTTTGATTATACAGAAAAAAGTCATAGCCGAAATCAAGCAATTGTATATCTATCAAACATTGAAGATTTATTTTTTCAATTATGTAATCAACCAAACTTAGGTAGAACAAGAAAAGAAATTAAAGAGGGTATATTTAGTATCGCTTTTCAAAAACACATTATTTTTTATAAAATTATTGAAAACAAACTATTAATTATTAGAGTTTTACATGAAAGCAGAGATATGCCCAAACATTTAAAATAATATATAAAACGCAGAAAATGAAAAAACTAACAAATCAAGAAATAGAAAAAAGAATAGAAAAATTACAAGAATGGGATTTTTATGATGATGCCATTCATACCGATTTTGAGTTTGATAATTTTAAAGACTGTATGTCTGCAATGAACAGAATTGCTTTTGAATGTGAGGCTTTAAATCATCACCCAGAATGGACAAACGTTTACAACACATTAGACATTACATTAACCACACATGATGCTGATGGAGTTACAGAACTGGATTTTAAATTAGCAGAAGCCATCAATAAAATTGTAGAAGTTGAAGAGGAATAATCTTCTAGAAAACATTCTAATACCTATATTTGACTCGTGAAACAAACAATTCTAATTTTACTAGTATCTGTAGCACTTTTTTCCGCTTGCGAAAAAGATGATTTTTGTACTCAAAACCCTGTTACACCAAGATTAATTATTCGTTTTTATGACGATACCAATAGAGAAACAACAAAAAGAGTGCAAAACTTAGTAATTAATTCAGAAGCAAATAGCGATACAATTGCTAGATATAATGGTGTTAGTACAGACAGCATTGTAATCCCACTAAACCCGAACGCTTTAGAAACTGTATATAACTTTTCTAAAGATGGTGTTGTAAATCAGTTTTCTATTAATTATGATATTCAAGAAGAATATGTTTCACGCTCTTGTGGTTACAAAATTGTGTATACAAATTTAGAATTTTCATCACCAACAAATACTTGGTTTACAGATTTTACACCCAAAACTTTACTTAATTTAAACGATCAAACCACAGCACATGTACAAGTATTTCATTAGCCTTTTTATGGTATTTGTTTTTGCTGAAAATTATGCGCAAGAGCAACCTAAAGATAGTCTCATTACCAAAGAAAAAGATACCCTAATTTACAAAACCAATGCTGGTATTCGTTTAGGTGTAGACATTAGCAAACCTATCAAAGCTTCGCTTGATGGTGTTTATAGTGGTTTTGAAATTGTTGGCGATTACAGAATTAAAAAAAACTTATACATTGCAGCAGAATTAGGTTACGAAGAAGAAACATCATCAGAATTTATGGTTTCTAACTCTACAGCAAAAGGAAACTATATCCGTTTGGGCATTAACTACAATGCCTACAAAAATTGGTTAGATATGAACAACGAAGTTTTTGTAGGATATAGATATGGTTTTGCCTTATTTGATCAAACTTTAAACAGTTATACACCCAATGTTTCAGATGCAGATAATGGCAATTATTTTCTTGCAGAGCCAGTAACAAATCCAGTAACAGCAAAAAATTTAAATGCACATTGGTCTGAATTTATGGTAGGCATAAAAGCAGAAACACTAAAAAATTTATTTGTAAGCTTTAGCCTTTCTTATAAGATTTTAATGAGCGTTAAAGAACCCGAAAACTTTAAAACCTTATACGCTCCTGGTTTCAATAGAATTTTTGAAAGTAATACAGGTTTTGGCTTTAATTATACTGTAAGTTACCTAATTCCATTTACAAAAAAATAAACTACCATTATAATTCCTCTTTTTTTAGTAACTTTAGCGTAGGTTTCTACCTTAAAAATATCATAATGAATAAAATACCAAGTGTAAATCTAGCAGACTTTTTGTCTGACGATGCAACAAGAAAACAAAAATTTATAAACGAAATTGGTCACGCCTACGAAAACATTGGTTTTGTAGCTTTAAAAGGTCATTTCTTAAACGATACATTAGTAAAAGATTTATATACAGAAATCAAAAACTTTTTTGACTTACCCTTAGCAACAAAAGAAAAATACGAAATACCTGGTATTGGAGGACAAAGAGGATATGTTTCTTTTGGAAAAGAATCTGCAAAAGGCAAAAAAGAAGCAGATTTAAAAGAGTTTTGGCATTTTGGTCAATATGTAAAAGACGATCCTAAAAAAGCTGCAGAATACCCAGAAAATGTAATTGTAGAAGAACTTCCAAAATTTAATGAGGTTGGTAAAAAAACCTATAAAATGTTAGAAAAAACAGCAAAATATGTGCTGCGATCTTTAGCATTGCATTTAGGTTTAGAAGAAACATATTTTGATAAACACATCAAAAACGGAAACAGTATTTTAAGACCTATTCATTATCCACCTATAAAGACAGAACCAAAAGGTGCAGAAAGAGCTGCAGCCCATGGAGACATTAACTTGATTACGCTATTAATGGGCGCTCAAGGAAAAGGTTTGCAAGTGCAAAACCACAAAGGCGATTGGATAGATGCTATGGCTGAACCAGATGAATTGATGATTAATGTTGGAGATATGTTATCACGACATAGTAATAACAAACTAAAGTCTACCATTCATAGAGTGGTAAATCCTCCTAAAGAAATGTGGGGTACCTCAAGATATTCCATTCCGTTTTTTATGCATCCAGTAAGTGAAATGAAATTAGATGTATTAGAAAACTGTGTAGATACAGAAAACCCAAAACAGTTTGAAGATATTACTGCAGGTAAATTTTTAGACCAACGTTTAAAAGAATTAGGATTGAAGAAATAGTTGGTGGTTTTTGGTTTTTACAAAACAAAAACTACAAACCAAAACTTACAACCAAACACTAACAAATGGATTTAAAAGATCAATTAAAAAACCTATTTCCAGAACATAAGGAAACACCTGAACCAACCATAGAAAAATCGAATATTTGGTTACAAGATGAACCTATAATTTGTAAATACGAAAAGCGAAAAGGAAAACCAATTACCATTTTAGAGGGGTATACTGGTGCAACAGCAGACTTTAAAATTTTGGCAAAAGAAATTAAAACCAAACTCTCTGTAGGAGGTAGTTTTAAAGATGATAAAATTATCATTCAGGGAGATTTTAGAGATAAAATCATGAATATGTTAAAGGATAAAGGCTTTAAAGTAAAACGTGTTGGAGGTTAACAACATAAAAATCAACACAATTAAAAGTAATTAAATTTATTGTCAATTTATTATGGGCGCTTTAATTTTACACATAACAAATGGAGACAGTACCACAAACTATCTAAAAAAACTTAAATTTACTGGAGATTTTATCACTTGGAGAGAAATGCTATGCGAAGGCAAAACCACTACAAATGTTGGTAGTGATGTTTTTTGGAAAACGAGGTATAGCTTTTTTAAAAATACTTACAAAGTTAGTAAACAAAAATTTATAGACTATACCATAAAAGAATACAGAAGGCTTTGTAACAAAAAAGAAACCAAAGAAATTGTACTTTGGTTTGAGTACGATTTGTTTTGTCAAATTAATATGTTAGCGGTTATTAGTTGGTTAAAACAACACAGAAAAGACTATCATATTTCTTTGGTCTGTAGCGGAAAAGTAAAAAAGTCAACAAAATTAAAAGGTTTATGTGAGCTTTCTGAATCTGAAATACATCAGCATTATAAAAAAAGAATTAATTTATCACAAAATGATATTGAATACGCAGATTACATTTGGCAACTATATTGTTCGGTCAGTCCTCTAAGGCTAGAAACTATTACAAATATTAAAACAACAAATACATTTGTATATTTAGAAAATGCTTTAAAAACACATTTGCAAAGGTTTCCTTCTGTAGAAAATGGATTAAATAATGTAGAAAACTTTGTACTACAAACTGCTACAAAAAACAAATTAACAACTAAAAACAAACTATTGGGTAGTTTACTTAAAGAGCAAGAATTATTTGGCTTTGGAGACTTACAATACCAAAAAACCATAACGCAACTAAACCCATTATTTGCATCTTATAACCCTGTAAAATTAACCAAAACAGGCAAAAAAGTTTTAGAAAACGAAACCAGTTTTTATAGGCAATTACGAAACGAAAATTCTTATCTTGGAGGAGCTAAAAAATTTAGTTTTTTATTTAGTAAAAACAATCAAAAACTATTACAAATTACCTCTTAAAATATGCAAATAAAACAATCTGAACTTATTTTAAATGCAGATGGTAGCGTTTATCATTTGAATTTAAAACCAGAAAACATTGCTAAAGATATTATTTTTGTTGGCGATCAAGATCGGGTAGATAAAATAACAAAACATTTTGATGCTATTGAGTTTACAACACAAAAAAGAGAATTTAAAACTACGACTGGCACTTATAAAAACAAACGTTTCTCTGTAATATCTACTGGTATTGGACCAGATAATATTGATATTGTAATGAATGAGTTAGATGCGCTTGTAAATATTGATTTATATACAAGAAAACCTAAAGAAAATTTAAGCCAATTAAATATTGTTAGAATTGGTACTTCTGGATCTTTACAGGTAGATATTCCTGTAGATAGTTTTTTAATAAGCTCTTTTGGTTTAGATTTAAATGGCCTGTTGCATTCATACCAAATAGAAAGTATTTGTAATACAGATATAGAAAATGCCTTCGTAAAACATACCAACTGGAGTACTAAAAAAGCAGCTCCCATTATTATAAAAAATAGTAAAATATTAGAAAAAAAATTAAGCTCAGATCATACTTTTACAGGGATAACAGCTACTGCTGGTGGTTTTTACGGACCTCAAGGCAGAGTTTTAAGACTTGCTTTACAAGACGATAACTTAAACCATAAAATTGATTCTTTTCAATTCAATTCGCATAGAATTACCAATTTAGAAATGGAAACTTCTGCCATTTACGGTTTGTCTAAATTGTTAGGTCATAATTCTTGTTCAATAAACGCCATTATTGCTAACAGAGCAAATGGTACTTTTAGCAAAAAACCTGGAAAAGTTGTAGAAGATTTAATTATTTACAGCTTAAATAAATTAACTGAGTAAAAGACAATCCTCAAAATAGATAGGAGTGGCAAAACACTTTAATTATTCTTGATATTTAAAAGAAAAAAACAATACACTAAAAAAACATGAAACTTTGCTAGAAAGATTATCCAAATGATATAATACAAATGTGTAAAGCTTTACGTGCTAAAAAAATAGCTATTATTGTTTTAACTTAAGAAATCATTAAAGATATGGGTGCTGGCAATCCATCAAAAATTATACAAATCTTTCAAAAAAAACCTTGAATTTAGGGAGCGTTCATGAATCTTTGAAATCATCATTTAAAAATATCGATAAGATTTTAGCAAAAAGATACGAACAGCAACTAGAAGATATTCAAAAATGGCTAAAAATAACCGAGTAAAATGATAGCAAACCCATCAAAAAAAAAAATACCCGAATTCAAAATAAAATAATTTGTTTAAACGTTATACGAAGCAATAAAATTCAGGTGATTTCATAAAAAATATGTACATTTAGCCTTTAAAAAAATTTAAAAAATGAAAAAAATAGTTTTTATTGCAATTTGCATTATAGGTTTAATTTGTTTTTCTTCTTGTAGAAGCATGTCTAAATCTTGTGGTTTAGCAGATTTTTTACCAACCAATCAAACAACATTAAACCAAGCAGATTTACTATAAGATCAGTTTGTTTCTTAGTTTCAAATTCAATAAACACGCTTCATATAGTAGTTTTTTTTGAAGATTTTTTACTTCCTCTGCTCCCTTAATTCGTTTATCAAAAGAGCTCAAACAAATAGTTTAATCCAAGCTCCATAAATCTATCAACGCATAGCTTACCAGGCTACTTGTTGTTTTTCTAGATCAGTTAATATAGCATTCGCCTTAGAAAAATGTTGGTTACCAAACCAATAACCCCTGTTTGCACTTAAAGGACTTGGATGTCCAGATTCTAAAATATGATGTTTTGTTTTGTCTATTAATTTTGTTTTTTTCTTAGCAAAACCACCCCAAAGTAAAAAAATAACACTTTCTTTTTCTTTAGAAATCTGTTTAATAACTTCGTCCGTAAACCTTTCCCAACCTTGTTTTTGATGGCTTCCAGCTTCATGCTCCCTTACTGTTAAAGTAGCATTTAGCAATAAAACACCTTGTTTTGCCCATTTTTCTAAATTCGCACTTTGTGGATATTCTTTACCTAAATCTGCAGTTATTTCTTTAAAAATATTAATCAAAGATGGTGGATGAGTAATGCCATCTTTTACAGAAAAACATAAGCCATTAGCTTGATTTGGGCCATGATAAGGATCTTGCCCAATAATTACCACCTTTAAATTATCGAATGTACAAAAATCAAAAGCTGCAAAAATGTCTTTCTCTTTTGGGTAACATTGGTAATTTTCATACTCATTTTTCACAAAAGAAGTTAAATCTTTAAAATAAGGCTTCTCAAACTCATTTTGTAAAATATTTTTCCAGCTATCATCTATTTTTACCTGCATTGTTTGTTATTTTTGTTACTTCAATTTTAAACCCAATAAAGTTTATATAATTATTTTATTTAATAGATTATCAAAATTACAAATTTGAGGACTAATATTTCAGAGAAAACATTACAAGATTTAGAATTTAAATCTGTTTTACAACATGTTAAAGAACATTGTATATCTGGTTTGGGTAAAGAAAATGTTCTAGAAATTTTACCATTTACTAGCAGAAAACAATTGTTTATAGAGTTGCATTTGGTAAATGAATATGTATCTTCTTTTGAAAGCGAAAATAGAATCCCCAATCATGGTTTTGATAATATTAAAGAAAGTGTAAAACGCTTAAAAATAGAAAATAGCTTTATAGAAACTGATGCTTTTTTAAAAATTGCAGCCACTTCTTTAACCGTAAACGAGCATATTAAATTTTTTAAAAAATTTAAAGTACAATTTCCAACATTTTATGAGCTTACTCAAAAAATAGAATTCACTACGTATGTAGATGATGAAATTAAAAAAATTATAGACATTTCTGGCGAGGTAAAAAATAATGCCTCATCTACTTTAAAACAACTTCGAAGAGATATTAATAACGTTCGTGGTAAAATTGGTGCAAGTTTTTCTAGTGCGTTATCTAAAGCCATTGCTGCAGGTTATTTAGATGACATTAAAGAAACAATTGTAGATAACCAAAGGGTTTTAGCAGTAGCAGCAATGCATAGAAGAAAAATTGCTGGTAGTTTATTAGGCTCTTCAAAATCGGGTAATATTGTTTACATAGCGCCACAAGCTACTTTATCTTACAGTAGAGAATATCAGAATTTAGTTTACGAAGAAAAGCAAGAAGTAATTAAAATACTTAGAGCTTTGGCGGCTACAATTAGACCTTTTACCGAGTTGTTAGAAGACTATGTTAATTATCTAGTTAGAACAGACACAGTAGGTGCAAAAGCAAAATATGCAAAAGAAATTCATGCTATTTTACCTAAAATAACCAAAGAAAAACGAGTATTTTTTAAAGATGCAGTACATCCCATTTTATGGCGAAAAAACAATCAACAAAATATAAAGACTGTTGCGCAAACATTAGAATTAAATAAAGAACAGCAAATAATTGTTATTTCGGGACCCAATGCTGGTGGTAAATCTATCACCTTAAAAACCATTGGCTTGTTACAATTAATGCTACAAAGTGGTTTGTTAATTCCGGTTGCAGAACGTAGCCAAACGTATATTTTCGATACTATTCTAACAGATATTGGAGATAATCAATCTATTGAAAATCAATTAAGTACTTATAGCTATCGTTTAAAAAATATGCGTTATTTTTTGCGAAAATGTAACGAAAACACCTTATTTTTAATAGACGAATTTGGTACAGGTTCTGACCCAGAATTGGGTGGAGCATTAGCAGAAATTTTCTTAGAAGAGTTTTACAACAAACATGCTTATGGTGTAATTACTACACATTATTCTAACCTAAAAGTATTGGCTAACGAATTGGAAAATGTTACCAATGCCAATATGCAATTTGATGAGCGCTCTTTAGAGCCTTTATACAAACTATTTATTGGGCAAGCAGGTAGTTCTTTTACTTTTGAAGTTGCGCAAAAAAACGGAATTCCTTTTAGCTTAATAAATAAAGCAAAAAAGCGTGTAGAAACCGAAAAAGTTCGTTTAGACAAAACAATTTCTAAACTGCAAAAAGAAAGAAGTCGACTACAAAAAAACTCAGATAATTTAGAAAAACAAAAATCTAAAGGACAGAAACATTTAGACAGTTTACAAGAAAAAGAAGGTAAAATACAGGCAAAACTAGCAGGTTTTCAAGAATTGTATGACAATAATCAAAAAATGCTTTCTTTAGGTAGAAAGATAAATGAGCTATTAAACAAGTACTTTCAAACCAATAATAAAAAAGAGCTAAACACTAATTTTAATAAATGGGTTGCAGACGAAAAAGTAAAGCATGCTAAGAAGACCCCTGTAAAACCAAAAACAAAATCGCAAAAGCAAAAAGCAAAAATTGTTGAAAAACAAATGCAGCAAGTAATTAAAAAAGTAGAAAAAGAGGTTTTAGAAAAAGTTGTAGAGGTTAGAAAAGAAAAGAAAAAAGAAGCTGTAAAAAAAGCAGAACAAAAAGCAGCTTACGTTTTTAAGTTAAATGACAGCGTTAGAATTATAGATTCAAATTCTGTTGGTACAATAGACAAAATAGACAAAAAAAATGTTACTATAAATTATGGTGTTTTTACAACAAAAACATCTGTAAATAAAATAGAATTGGTAGAAAAAGCCAAATAAACAGCAAAAAAAAAGAAGCACTTAATGTGCTTCTTTTTTTAATAATTGTGGAAACTTCTTTTTAAATTTATTCAACCTTGGTATAGAAACTGCCCTAACATAACTTTGATTTGGGTTTCTTTTTTCAAAATCTTGATGATATGCTTCTGCCTTGTAAAACTTATCTAGTTTCTTAACCTCTGTAACAATTTTACCATTATAAACTTCTTTATTAAGTTTTGCAATTTGCGTTTCGATGGTCTTTTTTTCGTTGGCATTTTGATAAAACGCTATAGATCTATACTGCGTTCCATAATCTGGATGTTGCCCATTGACAGTTGTCGGGTTATGAGAACCAAAAAACACAGTAACCAAAGTATTAAAACTTACTTTTTTGGGGTTATAATACACCGCAACACTTTCTGCATGTCCTGTTTTTCCTGTTCCAATTTTTTCATATGTTGGGTTTAAGGTATTACCACCTGCATAACCAGAAATAGCCTCTTCTACTCCTTCTACACTTTCAAAAATAGCTTCTACACACCAAAAACATCCACTTGCAAAATAAGCAGTTTTATATTCGTCTTGTGGTAAATACATGGCTTGTAAAGGTGTTTTTTCTTTTTTATTAGCAGAACTAAAACATGCAACAACTAAAACTAACAAACTAGTTATTACACTAAATTTTATATATTTCATTTATTTTTTTTTTATGATTATTAGTAAAAATTGCGCTAAAAACATTGCATCGCGCTTGGCGCAAAATTCTAGAAACTTTTATCTCTAAATAAATAATGTTTTAATCTACAATTTAAATTTCAAATTTACGGCATATTTTACAGTTGTTTACAACTTTAGCATTTTGTTAAGAAACCTTTTTGCTTAAAAGGGTTCATATGGTTATTTTTGTTGAATAAATGAGAAAATAATTTTTCTTTTTACTTAAAAATTAAAGAAAACAACTTTAATTTACTCGAATTTAAACACTTAAAAATATACATGGAACACTTTATAGTATCTGCACGTAAATATCGTCCTAAAAATTTTGAGGATGTTGTTGGCCAACAAGCCATTACAAATACGTTAGACAATGCTATAAAAAACAATCATTTAGCACAAGCTTTATTGTTTACAGGACCTAGAGGTGTGGGTAAAACTTCTTGTGCTAGAATATTGGCAAAAAAAATCAATCAACAAGAGGCAGCATTATCTAAAGATGAAGATTTTGCTTTTAATATTTTTGAGTTGGATGCAGCTTCTAACAACTCTGTTGATGATATTAGAAGTTTAACAGACCAGGTACGTATACCACCACAAACTGGTAAATACAAAGTATATATTATTGATGAGGTTCATATGCTTTCTCAGTCTGCATTTAACGCATTTTTAAAAACCTTAGAAGAGCCACCTGCACACGCTATTTTTATATTAGCAACTACAGAAAAGCACAAAATAATTCCTACAATTTTATCTCGTTGTCAAATTTTTGATTTTAAGAGAATTGGTGTTTTAGACGCCAAAAATTACTTAAAAACCATTTGCGAGAAAGAGGAAATTACAGCTGAAGATGATGCTTTACACATTATAGCCCAAAAGGCTGATGGCGCTATGAGAGATGCTTTGTCTATTTTTGACAGAGTAGTTAGTTTTTCTGGTAAAAATTTAACTAGAGAGGCTGTAACCCAAAATTTGAATGTTTTAGATTACGATACGTATTTTAAAATGACAGATTTATTATTAGAGAATAAAATACCTGATGTTCTAAATACGTTTAACATAGTTTTAGCAAAAGGCTTTGAAGGACATCATTTTATTAATGGATTGGCTAGTCATTTTAGAGATTTATTAGTTGCTAAAGACAAAGCTACCGTTGCTTTATTGGAAGTTGGTGACGCCGCTAAAAAGAAATATTTAAAGCAAGCAGAAAAAGCTGGTATTCCCTTTTTAATGCAAGCCATTAATAAAGCAAATGATTGCGATTTAAATTACAAAGCAAGTAAAAATCAGCGATTATTGGTAGAATTAACTTTAATGCAGATTGCCTCTATCACTTTTGATGGAGAAAAAAAAAAGTCAGCTAACTACATAATACCTGCTACATTTTTTCAAGCTCTTTCGCCTATAAAAAAACAAGTAAATAAATCTGTTTTAAAAACAGAAACAATTGTAAAAAAAGAGCTAACACAGGTTAAAGAGCAAGTAAAAACTGACCATATATCAGCATCTACAGAACCTGTAAAACCTGTTTTAAATTTTGCAAGAAAACGCACCTCTTCTTTATCTTTAAAAAGCATACATCAAAAGAAAGAAAGTAAGAAAAAAGTTGTTGAAGAAAATTTTGACAACCACCCAAAAGATGTTTTTACAGAAAAAGAATTACAACTTTTTTGGCAAGAATACATTAATGTTTTAAACAAAAAAGGTGAAAGAAGCATGGCTTCTATTATTGCTGCAGATGCACCAAAATTAGATGGTAAATTTAAAATTGTGTACACTGTACCCAACAAATTAATGCAAGATCAATTTAAAAAAGGAAGACCTAAATTATTAAATTTTTTAAGAGAAAAATTAAATAATTACGGAATTGATATTGCCTTAGAGCTTAATGAAACTGTAGAAAAAAAGTTTGCTTATACTCCACAAGAAAAATACAGCAAACTTTTAGAAAAAAATCCTATGTTAGAAAAGTTACGTAAAACTTTTATGTTAGATCTGTAACATTTTTACATTTATGAGTGCATTTAGTACACTTAATAAACTGCTTTTTAAATTTTACTTTTTTTATTTTTTTGAAAATTCATTTTTTTACCTAAATAAGATAAAACTAAGTTTTCTTTGATAG
Organism: uncultured Polaribacter sp.; assembly: GCF_947503855.1. GTDB lineage: Bacteria > Bacteroidota > Bacteroidia > Flavobacteriales > Flavobacteriaceae > Polaribacter. Next base: position 25,484 of record NZ_CANNFF010000002.1, on the reverse strand, counting down.
CTTCTGTTTCTTCAAACTCAGGAATTAAATAAATTCCTGTACCTTTTTCTATGAATAGCGCCACTGCTTTTTCTTCTTCAGATAGCATTTCTAAAACCTTATCATATTCCTCTTTATTGGCTATTTTTACTTCTGTTATATTCGGATTTTCTCTGTAAGCTTCACTCAAATTTATATAATCGTCATTTGGTGTAAAAAAGTTTTTTCTCTCAGTAACTGTTGCTTCAATAATTTCTTGAGAAGATGCTAATTTATAAGAACCATGCTCACCAAATACTGGAGAAAACTTATTTATTGCATGTTTATTTACCATGTCACTTCCTGTTAAAGCAATTAAATATCCAACATCATTTAACTCTATATTATCAGTTAATTCATCATCATAGACATCTACTTTAAATGCTTCTAAATCATCATCTAAAGCTTGTTGCACAAAATTTTTGTTAGAATCTATTAAAATAATTCTTTTGCCTTTAGCTTTTAGAAAACTAGCAATTAATCTTGCAGGGTTTGAAGCTCCTACGAACAAAATTGCATCCGATTTTTTTAAGAAAACCCCTACTAATTTTGCAAAAACTCTTGCTGTTGTTGCATTTAACAAAACGGTTCCTAAAACAATCATAAAAACCAAAGGTGTAATATATTCTGCTCCCTCTACTCCTTGTTTTATCAATTTACTACCAAAAAGTGATGCAATTCCTGCGGCAACAATACCTCTAGGACCTACCCAACTTATAAATAGCTTTTCATTAAGTTTTAATTTTGATTTAAAAGTACTTACAAAAACTGCTAAAGGTCTTAATACAAAAACAACTATGGCAAATAAAGAGGCTGTTTTCCAGGTATATAAAAGCATTAAATCTTCTATATTAATGTTTGCTGAAAGTAAAATAAAAAGAATCGAAATTAATAAAACACTAAGCGATTCTTTAAAATACAATAGCTCTTTAATGTTATTTAATTTTCCATTTCCTAAAACCATCCCCATAACTACAACTGCTAAAAGGCCAGATTCATGCGCAAAAAGCTCAGACTCAACAAAAACCAATAAAACCGCAGAAAGAGAAACCACATTTAATAAATAGTGTGGAATTAACCTTTTATTGACTGCAAAAGCTAAAGCGTGTGCAAACGTAAACCCAAAAGTTGTTCCGAAAAGTAATATTTTACCAAACTCAATTAAGGCAGTTTTGGTAAAACCACCACCCCCACCAACACTAATAAATTCAAAAACCAATACTGCAACAAGTGCACCAATTGGGTCTATTAAAATACCTTCCCATTTTAAAACAGTAGAAATATCTTTTTTAAGAGGAATATTTCTTAAAATAGGTGTAATTACTGTTGGCCCAGTTACTATAATTAAACCTGCAAAAAGAAAGGATAAATCCCAACTTAAATGAAATATATAGTGTGCTAAAATACCCGCCCCAAAAAAGGTAATTGCAGCACCCACGGTAATTAATTTGGTTATTACAGGACCTACATTTTTAATTTCGCTTCTTTTTAGGGTTAAACCTCCTTCAAAAAGGATGATACTAATGGCTAATGAAACAAAATAATACAAACCTTCTCCAGGAAATAAACCTTTTTCTCCATTCCAAATGGGTTCTATCCATTTAGAGCCATCTTCACTTAAATATGCTGCTGCTATTGGGCCTACCAACAAACCTATTAGTATTAATGGTAAGATGGCTGGTATTTTAAATTTCCAAGCCACCCATTGTGCCAATATTCCTAAAATTATAATTCCTGCTAATTCTAACATGTTAATTTTTTAAAAAGTCTAATTTATGAAAAAACATAGTTGTGGCAAGTTTCTTTACATGAAATATTGTTTATTTTTGCATCAGAAACTTATATATTATGTTAGGATTACAGTTTGAAACTGAAACTTCTTGGGCAGAAATTGCCAAAGTAAACTTAGAACAAATATTAACAGATCATGCTTTTTTAGAGCAAAAAGCAGCTTCTAATGCTGTTTCTATTATTATAAATTACTCTGAAGAAACTGAATTAGTTAAGGAAATGAGCAACATTGCCATAGAGGAAATGCAACATTTTAAAATGGTACACTTGCTGATGATTAAAAGAGGAATGGTTTTAGGCAGGGAGCAAAAAAACGATTATGCCATAAGATTACAGAAGTTTTTTCCTAAAACCAAAGATAGAACCCAAGCTTTGGTGCAACGTTTATTAATTGCTGCTTTAATTGAAGCCAGAAGTTGTGAGCGTTTTAAAGTGTTTTCTGAAAACATGGAAGATGAAGAACTGCAAAAATTCTACAAAAATTTAATGATTTCTGAAGCTGGACATTATACTACTTTTTTACAGTTTGCAAGACAATATCAAGATAGAGAAATTGTAGACCAAAAATGGAATGCTTTGTTGGCTTTTGAAGCAGAAATGATGCGTGAACGTGGACATGTGGCTAAAATTCATGGGTAAAAGCCCATCTTAATCTTCCCAAAGGGAAGAAACTAGAACTTCTAAAATTGAAATATGATTTTTTTAGGAAAAACTGGAAATATACTAATGATTCTAATTTTTATTTATTTTTGGAATAAATATATTGTTACTCAGATACTGAAAAAAATTACAGGTTTTCATAAAAAATATAATTTAAAGAATATTAATAAACAACCTATAAAATTTGTTATAAATAAAGAATTGAAAATTATTAAACTTGCTCAATATTTTTATTGGATTGGAGCTATAATAATTTCTTTCCAAATTCTTTTTAAGTAATTTATATTATGTTTAGTAAAGACGAAGCTGCAAAACTTAGAAAAGAATTTTGGACTAGTTTTGGAAAATCGTTTCCAAGAAAATGGTTGTTGTACAATACCAAAGTAAAAGGTTTGGCTTTTAAATTTGTTGCTGACAGAAAAAGAGCCATGGTTTGTTTGGATTTAGAAAATCCTGATGAGTTAACAAACATGTTGTATTATGACCAATTACTTTCTTTAAAAACTCTTTTAGAGGCAACATTACCAGAAGTTATTTTTAATGATTGTTATGAACTTGATAATGGTAAAATCATAAGAAGAATTTATGTACCTTTTGAACGTAAATTTAGCATCCACAACAAAAATACTTGGAGAGATTGTTATGAGTTTTTTTTAGCAACCATGCCTAAATTTGAGCTTTTTTTTCACGAATATGAAGCTATTATAAAAAACATTTAGTTAAAAGTAATTACGTTGTTGGCAAACTAGCTTGCGTTAAGGATTGAAACGACATCCTTTTTATGTTTGCTTTTTCTCTATAAATAACAACTACTTTCTCCTTTAAAAAAATATTCTTTTATAAAACATTAAACATAAAAAGATATAGTGGAAAGCCTGACCTGAAAGGGAACGCCCAAAAATTATTTTATAAACTGAATACTTAATGGATAATGTGGTGCTTCTCCATTACTTGCTTTGATGGCATTTGTTATGGGTAAGATTAAATATAAAAACCCTAAAATGATTAAACCTAAAATACCTAAACCTAAAAGTAAAATTAAAGGGATACATATTAATATGTAAATAAACATAGATATTCTAAAGTTTAAAATGGCTTTTCCGTGAAAATCCATACCATAAACTTCGTCTTTTTTGATAAGCCATAAAATTAACTGCACAATAAAACCACCAATTCCTGATACAAAATCTAATAATTGGCTTAAATGAGTTAATACTAATAGTTGTTTGTCTTCTTTCATGTTTGTTACTTTATTTATTTGACTGAAAAATTTAGTATTTGTTACAAAAATATATTTTCAAAAAATTAATAGATTGCTTAAACAAATATACTTTTTTAGTTTTATACTAATTTCAATTTATTTTTGCTTGTTTATAGTTAGCTTATAAAATTGATAGTAATTAGCTAAAAAGTCTAATTACTAAAAATGCGCTAAACTTTTTGGTTTTTTGTAGTAAAATGTTTGCGTATTTTTGCAATATGATTCAAAATGATACCATTATTGCTTTGGCGACTCCTGCAGGAGTTGGCGCAATTTCTGTAATTAGACTTTCTGGAGAAAATGCTATTAATATAGTTGATGCCAATTTTAAATCGATAAAAAATGATAAATCTTTAAAAAAGCAAAAAACACATAGCATACATTTAGGGCATATTATAAAAAATGATATTGTTTTAGATGAAGTTTTGGTATCTGTTTTTAAAAATCCAACTTCTTATACAGGTGAAAATGTTGTAGAAATTTCTTTTCATGGATCTAGTTTTATACAGCAAGAAATTATACAATTATTTTTGCAAAAAGGTTGTAGAATGGCAGATAATGGGGAGTTTACGATGCGCGCTTTTTTAAACGGAAAAATGGATTTGAGTCAGGCAGAAGCTGTTGCAGATGTAATTGCTTCAAACTCTGCTGCAAGCCACCAAATGGCCATACAACAGATGCGAGGTGGCATTACCAATGAGTTAAAAGAATTGAGAAAAAAATTACTAGATTTTGCTGCTTTAATTGAGTTAGAACTCGATTTTTCTGGCGAAGACGTAGAATTTGCAGACAGAACTCAATTTAAAGAATTGGTAGCAAAAATTACTTTTGTTTTAAAACGATTGATAGATTCGTTTTCGTTTGGAAATGCCATGAAAAACGGAATTCCAGTAGCTATTATTGGTGAACCTAATGTAGGAAAATCAACACTATTAAATGCACTTTTAAACGAAGAAAAAGCCATTGTGTCTGACATTGCTGGTACTACTAGAGATGCCATAGAAGATGAATTAATTATAGAAGGTGTTGCTTTTAGATTTATAGATACAGCAGGTATTAGAGAAACTGTAGATGTTGTAGAAAGTATTGGAATACAAAAAGCGTATGAAAAAGCAGAAAATGCACAGTTGATTATTTTCTTAATTGATGCCAATAAATACATTCACTCAAGGGATTCTTTTTTAGAGGAAATTAATACCATAAAAAAGCGTTTCCCAAATAAAAGGTTGTTGGTTATTGCCAATAAAGTAGATACGTTATCTTGTCATGATTTATCTATTTTAGAATCGGAAATTGAAAACTTAATTCCTTTATCTGCAAAGCAAAAAACGGGGATAGAAGAATTGAAAAACGAACTAACATCTTTGGTAAATATCGGTGCGCTAAGCAATAACGAAACTATTGTAACCAATTCTAGACATTTTGAAGCTTTAAACAATGCCTTAGTAGCAATTACCTCTGTACAACAAGGGATAGATTTAGAAATTTCTACAGATTTATTTTCTATAGATATTAGAGAATGTTTACGTCATTTAGGGAATATTACTGGAGAATATGATGTAGATAAAGATATTTTAGGCCATATTTTTTCTAATTTCTGTATTGGGAAGTAATTAAGCTTCTTTTTATTAGTTCTTACTTGTTTTTCAGTGGTTTACATATTCTTTTTTGTTGCCTAATTGCCCTTTTTTAACTATATTTGTTTCATATATGTTGCCCATTATACGGATTTGTTGCCCGAATCTGTTGGCAAAAATAATGGCGAAATGATGCACCATATTGCCCCACGTTGCACCATAACGCTACATAAAGCACCATTTATGAGCAGTAATTTATACATCCCAAAAACTTGTAAACATTGCGGTAATGCGTTTACAGCACGAACAACAGTAACTCAATATTGTGGTAACTCTTGCGCTAAAAAAGCCTATAAGGCCAGAAAGCGTAAAGAAAAAATCCAAGCAACTCTTAATGCTGATATGAAGCAAAAGAATGAAGTTGTTGAGGTTCAGAATCCTAATGCTGTAAACAATAAAGATTTTTTAAGTGTTACAGAAGCTTCTCAATTAATTGGTGTTAGTAGATGGACCATTCAAAGAATGATTCAACAAGGACGCTTAAAAGCTGTTCCTTTCGGAAGAAAACGTATTGTAGCCAGATGGCAAATAGAAAACCTTTTTAATTAGCATCCTATGAAAGTAACATTAAGACAACGCAAGAAGAATGACAAAATAAGTTTGTATTTAGATTACTATCATAAAGGCAAACGTAAAACCGAATATTTGCGTTTATACCTTACACCTAACCCTAAAACTAAAACCGAAAGAGAGGTTAACAAGAAAACCAAACAATTAGCGGAAACTATTTGTGCTCAACGACAAATTGAAATTCAAAACGGTATTTATGGGTTCCAAGATATTGAGAAATTAAAAGGGAGTTTTATTACTTATGTAACAGCATTAGCAGAGAAAAAGAATACAAGCTCTGGTAATTATGGTAATTGGAACAGTATGCTAAAACATCTAAAAACGTTTTGTCCAACAGACGTAAGTTTTCAAGATATTGATAAGGATTTCGTAGTACGCTTTAAAGAGTATTTAGATAAGGATGCAATAGCAAGAGCAGGTAAAAAATTATCTCAAAACTCTAAATATTCTTATTATGGAAAATTCAACGCTGCATTAAAACAAGCTGTTAAGGATGGTATTTTAAGAATAAACCCAGCAAATGGTGTTGAGTATTTTAAACAAGGTGAACCTCAACGAGAATTTTTAACTCTTGATGAATTACAAAAAGTAGTCAATACAGAATGCGAGTTACCACTTTTAAAAAGTGCTTTTATATTTTCTGCGCTTACTGGGTTACGTTGGTCAGATATTGAAAAACTGATTTGGTCAGAAATTCAACATTCTAAAGAAATGGGATATTATATTCGTTTCAGACAAAAGAAAACAAAAGGGGTTGAAACTTTACCTATTTCAGACCAAGCAGCAGAATTATTAGGAGATAAAGGTAAACCCGAAGAAAAAGTTTTTCAAGGTTTACATTATAGTGCTTGGTCAAATTTAAAGTTACAACAATGGATGCTTAATGCAGGAATAACAAAAAATATCACGTTCCATTGTGCTCGACATACCTATGCAACTTTACAATTAACTTTAGGAACAGATATTTATACTGTTTCCAAGTTATTAGGTCATAAGGAATTGAGAACTACGCAGATTTATGCAAAAGTTATTGATGATAAAAAGAAAGAAGCTGCTAATAAAATTAAATTGGATTTATAATGGCTAAAGACCTATTTATCGACTTACTGTATGTGGAAAAGGTTACTGATGATAAAAGAACCGAAAACCAATTTAAAGAGCTTTTAAAAGGCTTTAAAAAGCAATACCTCAATACAACGCCTAATTATGAAATCGACTTTAAAAAAGCATATTCAAACAAGCGTAAATATTACTTTAAACTAATTGAAAATGATTATATCAAAAAGTTTAATGCTATTAATGACACCCTTGAAGCAAATTCAACACCTGGTCATTTGTCTTTTCTCTATGACAAAGAATCTAACCGAATTACAAATTATTTAACCCAGATTAGCAATTACATTTCTGAAAATGATCTTGATGAAAGTTTGTATTTAAAGCCTATTAATAATGACAAATCAGATGAAGCCTATATAATTTCATTTTTAAAAGCAAATGCGATGATGCTTTTTATGGAACTTCAAGAACGATTTTCAGAATTGGGTGATGCAGAAATTTATACAATAGAAGAACTGCACGAAGTATTTTTTAATGAAGAACCACCTCAAGAGTTAATTGTAAAATCCTATTCCGGTGCAGAAATAAAAACGGTCAGAAAACAAGTAAAACAAAGTTCAATTTTCAACGCTATACAAGGTGATTTTAGAAAGGAAAACAATGATGTCTTATCCTATAACGCACTTATTAATAAGATTAAACAAAGAGAATTTGCAAAATTAGAGGAGCTATTAAATGAAAAAGGCATTATAGATGATGAATATAACTTCATAAAGGATAGAGGTAATAAAATATTACTTGCAGCTTTTATGGTTAAGTTAACAGAAACTAAATATTTTAATGAAAGAATATTTTTTGACAGTAAACCATCTAAAAAAATAGAGCCTAAACACATTTATAAATTCTTTGCTTATAGGTATGGGCCAAGTAGTAATGCAGGTAAAGAATACCGTAGATTTTTAGGTACTGAAAAAAGAGCCTATCAAAAATTAGTTGAAGCCAATTTTTGGCTTGACCAAATCAAATAAAACTTCACCTTTTAAAAGTGGTATTTTCTCTACTTAATACCAAATAGATAATACCAAAAACGGTGTAAAACATTGTTTTGCAATGGTTTAATAATACCATTTTTTCTCTTTTCTGTTATACCAAACACCTTTTTCAATATTTGTTATGTCCTTGACAATCAAGGATGACTTTTGCGCAGAAGTCCATTTTTAAATTAAAATTTATAATAAGATGGACGTTAAAATAATTGAACGTTTAGAACGCATCGAAAAGTTGTTAGTAGAACAACAAACGTTGCAAAAGCAAGTATTGAATTTCAATGAAACTTGCCAGTATTTAGAACTATCACAATCGCACTTGTATAAACTTACAAGTACGGGAGCCATTCCACACTATAAACCGAATGGTAAAAAAATCTATTTCCAACGTCAGGAGTTAGACCAATGGTTACTGCGTAACCGTATGGATTCCCAAGATGAAATCGAGCAACAGGCAGCTAATTATTTAATCAAAAAAGGAAGGATTTAGTTATGACTGAAATTATCGATTTACTCTTGGCACTCTCACAAGAGATTAAGGAATTAAAGGCACGTATCGAATTAATAAGAGCTACGAGAGCAGAACGCTTAAAAGATACGTGGATTGATAATCAGGACGTAATGCAAACGCTACATATTAGCCAACGGACATTGCAAACATTCCGTTCAAATGGCACGATTCCATATAGTAAGATACAAGGAAAGTTTTATTACAAAGTATCTGACATAGAGGAACTATTACAAAGCAATTATTATAACCCAAATTTTAAATGCGATGGAAATAAGTAAAGAAAGCATCTTAAAGAAAACGCATTATGGGTTAAATATTTACGCTTATGTATTAAGGCAGTATTATCCTAAATCAACAGTCCTTTCCTTAAAAGGAAGGGACTGTGGGATAACCCGCAATCCTTTTAATGGTGGTAAATCAACATTACAAATTAATGTTGTTGAAAATAAAGCAATGCATTACGATACTGAATTAACCGATTTTAAAGGCGATGTATTCGATTTTGCATCCTATCATTTTAAAATCATTAATGAAGAAGAATTGTTACTAAAAATCAATGAGGTACTGCATCTAAATTTTGAAGTTAAAAAAGAAGATGAATTATCCTGGTTAGATGCACCCGATGATACTTGGTATGCTTACAGCAGTTTTTATAAAGCACCAATTAGAAATGTGTTTCCAACTGAAAAAGTAAGATTACATCAAATATTTGAGCGTATTACAAGCGATAAGTATAAAAGTATCACAGAGCAATTTAGAGCGATTAAAGACCCTAAAGAAGCACGGAAATTTAAAGCAAATCATTTTGATTATGTAACATTTTCAGGTGTGTTTTCTAAACGTAATGATGATAGTTTAATTGAGCATTCATCATTATTAACAATCGATTTTGACCATTTAGAGAATCTTGAAGAACTAAAACAACAATTATTAAACGATGAATATTTTGATACCGAATTGTTGTTTACATCACCTTCAGGAGAAGGTTTAAAATGGATAATTAGAATCGATATATCAAAAGTGTCACACAGCGAATATTTTATTGCGGTGGCCAATTACATAAAACAAACATATAATATTGAGGTTGACCAATCGGGTAAAGACATTTCCAGAGCGTGTTTTTTATCCCACGATCCATTGGCATACCTACATAAAAGACATCAAAAGATATGACAAAAATATTCAACCCGAAAGATTGGTTAGCTGTTCCAGAGCAAAAAGAAGTACCTAAAAAACCAATCAACAACAACCCAACAACGGTTGTTGCAAATGATATTGAAACATATATCAACGCTTTAGAACAATCAAGTATCGATATTACTGATACTTATGAAAAGTGGCGTGATATTGGTTTTGCTATTTCAGAGGAATACGGAGAAGCTGGACGTGATTACTATCATAGAATTAGCAAAAATTATTCAGGTTACGACCATAAAGAATGTGACGAACAATATAACAAGTGTTTACAAGCAAAAGGGCACGGTATAAGCATAGCAACCTTATACCACTATTTGCATCAAGCAGGTATTAAACCAAAACAGCAACAACAAGTTGTTGAAGTGTTGCAACAGCCAGAGGAAGTAAAACAACCGTTGCCAACAATACCAACAACGGTTTACAACAATATTCCAACATTTTTGCAACAAGTGGTACAACCATCAAGCAGTAATGAAGAACGTGATATTTTGTTGTTGGGAGCATTAACAGCGTTTAGTGCTTGTTTTCCTAAATTGTTTGGTGTGTACGACCAACGTAAAGTGTTTAGCAACTTGTATTTATTTGTTACAGCACCAGCTTCAGCAGGTAAAGGAAGATTAAACCAAATTAAAAATTTGGTAAATCCTGTTCACAAACAAAAACGCGAACAATCCAAAACCCTGAAACAACAACATCAAGTTGAAATGGCCACCTATAATATGAATAAAGGTAAAAGTGAAACTATGGAAAAACCGAGTAAACCACCTGAAAGAATGTTGTTTATTCCGGCTAACAATAGTGTAACAGGTGTATATCAATTAATATCCGATAATGAAGGCAGAGGGTTAATTTTTGAAACAGAAGGAGATACATTAGCACAAGCCTTTAAAAGTGATTACGGTAATTATTCCGATGGTTTTCGTAAGGCATTCCACCACGAAACCATTAGTTACTATCGTAGAACCGATAGAGAATATGTAGATATTGAAAGACCTTGTTTGTCAACGGTGTTATCTGGTACACCAAAACAGATTCAAGCATTGGTTCCAAGTGCTGAAAATGGCTTATTCAGTAGATTTATGTTTTATTATATGAATATCAAACCTACTTGGAAGAACGTTTTTCAAACCGATACAACCAATGGTTTAGATGAATATTACGACCAATTAGGAAAAGATTTTTTTGGGTTATACAAAACTCTAAAAAACAATCCTGATATTGAAGTAAGGCTATCAATAGAGCAACAACAAAAGTTTAATGTGTTTTTTGAGAAGCTTCAAACCAAATACCTCAATCTTCAACCCGATGACTATATAGCAACCGTTAGACGTTTGGGGTTAATAGCATTCAGAATTATAATGTTGTTTTCTGTATTTCGCATTATGGAAGATGGTGATGTAAACCAAGTAAGGTATTGTGAGGATATAGATTTCGAAAATGCGTTGGAAATGATAAGCGTATTAGTAAAGCACAGTAGTAAGGTGTTTAACGATTTACCTATCGAACAAAAAGAAGTAAAAAGAGCCAATCGTAAAGAACGTTTTTTAGAAGCACTACCTTATCAATTTTCAAGACAAGATTACCTAAATATAGCCGACAAAAACAAGATTCCTCATAAAACAGCAGAAGGCTATATTACTAAATTTGTTGATGCTGGTCTAATACATAGGGAAGCACATAACAATTATACAAATCCCACAAAAGCACAATAAGGATTTTGAGGATTTTAAGGAAACGAGGATTTATAAAAATACTTTATATCCTCAAATCCTTAACTTCCTCATTTCCTGTTTATAATTGTTAATATCTTTTTGTTAGTTCTTATTTTCTTTTTCTTACATTAGACAAATATTGACAAGTCAAAATATCCCCAAAATGACGTTTGGAGAATACATCAGAGAAATACGAGAAGAAAAGCAATTATTATTAAGAGAAGTTGCTTCTCAAATGAATATTGATACGGCACTTTTAAGTAAAATTGAACGTGGTACTCGTATGGCTCGTAAAGAGCAAGCTGAAGCATTAGCCAAAGTATTAAAACAAAATAAAAATGAATTGCTTCAATTCTGGATGGCAGATAAAATTGTCTTTATGTTAAAAGATGAAAAGAACAGTACGGAAATCCTCAAAATTGTAGAACAAAAAATTAATAGATTGAGCAAGAAGTAGAATTAATAAACCCAAGTATTATGAGTCAGGAACTTTATTTCAATATCATAACGTTTGATTTACCAGACAAACCAATAACTTTTTATTTAAGTAAAGAGAAAATTGGTAATGCTCAAAAGCTCTATAAAACAAAGTTTCCAACCAATATTGAAGAATTGTTTCCTGGTATAAAAGAAGAAAACCCTGATTTCATATACACATCGTTTATTTACGAAAAAGAAGGCTATCATCCCTTATCACTCAATCTAAAGGAACAACCAACCAACTTAATTAAACACTATTATAATTGGCGTATCAAAAAATTCTTTAATAGCATTAAAAAACTTGTTGGTCAAAACTTTGTGAATGATAATCAAATTTGGATAGGTAATAGATCATATCAAAATAAAAGTTTCGCGCAGTATTATAAGTTTACGGTCAAAGTACAAATTAAAGAAGTTAGTGAATATGGTGAGTTAGTTATTTCTTATGATGGTATGGCTAAAGTGTTTAAAAAACCTATTTCTGAAATTATAAAACATACCTCAACAACAAATCTTAATAAAGTTGTATATAAAATGAGGTTATTAAAATATCATAAGGAAAAGGAATTTATTGATGATAACACAAAGGCTTTTGCCATTTTGAATAACGATTTACGTAATGCGTTTAAAATTAAACCAGAACCCAAAGATGATTCCAATAAATATATTGGTTATAAACACAAAATTGATAAGTTTATTCAACATTTCATTTTAAGTGATGAATTTAAGAAAGTTATCCCTGTAAATAATGATGATTACCTGCCAGTAGAAATAAATCGCATTGGTGAAGTAACTGATGAAAGTAATGATTTATTGTTCCAAAATGGTGTTGGTAGAAATCCCAAAATAGATTTTAAGAACTTAAAACCTTTAAATCCTTGTCAGTTAGATAATGTGCATTTCTTCTTTATACATCATACAAGTTATGCTAAAGAAGTAGAAGCATTGCAAAAATTATTGGAAGATGGTACAAGTTGGTATAAAGGTTTAAACATTTATGCAGGTGTTTTAGCACATTTCGATAATGATGTCAATATAGTATTTGATGATTTAGAAAATCCATTACCTCAAATTTCACAAGGTATAAAAGACTTTAAATCAGACCCTAACATTAATTACGTTGCTATTTATTTAAGCCCTTTTAACAAGCACGAACCCAATCTTGAAAAAAAGTTAGTGTATTACAAGGTTAAAGAACAGCTTTTATATAAAAGAATTATATCTCAAGTAATAGAGTTTGATAGATTTAGAAGAAATCAACATAAGTTCATATACGATTTAACAAACATTTCATTAGCCTTATTAGCAAAATTACATGGTACACCTTGGCAACTAAATGTCAAACCTAAAAATGAATTAGTTATTGGTGTGGGTGCATTTAAAAATACCGAAGAAAACATTCGATATGTAGCAAGTGCATTCAGTTTTAAAAATAATGGAAGGTTTAATGAATTTCATTATTTCAGTAAATCTGATGTTAAACAGTTAGGGGGTGCATTAAGTGATGCTATTTGGCAATATGTTCCAACGAATAAGTCACCCGAAAAAATAGTGATTCACTTTTATAAGGATATGAAGGATGAAGAAATACAACCTGTTTTAGAAATGATGGATAAACTTCAATTGCCTTGTCCTCTTTTTGTTCTTAATATTAATAAAACTAAATCACAAGATATTATTGCTTTTGACCAAAATTGGAATGGTGAGTTAATTCCAATGAGTGGCACATATATAAATATTGGCCCTAAAGGAGAATATAAATATTTACTCTTTAATAATTTGAGGTATAACAATACTGTAAAATACCCAAGTCATTCAAGTTATTCATTTCCAATAAAACTTAAAATATCAAGTCCTACACCAGAGGCTTTAAATGATAGTAAAATGATTAGAAAGCTAATAGAGCAAGTGTATCAATTTAGTAGGCTATATTGGAAATCCTTACGTCAACAAAACGTACCAATAACAATTAAATATCCTGAAATGGTTGCAGAAATAGCACCTCGTTTTGAAAGCAAGGAAATACCACCTTTTGGTCAAGAAACCTTATGGTTTTTATAATCCGAAGCCTTTTTTCTTTGCACAACCATTGCATTCAATAATTTGTATATTTGTATAAGTTATATGAAAATATTTGTTTCCATATCAATGTCTATTTTATTCTTTTTTCAAGGGATAAGCATAGATATGGACTTTTGTGGTCCAATTAAAGAAATTTCAAACCTTATTACCCATTATCAAGACCATAAAGTTTATGGAGACTCTTTCCTTGATTATGTAGTTGAAGATTACATTGACAGCGATGCAAAAAATGAAGAGCATCATCACAACCCAGATAAGGAGAATACACCAGTCCATTCCCATAATCAATGCTGTCACCCTTTAGTTTTAATTATTGCTAACAATAATTTGGCTTTAACCAATCGACTAAAGTTTGAAGAGAAAAAACAATATAATTTACATAAAGTAAACTTCACTTCCAGATATTTGGAATCACTTTTCCAGCCACCTAAAGTATAGTTCAGTTTTTTAATGGATAGCTATATCCAATTTTGAGCCTAAAGGGTTCATTTCATTTCGTGTAATTCTATTTTCTTATATCAGAATTATTTCGAATAGTTTAACTGAATTAAAATTTTACTATGATTAATAAAATCATTGATTTTTCAATCAATAACAAATTCATTATTGGTTTGCTTACGCTTACCATAATTGGAGCAGGTATTTGGAGTATGACAAAAGTACCAATAGATGCTGTTCCAGACATTACCAATAACCAAGTACAGGTTATTACACAAGCACCCAATTTAGGTACAGAAGATATTGAACAATTTGTAACCTATCCTATTGAGGTGGCAATGAGCAACCTTCCCGATGTACAGGAAATTAGGTCAATCTCTCGTTTTGGCTTATCGGTTGTTACCATCGTATTCGACGATGATATGGGAACCTATCTACCTCGTCAATTAGTAGCCGAAAAACTAAACGAAGTCAAAGAACAAATTCCAGCTGGTTTTGGAGAACCTACTATGGGACCTATTTCCACAGGATTAGGGGAAATTTATCAATACACCTTAAAAGTAGCACCAGAGTATAAAGACAAATACGACATTGCAGATTTACGCTCAATGCAGGATTGGATTGTACAACGTCAAATGGCAATGGTAGAAGGTGTGGTTGAGGTTAACGCCATAGGCGGTAAAATTAAACAATACGAAGTCGCGGTTGACCCAAACGATTTAAACGCAATTGGATTGACCATTACAGATGTCTTTAATGCACTTGAAGCCAATAATCAAAATACAGGTGGTGCATATATTGAAAAGAACCATCAGGCTAATTTTATTCGTGGAGAAGGCTTGGTACGGAGTTTAGAAGACATTAAAAAAATTACGGTAAAAACCGTTAATAATATTCCTGTAACTATTAATGATATTGCAACTGTGCAATTCGGTTCTGCCATACGTTACGGTGCATTAACCCAAGATGGTGAAGGTGAAGTTGTAGGTGGATTGGTGATGATGCTAAAAGGTGCAAATTCCAATGATGTTATTGCCAATGTAAAAGAGCGAATGGCTCAAATTGAAAAGTCATTACCTGAAGGTGTAATTATTGAACCCTTATTAGACCGAAGTAAATTAATTGGAGAAACAACTTCTACTGTAACCACAAATCTTATTGAAGGTGCATTGATAGTTATTTTTGTGCTTATCTTCTTATTGGGTAATTGGCGAGGTGGTTTAATCGTTGCTTCAACAATACCATTATCCTTATTATTCGCTTTTATTTTAATGAACGTGTTCGATGTTTGGGTAAACTTAATGAGTTTGGGAGCAATAGATTTCGGTATTATAGTTGATGGCGCTGTAATTATTGTAGAAAGTACAGTATTTCTCATTGCATCACAAGTACTAAAAAAGAAACAGCTTACATCCAAAGAGCGAGATAAAGTGGCGTCTAATGCTTCAAAAAAGATGATGAACGCTGCGTTTTTCGGTCAGTTGATTATCCTTATCGTTTTTCTACCCATTTTAGCCTTACAAGGTATTGAAGGAAAGATGTTTAAACCAATGGCATTGACCTTTATTTTTGCTATGATTGGTGCAATGGTACTGTGTTTAACCTATGTGCCAATGATGTCTGCTTTAGTGTTAAGAGCACCAAAAAATGATAAAAAATCTTATGGAGATAGATTTGTGCATTGGGTTGAAGACAAATACCAACCATTATTGGTTAGAGCCTTGCGAAAAGGTAAATGGGTAATTGGTATTGCAGTTGTGTTGTTTGGGATAACCGTTTTTATGTTTTCAAGAATGGGTGGTGAATTTATCCCGCAACTCGATGAAGGTGATATTGCATTTCACGCAATATTAAAACCAGGTAGCTCACTTACAGAAACTATTGAAACTACGACCAAAATAGAACAAATAGTAAAAGCCAAATTTCCAGAAGTCGAAAAAATTGTGAGTCGTATTGGTGTTGCTGAAATACCAACCGACCCAATGCCAATGGATTTAGCTGATGTTTTTGTTATTCTGAAACCTAAAAGCGAATGGACAACAGCAGAGACAAAAGATGAATTGATTGAGAAAATGAAAGAAGCGGTTGAAATCGTTCCTGGTGTTAATTATGAATTTACTCAACCTATCGAAATGCGTTTTAATGAGTTGCTTGAAGGTGTGCGTGAAGATATTGCCATTAAACTCTATGGTGAAGACATTGACATACTATCCCAAAAAGCTGAAGAAATATCTAAAATTATTGCAGGTACTGAAGGTATTGGAGATATGAAAGCGGAAGCCACAACGGGTTTACCACAAATGACCATCAATTACAACCGGAATAAATTAGCACAATACGGACTTCAAATAAATACGCTCAATCAAACCGTACAATCTGCATTTGCAGGTGGTACAGCAGGTGTGATTTTTGAAGGTGAAAAACGCTTCGATTTAGTGGTGCGTTTAAGTTCTCAAAACCGAAAGGATATAACAGATGTTCAAAACCTGTACATCAATTTACCTTCAGGTGCACAAATTCCACTTCGTGAAGTAGCTGATATATCTTATAAAGCGGGACCTATGCAAATAAGTAGGGACAATACCAACAGAAGAACCTATGTAGGTATCAATGTGAGAGGACGTGATGTAAAATCGTTGGTAGAAGAAATTAAAACCAAATTAGATGCACAATTGGAACTACCATCGGGTTATTTTGTACGCTATGGCGGTGCTTTTGAAAATTTAGAACGTGCCAGTAACCGATTACAAACCGTTGTTCCTATCGCCTTATTACTCATATTTATACTAATATACTTTGCATTAAAATCACTACCTCAAACCTTAATGATTTATATAGCCATCCCAATGGCAACTATTGGTGGTGTAGTAGCCTTATGGTTGCGTGATATGCCATTTAGTATTTCGGCAGGTGTTGGTTTTATTGTGTTGTTTGGTGTTGCGGTATTAAATGGATTGGTAATGATAAGCGGACTCAACGAATTAAAAGAAGAAGGTGTAACCAATCTAAAGGATAGAATAGTTGAAGGTACTAAACGAAGAATCAGACCTATTATGCTAACTGCTTTTACAGATGTATTAGGCTTTCTACCAATGGCTATTTCATCATCAGCTGGTGCAGAAGTACAACGTCCTTTGGCAACGGTAGTTATTGGTGGATTATTAACTTCAACTTTGCTTACCTTATTTGTTTTACCAATTTTATATCATTGGGTAGAAAACAAATCTTTTACGTTTAAGCCAAATAAAAAGTTAGTAACAGCAACAGCAGTTGTATTATTACTATTTGGCTTTTCACCACAAAGTAATGCACAAGAGTTGAATGATACAATTCCCGAAATTTCATTACAGGAAGCTGTTAAACTCGCAAAAAGTAATTATCCATTATTGAAGCAAAAGCAGTTGGAAATTACAAAACAAGAACAATTAAAAGCGACTGCCTATGATTTCGGAACGACTCAAATTTTTACAGGTGGAGAAGAAGTTAATAGTGGCAATGGTATTTATACAACCATAGGTATTGGTCAATCTAATATTGATGTGTTTGGTATTGGTTCAAAAAGGAAGTTACAAGAACAACGCATTCAGTTAGCACAAAAAGCCTTTCAACTTTCCGAATTGGAATTGGAATTGGAATTAGAAGTCAAAAAGGCGTGGTCAAAATGCTATCAAATGAAACGGAACTATAACTTGTATAAAGAACTGGATTCCATTTATTCCAAATTTGAACAAGCAGTAGCTTTAAATTATGAAGTCGAAGCTATTTCTAAATTAGAATATTCGGCAGCAAAAAATCAAGCGTTTCAAATTCAGAATAAAAAAGCGCAAGCCTATAGTAATTATCTTATTGCCTTACAACAATTCAATTTATGGTTGGTATCAGAAGAAATTTTTACAGTTTCAGATGAATTTGAGGTAGCGATAGATAGTGATATGGAAACGTTCAGTATTGAAAGTCATCCATTGTACAGTATGTCGCAGAACATTGTAGATGAAGCAGAAGCCAAATATAAAGCTGCAAAAGCAGATAATTTGCCAAAGTTCAATCTTCAAGGTGGTTTACAAAAAGTAAATGGCAATTCAGGATTTTACACCTATCAAGCAGGAATTTCAATTCCGTTTTTATCAGGTTCTAGCAAAGCACAAGTTAGAAGTGCCAGAATTGATAAAGAAATAGCGGAAACCAATGTAGCGTTCAAAAAACAGGAAGTACAATCAAGGTTTGTTCAGGCTAAAGAAAATTATATGAAATGGAAAACATCTTGGGAGTTTTACAAAGACCAAGTTTTACCATTAACAAAAGAGCAAAAAACAGGTGCATTACTGGCATATAGAGAAGGCGAAATTGATTATACTGCATTTACGCAGTTGATAAAAGAAGCAATTCAATCGGAACTTGAAGCACAGACTGCATTAGTAAACTATTTAGAAAGCACATTTCAATTACAATATTTTAATCAATAAGACAATGAAAAATAAAATATATAAAATTCTTACCGTAATGGTGTTAACCATTTTTGTTTCAGCTTGCGGAAATAAAGAAAATCATAACGAGAATGATGGTCATTCCCACGATGAGGAAGAAAAAACAGAAGTTAATGAAGAACATAATGAAAGCGAAGAAGTAATGCTATCACAACAGCAATTCGATGCTTTAAAAATGAAAATAGATACGTTGGCATTACGTAATATGAGCGGCTATGTAGAAGCAAACGGAACGTTAGAAGTACCACCACAAAACGAAGCAGCTATTACTACTGTTGTTGGTGCAAATGTCGTTTCAATTGAAGTGATTGAAGGTGATAAGGTTAATAAAGGTCAAGTTGTGGCTTATCTATCGCACCCAAATATCATACAAGCGCAAACGGATTATTTAAACGCTTATAGCAATAGCGAGCTTGCAAAGAAAAATTATGAACGTCAACAAAAATTATACGATGCTGGTGTTGGTTCTGGTGCTAATTTCCAGAAAGCAGAAGCAGAATATCAAGCATCAAAAGCAATGGTTAATGGTTTAGAAGCGCAATTAAGAATACTCAACGTTAACACTATATCAGTTCGCAATGGAACAATTGCACAGCGCATAGCATTGCGAAGCCCCATTGAAGGTTTTGTGCAAAAAGTCGAGGTTAAGACAGGACAATATGTAGAACCACAAACTGAATTGTTCGAGATTGTAAACACACATCACGTGCACGCAGATTTAATGGTGTTTGAAAAAGATGTCTATAAAGTAAAACAAGGGCAGAAAGTAACTTTTAGTGTTCAATCCATACCAGATGCAGAACTTACGGCCGAGATTTACTCGGTAAGCAAAACCTTTGAAGACAACCCTAAAGCGGTTCACGTGCACGCCGAAATAGAAAATAAATCAGGTAATCTCATTCCTGGTATGTACATTCAAGGAAGAATACAAACCGATAATGCTTTAACAAAGGCATTGCCTGAAAGTGCCATTGTAAAAGATGGCGATAGATTCTTTGTTTTTATAGTAGAAAAAGAAGGGGAAAATTGGGCATTTAAGCCTATAGAAGTGATAACTGGAGAGAAAGATGGAGGTTGGATAGCAGTTGCTTTTTCACAAGAAACACCTGTAAATACCAAGTTTGCATACAATAATGCCTATTACCTTATAGCAGAAATGAAAAAAGGAGATGCAGAACACACTCATTAATTATGGAAAGAATAGAACAATTATTAGATTCAAAAGATATTCGCGTTACGGCAATGCGGTTGCTTATTTATAAATTTCTTGCAGAAAAAGAAATTGCTGTAACGTTAAGTGATATTGAAAATGCTTTTGAAAAAGCAGACAGGACAACCTTGTACAGAACCGTAAAGACTTTTGAAGAAAAAGGCATCGTGCACCAAATAGACGATGGTACGGGCATCACCAAATATGCGTTGTGTGAGCAAGGTTGTAGTTGCGATATTAAAACAGATTTACACTTACACTTTCATTGTACTAATTGTGGTGAAACAGTTTGTTTAACAGACCACAAAATACCTCAAATCAAGGTTCCTGAAGGTTTTATTTCCGAAAATGTAAACTTGGTAGTAAAAGGTATTTGTGATAAATGTAGTGGACAATAATTGCACTTCCATTGCACTGTTTTTAATTGCATTTTTGAAATCAAAGAATTAAGTAATTATGAAAAGTAAATTAGCGATAACAAGTTTGCTTACAGCAATTACAGCTTCATTATGTTGTATAGCCCCAGTTTTGGCTCTAATCGCGGGAACAAGTGGATTTGCTTCAACTTTTTCTTGGATAGAACCATTTAGACCTTACTTAATAGGGCTAACAATAGTAGTTCTTCTATTTGCTTGGTATCAAAAACTAAAACCAGAAAAAGAAATAGACTGTGAATGTGAAACGGATGAAAAACCAAAATTTATGCAGTCAAAAACCTTTTTAGGTGTTGTAACAGTATTCGCAATAGTGTTGTTGGCTTTCCCATACTACTCAAGTATGTTTTATCCCAATTCAGAGAAACAAATTGTTGTCGTTGATAAATCAAATATAAAAACAACAGAGTATAAAATAAGTGGAATGACTTGTGCCAGTTGTGAAGCTCACGTAAACCACGAAGTAAATAAACTTAACGGAATTGTAAACTCAAAAACATCATACGAAAATGGTAACGCAATCATTGAGTATGATAAAACTAAAACAAATGAAGCGGAAATTGAGAAAGCAATTAACGCAACAGGTTATAAAGTAACTGATAAAAAAGAAAATTAATGAAAACCATATTAAAATCGGAAATCACTTGCCCTAACTGCGGACATAAAAAAGAAGAAGATATGCCAACAAATGCTTGTCAATTCTTTTACGAGTGCGAGAATTGTAAAACGGTACTAAAACCAAACGAAGGTGATTGTTGTGTGTATTGTTCTTATGGTACAGTTCCTTGTCCACCAATTCAACAAAACAAAAGTTGTTGCTAAAACAAAACTAAATGAAAAAAAAGAAAGTCAATTTAAGAGATTTAAAACCAAATTCAGAAGAACAACATTCTCACGATGATGGTCACAATCATAGCAATCCTAAAAGTGTTTCAAATTTAAACACCTATTTACCAGCTATTTTCAGTTTCGTAATGTTAATAGTTGGTATTGCTGTAGATTATTTTGAAGCATTTCCTCATTTTTCTGGATGGATTCGTATTCTTTGGTATGTGGTAGCCTATATTCCTGTTGGTTTTCCTGTGGTAAAAGAAGGATGGAAAAATCTTATAAAAGGCGATGTTTTTACCGAGTTCTTTTTAATGTCTATAGCAACTATTGGGGCATTTATAATAGGTGAATATCCCGAAGGCGTTGCGGTTATGCTATTTTATGCAGTAGGCGAATTATTTCAAAGTGCTGCTGTAAATCGTGCAAAAGGAAATATAAAAGCATTATTAGATGTTAGACCTAAAGAAGCCAATGTATTTCGTGAGGGAGATTATAAAAGTGTTTCGCCTGAAGTTGTCAATATTGGAGAGAAAATTCAAATTCGTGTAGGTGAAAAAATTCCATTGGATGGCATTTTATTATCCGAAAAAGCATCTTTAAATACAGCTGCGTTAACAGGAGAAAGCAAACCAGATTCCATTCAAAAAGAAGCAAAGGTTTACGCAGGTAGTATCAATTTAGAAAGTGTTATTGAAGTTGAGGTAACCAACAAGTTTGAAGATAGTTCTATTGCGAGAATATTAGACTTGGTTCAAAATGCTACAGCTCGTAAGTCTAAAACAGAATTATTCATCAGACAGTTTGCTCGTATCTATACACCAATTGTAGTGTTCTTGGCTATTGGTGTTACTTTTATACCTTACTTTTTTGTAGATGATTATATATTTAGAGATTGGTTATACAGAGCATTAATATTCTTGGTAATATCTTGTCCTTGTGCGTTAGTGATTTCAATTCCATTAGGATATTTCGGTGGATTGGGAGCAGCTTCAAAAAATGGAATATTATTTAAAGGTGCTTCATTTTTAGATGCAATGACCAAGATAAATACTTTGGTAATGGACAAAACAGGAACCGTAACTAAAGGTGTTTTTAAAATCAAAGAAGTAAAAGCAATTGATTGGAAAGAAACCGAATTTATGCAATATTTAATGGCGATGGAAGAACAATCCACGCATCCAATTGCTAAAGCAATTTTAGAGTATAAATCAGAAGGAGAAGATTTTGAAGCTCAAGACGTTTCTGAAATTGCAGGTAAAGGATTAAAAGGAATTGTAAATAGTAAAACAGTTTTAGTAGGTAATAAAGCATTAATGATTACTAATAATATAGAAGTCCCAGCGGAAACGGAAAATATTGTAGAATCTATTGTATTAGTTGCAATAGATAACAAGTTTGCTGGTTATGTGGTAATAGCAGACGAATTAAAAGAAGATGCCAAAGAAACAATTGTCAAATTACAAAAAGTTGGTATCAAAAATATTATGATGCTTTCCGGTGACAAAGATTCCATTACTCAACAAGTCGCTAAAGAGTTGAACATCGAAAATGCAAAAGGTGATTTACTTCCAGAAGATAAGTTAAACGAAGTTGAAATATTAAAAAAGAATCCTGAAAATAAAGTAGCATTTATAGGGGATGGTATAAACGATGCTCCTGTTTTAGCAGCAAGTAACGTTGGAATTGCAATGGGTGGTTTGGGTAGTGATGTAGCTATTGAAACAGCAGACGTTATCATTCAAACCGACCAACCTTCAAAAGTAGTTAGAGCCATTAAAATAAGTCGTTCCACACGAAAAATTGTTTGGCAGAATATCATTTTAGCTTTTGGTGTTAAAGTCATTGTCTTAATTTTAGGAGCAGGTGGTTTAGCTACAATGTGGGAAGCAGTTTTTGCAGATGTAGGAGTAGCATTATTAGCAATTTTAAATGCAGTTAGATTACAACGAATGAGTTGATAATTGTCCCCACAAAACAAAACCCAGTTTTTTCGTACCTCAAAATCCTCTGTCTTTTGTTTTGTTCCGCTATCCACCGCACTTGTAGTTTTTGGTTGCCAACCCTCACACAGCACATTGCTTATTTTATTTGCGGGTATATTTTAAAAAGTGGTACAATAAAAAAGCAAAGAGCTGTTCCCAACGCGCACACCAAAAACCACCCCAAGCTATGTTTACATAACGGGTAGTTATAATAGCAGCCGCTACACCCACCGCATCACCAAAGCTGTAGTTATAACGCCATTATGTAAAATAGCCGCTTTTCCCACGCTCACATCCGAACTTTTAATAAAAATCCGAACTAAATTGAAACAATAACCATTTGAAATTTTAGATTAAAATGAAGCATATTCGTTATCTCATTCAAGCTGCACAAAACCATCGTTAAGTCCAAGTATTCCTTACCTCAAGTCTTTGTTTGTTTCATTTCGTTAACAAATATAAAAGACCACTTTTCCCCACCACCCAAGTCAGCGGTTATAAAAAAATAGGTTCATAAAATGTAGTAATAAGCCATAGCATATTGCTTTTTCTCGTACCTCAAAAAAACAAAAAGCTATTGCCTATAAATCCTGTATAAGTAGCTTGTTTAAATGCTGTTTTATCAAACAACTATTTAAAACGCTACCCATACAACCGCTTCATCCAATGCTCAAATACGTATTGTAACCTATTTTTTTAAGAGTTTATGCCCCAAAAAGTGGAAATCAATTAACTAAAAAGAAAACAAGATGATTACAAAAACAATCCAAATCACAGAGGTTACAATAGATGAATTAGCAGATGCGGTAGCAGATAAACTAATGTTTAAAATTGAAAACTACCTTAAAGAATTATCTAAAAAACAAAATGATGAAATCCTAACAAGACAAGAAGTATCCGATTATTTAAAGATAAGTTTAGTAACAATACATTCCTGGAATAAACACGGCATTTTAAATCCAATTCGTATGGGCAACAGAATTTTTTATAAAAAAGAAGCTGATTCTCCGCAAACACACCTAATATTTTTAGTATATTTGCGCACCATAAGGTCGATTATCCTGTCGTCGGGTCGCCCTCAAAGGGGACATGCCTGCTGAACCGCGAATATAGAGAAATATCCCGAATGTGCAGTTAACGAATTCTTGCGGTTTCTTTCAGCGCCGCCAATACCGCCAGCCCGTCGCGCAAGGGGCGCGGCTCGTGTGTGCGGATGAAGTCAGCTCCACCTGCGGCGGCGGCAAGCTCTGCAGCGAGTGTCGCGGCCCCGACATCCCCCGGACCACGGCCTGTGAGCGCGCGCAGAAAGGATTTGCGCGAAACAGACAGAAGCACCGGCAAATCGAAGCGCAGCCGCAATTCATCGAACCGCGCCAGCACCGAGAGCGAGGTTTCGGGAGCAGCCCCCAGAAAAAACCCCATGCCGGGATCAAGGACAAGGCGGTTGCGTTTGATACCGGCACCCGTCAGCGCCGCGATGCGCGCGTCAAAGAACGCCGCAATGTGATCCATGATGTCGCCAGCGGGTGCCTCGCGCCGATCTGCCTGCCCGTCTTGCACCGAATGCATAACGACGAGTTTGGCAGATGATTTCGCCAATTGCGGATAGAACGCAGCGTCTGGAAAACCGCGAATATCATTGAGATAGGCCACACCACGCGACAAGGCATAGGCTTGCGTCGCGGGTTGATAACTGTCGAGCGAGACGGGAATGCCATCTGCCTTGAGCGCGTCCAGCACCGGCGCGATACGCGCGATTTCTGTGTCGGACGAAACAGGCGCGGCGTCGGGATTGCTGGATGCCGGACCGAGGTCGATCACATCTGCCCCCTCGGCCATCAGCTTACGCGCCTGCGCAATGGCTGCGTCTGGCGCCAGATACCGGCCTCCATCGGAGAAACTGTCCGAGGTTATGTTGACGATGCCGAAAATGATGAGCGATTTATTCATGGGGGCTTCTATAATAATACCTAAAATCCGCAGGTAGTTAATTAGGATGTTTAAAGATTCTGATTATCCGTTTATGCACCTGTTATATTCGCAATTACTAGTCTGTCAAAGAGTTTGTCTCCAAAATACCGTCT
>NZ_CANNFF010000001.1 GCF_947503855.1 uncultured Polaribacter sp. | reverse complement strand
TTCTGGACGAGTTGGGATTTTATCTTTTACAATGTTCTTATATTTTCTAAATATATGATTAGAATTGGTAGTTGTGACGTAGTTTTTTCTTTTCGGGATTAATAAATTATTGAGTCTTAAAAAGCGATAGAACTTGTCTCTTCCTATGTTGATGTTTTGTTCAATCATTTCAGATTTGAGTTCATTATAGAGTTTAATTCCACCTGTTTTTGACCCCACTTTTTTACGATATTTTTGTACCATTAAGATTAGTTTTTTGTTATCTAATTCTTTCTTTATTAGTGTTTTGTGTCTTTTGTAGAATGCTTGTTTAGAGATCCCAAAACATTGATAGATCCATTTTGTTTTAAAATGTTTTTCTTTTTTAGCTCTATCTCTTTTGCTAATGTTTTGGGCAAGGACTTTTTTGCTAAATCGACACCAGTAATGATTTCCATATCCGCAATAATATCTTGCTGAAAGTCTTTTACAAACTCCAATTCTTCAATTTTTTCCTTTAATTTTTTGATTTCATCGTTTTTACTCATACCATTATTTTGTTGAACTAAGGTACTGTATTTTTTAATCCAATACCCAATAGTAGTTCTAGGAACATCATATTTTTTGGAAGCGAAGTTTGTTGATATTTGACCATTCTGAATTTGGTCAACGACGAATAATTTGGTTTCTAAAGTTACTTTTTGGTACTTTTTTTTCTGCCAGTGTTCATTTTGATTTTTCATAAGTGACTATCATTAATTGATGAATTTTTAGTCAACCTATTTCAGGAAAGTACATTGTACAAATGACTACCAACGGTTGGGTATATGAAAAGTAGCAAAATAAATATGCTATTACTTTCAGTTTAAAAACAAAGATAACAGAAAAGAGTAAACTTTGTAGTTTACACTTAACTGCTATTTTTTATATACCGTGTTATACCACGTTATCTTTATTCTTATCTTCTTTTACCTTTTTGACATAATATATCATAAATAGAATTGTAGATATACTAAATGAAATAAAAACACTTGCTTTATTGAGTAAATCTTTCCAGTTTTCGGTCATATCTATATCAGCGATACACAAACTTAAGCTTGCAAAAGTAGCTGATAGAATCATTAAAATGAATAAGGTTTTTTTTGAAAGTGAAATCATCTTGTAATATTTTTAAAATTAATTGGCTAAGCACTCATTATACAAATTTCTAACAGCTATAGCATATCCTACCAATGCAACTGTACATAAAATAATTGTTGCACAAGCTATTAAGCCAACAATAGAAACTAACCAGCCCACTATAGCAAAAAAGCAGCCCCAACTTTTAGCAGAAAAAGACACTCTTCCATTAAGATTAATTATTTCAGAATTATTTACCTCAGAATTGACTAATTTAACTGCGTTTGCAAAATTTTGTTTTTGTAAAAATTCTTCTTCTGCTAAATTCATATTTAATACACTATTTTCGAAGTTCCCAATAGCAATATTAAAACCATTATTCTCATAATCATAGTTAAATGTAGTTATTAGAGTCTTATCATTTTCAGAAATCCATCCTTTATTGCGTGCAACTTCTAAAACTTCTTCACCGTCATAATCTGACAATTTTAAAATTTCATCCGAAAGATTTAATTCAGATCCAACTTCAGAGTTAACAATTTTTAAGATTTCTTTTTTAAGTTCTAAATTCGAGTTTGCTTTTAATTTAAAATTATCTGCCTTTACTTTCTCATAAATTTTATCAAAAAGAGGGTTATTTTTATAGGTGTCAAAAATAGCATAGTCAAAAGCTCTATTTCTTATTTCATATTGAGAGCAAGAAAAAAATAGCATAAACAAACTTGCATAAATAGGAAGTTTTGGGTTCCTTAAAGTTTTTAAAATATTCATAATTTTTGGTTATAGGGGAAAAATCTTTTTCATTAGTTTAGACTTTTCTGAGTTAATAAAATTTTCTTTTTCTACTCTTTCGATTTTCGATAACTCGTTTTACTTTTTCTTTTATTTCGGTTTCAACTCTCACATTTCCGATTTTGGATGGTCAGTCCGTTTTCGACCGTTATTTTGCTTTTATGTGGCATAACTCTTAATAAACAAATAAAAAATTGTTATATCCCGTTTATAAAGTGGGTTATCTTTTCTGTTGTAAAAATAAACCCTAAAAACGATGTTGTCAATCCCTGAATTCAGGGATATTTTGGCATCCCTGAATCCAGGGATATTTATCCCTGAATTCAGGGATATGAAGTTTTTAATAACCTGATAATTAAGGTTTTATATTTTGGTGTTTTTTATGCAAAAAAAGAAGGTTTAAAAAATGAAAAAGCTAGAAAAAGAAATTTTAGTTACTAATATTTATAGCTTAATACCATAATATATATTTAATTTTTGTCTTTTCTAAAGATGAGTAAATCAGATTTTTGTCTTACTATTTTCCAATGTTAATTTAATGTTACCAAAATGTTTGTAAATTGTTATAAAATTTATATATTTGTAACTATAATGTAAACCCTAAAAATAAAAATTATGAAAAATTTACTTACAATAGCTGTTTTTTGTATTGCTGCAATAGGATATTCTCAAGAAACTAAAAATCCTACTTTTGAAGCAGAGGGTGATTTAGTAAAAGCTACTTATTATTATGAAGACGGTGCTATTAGCACACAAGGATATTTTAAAGATAAAAAACTTACAGGAAAATGGACTCGCTTTGATAAAAAGGGAAATAAAACGCAATTAGCGTTTTACAAAGAAGGAAAAAAGACTGGTAAATGGTTTATTTGGTCTGATGATTCCCTAAAAGAAATTACTTACAATAACAATAGTATAGAAAACGTAAATTTATGGAAATCTGATACTAAATTAGCATCCAATAAATAAACGAAACGAAATTATCATTAAAAAAACTCCAGACAATTAGTTTGGAGTTTTTTTGGGTTTAAATATCACTAATATTTATCTTAAAGCAATGATATTATTCGTTTCTATGTGATTGTATTATTTTGATTATTCACGAGGATTATTATCTCAAAATCGCTATTATTGCTGGTGAAAGTATGTTTTACCTCGTTGTTATCTTCTATAGTAAGCAAACTTTAGCAATACCATCTTCAATTTTTATCAAAAGATTTCCCAATTAATTTTTCCATAAGCATTTTAGGTGATGCATTTTTTGTAAACACTATTTTCATTGGCGTTTATACTTTTTCTTAATTGATTTACATAGATCACATAAGAGTAGGGTAACTCTTAAATATAATCAAAGTTATTTTATTACCTGCAACCTCATTAGATGACTTGTTGGTTTAAAAAAATATATAAAAAGTTTTTAGTTTGATTTGGCGCTATTTTAAAATTCGTATTTCCAAAGGATTTTATTTGTTTTACCTAGTTGATTGCATTTATAAATAATACAATTAGTAAAACTAATACTATTTATTACCTATTAGAATTTAAAGCAAAAAAAAAAGCTTAGAGAATTTCTAAGCTTTTTTTAAATTTAATATTTTTTTGTTATTCTACTAATAAAGAGAAAGGAATATTATAACTAACGCCAACTGGTTTTCCTCTTTGTCTTCCTGGTTTCATTTTAGGAAGTAATTTCATAACTTTAATAACTTCTTGTTCAATTTTTGGGTGTGGTCCTCTTGCTCTAACATTTACAATATTACCTTTATTGTCAATTTTAAAACCAATAAAAACTCTTTTTTTACCTGGTGATAAACCTAACTCATTTGGCAAGTCTACATCAAATTTTCTTGAGAAGTGTTTTTGCACTTTTTTATTAAAACAGTCTTTTAATTCGTTTTTATTTCCCTTACAGCCAGGAAATACGGGAGAGTCTTCAATAATCATAAAGTTTACATCCTCTACAACTTCTTCTTCCTCTACAACCTCTACAATTTCTTCTACTTCTACGGCTTCTGTTTCGTCTGTTTCTGTAGATTCAATAACTGTTTCTTCTACTTCCTTCTCATCTTCAACAACTTCAATTTTTTCTGGAGTTGGTGGTGGTGGCGTTTTTGGTTTTACGGGTTCTACTCTTTCAGTAATTGGAATTTCTTCTTCCATTTCTGCATTCATATTTACAACACCTAAGTCTCCAATAATTTTATCGTACGTTTTCTTTTCTATTGCAGCATATGTTACAAATAAAGCCAATACTAGACCTATTTGTAAAAATATTTTACTGTAATTTTCTAAGTTCGATTTTGGGTTTTTCTTTATTTCCATGTAAAAGAGTTTTAAATAGTTCGCTAATTTAATTAAATTATTGAGTTAAATACAAGTCTTTTTGTTAATTAAGCAGATTTTTTTTAGAAATCTGATTAAAAAACAATAAACCAATAAGTACGCCTATAGAATTTGCAACTACATCTAAGGAATCTCCTGTTCTATAATTTGTTACTGTGCTTTGTAAAATTTCAATAATTATGCCAAAAATTATGCAACCAAAAACAATAAAGTATTTATTTGTTTTTTTATAAAGTGCAAACAACCAGCAAATTGCTAATGTAAAATAAGCAAATGTGTGCTGCCATTTGTCTAAGTGGTTAAATTCCACATCGTATTTTGGCATTTTTATTAAACTTAAATAGAGAATACTAATGCTTACCAAAATGGCAATTATAAAAATTTTATCCTTCAATAAGGGTTTTATATGCTTCTGCATCTAATAAATCATCTATTTGAGAACTTTCAGAAATTTCTAGTTTAATCATCCAACCTTTATTATAAGGATCTGAGTTTACTAATTCAGGTTCGTCTTCTAGATCTTCGTTAAATGCTGTTACTTCTCCAGTTAAGGGCATAAATAAATCAGAAACTGTTTTTACAGCTTCTACAGAGCCAAAAACTTCACCTTCTTCTACAGTATCATCTAAGGTATCTACATCTACATAAACAATATCACCTAACTCACCTTGTGCAAAGTCTGTAATACCCACTGTTGCAATGTTGCCTTCAATTTTAATCCACTCGTGGTCTTTTGTATATTTTAATTCTGCTGGAATATTCATTTTTAATTTTATTTTTAATTGATTAGTTTCCTCCTAAATTATAGATAATGTTAAACCCACCATTTATTGCTTGTCTTGGAAAAGTGGTAGATATAGCATACCTAGATGTTTGATGATTATAATAAAAAGAAGCTGTTAAACTATTACTTAATCTATAATCTGCGGTAAATTTAATAGAAAATAATCTTTGACCACCACTAATTTGGTTATTATCTTCGTCTACAGCTCTAATTTGTGTTAAATTATCTCTTAAAGAAATATCTCCTCTTAAGTTAATATCTCCTTTTAAGGTGGTTTTCTTCCCTGTAAAACGTGTGTTTACCTTTACATCTTTAAAAACATAACCTAAACCAAATATGTACTCTGTACCTTTAATATCAGTTAGGGTACTATTGTTAAAATTCATGGTTAAAGTTCTATCTCTTTTTACTTCTCCTCTAAAAGAAAAAGAGTTTTTCATTTTCATATCTACCTTTACTAAAGGAGAAAATTCGTCTACTAAAGTTGCAGATGATATTAATAATTGAGGTTCGTAATTACCTGCTGAATTTGTGGCAGTTGGGTTTGCACTATCAAACTGTAAGTTGTTTGTAAAACTAGAAATGGTGTATGATGATTTGTAGCCATGCGTCACTACAAAGTTGCTAAAATTCTTTTTAAAGAAATCGAATTTCATTAATCCATTATAACGTAAAGTCCAGTTTGGTATGGGTATATTTCTAAACAAACCAGTATTTACTTTGTCTGGACTGCTACCAGAATATGCAGCCATAAATGCTGGCAACAATACTTGCTGACTGTTTTCTCCATAACCAGAAACTGGATTTCCTGTTTCTGTAGCTAATCTAGTCGCAATTGCTGCTCTGTAGCTTTTCATGGTGTTAAATAAAGCATCACCATCTTTAAAAGCAGTACCAATCATAGAGTAACTTGAACTAAAATTACCTGTTTCAAAAGCAGGCGCACTAAAGTCTAAAGCACCATTTGTTGTTCCGTTTTCTATAACATCTAATTGTTGCGATAAATCTCTTGTTTGTATTTTATTTCCTCTTACATCAATATTAAAATCTTTAAATGGTTTAACAGTAAAAGTATAATCTAGTTTGTTGTAGTGTGTTCTGCTGTATGTTTTGTTGTAGTAATCATCGTTATTAGGGTCTCTTGGGCCTACTAACCAACCGTTTTCTAAAGCTTTTGTTCTAATATCTACTTGGCTACCAAAAGCAAAAGAACTGGGTGCGCCTCCAAAAAAACCAACACCTTCTGAATAACCAGGTAAAAATTGTCCATTATTTTCTGAGTAACTTATTTTACCTTGTTTAACAGACGTTACTACATCATACACACTTTTTAAGATTTGTTTTCCTAAAGGTAATTTTTTCTTTTTGTTAGTTCTTCTTGGTGCAGCTGGTAAATCATTTCCTGAAATACCTTTTGAGTTTTTACGTTTGGTTTTAGTCATTAATAGTTTTTCAAAACCTAAACTTTTATAAAAGCGCTCAAATGTAAATGTGGTATTTAAATTATGTGTATTTGCATTTTGTATTACGTTACCTACTAAATCTACATAAGGTACATCTACACCATTAATGTTAATTTCACTTTGTGCCGCAGCTTGCCAATCAAAATCTGCAGTGTAGGCGTAATCTGCTTTTACCCAACTTAAAAAAGGTAATTTATCTATAGGCAATTGGTAAGTACCATTTAATTTT
Source organism: uncultured Polaribacter sp. (assembly GCF_947503855.1). Classification (GTDB taxonomy): domain Bacteria; phylum Bacteroidota; class Bacteroidia; order Flavobacteriales; family Flavobacteriaceae; genus Polaribacter. The sequence continues at coordinate 365,764 of NZ_CANNFF010000001.1, read as the reverse complement.
TGATGATAATGGTTTGCTCTACCAGTGTTAAAAAATTCGTCAAATATTTGAATATCATCAGTATTCCCAAAAGTATCGTAAATATAGCTGTTGGTAGCGTTAAAGTTAAGGGTTAGAGATTTTGTTAAATCGAAACCAACTGTATAATCCCAATCAAATAAAAACCTACGTTGTGTTAATTTTGGTTGATCTGCTAAACCTGCAACTAAATTTCTAGATTGTTGCTCTGTGTAATTTCTATTAATTCTAGAGTTTATACCTATTGTGGTTGGCACAGGATTAAAATTAAAATCTTTAAAAAGCTTAAGATATTTACTTTTTAAGAAACCAACATTTTTAAATGGCTCTATAGGTTTTCCTTGAAAATTATAATTGTAAGTTGCGCCTGCAGTTACATTTTCATTAATATATTTTTGTATGTTATAGTCTCTATGAAACTCTTTGTTATGAGCGTAAGAAACTGTTAAATTTTCGACATCGTAAAACCTTGGTTTTTTAGTAGAATTAGGATTTCTATTCTTCTTAACATTCATAAAACTAATACTCGTTCTTTTGGTATAGTCTCTAGAAAACTCACTATTTGGATTTTGCTCTAAAGCATCTGCCAAGGTAACATCTTGGTACTGTGGGTCAAATTTTGGATCTATAAACTTCTCGCCAATACTATAACTCATAGGCAATTGTATGCCCCAATTTGTTGGCGTTAATACTTTTCCTAAATTTACTGTTGTAGCAATGTCATATTGTTTAGTTTCATCTAAACTACGTTGATTTACCCTATCTTCTACATTACCAAAACCAATGGTAGACATACTACCTGCTAAAGCTACATTGGCAACATCTGCAAAATTTGCATCTGCATTTACTACTGCAGCCCAACCACCATCGTTGTCAAAATCTGCAGATCGTAACTCATTAAACCAAACCTCTCCACTTTTTGGTGTTAGTGAGGTGTTTTTTAAACCTAACATAATGGTTCTTAATTGTGCTAAAGTTGGATTTCCTTTTACACTAATGGTGTAAGGTAAACTGGCGTCTTGACTTGTAGAGGTGTACAATTCATTTATAGGTGCAACTGTTGGCCCTAAAGCATCTCTTTCTAGTTTAACCAAACCAAAAGATTCTAAAAAAGCGTCTAAATTATTGGCTTCTGGCCAAATTTCTATGGCAGATATGCCGTTTTTAGTTACTGATAATGGTAATTCTAATTGATAAAAGTTTTCATTTAAATCTGTACCTAATCTAATTATTGCAGAAAGATCACCATCATTTAGACCAGATTCCCCTTGATTTTCTTGCAAGTGCATAAACATTTTTAAACGTTTAAAACGTCTTAAATCGATACTAATGTTTTTATAAATGGCACGTATTTTATCTGTTTCTAATCTGTTTACTTTTAAAGTTACAGATTGTTCGTTTTGCAATTGTACAGTTGTACTACCTTGTAAACGCTCTCTTTCTATTCCTGGTGGTTGTGTATAGCTACCTTCATTTTGTTCTATACTTACAACACCTACTTCAAAATCGTTTAATTCGTCTTGTGTTAATTCTCTATCAGGGTTTACAGCTGGGTCTAATGTTCTCACATAACGTCTCCAATCTCCACGTACCAAATCTAACTCGCCAAAACGAATTACAACAGGCATTTTAAAGTTGGTTAAAAACATTCTCATAAAACGAATGCTATTAAAATCTGAAATACCATTAATTGGAGTCCCACTTCTAACAGGTACTCTAAATTGATACCATTTACTTTGTTGGGTATTTCCGTTTTCTAGAGTTACATTGGTTGTTTTTTCATCCACTACATAACCAAAGCCTTTTCTTAAGCTACTTCTGTCTAGAGGAATTTTATATTCATAATAACTCTCTACAGTATTCATGGTTTGGTCTCTATTAATATCTTCTACATCTGGGTAAGTTGTAGATGATGTTGGGTAAGGTTCTCCACCTTGATTTAAGGTGGGCGAGTTGCCTTGTGTATTGTTGTAATCTTTATATCTTTTTATTAGTGATGCATTTATGGCGTCTAAATTACCACCTCTAAAAAATTGAAAGTTGTCTGCAGCAGGATCCTCTAAAGTTGCATATTGCCCAATGCCTGTTAGGTTTTTTTCTTCATCATCATTTAAACCATCAAAACCAACATCTTGGTTTGTTCTGGCAGCATCTTGCTCATTAAATGCATAAATTATTGATGGATTTCTTGGTACATCACCCCAAATAGTATTGTTAATATTGCTACCAGGAACCTTTAAACCATCTTCTGGTAAACCGTTTTCGTACATTTTACGGTTGTCTTTTAAAACGTCTTCAGAAATGTTTCCTAAGTTGATGTATAAATCTCCAACTTGATTTATTGGATTGTTTGGATCTATACCTTGTGGTAAACCTTCTTCTGCTGTAAGCGAATAGTTTTGGTAAGGATCCATAATCCAAAACTGAATGTATTCTACGTTTGCTTGGTCAAAATTATTGGTAGTTAAAGGTCTTGTAATACCTGCCCATCTACTTTCTGGGTTGGGTAAGGTTACTTTACCATCTTGTATGCTTGCAGATGGATCAAAATTATAAGAACCTCTTTCTTGTGGAAAATAGGCTAAATCTAAAGTTCTAACTAAAGAGTTTTGTGTAATATCTAATTGTATGTTCGGAAATAATTCTCCGAAATTAATTTGTCTAGTTTCTGCTCTAGAAAGCTCATCTGCATCTATACTTGCAGGTGTTTCGCCAATACCATAAAAAATTTGATCTACACTGTACCAAGCTAATTTTGCTCTTTTGTAATTGTAGGACAAATCGTCTCTTTCTCCATTAAAATTAGGAAAATATTTAGGTGTACTTGCTTCATACCAATCTAGAGGAGATAATAAACTAATAGGCACTTGTGATGCTTCAAAATCGTCTATATAAGAAGTTGCAGCACCAGCTACATCAATACCACTTGGTGTACCAGGAATTAAGTAAGCTATATCTGCTCTTACAGATAGGTTAGAAGGTGCATCTGTATCTACAAAAGGTAATTTGTTTGCTAATTTTGTAAAAAAAGGTACTTCTGTAGAATAATCAAAATTAAACCCTAACATGGTATTATTTATAGGGTCTGAACCAAAATTTATTTTGGGCGTTAAAGGCCTTTCTTCTACATTTAAAAAAGTAGCCCCAACAACGAAATCTTCAGAAAATTTATGTTCTACATCTACTCCAAAAAAGGTTTTTCTTTGTTGATTAAAAACAGCATTATTTTCTGTAGAAACACTAATAGGTACTCCAGAAGCTTGTAAACCTGGGTCTATAATTTGTACACGACCTAATTGATAATCTACCACATAATCTATACCTTCTACCAATTGCCTTCCCCCAGCTGTAACTCTAACAGAACCTCTAGGTACGTTAAAAGCTCCAATTGGGATACCTCCTGAATTTTCTGATTTAAAATATCCTTTTAAAAAGTATTTATCTTTATTTTGAAAGTTATTTTTGATGTTGATTTTTGTGTTTAAATATAATTCTTTAAATAAATAAATATCATCTGCAGGGTTTGTTAATCTATCTGCTAAATCGTTACCAAAAGGTTCTGGTTCTGGGAAAAACACAAAACCGTTTGCAGAATTTACAGTAATACCTTCTACATAATCGAAAAAACCATCAGGTTCTCTTGCCTGACTTTGATCTAACTGATCTAAATTTAAAACCTGTAATAATGGTTTGTTAGGTATACCTGGTGTTTGTGCGTTTTGTAACACATTAGAAGGGATACCTGTTTGGTCATCTCTATATTGTATTTCGAAACGAAAACCATTTTGTGTTAAAGGAAATGCGCCTAAAGCATATACGTTTTTCATCATTAAACGCCAAGTTGGAAAAGATTCTTCACCACCATTACCATCTGGTCTTTTGGTTTGTAAAATTTCGCTACGCAACAATTTTACTGCTAAATTATTAGGTGCTTGGATACCGTCATTAGAAAACTCTCCAACTTTAAAAGAATTTTTACTACTTCCATTTACATTACCAGCTACTGTATATTCATAAGCAACAGCTAAAACTTCACCGTCATTTAATCTTCTGTTTAAAGAAATAAACCCTAACTGACTGTTTAATCGATATTCATTTTGCTCTAATTTTCTGGCATTTTCTAATACAGAATAATTGGTACCATTTTGCATATTATAAGGTGTTAAAGAAGCATCTATACTAGATACATCTCTAATGCCACCAGCAGGAATAATTTCTGTACCAATTCTATTAGCCCCATTAAAAGGTAAATTATTGCCAGAAACTTGTGCTTGCGTTATAGATGGGTTTAAAACTACACCATTCTCATCTACTAAAACATTAGAAACAGATTCACCAATATCTGCAAAGGCAACGATACTTCTAAAATCTTCTGTACTAGAATTTCTGTTGGTTATCCAAACTTCTATTCTGGTAATATTTATAGGACTGTTTATGAGTGGATAATTTTTAAGCGAATTGGCATAATTATCTATAAAATATTGCGATAAGAAAAAGTGTCTATCGTTATCATAATCTGTAGTTCTTAATTCGAAAGGCTGTATAGAGGCACCACCTTCTGCAACCACAGTTTTACTTTCTGAATTTTGTTGAGAAAAAACGGCTGTTATATTTGTGTTTCCAAACTTTAAATCTGTTTTTACCCCAAATAAACTTTGTGCACCATTTATTAAAGAGTTTTTAATGGGCATAGAAACGTTACCTGCTTCTAAACCTTGTATAATATCGTCTTCTGTAGGTGTAAAACCTATTTTTACTAAGTTTTGAAAGTCAAAAGAAGCTTGTGTATCGTAATTGGCAGTAAATTCTAAGCGTTCGCCCACTTTTGCACGAATACTTGCGTTTATTTGCTGATCAAAATCAAAAGTAAAGTTGCTTCTGTTTTCTTCTGAAATTTGTGGGTTTTCTGTATTCTGATAAATAAAACCTAGCTTTAAGTTTAAATTACCAGTTGGTGTAACTTTTACTTCTGTACCCCCAAAAATAGTTTCAAAAAATTTATTGTTAACATAATACGTTGGTAGCAAATCTTTTTGGGCGTCTGCAGCACCTTTTTTCTTACTATTTGTTGCGCTTACTTTGTCTTTAAAGTATTGCAACATGTCTCTTTTTAAACGGTATTTTTCGTATTCTCTTGGCGTTAAATAAATAGGAGTTCTTGTGTAGTAATCTCCTATTTTTTCTACAATAACATATTTGTTTAAAATCTTATCAAAAATGATTACTTTTTCGGCTAAATCGTTTAAAAATAAACCTCCTTTTTGGGTGTTTTTAAAGTCATAACGTAGTTTTATAGAATCGTTTTTAACAGTAATACTATCTTTTTTAGTGTTTTGTTGTGCAAACGCAGGCAGTTGTACTGCTAACGTAAAAGTTAAGACTAATAAAGTGCTTTTAAAAAATGTACTCACTTGATTATAAATTTTTTAAGGCTAATTTAATAATGGTCTCTACAGAGGCGTCTTTATCTTGTTTTAAGATAGAAGACACAATTTTATCTGACTGTTTTCTTTGAAAACCTAAGACTTCTAAAGCAGATAACGCTTCATCTTTGTTTGTATTGCTTGTTGTTGCAGAAACTTCGTCTACATCAAACGTCTTTAAAATTTTATCTTTTAAATCTACAATTACTCTTTGCGCAGTTTTTGCTCCAATACCTTTTACCGATTGTATTAAGGGTACATTTTCTGATGCAATGGCATTTTGTATTTCTTCTGAAGTCATAGAAGAACACATCGTTCTTGCAATACTTGGCCCCACACCAGAAACAGAAATTAATAGTTTAAAAACTTCTCTTTCTGTTTTATTGATAAAACCAAAAAGAGTGTGTGCGTCTTCTCTAATAGAAAGATGTGTATATAACACTACATTTTCATTGTCTGGTAAACTAGAAAAGGTGTTTAATGAAATGTGTAATAAATATCCAACACCATTACAGTCTACAACCACTTCTGTTGGGTTTTTCTCTACTAATCTTCCTCTAATTTGTGTAATCATAAATTATTTTCAGGCTTCTAAAGTACCCGTTTTTATTTGTTGATGAAGTTTCTAGTTTAACAATTGGCAAAATAATAAAATTTTTTACCAAAAACGATTTGTAAAAATCTAATTTTCAATACTCAACTTGAAATTTACTACTTGAAATGCCCCACTTTTAACTTTAGGTTTCCCTTATCTTTTTTTCCTCTTTTCTTTTTGTTGTGCATCTACAACGGCTAATGCGGCCATATTTACCATCTCGTCTACACTTGCGCCCAATTGTAAAATATGTACAGGCTTATCAAAACCTAAAATTACGGGTCCTATAGATTCTGCTTTGTCTACTTGTTTTAGTAGTTTGTATGTAATGTTTGCAGATTCTAAATTCGGGAAAATTAATACGTTTACTTTTTTACCATTTAGTTTAGAAAAAGGAAATTCTTTTGCTAACATTTCTGGGTTTAACGCAAAATCTGCTTGTATTTCTCCATCGATCACAGTATTTGGAAAATGACGATGGGTATATGCAACAGCTTCTCTAATTTTTTTAGATGTTTCTGAATTTGAGGAACCAAAGTTAGAAAAAGACAACATAGCAATATTAGGTTTCATACCAAACATACTAGCAAAATTACCTGTCATTTGAGCAATTTTAGCCAAATCTTTTGAAGACGGATTTTCATTAATGGTTGTATCTGCCAAAAATAAAGGACCTTGTTTGGTTAACATTAAATTACAAGCTGCAATTCTAGAGACACCTTTATCTTTTTCGACCAACTCTAACATAGGTTTTACAACAGAAGGATAAGGTCTTGAGTAGCCTGTAATTAAAGCATCTGCTTCTCCTTGATTTACCATCATTGCAGCAAAATAATTGCGCTCTCGCATTAATTTTTTAGCTTCAGATAAAGTACGTCCTTTACGTTGCCTGTTTTTCCAATATACTTCTCCAAAACGATTTCTTCTTTCATCTTCTTCGTCTGTTTTTGGATCTATAATAGGCACATCAGCAGTAAAACCGATTTCTTCTTTCAATTCTAAAATTAGTTCTTTTCGTCCTAAAAGTATTGGTTTTCCTAAACCTTCTTCATATACTCTTTGTGCTGCTTTTAAAACATCTAAATGGTCTGCTTCTGCAAAAACAATACTTTTTGGATTTCCTTTAGCTCTGTTATGTAGCAACCTAATTTCTTTGTTACCAGAACCCGAACGTTCCATTAATTCTTCTCTATATTTATCCCAATCTGTAATGGGTTCTAAGGCAACACCAGATTCAATTGCAGCTTTGGCAATGGCTGGTGGTATTTCGTAAATTAATCTTGGATCGAACGGTTTTGGAATAATGTACTCTTTACCATAGGTTAAACTTACTTCATCATACACAATATTTACTTGCTCTGGTACTGATTTTTTAGCTAAATCTGCTAAAGCATGTACTGCAGCCATTTTCATTTCTTCGTTAATTTTAGTTGCTCTAACATCTAAAGCACCTCTAAAAATAAACGGAAACCCTAATACATTGTTTACTTGGTTTGGATTGTCTGATCTACCTGTTGCCATAATAATATCTTCTCTTGTGGCAACGGCTAAGTTATATTCTATTTCTGGGATTGGGTTTGCCATGGCAAAAACAATTGGATTTTTTGCCATAGAAAGTAGCATTTCTGGAGATACTACATTTCCCATAGATAAGCCAATAAATACATCTGAATTTTGCATGGCTTCTTCTAAAGTATTTAAATCTCTATGGGTGGCAAATTCTGCTTTTTGTGAAGTTAAGTTATCTCTATCTTTTCTGATAACCCCTTTGCTATCGCACATAACTACGTTTTCTCTCTTTGCACCTAATTTTAAATACAATCTTGTACAAGAGATGGCTGCTGCCCCTGCACCACTAACTACTATTTTTACATTAGAGATGTCTTTGCCAGAAATGTCTATTGCGTTTTTTAGAGCTGCTGCAGAGATTATTGCTGTTCCGTGCTGATCATCATGCATTACAGGAATATCTAACTCTTCTTTTAATCTTCTTTCTATTTCAAAAGCTTCTGGGGCTTTAATGTCTTCTAAATTAATACCTCCAAAAGTAGGCGCAATTGCTTTTACAGTATCTATAAATCTTTCTACATCTTTGGTGTCTACTTCGATATCAAAAACATCGATGTCTGCAAAAATTTTAAATAACAACCCTTTTCCTTCCATCACTGGCTTAGATGCTTCAGCGCCAATATCACCCAAACCTAAAACAGCTGTTCCGTTAGAAATTACGGCTACCAAATTACCTTTAGAGGTGTATTTGTAAACGTTGTTTTTGTCTTTTGCAATTTCTAAACAAGGCTCTGCAACACCAGGAGAATATGCCAGTGCTAAATCGTGCTGTGTAGCATATTTTTTTGTTGGAATAACCTCTATTTTTCCTGGTTTTGGTTTTGCGTGGTATACTAATGCCTCGTGTCTTTTTCTAGAATCGCTCATAAAATTTGCTGTTGGTTTGAGCCTACAAATATATGGTTTTCAATGAAAGAGAAAATGAAATAGCTAAAGAATAATAGGTTTAGATTGGTATTAAAACCTCATTTTTTTTATTATATCGTTTTCTAAATAACTTATAGAAAAAGTTAATGAAGTTAAGTTGGCTTTTAAATGTGCAAAATCTTGGTTGTTTTGCCAAGAAATATCTAATTCGTTTTCTTTAGAATTATTGATGTTTAAACTACCTGAAAAAGCTTTTGAAGTATTTCTTAATCGCATTAATTTTAGTTGATTTTGTACGATTGGTTTTTGTAAACCTTCTTCAATATCACTATTAGAAAGTGTTGTTCTGTTTATTTCTTTATGGCCACCACTACCACCTTTATCTGCAGCTTTATAATTGTTTTTACCTGCAAAGAGATCTAAATACCAAACTTGAGGAATACCAGGCATAAATAATTGAATGGCTCTGGCTAATAATAGTTTTTTTTCATCTTCGCCCAAAGCACTAAAAAAGGTAGCATTTACCTGATAATAGGATATTTTTTTCCCAGAAGGATCATATAAATTTTTAACTCTTCCGCCACGTTTAATGATGGTATCCATAATGGTTTCTATCTCGTTATCTTCTAACAAACCTTTATTATACTTGCCATTTACTTTTTTACCTTTTAAATCTAAAACAGGTATACCATCATGACAACCCAACATATTTACTGTTTTGTATTTTTTTTCTACAATTTCATTTACCCAAGTAAGTAAAGCTTTGTTAGATGCTTTTTCTAAAGTGTGAATCATTAGACCAGGTAAGAAAAAATCATATATTTGATAACCTTCTTTGGCAACCTCATTATGTAACTTTAAACCATATTCTGCATGAATTTCTGGAAGTAGTACTAAATCATTTTTCTGAGCTATTTTATTAATTCTTTCTAAATAATTCCAGGTACCAGGTTTATTAAAAAAGTTGGTTTGACCAATTTCTTTATGCAAATATGCAAAGGCGTCTAAGCGTAATATTTTACACCCAAAACTTTTTACTTTTGCCAAGGTTTTTTCATAAAAATCCCAAACCAGTTCAGATTTGGCATTGACATCCATTTGCCCTAAAAAAGTTCTTTTTTTGTTAGTAATTCTAATAATTTCATCTTTAAACGTATTCAAATTTCCAAAATCGATATTTTCTATGCTTTCTTTAGAATCAATAGCTTTATTTATTATTTTGGTAATGTTTTTTAATTGTGATAATGAAATTCCATCAATTTTCATGAAATCTTCTGCAGCTACTTTATGATAATTTATTTCTTGGTAAAAGGTGTTCCAATATGGTTTTTCTGTACCATCTGGAAAAGGAACTTTTAAAATGGGTAATCCAGATTTTCTCATAAATAATTTATTGAGAAATTCTTCTTTTGGTATTACAATTCCGTCTTCATTTTTTGTTCCGTTTTCTTGCCAAAAAGTATTCCAATTGATAAAAAAATCTTTGTATTTAGATACATCACCTTTTTCTAAAAGGTCTTTAAATTGTGGGGAATTTACAGATAAATGATTGAGAACAATATCAAATTTTAATTCGATTTTTAATTTTTCTAACGCATTTAAATCATTTTTAGAAACCAATTCATCATTCAGATTGTAATCTATAATAGAAAAACCCCTGTCTAAATCGCTATTAAAAAAAGTAGGTAACACATAAAACAAAGAAAATACATCTTTAAAATCTTTTTTTTGAAGCATTTTAATAGTATCACTTAAATTTGTTCCAATACTATCTGGATATGCATTTAACATAACACCATTAGAAATAGTAGTATTTTTTTCTGATGACATAAAAAAGGTATTTTTAAGTAAAACTTATAAAAGTTTTGATAAAATATTGATATTGTTAGGTAATCTACCTACGTTTTGTAGTTTTAAAGCGGCTAATTTTAAAGCAATCTGCAAACACTCTTCAATAGTTTTTGCTTTAATGTAAGCAAATAAAAAGCCAGACCAAAAAGCATCACCAGCCCCAGTGGTATCCATTACTTTTTCTATTTTTATAGCGGGTAATTGAATCATATTTTTTCCTTTTTGAGAAAGTTTTACACCTTTACTTCCAAGTGTAAGGCATACAGTTTCTACCCCTAAATTGTGAAAGAACTCAAAAATTTCTTTATGTGGAAGTTGTTTTTCGAAAAGACGCAACATATCATCTTCACTAATTTTTATTAATGGATTGAATTGACAATAATTTTTAATTACTTGTAAAGCTTGTTCTTTAGTTTCCCAGAGTTCTTTAGCGTAATTGACATCGATACTTAATTTGCATCCTTTTTTGTGAGCTTCTTCAGCTTTTTTAAGAATAGTTGTTTGTGCAGGATTTTTACTTAGCGCAAAACAAGTTGTATGAAAAATTTTTGTTTGAGATAACATTTCAGTAGTAATTTGATTTTCTGAAATATCACAATCTGCATTTCTATAAGGTATAAAATCGGGTGTTCCATTAGATTTTGAGACAAAAATAACACTTGTAGATTTGTTTTCTAATTTTTTAACATTTGAGGTATTGATACCAATTTCTTCTAACCTTTTAAAAATGTATTCTCCAAAGCCGTCATTTCCAACAGAGGAAACTAAGGTAGAGGATAAACCCAATCTTTTGCAGTTCATAGCTACGTTTGCAGGCGAACCACCTAAATATCTGTGGTAGTCTCTAGTTTCGCTTATTAGCACATTGTTTTGATGGCCTATAAAGTCTACTAAAACTTCTCCCACACATAAAATGTCTATGTTTTTATTACTGTTTTTCAAAATTAATTTCTTTATCTTTTTATCTATTTCTTGTATTAATAGAATCTTAATTTTATTCTGTAATTGATTTTGTTTCTTTAAGCCTTAATGCTAAAAATGCGGCAATTATAAAAAAGATTCCTCCTAATAAAATAGCATTTACTGCACTGTTGTTTAAAAGGTTTTTTACAATTGGTCCAAAAGTTAATGTTTGTATTCCCATTGGGATTACAATCATCATATTTAAAATCCCCATATATACACCACGTCTTTCTTGAATTACAATTTTAGATACCATAGAATATGGAATTCCCATCATTGCTGCCCAACCAATACCAAATAAAATCATTGGTAAAATAGCCAAAGTTGGGTCTTGTATGTTTGGAATACTAAGCATAGCGATACCTGTTAAAAATAAACTAAGTACATATACTTTTTTACCTCCCCATTTTAATGCAAAAGGAACTAGTGCCAATGCAAAAACAATGGTAGAAATATTGTAAGTTGTATTCATTTTTGCTGCTTGACTTAACGCTTCTGACTTGTTAAAGCCCATACTTTCTTCGAACATTGGCGAGATAAATTGCCAGTAAATAAATAGGGCATACCATTGAAAAAGATACACACCAGCTAACTTCCACATAAATTTTGGCATGTCTTTTATTGCGCTAACAATTTCTTTAAAAGGCGTTTTTACTCTATCTACAAAAGATAGTTTGTTGTGTTTTTCTATTTCTTTTAATTCTTTTTCTGAAGGAGGAATTTCTGGGGTTTTTAAAACCGACCAAAGTATGGTTGCAACAGATAAAATTGCTCCGATAAAAAAGGAGTAATACAACCATTTTGGAATTGCTTTTACAGTTTCATCTACATTTTCTACACCACCAAATTGATCTTGAAAAATAAATATAGATGCGTTTGCCAACACAATACCTGCACCCACAAATAAACTTTGCATTTGATAACCGAAACTTAATTGTTTATTTGGTAGTTTATCTCCAACAAATGCCCTGTATGGTTCCATAGCCATATTGTTACCAACATCTAAAATCCAAAGTAAACCTACAGCAAACCATAAAGATGGACTGTAAGGAAAAGCGAATAAACACAAACTACCAATTAAAGCTCCAATTAAGAAAAAGGGTTTTCTTCTTCCCCATTTTGGAGACCATGTTTTATCTGAAATAGCACCAATTATAGGTTGTATAATTAAACCTGTAACAGGACCAGCTAAATTTAATAGTGGTAAATCTTCGTGATTTGCTCCTAAAAAAGAGAAGATTGGGTTTACAGCTGTTTGCTGTAAGCCAAAACTAAATTGAATGCCTAAAAAACCAACGTTCATATTAAATATTTGCCAGAAACTTAGTGTAGGTTTTTTAATTTTCATCTTTTTCTATTTTTTTAGCTAAAACTTTTAAAAACTCTTGTAGGTTACCTTTGTTTAAAAAAACATCTCCTTTATTATCTACCACTGGTAAACTTAACGTATGAATAGAAATATTGTTTTTTTGAAGTTTTAGTAACATTTCTTGTTCCTTTACTTTATTTACATCAATATCGTAATACGTGAATTTAATTTTTTTTTCTTTTAAAAAAGCTTTTGTATCTAAACAACTATGGCAACTATCGCTACCATATACAATCATTTTTTCTTTTTTTGATTCTTTATCTACATTAAAAACTTTTTGTGCTTTGCTTTGAAGTGATGTAAATAAAAGAACAATAATTATGAAATGTTTCATTTTAAAATAATTTTAGAATTTGATGATGATTGTCTTGTTTTTAAAAAGTGGAGCCAATAAATTTATCATTGGCTCCACTTTTAATTCAAATCAATAAAAATTAACAAACTTTCTTTTTTTAAAAACTATACTGTAATGTCATTGTAGTAGAGCGTCCAGAAATTGTTCTTGCTGCAGCTAAACCACCTGCTAAATTTCCATTTCCTTCTACTTCTGTAACACCTATGGTATCAAATAAATTGTTTGCATTAACACTTAAAGATAATCCTTTTGTTAAGCTAACTTTAGCAACTGCATTAATGTAAGCATAACCTGGCATTACAAGGTCGTTATCATCTTGTGCAAAAGACTTAGATGTACCTAATACAGTGATTCCTAAAAGGTGTTGTTTTTCTGATCCAAAAGAATATGTTGGTGCAAAATTGTAAACAAAGTCTGCTTGTCTTCTTGGTTTGTTTCCTTTGTTTGCTCCACCATCAATTTCTGCTTTTGTATAAGTAACAGAACCATTGATACTAAAATCTCCAAATCTATAAGCAGATTCTACCTCTAAACCTAAAGCTTTAAAAGGATTTCCAACAGTTCTATTTAATTCGTTACTAATACCTTCATCTGTATTACTTAAAAAACCTGTAACATTTAAAACACCATTATCTAGTCTCTTTTTTAAACCAACTTCAAATTGAGAAATCTCATCAAATTGCACATCTCCTAAGCCATCTGCACCATAGTTATTTCTATCTGCAGCTCTACCTGAAGCACCTTTACTATATCTTCCAAAAACAGCAGCACCATCATTTAATTTATAGTTTAAACCTGCAGAGAAAGAAACAAAATTATAATTGTCGCTTATAGCTTGCCCTGGGTTACCAGCAATTGTAGGTATCGTTTCTTCAAAAGGGCTAATTACACCATCACTGTTATAATCAAAACCAATTAAATTTCCATTTGCATCTAAATTACTTAATTGACCAGAGTTTATGGTTCCGTTTACATTTACGTTTTCGAAACGAATACTACCATCAAAATTTAATTTTTCAGAAATTTCTGCATCTACACCTATATAAGGAGAATTTACATTATGTACAGTGTTATATTTTCTTTGACAACAGTTACCCCAAACTGGCTGACCAAAAGAGTAAGCTCCTCCTTGAGAAAATCCATCAAAAACACCTAATCTAGCTTTACCACCTCCTGCTACTTCAGAAATTGCAGAACTCCATTGCCATCCTATTTTTGTGTTTTGAGTTGCAGAGAACATACCTACTGTAACTCCTATATTGTCATTAATTGCTTTTGTAACTTTTACATCGCTAAAAAAGTTACTTAAATCTTCTATAGTTACATCAAAATATCTAATATCTTGAGCTAAACCATTTGAAGGGTTAAATGGCGAACCATCTTGATATGTTAAAGCACCAGTTGCTCCAGAAGCACCTCTTACTAAAGCTTCTATTTCTGCTACAGTACCAACATTTGCAGTAAATGGAGCGTTCCATTGACCAGAATTATTAGAGTATCTAGCTTTACCATTTACTTTCCAATCATCACCTAAGTCAAAAGAAAACTCTGCACCAATAGCTTTACTAACTGGGTTGTTTCCATTTCTCATATCATTTTGAGTTGGGTTACCATCATACACACTATATGTATTTTGAATGTTTATAGAATGTGGAGTGTCTGAAGTAATATCAAAACCTGGTAAATTTCCAAAAGTTGGATTCGCATTTGTACCTGTTAATCTTACTGGCATTGGCATATACATTACAGCTCTATCATTTAAAAATTTAAAATACGTACGAACGTACCCTTTTTTAAACTCTTTTGTAATATTTGCTTTTATTTGACCACCTTTATTACCTTGGTAACCTATATTTCTTGGCCCTTCGCCAACACGCATAAAACCACCAATATGATAATATAAACCTTCTCCAATTGGAGTTCCATATTCGAAATCTAATCTACTAGTTTGAAAATCTAAACCATAAGTTGCTCCAATAGTTCCACCTTCTATTTTACCAGTTTTACTAATCATATTTATAATACCTGCAGGACCATTAGATGTTTGCGTAGAAGCAGAACCACCTCTAATAGCTTCAACTCTACCAATATTAGAATCTATACGTAAAAAGTTGTCTGCATTACCAAAAGAAGTATCTCCAAACAACATAATTGGTAAACCATCTTCTTGTAATTGTAAGTATCTTGAACCACCAGAAGAAACTGGTACACCACGTACGTTAAAGTTTGCATTACCTTCACCACCTGAAGACTCTGCACGAATACCAGGAATACTTCTAAAAAGTTCACCTGCAGATCTTGGAGATGCTTGTTCTATTTGCTTTATACCTACAGTAGAAACAGAAATACTTGATTCTATTTTAGATTTTGGATTTACAACTCCTGTCACAATAATTTCGTCTAAAGATTGTGCATTTTCTTTAATAACAATGTTTAAGGTTAATTTACCATTTACATTAATTTCCTTTTTAAAATTATCGAATCCAATATAAGATGCAATAATAGTGTAGGTTCCATTGTCTACATTTTTAATTTCGTAGTTACCATCAAAATCAGAACTAGTTCCTTTTGTAGTACCTTTTAAATAGATACTTACACCTGGAATAATTTCACCTTTTTGATCTTTTACAGTACCAGAAATTGTTGATTGTGCAACAAAAGCTGTTGTTGATAGTAAAAATACCATCAATAAAGCTATTCTAAATTGTAATTGTTTTTTCATTTTAAATGTGAATTTAATAAAAAGTTAATTGTTTCTTTGTCAAATGTATTCTTATAAACAAAAATTTTATCAAATTAAAAAATCGAAAACGTTTTCGATTTACCGAAAACGTTTTCGATTATGATAATTTAGTATATTTATCAGGTAATAAAACAAACAATTTTTTAAAAATAAAATTTTATTTTGATGACACTTAAAAAGATTGCAGAAGAATTAGGTATTTCTATAACAACGGTTTCTAAAGCATTAAAAGAATACCCAGATGTTAGTAAAAAAACAAGAAAGTTAGTAAGAGAAACTGCTGCAAAATTAAATTATAAACCCAATTCTTTTGCAGTAAATTTAAGAACAAAAGAGTCTAAAACCATTGGATTAATAATCCCAGAAATTGTACATCATTTTTTTTCTAGTGTAATTAAAGGTATTATTTCTCAAGCTGAAAAAAAAGGGTATTTAGTAATTACATTGCAATCTAATGAGTCTTACGAGCTAGAAAAACAGCAGATAGATTTGCTATTAAATAAAAGAGTAGATGGTATTTTAATTTCTTTGGCAAACGCAACAGGAGATTTTAAACACTTAAATCAAATATTAGATCAAGGAACGCCTTTAGTAATGTTCGATAAAATTGCAAAAATTGTAAAATGCTCAAAAGTAATTATAGATGACAGAAAAGCAGCATACAAGGCTACACAACATTTAATAGATATTGGTTGTAAAAGAATTGCCCATTTTAGAGGACCATTGTTACCACAAAACTCTATAGATCGTTTTTTAGGGTATAAACAGGCTTTAACAGATAATAATATAAAATACGATGCTTCTTTAGTTTATTTATTAAATGATATGAGTTTTGAAGAGGGAAGTTTTTTCGCAAATAAGTTATTAAAAGACCATAAAGATGTAGATGGGATATTTATCAATACAGATTTGGTAGCCATAGGAGCAATAGCAGCTTTTAACAAGCAAGGTGTAAAAATACCTGAACAAATAAATATTGTTGGGTTTAGCAATTGGTTTATGTCTTCTGTTATTTCTCCTTCTTTAACAACAATAAATCAACCTGGTTTTAAAATGGGTAAAAAAGCATTTAAAATATTGTACAAAGAAATAAAAGACAAAAAGAAAAATAAAAGTATCATTTATAAAGAAGAAGTTTTAGAGACAAATATAGTGGTTAGAGAATCTACTAAAAACTAATTATATACAACTCTAAATACAACCATTATCGATTTTTAAGCGTCTATTTTAAACAACTAGCGTAAAATTGCTCTAACAATAAATAAATATAAAATTGTAACATAAACCATAAGTTTGCGTCTACTTACTAAAACCAACTGAATGAAAAGCGTATTTTTTTTGTTATTACTCTTTATTTCATCGATAACCATAGGGCAAATACAAGGGAAAATTATAGATAAAAAAGGAGACGCACTTCCTTTTGTAAGTGTATATTTAAACAAAACTGTAACCGGAACTACTTCTAACGATAATGGCGATTATATTTTAGATATAAAAAAGCCAGGTAAATACAAAATTGTATTTCAATTTATTGGTTTTACAACGCTTAAAAAAGAGGTTACAATTACTAAATTTCCATATACATTAGATGTTACTTTAGAAGAAGAGTCTGTAAGTTTAAAAGAAATTACTATTGCTACAAAAGACAATCCTGCTAATAGAATTATAAGAAATGTAATTGCAAGCAAAGAAAAAAACACAGACAAATATGCCAATTATACTGCAAAATTTTACTCCAGAGGTTTAATAAGAATAAAAGATGCACCAGAAAAGTTTTTTGGGCAATCTACTGGAGATTTTGGTGGGGGGTTAGACTCTACAAGAAGTGGTATTACTTATTTATCTGAAACATTTTCTAAGATTACTTTTCAAAAGAAACCTAAAAAATTTAAAGAAAAAATTGTAGCCTCTAAAGTTTCTGGGCAAGATAATGGTGTAAGTTTTAATAGAGCAGAAGACTCTAATATAGACTTATATGAAAATAGTATCGAAGTTTTTAACGATTTGGTTTCGCCCTTATCTGGCAATGCATTTAGTTATTACAGATACAAATTAGTGGGTACTTTTTACGATAAAAATGGCAAGCTCATCAATAAAATAAAATTACTACCCAAAAGAAATAACGATCGAGTTTTTCAAGGTCATATATATATTGTAGAAAACGATTGGGCTATTTATGGTACAGATTTAATTACCACAGGTGCACAAGTAAATATACCAATTGTAAATACTTTAAAATTAAAACAAGGCTACAATTATGCTGATGAAATAGGTGCTTGGGTACTTATTAGCCAAAGTATTGATTTTGATATTTCTATATTCGGATTTAAACCTAGTGGAAAATTCTCCTACATATATTCAGATTATAATTTTAACCCAACATTTACAGAAAATACGTTTACTAATGAGGTTTTATCTTTTGAAGAAAATGCTACAAAAAAAGACAGTGTTTTTTGGAATACGCTAAGACCTGTTCCTCTTACAAAAGAAGAAGTATCAGACTATAAATTAAAAGATAGTATAAAGTTGATACGAAAATCTAAAAAATATTTAGATTCTCTTGATGCAAAAGGGAATAAGTTTGGTTTTTTAAATCCTTTAACAGTATATACATATAGAGACTCTTATAAAAACAGGTCGTTTTCTTACGATGGCCCTTTATTACAAGCAGGTTTTAATACAGTACAAGGTTTTTATACAACTTTGGGTTTTAGTTATTTTGAACAATTAAATGATGAAGGGAAATGGTGGAATGCAGGTATGGACTTTAATTATGCTTTTTCAGAAAAAAAGCTGAGACCTACTTTTTACTTCACAAAAAAATGGAACAACATTTCTAAACCAAGATTAACTATTTCTGGAGGAATAGAAACCCTTCAATTTAATGATAGAGACCCCATATTTAAATTAAACAACACCATATCATCTTTGTTTAATAGACAAAATTTCCTTAAAATTTATGAGAAAACAGCTGCAAAAGTTAGATATTCAGAAGAAATTAAAAATGGTATTTATTTTTCTACTTTCTTAGAATATGCCAAAAGAACACCACTTTTTAATACTACCAATTATTCTTTTGCAAAACAAGATGTAAATGGATTTACATCTAACAATCCTTTAGACCCAACAGATTTTACAAATGCAGCCTTTACAGAACATAATATTGCCACATTAAACGTAGGTACAACCATTGTGATTGGTCAAAAATATTTATCTTACCCAGATAGAAAATTTAATGTAGGTGAAAGTAAATTCCCGACAATTAGTTTAAATTATATGAAAAGATTTGGTTCAGATAATTCCAACTTAAATTCAGATTTATTTATAGCAAATATTAGGCAAGATTTAAATGCAGGTAATTTTGGTAGGTTTCAGTATCATTTAAGAGCAGGTGCTTTTTTAGAAAAGAAAGACATTGCTTTTATGGATAAATTGCAAGCTAATGGAAATCAACTTTTGTTTCCTATAGATAGAGATTTAAATAGCTTTAATTTACTAGAATATTACAAATATTACACCAATGATAAATATGCAGAAATGCATTTAGAGCATAATTTTAGAGGTGCAATTTTAGGCAAAATACCTTTATTAAATAAATTGAATTTTCATTTAGTTGCAGGTGGAAAAGCCTTGTTTATGGCAGATAAAAAGCCATACACAGAGTATTCTGTAGGTTTGTCAAATTTAGGTTTTGGTAAGTGGCGTTTTTTAAGAGTAGAGTATGTAAGCGCACGTTATGGAGGTATCAAAGAAAGGGGTTTTGTATTTAGAGCAAGCTTGTTTTAAAACAATTTTATGATGACAGTTAAAGTATTATTTTTTGGGATTACAACAGATTTGGTGAATAGTAATCAAGATGAAATTACCATAGAAAAGCCAATTTCTGTAGCTAATTTTAAAATTATACTAAAAGAAAAGTATCCAAGTTTAACAAATATAGCATCGTATGCAATTGCTGTAAACGAATCATATGCAGAAGATACATCAATTATAAAAAAGAATGATGTTGTTGCACTAATTCCGCCAGTTAGTGGTGGTTAATTCCCATTTAGCCTCTCTTAGAGGTAAGATTTCTCATCAATTTTATTTAGTATAATTACTAAATAATGAATCTTTTAAGGTTTTAAACCTATCTTAAATACCTCTTATCAATATAAAAAGTACCAAAAGGAATGATAGAAGCAAGCATCACAATTCCTAAAGTTTTAGCATTCCATTTCATTTGTTTCTGAATTACAATTGCCAAAATAATATACAGCATAAAGAACAAACCATGTGGCATTCCTAGTAATTTTACATACCTATCATCTCCATTAAAATATTTAATGGGCACAGCAACAAACAAAAGTAGCAAGTAAGAGATCCCTTCTAAAAAACTAACAACCCTAAAAAAATTCTTCATTTTATAAAACTAATTGTACGCTACAAATGTCTTAAAAAACTTTCTTTTAAACGCTACTTTATCAGGTAAATAAAACAACTATTAACCTATAACTAGCAGTTATTAACCTATAAATAATTAGAATTTTGTAGCTTTCTTTTCTCCTCTTGAAGATGTATCTTTGCAAATAAGATTAAATAAAAATAACACGTGGGTTTTAAAAAACAAGATATATACAAAGCATTAGAAACCATAACAGCACCCGGAGAAGGTAAAAGTTTGGTAGAAAACAACAATGTTAAAAATATAGTAATTTTTGGAGATGAGGTAAATGTAGATGTTACGATTAGCAACCCAACATTACAAGCAAAAAAGAAGATAGAATTAGAAATAACGAAAGCTATTAAAAGTAATGTTTTAGAAACTTTACAGGTAAAAGTTACTGTTTCAGTAGAAAAGCCAGCAGCTAAAGAAAACCCTAATTTAATTAGAGGTAAAGAAATACCAAATATTAAAAATATTATTGCAATTGCCTCTGGTAAAGGAGGTGTAGGTAAATCTACAATCACAGCAAATACAGCAATTTCTTTAGCAAAAATGGGTTTTAATGTTGGTGTTTTAGATGCAGATGTATATGGGCCATCACAACATATTATGTTTAATGTAGAAAGAGAAAAACCACTTTCTGTAAATGTAGATGGACGCTCAAAAATGAAACCTATAGAAAGTTATGGGGTAAAATTATTGTCTTTAGGCTTTTTTACAAACCCAGACCAAGCTGTAATTTGGCGTGGACCAATGGCATCTAAAGCTTTAAAACAATTAATTTTTGATGCAGATTGGGGCGAACTAGATTTTCTTTTAATTGATTTACCTCCAGGAACAGGAGATGTGCACCTATCTATAGTACAAGCTTTACCCATAAATGGTGCAGTTGTAGTAAGCACGCCACAAAATATTGCTTTGGCAGATGCTAAAAAAGGAGTAGCGATGTTTCAACAAGAAAGTATAAATGTACCAGTTTTAGGTATTATAGAAAATATGGCATACTTTACACCAGAAGAATTACCAAATAATAAATATTATATCTTTGGGCAAAATGGCGCTAAAAATTTAGCCGAAGATATTAAAACTCAATTTTTAGGAGAAGTACCATTAGTACAAAGCATAAGAGAATCTGGCGATGTTGGGCACCCAGTTGCACTGCAAGAAGACACAGTTTTAGAAAAAGCTTTTCATGATATTACAAAAGAAATGGTATCACAATTATTACAAAGAAATGCAAACTTACCACCAACAGAAATTGTTAGAATTACTACAATGAGTGGTTGTAGTGCAGTAAAATAGCCCATCCTAACCTTCCCAAAGGGAAGGAATAAAAAGTGAAAACAATAAGGTGGAACATATTGAATATAAATTTAGTTTAAAATATAAGCTCAAAATACCCGTTTTGAGTTTCTCCCCTTTGGGGAGATTAAGAGGGCCCTGTTATGACAGCACAAGAAACACAAGAAAATGTAGAAAAAGCCTTAGATGAAATCCGTCCGTTTTTAATGAGCGATGGTGGTAATATTAAGCTCTTATCTATAGAAAATACGATTGTAAAAGTACAATTAGAAGGCGCTTGTACAGGTTGTTCTGTAAACCAAATGACTTTAAAAAATGGTGTTGAAGCTACCATAAAAAAGTATGCCCCACAAATAGAAGAAGTTATAAATGTAGCGTAGTTTGTATGTGACAAATGTCACCTATTTTTTTCTATAAAAAATCTATTTTTGTTTTTCACATATTTTAAAATTAATGATTACTACAGACATATTAATAATAGGTGCAGGACCTACAGGTTTGTTTACCGTTTTTGAAGCAGGATTATTAAAACTGCGCTGTCATTTAATAGATGCTTTACCACAGCCAGGAGGTCAGTGTTCAGAAATATATCCTAAAAAACCCATTTACGACATTCCTGCTTATCCAGAAATTTTAGCAGGCGATTTAACAGATAAATTAATGGAACAAATTAAACAATTTGAACCAGGTTTTACCTTAGGAGAACGTGCAGATACTATTGAAAAACAAGAAGATGAAACCTTTATTGTAACTACAAATAAAGGTACCAAACATCAAGCAAAAGTAGTCGCTATTGCTGGTGGTTTAGGTAGTTTTGAACCAAGAAAACCTCCGATACCAAACATTACAAATTTCGAAAATGTTGGGGTCGAATATATTATTAAAGACCCAGAAGTTTATAGAGATAAAAAAGTAGTCATTGCGGGTGGTGGAGACTCTGCTTTAGACTGGTCTATCTTTTTAACTGATGTAGCATCTTCTGTAACATTAATTCACAGAAGAAACGAGTTTAGAGGCGCTTTAGATTCTGTAGACAAAGTACAAGAATTAAAAGATGCGGGTAAAATAGATCTAATTACACCTGCAGAAGTGGTAGGTATTGCTGGTACAAATAAAGTAGAAGGTGTTTCTGTTATTAAAAAAGGAGACGAAGCTTTTATGATCAAAACCGATCATTTCATTCCACTTTTTGGGTTGTCACCTAAATTAGGACCTATTGCAAATTGGGGCTTAGAAATAGAAAAAAACGCCATTAAAGTAAACAATGCTTTAGATTACCAAACCAATATACCAGGCATTTATGCCATTGGCGATGTAAATACCTATCCTGGTAAATTAAAGTTGATTTTATGCGGATTTCACGAAGCAACTTTAATGTGTCAAAGTGCATATAAACGTATTTTTCCAGATAAAAAATATGTAATGAAATATACCACAGTTGGTGGTGTTGATGGTTTTGATGGCTCTAGAAAAGAAGCACCAAAAGCAGTGGTTAAAAAGATTGAGTAAGTTTTACAGACTGCACAAATTTAGATTCGACTTTTTTAGATTCATCCTTGTTGAGTTTATTTCATTAACTTTTATTTCGGTTTTTTTATACCATAAAATTACTGTCTAAAAAAATCATGAATACAACAACCCATTTTGTAATACATAATAAAATTTTTTGATGTACTTTTTGTATCTTTGCTAGGTAACGAAATCGATTTAGTAACATGTATCCAGATTTACTAACGTATTTAAAGTTTTTAATTAAGCGCAATCCAGAGTGATGTTCTTTTACTCTCATTTTGCACTTAATGCGGTATTGCATTACAGAAAACTCAAAAATCGATTCACAAAATTCCTGCTTTCGCAGGAATAACAAATTAAACATTATGCCTTTTTATCATAAATTAGGAACAATCCCTTCAAAAAGACACACACAATTTCGTAAAAAAGATGGTAGCTTGTATTACGAGCAACTATTTGGTACTATTGGTTTCGACGGGATGTCTACCAACAGCTATCACGAACATAGACCAACCATGGTCAAAGAAATTAGAAAACAATATTCTGTAAAACCTAAAATTGCCAAAGCAAATAATATTCAGTCTTATATCTTTCGCGGATTTCAAGTACAGCCAGAAAACGATTATTTACAAAGCAGAAAAGTGGTGTTAACCAATTCAGATTGTAATATTATTTTGTCTGCTCCAAAAGAATCTACTAAAGATTATTTTTATAAAAATACAGATGCAGACGAGGTTATTTTTATCCATAAAGGAACAGGAAAACTAAGAACGCATTTAGGAAATATCGACTTTAAATATGGAGATTATTTGGTAATTCCACGTGGAATTATCTATAAATTAGATTTCGATTCACAAGACAATAGATTGTTTATTGTAGAATCCTACTCACCAGTTTACACACCAAAACGTTATAGAAATTGGTTTGGTCAATTGTTAGAACACGCACCCTTTTGTGAACGAGATTTACGCAGACCACAAGAATTAGAAACACATAATGAGTTGGGCAATTTTATCATCAACGTAAAAAAACAAGACGAAATTATAGAAATGGTATACGCCTCACATCCTTTTGATGTAGTAGGTTATGATGGTTACAACTTTCCCTATGCATTTTCAATTCACGATTTTGAACCTATTACAGGCCGTATTCATCAACCACCACCAGTTCATCAAACTTTTGAAACCAATACCTTTGTAATTTGCAGTTTTGTACCACGTTTGTACGATTACCATCCACAGTCAATTCCAGCACCTTACAATCACAGTAATATAGATTCAGACGAAGTTTTGTATTATGTAGATGGCGATTTTATGAGCAGAAACGATATAGAAGCAGGTCATATTTCTCTACATCCAGCAGGGATACCTCATGGACCACATCCAGGAGCTACAGAACGCAGTATTGGTAAAACCGAAACCAAAGAATTAGCAGTTATGGTAGATACTTTTAAACCCTTACAAGTTACAGAAGAAGCTATAAAAATAGCAGATAAAGAGTATTATAAATCTTGGTTATAAGCCTCCCCTAACCCCTCCAAAGAAGGGGAATGAGTAACAAACTCAAAAAAGTTTATTAAAATTAAAAATAATAAGAAGCTATTTCGCGCTTTCCATTATATCTTTTTTTGCCATTTATGGCAGCAAAAAAAGGATGCCATTTCAATCACGGCTAAACTAGTTTGCAAGCGAATAGCAATTAAAAACATAAAGACTTTTAATACCCAGTTAGGAGTTCCTTCCCTTTGGGAAGGCTAGGATGGGCTTTAGTTATGTATACATTAGAAAAAATATTCGAAGGAGCACAAGATTTCCTTCCATTGTTAGGTACAGATTATGTAGAATTTTATGTAGGCAACGCAAAACAAGCAGCACATTTTTATAAAACAGCATTTGGGTTTCAATCGCATGCTTATCGTGGGTTAGAAACAGGTTCAAAAGATTCCGTAAGTTATGTGTTAACCCAAGACAAAATCAAGTTAATGCTTACAACACCATTAACAAGTAAATCGCCTATAAATAATTATATTGTAAAGCATGGTGATGGCGTAAAAATAATAGCGCTTTGGGTAGAAGATGCAAGACAAGCGTATAAAGAAACTACATCTAGAGGTGCAAAATCGTATATGGAACCCACCGTAGAAAAAGATGAACATGGAGAAGTAGTAAGAGCAGGAATTTACACTTATGGTGAAACTGTACATTTATTTGTAGAGCGTAAAAATTATAATGGTGCATTTTTACCAGGCTTTAAAAAATGGGAATCCGATTACAATCCGCCAATTGCAGGTTTAAAATATATAGATCATATGGTGGGCAATGTAGGTTGGAACCAAATGGATGTTTGGGTAAAATGGTACGAAGATGTCATGGGTTTCGAAAACTTTTTATCTTTTGATGATAAGCAAATCCATACAGAATATTCAGCATTAATGAGTAAAGTAATGTCCAATGGAAATGGACGCATTAAATTTCCAATAAACGAACCAGCAGAAGGTAAAAAAAGATCACAAATAGAAGAATATTTAGATTTTAACGAAGGTGCAGGTGTGCAACACATTGCTGTTGCCACAGATGATATTGTTGCTACAGTTACACAATTACGCTTAAATGGAGTGGAGTTTTTATCTACACCACCAGAAGAATATTACAAAGCTGTTCCTGATAGATTAGAAGCATTTAGTCACGAATTAAGAGAAGATATCGAAAGTTTAAAAGCGTTGGGTATTATGATAGATGCAGATGAAGAAGGTTATTTGTTGCAAATCTTTACAAAACCAGTAGAAGATAGACCAACTTTGTTTTTCGAAATCATTCAAAGAATGGGAGCCAAAGGGTTTGGAGCAGGTAATTTTAAGGCCTTATTTGAATCTATAGAAAGAGAACAAGCAAAAAGAGGAACACTTTAAAGTTTACTAATTTTTAGTTTGAGTTACGATTTTTAAATATTAATAACCTTTCAGGTTTCAAAAACCTGAAAGGTCTTTATTTAGTATCTTTATACCAGACCAATCAATCCTAGTAATTTTTTTTATATCAATACATGAATAGAGAAGAAATTTTAAAAGCCATAGAAGAAAAGTACGATAAACTAGGTGTTCCTGTAGATGCCATGTTAGAAGGTTTACTGCACAGTACACCCATTACGTATTGGGATTATATTCAGACAGATGCACTTTTAGGCTTGCAAACTCCAAGAACCAACCAGCCAGATGAAATGGTGTTTATTATGTATCATCAGGTAAACGAATTATTGTTTAAAATGATTTTATGGGAAATTGATCAGGTTGCAAAAGCAACAGATATTTCTGCAGATAAATTTACCATGCATTTAGGCAGAATAAGCAGGTATTTTGACATGCTTTGTAGCTCATTTACAGTAATGACAGATGGTATGGAAAAAGAACAATACCTAAAATTTAGAAATACATTAACACCTGCAAGTGGTTTTCAATCAGCACAATACAGAAAAATAGAATTTGCATCTACAGAATTAATTAATTTAATAGATGCACGTTACAGAGATACAATTGATAGAAATTCATCTTTTAGAAATGCTTACAATCATTTATATTGGCAAGCAGCAGGTAAAAATTATACTACCGGTCAAAAATCAACTTTATTAAACCTTTTTGAGAAAAAATATATGGGAGATTTTATAGATTTTATGGAAGATTATAACAACATTAATTTATCTCTAAAATTCAAACAATTGCCTAAAGAAGTTCAAGAAAATGAAGATTTAATCAAAGCAATGCGTCATTACGATTATACCGTAAACGTAAAGTGGGTAATGGCACATTACAATACAGCAGCAAAATATATTGGTGGTAAAGACTCCGATTTAGAAGCAACAGGTGGTAGTAATTGGCGTAAATACATGCACCCAAAATATCAGAGAAGAGTTTTTTATCCATATTTATGGTCAGAAAAAGAGCTAAAAGACTGGGGTACATTTTAAAAAAAAATTGTTAAAAAGTGGTTTACAAAGATCTCTTACGCTATTTTTCTTTTTTGGAACGCTAATTGTCAATACTTTTTTATAAGTTTGAAAAACTATGAAAAAACAAATTCTATTATTTACTTTTCTTTTTATCTCAACGGCAATTGTATCACAACAACAACATATTCAGGCTTTTAAAAGTGGAGAATGGTTGCGTTATAAAATGAGTTATAGCGGATTTTTAAGAGCTGGCACTGCTATTTTAGAAGTAGAAGAAACAGCCTTAAATGGCAAAAAAGTATTTCATACAAAAGGTTCTGGTTGGACATCTGGTATGATAAAATGGTTTTTTAAAGTAGACGATTTATATGAAAGTTATTTTGATAAAAATGAAGTATCGCCCTATTTATTTAAAAGAAAAATAAACGAAGGTGGTTATAAAAAACACACCATAACTACATTTAATAAAAAATCGAATCACGCTTACGTTCAAGATTTTATCAAACAAAAAGATACTACAATTTCTGTTTTAAATGTACAAGATATGTTATCTGCATTTTATTATTTAAGAAATCAAGATGTAAAAGACATGAAAAAAGGAGATGAAATAGCCATAGATATTTTTATGGATGAGCAGATCTATCCTTTTAAACTTCGATTTTTAGGTAAACAGGTTTTAGACTCTAAATTTGGCGATATAAATACGTTAGTTTTTAGACCATTAGTGCAATCTGGTAGAATTTTTAAAGCACAAGAAAGTGTTACTATTTGGATTACTGATGATGCAAATAAAATTCCAATTAAAATGAGTGCATCATTATCTGTAGGGTCTCTTAGAGCAGAACTAGAAGCTTATAAAGGGTTAGCTAACAACTTTAAATAAACAAAGATAATGTTTGATAAATTTATTAAAACTCTAACGAAACCGTTATCGGAAGTTCCTAAAATAGAGTTCAAATAAATCAATTTTATTTGTATTTTTGAGCGTTCATCTAATACGCTTTCAATTGTTAAAAAAAATAACCCACATTTTATTATTATCCATCTTTTTTTACGCTTGTAAAAACGAAGATAAAAAGGCAATAGAAACCGTAAAACCCAAACCTGTATATAAATTCGGCTATAAATTAGATGATTATAAAGTAACTTTAGATACTATTAAAAGCGGCGAAAGTTTTGGCGAAATTATGGATAGACACCATGTAGATTACCCAAAAATATACCAAATTGCAGGAAACATAAAAGAGGTTTTTGATGTTAGAAGAGTAAGAGCAGGAAAACCCTACATGATTTTATCTAGTAAAGATTCTTTAGAAAAAGCCAAGGTTTTTATTTATAAAAACAATAAAATAAAAGCCACAGTAGTAGATTTTAAAGACTCTATAATACAAGCTTACACATACTTACAACCTATAAAAACCAAAGAAAGAATTGTAGAGGGTAACATAAATACAAACCTCTCTAACACAATGGATAGTTTGCATTTATCACCAAATCTCACTTGGGCAGTGGCAGATATTTATGCCTGGACTTTAGATTTTTACAAACTTCAAAAAGGAGATTCTTTTAAATTGGTGTTTGAAGAAAAATTTATAAACGATTCTTTATTTGCTGGCTATGGTAATATAAAATCTGCTGTTTTTAATCATAAAGGAGAAGATTTATATGCGTTTCGTTTTGTAGCAGATTCCACAAAAGGCATACCAGAATATTATGACCAAAAAGGAAATATGCTACGAAGTCAGTTTTTAAAAGCGCCAATAAAATTTCAATATAGAATCTCTTCTAGATACAACTTAAGAAGAAAAATTGCCTATTATGGCAATCGTGTAAAACCTCATAGAGGCACAGATTTTGCTGCAAATATAGGAACACCAATTATTGCAACCGCAAGTGGTACTGTCATAGAATCTGCAAGAAGAGGTGGTAATGGTAATTATGTAAAAATTAAACATAATGGTACTTATACTACCCAATATTTACATATGAAAAGAAGAAAAGTAAAAAGAGGAGACTATGTAAAACAAGGGCAGGTTATTGGTACAGTTGGTATGACAGGAAATACTGGTGGGCCACATGTGTGTTATCGTTTCTGGAAAAACGGCAGACAAGTAGATCCTTTAAGCCCTAAAACCAAATTACCAGAAGCAGAACCCTTAAAGAAAAGTTTACTACCAGAATTTTTAAATTTTATTGCTCCTTTAAAATATCAATTAGATAATAATCAGTTACAAATAGAAGAACCTCCTGTAATTACAGAAGAAATTGCACAAAATTAAAACAATGGCATTACAAAATATCAATCCTACCAAAACAAAAGCTTGGAAAAAATTAACAAATCATTTTAATGAAAACAAAAATATTTCTATAAAAGATTTGTACAAAAACTCTAATAGACAAACAGATTTTTCTATACAGTTTAATGATTTATTAGTAGATTTTTCTAAAAATAAAATTACGCAAGAAACCATAGATTTATTGGTAGAATTGGCAAATGAAGTAGATCTAAAAGATGCTATAAAAAAGCAATTTACCGGAGAAATAATTAATGTTACAGAAGGTAGAGAAGTATTGCATACAGCACTGAGAAGCACTTCTGAAGAACCAATTTTAGTTAATGGAAAAAATATAAAGCCACAAATACAAACTACCTTAAGAAAAATAAGAAGTTTTAGTAATAAAGTTATTTCTGGTAAATGGAAAGGCTACACAGGTAAATCTATTACAGATGTTGTAAATATTGGTATTGGTGGTTCAGATTTGGGGCCAGATATGGTAGTAGAATCTTTACAATACTACAAAAATCAATTAAACACACATTTTGTTTCTAATATTGATGGAGACCATGTTTCTGAAATTATTAAAAACTTAAATCCAGAAACAACACTTTTTGTAATTGTATCAAAAACATTTACAACACAAGAAACCATTACCAATGCAGAAACCATAAAAAATTGGTTTTTAAAATCGGCAACTATTTTTGATATTCCAAAACACTTTGTAGCAGTATCTACAAATTTAGAAGCAGTAGATAGCTTTGGTATAGACAAAGCAAATGTATTTCCTATGTGGAACTGGGTTGGAGGTCGTTTTTCACTTTGGTCTGCAGTAGGTTTATCGATCTCTTTATCAGTTGGTTTTGATAATTATAAAGCGCTTTTAGAGGGAGCAGAAGAAATGGATAACCACTTTAGAAATACAGATTTTAATCAAAATATACCCGTAATTTTAGCACTTTTAAGTATTTGGTATAACAATTTTTACGGTGCAGAAACCGAAGCAGTTTTACCCTACTCACAATATTTAAAAAAGCTACCAGATTATTTACAACAAGCCATTATGGAAAGCAATGGTAAAGGAGTAGATAGAAATGGAGACAAAATAGACTATCAAACAGGAACCATTGTTTGGGGTAGTACAGGTACTAACATGCAACATGCTTTTATGCAATTGGTGCATCAAGGTACGAAGTTAATTCCTGCAGATTTTATTGGATACAAAGAATCTTTATATGGGTTAACAGATCATCATAAAAAATTAATGGCAAATTATTATGCACAAATGGATGCTTTGGCATTTGGTAAAACCAAAGAAGAAGTTCATTTAGAGTTAAAATTTTCTGGAGATGAAGCTAAAATAAATCAATTACTTCCATTTAAAGTTTTTGAAGGTAATAGACCAAGCAATGCCATTCTTTTTGACAAACTAACGCCAAAATCTTTGGGGAAGTTAATCGCTCTATATGAACATAAAATTTATACGCAAGGAATTTTATGGAATATCTATAGTTATGATCAATTTGGTGTAGAATTAGGAAAAGAATTAGCTAAGAAATTATTAAATAAACAATAAGCCTAAATTTATACCTTAAATACATCATTTTTTTAACACTTTATTGACTTCTTATTAATAAGCATTTTGATGCATAATAGTTTTATTTTCAGTAGCTAGTATGTATTTTATTGTCTAATTTTTTTGTTAAAACTTAACATTAAATTAACATTACAGTCCCTCAAAAAAAGGAATTTTGTAAGACAATTCAAATCATAAATTAAAACAATGAAAAATTTTAAAAATTTGTTAATTGTAGCCCTGTTTTTTGTAACAGCTACAGTTTTAGGACAAACTAAAATTACAGGTAAAGTGGTAGATCAATCTAACCAACCTTTACCAGGTGCAAGTGTTGTAGTAAAAGGAACAACCAATGGTACTTCAACTGATTTTGACGGGAAATTTTCGTTAAATTCAAAAACAAATTCAGGAACTATTGTAGTTTCTTTTATTGGGTACAAGACAAAAGTTGTTACATTTTCTTCATCAATTGCTAACTTAGGGAATATTCAACTAAAAGTTGATGAAAACTCTTTAGATGAGATAGTAGTTGTTGGGAAAGGTGTAATTGATTTAGCTGGGGGTAGAAAAACTCCAATTGCAGTTTCTACTGTCAAAGCAGCAGAAATACAAAAGAAAATTGGTACGCAAGATGTTACAATGACATTAGTAAACACTCCATCTATTTATGTTTCTGGGCAAGCAGGTGGTTTTGGAGATTCAAGAATCTCTGTACGTGGATTTGATCAAACTAATACAGCTTTCTTATTAAATGGACAGCCAATTAATGGTATGGAAGATGGTAAAATGTACTGGTCTAACTGGTCTGGTGTTAATGATATAGCATCTGCTGTTCAAATTCAAAGAGGACTAGGTGCATCTAAATTAGCTATTTCTTCTGTAGGGGGGTCAATGAACTTCGTAACTAAAACTACAAACAAAAAACAAGGTGGTTCCTTTTATGCAGGTACAGCAAACGATGGTTACCTTAAAAGTACTATTATGTATAATACTGGAATGAATGATTCAGGTTGGGGAACAAGTATTATGTTATCTCATTGGCAAGGTGATGGTTACAATAATGGAACAAGAGCTCAAGGACAAACATACTTTATTTCATTTGGCTATAAGCCAAATGATAATCATAACTTTAATTTTTTAATAACAGGGGCACCACAATGGCATGACCAAAACTTTACTAAAAGTATTTCTACATATCTAGATAAGGGGTTAAAATATAATGATAATTTTGGTTTTTATAATGGTCAATATTTAACTGAAAGAAGAAATTTTTACCATAAACCAGTATTAAACTTAAACTGGGATTATACAATTTCTGATAACTCATCTTTATCCACAGTATTATACGCTTCTTTTGGTAGAGGTGGTGGAACTGGAAATAGAGGAAACAGAGTAAGAACTGCAGATGGTTTAATAGATTATGATGCAATATATGCAAACAATGCTGCTACTGGTGGTGATGGTAACTTTGATAATGATGCATATATTACTAGAGCATCAATGAACTTACATAGTTGGTACGGTGTAGTATCTAATTTTGAGCAAAAAATTAATGACAATTTAACTTTTAATGTTGGAGCGGATTTGAGAACTTATTATGGTACACACTTTAGACAAGTTGAGAATTTTCATGGTTTAACTTCTTGGACAGAAGATAGAACCTTAAAAGACGATAATGACAATAAAACTGGACCATCCGTAAGTGTTACTGCAACAGAAAGTGGTAAAGCAAATCCATGGGCAGCCACTTTTAATATGATGGCAGAAAACCAAAGAATTGATTATGATAATAGTGAGAGAATTTCTTACGCAGGTTTATTTACACAATTAGAATATTCAACTGATGTGATGTCTGCATTTTTCCAGGGAGCTGTTTCTAATCAATCTCACCAAAGATTTGATAGATATGATTATCTACCTGAGTTCGAAGATTCAGAGAAATTAAATAATATAGGCTATAATTTAAAAATTGGTGCTGGTTTTAACTTGACAGAAAGCAGTTCTGTATATATGAATACTGGTTACTACTCACGTCAACCATATCACGATAATATTTTTAACAATTATGATAATTCAATAAATCCATTTTCTCAAAATGAAAAAATATTTGGTTTAGAATTTGGATATAACTATAAATCAGAATTTTTAAGTGGTAGTGTAAACTTGTATAGTACAAGTTGGAGAGATAAAGTAGATGGTTTTACTGACGTAACAAATGCAGGTGTTGTAACTAACACACAAACACTTGGTCAACATCAATACCATAAAGGTATAGAGTTTGACTTTATTGCTCAATTAGCATAT
Organism: uncultured Polaribacter sp.; assembly: GCF_947503855.1. Classification (GTDB taxonomy): domain Bacteria; phylum Bacteroidota; class Bacteroidia; order Flavobacteriales; family Flavobacteriaceae; genus Polaribacter. Next base: position 332,673 of record NZ_CANNFF010000001.1, on the reverse strand, counting down.
AATTTTAAACTTAAAGGATTTGCTTCTTTTGGAGATTGGAAATATTTAGGTGAATTAACAACACAAACACTTGACGAAGATAGAAATCTAATTAGTCAATCTGTAGAGAGTGTAGATGGAATTAATGTGGGTGATGCTGCACAAACTTCTTACGGTTTAGGTATCGATTATACAATTTTTAATGGTTTTAGTGTAGATTCAGATTTTAGATATTATGATCGTTTATATGCAAATGTTAGCCCAACAAGAGGTGAGTTAAAATTACCTTCTTACGGATTATTAGATTTTGGAGCATCTTACAGATTAGATCTTGGTACAGATAAAACAAAATGGTTAGATTTTAGAGTAAATGTTAACAACGTTTTGGATAGAGAATACATCTCAGAGTTAACATCTGCAAATCAAACAACTGTTGGGTCTGATACATATAGAGGTATTGATACTTCAAACAGAGGATATTTCGGTTGGGGTAGAACTTGGAATGCAAGCGTTAGATATAACTTCTAATATCAAGCTCAATAAATATTTTAAAAAACCACCTTGCAAAAGGTGGTTTTTTTATGACTAAAATTTAGTAACTTTACCCGACTTAAAATAAACTATATATTATGAAAGAAGTACACTCTTATTGGGCATATTTAGTGTTAATCATTTTAATATTTGCAGTAATTAATGCCATAATTGGCCTTACTCAAAAAAAACAATTTACAGATAAAGATTTAAGAATCGGTTTGTTTACCCTAATTGTATCTCATATTCAATTATTAATAGGTTTGGCTTGGTACTTTATATCTCCTTGGTTTGATTTATTAACCTCAGATGCTGGTGCAGTAATGAAAGATAAAGCTGTAAGATTGTTAGCTGTAGAACATCCAATAACTATGATTTTGGCCATAGTATTTATCACAATAGGATGGTCTAAACACAAGAAAAAAACAGAAGATGCTGCAAAGTTTAAAAGTTTTGTAATATTTTACGGAATAGGTTTGGTTTTAATACTATCTAGAATTCCTTGGAACAATTGGTTGTAAATTAAAAAAATGAAAATTCTAAGTTACATATTATCACCAATCTTTGTATTGGTGTTTTTTTTATTGCTACTTATATTTCATCCATTGCAATGGGTGAGTTTAAAATTATTTGGGCATAATGCACACGCAAAAGTAGTAGCTGCTTTAAACTTTTTCTTAGTAAAATCTATGTTAATCATAGGGGTACCGGTTCGTTTAAAAAACAAGTTTAAAATTCCAGAAAATACCACAGTTATATTTGTGTCCAATCATCAATCTACTTTTGATATTCCACCAATAGGATGGTTTTTTAGAAAACAACATCCAAAATTTGTCGCTAAAATAGAGCTCGGTAAAGGCATACCAAGTGTATCCTACAATTTAAGAAATGGAGGTGCAGCACTCATTAATAGAAAAGACCCAAAACAAGCCATATCAGCATTAGCAAACTTTTCTAAAAGAATAAAAGAAAATAATTGGGGCGCAATTATTTTTCCAGAAGGCACAAGAAGTAGAAATGGCCAGCCAAAAAAATTTGCTACAAATGGCTTAAAAGTCATTACAAAATATAATAAAGATGGTTATGTTGTACCTTTAACTATAAACAATTCTTGGAAAGTGTTTAAATATGGTAAATTTCCATTAGGTATTGGCAATCCAATAACCATAACAACACATAAGCCTATACCAATTAACTCATTACCTTTTGATGAGTTATTAGAAAAAACAGAAAACGTAATTAAAGAATATATAAAATAAATTTATGTCTATAAAAAATGTACGAATCGAAGTGATGCTAAATCTTGAGAAAAAGATGCAGACTTTCGTTGATAAATATTTAATAACACCAGAAAAAGTTTGGCAACCAACAGACTTTTTACCAAACTCCCAAAAAGATTCTTTTATCACAGAAGTAGAGGAAATTAGAGAACTATCTAAAGAATTACACGACGATTTTTGGGTAGTTTTAGTAGGAGATACCATTACAGAAGAGGCATTACCAACCTACGAATCTTGGTTGTTAGATCTTGATGGAGTTTCTCAAGACCCAGACAATTCTTGGGCAAAATGGGTAAGAACTTGGACAGCAGAAGAAAACAGACATGGAGATGTTTTAAATAAATATTTGTATTTATCTGGCAGAGTAAACATGCGCGAAGTAGAAATATCTACCCAACATTTAATTGCAGATGGTTTTGATATTGGTACCTCAACAGACCCCTATAAAAACTTTGTATACACTACGTTTCAAGAATTAGCAACCTATATATCTCATAACAACGTAGCAAAAATTGCACGAAAAAAAGGACATAAAGCCTTAGCAAAAATGTCTAAAATTATTGCTGGTGATGAGATGCGACACCACCAAGCATACGCACATTTTGTAAAAGAAATTTTTAAAATAGACCCAAGTGAAATGATGTTGGCTTTCCAACACATGATGAAACACAAAATAGTAATGCCTGCAATGCACCTTAGAGAATCTTTTGGCGCAAAGGGCAGTTTGTTTGATGATTTTTCTACAATAGCACAAAGAGTAGGTGTTTACACAGGTTTTGATTATGTAGATATTTTAAAGAAATTAAACACCATGTGGGAAATCGATAAAATTACCAATTTAACTCCAGAGGCAGAAAAAGCCAGAGATTATTTAATGAAACTTCCAGATAGAATGTACAGAATTACAGAACGTATTTCTGTGCCAGATACAAAGTTTCAATTCAAATGGATGTTACCAGCGTAATTTTATTTGAAGCTATTTCCAGCTTTTCGCACTCGCTTTTTTTGTCGAAAAAGAAAAAAAAGAGCTCAAACAAATGCTTCAATCTGGGCTAGTCTTGTTTGCTAGCTAATAGAAGAAAAAAAATACAGACCTTTCAGTTTTTTAAAACCTGAAGGGTCTTTTTTATTCTATTTTAATATAAATGCTTTGTTGTCTATATTTCTTTAAAAAAAATTATTAGTATAACCCTAAACAATTAAACAATTAAACAATTACACGATTACACAATTTTAAAAAAATCTCTATCATTTAAAAAACCTAGTTTTTGTCTAATTTCATCTTGTTTATCTTTATAAAAACGAGCGCTAATAATTCCAACTTTATTTTTAGCTAGCCCCGATAATTCTTCACCTAAATAATCGATGGCTATAGAGTTACCAGAATATATAGAATCATTGGCATCTTTTCCTATTCTGTTTACACCAATTGTGTAACACATATTTTCTATAGCACGTGCTTTTAAGAGGGTTTTCCACGCTTTTATTCTTCCAACAGGCCAATTTGCCATATAAATTAAAATATCGTAATTGTCTATATTTCTAGCCCAAACAGGAAAACGCAAATCGTAACAAATTAATGGGCAAATTTTCCATCCCTTATAATTTATTATTACTTTTTTTGTGCCAGCTGTGTATTTTTTATCCTCTCCAGCCAAAGTAAAAGTATGTCTTTTATCATACGTTTCAAGTTTTCCAGAAGGATGCACAAAAACAAATCGATTGTAAAAATTATTATCTTCAGATATTACCAAACTACCACAAAGGGCAAGCTGTTTTTCTTTTGCAACTTTTTGCATCCAAGAAATAGAAAAACCATCCATTTTTTCTGCAATTGTTGAAGGCTCCATTGTAAAACCGGTAGCAAACATTTCTGGCAAAACAACAAGATCAACCTTACTTTTTAAATTGTTTAGGGTATCATTAAAAAAAGTAATATTTTTTGCTGGGTTTTCCCAAACCAAATCTGCCTGAATGCCTACAATATTTAATTCGTTTTTCATTAAAATTTATTTTAAAGATGTAACTAGTATAAAAGTTAGTTTTTGTAATTTAGAAAATCCAATTCAATATAAAAAATTCTATGCAAACCTTTATTTCAGAAACTTTAGATGCTATTTTAAAAGAGACCAAGTCTTTTGATAATGTGGTTTTTATTTTACCATCTCAAAGAGCAAAGGTTTTTTTAAAACAAACTTTAAAAGATAAAATTTCGGTTGGGTTTTTACCAGAAACCTTAAATATAGAACAGTTTATTCAACAAGTTTCTGGTATAAAAAAAGCAGATAGCATTCAATTATTATTTCACTTTTATACCATTTATAAAAGTTTAGAAAAAGCACCAGATACTTTTGATACGTTTGCATCTTGGGCGTTTACTGTACTGCAAGATTTTAATGAAATAGACCAACATTTGGTAGATACAAAAGAAATATTTGTTTATTTAAGAGACATACAAAGATTAAAAAAATGGTCTGTAACAGGTACTTTTAAAGAAACAGAGTTCATGAAAGATCATTACTCTTTTTTAGAAAAGTTACATAATTTTTACGCACCTCTTTATCAGTTTTTACTCGAAAATAAGATTGGTTATCAAGGTTTAATGTATAGAGAAGCTTGCAATAATATAGACCAATTTCTTGAGGGAAACACCCATAAAAAGTATATTTTTATAGGTTTTAATGCTTTAAATAAAGCAGAAGAATTTTTGTTTCAAAAAGTGTTATCAACTGGAAATTCTGATATTTATTGGGATTTAGATGAAACGTTTTACAAAAGCAATCATCAAGCAGGTACTTTTATTAGAAAGTATAAAAAAGAGTGGAAGTTTTATGAGAAAAACAGTTTAAAAAATCTGAGTAATCATTTTTCTTCAGATAAAAATATTCAAGTAATTGGCGCTTCTAAAAACACCACGCAAATAAAATATGCTGGCGAAATTTTAGAAACATTTTCAGATTTTAAAAATACAGCACTTATTTTATCCGACGAAACGTTGCTGCCAATTACCTTAAATTCTTTACCTAAAAACATCAATGCAATAAACATAACCATGGGATACCCTTTAAAAGATATCCCAACAACCAATTTGTTGTTTTCTATTTTTCAGCTGTTTATTTCACAAGAAAAGTTACAAAAAACAGCAGATAATCAGTTTTATTACAAAGATGTAATTCGCTTTTTAAAACAGCAATCTATCCACAAACTGTTGTCTACAACTAACACTAATTTGGTTGATGATTTTACGGAAGAAATTGGTAAAGAAAACTATATTTTTATCACCAAAAATCAGCTTACAACTTTATTAGAATCTACAGACGCATCCGTTAAAAATGTACTATTAAGCCTGTTTAAAAAGTATACAACTATTCATGATTTTTTAGATAGAATTTTAAGTGTAATAGCACTTTTAAAAGAAGAAACTACAGACTTAGAAAAAGAATATTTATTCCGTTTTTATACAGCTTTTACGCAATTAAAAACACTGCAAACTGAGTTTAATTATTTTACAGATTTAAAAACATTGGCATTATTTTTTAAACAGTTAATTGCTTCAGAAACCCTTTCTTTTCAAGGTGAACCCCTAAAAGGGTTGCAATTAATGGGGATGTTAGAAACCCGTGTTTTAGATTTCGAAAACATTATTTTAACCTCTACAAACGAAGGAATTTTACCAGCAAGTTCTCAGCAAAATTCTTTTATTCCCTTTGATGTTAAATTAGAATTTGGTTTACCAACTTACAGAGAAAAAGACGCTATTTTTTCTTATCACTTTTTTAGGTTATTACAAAGAGCAAAAAATGTTTTTATACTCTATAACACAGAACATGATGTTTTTGGAAGTGGAGAAAAAAGCCGATTTGTAACCCAATTAGAAATGTTAAGGCCAGACATTGTGCATAAAACAATTGCACCCAAAGTAATAACCAATAAAACCGAATTAAAACAAATTGGTAAAACAGAAACTACTTTACAAAGATTAAAAGAATTGGCAGCAAAAGGAATATCACCATCTGCTTTAACCAATTATTTGCACAATCCTGTAAGTTTTTACAAGCAAAAAATTTTAAAAATAAAAGAGTTTAATGATGTAGAAGAAACAGTTGCTTTTAATACCTTAGGTACTGTTGTACATGAAACTTTAGACGAATTATATACACCTTTTGTTGGTAAATTTTTGACGGTAGAAGCTATTTTAGCAATGCAAGAACAGGCAAAAGATTTAGTGGCAAAACACTTTAAAATACATTTTAAAAATGGAAATTTAACCACAGGCAAAAACCGTTTAATTTTTGAAGTCGCAAACCGATTTGTAACCAACTTTTTAAAGAAAGAAAAGGCCTTGTTGCAGCATAAAAATAATCAACTTAAAATTATTGCTACAGAAGAAAACTTATCTACAGAAATTAAAATTAATGGTTTAGAATACCCCGTAAAATTGCATGGACAAGTAGATAGAGTAGATGAGTTGAATGGTGTTTTAAGAATTATAGATTATAAAACAGGTCTGGTTACTAGCAGTAATTTGCGTGTTCCAGAATTTGAGAATTTAAGAGACGAAAAACACCTAAAAGCTATACAAGTTTTGTTGTATGCTTATTTATATACACAAAGTAAAAACTATAATTTTAACCAACCTTTAGAAGCAGGAATTTACTCTTTTAAAAACTTAAACAGTGGTTTTTTATCGGTAGATTTTGCATTGCCAAGAAGAAAAGCAGAAACCAATATTACATCAGAAAAATTAGAAGATTTTATAACTGAAATTAAAAGCTATATCTCAGAAATTTACAATTTAGAAATAGATTTTATTGAACCTGCTGATTTGAGGTATTAATTTACTTTTATTTAATCTTACTATCTTTATATTATGAAAGAAACTTAGGACCAAATTAATATTCAGTTTTCAAAGACTGATAAACAAACACCTTCAGTAAGAATAGTTTCTATTTTTCTTGTATTAGTTTTCGCTTTTATTCCTTTGGCAGAAATAGTAACAGGTTTTAAATATAATCAATCAAGTTATCAGTCAACAATTAAATTTTGTGCTTTTGATTATCCTTTTGAGCCTTTATCTTTTAAAGAAATAAAATAAAATAAAATCTACTTCCCTTTTAAAACCAACAAAGGAACCTTAGAGTTAAACTCCTCTTTTAAAATTGTATTTTTTTCCCAAAGCTTCTTAAAGAACCCTCTATTACGCCTAAACACACACAACATATCTGGATTATGTGTTTTAATATGTTCTAAAACCCCTTGAAAAGTAGTAGCATTTTCTGTAACTGTAAGTGTTGTTTTCAATGCTTCAATATCTTTGTGTAATACTAAATCTTCTTCAGTATATTCTGGAGTTTTTACGAGTAGTAAATTTATATTGGCTTTAAATTTATCAATTATAAATTGTAAAGGATTTAAAACAGTTTTACTTTTAATAATACCAGATTTAAAAGCCATTAATACACTTGTAACTGGACGATAAACATAGTTTTCTGGCACAGCTAAAACTGGCAAATTACTTTTTTTAACCAAACTACCAGCAGTATTTCCTAAAAATAAACCTTCTTTAATTGAGTTACTTTTAGCACCAACAATAATTAAATCAATGCCCAATTCATTATCAATACTATCTACACTATCTAAAACACTTCCTTTTGCAGAAATTAGTTTTATCTCTACATCTTTTTGATGACAAGAACTTACCATTGTTCTTAAGTATAAATTGGTTTCGCGCTCAATAATGGTATCAATATTTATAATTGTACCTGCTTTAGATTGTGCACTATAAGCCCTAAACACAAAAATCTTAGCTTTAATTTCACTTGCAAAATCAATGGCATATTGCAAGGTTTTTTGTGCGCTTTCTGTAGATCCAATAGGTACTAAAATATGTTTCATAATCGTTTATTTTTAGGTGCAAAGTTACTATTTTTTTAAATGAATAAAATTTTTTCTGTTTTTTGATGTGTACCTTTGTAAAAAAATAAAATTTGACAACAGAAATTAGCCTAAAGCACATCAATAAATTGGCAATACCGGCTTTAATTGCAGGTATAGCAGAACCTATTTTATCTATTACAGATACTGCAATTATTGGTAATATTGATGAAAATGCAACCGAAAGTATAGCGGCTGTTGGTATTGTTGGCGCATTTATATCTATGTTGGTTTGGGTGTTTGGACAAATTAGAAGTGCCATTTCTTCAATTGTATCTCAATATGTTGGGGCAAATAAATTAAACGAAGTAAAAAGCCTACCTGCACAAGCTATTGCTATAGTTGTTTTGGGTAGTGTATTGGTTTTACTAATTTCTTATCCTTTTTCTAAGCAGATTTTTCAATTTTATAATGCATCTGGTGTTATCTTAAACTATTGCATAGATTACTTTAACATAAGAATTTTCGGGTTTCCTTTTGCGCTTTTTGTGTTTGCCATTTTTGGTACGTTTAGAGGTTTGCAAAACACTTTTTATCCTATGATAATAGCTATAGTAGGAGCAAGTGTAAACATCGTTTTAGATATTATTTTGGTGTATGGTATAGAAGGTTTTATACCAGCAATGAATATAAAAGGAGCCGCCTATGCCAGTGTAATTGCACAAATTACAATGGCCATTATTTCTTTGGTTTTATTGATAAAAAAAACATCTATTTCTTTAAAATTGTCTTTTGATATTCATCCAGAAATACCAAGATTGTTAGGCATGATTGGTAATCTTTTTATAAGAACTATAGCCTTAAATGTGGCGCTTTATTTTGCCACTTCTTACGCAACAGGTTATGGTGCCGCCTATATTGCCGCCTATACTATTAGCTTAAATATATGGCTATTAGCTGCTTTTATGATAGATGGTTATGCTAGCGCAGGCAATATTTTATCTGGTAAATTATTAGGGGCAAATAATTACAAAGCACTTATTAGTTTAAGTAATAAACTATTTAAATATGGTATAGTAACTGGTACAATTATGGCAGCAATAGGTTTTTTATTTTACAATTCAATAGGAAAAATATTTACCCAAGAACCAGCTGTTTTAGAGCAATTTTATACCATTTTTTGGATTGTTTTAATAACCCAACCTATAAATTCTATTACATTTATTTTTGATGGAATGTTTAAAGGAATGGGCGAAATGAAATATTTAAGAAACTTACTAATTTTAGCAACTGGCTTGGTTTTTTTACCAACTTTATTAATTTTTGATTATTTAGATTACAAACTAATTGCCATTTGGATTGCTTTTACATTTTGGATTTTAGCAAGAGGATTGCCATTAGTTTTTAAATTTAGAAGCAAGTTTTTGCCATTAATAAATCATGATTAATGTTCCGATCAGTTCGAGTACTTTTCTGAGGTATGAAGAAAAATGTATCAAGAACTATTAAGAATTAAATCATATTTTTACAAAAAGATACGTTTATGACCACCACAAGACAAAACGGAAGTTTATACACCAACATTCAAACTAATATTGCAACTATAGAGTTTGGGCATCCAGCTAGTAATTCTTTTCCAAGTGAACTGTTAGAAAGACTCACCCAAGAGTTATTTACTGTTGGTAATAATGATGATGTTGCTGTAATTGTTTTAAAATCGGAAGGCGAAAGAGCTTTTTGTGCTGGTGCTTCTTTTGATGAATTGGTAGCCATTTCTAATTTAGAAGAAGGCAAACAATTTTTTGCAGGTTTTGCAAACGTAATAAATGCCATAAGAACTTGTGGTAAATTGGTAATAGCAAGAATTCAAGGTAAAACAGTTGGTGGTGGAGTTGGGTTAGCAGCAGCTTGCGATTATGTTTTAGCAACAGAACATGCTGCTATAAAATTATCAGAATTTACCATTGGTATTGGTCCTTTTGTTATAGAACCTGCGGTTTCTAGAAAAATAGGTGTTGCTGGTACAGCAGAACTTACGTTAGATGCCACCAGTTGGAAAAATGCTTATTGGGCTAAAGAAAAAGGCCTGTACGCCAAAGTTTTTGAAAATGTAAAAGAATTAGATGAAGAAGTAGATTTACTTGCACAAAATTTAGCTTCTTACAATCCTGATGCTTTATCAGAAATGAAAAAAGCTTTGTGGAAAGGAACCGAAAATTGGAATACTTTATTAGTAGAAAGAGCCGCAATTTCTGGTGAGTTAGTATTGTCTGATTTTACAAAAAAAGCATTGACAAAATTTAAAAAATAGATTTTTGAAAATAATTTCAACAAATATTGGAGAACCCAAAGAAGTAAATTGGAAAGGCAAAAAAGTAACTACAGGTATTTTTAAATTTCCAGTAAACAAACCTATTTTTTTAGATATAGAAGAAGTAATGGGTGATGAAATTTCTGATAGAAAACATCATGGAGGCATATTACAAGCCATTTATGGTTATTCTTTAAAACACTACAGCTTTTTTAAACCAAATTATCCAGATTTAGATTGGCAAAATGGTATGTTTGGAGAAAATTTAACTATTGATGATTTAGACGAAACCAAAATTCATCAAGGAGATACTTTTAAAGTGGGTACTGCTATTTTAGAAGCTACAGTGCAAAGAAATCCCTGTTATAAATTAGGCATCCGTTTTAACGATATGAAAATTGTAAAACAATTTTGGAATACCACTTTTTGTGGTGTGTATTTTAAAGTCTTACAAACAGGATTTGTAAAAGCTGGTGATGTTTTTGAACCAATAAAATCTTGCCCAGAAAACCCTACCATTGCAGATTTGTATGTTGCCAAACGTGTTGAGAAAAAGATATGATTTATGAGTTTGTCAGTTCGAGTAATTTTTGATGAAGTGAAAACGAAATCAAAAATTGTATCGAGAACTTTTTTAATCTAAACCTGCTCTTCTTTTTGATGTAAAAAACGCGTTAATTTCATAGAAAGATCTAATAAAATAATTTTTGCGTTTCCATTTCTTTCTATATGATACATAGCATCATTTAACTCCTTCTCGATATTTAAAATATTCCCAGCATGCACAAAAGGTGCAAATTTAGACAAATCGAAACCCGTTTTTGTTTCCATAAAGACCAACTTCTCAGATTTGTAATTTAACAACAATGCTTGTCTAAAAAACTGCAAACAATATTCTAAAAAACGTTTTTGAGTTTCACGTCCTGTTTTTGCAATGGTTTCCGACCAAGAAACTAGTTGCTGCACAACAGCAGCATTTCCTTTGGCCCTAAAAGCGGTTCTAATCCAAGCTATAAACCATTCTTCAAAAATCAAATCAGAAGAATCGTTGCGCATTAAATGAAGGGCTTTGTTATAATTACCCTCTGCTTGATGTGCAATTTTTGCAGCCTCATTTTCAGCACAATTTTCTCTTTCCGTTAATGCTTTTGCAATATCTTGTTCTGCCAAAACAGGAAAATGTAATGCCTGACAACGCGACTTTATGGTGTTGATGATTTGCTCTTCATTTTCTGTAACTAAAATAAAAACTGTTTTATTTGGTGGCTCTTCAATTAGCTTTAAAAGTTTATTGGCAGCAGCAATATTCATTTTTTCTGCCATCCAAATAATCATCACTTTAAACCCACCTTCGTAAGACTTTAATTGTAGTTTTTTTACAATATCTTCTGCTTCATCTACACCAATATTACCTTGCTTATTTTCTACGCCAATATATTGTAGCCAATTAAACAAACTAGCATAAGGTTGTTCTGCAATAAAGTTACGCCAATCTTCTAAAAACAAATTACTTACAGGATGTTTTTTTAGGTTGTCATTTGTTGTAACTGGAAAAGAAAAATGCAAATCTGGATGCTGTAATTTTTCGCATTTTAAGTTACAAACCTCTGTATTTTCAGAAAAGCTACACAACAAAAATTGTGCATAAGCAATTGCCATTGGTAAAGTACCACTACCTTCTTTACCTACAAACAATTGTGCGTGTGGTATTCTGCCATTTTCGGCAGAAACTTTTAGATGGTTTTTTATATGTTCTTGACCTATAATTTGGTTGAAAAGCATGCACAAATATAAGTTTTTCCTAAACGTATTTCGAATTTTGTACTTTTAAATACTAATTTAACCATATGAAAAAAGTATATCAAATTGGAAATAGCATAGCATTTACAGCTACAGTTTTTGTAAATTACTTATCAAACACAGGCGCATTAAACCATACAACTATTGGTAAAATATCTAGAAATTTAAATTCTCTTTTTACACCAGCAGGTTACGCTTTTTCTATTTGGGGATTCATTTATTTATCTCTTTTAGGTTTTATAATGTATCAAGGTAGAAGTTTATTTGTCAAAGTTAAAAATGATGATTTTATATTAAAAATAGGCCCTTGGTTTATTGTTTCTTGTGTTGTAAATAGTGCTTGGGTTTTTGCTTGGATTTATGAATATACAGGGCTTTCTTGTGTTTTTATTTTCATGTTACTTTTTTCATTATTAAAAATTGTACTGGCAAATCAAATGCAATTAACAAAAGTTTCAAAAACGACATTATTATTTTTAGTGCTTCCTTTTATAATATATAGTGGTTGGGTAGCTGTAGCAAGTATCGCCAATGTTTCTTCTTATTTAGTAAAAATAAATTGGAATGGTTTCGGTATACAACCTCAATTATGGACCATTATTATGATACTAATTGCAACCTGGCTAAATCTAAAAATGGTAAAAAACAGAAACCTTTTTGGGTTTGCATTGATAGGGGCTTGGGCACTAATTGCAATAGCAGTTGCCAACCAGTCAAAACCCTATTTGATAGATAAATTTGCTTATATGGGTGGAGCAATTTTAATTATTTATACAGTTTTCAGATACTTAAAAAATAGAAAATTAAAGAATGATTAATACTATCAGCATTTAAAATTACGCAAACGTTATCTTAACTTTTAAGCATTGGGTTTTCTAAAACCTAAAGAAATCGGTATTTTTGTTAAAAATAGAAGAACCAAAAAATGAAAATACTAAAAGATTTTAATTTCGAAAATAAAAAAGCAATTATTCGTGTAGATTTTAATGTGCCTTTAAATGATAAATTTGAAGTAACAGATACTACGAGAATACAAGCTGCAAAATCTACAATAATTGATATTTTAGAACAAGGTGGAAGCTGTGTTTTAATGTCCCATTTAGGCCGTCCAAAAGGCTTTGAAGAAGCATTTTCTTTAAAACACATTGTTAAATCTGTTGTAAACATTATTGGTTGCAATGTAAAATTTGTAGAAGATTGTATAGGTAGTAAAGTGGAAGAAGCCGTTGCTAGTTTAGAACCTGGTGAAATTTTATTATTAGAAAATCTTCGTTTTTATGAAGAAGAAAAAAAGGGTGACGTTGGGTTTGCAGAAAAATTATCTAAATTAGGAGACATTTATGTAAACGATGCTTTTGGTACAGCTCACAGAGCACATGCATCAACCACAATTATTGCACAATTTTTTCAAGAAAATAAGTGTTTTGGTAACCTATTAGCAAGAGAAATAGAAAGTATAGATAAGGTATTAAACAATTCAGAAAAACCCGTATTGGCCATTTTAGGAGGTGCAAAAGTATCATCTAAAATTACAGTTATCGAAAATATTTTAGACAAAGTAGACCATTTAATTATTGGTGGTGGTATGAGTTTTACTTTTATAAAAGCACAAGGTGGTAAAATTGGTAATTCTATTTGCGAAGACGATAAACAAGAATTAGCGTTAGATATTTTAAAGCAGGCAAAAGCAAAAGGAGTTCAAGTTCATATTCCTGTAGATGTAGTTGCTGCTGATGATTTTTCTAACGATGCAAATACGCAAGTTTGCGATATAAATGCAATACCTGATGGATGGGAAGGTGTAGATGCTGGACCAAAATCAAGAGAAATTTTTGATGGAATTGTAAACAAATCTAAAACCATTTTATGGAATGGTCCTTTAGGTGTTTTTGAAATGGAATCTTTTGCTGCAGGTACAATTGCTTTAGGTCATTCTATAGACAATGCAACTAAAAATGGGGCTTTTTCATTAGTAGGTGGTGGCGATTCTGTGGCGGCCGTTAAACAATTTGGTTTTGCAGACAAAGTAAGCTATGTTTCTACAGGCGGTGGTGCTATGTTAGAAATGTTAGAAGGTAAAACTTTACCTGGTATAGAAGCGATTCAGAAATAATTATAATAGTTGATTTTGCTTAGTTTTTAAACCTAAATTGAAAACAAAACAATTTTAACATTAAAGTGAGCTTTTAAAAGTTCAATTATAACATATTCCTATAAGCGTATAATTTTTATAATTATGCGCTTATTGTTTTTAAGAGCTATAAGTTATAGTTTTGTTTTTAAGTTTTGAACATTTATACAAATAAACACTTACACGTTTACAAATTAAAATATGAAATACACATACTTACCAAATACCAATATAAAAGTTAGTAAGATCTGTTTAGGAACTATGACTTGGGGAAACCAAAACACACAAGAAGAAGCTTTTGAACAAATGGATTATGCCTTAGAACAAGGTGTAAACTTTTTTGATGTAGCAGAATTATATCCTGTTCCAGCAACTCCAGAAACCTACGCAGATACAGAACGTATTATTGGTAATTGGTTTGCAAAAACAGGCAACAGAGAAAAAGTAGTTTTAGCAACTAAAATTGCTGGTGGAGGAGACTACACAGCACACATAAGAAAAGGAGGAATTACAAAAGAAAACATTTTAGAAGCCATTGAAGGCAGTTTAAAACGCTTACAAACAGATTATATAGATGTATACCAACTGCATTGGCCAAATAGAGGTGTAAACGTTTTTGGAACCAGAGACTTTATTACAGATAATGCCAAAAATAAGGCAGAAGATTTTGCTGGAATTATAGAAACTTTAAACGATTTAATAAAACAAGGAAAAATTAAAAGTTATGGTTTGTCTAACGAGACACCTTGGGGAATGATGAAATACATGGAAACTGCTAGAAACTTAAATTTAGCACAACCGGTAACTATCCAAAATGCCTATTCTTTAATTTTAAGAAAGTTTGAAACAGGTTCTTCTGAAGTTTGTTTAAGAGAAAATATTGGTTTGTTAGCTTATTCTCCATTAGCTCAAGGTGTTTTAACAGGTAAGTATTTAGACGGTGGCAGTCCAGAAGGTTCTAGAGGTAATCTTTTTCCAAGATTTATTGCACGTTATATGGGTGCAAATCCAGAAAATGCAGTAAAACAGTATAACGAAATTGCTAAGAAAAACGGACTAACATTAACAGAATTGTCGTTGGCATTTATCAATCAATTACCATTTGTAACAAGTAATATTATTGGCGCTACAAAAATGAGTCAATTAAAAGAAAACATCAACTCTATAGATATTGACTTATCTGATGAAATAATTAAAGAAATAAACGCAGTTCATAACACAAACCCTAATCCTGCGCCGTAATTAACTAGATTGATTTTCTACCCTGAATTTATAGCATAAAAAATCCGAAGTCAACAAACTTCGGATTTTTTTGTCATTCCTGCGAAGGCAGGAATCTATAATATACTATTTTTACTCTTTTTCAGAATCTATCAACTTAATAGAACTCGAAACAAACCTTCCACCTATAACTTTACCAGAGATTTCTCTATTCTAAAAAAATTATTTTCCTCCCCAAGAATCTCGCAATCCAACCGTTTTGTTGAATACTAAATTCTCACTTGTTGAGTCATCATCTACATTAAAATACCCTAAACGTTGAAATTGAAAACGCTCTCCAACCTTTGCAGATTGTAAACTTGGTTCTACAAAAGCATTGATAATTTCTAAAGAATTCGGATTTAAAAACTCCATAAAATCTTTGTCTTTATGGGCATCTGGTGCTTCATCTAAAAACAATCTATCATAAGCTCTTACTGTTGCTTTTACAGCGTGTTTTACAGAAACCCAATGCAAAGTACCTTTTACTTTTCGTTTACTTTCTTTTGTGCCACTGCCAGATTTTGTTAAAGGATCATACGTACATTGTATTTCTGTAATATTTCCATCAGCATCTTTAGTACAGCTATTGGCAGTAATAAAATACGCGTTTTTTAAACGCACTTCTTTCCCTAATTTTAAACGGAAAAACTTCTTATTTGCTTGCTCTCTAAAATCTTCTCTTTCTATATAAATTTCTCTAGAAAAAGGCACTTCTCTGCTGCCAAAGCCTTCTTCATAATCGTTATAACTAGCATCTAAAAGCTCTGTTTTATCTTCTGGATAATTGGTAATTACCACCTTTACAGGGTCTAAAACAGCCATTACTCTTGGTGCATTTTTGTTTAAATCTTCACGAATTTTAAATTCTAAAAGAGCCACATCAATAACATTTTCACGCTTAGAAACTCCAACAGTTTCTATAAAACTTCTAATAGATGCAGGTGTGTAACCACGTCTACGTAAACCAGAAATAGTAGGCATTCTTGGGTCATCCCAACCAGAAACAATATTTTTTTCAACCAAAGTTAGCAACTTACGTTTACTCATTATGGTATAACTCAAATTCAAACGAGAAAACTCGCGTTGTTTTGGTGGTAAAGGAAAATTAGATGAACTGTATTCGTATATATGATCTCTAAACCAATTATACAATTCTCTATGAGGTTTAAACTCTAAAGAACACAAAGAATGCGATATTTGCTCAATATAATCACTCTCACCATGTGTCCAATCGTACATTGGGTAAATACACCAATCATCACCAGTTCTATGATGCTTTTTGTACATAATTCTGTACATCAAAGGATCACGCATTAACATATTTGGCGAACTCATATCAATCTTTGCACGCAATGTATGCTCACCTTCATTAAACTTACCATCTTTCATTTCTTGAAATAACTCCAAGTTTTCTGCTACAGATCTATCTCTAAAAGGGCTGTTAGTTCCAGCCTCAGTAGGGGTTCCTTTTTGCACACGCATCTCTTCAGACGTTTGGCTATCTACATACGCCTTTCCATCTTTAATCAATAAAATTGCCCAATCATACAATTGCTGAAAATAGTCGGAAGAATAACACTCTTGTGCCCAATTGTAACCCAACCAAGCAATATCATTCATAATTGCATCTACATATTCTTGCTCCTCTTTTGCAGGGTTTGTATCATCGAAACGTAAATTTACAGGCGCATTATATTTTTGTCCTAAACCAAAACTAATGCCAATTGCTTTGGTGTGCCCAATGTGCAAATATCCATTTGGTTCTGGTGGAAAACGAAAACGTAAGTTTTCTTTTGGCATTCCATTTGCCAAATCTTCCTCTATAATATGCTCTATAAAATTGAGCGACTTTTTATCTTCAGACATATTGTAAATAAATTGAAATGCAAAATTACATAATAATAATTGTTTTTTGGGCGTTTAAACGGGCTTTCCATTATATCTTTTTATGCAGAATTTATTTTATCAGTTTGCTTTTTAAATACTTATTTTTTGCTATTTAATAGCTGCTGAATTAAGTTTAGCATAAAAAGGATGCCATTGCAATCCCTAACGCAGCTAGTCTATAAAAGTTAGTTTTTCTTCTTAAATTGTAACAAAATCAAAAAATAATTACTAATTAGTGAAACAAACAAAAGTATGAGCAATCAAATTAGAAACTACACCTGCCCAAAATGCCAGTCAAAACACTATAAATTAGGTCAAATGCGTGCAACAGGTGGTACATTATCAAAAATTTTCGATATCCAAAACCAAAAATTTACAAGCGTAACTTGTGAGCGCTGTACATATACCGAGTTTTACAAAACCAAAACAAGTGCAATAAGCAACGTGTTCGACTTTTTTACGAATTAATTCCTATTTTCATTTATTATTAATAGTTTTTCTTTTCATTCGTTTATAAACTCTACTTTGTGAAGAGCTTTTAAATATTACCCGTTAAAATTTTAACAAAATAATAATCCTAACTATTTAATATCGTATTTTTGAAACAATGAAAAAAGACGATGCAAAAAAACCAGATTTGGTTGTTTTTAACGAAGAAACAAAGCAGTATGACGCTGCTTTAAAACCTTATGGTACTTCTGCAAGTTCGCCAGTAATTAAACCGTTAAATACAGCAAGTTGGAAAAACGATGGTATACAACGTGTAAACAAACAACTAAAATCTAAATTTGACGAGGTTAAAAAAGAATACGAAGCTTTAATGCAAAAGTTTGAGTATAATGATTTAATTTACAATGCAAAATTTAGTTTCGAGCCAGTTTTTGGTGAAAACTATCATTTATACCATAACAAAAACAAAGAACCTTTTTTATCTATTATTGCACCAGAACAATGTAATTTTGAGTATTTAGGCACATTCAGACTAAATACAGACAAAATGTGGGAAAAAGTAGATAAATAATTACAAGATTTCACAGGTTTAAGAACTAAAATTAATACAGGACAAGTACCAGTGGTCTAAAAATATCAAAATGGGAACTATACAAGTAAATAACATTAAACTCTATGCATACCATGGTTGTTTAGATGAAGAAGCCAAAATAGGATCAGAATACAGAGTAGATGTTACAGTAAAAGCAGACTTAAAAAAATCTGCTAAAACAGATAATTTAGCAGACACAGTAGATTATGTTCATTTAAATCATATTGTAAAAGAAGAAATGGCCATTCGTTCTAAGTTATTAGAAGAAGTTGCACAACGTATTTTAAATCGTTTTTTTAAAGAAATTAAAATGCTTAGAAAAGCAACGGTTTCAGTAGCAAAAATAAATCCGCCAATAGGTGGTAATGTAGAAGAAGTTGCTGTAATTCTTACAAAAAAGAGATAAGCAAAATAAAATCTTGTAAAATTTATAAATTTACGTAAATTTGCAATCCTAAATTAAGATTCTTGTTTTTACAAGAATGACTGTTTTAGGAATCGAAGTAAAATCTTCGAGCAATTTTAAGGTGTCTTGGCCGAGTGGCTAGGCAATGGTTTGCAAAACCATGTACAGCGGTTCGAATCCGCTAGACACCTCAATTATTTTTTACAAATCCTTAACTTTGAATTGGTTAAGGGTTTTTTGTTTTATTTTTTACCCACGATTTTACCCACATTAATAAAAGATCTTATTTTTCTTTTAAAGAATTTTAGACATTTAAGATGTAAAAAACTAATTAACTTATTTAGATATACTAATCTAATTAATTTTCAACATCAAAAAAATCTTTTAATGAAATTTCCATTGCTTTTGCTAAGATTGTAATTGTAGATATATTTGGTGTTACTAATCCTTTTTCTATTTTATATAGATATTGACGATCTTTTTTTATAATTTCCAAGTTCCTTGTTTTTACCAAGAAAAGTATAATGTGATTTGTAAAACTTGTGGAATCACAAGAGATTTTAAATCAATATTATTGTATGAAAATGAAAACCTCATCAACCCCTTATCTAAAATATATTTTACTTTTTTCTCAAGCTTCTTTCTGATGAGGTTTATAACTAGTTTTTTGATTTTAAAGAAAGTAAAATATACCCTAACATTTGACATGCTTATTTCAATTTCTTCATTTGTGTATATTTTATGTTGACTTTAATACTAAATGGGTTAGTATTAAAAAATGCATTTTGATATGGGTGGGTAAAGGAATTGGAGTAAAAAAGTACTTTTTCGTTTTTATTAAAATAATTTTAAAATCGGCCCATAATACCTCCACAGAACCTTATATCTGTAATATAAAATATATAAATTATGGATAAAAAAGAAGATGCAAATGACCTGATTATCAAAATGATCAAAGATGGATGCCAGTTAATTATTCTCTGGATCACAAAGAAAAAAGGAGATTAGCATCAAAGAAGAAAACCAACCCATATTGGGTTGGTTTGTTTATTTAAGAGTAAGATCAATTCTTATTTCTTTTTTCTCTTTTTAGCATCGGCAAATTTTCTATAATCTAGAAGGTTCACATAATAGACTTTGATATTATAATTACTTATGGTCTTACTATCAGAACTATTCGCAAAATAATCATTTAGAAATGTACTAGGATTATATATTCCTTTGTTGTAAATTTTAGTAGGGATGCTACCATCCTTCATCTCAAAACTATTGTTACTATAGGCATAAGAGCATAAAAAGCTACAGGTTTCTTTTGTGGAAAAATCAGCATAAATAAGTTTTCCGGTATCATCTAAAACTAGATAAACAGGTCTTGAAATTTTTGCGGTTTCAGGATTAGCAGAATTAATGGTAACTCTTCCTTTAGGAGTATGAACACTTAACCTTGTTGAGTTTTTATATCTTTTAGAATTTTTGAATAAACTATTATACACATCATATTGGTTGATCTTTTTTAAATTAGCTTTAAATCTCTTGTTAATAGTTGCTAATTGAAAATCTTCCTCACAAAATAAGGTCTGAGTTATAAATTTCATAGGTATTTTATGTTTTAAGTTTTTATAGGTATTGTAATCAACTGCCTTACATGCAGTCAGTAAAAAGGTATTTATTGTTTTTAAATCTTTCTTTAGTTTTTGAATTACCTCTGTCACAACTGGAAGAGCATTCTTTTTAGAATCACTCAACAGCGTATTGATGTAATTACTTAATTTTTGAAAGTTTTTTTCGTCTATAAAATCCTTTAGTGTGTTGTAGATTGTATTTAAGTGAATATGATTAGCTCGTAATTCACTGTTGAGGTAGGTTTCAAGTCTTATGCTTAGTCTTTTCCAAACACTCTCAAATTCTATCTTACTCTCGTCATAGGTGCAATTCTCTGGTTCTTCAACGTCATATTCATAATCATTTAATGCCAATATCATTTTATCACTCCTCAGAATTCGTGGAATGGTTATGTTTTCATAAGATTTAATGTCGCCAGTTTTAGCATACTTTAAAGGCTTGTAGATCGACAATCTATGTAATTGATTGTCTAGTTTTTCAAGATCCATTTTTTTCATCAGTTCATCATTCTTGGTATGCTCTTTAAGATAATCTTTTTTAGAATTATGAGAGTGTTCTATTAAGTATGATGTCTTTTGTTTTTGCATTAGCGCCCAAATCTCTTTAAAATCTACATCAGTATTTGTATTTGTATAAGAGATATAAGTAGGAGATATCTTTTTAATGATACCTAAATTTTTATCTGCTAAATAATCGAGGAATATAAGGTAATTCATTCCATCTATACAGTTGAAGCTTTTAAAGACCTTGAATGATTTGAGGTAACTTGTAATTTTCTTAAGATAACTATTAGTGGTTATTGGTAGCAGCTTGACTTCAGGATTTATAAGATACCTCAAGATTTCCAAAACTTTATCAGGATCATACCAATACGTAAATTGTAAATGATTTCTAATTAACTTGTTAATCGCACTTTCGTGGGAAACGTGAAAATCTCCTTCAAAAATGAATTTATTATTTTTTATATCAACAGCTTCGAAATTTCCTATTTTAGTACTGAAAGGATCTTTAATCGCATTAGAAGCTCTCACCAAAAACCTCTTCTCTATATCCATTTGATTAGACAAAAATAACAAAGCATCGTCATTGTCTAAAAAATTACGAATGACCTGATTTTCTAATGCTAATTGATCTTCAGTCATTTCAGGCAATGGTTCATTGATATGACCTTCAAAAATTACAGATAAGAAACCGGCATCTGTTGTCATAAAATGATAACCATCCAAAGAACACAACCAATCTTCATAAATGCTTTTTTTCTTTTCTAAACGATTTATAATATCCCTTATCTTTTCAGTTTTTTTCTGATAGTTACGAATATCATGATAATTGATTTGACTAGGGTTATTTCTTATTTTATCTAAAAAAGCGATATCCTCATCAACTTCTTTGTCTTCTTTTGTAACCGCTTCGAGATTTTTATTTACAGAAAGAAGGTGATTGTTGTATTTGTTGATACCCAAAATTATTTTTCCAGCGTAATTATAATCAAACTTTCTGTTGGTATTATAGTGATCAGTCCTGAATAACTTAGGAAAGAAAATTGTAGCATAGCATTTTCTATTCCTGAATCTATTAATTGCTTGAACAGCATCACTAGCATTAATCTTTGTATGGGTTTTACCTAAATCTATTACAACACCATATTCTTGTTTAGAAGATTCTCTTGCCAAAAAATCATCCTCAGTAATCCCATCTTTATTGATGTTAATTCCGTTAATAAAATAGGTGGTTGTTAGAATGACATCAAAATCTCCAAACTTTCCTTTTAAAATATTATCCCTACATACTCCTTTAGAGCCGGAATAGAAAAGACCTACTTTAATGTTAGCATCAAGCTTTGATTGAATTTCTCTAACATATTTATCCATTTTTTCTTTATAGTTGAAAATATGAACAACTTTTCTTCCTCTTTTGTAATACTTGTGTATTTGTTCAATAACAGCATTGGACCTTTGTTCGCCATTATTTGTGTCGAGGTGTCTTATATTAACTATAGGTTGGTTTTTATATTTCTTATTTACAATTACTCGTTGATAAAGATGGTCTAGTTCATATTCCTGCAGTAGATCCTGTAACACATGAGTCTCAACATTTGGTGTTCCTGACATGAATATAATTTTAGTTGTAGCATCGACTTTTCTCCTAACAAATTCAATTAAATAACTTATAACCTCAGCAATTAATGTTGCTCTGTAATCTATTCCATCTGACAGGGAATGACACTCATCAATTGTGATGTAATCCTGAGTAGCAAGTTCTTCATAGGATATGTTTAATATTTGATTGTATGTTGTGTGAATTACAAGTTCAGAGTCATTAGGTATGTTTTTACCTTTGAATGTTTTTTCATAATCAAAACGAATCGTTTCATCGTCTGTTTTTTTCAAATTACCTATAACCTCCTCAATTTTAGAATGTGAAAATAATTTGGGGCCATTATCATTTGAATGCCAAGCATCATAGGCAGCTTGATTTAAAATACTTGTATAAGGAGAGCAAAGTAGAATTCTTCCAGGCATTTTAAATTTAGAATTACCTGTAATACTATTTTTTCCAGTCATTTATGTTCAGAATGAGCCGTTTTGCTCTCATTCCCGAAAGAATTATATAATATCTTTCTGCTTATAATTTCCTATAAGATCGGACTATATCTTTACCTGTTCTAGGCAACCTCCGCTTCCACCAGACTTCTGATGTACTCCCAAATTGGGATAGTCTCTGCACTTTTAAATCTCTATCTCATGTACCGATACTAGAACACTCTTGATTATATATAATACAAGGGGTTGTCTAGAAGCGGTACACTTCAATATTAAACGATTTACTTAGCTCAGAATTAACATAGAAATAGATATATATCTATACCCTTAGTCTTCTCTGAATTCAAAGGTTTTATTACTCAAGGCTCCCACCTTGAGACGGCACTATTACTTACCGCACTGGCTCCTTAAATGGAATATTTTTTTATCTGTGTATTTATTTTGAAATAGATCATGCATTACATTTTTGTCTAAATAATCATTAGGTCCTAATGTAAATTCTGGATTAATTGTCTCTAGTTCTTCTATAAGAGGAAGACGTATTTTTTTCTTTTCGATATATTTTGTGATATCATCTAGAAATTCTGAAGTATCTGCATTTTCACTTCCTTCAGCTTCAAGATTTAGATGTCTAACATAAGTATCATAATAATCACTCAAGAGTTTAATTTCAGTTTTATCAGTAGTTGACATTCCAAAGTTTTGGTATATAAAATCATCAACCTCTTCTAATTTTCGGACGATATAATAAAATGGAGCTGGGGTCATAGATTTTAATTCTTTAGCACTATAGTCGCCTTTTGAACGAACTGTCCATCTGTAATCGTTATGATTTTCATCTT
Organism: uncultured Polaribacter sp.; assembly: GCF_947503855.1. Lineage (GTDB taxonomy): Bacteria > Bacteroidota > Bacteroidia > Flavobacteriales > Flavobacteriaceae > Polaribacter. The sequence continues at coordinate 309,161 of NZ_CANNFF010000001.1, read as the reverse complement.
TTTTGTTTGAACCTTCAGGAACTAACTTAAGAAGATTATCTATAGCTAGCTCTCCAAAAACTCCGTATAAGACCCAGCTCAATTTTTGGAGTGTCCCATAATCATCAAAATGTTCAGAAACAAATCGTGCTACCACTGAATCTTTATTTGAAAGCTCTTCTAAATATTCAATTACTTTTTCAAATTTTTCTGTTTCTGACTCTAGATCAAAAGGAATGATTTTCTTTTTTTCAAAGATATAATAGGCTTCTTCTTGAGAAGAAATACCTTGCTCTTTCATAATTTGATTTATTTCTTTCTGGTGTTTGGCAATATCATTTTTCAGTTTTTGGTGTGCTAATTCTTTTTCTTGATTCACAATTGATGCATAATTAGAAATTCTTTTTGGCTTATATTTTAATCTATTTTCCTCATCAGCAACAAAAGGAATATAAGTTAGCCTCGTTGAATCATTGGTAGATTTATCAAACTTATCTTCCAGAGGAGGGAAATTTTTTATTAATTCTTTTCTAGCTCCTTCATACCAAGTTTTATGATGTTTTTTTACGACATCAGGATCTTCAGATTTAAAATCTTTTATAAAATCTTCACTCGATGTATCTACCTTACAAAATAGTTTAAAACCCTTTCCTCTAGAAGAAATGAAACTTAAATACGGTTTAATATTTTCTGTGGCTTCAAAGACTTTCTCCATCCAAAATATTGCTTCTTCAGTGTCCTTAAACTTATCGAAATCAAAACAAAATTCGCCTGTATGCTTGAATTGTATCTTACTCTTATCTCTCGTATTTGTTTTTAGTGATATCATTAAAGCAGGTAAGAAAGGTTTTACAGCAGAAAGATCTCCTCCTGAAGCATCCAAAAGCTTTTTTAGAGATTTATTCGGATTTACCATTTCTTCAATAAGGTCTTTTTCAGTGATTTTATCTGCGAGTAATTTTGAGTTTTTTCCAAAAGATCGGGTGCTAGCTCTCCATTGTTGATCGTACCCTATGAAATTGTATAGAAATTCTTTTAAGTGATATTTCTTCGGACATATATGTTTGTTAAGTTGTTCTTTGTACTTCATTATGAAAGTTGAGCAGAAATCCTTTACACTTAAATTTTTATTTCTTTTGTGATATTCTTCTATCAATACATTGAGCATGTCTAAACCTTCTTCGCTTAAGTTTTTAGATTCTTTGAAGGCTTCTAACCATTTGTAAATTGATGGGTTCGTTGTGTGAGTTGAAAAGTAATAGTGACTCTTACACATTATTTAATTTGTTTTTAATGAATCATTTGATTAAATGATATCTTTTAATGTACCACATATAGAATACCCTTGATTATATATAATACAAGGGGTTGTCTAGAAGCGGTACACTCAAAATAGTATATATAAGGTCAAGTGCGATTAAGTCGCTGTTTGGGGTTTTGCTTATTATTTAAGCATGATTAAGTTTGAATTCGTAAAAGAAGGTTATGAAGTAATTCAGAAATACAGCAAACCAAGACTGCATCAAAAAAAAACATGGAACCATTTGGATTGATGATTTAGGAACCGAAAGCAACCTAAAATACTTTAGTTCAAACTTTTTTGAATCAAATAAACACTTATACTTATAGGGGGTGGTAAACGTGGTAATGTGGTACACCTCAACAATATCAAGGGGTATAGCGATTATTTTAGTGGTAAAGAGTTGGTTAACGTGGTAAGCATTTTTTAAGCTGTTTCTTTAGAATTACTCATTAATCAAGTGGCTCAGTTTAAAAAAATAAAAAATCTTTTCTTATAGTTCTCTTTATTCTCTAATCGAATCAAAAGCTCTTTCTTGTTCAATTTTTTATACAAAATACCCCTTCTATTCATTTAGATATAGTTTCGTAAAAACTATGCTTTATTAAAACTCTATAAATGTACCAGTTAGGTATTTGTACTTGTTGTTATATAATAGGATGCACTAAATGCCAAGTGGTACACTCAAATATCTAATAAAAAGATCAGATCCGATTAAGTCGTTGTAGCTATTTTAGATTAAAAAAAAGTGGGAGGAATAGGTTTTGGTATCGTTTATTTAGGGCTTGAAAATAATTAAATATTTCTATCAAAGTGAAGTTTTATATTTAAGAAAAGGAGTATTAGAATAAATCATAAGAGAATATTCATTCTTTATATTGCAACAAGTGAGGAAGGGGTCTTGTTATTTATATATTAATTTTGAATATTTCAATAAAGAAATCTTGTATCTTTGTAAAGTATCAGGAACGCAAAAGGCGTACCAACCGAGCACAACAGCCACGGTGGTTTAGAATACGGACAGTTCAGTCAAAATAAATGAACCTCTACTTTTAATATTTTATTACCTGATACATAACCTTAAAATTATGTATTATGAAAACTGTTTTTACACCCCAAGAAGGCGTTAAAATGAATTCTGAATTAGATCTTCCTAGTACTGAAAAGGTAGAATTCTATATTTATAATTCTCATAATTTTGCTCTAAACATTTTTGTTTTAGCATTAAAAAATGCTGTAAGGTATAGCCATTGTTCTAGCAATAGTTCTAAAACTTTTAAAATCAACTTGCTTGACTTTTTTAACCATTTAGTTAGTTGGATTAGAGCTAGACTTGCAATAAAAAAGTTGAATTTTAGACCCATGTTACAAATTTTAAATTGTTAAACTCAGAACTATAATCTACTTTTCTAATAATTCTAAGAAATTTGATTTTAGTTAAATAGTCTTAAAATAATGTCTAATTAAATATAGTAACTATAATTTCTTTATTCTTCTTTTCAAATATTGAAAAAAAAACAACAGGAAGTTGAGTTTAGAAATTAAAATAGAAATACTGAAAGGCTCATTGCTCCTTGTGCACCAACAACCAAACATTGTTCAATATCAGCAGTTTTTGATGGTCCAGAAATAAATACACCAAATGTTCTTTCTCTTTCTGAAATCAAACTAAAAGCATCATGCATATGTAGACATAGTTTTTCTTTTTCAAGAATTATAACTAAATCATTTGTGATAAAAGGTAAAACTCGAATAGGAAAGGTATTTTCAGAAATCCAAACAGAACCGTTTTCAGAAACACCAAATTCACCTTTAATAATAGCCAAATCAATATTTTGTAGGTCTTTAGGGTTTGTTCCTTCAGAAATTGTTACGGTTGCTAAAGAGGTTGATTGATTACTACAATCAACAATTTCTTTTGCATTTGGATATAATTTTTTTATTTCATTTTCAAGAGTTTCCGAAGATGATAATTCTTTTAAGCTACCACCAACAAGTTTTACTTTCTCTTTAAATTCTTCTAATAAATTGATGTCTTCTTTAAAATTATTTAAATCTAACATAGGTAAAGGAATAAGTGTTGGTTTATTCTCTTTTACAGATTTTAATATTGCTTCTCTACCCATTATTTTTTCTTTTAACTTTATACCATTGATCAAAATTTTGACCTTTTACTTCAGGTAAATCTCGTGCTTTACCCCAAGCATTCAATTTAGAATACACAATAAATCTTGGAGCATATTTTAGCATAAACCTAGCCATTCTACCACTAAAATTATATAGTTTACGGTTGGCTAAAACACCACCTGCAACTTTTAAAATAGATTTCTTAACAATAGGTTGTTTTACATCTTTAACTATAACTTGCCTCCATTTATAGAGCTGTTCATGAATATTAATTTTTACAGGACAAACATTAGAACAAGACCCACATAATGTAGATGCGAATGGTAAAGAACTATGCTTGGTTAAATCTTTTCCTGGTGATAAAATTGAACCAATTGGTCCAGGAATGGTAGCATCATAACTATGACCACCACTTCTTCTGTAAATTGGGCAAGTATTCATACAAGCTCCACAACGTATGCAATGTAAAGATGCTCTAAAATCTTCACGACTTAATTGTTCTGTTCTTCCATTATCAACAATAACAATATGCATTTCTTTTCCTTCTGCAGGTTTGTTAAAAAGAGAAGAATACGTTGTAATAGGTTGTCCTGTTGCACTTCTCGCTAGCAAGCGTAAAAAGATACCTAAATGTTCTTCTTTAGGAATAATTTTTTCAATTCCCATAGAAGCAATATGAACTTTTGCCAAATGAGACCCCATATCTGCATTACCTTCATTTGTACAAACTACAATTCCTCCAGTTTCTGCGATTGCAAAATTTACACCTGTTATAGCTGCATCTGCATTTAAAAATTTATTTCTTAAATGTTTTCTTGCTTCATTTGTTAAATATTCAGGATTTCCTTCACTTGGTTTTGTACCTATATGTTCTTGAAATAAATCGTCTACTTCTTCTTTAGTTTTATGAATTGCTGGTAAAACAATATGACTTGGTGTTTCTTTTGCTATTTGAACAATAAATTCACCTAAGTCAGTATCAACAACTTCAATATCTTGCGCTTCTAAATGTGGGTTTAAATGACATTCTTCAGTAAGCATTGACTTACTTTTTACCACTTTTTTAGCGTTGTTATCTGCTAAAATTTTAGAAACAATTTCATTGTGCTCTTTTGCATCAGAAGCCCAATGAACTTTTATTCCGTTATTTAGAGCATTCTTTTCAAATTCAATTAAATAATTATCCAAATTAGATAAAACATTGGCTTTTATTCCAGAAGCTACATCTCTAATATGCTCCCAACCTATAACACCATGAGCTGATTTATCTCTCTTTTCTCTAACATACCACAAAGCTTTGTCATGCCAATTAACTTTAGCTTCATTTTTATTAAATTCTGCTGCTTTATCTGCGTGAGTCATAGTTGATTATATACTTTTGTTTAAAATTTCTGCAATATGCATTACTTTTAGAGGTTTGTTTTCTCTATTGATTAAACCTTCTAAATGCATTAAGCAAGAATGATCTGCTCCTGTAATTACTTCAACATCACTATCTAAATGATCTTGAACTCTATCTCTTCCCATTTTTACTGAAATAGCTTCTTCAAAAACAGAAAATGTGCCTCCAAAACCACAACATTCATCTTTTCTATTTAGAGACATTAATTCTAGTCCTTCAACAGCATTTAATAAATTTTCTTCAGTAGAAAAATGTGCATCCATTCTTTCAGAACAAGAACCTAAGTGTAAACCACGTAAACCATGGCAACTTTTATGTAAACCTACTTTGTGCGGAAATTTAGCACCTAAATTAGTTTTTCTTAATATTTTGGTGATAAACTCACACAATTCATAAGCATTGTTTCTAACTCTAATAACATCTGGAGTTTGCTCTAAAATGTCAAAATGTTTTTTAACATGATAAATACAACTTCCAGAAGGACCAACGATATAATCGTATTCTTTAAAGTTTTCAACAAATAATTGACAAGCTCCTTTTGAGTCATCTTCATATCCTGAATTTCCCAAAGGTTGGCCACAACAAGTTTGTGTAGATGGATAATATACATCAACATTTAGCTTCTCTAATAACTCTAAAGTTGCTATTGCTACTTGTGGGTATAATTGATTTACGTAACAAGGAATGAATAATCCTACTTTCATTTAGAGGTTATTTTAAATTATAAATTTGATCCATTAACACCCATTTTTCACCTTCTTTTGCAAAAGGTAATTTTTGCTGATATTTCCACATAAGATTTTCCCATTCTTGGACTTTAGGGTTTTCTAAATCCATAATAGTTTTCTTTTCAAATGAGAAGGAGTCATTTACTTCCATAATCATAAATAACCTATTGCCAGTTAAATAAATATCTAAGTTTTCAATTCCTGCTAATTGGATACTATTTGTAATTTCAGGCCATATCTTTTCGTGATATTTTTTATATTCTGAAATTAGTTTAGAATCGTTGATTAGGTCTAGAGCAAAGCAATATCTTCTCATAACCAATTATTTTATTTATGAACTTTAAATGTTCTATAACCATAAAAAGCGATAAAACAGAAACATATAAAAGGAAGGATAAAAGAAAAATTAACACCTGTAAAAGGACCTATTTTTTCCATATCTATCATTGACCCTTGTAAAATTGGCATCAAAGCACCACCTACAATTGCCATTACTAATCCTGCAGCTCCTAGAGCAGTATCTTCTTTGCTTAAACCATCTAGTGCAATTCCGTAAATTGTTGGAAACATTAAAGACATAAATGCTGAAGTTGCAACTAATAAATAGAGACCAGCCATACCTTCAATTAAAATAACTCCAGATACTGTTGCCATTGCACAAAGTGCAAAAATCATTAGTAATTTTTTGGCGTTAATATATTTCATTAAAAAAGTACTAACAAATCTACTTCCTAGAAAAATAGACATTGCTACAATATTATAGTTTTGAGCTTCAGCTTTAGAAATACCTAAATTACCAGCATATTGTATAATAAATGTCCAACACATTATTTGTGCAGCTACATAAAAAAGCTGAGCTAAAACTCCTTCTTTATATTTACTATTTTTAAATAATCTCTGAAAAGAAGATTTTGCACTAGTTGGATTTTCAATGCTTTTTCTTTTAGGCATTTTTAACAAACTGATAATAACAAACATAGCTATTACAACAAAACCAAGTATTACATAAGGATTTCTTATAATTTCTAAATCATGTGTTCTAATTGTTGCTTTTTCAATTTCAGACAATGTGCTAAATATAACTTCACCAGCTTTATTTCTAATATCAGAATCTAAAGCAACTAAAATGAATTTTGAAGCTACAAACATTCCAAATAAAGAACCAATAGGGTTAAATGCTTGTGCTAGATTTAAACGTTGTGTTGCCGTTTTTTCATCACCCATTGATAATATAAAAGGGTTTGCTGTAGTTTCTAAAAAAGCCAAACCAAAAGTTAAAATATATAGAGATGCTAAAAAGAATTCAAACATTTCAAATTCTGCAGCTGGGTAAAATAATAAAGCTCCTAAAGCATACATTGCTAAACCTAAAAGAATACCACTTTTGTAGCTATATTTCCTTACAAAAAGAGCTGCAGGGATTGCCATTGTTGCATATCCTCCATAAAAGGCTAATTGCACTAATGCAGCTTTTGCTGTTGAGATTTCCATAACAGTTTTAAAAGCAGCAACCATTGGGTTTGTAATATCGTTAGCAAAACCCCATAAAGAAAATAATGAAGTGATAACAATAAATGGAAGCAAATACTCTTTTGAAACTACTGGTATTTTTTTAAGGGTAGACATAAAGTTATTTTAGGTTAAAGAATTAAATATACTAAAAGTACTACTAAGTTATTTATTGTAAACATTAGTAGTACTTTTAAATTACTTTTTTATAATTTTTATTGGTATTGAGCGTAGATTACTTTGGTTTGTAGATACTCTTCCATTCCGTGTTTACCATCTGCTCCACCTAATCCAGATTTTTTCCAACCTGCATGAAATCCTTGAATTGCTTCAAAATGTTCTCTGTTAATATATGTTTCTCCATACTGTAATTCTTCTGCAGCATGCATAACTTTATTAAAGTTTTCAGAGAAAATAGAAGATGTTAATCCAAATTCTGAATCATTTGCCATAGCAATAGCTTCATCAAGTGTACTAAATTTCATCACTGGTAAAACAGGTCCAAATACTTCTTCTTGTATAATTTGCATGTCTTGTTTTACATTAGTTAATAAAGTTGGTTGATAAAAGTATCCTTTACCAAAACCAGGAGTTCTTGATCCTCCTACAACAACTTCAGCCCCTTCTTTTTTAGCAAACTCTACCATTTCAGAAACTTTATCTAATTGCGCTTTAGAAACCAAACTACTCATATCTGGGTTGTTTTCAGAAAAAGCGTCTTCAACTTTTATAGCATTCATTTTTGCAGTAACCATATCTAAAAACTGGTCATGTATAGATTCTTCTACATATACACGTTCAGCACAATTACATACCTGTCCACTAAATATAATTCTAGAATTTACAACAGCATTTACTGCCAATTCTAAGTTAGCATCAGCACAAACAATTGCTGGAGCTTTTCCTCCTAATTCTAATGATACTTTTGTAATGTTTTCAGAGGCAGCTTCCATAACCATTTGACCAGCACCTACACTACCTGTTAAACTAATAATACCTGTGATTGGACTTTTTGAAAGTGCATTTCCAACAATACTACCTTTACCACAAACATAATTTAATACACCAGCAGGTATATTTATTTTTTCAATTAATTCTGCAAACTCCATAACAGTATTAGGAGCAATAGAACTTGGGTTAATTACACATGTGTTTCCTGTAATTAAAGAGCCTGCAACCTTTCTTGCCATTACAAATAATGGAAAATTCCAAGGTAAAATACCTACAGCTACCCCAATAGGAGCTTTATGTAAAAAGATGTGTTCTTTAGCACGATCACTCTGTATGATTTCTCCTTCAATTCTTCTTGCAAAACCAGCATAATAATCAAAATAATCTGCAGTTACATCTACTTCTACTTGAGCTAATCCTATTACTTTAGCTTGTTCAGCAGCTAATGTTTTAGCTAATGAAATTCTGTTTTCACGAATAACTGAAGCCATTTTGTTTAAATACTCAGCTCTTTGAATTGCAGGAAGTGACTTCCAGCCATGTTGAGCAGATTGGGCAGCTTCTAAAGCTAATTGAGCATCCGTAATACTTCCGACAGGCATTAAGGATAATACTTCTTCTGTACAAGGATTTAAAATTTCAATTACATCTGTAGATGTAGATTTTACAAATTTTCCATTTATAAATTGATTAAATTGTTTCATGTTAAAAGGTTTTTATGGTTAATTTAAACTTATGCTTATTAGGGAATATCTTTTCTATAAAGTGAATAAGAAATTCAACAATTTGGTTTTGTACAAACATATAAACAGAATGCTCTAAAGTATTTATCTAGAACAATCAATAATATGTACAATTTAAACATTTACCTTTTTGTGATGATTTTTGTTTAGAAAACAAGACTGTTTTAGGTGTATTTGCCAGATTTGTAAACAGCAGGTGTTAAGCCGGTTACCGATTTAAATACTCTTGAAAAGTGATATCTGTCTGAAAAACCGAGTTTAAATGCAACTTCTTCAATTGTATTATTTGAATGTTCAAATAAATCACAAGCTTTTGCTATTTTTCTATTTTGAATAAAATTATGAACTGAAATATTCATTTCTTGTTTAAATAACCTAGCAAAAGAATTTGAGGCCATATGAACTACGTCTGCAATATCTGCGTTACTTAATTTTTTATTTACATTCATCTCTATAAAACGAATTACTTTTAAAACTCGATCATCCATATTTATAGTTTTCCATAATTCTGGTCCTATATTAGTGAGAGTTTCTTTTATAAAAGCTTGTAATTTTAAATTAAAAGTTAATTTAAAGTCAATATTTTCTACTTTTAATCTTTCTGTTAAATAAGTTAATCTGTCTTTTAAATAATCGGTTAACTCAATTTCAATTATACGAGGGTAAACATTGTCAAAAGGTACTCCTAAATTAAAATGCGTAAAGAAATGAAACAATGATTTTTTTTCAAAGTTGATTTCTTCAATAGTATTTGTTAAATGTTTTCCAGAAACATGGATACCTGTTTTGTAAATATGATTTTTTGTAAATCGAGAAGAGAATGATGTAAAAGGAGGAATAATATAAAGCATATCAGAACTCATAGATGTTACTTTATCTTTATGGATTAATTGTCCACCTTCATTTTTATTCCAGTATATTCTCCAATAAGGAAAAACCATATCATGACAATCCCATAAATCTAGCAACCAATATCTACAACATAATAGCTTTAGTTTTAGGTCTATAAAATTTTGGTTATTGTCAGACGGATCTCCTAAACCTGGTTTTTTAGAGATTTTCATTTTTTAGACAATGTTTAAATTAGATACAAAAATACGTTTTTTGAATATTTTTTAAACTTAATATTCTAATAGTTTTGTAAACTAAATTATGAATAGATTATGAAGACTTTAAAACTTCCAATTGAAGTACAACAAGAATTAAAAAAAGTATCTAAAGTAGCAGGATATTTATGGCAAAGAGAATGGGCAGAAAGAAATGCTGGTAATATTTCTATGAACTTAACATCGTTCTTTAAAAAAGAAGATGTTCAAGGAATTGGAGAAGAAGTTCCTTTTGACTTCCCTAAAGAATCAGCTGGATTTGTAATTTACATTACAGGAACAGGATGTTATTTAAGAGATTTAGTAGATATGTTAGAAGAAGTTTCTTGCATTCTTTATATCAATGAAGATGCAACAGCATATTCTATTATTTGGGGAGGGAAAAGACCAAACTTTGGTCCAACTTGTGAGTTAATTTCTCATGCAAGTATCCATTTATTTAACTCAATTCATCATCCAGAAAATTTAGCAGTTGTTCATACACACCCTCTAGAGTTGATATGTATGAGTCATCACGATTTATTTGATAATGAAGAGGAATTAAATAGACAAATTTGGATGATGTGTCCAGAAGTTAAAGTTTTTGTTCCTAAAGGAATTCATTGTACTCCTTATGCCTTATCAAGTACTGCAGATTTAGCTAAAGTAACTATTGATGCATTCAAAACTAGAAATGTTTCTTTATGGGAAAAGCATGGAGCCACTGCAACAGCTCCAGATGTTGAAAAAGCATGGGACTTTTTAGATGTAGCAAACAAAGGAGCTAAATTGTTAATGATGTGTTGGGCTGCAGGTTTTAAACCAGCTGGGCTTTCAAATGAGCAGTTAACAGAATTAGAGCAATTTATATAAACTTAAAAAAAACATTATAAATCATGAGTAGATTAATAGGTAGACTGCCAAAAGTAGGAATTCGTCCTGTGATTGATGGACGTGAATTAGGAGTTAGAGAATCTTTAGAAGTTCAGACAATGGATATGGCTAAAGCTGCTGCTAAATTAATAGAAGAAACATTACGTTTTCCTAGTGGAGAAAAAGTAGAATGTGTTATTGCAGATACTACTATTGGAGGTGTTGCAGATGCAGCAGCTTGTGCAGATAAATTTAAAAGAGAAGGAGTAGAAGTTTCATTAACAGTAACTCCATGTTGGTGTTATGGAACGGAAGTTATGGATACAGATCCGTCAACACCCAAAGCAGTTTGGGGTTTTAATGGAACAGAAAGACCTGGAGCCGTGTATTTAGCAGCAGCATTAGCAGGGTATTCTCAAAAAGGATTACCAGCTTTTGGAATTTATGGTAAAGAAGTTCAAGATGGTGGAGATCAAACAATTCCTCAAGATGTTTCAGAAAAAATTCTTCGTTTTATAAAAGGAGGATTAGCTGTTGCGCAAATGAATGGTAAATCTTATTTATCTATAGGATATAGTTCTATGGGGATTGCAGGTTCTATGGTTGATGTAAATTTCTTACAAGATTACTTAGGAGTTAGAGCAGAATTTGTAGAGTCTGTAGAGATTTTAAGACGTATTGATGAAGGTATTTTTGACCAAGAAGAATACGTAAAAGCATTAGCTTGGACCAAAGAAAACTGTATAGAAGGTAAAGATTATAATAGTCCTGAAGCACAAAAATCTGCAGAGGTAAAAGAAGCTGAATGGGAAAAAGTTGTGAAAATGACTTTGATCTGTAAAGATTTAATGAACGGAAATCCTAAATTGAAAGAGATGGGATTTGGGGAAGAGTCTAAAGGTAGAAATGCAATTATGGGAGGTTTTCAAGGTCAACGTCAGTGGACAGATTACCAACCAAATGCAGATTACACAGAATCTATTTTAAATTCTTCTTTTGATTGGAATGGAATTCGTCAAGCATACACATTTGCAACAGAAAACGATTGTTTAAACGCAATTTCTATGTTGTTTGGGCACTTGTTAACGAACAAAGCTCAATTATTCTCAGATGTACGTACATATTGGAGTCCTGAATCTGTAGAAAGAGTTACTGGTAAGAAATTAACAGGAATTGCTAAAGATGGAATTATTCATTTAATCAATTCTGGTTCTACAACTTTAGATGCAACAGCACAACAAGAAGATGCAGAAGGAAATCCTACAATGAAACCATTCTGGGATATTACTGAAGAAGAAGTTCAAAAATGTTTAGATAATACCAAGTGGCCAGCTGCAATTGCTGAGTACTTTAGAGGTGGTGGTTTCTCTTCTCAGTTTAAAACTAGAGGTGAGTTACCAATGACTATGTGTAGATTAAACTTGGTAAAAGGAATTGGACCAGTTTTACAAATAGTAGAAGGATGGAGTGTTGAGTTGCCAGAAGATGTTCATGAAGTTTTAGATGAAAGAACAAATCCAACTTGGCCAACAACTTGGTTTGTACCAAGAACAACAGGTACAGGTTTCTTTAAAGACGTGTATACAGTAATGGCTAAATGGGGAGCAAACCATGGAGCAATATCTCATGGACATATTGGTGCTGATTTAATTTCTTTAGCGGCAATGTTACGTATTCCTGTAAACATGCATAATGTTAGTGAAGATGATGTATTTAGACCAAGTGCATGGTCTGCATTCGGAGAAGGTTTAGAAGGAGCTGACTATAGAGCTTGTAAAAATTACGGTCCTTTATACGGATTTAAAGAATAAATAAAACAACTAAAAAAGTGTTTAACAGATACGATTAAACACTTTTTTTAAATTTTAATTTGTGATGACAAAAGTAATTGCAGTTATTGATATTGGTAAAACTAACAAAAAAATTCTACTTTTTGATGAAGAATTTGATGTGGTTTATAGAAACGCAACTAGATTTGATGAGATTTCTGATGATGATGGTTTTCCTTGTGATGACATTGAATCTATAGAAAATTGGATTCAAAACGAAATCATAAGAATACAAGAAGAAGGTGATTATAGTATTAAAGCAATCAACTTCTCTACACATGGTGCCAGTCTTATTTATTTAGATGAGAATGGAAATAGAGTTACACCATTGTATAATTATTTAAAACCATTAGATGTTAAAACTTATCATGAATTTTATGAAACTAATGGTGGTGAAGAAGAATTTTCTAGAAAAACGGCATCTCCTGCTTATGGAATGTTAAACACTGGACTTCAAATATTGAAATTAAAAAAAGAGAAACCAGAATTTTGGAGTAAAGTAGTTTCGATTTTACATTACCCACAATACTTGAGTTATCTTTTTACAAAACAAATAACAGCAGATTTCACATCTGTTGGTGCACATACTGCAACTTGGGATTTTGACAATATGGAATATCATAAATGGGTTCTAGATTCTAAATTGAATTTACCTATTCCTCAAAATGGTAAAGAAGCTATTATAACAACCTTCAATGGACAAGAAATTGCCATTGGTAAAGGATTACATGATAGTTCTTCATCTATAATTCCGTTGTTAGAAAATGAAAAAAATAAAAATAAAGAATTTATTTTATTATCTACTGGTACCTGGATTATAGCCATGAACCCTTTTAGTAAGGAGAGCTTAACACAGCATCAACTAAAAAATAATTGTTTGTGTTTTATGACTCCAGAAAAGCAGCAAATAAAATCTTCCATGCAATTTTTAGGAAAAATTCACGAAGTTTATTTATCTGCCTTAAGCACTTATTACAAGGAAGATATAAACAAACATCTACATCTGCAGGTAAATAAAAATTTGTGTCAAGAATTGATCCATGAAAATTCACGTGTTTTTTTATCAGAAGGTATAGATGATAATTTTGAAGCTCAACCTAATTTATTAGCATATTATGTAAATTATGAAACAGCATATTACCAACTAGTTTTTGAAATTAGTAAAAAAGTTATCAATGGAATTAAATTAATTTCTGATAAAAATTCATCGATTAAAGATGTGTATATCTCTGGTGGATTTAATAAAAACCTAATATTTATTACTTTTCTAAAATTACTAAAAAGTGATATTAGAATAAATATTTCTGATTGTAAAAATGAAAGTGCTTTGGGTGCTGCATTAATGATGAAATCTTATTTATAGTTCTAATTTTTAAAATCAATTAACTAACAAATTTATGAGTCAACAAAAAAGAACTTTAGGAGAGTTTATTATAAAAAATCAATCTTCTTTCCCTTATTCTAGTGGAGAATTGTCTAGCCTTTTAAACGCATTACGCTTGGCGTCTAAAGTTGTAAATCATGAAGTTAACAAAGCAGGTTTAGTTGATATTTTTGGAGATTCAGGAGATGTTAATGTACAAGGAGAAAGTCAACAAAAATTAGATGTATTTGCAAATAAAACATTTATTCAGTCTCTAAAAAACAGAGATATTGTTTGTGGTATTGTCTCAGAAGAAAATGACGAATTTATTACCATTGAAGGCCAAGACAGGAAGTCTAATGGTAAATATGTAGTATTAATGGATCCTTTAGATGGATCATCAAACATTGATGTAAATGTTTCTGTAGGAACCATTTTTTCAATCTTTAGAAGAATTACACCTGTTGGTACACCAGTAGAACAAAAAGATTTTTTACAACCTGGAAGAAAACAAGTGGCAGCAGGATATGTTGTGTATGGTACTTCTACAATGTTGGTGTATACAACTGGTGATGGAGTTAATGGCTTTACCTTGAACCCAGCAATTGGTTCTTTTTACCTTTCCCATCCTGATATGAAATTTCCAAAAAAAGGAAAAATTTATTCAGTAAATGAAGGGAATTATAGTCATTTTCCAAAACCTGTAAAGAAATACATAAAATATTGTCAAGAAGTTAAAGAAGATAGACCTTATTCACACAGGTATATTGGGTCTTTAGTATCAGACTTTCATAGAAATATGATAAAAGGTGGAATCTATTTATACCCAAATAGTACAGTTAATAAGGATGGAAAACTTAGATTATTATATGAGTGTAACCCAATAGCTTTTTTAACAGAGCAAGCAAATGGTATTGCTACTAATGGAAAGCAAAATATTTTAGACATAATTCCTTCAAATATTCATGAAAGAGCGCCTTTCTATTGTGGAAGTAGTTCTATGATGAATAAATTACAAGAATTTATAGAAAAATAGACTAAAAATAGTATCTTTTTAAGGTAAATAATAAAGTAGCATGTATAGAAATCTATTATTTATTGGCTTTATAATATTATTATGTACTCAACAAGCTTTCACGCAAAATTTTGAACGAATTTCTAATAAAGAAGGCTTCAATCAAAATACTGTAAATGCCATAGAACAAGATAAATATGGTTTTCTATGGTATGCAACTCCTAATGGGTTAATTCGTTATGATGGCTATGAGTTTAAGACATTTACTACACAGTCTAAAAGCCAGGGTACTATTTCTAGCAATAATATTACATCTTTGTTTAATGACAAAAATGGGATTCTTTGGATTGGCACAAAAGTGGGCGTTAACATCTATGTACCTTGGTTAGAACGCTTTTTTACAGTACCACTTAAATATAAAATTGATGTAAATAAAATTGATTCTAAAAATGATGGTTATGTTTGGGTTTCTTCTTCTAAAGAATTAATAAGATGTAATTTAAAGGATGTTAGAAAAGGTGTTTTTAATGTTTCTGAAAACATTTTTGATTTTAAAGATCAAGATATAAAGATTAACACATTTTCTTTTGGAGCCAATACTTCTATAATTTTAGGAACAAATAAAGGGCTCAAAAAAGTAGAATATCAATCAGAAACCTCAATAGTAAATATATTAACTCCAGGTATTAATGATTTTAGTTTTTTTAATGATAAAGAAATTACTGAAATAATTAAAGTAGATAACATTTTTTGGATAGGTACAAAAAAGGGTTTGTATAGTTCAAACTTAGACTCAGATGCAAAATATTTAGTTAAAAAAATAAAAATCCTTAGTCAAGATGCTTCTTTCTTTGTAAACAGTCTTTTTAAAGATAATGAAAACGCAATTTGGATTGGTACAACAGGAGATGGACTTTATAAATACAATCCTATATTAAACTCTTTTAGTCATTTTAATTATGATTCAAAGGATAAAAACAGCATTAGCAGTCATCAAATTAATACTGTTTATCAAGATAGTTTTAATGTGCTTTGGGTTGGTACAGCACAAGGAGGTATTAATAAATTAGACCTTTCTCAAAAACAATTTTATTCTTACACTAACAACCCTTATGATAAGTTTTCTATTGGCGATAACTTAATCACATCAATTTTAGAAGACAATAAAGGCAAAATTTGGGTTTCTGGTTATAATAAAAAATTATTTAGAAGCATTAATGGTATCAATGAATACAATGCAGATAAACTGAAATTCGAAGATATACAAGCCAAGCTACCTATAAAAAATAATGATATTATAAGGTCTATTTATCAAGATCAAAGAAATTACATTTGGTTTGGTACAGATAAAAAAGTAATAGTTTACAGCCCTATAAAAAAAGAATTTAAAGAAGTTCAATTTTTATCAGAAGACAATAAATTGCCACTACTTTTAACTAGAAAAATTGCTCAAATAAATGAAAGGGATATTGTTTTAGCTGGAAACAAAATTGTAGTTATAGAAAATCCATGGAGAGAAATTGAGAGAGAAAAAAATCCAAAAATTAATGCTAAATCTTACTTAGAAATCGCAGCTAGTAAAGTGCAATGTTTTTTGCAAGCCAGTAATAATCAATTTTGGTTTGGTACAGATTATGGTTTATTGCAATGTAAATATGAAGATGGTAGGATTACTGTAATCAGGCAATATCAAGAAAACAAAACAGGTAGTAGTAAATTAAGTTACAATAGTATTTTTACTTTATATGAGGATGAAAATAAAAATATTTGGATTGGTACTTTTGGTGGTGGATTAAATAAGGTAACATTAGACAGTGACCAGAATCCTGTTAAAATTGGCTATTTTAGAAAAAGTGATGGATTACCAGATGACGTTGTCTACGGAATTTTACCTCAAGAGAACAGCAACAAAGTATGGATAAGTACAGATATGGGCTTAGTTCGATTTAATAAAGAAACAAACCAAGTAAATGTATTTGATGTAAATGATGGTTTAATTCAAAATAATTTTAGACAATCTGCTTATGCCCAAGGAAAATCTGGATTTATGTATTTTGGAGGATTAAATGGCTTAACTATTTTTAATCCGAATAAAATATTTTTAAATAAACAACCCCCAAAAGTCTTAGTAACTTCCTTATCAATTAATAATAAACCTATGAAAGTGGGTGATAAATTAAATGATATAATAATTCTTAAAAAGGCCATTTCAGAAACAGATACAATTAAAGTGTCTAAAAGTCAGCGAATTATATCTTTTAATTTAGTTGCAGAACATACATCTGTTCCTGCTAAGAATAAAGTAGCATATAAGTTAGATGGTTTTAATAAAGATTGGGTAGAAATAAATAAAGGTAAATCTGCAATAACATACACCAATTTATCTGCTGGCACCTACAAATTACAAGTAAAATCTGCTAACGGAGATGGTGTTTGGAGTGCTTCAACAAAATCATTAACCTTAATAATTTTACCTCTTTGGTATCAAACTTGGTGGAGCTATTCTTTATTAACGCTACTTTTTTTAGGGATTGGTATTGGAATCGTTTTCTATTTTGTGAGGCATGAAAAACTAAAACAAAAATTAATCTATGAGCAAATAGACAAAGATAGAGTTGAGGTAATTAACGAAGGTAAATTTAAATATTTTACCAACTTATCTCATGAGTTTAGAACACCACTTACTTTAATTTCTGGCCCTTTAGATAGAGTTATAGATAACAATAGTAACCCAGAAAACGAACGATTTTTAGTAATTATTAAAAGAAATACGCATAGACTATTGAGTCTAATAGATCAACTAATTACGTTTAGACAAGCAGAACAAGGCTTTCTTAATTTAAACTTTACAAAATCTACTTTGGGCGATTTTTTATACCCAACAACAGAAGCGTTTGAAAATTATGCATTAGAAAAGAACATTAATTTTCATTATAAAATTAGTTCTCCTAATGAAGAAATTGTAATTGATGTTGAAAAACTAGAAAGAATACTTTTTAATTTACTTTCAAATTCTTTCAAAAACACACCTGCTCAAGGAACAATACATATAGATGCTTCTATTGTATTTAAAGATAATATTAAAAACATAAAAATTGATGTTGTAGATACAGGAAAAGGAATTCCGAAAGAAAAACTTAACAATATTTTTGAACGTTTTTATCAATTAGGAAATCAAGATGGAAATGTAAGTGGTGGTGGTATTGGGTTATCATTTTGTAAATCATTGGTAGATTTGTTTAATGGTAGCATTTCTGCAATAAGCAAACCCAATAAAGAAACACGTTTTACGGTTATTATTCCATCATCAAAAATTGAAGAAGTTGAGTTTGAAGAAAGTGATGCTAAAAAATCATACATAAAAAATTGGGTGCCTTTGCAACCAAAAGAAATAGATGATAGTGCAAAAGAAAAGCAAATTAAAAAACAACACAGTGTTCTTGTTGTAGAAAACGAGTTAGATATACAAGATTTCTTAAAAAATGCACTTTCAGACAAATACAATATAACAATTGCAAACAATGGCGTAGAAGCATTAGAAGAAATTAAAAAAACAGAATTTAGTACTATTATAAGTGATGTTATGATGCCAGAAATGGATGGTTTTGAATTATGTAAAAGAATAAAAGAGAACCCAGAAACGTGCCAATTGCCAGTACTATTATTAACAGCCTTAGGAGACAATGCAGATTTAATAAAAGGTTTAGAGTTTGGCGCAGACGAATATATTAGCAAACCATTTTCTTTAAAACACCTAGAGCTCAGATTAAAAAAATTAATTGAAAACAATCTTAAGATTAAAGATCATTTTTCTAAAAATAGTTTGCCTCCACAGGATAAAAAAGAATTAGGTTTTTCTAAAAGAGATTTAGCTTTTTTAGAGAATATTACAGAAATAATAGAACACAATTTATCTAACTCAACTTTTGGTGTAGAAGAGCTTTCTAAAGAAGCAGGCTTAAGTTCGTCTCATTTTTATAGAAAATTAAAGCAACTTACAGGGCAAGTACCAAATGTGTATTTACGTAATTTTAGATTACAAAAAGCGGCTGATTTATTAGCAAGTAATAGTGGTTTTAATGTAGCAGAAGTTATGTATCAAATAGGTATAGAGTCTAATTCTTACTTTTCTACATCTTTTAAAAAACTACATGGTGTTTCTCCTTCTGAGTACTCAAAAAAGCAAAAATGATAGTTTTGAGCAACTAAATGGTGAATATAAGAAAGATGAATTATTACTAAATTTCTTAATTTTGTAAAACATTATATTCAATTTAAAAATATTGATTATGACAAAACAATTACTTAAAATTTTTAACATGAAGAAAATAACATTTTTACTACTCGCTTTTATAGGCTTAAGTAGTTTTCAATTAAATGCGCAGACAGCATTAACAGTAACCGATGTTGTCGAAGTTCAAAATTTCACAGTTCAAACTGGTGGAGATCTTGATTCTACAATAGGAGCAATTACTTCAGGAACTGGATCAGTTGGAACTAATGCTAATTTTATCTCTATTTCATCGAATTCAGTGGGTGCTGCAGAACCATATACTTCTGCTGATAACGTAAAAGGAACTTTTACTTTTACAGTAAGATCAACTGCTGTAGATGTAACTGCAGATATTACATTATCGTTTAGAAAAAGAAAAGGTAATTCAGCAAAAGGATCTGTTGATGTAGAAAGTGTTGAGGCAGCAACTTTCGATGCTCTTTCTGATGGTGTAACTACAAATCAAGCTCTTCATGATATTACTGATGTGGTTTTAAGTAATGTAACGTTAACAACTACGCCTAAAACCATTGTAGTAAAATTAGATGAATTATTTAGAGGAAGTCAGACGTCATCGCATGTTCCAACATTTAGATTTGATGGTGTTTCTATTAATAAAACTGCTGTAGCTTGTGCAACTCCAACAGACGTTACTACTTTAGCAGCAAGTGCAGGTGCAGAGCATATAGGTTTAACTTGGGTAGCTCCTACTTGTTTTGATGAAGTTTTAGTAGTTGCTAAAGCAGCTTCTGCAGTAACAGCTGCACCTGTGGATGGTTCTACATATACTGCTAATGCTACTTTTGGCTCTGGAGATGATTTAGGAACTAGTGAATATGCAGTTTTTAGTGGAACAACTAATACTGCAGTTATTACTGGATTAACCAAGGGAGGTACAACTTATCATTTTGAAGTATTTACTCGTAAAGGTACAACTTGGAGTGCTGGAGTTACTGCTAGTGCTACAACAAATAATACGTATACTACAATTTCTGGAATTACTGGTGTTAATTGGGAAGATACCTCTTCTTGGATAGGAGGAGCTGTACCAAGTGCAACTTCAGATAATGTAGTAATTGATGAAAGAGTATTTATTAGTTCTGATGTAGAGGTAAATGATTTAGTTATTAATGAAAGAATTACTATTAATGCAGGGTTTTCTTTAACAGCCGATGATTTAGCGCAAAATAAACAACTTATTGTAAAGTCTACAGCTACTGCCTTTGGTAGTGTAATAGTAAATTCATTAAGCGGAGATGTTGATCCCCTTATTTATGATAGATGGTTAAATGATTCACCTAATAACGATTTAATTTCTTCTCCAGTAAGTGGGGTAACATTCAGTTCTGTAGCTACAAATTCTCAAAATGAGAATAGATTTTTTATTAATCCATCTGATGCTACAAATTACTATTTTGGACCTTTCAATAATACTACTGGTTTGTTTGAAACTTATTCTACTGGTACTCATGATGCAACTGTAATTGATTCTGGTAAAGGGTATAGAGCCGCAACTATAGCAGGTGCTGCTATTGATGTAAGGTTTACAGGTGCTATTTTAGTTGCTGATACTGATATTGATATTACAGATGGAGGTGCAGGTACTTTAGCAGAATGGAATTTAATAGGGAATCCTTATCCTTCTTATTTAAATTTTGGTACTTTCTTTACAGCAAACTCTGGTGAGTTTCATCTTGATAATGTTGCTGTTTATGGTTGGAATGGTACAGGTTATACTGTATGGAATGGTGCAAATTCTAGTGATAAATTAGCCCCTGGGCAAGGTTTCTTTGTAAGAACTAAAGATGGAGTTACAGGAAATGTAGACTTTACTACAGCAATGAGAACAACTGGTAATACTAATGATTTTGTAGCAAAATCTGCTAATACTAATAAAGCTTTAGCTAAAATTAATTTAAGTAATATAACAAAAGCATACTCTACAAATATATATTTTATTGAAAACCAAACTAGAGGTTTAGATTTTGGTTATGATGCTGGTGCTTTTTCAGGCACTGCAGATGGTATCTATACTAATTTAGTAGAAAATAACACTGGTTTAGCATTAGCAGTACAATCTTTATCTTATAATGATTTTAACGATGTAGTTGTTCCAGTTGCTATTAATAGTGAAGCTGGTGTAGAATTAACAATTAGTTTAGATGCAGCATCATTAACAATTCCTTCTGATACTTATGTGTATTTGAAAGATAATTTATTAAATACTAAAACATTATTAAACGATGCTGATTATGTATTTACGCCAGATGCTAAATTAAGTGGTGCTGGTCGTTTCTTTATTCAATTCTCAGCTAAAGCATTATCTACAGATAATTTTGCATTAAATGAATTGTTAATTTACGCGAGGCAATCATCAAAAACAATTATTATAAATGGAGTGTTAAAAACAGAAACAGTTGCAAAAATTTTTGATATTCAAGGTAGAATTGTTTTAGAACAAAAATTAGATAATTCAAGTGTATCAAATATCGTAGATGCTAATGCATTAAATACTGGAATTTACATAGTTCAATTAGGTAATAAAACCCAAAAAGTTATCATTAATTAAATAATAATTTAGATAGCAACAAAATTTTTAAACCTAAAGAATAATATTTAAAACAAATAACATGAATAGCAATCAAAATAAAATCAATAATAATCAAGATAATATAACAAGAAAAGAAGCCGTAAAAAAAATGGGTAAGTATGCAGCACTTACTGCATTAGGGACATTTATCATATTAAGTCCACAAAAGGCACAAGCATCTTCACCACCACCTGCAGGTGGGGATAGCTTTTAATCTAAAAAAATAAATATACTATTTCATAAATCTCGGGAGATCTGTAAATATGAAATAGTATATTTAATAAAATACAAACATTATGAAAAAAATAATATTATTTCTAGTTTTTACAATTTCAATTAGTGGAACTTTATTTGCACAAAAAAATATAGATAAGAAAGTAAATGCTTTTGTAAAAACAATTGAAAGTAAAACAACTTTAACATCTAAAGAAAAAACTAAAATTTTAGAATTAAAAAAAGAACATTTAATTTCTATAGCACAAGTAACTAAAGACTTTAAAGGGAAACCAGAGTTTAAAGAAAAAAGAAAAGAAAGTAATAAGAAATTTAGTGCAGCACTTGTCGAGGCTTTTGGTAAGGAAAGAGCTAAAGAGGTAATGAAAGCTGCTAAAAAGAAAAAAGGTAAGAAAAATAAAAAGAAGAAGAAAAAGAAAAATTAACTTCTTAATTCATTTGAAACTCCAACAGATTTGTTGGAGTTTTTTATATCCTAAATTAAAGAAACAAACAAGATTGTTTTTAATAACCTATGTTCTATTTAATTACTACAATTTAGAGCAAAAAAAAGGTGAAAATGAGAAAAATTATCACATTAATTAAACTTTAATTTGCATCCATCTAACAAAAAATAAATGAAATATTATAGGTTGCTATTTATTATTTTAATACTTCTTGTTTCCAAACAATCCTATACACAAACTTCAAATTTGGGAGTTGGGTTAAATCCTAATTCAAATGGCATTAACAAAGTAAATGATAAACTTATTGTTGCTAAGGGTATAAACCAAAATACATCAAAAGCAGCATTTTTATCTGGCTCTTGGGGAGTAAGATTTAATCTAAATGGTGGAATAAGATTAGACAATACTAGTAGTTATAATTGGGTTGCAGGAGCTCAACAAATTGTAGACAACCTACCTAATGTTGGTCATGTAATTACAAATTTCACACATCCTGCACATGGTTATTATTATACTTTAAGAGACAATCCTTATGTAGATGTTGCCAATGACATTCATTCAGCAATGGTACCTTCTTTAGCAAATGAACAGATTATAATAGATGTTATTAATGTTTTTAAAAATGCAAGCAAAAAAGTAATTCTATATGTTAATGCAGGTGGACCATCTCATCTTCAAGGTAATAGTGCTGAAGAATTAGCAATTTTAGCAGCTTGGGAAGCTTATTGTAATACAAACTTTGGTGGTGATCAGGGTTTAGGATGGAGAACTTTAGCAAAAGGATATTTTGAACGATTCAGAGATTTAGGTGTAGATGGCTATTGGATAGACAATTTATCTAATTTACCAGGAGAAGTAAGCGATTTTGTTACAATGATTAGAGACGTAGATCCTGATGCAGCAATTGCTACAAATTTAGACAAGTCTTATTTAGAAGATGAAAATAATGATAAAATAAAGGTAGATTCAGATGGTTTTAACGATGAAGATCCAACAGATTATAACATTTTCTTTTTAGAAGCTAATGATCCTTATATGGATTTTACTGCTGGGCATCCTACACCACTTGGTCAAGGAGCACCACCAAACTCTTGGGCTTATGAAGAGCTTGTTTTTCCTTTAATTACCCAAAGTCCTTGGTCTTCTTATGATGGAAGCAAGCAAACACTAAAACATTATTTTATACCTATTAGAGAAAGATGGAGTGTAGCTAGCGCAGATTTGGTATTCGAAACTGAACAAGCGTATCGTTTTGTAAGAACTTTTACAGATGCATTAGCAACCATGACATGGAGTACAACCATAACAAATGGTTATATTTCTACAGATGAAATGACCATAATGCAAGAAGTAAATAATAGAATGGTACAATCTCCAAAACCAGACTTTGTGCCTTATGCCAGACCAGAAGGCGCTTTTTTAGTTGGAGAAACCTTAGGTGCTGAAAATGAGATTCCTCAGTATTCATTTCCAGCTTCTGTAAATACTTGCAAACCATTAGTAATAGAAACAGATGCAGGTTATGTAGCAACTGTACAAAACCCAAATAAAACAGGTTTTAACCTTCTTACTGCTGCACCAGTTATAGAACAACACACTATAGATAATGTCCATAGTTTATTACCAGCTATAGCTAGTTCTAAATTAGTGTTAAGTCTTCCAGAACCTATTTTTCCAGGGTCAGATTTTTCTTTTAGTATGAAAATATATTCTGATAACCCTGGTCAAAAATTAGCACCTAAAGGTTCAGGAAGAATAATTATTAGGCTTTATAATTCAGAATTAGGAGATGGTTCTGCAGGTAATCGTCTATCATTAGTTATTTCTGATAAAAAAGGAGGTGAATGGCAAACTGTTTCGTTTTCAGAAGCGTCTTTAAGTGATACATCTAATTCAGTAAACCCTTCTAATGCTGGAATCTCTGGCGCTGGAGGATATGATAGAATAGTTATTGCGGCTTCAAGTGGAGCAGATGCTATTGAAGAATTATATTTCGATGATTTTGTTATAAACCCTGTAAAGTCGAGTGCAACTCCAATTTTAGGTACTGGAAATTCTTGGATATATGATAATGCCACTAACAATTTAAATGCTACTATAGATGTAATCGGAGATGGAACTTTGGCAATAGCAGCAGAGGTTTCGCCTAATACTGTAAATAATGTAAGTGCAAATGTTTTAAAATTTACAAGAGGAACTGTTAGTACTTCAGCTGTTAGTTTTCTGGGAACGGATTTTGATTATACACGAGCTACAAATATAAAATTCAGAGTTTTTCCTGTCTGTGATGATGATGGAAATACAATTGAACCTAATGTTTTAGTGCGTTTAAGAAAAACAGGTGAGGTTGCAGCTGATACACAACTTGGTTCTTCTACAATTACCTTAATACCAAATCAATGGAATGAAGTTACAGTAGATATGTCTGATGCAACACCTAGTGTAGCAGCAGCAGCTAATAATCTTTATGATACAATATTGTTATTTTTTAACAGAACAGAACAAGCAGCTACAAGTGGTAACATTTATTATGTAGATGCTTTACAAACTAAAATTTCAACGATTACCAATACTTGGGATGGTTCTACAGATTCAAATTGGGCAGATGGAGATAACTGGAGTACAGGAATTGTACCAGATATTACAAATGATGTTGTTATACCAACTGGTTTAGTAAATTATCCTACAGTAACTACAGCAGTTTCAGTAAACAAGGTTTCTATAGTCGATAATGCTTCTTTAGTATTTAGTGGTGGAGGTGCTTTAACATCTGCTGGAAACATAACATATGAAAGAACTATTAATGGTGGCAAATGGTATTTAATGGCATCTCCAGTTGAAGGAGAAACTTATGATGATTCTTGGGTTTCAGAAAACGGTGTTGCTTCAGGTACAGGTAGTAACAGAGGTATTAGTATGTACAATAATATTTCATCTCATGCTCAAACGGGTCATTGGAGATATTATCAAACAGGAGAAGATGCTACTACTTTTAATGTGGGACAAGGTTATGGTATTATTCGTAGTGCTACAGGGACCGTTTCTTTTACTGGTTCTGGATTTTATACAGCAAACCAAACAACTACTATTGCACAAAATGTAAGCAATTATAATTTAGTAGGTAATCCTTTTACTGCATACTTAAATTTAGGAGATTTCTTTACAAGTAATGCAGCAGCTAACTTATTAAGTCAAAACTCGATTTGGGTTTGGAATGCTGCTAATACTACTTATGATGTTAAAACCTCTGGTGATGATGCTGCTTATGAAATTGCCCATGGGCAAGCATTTTTTGTAGAAGCAGGAACAGTAGGAGGGAGTTTAAATTTTGATATTGCAGATACTTCTCATCAAGGTTCAGATACTTTTCAAAAAACTTCAAATACTTCAATAAATATTTCAATTGCTGATGAAAATAGAAATGTTAGAAGTGCAAAAATCAATTTTAGAGAAGCTTCAACTAATGGTTTTGATAATGGTTATGATGGCGAATTATTTGGGGGTGTTTCACATTCTTTGGCCATTTTTTCTGAGTTAATAGATGACAATGCTAAAAAATATCAAGTACAATCTTTACCAACTTCTAATTTAGAAGCAACAATAGTCCCTATTGGTGTAATAGCAGCTGCAGGTAAAAGAATTA
This sequence comes from uncultured Polaribacter sp., assembly GCF_947503855.1. Lineage (GTDB taxonomy): Bacteria > Bacteroidota > Bacteroidia > Flavobacteriales > Flavobacteriaceae > Polaribacter. The sequence goes on along the minus strand of NZ_CANNFF010000001.1, from coordinate 283,071 downwards.
CGTTTATTGTAGAAGCTTTAAATTTACCTTCTAGTATGAGTGTGTATTTAGAAGACAGACAAGAAAATACATATACACGTTTAGACAAAGAAAATACAACATATGAAGTTACATTATCAGATAGTTTAAATGGTACAGGTAGGTTTTTTATACACACCGCTGCAAATAATTTATTAAGTGTTGATAACACTATTTTAGAGGGTGTAGATGTTTATAAAACAAATAATTCTATTTTAAAAATTGTTGGTTTATCTAAAGGGAAATCTACTGTTAAATTATTTAATATTCTTGGAAAGCAACTATTATTAACTTCTTTTGAATCTATTGGAGACAAAGAAGTTTCTTTACCAAAATTAGCAAGTGGAATTTATATTATTCAATTAGAAACTGAAAAAGGTAGTTTATTCAAAAAAATAGTTTTAGAATAATTTATAGGTAAATTTCATGAAAATAAAAACACAAAATACGCAAGAGATTTCTCGTAAAGAAGCTATCAAGAAAATAGGAAACTATGGTAAATATCTATCTTTAACGGCTTTAGGTACTTATTTAATCGTAAACCCTCAAAAGGTACAGGCACAAAGCCCAGAAGCTCCAGGGATAGGGTTTTAATAATAGAACTACAATAGAATTTTCATCAAATTGAAAGTCAAAATGATGTGTCCAAATGCAGCATTGATTCCTTTTTCTTTGAATTGATGATGTACTTAGTAATTTTAAATTATTGTTTTATAAATTTAAAAACGTGGCTTTTTCCATTTTTTGCTAAAGTTTTTAAAAGGTAAACACCTTTAGATAGCATAGAAACATCAAAAGAAGTCTGATTGCTTTTAAATTCTGAAACTTTCAGTCCATTAAGGTTGTAAACAATTGCAGAAGAGATTTCTTGAGATAATTTAAAACGTTGCTTTACCGAATTTGGAAATAGTACAAGCTCATTTATTTCCAATATATTAGTGTTAGTATTTAATGTTTCTCCAACTAAAAAAGCTCCTTCTGGCCTTTCATAGGGTAGAAAGTCTGGTTTTGGAGATTGTAACATTCTATTATTTAATTCTTTCATTATTACCATCTCGTCATCAGAAATATAACCATCTGTAATTGTAGTACTCCAAGTCATTGTTGCTTTTGCGTCTGTAAAAGTTCTTATAAAACGATAAGCTTGCTCGTTTTCAAACACTAAGTCTGCACTAGCAACACTCCAACGCTCTCTTATTGGAACAAAATAATGTTTTAATGTTTGTTTACTGCCATCATATGTAGACCATGGGTTTTCTGTAACTAGAGGAAAAGAAAATTCTTCATAAGCCCAAGAATTTGGCGGAGCACCTTGACCTAATGGAGTCGGATGACCTGCAGTGAAGTCCATGTAAGGGTCATTAGCCTCCAGATAAAACACATTATAATCTGTAGGATCATCGTCATTAATTCCATCAGAATCTACTAGTATTCTATTCCCACTTTCATCTTCTAAATAAGATTTAGATATATTAGTAGCAATTGCTACATTAGGATCTACTTCTCTAATCATGGCAACAAAATCGCTAACCTCTCCCGGTAAATTAGATAAGTTATCTATCCAATAGCCATCTGCTAATCCTTTAAAGCGTTCAAAATAACCTTTTGCTAAAGTTCTCCATGCCAAACCTTCATCACCTGCAAATTTTGAATTATAATAATTTTCCCATGCAACTGATATTTCAGCTTCAGTTTCATCAATATTTCCTTGAATTTTTGAAGGTCCAGCGCCATTGATATAAAGAATTACTTTTTTGCCCGAATTTTTAAAAGTATTAATAATATTCAGTATTATTTTTTCATTTTCTAAAGAAGGCACCATTGCAGGATGAATTTCATTGGCAACATCTACATAAGGATTGTTTCTTAACGTATAATAATAACCATGTGCAGGATGTGTAAGATTTGAAATTACATGACCAACAGCAGGTAAATTGTCTACAATTTGTTGCGCACCTTTTAACCAATTATATTCACTTGTATTGTCTAATCTAACACCTCCGTTTAAATTAAATCTAACACCCCAAGAACCAGATAGAAATGCAGCTTTGGCTTCACTTTTATTTGTGTTCTTTGGTAAAACAATTTGTGCATCTATTAGACTAGTATAAAACAGTATAAATAAAATTGATAAATAAATTCTGTTTGTCATAAAATTTTCATTTTTACAAAAATAACGACTTATTTATCATTGTATCTTCTGTAATCAAACAATTCTTTACCGATTTCAACCAAAGTGCCAAAATGAAAAGAGTAACTTTTTTTAATTCATAATTGTAATAAATTTTTTCTTTTTCAAAATACTGACAACAACTTATAATGCAGAAAAATATTTTTGTATGGTTATAGAGACAATAAAATACGAGTAATATAGCTCTTAAAGCCTTTATATAACAGAAGTGAGCAAGGCAATGACTGATTTAAGCAATTTTTAATAGCTAAAATTAATTATTTTTACCTATAATTACTAATCGAATAAATTTAAAAATTATGAAAAAAACATTACTTTCTATTGTAGCTTTATTTTTTGTTTCAATTACCACGTTTGGGCAAGCATCACCTCTTGATCCAACTGCTGAAACTCCAAGAGTAAGAGTTGCAGATTCAGATTATACAGCAAATTTTACAAGTGGGACTTTGAAAGCTGCAGGCTCTGGAGCTAATGTTGCAATTAGTAATGAATCATTGGTTAATGGAACAATTAGTTTTGATGTTGTTTCGTCTTCAACTGACTTTGTTGCATCAATTAAATTTCAGGTAAGAAAATTATATGGTAATTCTGGTAGTATAGATTTTACTATGGATGGTACAACTGATTCATTTGATTTACCAAAAGATGCAGCTGCTGAAAATTTAGACGCTTTTGAAGTAATTAATTTAACATTTTCTAAAGATGTAACTATTTCTTCTACTCCTATTACAATAACTTTAGATGTAAAAAATATTATAAAAGATGCTGCTTCAAGCGTTACATTTAGATACTATAATGTAACATTTACAAATTTAACTTTATCAACAGATGATTTTGATGCAAAAACTGCAGCAATCACTGCATATCCTAATCCTGTAACAAACAGTTTTCAAATTAATTCTAGTGAAAATGTAGAAGATGTAAAACTATATAATATTAGTGGTCGTTTGGTAAAGACATTTAAAGCAAGTGCTAATTATGATGTTAGCGATTTAGCTACTGGAGTTTATATGACAACTATCAAGACTCAATTAGGATCTAAAACGTTAAGACTAGTAAAACAGTAATAATATATAATTCTTAATTTATGGAATTGTATTTCCTATAAAGGATTGAATACTATATAAAATTTTTATAAAAGAAAAGGTAGTAATTTTATATTACTGCCTTTTTTTGTAGAATAGAATTAATTTTTTCACTTTTTTAACAGGTACGATTATTATAAAAAAATAAAATTTATTCAAATAATGAAAACACAGTACAAACATTATCTCACTTTACTTTTAATAAGTGTTTTACTATCTAGTTGTAATACACAAAAAGTACCCAATAACAAGATACAGAAATCTGATAGACCAGAACCTAATGTGGTGCTGTTACTTACAGATGATTTAGGTTGGCAAGACCTAAAAGTTTATGATATAGATAATCCATCTCCTTATGAAACACCAAATATTGATGCTTTTGCAAAACAAGGTATTCAGTTTTGGCAAGCGTATTCTCCAGCTCCTACTTGTGCACCTAGTAGATGTGCTATAATGAGCGGAACACACCCAGCTAGAGCACAAAAGACAAATGTTGTTGGTGGTGGACCACCAACTGTAAATGCAAGCAAAAATACTCAACGTATTATGGATCCTTGGTATAGTGGACGCATGCCAGAAAACGAAATGACTTTAGCTAGAGTTTTGCAACAAAAGGGATATAAAACAGGACATGCAGGTAAATGGCACATGGCTATAAATCACTTTGCTTACCCTCAGCCTGAAGATCAAGGGTTTGATGTAACAACTCATGATCGTGGTGTAACTAGCCCTCAAAAACCTCATAGATTAACCAATTTTGCAACAGAAAAAAAATCAGATCCTTATAGATTAGATGAAAATGGTTTTCCTTTTCATCAAAATAATCAGGATGCCTTAAATTTTTTAGAAGAAAACAAACAAGATCCTTTTTTCTTGTATTATGCAACTTTTTTGGTACATGCACCAATTCATACAAGAAGTAAAGCGCTTTTAGAAAAATATTGTAAAAAACTAGGTGTTGCATTTCCAACAGATCCTAAGCATTGGGATTTAAAAGGTCAAAAGAATCCATATTATGCTGCAATGGTAGAAATGTTAGATTATTATGTTGGTCAAGTTTTTAGTTATTTAGAAACTACAGATGATCCACGATGGCCAGGTCATAAATTAAGCGAAAATACCTATATTATTTTCACTTCAGACAATGGAGGAATGGAAGGTCATCCAGGTGAAGTTTTTACCGATAATTATCCATTAGACAAGGGTAAAATAAACGCAAAAGAAGGTGGTACAAGAGTTCCTTTACTGATATCAGGTCCTGGAATAAAAAAAGGAGTTCAATCTGATGTTGTTGTAAATGGACTAGATTTCTACCCTACAATTTTATCTTTATTAGACATTGATAAACCAAAAAGTAAAAATTTAGATGGTGATGATTTATCAAACTTATTACTAAAAGATCCAACCAATTCTAAATTAGTTTTAGATAAAAACGGAAAGGAAAGAACTACAATGATGTGGCACTTTCCACATTCATCCTTTCAAAGTACTATTCGTGAAGGTGACTATAAATTGATCAGGAATTATGATTATAAAAATAATTCAAGAACTTCTGAATTTGAGCTGTATAGATTATATAACTCCAGTAATGGAGTAACAGAACGTGTTGATATTGAAGAGGCTAATAATTTAGCAACATCAGATCCTAAAAGGACAAAAGTGATGAATGATAAGCTTACACTTATGTTAATCGAAATGAAAGCCAGCTACCCATCTTACAATCCTAATTACAAAAACGAGATGGAACATAAACAAACTGTGCCTACCGTAATTTCTGAAACTAAAAAGAAAAATATTGCAATCTTTACATATAAAGAAAATGGAGCAAAGGTGGTAAAAGCCAATTTAATTTATACTACAAATGGTGGGCATAGATATGAAGAGTGGTTTAAAGCAGATGCCCAAATAAATGAGGATGGTACTTTAACTGCTATATTACCAAAAGGAACAACTCATTATTTGATAAATGTAATTGATGAGCATAATTTTTTAGTAAGTTATCCTGAAATGCCTTCTAAAAAGTCTCTAAAAAAAGCAAAAGAGAAATATTCAAAATTTGCAATCGCGAACAACTAATCATAAAAAAAAAGAATCCAAACCCAAACATTTAACGTAACATCTGTTCTTTATTTATAATTTTATTAAAAAGGTTCCTTCATTGTATTTAACGAAGGAACCTTTTTTGGTTCGATGTGATTTGATTAAGACAATTCGTTTTGAAATTTAAAGAACTATATCATGTTTATTAGTTTCCAAATCAGTCTAAAATTTCCATTGTTTAGAAGTTAGAAAATTCAATAACTTTAATTTCTAATCTTTCTATGCTAATAAAAAATGCCCTTCGATACTAAAGGGCATTTTTGAATTGAAGAGTTATGAACTTATTTCTTTAATAATTTTAAAAACTTTTTGCCTCCATTTTTATAGCTTACTTGTAATAAATATAAACCAGCCTCTAGATTTGATATATCTATATTTTTATATTGATTTTTAAACTCGTGTGTTTTTGCACCATAAGCATTGTATAAAATACCAGATTTTACTTCTTTTGAAAGACTAAAAACATCTTTTACTGGGTTAGGATATAAGTTAATCGCTTTTGTGTTTTCTTTTACATCGTCAACTCCTAAGACTTCTGAGACATGAAACGTAATGTCATACAATCTAAATCTTGGTGTTACACCATCTACAGAATTCGCTAATGCTGTAGTCAAAAATTTAATTTCTTGAGAAGTATTTGTAAAAGATACTGGACCAGAAAATTCAAATACAACATCATCAGCATCTCTAGAACTTGTATAACTAAAGCTTTGAGTTTCCTCGCCAATAGTAACATCAAATTTAGAAGTGTCATTTGCTTTTGAACGAACACCAAAAGTAACTTTATCACATACTATAGTTGTGTTATTTATACTTTTTACGTAAAAATTAGCACCTTGTCCTCCGTTAGTATTTGTAGCTTGTAAATAATTATCTTTTACTGATATGCTACCTACATTTTCATAAAAAACATCAGTAGGATTAAAATTTTGTTCTGTATCTGTATCGTTAAGACTTATAGTGGTAACATTAACTATTTCAACTTCTTGTGACTTTACTAAAAATCCATTTTCATCAACCATATAAAATACAACTTTAGTAGCTGTTTCAGGAACATTAGCCGTTATTACATTACCTGATATAGTTGCTGCCGTATTTGATTCATGCCATTCTTCTTTTTCTCCATCTTCTACATACAGTAAATATGCTTTAGAAATACCAACTTGATTAGACTCAGTAGAAATATTTGCTGTTACTATTTGATTATCTTGATTATATACTGTAGAAGTTACAGAAGGAACAAATACTCTATTTGGTAATCCTGCAGCTTCATCAGGATTCCACATTGGAAATTTAGCATTATTATCTTTTAGATAAGCATCCAATGCAGCAATCATACTTTCTTTTATATCTGTTGGCATTGTTTCTATAACATTATTTGCTTCCTCTATATCAACAAGAGCATCTCCATTATATAGTCTATACGCTTCATAAGAACCGTCTATGTATTTTTTATATAATTTATAATCACCTCTTCTAATTGTTGATTTAGATTTTTCATCATCTGCATTGGCGTAATGGAAAAACATATCTGTTCTTTCAGAACCATCAGCTTTATTTACTGTTGTAGATTGCCCACTCAATAAAGGATTTAAATTAACTCCATCTAAATCATTTAAAATAGAATTAGGCACAGTTGTTCCTGTTACTGATAAAATTGTAGGATAAAAATCCATCCCATTAACTAAATTACTGTATTCTTTATTTGGAGTAACAGTAGGTCCTGTAATAATTAGAGGAACTCGAACTCCACCTTCTTTAGAACTTGTTTTTCCTTTGTCTAAAGGAAAATTATCAGTTACAACTTCTTCTTGTTTAGATACATCTCCTGAAGCATCTTCAAAATCAACATTATTTTGTTCAGAAGCTCCGTTATCTGATGAAAAAATAATATAAGTTGTTTCAAATAATTTTTTTCCAGGATTTCTTGGATCATCTGTTGCTTCTAAATAATCAATTATTTTACCCAAACTCCAATCTACAGTTTCTACCATTGCTCCATAAAATGGATTATGATCTCCTGCTGCCGTTAAAGGTGTTTTAATAGTAGGTATTCCATTTTCAAGATCTTCAGCAGACAATTCTCCACGACCAACTAATCTTGCAGATATTTTTTGTAACAATGCTAAATCTCTAGTTTGAATTGGTGTGTGAACCAACCATGTTGCCATATATAAGAAAAATGGATCTCCATTTGCACCTTCAGCAACACTGTTTTTTAAAAATTTTTCAGCGGCATCTGTAACACCATCAAAAGGAACTCCATCGTCATCTAATGCATAATCACTGTTATTGACTCCAAATTCTGAAAGTGTATACCGATCTTTCATACCTCTGTGCACACCTCTATCTGTAAACTGAGTTTTAAAACCTTGATCTTTAGCTTCCGGAAATCCATTAGCACCAGCAATATGCCATTTACCTACATGACCTGTGTTGTAACCTGCATCTTTTAAAGCTTCTGCAATAGTGTATTCCTCATCTTGCATTCTTAAAGGAGTAAAAGGTCCAATCAGTTTTTTATCAATTTTATTTCTTGATAAACCAGGTACTTCTCCTCCAGAAACTTGAGTTAATTTTGTTTTAAGAGCATTTCTACCACTTAACATAGCTGCTCTAGATGGAGCACAGGTAGGCATTGGAGAATATGCTTGTGAGAACTTGGCCCCAAGTTTAGCTAATTTGTCCATATTTGGTGTTTCCCAAGGAGCAGGTTCACCTAAATTATTCAAATTTGTATCCTGCCAACCTAAATCATCTACATAAAAAATGATAATGTTTGGTCTCGTATCTTGTCCTTTAATAGATATTACTGAAATACATAAAAAGAGGTAGAAAAAAATATGTTTCATTATATGTGTTGTTATAATTTATACAAAAATAAGTAACTCTACGTTTTTTTTTATGCTGTAAACAATCAACCAATTACTCTTTTCTTGTAATTATACATTATTCAACTTATTTTATGGAGAATAAAACATAGGAGTTAATAAATAAGAACCTTTTGAGTTTTAATATCTGAAAAGATAATGCTAGTAAAACGTAAACTTTAAGATCAAAAAAGAAAGCACCCTAAAGTTGAACTCTAAGGTGCTTTTCAATGTTAACTAATCTTAATTATTTCACAGCAATTGCTTTTGTTGCAAATATTTTTGTAGTTTTTTGGTAACCAGCATCTGGATAGCCGACAAGATAATTGTTTTCATCGACTAAATTAAAAACATAATGTGTAGTGCCTTTAGGTAATGTTACGCATACCTCATCTTTTGTAAGTTTCATTGTAATTGGAAACCAAATTTCACCAGGAATACCACCATTCTTGGTATAAATCAACTCAGCTTTTACAACTTTAGCTCCGTTGTTTTTATATTTTAGCCAAACTTTTTTCCCATCTACACCATGATCAACAACAGTAGGAACCTGTGTTTTGTTAGGCAGGTCAGCTCTACTCGTAGGATTTAAAAATGGATATCTTGCATTTAACTTTTCTAATCTTTTTTCTAAAAGGCGATCCATTTCTTTTGCTTTTTTAGGCATTTTAGATGCAAGGTTTTTAGATTCCTCTATATCTACTCGTTTTGAATCTTTGTCATAAAGTTGATACAATGCTAAAGATGTTTTTTCTTTAGTATCCGTATAATTACGTACCAATTTATAACCATCAATTCGTAAAGTAGACTGCATAGAACTGTTTGGATAATGCCACATCATAGTGTTTCTTGGCTTTCCAGTTTCAGGGTCTATAACTAATTTTTTATCAGTTGGGTCTTTATCTAATAATACTGATAAGTCTGAGCCGTCTAAAATTTGTTTTTTTTGTTTTTTTGCTCCCGTCCAACTAAGTATTGTTGGGTAAAAATCAATACCATTTACCACCACATCAGATTGTATGTTTGAAGAAATGTTTGGTCCTGTTATAATAAGAGGTACTCTTACCCCACCTTCTTTTGCATTTATCTTTCCTTTATCTAACGGGTAATTATCTGTAATGATTTCTTTTGTATGTCTTTCCATACCACCATTATCAGAAGTAAAAATAATATATGTATTTTCAATTAACATATGTCCTGGCCATCTAGGGTCTTCTGTTTGTTCAAGATATTTTATCAATAAACCTGTATAATGATCTATTGTTTCTATCATGGCAGCATAATAAGCATTTCTTTGACCTTCTTCGTCCCAAACATCACTTTTTCTAGGATATGCAATTCCTAATTTTTCATAATATTTACGCAATAAAGCTTCACTTCTTGTATGGATAGGTGTGTGTACTAATCTAGAAGCATAGAATAGAAAAAATGGATCTTTTTTATTACTATCCATAAAATCAATACCATCTTGAGTAATATCATCAAACGGAAACCCTTCTTCATCTAAGTAAAATGGGTCAGATTTATCTGAAGTAGAAAATCCTTTTGTACGATCCTTCATTCTTTTATGAGATCCAAAGCCATGTTTAGAAAAGTCAAAACCTTGTGCTTTAGGACGAGGATCATCTGTTACAGCAATACCTACATGCCATTTACCACTATGTCCTGTTTTGTAGCCATTTAATTTAAGAGATTCAGCGATCGTAATTTCAGAAATGTCTAAAGCGCCTCTCATCCATGGACTTATCAATGTAGAACCATGATTAAAAGGCAATGGTGGATGCCCACCTCTAACGTTTGTTCTTTCTATACGAACTGGGTGTTTACCAGATAATATAGCTCCTCTAGAAGGAGAACAAGTTGGTGCTGGAGAATATGCTTGCCAAAAAAGAACACCATCTTTAGCCAATTTATCAATGTTTGGAGTTTCGTAAGGAGAAGGTTGATCTATGTCGTAACATTTTACATCTTGCCAGCCTAAATCATCTGTAACGATTAATAATACATTTGGTTTTTTTGGTCTGTCATTACCTTTTTCTGCGGGTGATTGATAACTATATGCAACATTCGCATTCAGATAAAATAGAAATGAAAAAAGAATTATTTTGTACATTGTGTTTAGATAATTTTAGTAAATATATTTTAAGCTTTAAAAAGGAATAAGAACTTATTTTTAGTAAAACAGATTAGTGTTTTTTGTTCTTTTTCTTATTGTTTCTCTTTTTCTTATTTTTTTTACTAGACTTTCCTTTCTTTTTTGATTCAACATAGCTTCCTATCAAATATGGTTTTTTGTCTTCGGCAGTTGATGTTCTATCAAATAAAACAGCATATTTTTGATAAGAATTATATTCTATTGCTTCCTTCTTTAATTTATCTAGATGAGCATCATATAATGAGCGCATTTTTTTAAGTTGCTTTTTAGCGGAAGGATCAGTAATCTTGTTTGTCATTTCTAAACGATCTTTTCCAATATGATAAAGCTCTTCTGTAGGATTCATAATATCATCTTCATATTGCCAGAAAATATATTTCCAATCTTTAGAAACCACAGACATAGCTTGTATTTCATCATTCCCCCACATATTTGTAAGCGCAATTGTTTCTCGTTTAAATTTCTTTGGCTTCTTTATCAATAAACGTAAATCTTCTCCATCCATATTTGCAGGAGGTTTTATGCCAGCATAGTTTAAAATAGTTGGAGCCATATCAATATTTGCAGTTATTGCATCACGTTGTATTCCTCTTTCTTTAATTGGTGTTCTAGGATCGTAAATAATTAATGGAGATTTGGAAGCTTCTTCATAAGGTAATACTTTACCACCAAAATTATGAGCACCACAACTATAACCATTATCACTTGTAAATATGATGATGGTATTGTCTGCAACTCCTTGTTCTTCTAGAGTTTTTCTAATCATTCCTAAAGCATAATCTACTCCATGGATTAATTGATTGTAATTTTTAATTGTTTCTTGGTAGCTTTCTTCAGAATCTCGCCAAAAATCATAACTTTTATATTGTCTTCCTGTTTTTGCTTGTGGAGCAAGATGTTTTGCATTTTCTGCACCATAATTCTCTGGTTTTTTATACTTTTTTCCTTTGTAGACATAATCAAAATATTTGTCTGGAGAAAAAGGCATATGGGGTGCTTTAAAACTAATAGACATGGAGAAGGGTTTACCTGTTTGTTTAGCTTCTTTAATAAAATCTTCTGCCCAAGCTGCATATGCCCTTGTACTATGAGGGTATTTTTCAGCATATTTAGACATATACTTGTTTTTTGCTGTTTGGTAACTTGTTTGTCCTAAACCTCCTGCCCAATTGTCAAAATCATCTATTGGAAGTGTTTCCCATTTATTATGACTTGTACTATTTCCGTCAGAAACAGCCATTCCAAATTTACCTGCAAAACCTGTATAATATCCTTGCTCTCTTAAAAGAACAGGATAAGATTTAGCAAATTTCTCTTTTCTTAATGGGCCATGCTCAAAATTACATCCTGCTTTGTATTCATACATTCCAGTTAAAAGAATGGCTCTACTTGCCATACAAATAGCAGTAGTATTATAGTGATTTTTGAACAAAACACCTTCTTCAGCAAGTGTATCCATATTAGGTGTTACTACTTGGTCATTACCATAACAACCAGTTGCAATACTTGTTTGATCATCAGATAAAAGGAAGATAATATTTGGTCTTTCTTGTGCAAAACTACTCGCAGTAAGAATACAGATAATTAAGGTTAGAATTATTCTTTTCATGAATTTATTATGTTATTTACGGTATTTAAAATATTTTGTAATGATGCTATTATTGTTTAATAAATTTAAACGATTGATATTCGCCATTTTTTGTTGATGTTTTTAAAAAATAAACTCCATCATTTAATATGGAAACATCATAAGAAATATGATTGCTTTTAAATTCTAAAACTATTTGTCCTTTAAGGTTATAAATAATTGCAGACGAAATTTCTTTTGATAATTTAAAATTTTGCTTTACAATATTTGGAAATAAAACAAGCTTATTAGTCTCCAAATCAAAAGAATTAGTACTTAGTGTTTCTCCTACTAAATATGCGCCTTCAGGTCTCACATAAGGTTCATAATTTGGAATTGGATTAGAAAGAAATCTATCGTTAATTTCTTTCATTATAATCATTTCATCAGGCATCATAAAGCCTTTACCACTCTTATTATCATTAATGGTTGTTGCAAATGTAACTCCAGCCTTTGCATCTTTAATCTTCTTTGCAAATCTATATGCATCTTCTGTGCCAAATACTAAGTTTGCTGAAGAAACATGCCATTTTTCTCTCATTGGAAACCAAGCATGTTTTAATACTTTATTCCCTTCAAATGTAGACCATGGATTTTCAACCATTGCAGGTATCGTGAATTCTTCATATGCCCAAGAGTTTGGAGGAGCTCCTTGTCCCAAAGGTGTAACATGGCCTCTTGTAAAATCTTGATACGTATTTACTGCTTCAAATTTTATTATTTTGTAGTCTCTCTCATCTTGGTCATCTAAACCATCAGAATCTACTAAAATATATTCACCATCTTTTTCGAAATATGCAGCACCAACTCCTGTAACTGAAACAGCACATCCAGGATGTGTATCTTTAATCATTTGAACAAAGTCTTCAAGATGTCCATCTTTGTATAGTTCAGATGTGGTATCTAACCAATAAGCATCAGCATAATCTTTCATTCTTAGTATAAATCCTTGCACTAAATCTTTATATGCTAAGTATTCATCTCCCGAAAACTTGTTAGTGTAATAGTTTACCCATAATGCATGTGTTTCATCATCTAATCTATCAAAATAATTGGTAGAGATATATAAAATATTTTTTTTTCCAGCATTTCGAAACATTTGTAGTACATCAAAAATGACAGCTTCATTCTCTAAGCTTGGAACAAAACTTTCGTCTATTTCTGTAGCGATATCAACATTTTCATTACCTCTTAATGTAAAATAATATGATTTTGCAAAATTGGAAAGATTTGTAATAATATGTCCAGTAGTAGGGAGTGAGTCTATTATTTGTTGTGCACCTGCTCTATAATTATAACCTCCTTTAACTTCAGAATCTAATCTTTCTCCTCCATAAATGGGAAACGTAACTCCCCAAGATCCAGATAACCATTCAGCTATATGAGGTTCTTGTGTCTTTTTAGCTATTTCACTTTTATGCTCTGAAAATTGAGCATTTGAAACTTGAATAAAAGATTGTACTACTATTAAAATTGTTAAATATTTATTCATTTTATAGATTGTTATTGGATTGGTTCATAAACCTAAAAGAGGAATTTCCAATTTATAAGACAATGTAAAAATAATTCTTGTATCTCAAATTTACTTTCTCTAACCTACCAAAATATTGCTGTAAACTGTCATAAACTATCTTGCATAAGTCTAAAATAAAATGCTTAACTTATTTTAATTGATTTTTTGTACACTTTTTATTACTATCAAAGTTAAATCGTAAGTCATTTTTTTTTAATTTGATAAAGGCACATCATTGTAAATTTTTAATTTAAATGTTCCATCATCTTGCTGTTCCACCATCCAAATACCTGTATTTGTAATTTGAGGGAAACCATTTAAAGGATCTTTGATAAGCAATCTTAAAATCCCTTTTCCATTGCTACCATGTCTTGATAAAAGTATTGTTTTAAAAGATTCACTTCGATTATCAATTAATTCTAAAACCTTATCAAAGATTACCTTAGATGCTGCATTTTCTTTTAGGCTTTCAGAATGATCTCTAGGAAAACGTGCTTTTTTAAATTCATTCAAACCATCTTTACGTAAAGTAAAATAAGGTACTTCTTCTGGAAGTAGAGTTATTGCATCTCCTGCTCCAAGATTTTTTTCATTTGAGATATGTTTTGGTAAATCAGGAGAAACAATAAGATGTGTAGCATAGATTTCTGCAAGTTCAGGCCAAATTTCTGCCTTCTTTTCTGAATCTTTTAAATAGGGTAATATTGTGTTTTTACATCGCCACGCAGGACTTACTGCTACATAATCAAATCGGAATCTATTTAATTTTCTAGAGACTCTTGATTGTTGCATAATTCCTTTTGGAGTAAAGGCAGAGTGATTTCCTACATAAGATGGCCATTCATTTTCAGGATAAATGCCCCATTCCTTTTTAACATTGTGTCCACCTTCTGCATGTTTGATGTAATAAATTTTTAGCTTTTGCTTATTACTTTCAATTAATTCGGTATTTACAGAAGTGTCGTAAGTATGATTTTTAGAAATCATACTTATCAATAGGAATGTTCCAATTCCAATTAATAATGAAAACAATAGTTTTTTCATAAAATTAATTTAGTTCTGAGACAAGGGTTTTACACCTTTCTCTGTATTCGTTTAAAACATCTAAATAGTCTTTATTTCCTACTAAGTTGTTTTGTTCTTTTGGGTCTTTTATAATATCAAATAACTCTTCGTAAATAGGTGTTTCGTTTGTTTGTTTAGATTGATTTGGGACATATTTATTTCGATCGTTTTTTTTACTAAAGGAACGAATGTATTTATACTGCTTGCTTCTAACACCTTCTTGTCTTGGATAACCTTGATCTGTAAATAAGTTTTCTAAAAATATTTCTTCTCTCCATTTTGCATTGTTCTTTTCAATTAAAGGAAGCATACTTGCTCCTTGATATGTGCTAGGAACTGCAACTCCACACATTTCTAAAATAGTGGCAGGAATATCTTGACCAACAACCAATTCATCTACAACTTTACCTTTTGTTTTATCCCTAAAAAAAGGAGAATAAACAATCATAGGAACATGCACAGATTCATCATATAAAATAGTTTTGCCACCTAAGCCATGTTCTCCTAAAAACAAGCCATTATCTGAAGTAAACACAATAATTGTGTTTTTGTCTTCGCCAATTTCTTTTAAAAATGCACGTAAATTCCCAACCATTACATCAATTGCATATACAGCACGAATCATTTTTAGTTTTTTATTTAATAATTTACCTCTTTTAGAAGTAATATAATATTTCATTAAATCTTTGGTTGCATATACATCTTCAGGCAAACTGATTTTTTGAGGATAGCCTTGTGGCAATTCAATTTTATGTTTAACATCATCATATCCAGTTTTGTAGTATTCTGGATCTGATTCTCTAGAACCCATACCACCAATACTTGATGCGTGAGGAAGATTTAAGTTAATCCAAGCAGAAAAAGGTTTGTTTGGGTCTCTTTTTTTAAGTTGATTTTTTATAGATACATCTGCATTTTCATAAAAATATTTATAATCATCACCTTGTGCTAAATAAGCTTTAGTAGCCTCTAACAATCCTTCTACTTGTGTTTTGTTTTTTAGATTTGCAAACTGTTGGTGTTTTTTTGCCGGATAAAAACCTAAATGACCATTTCCATAATATGCAAAATCAGTATTGTTATTTAATGGCGTATTTTTTTTATCTCCAATTTTGGTATGGTGTTTCCCAATAAAAGCTGTTGAATATCCAGCTTGTTTTAATTGTGCTAACCAGCTATTTTGATAAGTTTTTTCAGAAATTACATTCTTAGAAATAGAGGTGAAACCAATTTTATTTTTGCGTTCCCACTGACCAGTAAATATGTTGGCTCTACTAGGGCCACAAATAGGGCTTGTCATATAAGCGTTGTTAAAAAACACACCTTCTTTAGCTAATAAATCTATGTTTGGTGTTTCGGTTACAGAGTCTCCTGTCATACTCAAAGAATTGAATCTTTGGTCATCAGAAAAAATAAAAATAATATTAGGCTTCTTTTCTTGCCCTTGTGTAGTTTGTGATGCAGAAGTGCAAGAAAACAAAGAAGAAATTATAAATAGATGAAATAAAAATGTTTTCATAATTTTTTTAATATGAACTATAATATGAATGACCAGGTAATCTTTTTGTTTTGCTACCATATCCAAAAAGGTTTTGTTCTTCTTTAGGTTTTGGTAATTCTTTAATACTTACATCTGTTTTTTTCAAAGATTTAGGAGTAATTATTACAGATTCATTTTTCTTTAAATTTAGATGGTAAGAACCATTAGAATTTTGTTTTACAGTAATACATTTTCCATTGATATAAAATTTCGGGTTTTTAAAATCAACTTGAACGTTACATTCGTTTCCTTTTAAACTTTTTATGGAAACAAATTCAGTTGTTCCATTAGTTTTTTTTGCACTTACCAAAAAGGCTCCTTGTGTTCTTAAGTTATGAAAAGAAACATCTTTCCAGTTTTTTGGACTTGCAGGAAATACATTTATTTTTTCTCCCCAACTTTGAAGCATCATATCATGTAAACTTGTTGCAAAAGACAAAGGACTTTCAATTACAGGGTTTATTTTTCCTTCTGAATACATAGTTGTTGATGAAATGTTTTTATGTTTGATTAAAAAATCAAGGTAATAATATGCTTTCTCTGCGTCTCCTAAATTGGCATACATAGAAGAAGCTCCAGTTGCAGTATATCCTGTAACTGGCATTGCTTTAATTTTTTTACCGCTATTAAAAGTAACATCTAACCAATGGTCTAAAGAAGTACGTAACAATTTTTTATCAGCTTCTTTTTCTGGAGTAATCACCATTAAAGGGTAAAAAGCTAATAAATGCGAATAATGTCTATGTGGATTCGCAAAAGGCCTATCTTTTCCAACCATTAGACCATTTTTATCAATTTGAAAATCAACTAAATTGTCTAATAAATGTTTCCATTCTTTTGCTAAAGGATCCTTTAGTTGATGTTTTTTATCAATATCTAAAAGTGTTTGACAGCTCCAGCGAATTAAAGCCAACGTAAAATTAATATCTTGGCCACGGCCTGGTTTATATTCTGGAGACCAACTGTATTTTATATGAATTTTGCCATCTTCAGCATTAACAGGATTATCTTTAATATAATTTAAATAACTGTTAACTGTCTTTTTTAAGATAGGAAACAGTTTATCTCGCATACGAATATCATCACCAGCAAATTGGCAATGCAACCAATAATCGTTTAATATCCAAGCTAACATGTCTGGCACTTTTGCACCATTAAAAGCAATAAAATCTTGTGGCATTAAAGCAGCAACTGCAGCACTATTTTTCCAATGTTTTGGTACGTTTCCTTCTAGGTTTTTAGTGTATTTATCAATGTTATTGGGTAAAGATTCTCCAATAGACATTCTATTTGCAGTTAAATGTGTCCAATAAATTAATTGCACATTTAAATCTCCCCAAACCATTGGCCAAAACGTTCTGTTATACCAAGGTCCCATTAAATCTAAAATAGGGCCATTCCCTCTAGAAGCAGATCCTAATTTATACATTTGTATCCAGTAGAACGATTCTTTTTCTGCATCATTGATGGTTAAAAAACTCAAAGGATAATACTCATGCCACCATTTTTTATGTGAGGAAATAAAACTATTTTCTTTGATCAATTTTTCTCCTGTTTCTAAATTTTTGGTAACGATTTCTAATGAATTGTGCTCAGGGTAACTATGATGAACACTCGTAATTAATTGTTGTTTTCCAGAAGAATTTCCAGTTATTTTCCAACCTGTTGTAGTTTCTCCTCTGTGATCAAACAAAGGTTGGTAGCAAAAATTGTAACCATTTTTCTCACTTAAAGTTGGTTTTGGAGCCATCTCTAAAGTTACCGCTCTCATTTTATCCCAAGTGCCACCTTTTGGACCTCCACCACTTTTTAAAACTTCATAAACTGGTGGTATTGGAGCTTCTGCATGCCAAGTAATTTTTACGTTTTCGTCTTTTGTATCTGTTTCAAAAAAGATGACATCTTTTGTACTATGTGTATAACCTTTAATTTTATAAGATCCTTTAGATGTAGTTACAGTACCTGTTAATTGTGCGTTCCACAGACTTAAACGCATTTCAATTCCTGTTATTTTTCCTTTCGATTTTATCTTAAAATGACCAAGAGGTAATCTACTTCTTTTAATCCAAAGCATTTCTTCACCCTTAGTTTTTGCTTCTCTATGATCATAATAATCGTGTCTTCCTATATGAAGAGATATCACATTATTTTCTTCTTCTTTTGATTGATAAAATAAAAAACCAATATTTCCATTACCTGTATAAGGTGCAGTTTGCCATTTGTTAGGAACAATATCCCAAAGCATATCGTGTTTCGATAAAAAGGACTCATAATCAACTTTAAAATCAACTTCCTTTTCTTGAGAAAAAAAAGGTTTTGAAATGAGTATAAAAACAAAAAGAAAGAATACTTTTAAATGATGCATTGGTACTTGTTTTTTTATGTTTAAAATCTATAGTTTTATTAATTGTTCTTTTTTGACTTCCTCTTCTTGTTCTTTTTTTTAGATTTTTTATTTTTGGCTTTCTTAATTCTAGTTTTCCATAAAATGATTTTATCAACATCATTTTTAGAAAATTCTCCTTTTGTACTTCTTCCTGTTGTTATATCAAGTTCTAATTGTTCTAAAAGTTTTGCTGCGATTTCAGGACATTCTTCATATAAATTTGTAGTTTCAGCTGGATCTTTTTCAATATTATATAATTGAGCAATAGGCATATCTACAGCTTCTTTTTCTCTTGGTGAAGACCAACCTCCAGAACCTTTGGCTAATAATAATTTCCATTTACCTAATCTGTAACCAAAATGCCCAGAAATAGAATGATGTATAACTCCAGCTCTTGTGCTTTTTATTTTTTTGCCTTTTAATGCTGCTAAAAAACTTACGCTATCTTCTCCACTTTCACTAGGCATATTTGTATTTGTAATTTCTGAAAAAGTAGCAAACATATCTGTTAAACAAATGATCTCTTTACTTGTTGAGTTTGGTTTTATCTTATTTGGCCATTTTGCAATAAATGGAACACGATGTCCACCATCCCATAAATCTGATTTAGAACCACGATATCCTGCACTTACAATATGACCTTTTTCAGCAAGTCCTTCAATGTCAGCAGCTTTAGAAGTACCATTATCACTTGTGAAAATCACCAATGTATTTTCTAACAATCCATTATCTTTAAGTGCTTTAGTTATAGCACCAACTGTTGCATCTGTTTGCATTACAAAATCTGCATAATCTCCAAGACCACTTTTACCTTGCCATTCTTTTGATGGTAAAATTGGTGTATGTGGTGAACCTAAAGGAACATATAAGAAAAATGGTTTTCCATCTTTATTTTTGGCTTGTTGGTTAATATATTCTACAGATTTAGTTGTTAAACGAGGCAACATATTAATTTCATCATCATAAGTTATAACTTTCTCATTTTCAATTACAGCTTTCATATCTTTTGCGTGATGAAAACCATGATAATAATCAAATCCTCTATGAATAGGTCCATCTGGAATGGTAGATCCAATAGGAGGTAAATGTTTTTTTGATTTTTTTGAAATTGCTATTTTTGAAATTGGATCTAAATATTGAAAATTCAAATGCCATTTTCCAATCAGAGCTGTATTGTAACCTTGATTTTTAAGGAAATTTCCAATTGTAGGACGATTTTCAGTAATTAAATTCGGTGCAAAACCTTGTACCACTCCACTTTGCAATTTTGAACGCCAACTATAACGTCCTGTCATAATTCCATAACGTGTTGGAGTACAAACAGAAGATCCAGAGTGTGCATCTGTAAAAACCATTCCTTCTTGAGATAGTTGATCTATATGAGGTGTTTTAATTTTGCTGGTTTCTGGAGCTAAACTTTGTACATCTCCATAGCCTAAATCGTCACAAATAATGAAAACAATATTTGGTTTTTCTGATTTTTTTTGGGCATTTGAAAACCAACTAAAAAAACATAGTGTTATTAAAAATAATTTTAATGTATTTTTTTTTGATTTATTCATAAATAATTTTTTATCTGCTTGTGTGAACATCTGTTTAATCAATAGATATATGTATAATCACAAATTTAAATCTAAACTTAAAACTAGATTATCTCTATTCTTTTTTTTACTTGCTCTTATCAATTATATTATTGAATATGTAGTCCTTATTTTAAATGAGCTACAAAATAATCTATTGTTTTTTGAATAATTACTTCACGTGTTGGTGAGATATATGCTCCAACTTTTCGCCAATTATGGCCTGCGTTTTTAATGATTAATGTTGTTACAGGTGCGTCAACTGCTTTTGCTTTTTCTGCCATATAATAGGCGTGCTTAACTGGTATAATTGTATCTTTATTTCCTTGTATCATTAATAAAGGCGAACTATTTTTAAGTAAATAATTAATAGGACTCATTTCTCTATACAAAGCTAATTTATCTTCTTTTGTTGTGTCAGAATTTATAATTCTTGGACCAAATCTATCTTTAAAATGTGGATCGTCATTATGATTAAATAAGTTAATTTTTTCAAAATCACAAGGTCCATACCAAGATACACCTGCTACCATATTATAACTGTATTTTGCTAATGTTGGATCTCCTTTTAACGTTTCTGGAGCACTTAATAACAACATTTGAGATATTTGACCACCAGCAGAATCTCCAAAAGAAAAGAATCGATTTATATCAAGTCCTAATTCCTTATTGTTTTTAGACAAATAACGCATTGCATCTTTACTATCAATAACACAGTCACGTATAAATGTCGTTCCTTCTTTACTCCAAAGTCTATAACCTACAGATACAACACAAAAACCTTTGTTTAAAAGTGCTTCATGAACAATTTTAAAAGAAGCATTAGCAGCACCATGTTTGCTTCCTGCTGCCCAACCACCACCGTGAGTGTAAATAATTACGGGTAACTTTTGTTCTTTTTTTATGTTTTTAGTATAATAAATATCAAGATATAAATTTTCTTCTTTTGTCTTTTTGTATAAGACATTTAACTTCCTTTCTCCACCTTGATTAATATAAGTGATTCTAATTTTACGAAACTCTTCTTCACTAATTGCATTATCTTTATTATGATCAAATCTTTTTAATCCTTTCCATCTTCTGGTATTTTCATTTTTAGTGAATTTCCTATCCTTATTGGTATCTAACTTTTTCCATTCTTTTTTGATGTAATATTCACGATAAGTTCTATTTGACTGATCATCTGTTTGCGAAAACCCTTTAATAAAAGGGAATGTCACAAACAATATTAATAGTTTAGTTTTTAGCATTAATTTCATCCTATATTATTAATGTTTTACTTTTTTAGAAACAGTATAATCCGCAGCTTTCAAAGAGGTCATTGGATCATTGTTTTTATCCATTTCAGCTTCTAATAAATTTGTCATTTCACTTACTTTGTCACTGTATTTTGGATTGTTTCCTAAATCATTCATTTCATACTCATCTTCTAAAAGGTTAAAAAGTTTTTTCTTTTTAATCTTTGGATATACAATTAACTTCCAATTGTCTTTAATTAGCATTCTTTGTGTACCCATATATGCACCATAAATAGATTTATAATTACTTTTCTTATTATTTTTGAGCAATGGTAAAATACTATTGAACGATACATAAGCTGGTTTTTCAATAGATGCTAATTCTAATGAAGTAGCCATAGCATCTTGCAGATAAATAGGAGTATCTATTTTTTTATCAGCTTTTATATTTGGTCCAGAAATAATAAAAGGAGCACGCATAGAATGTTCATACATATTTTGTTTACCAACCAAACCATGATGTCCAACTGCCAATCCATGATCTGATGTAAAAATAATGTATGTGTTATTTGCTTTTCCTGATTTTTCAAGAGCATCTAAAATTCGACCAATTTGAACATCCATATAAGTGATACTAGCATAATATTCTTGTCTATGCACTTTAATTGCATAAGGTGTTCTAGGGAAAGGAGCTAACTTTTCATCTCTAATTATTGGGATTCCATTCTGACCCATATCTGGATATAAATCTTGATAATTTTGAGGAAGTTTAATGCTATCTATTGGATATTTATCAATATACTCTTTAGGTGCTTGTCTTGGATCATGAGGAGCATTAAAAGCCAAATACATAAAAAATGGATTTTCATCATTTTTAGCTTTTTCAATAAATTCGATACCATCATCTGCTAAGACTTTGCTCCAATGTTTTCCTCCTTGCCAAAAACCACCATTTGCTTTATCCCAAGAATACCAAGCCGTATCTGGGTTTTCTCCTTCAATAGGTCTGTTATATGCTTTTTTTATGCTTTTAGGCATTCCTGCTCTCACATTTTTTGAAGTGTCAAAAACTGATTTTACAGAAATTGGAACGTGCCATTTCCCAGACATGTATGTTGTATAGCCAGCTTCTTTCATCATTTCTGGCCAAGAATGTTTCTTTTTTCTTTTAATTTCTTTTATAGTATTTCTGGCCTGCCATAAACTTGTTCCACTAATTAACATAGATCTGCTTGCTACACAAACTGCACCTGCCCAAGAACCTTGATTATAAGTATGCGTAAACGTTGTGCCGCTTTTTGTTAAGGTATCTAAATTAGGAGTTTCGACAATTGTTTGCCCATTTGCACCAATAGTTTCAAATGATTGGTCGTCTGAAAAAATGAATAAAATATTTGGCTTTTGAGTTTGAGAATTAATACTTAAACATATTAATAGTAAAACAGGATTTAATAGGTTTTTCATTCTAAAATTATTTTTTAAAAGCAAAATCTGCCTGTGGCCATTCTCCTATTATAGCATCGTTTTTTTGAACTTCACCAGATGTACTTCTGCCATCATTTATCTGTTTTAGTAATATTTTTTTTAATTCTTTTACGATCTCTGGAAATTTATTAGCAATATTTTTTTTCTCTTTAATATCTGTTTTTAAATTATATAGAATTTCTTTAGAATAAACATTTTTATGCTTTTTTGTTTTTCCAGATGCCATAATTCCAGAATTAGGGGATACAATTAATTTCCAATCTCCTTTTCTGATAGCAAAAACACCATATTTATCATGATGAATAGTCACGTCTCTTAAATAATTTCCTTCATTGGTTAATAAAGGCAACATGCTAAAACTATCTTCAGCTTCATTATCTTTAAAATTATAATTGATAATATCTGCACAAGTTGCCATAAAATCTGTGGTACATATAATTGCATCCGAAACCGAGTTTGGCTTTATTTTTTCTGGCCATTTTACCAAAAAAGGAACTCTATGACCTCCTTCTAAAAAACTTCCTTTATAACCACTATAAATATAGCTTGGACTGTGTTTTTTCTTTCTTAAAGTTTTTAAATCATTTGTGGTAGCAAAACCATTATCGCTTGTAAAAATGACTAATGTATTTTCATCTATTCCTTTTTCTTTTAATGTTTTAAAAATAGTTCCCATTAAATCATCAATCATAATTACAAAATCTGCATAAGGGCTGCCAATTTCACTTTTACCTTTCCATGGAGCAATTGGTAGAACAGGATTATGAGGAGAAGGCAATGGAATGTACATGAAAAAAGGTTCTTCTTTATTGGCATTTTCTTTAATAAATGAAATAGATTTATTTACAACGTTTGGTAGTACTTCATCGTGTTTAAAATCATCAGCAATTTCACCTCTTATCCAAGTTGCAAATGGCGATTGTTTTTTAGTTTGTGATGAAATTCCTGTTGGAACCATTGTTGCTTTATCATTTTCGATATAAACAAAAGGTGGCATATTTAAAGATGCTGAAATTATATAAGAATAATCAAAACCCATGTTTTTAGGTCCAAATTTTAAAGGTTTACTGTAATCAATATTTTTAAAATTAAGTCTATCTGTTTTTCCTGAAAAATGATCAAACTCTTGGCTATTGTTTTTCATGGTCCAATTTAAACCCAAATGCCATTTACCAATATTTGCAGTTTTATATCCATTATCCTTTAGAAGTTGGGCAACTGTTAATCTGTTTTTCTGAATTAAACTTGGCGAGTTTCCCCAAGTAACAAATTCTTTTAAAGGCGTTCTCCAATTGTATCTTCCTGTTAAAATTCCATATCTTGTTGGTGTGCATACAGAAGATGATGTATGTGCATCTGTAAACATCATACCTTCTTTACCCATTTTATCCAAATTTGGAGTATGTATTTTGCTGTTTTCATTATAGATACTTAAATCACCAATTCCTAAATCATCAGCCAAAATGTAGATAATGTTTGGTCTTTTATTTTTAGTTTTTTTTGATGTTTGGCTACTAGCACAATTTGTATTAATTAATAGAACCGCTAACAGCAGAAATTTTATTTTAAAAACCTGATTTGTTTTAGTTTTCATAATCTTTTTAATTGTTTTTTAAAGTAACTTCTACAACATAACCAAGTGCATTTTTTGGTAGTCCAATTATCGTTGTTTTTAATCCATTTTTATCTTGTTGCCAATTCAAAATTTTGTTGCTTCTTAATAATTTTACTTCCTCAATAGTTTCATCACCTTTTTTTAAAGATTTTATCAGTATTTCACCTTTAGTATTTGTCAAAGAAATAACATATACTTTATTCCCTTTTGCAGTAAACCAAAAATCTTTTGACGTAAAATTTCTTTTAAAACCTTTAGTAGCTCTATGACCTGTGCCACCTAAGAGTGTTTCTTCTTGACCTTCATTTGGGATTTTCCAACGTGAAGTTCCATAAACTGCATCTGAATTTTGATGGATCCATTTTCCCATTTCACGCAAGTTTTTTGCGCTTGTTTCAGGTACTTGCCCTTCTCCATCAGGACCAATATTTAATAAATAATTTCCGCCTTTGGATAAAATGTCCACAAAATAATACAACAATTCTTTCGGATTTTTCCAGTCTTCATCATACGATTTATATCCCCAAGAATTATTTGTAGTTCCACAGGTTTCCCAATATTTATCTAATTTTTCTGATGCAGAAGGAATTTTATTATCACCAGCATCTAAATAATCTCCAAAAGCATAACCAACTCTTCTATTAACTAATACATTGGGATTTATATTATAAACCTGCTTATAAAATTCAAACGCTTGTTTTTCAGTAATAAAACCAGTTCCATCAAACCAAATTAAATTAAGTTTTGGAAACAAAGTCAACAACTCTTTAATTTGAGGATATGCTTTTCTTTCCAAATATTCTTCGTGAGTATTTGGACTTGGATCCCATAGGTTTTTACCTATAGGGTGTGTGTAAATTCCTAAAGAATCATTCTCTTTTTTAATGTTATTATAGTTACCATCGGATCCATCCATCCAATCATTACCATGAGAATAATAAACACCAAAATCTAATCCTTCTTTTAAACAGGCATCATACAATTCTTTAACAACATCTGCTTTGTAAGGAGTTGCATCTACCATATTGTAATCAGAAACTGCAGAATTAAATAAAGAAAAGCCATCATGGTGTTTTGAAGTAAGTACTACGTATTTCATTCCTACATCTTTAGCCAATTTTGCTATATTCTGAGCAAATGATTTATCTGGATTAAAAGTTTTGGCTAACTCACTATATTCTTTTCTAGAAATTCTGAAAGCAAACATTAACCATTCTGCTACTTTGGGACCGCTAAAAGGAGATTTATTGATGCGAGTTTCTTTCCACATTCCTCCAGCTTGTGAGTATAATCCCCAATGAATAAACATTCCTAGTTTTGATTCTTTAAAATGTTGTAATGCTTTTTGTTTCTCAATAGATTGATGCATTTTCAACCATTCTTGGTGAAAATTACCAGTACCAATTGGTTTTTTATAATGAGGAATAATTCTTAAACTAGTAAAGTTTCCTTTTGTAGATATTGAAATCGTCTGATTTCCGATGTTTTTAAATTGAATTTTGTTTTTGATCTCTGAAACTATTTGGTTAGAATTAATAACATAGCTTTTTAATAATGTTTTTTCAAATTCTTGTTCTCCAATTTTTATTTTCACAGTAGTTTTATCCCTAAAGTAAGCCTGATTTGAAACTATTTGCAAAACATATTCTGTAGGTTGTTTTACCTTAAAACTCCAAGAAAATGTATTTCCTTCTTTTTCTGAAACCGTTTTTTCTAATACAATCCAATTATTTGTTTGGTTGAATTTTTCTTTTTTTAAAGAAGAGGTATACACATTTATTTTACAGGATACTAAAATTAGAAAAACTGCAAATACAATAGTATTTATTCTTAATTTCATTTTGGATGATCTTTTAATCAATTTGAGGTTCCCATTCTAGAACTCCTTGCTCCTTTAATTGCTTATAATATTTTATGTGTAATGGTTGATGTTTTATTCTCTTTCTATTTTCATTTATCATAAATGGAATAGAAGAAGACCACCATTCGTTATAAGGTTGTTCAAATTTTGAGATTACTTCTGGATTTTCTGAAGCAACATTTCTACGTTCACCAGGATCGTTCATTACATCATACAATTCTGTATTATTCACAAAACGGCATTGTTTACTTCTAATCGTCATTTTAGTGTATTTTGCATTTTCAACTTGTCCTGATTTCCATCGTCCACAATGTGTAAACAACAAACGATCTTTCCAATTCTCATACTTATTTTCTAAAAAAGGAAGTAAAGATCTACCTTCTAAAGTTTGCATGTTTTTTGGCAGTTTTGAGCCTGCTAATTCTGTGAAGGTTTTGTATAAATCGATATGAGCTGTAAGTTGATTAATATTTTTTCCTTCAGTTAAAACACCCTTCCAATAAAAGAAAAGAGGTACATGATTTCCACCTTCATTTGGTGAATTTTTTCCTCCTTTTAGATTTGCATTAAAATGTTTTACTTTTTTTCCATTTAAAGTTCCTCTTAAATGTGTTGCGCCATTATCCGTAGTAAAAATAATTAGCGTATTATCTAAAGCATTCCATTCATTAAGTTTTTTTGTCAACCGTCCAAAATTGTCATCAATGTTTTCAATCATTCCATATCTACCAGCAGTTCCTTCATTATAACCCAAATCTAAAAAACGTTTTTTATAAGATTCAGGCGCAACTAAAGGTGCATGAGGTGCATTTAATGAAATATAGGTAAAATAAGGTTCTTTATTATCTATTTTTTCTTTGGTCCATGCCAATGCAGCATCAAAAAAAACATCTGTACAAAAGCCTTTGGTTTTTACAATGGTTTTATTGTGAAGTAACACATTATCAAAATATACATTTTCTGCATTTGGTGGAAAATCACCCAATCTAACTTGACCTATACCTCCAGAACCATGCATCAAAACTTCATTAAAACCTCTGTTTTTTGGTAGATATTCATCAGCATCTCCTAAATGCCATTTCCCAAAAAGGCCTGTTTTATAACCTGCTGATTGCAAAGCTTGAGGAAGTGTATAAATATCCAATGCCATTCTTTCACGTTCCAAAATCGTATGCGTTACGCCAGATCTAAATTCGTGAGCTCCACTCATCAATGCAGCTCTTGTTGGAGCACAAGTAGGACTTACATGATATTCTGTAAAACGTGTTGATTTGTCATAAAAAGCATCAATGTTTGGTGTTTTCACAACCTCATTTCCCATACAAGAAAAATCTCCCATACCTTGATCATCTGTCATTACAAAGATGATGTTTGGTTTGCTATTTTTTAAAGTATTAGTATTCTCTTGACCATAATTAATTTTAAAAAAAAACAGGAAGCACAAGCAACTGTAAGTAACTACGTTTTTCATGATTCCAGTTTTTATTTTCAACGTTTAATTATTTAACTTTATGCAATTCTCCTTTTACAATGAATCTATTTTCATCTATGGCAATAAAAATATATTCTCTAGCTTCTTTAGGAAGCGTTACAGTATATTCTAACTTGTTTTTACTAGAATCTATAGGTATTTTTATATAGGTTGTTGAATGTTTCTTTTGTTTTACTTTCTTCCCATTTTTACTGGATTTTACCGGATCTCCTATTTTAATAAGTACATAACCTCGTACTACCTCAGATTTTCCTTTTTCTAATTGAATAGAAACTTTACGAGATTTGGAATCAAAAACATCTACAATAATGTTTGGAAGCGCAGCTATATTTTCGGTTTCATCTTTAAATTTTGAAGGATCTTTATAAGGCAATTCAGCATCGTAATCTTTGATGTATTTCTCTAGTTTTTCAGACAATTCTTTAACCACCTCTGGTTCTTGCTCTGCTATATCATATTTTTCTTCTAAATCGTGTCGTTTTCCATTTTTATACAAACGGTGCAATACATAACTATCTGTTTCAAACTTTTTATATAGTTTATAATCACCAGATCTTATAGCAGACTGATTTTGAGTCTCTACACTATATGGATAATGCCACCATAAATCTTCTCTAGAGGTTCCCTTACTATTTTTAACAGCATTTTCATTAGTAAACAATACGTTAGAAATATTTAATCCATCTAAATCTGAACTATATTTGGTAGGTATTTTACTGTCTGTAAGACTTAAAATGGTTGGGAAAAAATCTAATTGATTTATTAACAACTCTTTAGTTTTTTCTTTTGGAATATTTGGACCTGCTACAAGCATTGGTACTCTAATACCACCTTCTTCTGTATACTTTTTACCTTTGTCTAAAGGTGCATTGTCAGACATTATTTCATCTTTTCTTTTTTCTGCGCCACCATTATCGGAAGAGAAAAAGATATAAGTTGTCTCATATAACTTTTTACCTGGGTTTCTAGGATCGTCTGTTTTTTTTAATAAATCAACTACACGACCTAAACTCCAATCTAAAGTAGTAACCATGGCTCCAAAATAGGGGTTGTTTTGTCCTCCTTTAGTAATTGGAACATCTTCTTTTGGAAACTCCATTCCAAATTTATCACAATAGTATTGTAATAATTCGCGATTTTTAGAGTGAATTGGATAATGAACCATCCAGTGCGCTAAATATAAAAAGAAAGGTTCTTCTTTATTATCTTGGATAAATTGTAGTGCGTCTTCTGTCACCTCATCTGTTGGGTATGAAATTCCATTAGGTGACTCTTTTGTAAAAGGGAAGTATTTTTCTTCACTTAAACGGTATTTATCATTCTTGTTATGTGTTGCAAAAAAATTCGTCCTGTTATTCTTACCTTTTGGACCTTGATGCGCTCCTCTTGATTCATTAGAAAAATCAAAACCTTGATTTGATGGACTCTGTATTTTTAAATGTCCAGCATGCCATTTACCTACATGTCCTGTTTTATAACCATTCATTTTTAAAGCTTCTGCAATCGTAAAATGATCAGGACTTAATCCCTCTGGAAAAAAAGGGCTAATATACTTTGATCTTTTACTAGACTTTGGAATAGTTCCTCCAGCAACTTGTGTTACCGTTGTTTTAGCAGGATGTAACCCAGTTAAAAGAGAGCTTCTAGATGGTGCGCATGTGGGCGCTGCAGAATATGCATTTGTAAAATTGATAGCGTCTTCTGCTAATTTTTTAATGTTTGGTGTATCCCAACTACAGGGCTCGTCTAAATCGTTTAGTTCTACGTCTTGCCAACCTAAATCATCAGCATAAAAAATGATGATATTAGGTTTTATTAAATTATTACTGTTTTGACTATTTATATCATTAGAAATAAATAGTGTCATCAGTAATAAACCTAGAATACTTTTTTTATGATGCATATTAAATATTTTTTATGTTGATGAAATTATTAGGCTTTTTTTTTAATTTTTCTTGGTTCTTTTCTTTTTCCTGTTCTTCTTATTTTTCTTTTTGGTAGTTGATTTATTTTCTGCCAATTGATGAAATTTACTTTTTACCATAAACCTATTTTCATCTATAAAAACAATAGCACATTCTGTAGCGCCTTTAGGGACTGTTAATGTATACTCTAAGTTATTTTTATTTACATCAACAGCTACACTAACATAAGGTGCTTTTATCTTTCTTTTCTTACCATTTTTACTAACACTATTTAAATTTTGAAAACTCACAAGTGCGTACGCCTCAATAACTTTAGATTTTCCTTTCTCTAATTTTACCGTAAATTGTCTATTTTCTTTATTAAAAGAATCAGACATTACTTTAGGAATAGTAGCTACATTTTCTGCTTCACCTTTAGTTTTTGAAGGATCTTTATATGGAAATTTGGCATCGTAATCTTTTAAGTATTTCTCTAATTTTGTAGCTAAATCTTTAACTATTTCTGGTGATTTTTTTGCGATATCGTGCTTTTCTTCTAAATCAGCTCTTTCTCCATTTTTATACAATCGATATAATTCATAATTACCTTTAATGTGGTTTTTATACAATTTATAATCTCCACTTCTAATGGCAGATTGCATTTGGCTATCTTGATTGTGAGGAAAATGCCACCATAATTCTTCTCTTATTTCTCCATTATCATTTTTGATGTCTTTCTCATTATTTTGTAATACTCCTGTAATATTTAATCCGTCAAAATCTGAACTATATTTAGTTGGTACTTTACTACCTGTTAGGTCTAAAATTGTTGGAAAAAAATCTAATTGATTTACTAAACCATCGTATGTTTTTCCTTTAGTAATACTTGGTCCTGAAATTAATAAAGGAACTCTAATACCACCTTCTTGAGCATATTTTTTACCTTGATCTAAAGGAAAGTTATCTGTAACTATATCTCCGTTTGCTTTTTCAACAGCTCCATTATCAGAAGAAAAAATAATATAAGTAGTTTCATATAGTTTTTTACCAGGATTTCTTGGGTCATCTGTTTTCTTTAGTAAATCTACTACACGTCCTAAACTCCAATCTAAAGTAGTTACCATAGATCCGTAAAAAGGATTTGTTTGTCCACCAGTTTTAATAGGAATGTTTTTTGTTGGAAAATCGATACCTAACTTATCACTGTAATATTGTAATAATT
This sequence comes from uncultured Polaribacter sp., assembly GCF_947503855.1. Lineage (GTDB taxonomy): Bacteria > Bacteroidota > Bacteroidia > Flavobacteriales > Flavobacteriaceae > Polaribacter. The sequence continues at coordinate 252,124 of NZ_CANNFF010000001.1, read as the reverse complement.
CTTTATTTTTAGTATGAATTGGAGCGTGAACTAACCAATGAGCTAAATATAAAAAGAAAGGTTCTTCTTTACTATCCTTGATAAATTTCAAAGCCTTTTCAGTAACCTCATCTTTTGGGTACGAAATTCCTTGAGGAGATTCTTTAGTAAAAGGAGCATACTTTTCATCGCTCAAACGATATTTGTCGTTTTCATTATGAGTTGCAAATGCTGTTAAACGATTATCAGGCTTTTTTGGTCCTTGATGTGCTCCTCTTGATTCAAACGCAAAATCAAATCCTTGATTTATTGACTTCTGTGCTTCAAGGTGACCTACGTGCCATTTTCCAACATGACCTGTTTTATATCCATTCATTTTTAAGGCCTCTGCCATGGTAAAATGTTCAGGTTCTAATCCTTCTGGAAAAAAAGGATGAATATAAGTTGAACGACCAGAAGCTTTAGGTAAAATTCCTCCTGCAACATGTGTTACTCCAGTTTTAGTTGGGTGTAATCCTGTTAACATAGCACATCTAGATGGTGCACAAGTAGGTGCAGGAGAATATCCATTTGTGAAATTCACAGCATCTTTTGCAAGTTTTGCTATGTTAGGTGTTTCCCAAGGACTTGGGTCATCTAAATTATTTATTTCTGTATCCTGCCAACCTAAATCATCAACATAAAAAATAATAACATTAGGCTTTATTAAATCTTTTTTTTCTTGAGCTTTAAAGTTTAAAGAAAAAACGAACAGTAATAAAACGAGTGCAGGTTTGTTTAAAATATATTTCATTGTATTTGTTTTGTAATATTAATTTTTAGACTCAATTTTTTATTTATAGTTTAATTTGGCTGTTTTGTTTTCTATATCTAACCAAACATCTAAATGTTCAAATTGTCTAGTATAGATGTAGCCATTTCGTTTTGCAAATCCTAGAGGTTTTCCTAGTGGTTTTTCATATTGAGGAAAGGTTTTTAACCAAGTAGCAGAAGTGTTGCTTTTGTATCCATCATGAGGATATACATAACTATATTTTTCAGCACAAACTAAAAACAGCGCTAATACATAATCTAGACGTGAATTTAGATTTTCATTTATTTCTACGGATTCTCTTAGGTCATCAATTCCAATATGTTCTCCTTTTAAAGATTTTCCTAGACCTATAGACATCGCAATTACTTTTCCTTCTCTTGCTGATTTTTGAAAAGCTTCTATTCCTTTTGCTAGATAATCTGCATAAGTTGTGCCAAAACCACCTTTATCAAATCCTTCAAGGTATGAACCATCAAAATATTTTAAAAACTCTCTTCCAGAATTTTTAAAATCAGGACGTGCACGAATCATATTTGCAATTAGTAAATTATCGTTTCCTAATTGTGATTTTAAATTTTTCATCATTGAAAAATACCCAGCTTTAATGGCTTTTTGTTTTTCTACACCAACTTTATTTTTAAAAAAACCGGGAACTAATACTTTTATGTTAGCATCCATAAAAACACCATCAATAAAAGGACTTTCTGTTATTTTTTTAACGTGATTTAACCAATATTTACGAACGTATTCTTGTGAAATATCAAAAAAACCAGTTCTACCATTTGACATTAAAGCCTTTTTACTTAATGTATTAAACAAATATGCTTGTGGGTTTTCTTTTAAAAATAAATCATCTTCTTTGTAACCTCTCCAATTAATTACAACATTCTTGTAATACAATACTTTTGTATAAGGGTTTATCTTTTTTATTGCTTTTGATGCAGCTAAAGTTCCATTCTCTGTAGATCCATAAGTTTTGCTACCAGTGGTTTTTTCTAAAGTTATTAATGGAAATTTTGCTAAATATTTAATCTCTTTGTTTGTAAAGGCTGTACTTTTACGAACATGCATATACAAAGGCATTTTATCCCAAGAAAAGGCTGGCAATTTATTTTGTGCTGACACTTCTGAAGAAGTTTCTATATTTTTTGATTTGCACGAACTTAAAGAAAGTGCTAAAACAATCAATAAAAATGAAGATTTAAAATGCATTTTAAACATAAATTATTCTAGTATTATTTTAAAACAAATAGCAGGCTGATTTGGTAAATTCTTAAAATTATTTTGAATAACTAAACCATCTTTATTTTGATGCCAGGTAATTTTTTCATTACTTCCTAGCATTTTTATTTCTTTTATTTTTTTTTGTAAAATACCGCCTTTGTTGAGTGTTTTAATTAAAATATTTTCTATTGGAACTCCTAAAACAAAAGCAAACAGGTTTCCTTTTTTTGTTGTAATTCGAATGTCTTTTACAGAGAATTTTTTTAGATTTTCACCAGCTCTTTTTGTAATTATTTTTAAAGGACCTTCGCCATAAACCTTCCAAGGTCTGGTGTTATAGATTCCTTCTTGATTGATTTTTATAAATTTTCCAAAATCAGATAACATTTTTATTTGATTATCAGGTATCGTTCCATCACCTTTTAAAGCAATGTTAATCATTACTACACCATTTTTACTGATAGCATCAATAGCATTACCAATTAAAACATCTAATGACATTTTTGTGAAAGACTTTTTTCTGTAGAACCAACTTCCAGATAAATCTGTAGCCCAAATCCATGGGTGTGTTTGCTGTTCGCCAAACATTCCTCTTTCTAAATTGTAGGTAAATGCGGCTTTATTTTCCTTCGGATTTTTAAAAGATAAAACAGTGGTTTGTTTTCCTTTATTCTCTTTTAAATCTCTATTTAAGTAATCAGAAAATAATTTAACTCCTAATCCTTTTCCTGTTTTTATAGATGGATAAGGAGAATCATTATTAAACATATCTGGATCGTATTTTTCAATTAAATCCCAAGAACGTTTGTACCAATGTTCGTTCCAACTATCTTGACTGGCAAATTCTTTTGTGTCGTAATCCATATTAAAGAATTCCCATTCTGGAGTTCCTTCTTTTTGAAATTTTCTAGCGGTTCTAAAAAAGCGAGGAGACCAATATAAATGTGTAGATACCCCAAATTTTAAATTATGTTCTTGTGCAGCATCTTTCCATTCTCTAAGAATGTCTTTTTTCGGTCCCATATTAACAGCGTTATAAGGGAAAAATGAATCATACATATCAAAATTGTCATGATGAGTTGCTACAGGCATAATAAAACGAGCACCACATTCTTTTACGAATTTCACAATTTTACTAGCATTAAAATTTTCTGCCTTAAAATTTGATATAAATTTTTCATAACCGAATTCAGATGGTTTTCCATATCTTTCTGTATGCCATCTTGTTAGTTCTACAGTTCTTTTTCTATCAGGTTCGTTTCTTGCATCATAATCTATATCCCCATACATTCTTCTTCCATAATGAGAACCATCATCAGCTCTATTTTCATCAATAGATGATGGAATTCCCCAATGCATCCAAACTCCAATTTTACCATTTTGAAACCATTCTGGAACTTGATAGTTTTCTGCCATTGATTTCCAGTTAGGATTAATCTTTCTAACGGAATTGTTGTGTTGTAGGTTTTGACTAAAAATAAAACAAGAACATAAAGTTAAGAAAAGAGTTGTTGTAAACTTGGTCATTGTAGCTTTGTTTTATTACGTATACAAAGTAACTATTTACGACTTAACAAACAATTCTCTATTCCATCATTTTTTTGCTGTAAGAATTCAAAACAGTGGTTTTAATTAGATTCCAACATTTAAAAGAGATATTAATGCTTTACGATTAGTATTACCTCATTTGACCCAAAACAATGCATTATTAACTGTAATCAATGTAAAATATTTAAGTTTTTACAAAAACGAGCAAAGAAATGACTGAAATAAGCAGACTGCTTATTTAAATAAGTTAGAAATTAGCATCACAAAATTAGACTAAACTAAAATTACTAAATATGAAAAAAATATTGGCTATTATTATTTTTGTTTTAATGTCATCTTTTACGTTTTCGCAAGTAAGAACAATTAAAGGTAAAGTGACAGATGAAAAAGGAGAGTCATTGTTTGGAGTAAGTGTTTTTGTGAAGGGAACTACCCATGGAACAACTTCTAATATGAGTGGAGAGTATACAATAAGATTAAGAAATGAAAAAGCAGTACTTGTGTTTTCTTACTTAGGTTTTAAGACAGAAGAAAAAATTACTACTGGAAAAACTCTTATCAATGTCCAGCTGAAGTTAGATACTGAGTCTTTAACCGAAATTGTGATTACTACCGGAATTCGTGCTTCTCAACTAAGCGCAATAAAAGCAAAAAGAGATGCTGCTATTGTTGTAGAAGCGATTACTCCTGAGGATATTGGTAATTTTTCAGATTCTAACGTTGCTGATGCTTTGCAAAGAGTTGCAGGTGTACAGGTAGAGAGAAATGTGGATGATGTTGCTGGGGACAGGGTTTCTATTAGAGGTATTGGGCCACAGTTTGTTTCGGTTACTATGAATGGTCGTTCTCCAATATCTGCAGGTAACGAAGGAAAATCCGATTATAGAAAGTTTAACTTAAATGTAATTCCAAGTGAAATTATTTCTGGAGCAAGAATTAAAAAAACAACGCAAGCTAAAGAAGTTACTACTAATATTGGTGGTACAGTAGATTTTTTAACAATAAAACCTCTGGAAATGAAGTACAAAGGTGGTAAGAATTATTTGGCCAGTGTAAATGTAAGAAGTCAAATTAATTCAGAATTTAGTGACATTGATCCATTTGATTTTAGTGGTAGGTTTTCAGGTGTTTTTACAACAAAAATTAACGAAAAATTAGGCGTTGCTATTTCAGCTATCTATGCTGATGAAGATAGAATTAAAGATGAAACTAGATTTACTGGTTTAAATAATAGAAATTTTAGCGTAGATACTAATGGTAATGGTACATTTGATGATGGAGAGGATACGCTTTACGAAAATATTTTAACTCCAAATGCTATTAACAATGTTTTATCAAGATCTAATGAAAAAAGATTAACTGGGTCTGCGGCTATTCAATGGAGGCCAACTGAAACAGTAGATTTTGTATTAGATTATACGCGCACAAATGTAGATAGTAGATCTAAAAGACAACAGCTTCAGTTAGGTGGTTTTGCATCAGGAGGAGCTAATAATGGGTTAGTAGGTGGTAATCACCTTTTTGCTCCCGAAGATCTTATTATAGAAGGAGGAAATTTACTTTTTATTTCACCTTCATCAAACGATGTAACCAGAACGAATATTAATAAGAAACTTCAGCTTTATGACAATTATACAACCAATAACATTTTAGGTTTACGAACAACGATAACGCCTTCAGAAAAATTAAGTATTATTGTAGATGGGTCTTATTCTGATTTAGATTTTAAACAAACCTTAACGCAAGTAACTGGTAGGATAGATGGAAAAAGAGGTAATGCAACTACTGGATATGACCAAACAGAGCTAAGTATTGATACAAGAGGTGGAATACCTAGTTTTGAATTACCACGAGATTTTTTAGATTCTCAATCTTATAGTTTAAATCAAGTTGCAAATAGACTTATAAACACTAAAGGATATAATTATGCTACAACTATTGATATAGCATATGATTTAAGTGAAGTAGCAACAATAACTTTTGGTGGTAGGCATGCAAAAACTGATTTTGAAGCCAGACAAACAGAATCTGATAGGACTTCCGATCCACAATTTACCTATGGAGCTATTACAGATGCTCAAAACACTGCATTTCAAAATCTTTTAATTAATACAGCTGGAGCTGGTTTTAATGGAGGTAATGTTGGTGGTTTAGAAAATGGATGGCTTTACGTACCTGGAGAAGAAGTGTTAGATTTCTTTCCTGGCTTTGCTAGTTTAGATGGTGGTAGTGTTTTTGATTTTGATGTAGCTTTAGAAGATGTTGTGTCCGATGATGGTAATTTACTGTTTGACCCTTCAAGATCTTATGGGGCAGAAGAAACAAGTACAGATTTCTATACACAATTAGACTGGAAAACAGCAATATTCCAGATTCCTGTAGATTTAAATTTTGGTATTAGAGCTATTAGAACTGAAAACAAATCAGAGGGATTTAGTGCTTTAAGGGTTGATGATGCTGATGTTGATACAAATGATCCAGATACCGATTCAAGCTTTTTACAAGCTGCTATTTATCATGAAGTAGCATCTTCTAGATGGGATGTATTGCCAAGTTTTAATTCTAATTTCACATTACGAAAAAATCTTAAATTAAGATTAAACGTTTCTAGAGGTGTTTCTCGACCAAAGTATAGAGATTTAATTCCAAACAATACTATTAGGTACACGGTTGATCTTCCTGCTGGTACAGATTTAGCATCTCCTGAAGCACGTGGAAGAATAGTATCAGGAAACCCAGATTTAAAACCTTATACAGCATGGATGTATGATGCTACTGTTGAAGGATACACCAAAGGTGGAGGTGCTTTTGTATTTAGTGCTTTTTACAAGGATATAAGTAACTATATAGCAAGATCGGTTTTAGTAGCTCAAGAATTTCCAGGAGAAGAAATATTAGGTATTGCATTGCCATCTGGAAGCGAAAATTTGTTATTTGACATTACTAAACCCGTAAATTTAGCAGATGCACAACTTTATGGTATTGAAGTAGGTATTACACAACCCTTTACATTTTTGCCAGGTTTTGCAAAAGGATTTGGAATAAAAGCAAATTATTCTTTTGTTGAGAGTAATTTTGATGGTGATGGTATTATTGGAGATGCAATTAATGGTTTTCCAGGTACATCTAAACACAGTGCAAATGGAACATTCTATTATGAGCAAAAGGCTTTTTCTTTGAGATTTACAGCAGCTTACAGAGGAGATTACTTAAGTAATTTAGGAGGTCTTGGAGGTACACGTGCAGATCAAGGACATTATACAGAAGGGACAACTGTATTAGGTTTTACTGGTAGATATAATATGTTAAAGAAAAAATTACAAATAAGTGCAGGTGTAAGTAATTTTACAGGAGAAGATGTACGTAGATATCAAGGAGATGATAAGCAAAGTTTTTCAGCTTATTATAATAGACTTCCTATTTGGAAATTCGGTCTAAGATATAAGTTTTAATATATCAGAAATAAAAAAATATTATACAATAAAGAGCAACCCAAAAGTTGCTCTTTATTGTATTGGTAAACTTTATAACTAAATAAAAACTCATCATGTTTCTAATGAAAAATGAATATGCTATTTCTTAACGTAAGATATCTATGAATTTAGAAATGATTTTAAGATGATTGAAGTATCTCTTAATTCCATTTGTTTTCTTTAAAATACAGTTGTTATTAAATGACTGAACGTATCTTATAGTCCTTTAATAATTAGATGACACAACTTTCTTAACAGTCTGAGCTTATACCAGTTTATCTTGATAGACAACAACACAAAACCTATTAAAATAAATTCCATCTAATCGCAAGTTAACAACTGTGCGTTTGATGATTTTAATATTTGGAGATTACTCCAAAAAATGTTCAAAAGTTCTCTGTAATGTACTTACAGATAATTTACTGTCTCTACTTAAAGTTTCAAATATTTGATGTTCCAAAACCTATTTTTAAGACCAAATAAATCGGTTACTAAAAACTTGTTTAAGACGATTATTTAAAAATAGAATATCACAAGTTTTACACTTGAATTGTTGTTTCCCAAACTGATGCCTCCAGTTTATTATATTCAAACTAAAACAAAACCAACCTCACTTTCTTTTTACCATTTTTAAGGCAAAAAAAAGTTATATGAAACACGTTTCATATAACTTTTTAAATTATCAGTAAAATAGAAATTTATAAGATTTTTTACCAACTATAAAATACTATTTTTATAGCATTACTTTTTAATGACTCTTAATCTATATTAGTAGTTATCGTATCAATATAAAAATCAAGACCATTATCTATATTTGTAAATTTATTACCTATTAATCTAAATTCTCCACTCACTACATCTCCTGTTAGAGTTGGTGTTAAAGTTGAAAAATCAAATACTACAGTATGCCACCCATCTTCGTTCGATTCAATAAAATTAACTTGTTTTTGTTGTGAGCTAGTCCCATCACTTAAATAAAGTCTAAAACGTTTATTACTATCATAATTAGTTATATCAGTGAAACTAGGCCAGTACATGCGAACTGTTACTATTAAATTAGCATAATCAGCAAGTGAAACTTCTTCTCCACTTTTAAAAGTAAAATTAAGACTTTTATTTCCTTTACCAGAAGTAGAGGCTATAGTCCATTGTGTTACATTCGTAGCTTCTGTATCTGCAGTATCAGGATTTGTTACTGTTGTTATAGAACAGTCAGGACAAGTAGTTGAAGATGTTAAATCTGCAAATGTAATATCTGTAATTGAATTATCTACATCAAGCCAAGTATCTACCAAAGGTAAAACCTCCTCAACAGCTCCAATGATAATTTGTGCTACAAGTCCTTCCTTATTATCTATACTGTCAGAAATATAGATAAATCTTCCTATACCTTCATAATCGTAATAATAAACACCATTTACTTCACCACCAGTTGCTTCTTGTATAGTTCCGTTTACAGGGATGATAGTATTGTCAACATTATCGACAATCTGTATTACTTTCATTGTACCCAATTGTATACCTGCTAAGTCTTCTTGAATTTGGTGGGTATAATTGTTAGAGTAATCTTGATATAATGTAGAATATAAATAGACTTTTTCAATAATATCTGTTGTTGCATTTACTTCAAACCCTATTCCATCAGATAAATATTGCCATGTTATTAAACCATCTACTTCATCAGTTATATTTTCAGGATTCCCATGCATTAATCTCAAATCTTTGGTGGTATCTACTTCAAGCTCTATTCCTTCTACTGTTTTGTAATCATTTATTGTAGCATATGTGTTTACACCAAATTTAGGTTCAATAGTAGGTATTTTTACAAGGTCAAACTCATTTTCAGATGTACAAGAAATAATTAATAATAACAGAATGGCTGAAATATACTTGCTAGTTTTCATTTAACTTAAGTTTAAGATTTATTCAAAATTATAACATTTATCTAAAAAGTCAATTCTTTATTCGGTCAAAAGCTTGCTCTTTTTTTGCATATGCAAGATTAAGAAGAATTGATTCAATTAATAAAAGATCCTAAAGATAATTTGAGCAACAAAATGAACGAATAGAGAAAGTACTCTTATACTGCTATTAGATACATTTGTAATAGAAAAATATTTGATAAAATAAAATCCAACCTAATGAATTTAAAAAAAATAAATAAGTACACCCTAATAGCTACAATGCTCATATGTTTTTCTAACACAGTTTTTTCACAAGAACCCAAAGTAAAAGGAATGGAAGAGATGTGGGGAGAAACAAACGTTTCTGGAGATGCTTTAAAAAGTGGAAAAGCAAAGTTGTTTGATGAAGGAAATTACGGGATGTTTATACATTGGGGTTTATTTTCGAATCTTGGTGGAGTTTGGGAAGATAAAACGTATTACGGTATTGGCGAATGGTTAATGAGTAAGCGTGTTGCAAATATTTCTCCAAAAGACTATATGAAAACTGCCAAGACGTTTAACCCTGTTGAATTCGATGCAAAAAAGATTGCACAGTTGGCAAAGGATGCTGGGATGAAGTATATCATTATCACCAGTAAGCATCACGAGGGTTTTGCAATGTTTGATTCTAAAGTTAGCGATTTTAATATTGTTAAAGCAACACCATTTGGTAGAGATCCAATGCACGAACTATCTGCTGCTTGTAAAGAGCTAGGTCTTGGATTCGGATTCTATTATTCTCATAATCAAGACTGGACAGCTCCAGGAGGAGCTAGAGGTCCAAAAGTAGATGATAAAGGAAATAAAGTAGATTTTAAAGATTATTTCTATAATAAATGTAAACCACAAGTTAGAGAAATATGTACTAATTATGGACAAATAGACTTTGTTTGGTTTGATACTCCTGGAGATATGCCAGAAGAATATGTGGTAGAATTAGCAAATATGGTAAGAGAGTTACAACCTAAAGCTATGATGTGTAGTAGAGTTGGTTATGGTATGGGAGATTATGCCAGTATTGGAGATATGGAAGTACCTACAAGAAATGTAGAGGGACTTTGGGAAACTTGTGATACAAATAATGATTCTTGGTCTTATGCTTGGTATGATAATAATTTTAAAAGCCCTAAAAAAATTCTTGGCAGAGTAATTGAAACTGTTGCAAGAGGTGGGTCTTATTTATTTAATGTTGGTCCAAATAGTAATGGAGCTATTCCAAATATAGGAATTGAATTCTTGCAAGAGTCTGGAAGTTGGATTAAAAAATATCCACAAGTAATTTATGCTGCTGGTAGTTCTCCTTGGGGTTATGCATTACCTTGGGGTGATGTAACAACAAAGGACAAATCACTCTTTTTGTCTGTAGGGAAATGGCCAACTAATGGTAAATTATACTTACCAGGATTAAAATCAAAAGTGAAAAAAATATCACTTTTAGATGGGGCAAAAAGCTGTAAATTAAAATTCTACAAAGAAAACGATTGGTTGGTTATAGAGGTTCCATATAATGCTCCTGAAGATCTTATTTCTGTTATTCAAGTAGAACTTAAAGAGGATAAAGCAACTGTAGAAACGAATTTAGGAATATACCCAAATATTGAAACTAGACTTTTAACAGAGTTCGGAAAAGCGACAGGAGCTGAACAAAAAAATGTTCGCTGGATGGAAAAATTTGGTGAATGGAAACATGCAAACCAAGCAAGTAATTGGGAAAAAGATGGTTATGTTTCTTGGGAAGTAAATGTGCAAAAACCAGGATATTACTATTTAGATTTAGAATATAAAGGTGATGGTAGATTGGTTTGGAAAACTACTACAGATGAAGATATTAAAGTTCAAAATCAACAAGCTGCAACAAAAAAATACGCATATCGAAGAATGGGTATTTTAGAATTTAAAACGGCTGGTAACCATATTATTAAAACAACTTTAGTAGAAGGTGATGTAAAAACATCTAGCTTAAAATCTATTATGATTTCACCAATAAAGTAATTGTAAAAGTGATGAAATTCTATTTTTTGCCTAAAATTTTATGTATCCTAGGTTTGTTTCTAATACAAACTACCTTTTCTCAGAACGATAAACATTTTCCTGAATTTAGTTGGGATAAAGTTCCTGTAGCATTTCACTTTGGAAAAAAAGGAAATCTTTTAACTAAAAAAGAAGCAAGATTTGTAGCTGATCATTCCAATTTTGTAGTGCTAGAAAAAGCACATGGTTTTCCAAAATACAGGTCTTCTGAAGAATCTATTGCTTTAGATGCAAAGGTATTAAAAGACTTAAATCCAGATATGAAAGTGGTGTTCTACTGGAATGCTTTTTTAGATTATTCTATGTACGAAGCTCATAAAGAATATCAAAAAAAATCAGATTGGTGGCTAAAAACAAAAACTGGGGAGTTAGATTTAAAAGACAATAAAATTAAACGTTATGATTTATCTAATAAAAAAGTAAGGAAATGGTGGTCTAATGTTGCAAAAGAAAATTTAAATAATAAAAACATAGATGGTGTTTTCTTCGATGCTTTAAATCAAGTGACTAATCCAGGAAATAAGAAGCTTTGGGGTATAGATAAATATAATGCAATTCAAAAAGGGCTAAAAGATCTTATTAAAGAAACTCGATGTAAAATTGGTGATGATAAATTAATCGTTTATAACGGAATTCGCTCTACACCAAATAGAAACACTGGAAACGACTTTCCTGAAAATACTGATGCTGTAATGATTGAGCATTTTGGGTATTTTAATAGCAAAACAAAAGAGAGTATGCTAAAAGATATTCAAGAAATGGAAAAAGCAGGTAAAACTGGTAAAATTGTAGTTTTTAAAGCTTGGCCAGAGAATGCTTGGCTAAACAAAGCTTTTATGAAAAAATCGGAAAAAGCAAAAGAAAAGATTTCTAAAAAACATATCAATTTTGCATTGGCCTCTTTTTTGGCAGGTGCACAAAAACATTCTTATTTTATTTATAATTGGGGTTACAGATTAAGTATGGGTTCACTTTTATGGTATCCAGAATTAGATAAGCCATTGGGTAAACCTTTAAATGAAATGCAAACAAATGGTTGGGTTATAACTAGAAACTACGAATATGCAAGTGTTTGGGTAGATTTAGAAAATAAAAAAGCAACAATCGACTGGAAAAAATAGAATTACAGAAATGAGATTAAGTACCTACTTTTATTTTTTGATGCTGATGTTTTTAACATCTTGTCAACAGCAAACAAAATTATTAGATCAGGTAGATAAACCTAATATCATCATTTTTTATGCGGATGATATGGGATATGGAGATTTGGCAATTCAAAATCCACAATCTAAAATCCCAACTCCTAATTTAGATCAATTAGCAAAAGAAGGAATGTTAATGATAGATGCTCACAGTTCTTCTGGTATTTGCACACCTAGTAGGTATGCTCTTTTAACAGGTAGATATCATTGGAGAGATTTCAATGATATTGTACATTCGATGGGTGAATCTGTTTTTAAAGAAAATCAGGTTACTTTACCTAGAATACTTCAAGAAAATGGTTATCATACAGCAGCAATTGGCAAATGGCATTTAGGCTGGAATTGGGAAGCCATTAGAAAAAAAGATTTTACAAAGAAGGAAAAAGTAATACGAAGAAAAAAGGAAACTGAAATTTGGCCAGCACAAGCTTATGACTGGAATAAAAAAATTCCTAATGGACCTTTGTCTTTTGGTTTCGATTACTATTTTGGAGATGGAACTATCAATTTCCCTCCTTATACTTGGATAGAAAACGATAAAGTCACAGAAGTACCAACTATTACGTTACAACATCCAATAAAGGAATTGGCTTTAGAAGGAAATTGGGAATTAAGACCTGGTCCAGCAGTTAAAAATTGGAATTTTTATAAGGTTTTACCAACTGTAACAAAAACAGCAGTAACATTTATCAAAAATCAAAAAAAAGCGAAGAAACCTTTCTTTTTATATCTTCCTTTTCCATCACCTCATGCACCCATAATTCCAAATAAAGAGTTTAGAGGTAAAAGTAAAGCAGGTGCTTATGGAGATTTTGTATATCAAACAGATGATGCAATTGGGCAAGTTTTAAAAGCATTAAAAGATATAAATACTGATGAAAACACAATTGTTATTTTCACTTCTGATAATGGGGCTGAAAGATATGCTTATGATCGAATTAAAAAATATAAGCACGATAGTTCAAAACCATTTAGAGGCGTCAAAAGAGATATTTATGAAGGTGGACATCACATTCCATTTATAGTAAAATGGCCTAATAAAATTAAACCAGGTACTGTAAATCCTCAACTTTTTAGTCAAATAGATCTTTTAAGTACTTTGGCTTCTGTTACAAAAAGTAATGTGCCAAAAGATTTTAAGCACGATAGTTATAATTTTTCTGATGTTTGGCTTACACACAAAAAAAAACCTGTTAGAGAAACGTTGATTCATAATACATGGGAATCTAAATTTGCCATTAGAAAAGGCGATTGGTTATACATCAATAATAAAGATGGCTATCATACAAGAAGACAAAAATGGGTTATAGAAAAGTTTGGCTTTAAAAATACGAAGGATACTGTTCAACTTTTCAATCTTAAAAAAGATGTTGGACAGAAAATTAATGTAGCAAGTAAGTTTCCAGATAAAGTAAAGGAATTAGAACTAGCATTAATCAATCAACAAAAAACAGAAACGTTTCAAAATTATAACTAATATGAGGATAAGCCAGCTAAAATTTATCATACCCTTGTTAGTTATAATTTTAATACTTTCATTTAGTAAAACTAAAAAAGATGCTAAAATAGTAGTAGAAGCTACAAAACCTAATATCATTTTTATTTTTGCTGATGACTGGGGTTATGGAGATTTAGGTGTTTATGGAAATAAGGAAGTAGTTACTCCTAATTTAGATAAAATGGCTGCAGATGGCACAAGATATACCCAGTTTCACGTTACAAGTGGAGTCTGTTCTCCAAGTAGATCAACCGTTTTAACAGGCCATTTTCCTGCAAAACATAGAGTTCATGGTCATTTTGCTCAACATGATTTTAACGTGAAGAGAAATATGCCAGATTATTTAGACGATTCTTTACCTGTATATTTACCAAGAACAATGCAAGAAGCAGGTTATAAAACGGCTCATTTTGGTAAATGGCATTTAGGTGGTGGTGGTTTGCCAAATGGCGATCCAAATGCACCAGAACCAAAGGTTTATGGATATGACGAAACTAGAGTTTGGAATGGTAATGGCCCAACTTGGAAAGGAGATAAAAAGTGGCCAACAACAAGATATATGGATAGCGATTCGCTTTGGGTACAAAGCTCTAGTAGAATTGCTGTGGATGAAACCATTGATTTTATCAAAAGAAATAAAGGAAAACAGCCAATGTTTGTTAATTTGTGGTTGAAAGATCCACATACACCACTTTGGCCATCAGAAGAACAACGTAAATTTTTTAAAGATCTATCACCAAGCAAGGAAACTTATTATGCTGTTTTAAAAGACGCAGATTTTCATATTGGTAGATTATTAACGTCAATATCAGAAATGGGATTAGATGAAAATACAATCATTATTTTTTCTAGTGATAATGGCCCAGCGGCTTATGGTCCATCAAAAGAAGCAGGTTCTACAGCTGGTTTAAAAGGCAGAAAAGTAGATATTTTGCAAGGAGGTGTTGTTGTACCTTTTATCGTAAAATGGAAAAATCACGTAAAAGCAAATAAAGTTGATTCCATAAGTGTACTTTCTACAGTAGATTTATTACCAACATTTGCCAATTTAGCGCAAATTGAATTGCCAAAAGATTATAAAGTTGATGGAGAAAATATTACATCAATTTTAGAAAATAAAAGTTTTAAAAGAACAAAACCATTATTTTGGGAATGGCGTTTTCCAAAAGCGAATTCTAATCATTGGGCAGAAGCAGCAGTAAGAAATGATGATTGGAAACTCTTGTTTAATGAGAAAGTTAATAGAGAAGAATTGTATAACATTGTTAACGATCCGTTTGAAAAAAACAATCTAGCAAAAAATAATAAAAAGCTTGTAAGTGAACTTAAAAGTTTATGGAAAGATTGGAAAAAAGAGTTGCCTAAATAATTTTAAAATGCACTATTTCCTTCTAAAATCAATATAAAAAAAGAATAAAATGAAAAAAACAAAAATATTATTAATCGCTCTATTTGGACTTACAATTTCATGTATATCTCAATCGATAAATGAAACTTCTAGTAAAGCAACAAAAAAGCCAAATGTTATAATTGTAATAACTGATGATCAAGGTTATGGAGATATAGCTGCGCATGGTAATCCATTGGTTAAAACGCCTGCTTTAGATAAATTTCATGATCAATCAGTTCGATTAACAGATTTTCACGTGGGTCCAACTTGTGCGCCTTCAAGATCTGGATTAATGACAGGTAGATATGCAAACAGAGTTGGTGTTTGGCATACCATAGGTGGAGTTTCTATTTTAAGAAAAGAAGAAGTAACTATGGCTGATATTTTTAAAGAAAATGGTTATGAAACTGCAATGTTTGGTAAATGGCATTTAGGTGATACTTACCCTTCTAGACCTCAAGATAAAGGTTTTAAACACACAGTTGCTCATGGTGGAGGTGGTGTTGGACAAACTCCAGATTATTGGGGAAATGATTATTTTGATGATACATACATGAAAAATGGAGTGCCTACAAAATACAAAGGATATTGTTCAGATATTTGGTTTGATGAAGCAATAAAATATATTGAAGAAAAGAAAGACCAACCGTTTTTTGCTTATATCTCTACAAATGCGCCACACTTACCATATAATGTTCCTGAAGAGTATTATAATAAATACAAAGATTTAGATATTCCAGAATTTCAAAAGATTTTTTATGGAATGATAACGAACGTTGATGATAACTTTGCTAAACTTCAGCAAAAATTAAAAGATTTAAAAATTGATGATAATACCATTGTTATTTTTATGACTGATAATGGAACTGCTTCTGGTTATAAAAAAGTTGGCGGAAAATTACACGGATTTAATGCAGGTATGAAAGGAACAAAAAACAGTGAATATGAGGGAGGTCATAGAGTGCCGTTTTTTATTTCTTATCCTAAAATGGATATAAAAGGAGGTAAAGATATTGACGAATTAACTGCACACATAGATGTTTTACCAACATTAGCATCACTTTGTGATATTAAATTACCAAATATAAAAATTGATGGATCAGACATGTCTTCTGTAATTTTAGGAAATCAGAAAACCATTAATAGAGAATATTTAGTAACAGATTCACAACGAGTACAAGCTCCAGTTAAATGGAGAAAAAGTGCGGTTATGAGCGATAAAATGAGATTAGTTAATGGTAAGGAACTGTATGATATAGCTAAAGATCCAGGTCAAGAGAATAATATCGCGAATCAAAACCCCGCAATTGTTGAAAAAATGAAAGGTCATTATGATGAATGGTGGAGTTCTGTTTCATCAAAGTTCAATCAGTTTCCTGTAATTATTTTAGGTTCAGATCATCAAAATCCAATTGAATTAACTTGTCATGATACACATGTACATGATTCTAAAATCCCTTGGAATCAGGATTTTATAAGAGAAGCAAAAAAGAATCCTATGGGTGGGAATTTTACTGTAGAGTTTGAACAATCAGGAAAATATCAAATAGAAATTAGTAGATGGCCATTTGAGTCTGATTTGGCAATCAATGATGCTGTAAAAGGAAGACCAGCTACAATTGCAACAGAAGCAATTAGCGAAGGAAGAACTATGAACTTTATAAAAGGAGGAGTTCAAATAGGTGCTTGGAAGCAAGAAAAAAATATTGATAAAAATGGCAAATCAATTGTTTTTGAAGGTAATTTCACAGAAGGAAAAACTGATATGAGTGCTTGGTTTACAAATAATGAAAAAGAAGATTGGGGAGCATTTTATATAAAAGTGACTAGGTTATAATTTCTTTGAATATTAAAAAAGATCATATGGCATTTTCATGATAAAATAAAAATATTTAATATGTTTATATTAGATACAATGTTTTTTTTTTTTTTATTCTTTAAGTGTCTGTTAACAAGTATCTTGTGTTTCTAAGAAATGTGCATTTTAACAAAAATAAATTGTGAAATTATAAAAGAATTAAATGACATTAATCCAATAATTTATCATCCAAAATGAAAGCATGTCCAAAATGTAAATCAATGTCCAGTTACAGAATGATTAGAAGAAATTTTATGAGATTAATACCAGGTACTAAATCCTATGCATGTGATAAATGCAATACACTGTATACTTGGTTTTCACTTGTGAATCTCTCTTTTAGGGTTTTTTAATCAAAGAAGTTTATTACAGAGTTTTATAGAAGATCAATATTTTATATCATCGAAGATAACTTTTGAATTTTAAAATGCCTTAAATAAAAAATGCCAGTGAATTCACCGAATTATATTTTTGATGGGTAAATAAAAAAAAACTAAAATCTAAAATTATTAATTAACGAAATGAATAAGGCCTTTTAACTATTTATTAGCTAATAAATTGGAAAAAGTATCAGTGTAAATTTAAAGGGATATTTCTTGCTTCTTTAATTTATTGAAACTGTATTAATGATATAATTTACCGTTTTTATTAGTAAAATAAAATCTGGAAAAATGTATGATTTCGTTTCACTTTTTTTTTAATATCATTTTTAATTAATATTTTTTATTAAAAAAAGAATAAAAAAACACTTTCTGACCTTTGATAAGTGTTGGTTGCAAGGGGAAATGGGGCGAAATTTCAATATAGTATGTACCCTTCTAACACCTATATAAGATGAAGTTTACAGTTTAGTTGCCTTAGTTATATACTCCTTAAGTTAGTGCTTTTTGAAAGGGTTTTTCAATAATTTTAAATTTCTATTATTTTTGAAGTTCTCTCAGATTTTTTTTTAGAGCTAAAAAAACTCCTAGAGACCTTAGATATAAACCTAAAATTATGTCTAAATTAAGCAAGAAAACATTTTTAGAAAAGCACAGCTCAAATCCAGAATTTCACAAAAAAATCCTAAAAAAAGGTACCGTTGAATGGCAACAACTTATTAAATGCCCTCAAGATTATTATGCAGCAAATACAGGGTCAGTCCCAGGAATGATTTATTACAAGGATACTGTAGCTTTTGCAAAAAAGTATCATTTGAGCATACTACAAATCCTAGAAGAATTTGAATCTGATTGTGGAAAACTAGAAAATAAACCAAGTCCACAAGATGAAATTCAGTACTTTAACTGGCTAGCTTGGTTTTCATGGGAGTCTTGTATGAGTGAAGTTATTTCATTTTTAGAGAGTTAAAAAAGAAAATAGAAAGAAGTAATTCTTTCTATTTTTTATCCTTTAATCTATAGGGGTGGTAAACCTGGTAATCGTGGTGCACCTCAACAGTGGTAGGGGTTAGGAGGGGTTTAAAAGTGGTAAGCGAGTGGTAAGCGTGGTAAGGAGCAATAAAAAACCACCTATACAGAATCATTAACTAAATAGATAGTTTTGTTTAAAATTTAGAGACCCACCCCTCACAAAGTACTTTCTTCCAATTTACCACATCCTTATGCCTAGTGATAGTAGAGTGTACAGAGTGGGTGATTTTGTAAAATGGGTTTAAGTACTATTTTTAGTGTTCATCTGGCTGAGGTTATAAGGGGTGGTAAACCTGGTAATCGTGGGACACCTCAACATTGATATGGGTTTTAAGAGGTTTTAAAGTGGTAATCCACTGGTAAAGGTTGGTAAGGAGCAATAAAAAACCACCTACTTTTAAATAGGTGGCTTAGTCTTAAAAGTAAACTTTCTTATTTAAACTTCTTCTTGTAATTACCAATACTATCAACTCTCATAAAAAGATCTTTTTTATTCAGAAACCTGGCTAAGGATCCTCCTGTAACTTTGTGCTTTTTAAACAATTCCGATTGCTCTCCTTTTTTGAACTCTATAGGTAATTCTTTGAAAAGTTCTAGCTTGTTTTTAGTTAAGTTATCCAAAGGGTTTGTAGAAGACAACTTGTTATAAACTCGAAGTGCATTTTCTCTAAAATACTCTACCAATATTATAGCGTTATTCAAGCTCTTATCAGATAGATTATCACTAAAAGTATTTGTTGTGGTTTGATCTATCATCTCTAAAATTAAAGCTAGCCTCCAAACATAAGTTTCTAATTTTGAATGTATTAATGTTTCTAGATCATCATGATGACACTCTTTAACTTTTTCTTTCTGCCAATTCTTATAAATCTCTATTTGGCTTTCTGATGTTTTTAAAGTTTTATTAGTTGTGCCAAATAAATCTTTGATCAGCTTATTGTAGCTTTGATATTGGCTTTCATCTATTTGTTTTCCAGTAAATATATTTGGTTTTAGATCTTCAGGATATACAAATAGGAACCGAGCCAAAAAACCATCATTCTCTCTATTGTTGGATGCCATGTCTTTTAGAACTTTAGGCTGCATTCCACCAAGAATATTTACATTAGGGTTTTCAACACGAATAGGCCCCTTAGATACCCTGTCAACAGAAATGGCATCACCATTAAAGAACTCTAAATACATTTGCTGATCACCACCTTTTTTATATTTGTCAAAACTCTTGATCCATCCTAAGAGTTCATCTCTAAAAATTAAAACACCTTTTTTATTATGTTGAAGGGTTTCTGATAGTTTTTCCGGAGTGAAGTCACTAAGAATAGTTTTATTATAGATGGGTTTCTCACCATTTTTCTCCTCAGAATTAGAATATTTCTGCATCTCAGAAATGTATTTATTAAAGCTCGTTTTATCCATTTCTGTTATGGGTTGTTTAGCAAATTTTAGAGGATGTGTCTTACCGTCTCCAGATCTTCCAATAATATTTAACCATAAAATAGGAGGGTTGTGATAGGATCCGTTAAACAATCTTACAGAACTACCAATGGCAGTTGCACAAGTAGATAAGATTCCAGCACTTAAATATTCTGGATTATACCCAACTGTTTGTTCTGCGTTTTCAATCAAATCTTGGATGGTTTTAGGGAAAACTTCTACTGGGAAGTTTTTTTGATTTGATTTTTCGTTCCTGCTTTCAAGAGAATTGTTTAAATCATTTTTATTTGCGTTTCTATGTGCTCTTTTAGCCTTTGATATTGCATGTATCATTTATTTATGTAATTTAATTTGTTTTAGGCGGTTCATACGTCGATTATTAGAATTATTTCTAGCCTTTATAATCTTAATTATATCTTTTGCTTACTTTTCTTCAGCCTCATACAATTATAGCAACAAGTAATTGACCATTCAATTAACTATTAAAGCGGTAGTATTTCTCTAGTTTTTAATTTGGTTTTTGGGTGTCATTTTATACATATAAAATAGACTAGGTTTACCTTTTAGAACTAAGACAATTTTAAAAGCTTTGATTTTTCTAAATTTCTTCTTTGCCAAATAATGTGTTAAAGAGATCTGTCTTTAGAAAAAAAATTCTTTGACCCACTTTTTTGGGTTTTAAGATGCCTTTTTTACACCAATCATTAATGCAATTAAGACTGACTCCAAAGAACTCTGAAGTTTCTTTTCTGGTAAGGTGTGGTTTTTCAAAGGATTTTAACTCTGCGATTTTGGGTTTTGTTAAAATGTCTTTAATGGCATTTTTAACTTCGCTTTTAAGTAAGGTTACAAGTTCTTTTTTTGATAATTGAATAAAGATAAGATTCGACATAAATTATTGTTTTAAATTTATAGCGAAATTACATTGTAGTTATATTAAGTATTTGTTTTATAGAATTTTAATCTTAAAAAAATCTAGATTTAAATTAGATTTTTATTTTCTAAAGTTTTGAAAGATGATATAAATTCTTTATTCGACACGATGATTTGATTATCTGAAAAATATTGGTTTAATTTTTTTAGAATTTTAATATTCTTTTTATCAGGTTTATCGTCACTATCAAAAGTTTTTAAGAAGTATTTTTCTCCTCCTTTGGATCTATAATCAGTTAAGTATTGAGTGAAAGCTTGGTTATTTATACCATATTCATTGTTAATTATCTTGCTCAGTTCTCCTCCATTCATATATTTAATACCTTTATAAAGAAATTTCTCCTCTTGAATTTCAATTTTATTTGTAGCAAGAAGTTTTGCGATAATGTAGTATTCGTACTTAGGTTTTTTGGATAAATCTTTAATTTTTTCTGTTTGCTTTCCCTTGTCTTTAATTATTTTTTTTATCTCATCAATTTTTTCATCAAGATCATTCATCTTATAGCCTGAATCTCTATAAAAAGACTTTGTTTTATCGAACCTTTTCCGATCAGTCTTTATTCTTCTACAAACATTTTTCAATTGTGCTTTCAAATCAGAGAGCTCATCAATCGATTTAATTTTGAGATCCTTTGAATTCATTTCAATAATAGGTTCTACTTCTTGATAAAGGTCAATATGTGCATTCATTTCTTTCTATTTGTTTTTAACAATCTTCTCCCTTGAAAAATGGATGTGAACTAATTTTAATAGCTTTTTGTAAAGCATCAGCTTTAATGTAGTTTAAAAATGTCTTTTCGCTAGAGTGACCGCTAATCTGCATAATGTCGACTGGATTCATACCGCTCAAATAAGCATTTGTGCAAAATGATCGACGAGCTGTGTGTGTTTTTACGAGATCAAATTTACATTTTTTTGTTGTTGTTTTTTTTCCACCAGTAGTTTTTGTTATTTTAACTTGCTCATCTATCCCAGCATTTTCACATACATCTTTTATTTTATAATTGATTTGTTGATCTGGCATTCGTTTTGGTGGTTTGTTGCCATGTTTTTTCAGAATTTCTTTAACTTCAGGACGCAGTGGTATTACTATTTTTTTAGGTGTTTTTTTGGTCTTTACCTTTAGAAATGTTTCTCCATTATGTTCGTAAATGTTTTCTTTATTGAGATAATTAAAATCTGAAACACGTAATCCTGTGTATGCACCAATTAAAAATAGATTTCTTGCTTGGTCTAATTTAGGGTGTTTGGATAAGTCTAATTTATAAATTTTGTTCAGTTCTTCCAAAGATAAATAGATGTTATCAACCTCCTCTCTAATAACTTTAAAACGTGGATTCTTAAATTCTAAATTTGTATTGATTTTTTCTAATGTTGCTGTGTTTAAGAAAAATTTAAAAGTTTGAACAAGTTTACCTATGTAATTCCTAGTTAAATTCTGTTTTTCGCACCAATCTATAAAATCGTTATAAAAATCCATATCAATATTATCGAAATCGATTTTATAAACTTCGTTATTAAATCGTTTTAGTATGTTTTCAGTAATTAAATAGTTCTTTAAAGTACCACTTGCTTTAGATTTTTTTACATCTGGGCGTTTTTGTAGAGCAGAAATAAAATCAAATAAGTTTTTTGGAATTGATTTATCATCATTACTTCCAAAGAATGTTTTAAAGTTTCTTTCGACGTATTTTTGATCAGGTTGCTTACCATTTTGGAGCAAGTTGTATTCAAAATCTTCAATTCTTCTAATTAAAGTTTTGATGAGATTATTGATTTGAGTACGGTTTTTTATATGGATTCTGTTTTTTACTTCTTGTTTCTCGCTATTCCAATCTTCAGATTTTGATTTAAAGCCTATTGCTTTTCTAATATCTACTTTTCTTCCAAACTTATATCGAATGTAAATTGAATACTCTTTACCTTTTTCAGTAGCTTTTCCGTTGTTTAATTTAAAATTTATGTTAGCCAATATATTGTTTATTTATATTGCAAATTTATTGTTTTTTATTCGAAATATTACCCACAATATTACCCACATTTTATGTTCCTATTATTTCTTATATGTTTTTGTTATTTCATTATTCTTAATGTTTTAAAGAATAACTCATGTTTTTAAGAATAACTAAAATCTAGTAAAAACATCTTTTGGTGTCCGCTAGACACCTCAAAAAAACCTCAATACGCTAATATTAGGCGAGTTGAGGTTTTATTGTTTTTGAATTTGAATGATTATTATGAGGTTAGAAGTTTTAAGCTTATTTTTTGTAAAAATTAGTTAAAAAGTAATGTTGTTTTAGGATTGGCAATTCATAAAAAATTTAGAAAAGTTGCAAAGTATTTAAAAACCGTAAAAATTTCTAAAACTGCTACAAATAAAGTAGAAAAACCAAGTTATACTTCTTAAGAATTAGATTTTTCTTAACAGAAAATAACACTTTTTTTTTCATATTTGTAAACCAGTTTATTTGGTTTACTATTTATAAATCATTAAATTATTTGTATCAAATTATTTTAATGATTTTTTTAATTTAGAAGTATGAAAATTTACCCAATAGAAACAGGTAATTTTAAGTTAGATGGTGGTGCAATGTTTGGGGTGGTTCCTAAAACCATTTGGCAAAAAACAAATCCTGCAGATGCCAATAACTTAATAGAAATGAGCATGCGTTGTATGCTTATAGAAGATGGCAATCGTTTAATTTTAATAGATACAGGTTTAGGGAATAAACAATCTGATAAATTTTTTGGGTATTATTATTTATTTGGAGATTTTTCTTTAGATACTTCATTGGCAAAATTTGGTTTTCATCGAGAAGATATTACAGATGTATTTTTAACCCATTTACATTTTGATCATTGTGGAGGTGTAATTGAATGGAATGCCAATAAAACACTTTTACAGCCTGCATTTAAAAATGCAAAAGTTTGGTCTAATGATAAACACTGGAAATGGGCCACAGAACCCAATCCAAGAGAAAAAGCATCCTTTTTAAAAGAAAATATCAACCCAATAAAAGAAAATGATCAGTTAGAGTTTATCCATAGAAATGCCATAGATCAAATTGGTTTTGATGTTTTATTTATGGATGGACATACAGAAAAACAAATGTTGCCAAAATTAACCTATCAAGATAAAACACTTATTTTTATGGCAGATTTATTACCCACTGTTGGGCACATTCCACTGCCTTATGTAATGGGCTATGATACAAGACCTTTATTAACTATTAAAGAAAAAGCCGCTTTTTTAAACGAAGCTGCAGACAATAATTATTACCTTTTTTTAGAACACGATGCACATCACGAAATTTGCACAGTAAAACATACAGAAAAAGGAGTAAGATTAGATCAAACATTCAAATTTACAGACATATTTAATTAAGACAAAGAGAGAAATGAACGAATTAAAATCAGTAATGTATACACTTGTAGCAGGCCTATTGTTTGCAAGTTGTAAATCATCAATCAACACAATTCCAGTACCAAAAGGTACAGATACCGTAATAAATATTCCTGCAAAAAAAGGAACTTTAACAGAAGACCAGTTGCAAACTTGGAGCCATATGGATGTAGAAACAGACTCTATACCTGGTATGAGTTTAGACAAAGCTTATCAATTTTTAGAAGGTAAAAACGGTACCACAGTAATTGTTGCCATTGCAGATTCTGGTACAGATATAGAACACGAAGATTTAAAAGATGTTGTTTGGACCAACCCAAAAGAAATAGCTGGTAATAATATAGATGATGATAAAAACGGTTATGCAGATGATATACATGGATGGAATTTTCTAGGAAGCAAAGATGGTACCATTGTAAATGCAGACCAATTAGAAATTACTAGAATTGTAAAAAGAGGCATGGAAAATTTTGGTGATAAAAAAGCATCAGAAATTTCTGAAAAAGATAAAGAAACCTATCAACAATATTTAAAATTAAAAGAAACTTTTGAAGCTAGGGCTGCAGAAAAAAAGACAGAAATAGAAAACTTAAAGAAAACAGCTGAAAGAATAAATCAAATAGAAAGCAATTTTAAGGATGTTAAAAAACTAGCAGGTACAAATAATTTAACGGTAGATGTTTTAAAAACCTTAAAACCATCAGACGATCTTATGGCTGCAAAAATTGCAGACGTAACAGGTCTTTTACAAAGAGGAATGACAGAAAAAGGCTTGTTAGATTATAAAAAACAATTAGTAGATTATTTAAAAACCCAAGATGGCGCAAAAAGTTACGATTTAGATTTTAACGCTCGCCAATCTTTACCAGACAATTTATATGATATTAATGATAAATTTTACGGAAATAATAACGTAATTGGTTCTAAAGATTTAGAAAGTCACGGTACACATGTATCTGGTATTGTTGCAGCAACAAGAAACAATGGCAAAGGTGTAAATGGTGTAGCAACAAATGTAAAAATTATGCCTGTTAGGGTTGTGCCAGATGGCGATGAGCATGATAAAGATGTAGCTTTAGGAATTAGATATGCCGTAGATAATGGCGCAAAAGTAATCAATACAAGTTTTGGTAAAGCTTACTCACCCAATAAAGAATGGGTTTATGATGCTATAAAATACGCAGCAAAAAATGATGTTTTAATTGTAAATGCAGCTGGTAATGATGGTAAAAATATAGATGTAGATAAAACCTATCCAAACGATTCTAAAGATTTATTAAACGAAATTACTGACAATGTTTTAACTGTGGGAGCAATGAGTTTACATTACGACGAAAAATTACCCGCAAGTTTTTCTAATTATGGCAAAATAAATGTAGATGTTTTTGCACCTGGTGTAGAGGTGTACTCTACAATGCCAAAAGATGAATATGCGCCAAATAGTGGTACTTCTATGGCTGCACCTTCTGCAGCAGGTGTTGCAGCTTTGGTTCGTTCTTATTATCCACAATTATCTGCAAGTCAGGTAAAACATATTTTAATGAACTCTGGTTTAAAAATTAATTTCGATGTTATCAAACCAGGTTCTCAATCTAGAGAAAACCCAACGGGTATAAAAGTTCCCTTTTCAGATTTATCTGTTTCAGGTAGAGTTGTAAATGCTTATAATGCTTTACTTATGGCAGATAGAATTTTGAACTCAAAAAAATAAATACTTAAAAAACAACGATTTAATTATCGTTGTTTTTTATTTTTATCACAAATTAAATCAATTTTATTCATGAAAAAATTACTTCTTTTAGGTAGTCTTATATTGTTTTTTGCAGCTTGTGCACAAACCAAAGAAGTACATACCGTAAC
This sequence comes from uncultured Polaribacter sp., assembly GCF_947503855.1. Classification (GTDB taxonomy): domain Bacteria; phylum Bacteroidota; class Bacteroidia; order Flavobacteriales; family Flavobacteriaceae; genus Polaribacter. The sequence continues at coordinate 226,119 of NZ_CANNFF010000001.1, read as the reverse complement.
AAATAAAACAGCACCCAAATTTACAACCTACTGGCAACAGCATATAGATTATGCTATGGATATTGATGTAGATGCAGAAAAACATCAATACAAAGGAATCCAAAAAGTAGTGTACACCAATAATTCTCCAGACGAATTAGATAAGGTGTATTATCATTTATATTTTAATGCTTTTCAACCAGGTTCTCAAATGGATGTTAGGTCTTTAAATATTAAAGATCCAGATCCAAGAGTTAGAGATAGAATTAGCAAATTAAAATCAGACGAAATTGGGTACATTAAAGTAAATTCTTTAAAACAAAATGGCGCTGCAGTTTCTTTTGAAACAGTAGGTACAATTTTAGAAGTAACTTTAAATAAACCTATAAAATCTGGCGAAAGTGTAACTTTTGATATGATTTTTGATGCACAAGTACCTTTACAAATTCGTAGATCTGGTAGAGATAGTAAAGAAGATATTGCACTTTCTATGGCTCAATGGTATCCAAAAATGGCAGAATACGATTTTGAAGGATGGCACACACCACCTTACATAGCTAGAGAATTTCATGGAGTTTGGGGTAATTTTGATGTAAAAATTTCTATTGATAGAAATTATATTGTTGGTGGTACAGGTTATTTACAAAATCCACAAGAAATTGGGCATGGTTATCAAGATAAAAGCAAGCCATTAAATGTACCTAATACAGATAAACTTACTTGGCATTTTAAAGCGCCCAATGTGCACGATTTTATGTGGGCTGCAGATCCAGAATACAAACACGACATTTATACCATGAAAAATGGTATTGATTTACACTTTTTGTACAAGAAAAACTTAGAGGAAAAATATTTAAAAAACTGGAAAGATTTACAACCAAAAACAGCAGAATTGATGCAATATTTTTCTAAAAATGTTGGTCAATATCCTTACAAACAATACTCTGTAATACAAGGTGGAGATGGAGGTATGGAGTATGCAATGTCTACATTAATTACAGGAAAAAGAAATTTTGGTAGTTTATTTGGGGTTACAGCGCACGAAATGGCGCACACTTGGTTTCAGTTTTTGTTAGCAACTAATGAAAGTAAACATTCTTGGATGGATGAAGGTTTTACAAGTTATATTTCTGCTAAAGCATCTGCAGCAATAGTAAATAAAGGCGATAAAAACCCAAATGCTGGACCCTACAGAGGATACAATTACATGGTAAACTCTGGAACTGAAGAGGTGTTAACAACACATTCTGATAGATTTAATACAAACAGAGGCTATAGTTTTGCAGCTTACGGAAAAGGAAGCATGTTTTTAGCTCAATTAGAATATATTATTGGAGCAGAAAATACAGCAAAAGGGCTTAAAAAATATTTTGCAGATTTTAGTTTTAAACATCCAACACCAAATGATGTAAAACGTTCTATGGAAAAGATTTCTGGAATCCAATTAGATTGGTATTTAAACGAATGGACACAAACTTTACACACCATAGATTATGGAATCAAGTCTGTTGATGATAAAATAATAACTTTAGAAAGAATTGGGCAAATGCCAATGCCAATAGATTTAGAGGTTACGTATACAGATGGTTCTAAAGAGAATTTCAATATTCCTTTAAGAATGATGAGAGGACACAAACCAACTTCTGCAACCATTATTAAAGATTGGGGTTGGGCATATCCAACCTATACTTTTACAACTTCTAAAACAGTAAAAGCAGTAGAAATTGATAAAAGTAAATTAATGGCAGATGTTAATTTAGATAACAACGTATTTGGTAAAAATTAGCAACTTAATTATAGATACAAAAAAAAGCGAAGATACTAAACTTCGCTTTTTTTATTTCTTAAAAAGTTTAATGAATAAACTCCTCTAATCTTTCATTAGGTATAAAGCCTTTGAGCATTAATAAAAAACCAAAAACAATTAAAATAACACCCATTATTTTTTTTACTTTATAAATTACAAAAGGGGTCATTTTATTTTTTAATTGCTTTGCAAGTATAATTTTTACAATGTCTGTTGTAAAATATCCAAGTATAATGACGCCAAAATATGAAAAAATAGCATTTTGATTCATGTTTAAAGTCGGCCCAATTACTAAAATTGTGCCTAGCCAAAATGCCAAAACTCCAATATTTATAAAGTTTAAAAAAAAGCCTTTAAAAAAAAGTTTTAAATAGTTGTTTCTTATAGGGACGTTTACAATTTTAGAAGTTTCTATAGCTTCCTTTTTGTTAGATTTATCTAGGTAAGTAATTAATCCGTAAATAATTAAAGCTAACCCACCTAAAAAAAACAACCTAGGATCGTCTTTTATTTTTTCTAATAAAGACCTACTTCCATAATAAGCAATTAAAATAAAAGAAATATCGCCTAAAATAACACCTATATCAAAAGCAATTGCAGCTCTTGCACCTTTTAAAATGCTGGTTTGTATCAGCATAAAAAAAACAGGTCCTATCATAAAAGCCATGAAAAAACCTATTAGAAAAGCATTTTTAAAGTCGTAAAAATCCATATTTAACAAAAATACGGAATTTTACACATCATCAAAATCAATTTTTAATTTAGCAGTGGTTGGATGTGCTTGACAAGTTAACACAAAACCATCTTTAACTTCGCCATCAGTTAAAATAGAATTCTTAGTCATTACTGCATTACCTTCTGTAACTTTAGCTAAACAAGAACTACAAACTCCGCCTTGACAAGAGTAAGGTGGGTCTAATTCGTTTCGTAAACTTGCTGCCAAAACATTGTCTGTTTGAGACATAGTAAAGGTAGTTTCTTCATCATCTAATATGACAGTTATTTCTGTGGTACCTTCTTTAATTTCAGAAACTGCGTTTTCATCTTCTGTAACTGTAAATAATTCAAAATGAATATTTTCATCAGAAAAACCAGCTTCTTTTAAAGTATTAGAAACTGTTTGTATCATTTCTTCTGGACCACATAAAAAAGCAGCATCAAAAGCAATGTCTTTGTATTTATTTTTGATAAAAAAGTTGGTAAAAGCAGTGTCTATTCTACCAAATAACATGTTTTCTTGACGTTCTCTACTACAAACAAATTCTAAATTAAAGTTATCGTATTTAGTATCTAAAGCCAATAATTCATCATAAAAAATAGTATCTGCAATAGATTTATTACCATATACCAATGTAAAAGTAGCTGTTGGTTGGTTTTCTAAAACCGTTTTTACCATAGATAAAATAGGTGTAATACCAGAACCAGCTGCAAAAGCAATATAGTTTTTGTTGGCTTTTGGTTTTAGTTGAAATCTACCTTCTGGAGCAGAAATTTCTATAGCATCTCCTACTTTTAAATTAGAAGTTGCATAAACAGAAAATGTTCCGTTTTCTACAGCTTTTACAGCTACTCTAATTTCGCCACTTTGTGGTGTAGAACAAATAGAGTAAGCTCTTCTAATTTCTTGGTTATTAATTTTTGTTTGTAGAGTTATGTATTGGCCTGCAGTAAAATTAAAATCTGATTTTAGATTTTCAGGAATGTTAAAAACAACAGAAACCGCATTTGCGGTTTCTGTTTTTATTTCTTGTATGGTTACGTTTTGAAATGTTGCCATTTTATATTTTTTGTTTTTGTAAATTTTTAGATTTCTCGGCTTTATTGCAATTTCTAAACTGGAGAGAAATCTTAAAAATTAAACTAAATTTTTCTCAATTAAATACTCTGCAATTTGCACAGTATTTGTTGCAGCACCTTTTCTAAGGTTGTCAGCAACTATCCACAAATTTAAGGTATTTTCTTGAGATTCGTCACGTCTAATTCGCCCTACAAACACCTCATCTTTATTGTGAGCATTTACAGGCATAGGGTACACGTTATTTGCTAAATCATCTTCTACAATAACTCCAGAAGTTTTATTTAAAATCTGACGTACTTTGGCCAGATCAAAATCATTTTCGAACTGTACATTTACAGCTTCAGAATGCCCGCCAGCTGTAGGAATACGAACTGCAGTTGCGGTTACCGAAAAAGAATCGTCGCGTAAAATTTTCTTTGGTTCTTTTACCAATTTCATTTCTTCTTTGGTGTAGCCATTTTCTAAGAAAATATCGCAATGAGGTAAAGCGTTTCTACCAATTTTATGTGGATAAGCCATTTCGCCATCAATACCAGCTTCTTCATTATCTAATTGCTGTACTGCTTTTACACCTGTTCCAGAAACAGATTGATAAGTAGAAATTACCACACGTTTCATTTTGTATTTTGTATGTAAAGGCGCTAAAGCCATTACTAACTGAATTGTAGAACAGTTTGGATTCGCAATAATTTTATCTTCGGCAGTTAAAACATCTCCATTAATTTCTGGCACTACCAATTTTTTGGTTGGATCCATTCTCCAAGCAGAAGAATTATCTATAACAGTGGTACCTACTGCTGCAAATTTTGGGGCCCATTCTAAAGAAGTATCTCCACCAGCAGAAAATAATGCCACATCTGGTTGCATTTTTACTGCATCTTCTAAGGTAACAACAGTATAGTTGTTTCCTTTATAAGATAATTTTTTACCTGCAGATCTTTCTGAAGCTACAGGAATTAATTCTGTAATTGGTAAATTACGTTCTTCTAAAACTTTTAACATTACTGTGCCAACCATTCCAGTTGCGCCAACTACTGCTATTTTCATCAGTTTAAATTTTTTTATTGATGTTGCAAAGATGCTAACAAAATTAATGCTAACCTTTTTTTTATTAAATATTTACCAAAATAATTTGTAATGTTTAAATTTTAACAAATTGATATAATTTATAAATTAAAAACCTTTTTTAGAGGTTGAATCTGGTTTCTAATATTTAACTACATTTGCAAAAATTATTTATTCATAACAACCTGAATCTAGTTCAGCTTAAAAAAAGGTATAGCATGCAACTGTACAATAAATTAAGCGCAAAAGAACGCGCTGCATTAATAGATAAGGCTGGTAAAGACCGTCTTACAATTTCTTTTTATCAATACCATAAGATAGAAAACCCACAATTATTACGAGATAAACTTTTTCTAGAATGGAATGCTTTAGATGTCTTAGGTAGAATTTATGTTTCTTACGAAGGTATTAATGCGCAACTATCCGTTCCATCAGAAAATATGCTTGCGTTAAAAAAGCAATTAGACAACATTGCTTTTTTAAAAAATATTCGTTTAAATATTGCTGTAGAGCAAGATAACAAGTCGTTTTTAAAACTTAAAGTAAAAGTTAGAAACAAAATTGTGGCAGATGGTTTAAATGATGATACGTTTAATGTAACCAATAAAGGAGTACATTTAAACGCAAAAGAGTTTAACGAAATGTTGGCAAATCCTGATACTGTTTGTGTAGATATGCGCAATCATTATGAGAGTGAAATTGGGCATTTTGATGGAGCTATAACTCCAGATGTAGATACTTTTAGAGATTCTTTAGATATTATAGAAGAAGATTTAAAAGACAACAAAGAAGATAAAAATTTATTGATGTATTGTACTGGCGGAATTCGTTGCGAAAAAGCATCAGCATACTACAAACATAAAGGCTTTAAAAATGTGTTTCAGTTAGAAGGTGGTATTATAGAATACACACGTCAAGTAAATGTAGAAGGCATAGAAAATAAATTTATTGGTAAAAATTTTGTATTTGATCACAGAAGAGCAGAAAAAATTACAGACGATATAATTTCCAATTGTCATCAGTGCGGAAAACCCTGTGATACACATACCAATTGTGCTAATGAAGCCTGTCATTTATTATTTATACAGTGTGATGAATGCTCAGAAAAAATGGAAAATACTTGCTCTACAGATTGCCAAGAAATTATTCATTTACCTTTTGAAGAGCAAAAACAGCTCAGAAAAGGGAAAGGAAATAGCAACAAAATCTTTAAAAAAGGTAGAAGTGAAGTCCTAAAGTTCAAGAAGTAAATTTTATGAGACCTCATTTTTGAGGTCTTTTTTTTATCAAAAAATTAAATTTTATGGGTCAATCAAATTTTATATCTTTACTCGTTAAGCAATAAAAGTGAATTTTATTGTAACTATTTAGTAATCAATTTAAATAAAAGTTTGTGGTGTTCGTTATTTAGTTATGTATGTAAGCTTATTATAAAAGTTTGCAAACAACTAAAAATTAACAACTAAAAACTAACAATATATATGGCATGTGGAAGTTGTGGTACAACAGAAAATGGAGTACCAAGAGGATGTAAAAGTAATGGTAATTGTGGCACAGGAACTTGTGGAAGCGGTAGTAATAAACTAGCCGTTTTTGATTGGTTGTCTAACATGACCTTACCTAGCGGGCAAGAGCGTTTTAATATTTTTGAAGTCCGTTTTAAAAACGGAAGAAAACATTTTTATAAAAATGTAGATAATTTACCCATAACAATGGGAGATATTGTGGCTGTAGAAGGAAATCCTGGGCACGATATTGGTACAGTTTCTTTGGCAGGAGAATTGGTAAAAGTGCAAATGAAAAAACGCAAAATTACCGAAGATAGTGAAGATGTAAAGAAAATTTACCGAAAAGCAAGCCAAAGAGATATTGATGTTTGGCAACAAGCAAGAGCTAAAGAAGAAGAAACCCAAAGAAGAGGAAGAGAAATTTTAGGACGTTTAGGTTTGCAAATGAAATTGTCTGATGTAGAATATCAAGGAGATGGTAATAAGGCTACTTTTTACTACACAGCAGAATCTAGGGTAGATTTTAGACAGTTGATTAGAGATTTGGCAAGCGCATTTTCTATTCGTGTAGAAATGAAACAAGTGGGTGCCAGACAAGAAGCAGCACGTTTAGGTGGTGTAGGTTCTTGTGGTAGAGAGCTGTGTTGTTCTACCTGGTTAACAGACTTTAGAAAAGTAACAACATCTGCAGCACGTTATCAGCAATTATCTTTAAATCCCTTAAAATTAGCAGGGCAATGTGGTAAATTAAAATGTTGTTTAAATTTTGAGTTAGACACCTATTTAGATGCCTTAAAATCCTTTCCTAAACAAGATGTTGTTTTAAAAACAGAAAAAGGAGAGGCTGTTTTTGTAAAGATGGATATTTTTAAAAATCACCTTTGGTATACCTACAAAGAAGAGCGTTTTAAATGGTTTCGTTTAACTTTAGAACAGGTTTTAGAAATTATAGAACTTAATAAAAACAACAAAAAGTCTGCAACGCTAGAAGAATACGAATCTGATGTGGTAATTCCAGAAAAGGTAGATTTTGAAGATGCAGTTGGGCAAGATAGTTTAACACGTTTTGATGCTCCAAAAACAAGTAAACGTAGAAGAAATAATAGAAATAGAAAAAAGAAAAAACCTGTAGGAGCTGATGCTACAAAAGTAGCGCCAAAAACAAATACGAAGAGAAAACCTCAGGCAAAACAACAAAATAAAAATAATCCAAATCCTAGAAAACAAAACAATACTAAAAACAAGCCAACAGGCGAAATAACAAAAACAAATCAACCAAGAAGAAAGAATAACAGAAATCGTGCAAATAACAATCCAAAAAATGGAAACGATTCAGAAAAATAAACTTTTTTGTTTACTTTTTGTGTTGTGCACAATGTACATTTCCTGTAATGATAAAGTAGAATTTAGTCAATATAAAACCCTTAAAGATAGTTCTTGGAAAGCATCAAAGAAAATAAGTTTTAATTTTAATATTACAGATACGCTATCGCCCAAAAACTTATTTATAAACATACGCAATAATAGTGCTTACGAGTTTAGTAATTTATACTTAATAACGGTTTTAAAATTTCCAGATAGCACAAAAGTTGTAGATACTTTACAATATAAAATGGCAGATGAAAAAGGTGCTTATTTAGGAAGCGGTTTTTCTGAAATTAAAGAAAATAAACTATTTTATAAGGAACGTAAAGTTTTTCCAAAATCGGGTAGTTATGCTGTAGAGATTTTTCAAGCTATGAGAAAAAACGGAGAAATAGAACCACTAAATAATTTAAAAGGCATACAAGATGTGGGTTTTAGTATCGAAAAAATCGAATAAAACATACATAGAAAATATCAATATATAAAAGCTCAACACCATGTTGAGAACAATTTTTTATCATGAAAAAAAAAGAAAAAACAAGCTATAAAAAATATGTAAAATGGTTTTGGGGAATTATTTTAGGCGGTTTTGGAATTATCTTACTACTTTTCTTTATTGCCTCAGTAGGTGGTTTTGGTGCTTTACCAACTTTTGAAGAATTAGAAAACCCACAAACTAACTTAGCTACAGAAGTAATTTCTATAGATGGTAAAACCATTGGTAAATACGCTAAAGAAAACAGAACGCCTATACACTTTAAAGAGTTGCCAACAAACTTAGTAAATGCTTTGGTTGCTACAGAAGACGAGCGTTTTTACGAACATTCTGGTATCGATTTTAGAGGTACTGTAAGAGCTGTTTTAAAACCAGGTAGTGGTGGTGCAAGTACTATTACGCAGCAATTAGCTAAAAATTTATTTACCAAAAGAGCATCTAGTAATATTTTTAAAAGAGTATTACAAAAATCAAAAGAGTGGATTGTTGCCATTAAATTAGAACGCCAATACACAAAGCAAGAAATTATTGCTATGTATTTAAATACGCAAGGCTTTTTATTTAATGCCTCTGGTATACGCTCTGCAGCAAGAATTTATTTTGGTAAAGAAGCCAAAGATTTAGATGTGCAAGAAGCGGCTATTTTAGTTGGAATGTTAAAAAACCCCAGACAATACAATCCTAATAGAGAAATTTCTAAAGGAAAATCGTTGATAAGAAGAAACGTGGTTTTTGCACAAATGTACAAGAATGAATTTTTATCAAAAAAAGAAAAAGATTCTTTACAAAAATTACCCTTAAAAATTAACTTTACTCCAGAAAGCCATAGTGATGGTTATGCTACTTATTTTAGAGGTCATCTACAAAAAGTAATGCGTAAGTGGGTAGAAAGGCATCCAAAACCTAATGGAGAAGAATATGATATTTTTAGAGATGGTTTAAAAATATACGTAACCTTAGATTCTAGAATGCAACAATATGCAGAAGAAGCTGTAAATGAACATTTGGCCAACTTGCAAAAATTCTTTTTTAAAGAACAAAAGAAAAACAAAACAGCGCCTTTTTACGACATCGAAAAAAGTCAAATTAAAGGTATTTTAGAAAGGGCCAAAAGAAATTCAGACAGATACAAACGTTTAAAAAACGCAGGAAAATCTAAAAAATACATAGACCAAGTATTTAACAAGAAAACAGCAATGCGAGTGTTTTCTTACAAAGGAGATTTAGATACCATCATGTCTCCAAACGATTCAATTAAATATTATAAATTCTTTTTACGTTCAGGTTTACTATCTATAGAGCCACAAACAGGTCATATAAAAGCTTGGGTAGGTGGTGTAAATTACAAACATTTTAAATATGATGCTGTAAAGCAACAAAAAAGGCAAGTAGGCTCTACCTTTAAACCTTTTGTGTATGCAACAGCTATCAATCAGTTAAAAATGTCTCCTTGTGATCAGTTTCCAAATGTACCTTACACCATACCACAAGGAAAATATGGTATCCCAGAAGAATGGATGCCTAAAAATTCTAATGAAAAATATGGAGGTATGTTAACTTTAAAACAAGGTTTAGCAAGTTCTGTAAACACGATGTCTGCAAGATTAATAGATATGGTTTCTCCAGCAAATGTTGTACGTTTGGCAAAAGCTGCCGGTATAGAAAGTGAGATTAAAGCTATACCATCTATCGCTTTAGGTGCTGTAGATTTATCTTTACTAGAAATGGTAAGTGCTTATGCTACGTTTGCCAATAGTGGTTTGCGTGTAAGCCCAATGATTATTACTAGAATAGAAGACAAAAACGGAACAGTTTTAGAACAATTTACACCAAAAACTCAAGAGGTTTTAAGTGAAGAATCTGCTTATGTAATTATCGATTTATTAAAAGGAGTTACACAGTCTGGTTCTGGTGTTAGATTACGTTCTCCTTACACTACCTTTCCAAAAATAGTTACGGGTTTTCCTTATAATTTTGAAAACGAAATTGCAGGAAAAACAGGTACAACACAAAATCAGTCAGATGGTTGGTTTATGGGAATTGTGCCTAATTTGGCAACAGGAGTTTGGACAGGTGGAGAGGATAGATCAACCCATTTCACTGGAATTGGTTATGGACAAGGAGCAACCATGTCTTTACCTTCTTGGGCTTTATTTATGAAAAAATGTTATGCAGATAAAAGCTTAAACATTAGTAAAGAAGATTTTGAAAGACCAGAAGATTTAAGTATCAAAGTAGATTGTGATGAAAAAACAGATGAAGAAGAGAAAGACAAAATAGATACAATTCCAGAAGAAGATACAGATTTTTAATACCATTCATCTATGTGGCAACCAACAGTAGAAAAAACGATAAACTCAAATATTGATACGTTGATGAAAAAACATCAATTTACCAATTATAAAGATTTATGGGAGTGGTCTGTTGCACATAAAGAAACTTTTTGGGAAGAAACTGTTGCAAATCTTCATATCATTCAACATAAAAAGTTTAAAAAAATTTTAAATATTGATGATGGAGTAACCAAAGCAAAATGGTTGTTTGGTGCTCAATTAAACATCATAGATTCTTGTTTTCAAAATCAAGATAATGCTACTGCAATTGTGTTTCAAAAACCCAATAAAGAGGTTCAAAAAGTAACACAAAAAGAACTAGAAAATCTTGTAAATAAAATTGCCAACAGTTTTAAAAATATTCAAGTAAAAAAAGGGGATACCATTGCAATAGATTTACCAATGTCAGTTGAGTGTGTAGCAATTTATTTAGCTGCCATAAAATCGGGTGTTAAGGTAGCCACAATTGTAGATAGTTTTACCCCAAAAGAAATTCAAGTTCGATTACAAATTACAAACCCAAAAGTAGTTTTTACACAAGATGTTTTAGAGCGAGCTGGTAAAATATTTCCTTTATATGAAAAAGTTGTAACCGCCAATACCCATAAAATAGTTGTTATAAAAACGCAAAAAGAAACAGTTATTTCACTAAGAAATCAAGATGTTTTTTGGGATGATTTTCTTTCAGAAAACACCAATTTTACCTCTGTAAAACAATCACCACAAGATTGTATAACCATCCTTTTTTCTTCGGGTACAACAGGAGAGCCTAAAGCAATTCCTTGGAATCATACCACAGCAATAAAGGCAGCTTCAGACGGCTTCTATCATCAAAATATACAAGAAAATGATGTAGTTTGTTGGCCCACCAACTTAGGTTGGATGATGGGACCTTGGTTAATTTTTGCAACCTTAATAAATAAAGCAGCTATAGGTTTGTATTATGATGCGCCTTTAGGTGCAGGTTTTGGAGAATTTGTTCAAAATGCAAAAGTATCTATGTTGGGGGTAATACCTAGTATTGTAAAACATTGGAAAAATTCAGGTTGTATGGAGCCATTTAATTGGAATGCAATTAAAAACTATAGTTCTACAGGAGAGGTTTCTAACCCTACAGAAATGAACTATTTAATGCAACTGGCCAACAACAAACCAGTTATAGAGTATTGTGGAGGTACAGAAATTGGTGGTGGTTACATAACAAGCACAGTTGTGCAAGAAAATATACCAAGTACTTTTTCTACCAAAGCTTTAGGTAGCGATTTTGTTTTGTTAGATGAAAATTATCAGGAAACTACGCAAGGAGAAGTTTTTTTAATTCCGCCAATTATGGGACTTTCTACAGAGTTGCTCAATAAAAATCATCAAAAAATATATTATGATGACACACCTAAACATCAAAAAGTTTTAAGAAGGCATGGAGATGAGTTAAGGCAATTAGAAAACGGCTATTTTAAAATTTTAGGACGCGTAGACGATGCTATGAATTTAGGCGGAATAAAAGTAAGCGCTACTCAAATAGAGGCGGCCATCAATCAATTAAATTTTGTGTTAGAATCTGCTGCCATTGCAGCTGCTCCAGAAGATGGAGGTCCTGCAAAATTAGTGGTGTTTTATGTAGAGAATAAAAACCAAAATAACGATGAAGATCGATTAAAAGCAGCCCAAAAAATTGCAAAAACAGAACTGAATCCTTTATTCAAAGTTGCAGATTTGCTAAAGATTGATGTGTTGCCAAGAACAGCATCTAATAAAATTATGAGGAGAACCTTAAGAGATAATTATAAAGTTAAATAAAACAAATGAAGCTTTTTAAAAAAACATATTGGTTGATAACTCCATTTTTAATTCTGGTTTTTATATTGTTGTTAGATAAAGTTTTTAACGTAAAAGAAATTTTAATTAATACAGCAATTGCAGTAGGTTTGGCCTACATTTTATCACCAAAAGTAAAAATTGTAGAAAAACAAAACGGTAAAGAAGCACAAATTAAATGGTTATTTTTTAAAAAAGTAATTCATAAAAAACTTTAGAGATTCAGTTTTCTTTCCTTAAGAAGAAATAAATATGAGAATATGAAAATAATATCTTACAACGTAAACGGAATTAGAGCAGCATTAAAAAAAGGGTTTTTAGATTGGTTAGAAGCCGCAAATCCAGACGTTATTTGCATACAAGAAACCAAAGCACACAAAGAACAATTAAATTTAGAAGATTTCGAAAATGCAGGTTACCCATATCATTTTTGGTTTTCTGCACAAAAAAAAGGCTATTCATCTGTTGCAATTTTATGCAAACAAAAACCCAACAATGTGGTGTATGGTACAGGCATAGAAACAATGGATTTTGAAGGTAGAAATCTACGAGTAGATTTTGATGATGTCTCAATTATGAGCATGTATTTGCCATCGGGTACAAATTTAGATAGATTGAGTTTTAAGCTAAATTATATGGATGAAATCCAAGAATACATCAACCATTTAAAACAAGAAATACCCAATTTAGTGATCTGTGGAGATTACAATATTTGTCACGAAGAAATAGATATACACAATCCAAAAATGAAAGGTGTTTCTGGCTTTTTACCAGAAGAAAGACAATGGATTGGCGAGTTTATAGAAAGCGGATTTATTGACAGTTTTAGATATCTAAATCCAGAAAAGCAAGAATATTCTTGGTGGAGTTATAGAGCAAACGCAAGAGCCAATAATAAAGGTTGGCGTTTAGATTATGCCATGGTTTCAGAACCTTTAAAAAACAATATTTCTAGAGCGTATATTTTGGGTGAAGCCAAACATTCAGACCATTGCCCAATTGCTGTAGAATTAACTTTTTAAACACTATTTAGCTAAATTATAAAGAAGCTAACAATTATATAATGAAAAAATTTTTGATCCTTTTTTTGATCTCCTCAAGTATTTTTGCACAAATACCTACAAATACAATTTCTAAAAAAATATCACGTACAGATTTGTTTACAGATTATGATATTGTGTTGATAGATAGTTTGTTAATGGATACAAAGTATAAATCGCCTTTGTACGATACTTCTGAATATTTTATTAAAAACATCAACGATAAAAAAGTAGATGATGTACCCTTATCAACCTCAATTTTAAAAGAAAGATTGCAAAAAATTGATACCAAAACACCTTTTCATATTGCTTACAACCCTGCATTAGAAAAAGTTATAAAATCGTATTTAAAATATAGAAAAAGATATTATCCAGCTTTAATGGCAAAAGCAGTTTTTTACTTTCCAATGTTCGAGAAATATTTAGATCAATACGATATTCCTTTAGAAATGAAATATTTGGCAATTGTAGAATCTGCATTAAACCCAACTGCAAAATCTAGAGTGGGTGCAACAGGTTTGTGGCAATTTATGTACACAACAGGTATACAATACAATTTAAAAGTAAGTTCTTATGTAGATGAGCGTCAAGACCCAGTTAAAGCTACCATTGCTGCATGTAAATATTTATCAGATTTATACAATATTTTTGGCGATTGGGATTTGGCTTTAGCAGCCTATAACTCTGGTCCTGGAAATGTTGCAAAAGCTATAAAACGCTCTGGAGGTTATAGAAATTACTGGAATATTAGACCTTTTTTACCAAGAGAAACAGCAGGTTATGTGCCTGCATTTTATGCAACCATGTATTTGTTTGAGTATCAAAAAGAACATCAATTAATTGCAGAATCACCACAAATTCGTCATTTCGAAACAGATACTATTCAAATAAAAAAAACCATTAGTTTCGATCATATTTCAGAAACTACAGGCATTAGTTCAGAGTTAATTCAGTTTTTAAATCCTTCTTACAAATTAGATATTATTCCTTTTGTTGCTAATAAAAATTACGCTGTAACCTTGCCTAGAAAAAACGTATTTCACTTTTTAGATAAAGAAGAAGCAATGTATACCTTGGCAGCAGAAGATGCAGCAAAAAGAGAAAAGCCTTTACCTAAGTATTTTGAAATGGATAAACGCATTCGTTACAGAGTAAAAAGTGGCGATTTCTTAGGTAAAATTGCAAACAGATATGGTGTAAGAGTTAGTGATATTAAAAGATGGAATCGTTTAAAAACTAGTCGATTAAGAATCGGACAACGCTTAAGTATTTATCCTAAAAAATTGGCAATTCCTAAAAAATCTGTTCAAATTGCAAGCAATAAAAAAACAACAAAATATACTAAAAAAACCAAGTTTGAAACTTATACTGTACAAAAAGGAGATTCTTTATGGACAATTTCTAGAAAATTTAAAAATGTTTCTATAGAAGAAATTAAAAACTGGAACAATATTTGGAGTGTTAAAAGTCTAAAACCAGGAACTAAACTTAAAATATATAAAAGTTAAATCAAAATGAAAAAAATAATAACTCTATTTACCCTTGTAATATTAATTACATCTTGTACAGGTAATGATAAATTTGTACTAAGAAACTCCATTGGTAAAATAAATAAAGTAATGGTAGTTACTAAAGCGAGTGATTGGAATGGAGATTTAGGTGATAAAATTAGAAATTCTTTTGGAGAACTAATGGTAGGTTTACCACAACCAGAACCCATATTATCGATATCGCAAGTAGCACCCAATGGTTTTGGTAGTATGATGAAGGTTTCTAGAAACGTTCTAGTAATAGGGAATGGTGATAAAGAAGATTTTTTTATTAAGAAAAATGTTTATGCGCAACCACAAACCATTGTATATGTATATGCAAAAGATGATGAAGGTGTTATAAAAATGTTTCAAAAACACGAAAATGAAATTATAGCTGCTTTTATAGCATCTGATATTTCTATGACGCAAAATCTTTTTAAAAAGAGAAAGCTTGATGAAAGTAAATATAAAACAGTACAAAATTTAGGGGTTACTTTAACCATACCAGATAATTTTAAAACTGTAGACGATACAGGTGAATTTTTATGGTTAAGACAGCATTTAACTAGTGGTATTGCTAAAACAGGTAGTAATAATATACTAATCTATGCAATTCCCTTAGAAGATGAAGAAAAAGTACCCGAAAACATTGTGTCTGTTAGAGATAGTATTGGTGCAAAATACATTCCTGGTTCAAATCCAGAAACCATGCACATGATTACAGAAGAGGCCTACACACCTTTCACATCAGAAATAACTTTTAACGGTTTAAAAGCTTTTGAAACTAGAGGTAAATGGGAGGTTAAAAACGATTTTATGGCAGGTCCTTTTTTAAACTATTCTATTGTAGATAAAAAGAATAATAGAATTCTAGTTTTCGAAGGTTTTACCTATGCACCCTCTGTAAATAAAAGAGCTTTTATGTTTGAGTTAGAAGCCATTGCAAAATCGATGAAGATTCAATAAAGATCTTTAATTTAAAAATTAATCCAAGCCTAAAAGAAACTTCTTTTAGGTTTATTTTTTTGTAAACATCTAAATATCAATTTCTTATTTACTATATTTGATTTTCAACTAAAAAATTTTATATATTATGGAAATGAATTTTTACATCTTTTTTGTAGCGGCATTATTGCCAATGTTTATCGGTTTTTTTTGGTATGGACCTTTATTTGGTAATACTTGGATGCGACAAATGGGTTTTACCAAAGAGTCTTTAGAAGGAACAAATATGGTAAAAACACTAGTTATTTGTTTTATTTTAAGTGTACTTATAGCTTTTGCTTTAATGCCAATGGTTATCCATCAAATGGGCGCTTACTCTACATTAGCAGGCGAGCCTGGTTTTAATGAACAAACAGGAGAAGCCTATTCTTATTTTGAAAAATTTGTATCTACTTATGGAGACAGATTTAGAACTTTTAAACACGGTGCTTTTCATGGTATATTATATGGTGTTTTTTTGATTTTACCAATTTTAGGCATACAAGCAATGTTCGAAAAAAAATCATTTAAATATGTAGCCATAAATGCTGGTTATTGGATTGTTACTTTAGCGTTAATGGGAGGGATTATTTGTGAGTGGTTATAAAAAAAACACTTATAATGTAAAAAAAACCTCGCAATTTGCGAGGTTTTTTTTAGTATCCTATTTTATTTCTTAGTCTTTTTAAAACTAAATCTGCAGTAATTTTTGCTTTTGAAGCACCTATATTTAGCGCTTCATCAATTTCGTGTTTATTCTCCATAAAATGATGATAACGTTCTCTAACTACAGCAAATTTTTCTAAAATTAATTCATACAATGCTTGTTTTGCATGTCCATAACCATAATTACCACCTACATAATTTGCTCTCATCTTTTCAATTTCCTCTTCATTAGCAATTAATTTATAAAGAGCAAAAACGTTATCTGTATCTGGATTTTTGGGCTCTTCTAAAGCCAAACTATCTGTTTTAATACCCATTATTTGTTTTCTTAACTTTTTATCAGTTAAAAATATATTAATGGTATTATTTCTAGATTTACTCATTTTTTCTCCATCTGTACCAGGTACAAGTTTTGTGTGCTTTTGTATTTTTGCTTTTGGCAGCACCAAAGTATCTCCTATAACATTGTTAATTCTGTTGGCAACATCTCTAGTAATTTCTAAATGTTGTAATTGGTCTTTACCAACAGGTACAATTTCTGCATCGTACAACAAAATGTCTGCAGCCATTAACATTGGGTAGGTAAATAAACCTGCATTTACGTCTGCTAATCTATCAGATTTATCTTTAAAACTATGTGCCAAAGTAAGTCTTTGATAAGGAAAATAACAGCTTAAATACCAAGTTAACTCTGCAGTTTGTGGTATATCACTTTGTCTGTAAAAAACAGTTTTATGGATGTCTAAACCACAAGCCAACCAAGTTGCTGCTGTACTATAAGTGTTTTCTCTTAAAATAGTACCATTTTTAATTTGAGTTAAAGAATGCATATCTGCAATAAAAAGAAAAGCTTCATTTTCTGGGTTGTTTGCCATTTCTACAGCTGGTAAAATAGCACCCAATAAATTTCCTAAATGCGGGGTACCCGTACTTTGTACACCTGTTAAAATTCTAGACATTTATTTTTATTTATATGATTTTTTTTACGAGTATTAGATATATGCTCGTGGTTAAAGCACAAAAATAAGGTTTTGATTAGTAAAATCAATAAACAATAAGAATATTAGTATTTTTGTTACGTTAGTTTTTTTAATATAAATGTAAATATTACATAATTTAACTACAATTCTATTCGTGAAGATTTTAAAAATACTTTTTTTACTTGTTTGGCGCTTATGGTTTTACCTACTAATGTTTGCCTCCATCTTAATTTTATCGCCTTTATTATTGGTATTCACATTTAAAGAAAATCAATACCCTATATTTTGGAAATTAGCAAGAATTATATCTAAAATTCTAATTTACGGAATGGGTTTTAGGTTAGATTTTACTGCAGAACAAGAAATAGAGCCTAATAAAAGCTATATGTTTTGCCCAAATCATGCATCGTTGTTAGACCCTTTTGTGTTAATTGCAATTAGTAAAAATCCAATTGTTTTTGTGGGTAAAAAAGAACTAGTTAAAATTCCTGTATTTGGTTTTTTCTACAAAAGAGTGGTAATAATGGTAGATAGAAGTAGTTTAGAAAGTAGAAAAAGAGTTTTTAAAATGGCTAAAGAAAGGTTGCAAAATGGAGTAAGCATGGCAATTTTTCCTGAAGGATTAGTACCTACTGAAGATGTTGTTTTAGCACCTTTTAAACAAGGAGCTTTTAGTTTAGCTATTGAGTTTACAATACCTATTGTACCACAAACTTATTACGATTGTAAACGTTTTTTTTCTTGGGATGTTTTTAAAGGGAGGCCAGGAAAATTAAGGATTAAACAGCATAAATTTATAGAAACCAAAGAGATGTCTGTAATAAATGATATGAATCAGTTAAAAGACAAAACATTTGCAACCATTTACAAAGAATTGACAAATGATGAAAAGTATATGAAAGATACCAATAGACAAAATGAGCGAAAAATTAAATCATAACTATTCAGATTCTGAAGAAAAGCTAAATATTTGGTCTCATGCATTTGGTTTACTATTAAGTCTTATTGCATTTCCATTTTTAATTATAAAAGCGCTTCAGTTTAGCGGTTTTTTAAAACCTTTAAGTTTTATAATTTATGGTTTAAGTTTGATTATTTTATATGCAGCTTCTACTTTTTATCACGCTGCAAAAAATGCCATTAAAAGACGAAGGTTAAATATTTTTGATCATTCAGCCATTTATGTTTTAATTGCGGGTAGCTATACACCTTATTGTTTGGTTGCCTTAGATAGTACTTTGGGTAATTACATGGTAATTTTTGTTTGGCTTTTTGCTTTGGTGGGTATTATTTTAAAACTTTTTTTTACAGGAAAATTCAATATAATTTCTACAGCAATGTATTTGTTAATGGGGTGGCAAGTGTTGTTTTTTATAAAACCTTTAATGGAAAATTTGTCTTCTTACAGCCTAAATTTACTTTTTTTAGGAGGTGTTTTTTATAGTATTGGAGCCATTTTATATGTGATAAAAAAACTTTCATACAACCATGCAATCTTTCACTTATTTGTACTTTTGGGTAGTATTAGTCATTTCTTATCCGTATATAATATTTTATAGATAGCAGTAGTTTTATGAAATTTCTTAGAACTTTTTTTTTCGAGGTTTTTTATACCCATTTTTTAAATGAATTTTTACTGATATAAGAATTGTAATACTTAATAATTCCAGTTACTTCTTTAGACAACCAATCTGGTTTTTCAAATTTTTCGTCTTCCTCTTGTAATTCTATTTCTGCAATACGTAAACCCTCGTTTTCTCCCAAAAATTCATCAACTTCAAAAAGGTGTTTTCCTTTTTTTATAAGATACCTGTTTTTCTCAATAATGGTAGGTTCACATAAAAGTAATAAATCTTCAGCTTCAGTAAGTTGTATTTCTTTTTCCCATTCGTATCTGCTAGTTCCTGTTTTGTTAGACTTTCCCTTTATTGTTAAAAAAGCTTTATTCTCTGCAATTCTAACTCTAACAGTTCTACTTTTATTAGAATTTAAATATCCTTGTTTTATGAGTTTTTTTTGATGTTTCTCTTTTTTAAAGTCATCATTTTTTACTAAAAATTTTCTCTCTATTTCTATGGCCATAAAATATCTTTCAAATTTGTACTAATGTAAGATGTTTTCTCGTTATTCTAACAATAAATAAATATCTTTGAGATATAAATTTTAAAAATGAAAAATAACTTTTTATTTTTTTTTATTATACTTTCATTTACTATTTCTGCACAAACAGATTATAGTACTTCTTGGGAAGATTTTTATTCTTACAACAATGTAAAAGATTTTGTAAAAGTAGATAATGTTATTTATGCGCTTTCAGACAATGCTGTTTTTACTTATAATACCACAGATGGCGAAATTTCGAAACTATCTTCTGTACAAGGCTTGTCTGGAGAAACTACTACTGCAATACACTACAATAAGGAATTTAAAAGACTGGTAATTGGTTATCAAAATGGTTTGGTAGAAGTAGTAGATGATAATGGTACCATCACTATTTCATCAGATATTGTAAATTTTAATCAATCTGGAGAAAAAAGCATCATTCATATTAGCGAATTAAACAACAAACTTTATTTAGCAACGCCTTTTGCAATTGTAGTGTATGATATAGAAAATTTAGAATTTGGAGACACATATTTTATTGGAGCTAATTCATTATCAATACAAATAAATAAAACAATTGTTTTTAACAATACTATTTATGCAGCAACACAAAACGGCCTTTTTACTGCAGATGCAACTAATAGTGTTTTAATAGATTTTAATAACTGGCAACAAGCTTTTCCTACCAAAAAATTTAGCAATATTGCATTGTTTAATAACACAGTGTACCTTGCAGAAAATAATACCTTATTCCGTTTTGATGGAACTACAATATTACCCATAAATAGTTTTTCTGAAACCATACAAAGCCTAAAACCTTCCACAACAAATTTAGCAATTGCCTTAAATAATAGTGCGGTTATATTAGGTGCAAGTATGAATCAAGTTGCACAATTTGAATCAAATACAAATACAGTTTTTACCTTAAATACAGCTTTTTTCGAAAATAATTTAGCTTATTTAGGTACAAATGAATTAGGTGTTTTAGCGGTTACAGCATCCGAGCCAACAAATTTTTTAGAAATTCATCCAGAAGGACCGCTTTCTAATGAAGCTTTTTCTATTGCAGCACATAACAAAAATTTATGGGTGGTTTATGGTGGATATTCAGCTGTTTTTGGACCTTCTTTTAATAGAAAAGGCTTTAGTCATTTTAATGGAGAAAGTTGGATTAATACAAAATATAATCCAGATTTTCCTTTAACAGATTTAAGTCATATAACTATAGATACCAATGCAGAAAACAAAGTTTATATAAGTTCTTTTGGAGATACAAGAAAGGTTAATTCACCTCTAACAGGAGGTCTCTTAGTAGTAGAAAATGATCAAATTACAACATTTTACAATCACTTAAATAGTCCTTTAGAAGATATTGTTGCTTTAGATCCAAATAGAGTAACTATTAGAATTAGTGGTACAGCATTAGACTCTCAAGGTAATTTGTGGGTTACAAATATTGGAGTGCCCAATGAGTTAAAAAAACTCTCTGCAAATGAGCAATGGTCTAGTATTGATATGAGTTCTGTAAAAACAAATCCTGCATTTGGTTTAAGTGAAATGATTGTAGATAGAAACAATAGTATTTGGTATGGTTCTAGAAACAATGGAGCTTTTGTTTTTAACGAAAACGGAAATAGAAAAAAATCGTTAATTGCCACACCAAATTTAGGTAATTTGCCAGATGGAACTGTTAGAACAGTAGCTGTAGATAGAAGCAACCAAATTTGGTTAGGAACCAAATCTGGTTTGGTAGTTTACAAAAATGCTTCTGGTATTTTTGATGATGCTACACCCAATGCAAGTCCAATTGTTGTAAACGTAAATGAAGATGGTTTTGGAGATAGACTTTTAGGAGACCAAACAATAAATTCTATTAAGGTTGATGGTGCAGATAACAAATGGTTTGGAACAGATAATGGTGGTGTTTTGTATACAAACCCAAGTGGACAAACAACTATAGCTAATTTTAGTAAAAAAAATTCGCCTTTACCATCAAATAAGATTGTAAAAATTGCTATTGATGATACAAATGGTAAAGTATTTTTTGCTACAAATAAAGGTATTGTAGCCTACAATAGTAATGTAGCACCTTTTGGTGATGTTTTAGGTGATGTTTATGCGTACCCAAATCCAGCTTTAATAAATCATTCAACGGTAACTATAGATGGTAGAAATGGCACACATTTGCCAAAAGGAACCAACGTAAAAATATTAGATGTAGCAGGTAATTTGGTTTACGAAACCAATGTTGTAGAAGGACAAGAATTACAAGGAGGTAAAGTAGTTTGGAATAAGAAAAATTTAGCGGGTAAAAGTGTAGCATCTGGTGTGTACATTGTTTTACTTTCTAATGACGATGCTTCTGAAACCTCAGTTACTAAAATTGCCATTGTAAATTAAATGGCAATTGTAACCACCAAAGCAATTGTTTTAAGCGCACTAAAGTATAGTGATACTAGCTTAATTGTAAAATGCTACACAGCACAAGAAGGTTTAAAATCTTACATCATAAAAGGTATTTTAAAAGCTAAAAAAGGAGGAATTAAAATAGCTTATTTTCAACCACTTACCCAATTAACTATTGTTGCAAATCACAATAATAAAAGTACGTTAAACAACCTAAAAGAAGTACAAATACTAAATCCTTATAAAACTATTTATAAAGATATTGTTAAACAATCTGTAGTATTATTTATTTCTGAAGTTTTAGCAAGCAGTATACAAGAAGAAGAAAAGAACGAAGGCTTTTATAGCTATTTAGAAACGGCACTTATTTGGTTAGATGTACATGATAAAATAGCCAATTTTCATTTATTGTTTTTATTAAACACCTCAAAATACCTTGGTTTTTATCCAGATTTATCAGAGAAAGAAAAAATGGGTTTCGATTTATTAAATGGAAGTTTCTCAGAATCAGCAACAAACAAAAATGTAATTACAGGTAACAAATTTTATCAATTTAAAAAGCTGTTAGGCATAAATTTTGATGCTATAGAAAACGTGTCTTTTAGTAAAACAGAAAGGCAAATGGTATTACAAATCATCATACAATATTTTGAATTACATTTGGACGGTTTTAGAAAACCAAAATCGTTACAAATATTAGAAACAGTATTTAGTTAAATGAAAAAATTCCTTTTTATAATAAGCATTTTTGTTAGTTGTTTGGCTTATAGCCAAAACGTAAAAGTTGTAGATAAACAAACTGGTAAAACTATTAGAAATGTTAGTGTTTTTAATGATCTACAAACTATAAATACTACTACAAATAATGGTTTTGCAGATATTTCTGACTTTAGAAAAAACGAAATTATTGTTTTTTCTCATCTTTCTTATGCTGTTCTAAGAATTAAAAAAGCAACCATATTAGCAACTAATAATATAGTTTATCTAACCAAAGAATCAGAACAGTTAGATGAAATCGTAATTTCTCTATTTAAAAAAGACCAAAAGTCTAGCAAAATTGCAGAACAAATTGCGGTATTAAATGCTAGAGAGATTCAAAAAGTATCTCCACAAACATCGGCAGATTTATTGGCAATAATACCTGGTGTAAAAGTGCAAAAATCTCAATTTGGTGGTGGTAGTCCTGTAATTAGAGGTATGGAGTCTAATAGGGTTTTACTAGTGTTAGATGGTGTAAGAATGAACAATGCTATTTACAGAAAAGGCCATTTACAAAATGCTATTACTGTAACACCAAATATGTTAGAAAAGACAGAAGTTGTTTTTGGACCATCGTCTGTAATTTATGGTTCTGACGCTTTAGGAGGTGTAATTCATTATTACACAAAAACACCTAGACTTTCTGATGAAAATGAAGTAAAAAGTCAGTTTTTTTCTAGATTTTCTTCTGTAAATCAAGAAATTACAACCAATGTAACTGCAGAGGTTAGAAGAGAAAAATGGGCGTCTTTAACCAGTATTTCATACAGTGATTTTGGCGATTTAATGGCAGGTAAAAATCGTTCTCATGGCTTTGATAATTGGGGTAGGGTTTACTATTATTCAGAAAATTTACATGGTAATTATAAAGCAAGTCCCACAAAAAATACGAATCCAGATTTACTAAGAAATTCAGGCTATAATCAAACAGATGTTTTACAAAAGTTTTTTGTACCTCTATCTAAAAGCACAGACTTAAACGTAAATTTACAATACTCAACATCATCAGACATACCAAGGTTTGATAGATTAATGGAGCTAACAGACCTAACAGATACCTCTTCTTTAAAATTTGCAGAATGGTATTATGGACCACAAAATAGGTTTTTAGCATCTACACAATTAATATTAAATCCGCATAAAAATTGGTTAGAAGAAGGAAGTATAACTGCAGCTTACCAAAACCTACAAGAAAGTAGAATACAGCGTAAATTTGGTAGTTTAAACAGGTCTTACAGAGAAGAATCTGTAGATGTTTTTAGTTTGAATGGCGATTTTTCTGTGCCTTTAACTACAGATAAAACCAGAAATTTATCTTATGGTTTTGAGATAGCTTATAACGATGTGGCTTCTAATTCTTATGGAAAAGAATTAAAAATTGTAAACGGAGAAATTAATGGGTTTTCCAACGATTTTAAAGTACAATCTCGTTATCCAGATGGTAATAGTAATTACTTAAGTTCTGCTGTATATGTAGATTACAGACAAGATATTAGCAGAAAAGCTACGTTAAACACAGGCATCCGTTTTACAAATACGCAACTAAATGCAAGTTGGATAGACGAAACTTTTCTTCAGTTTGAAGATAAAGATATTTCTGCAAATCATTCTGCAGTTACTGCAACAGCTGGTTATGTTTACAAACCCAATAAAAATTGGCAAATAAATAGTGTGGTTTCTTCGGGTTTTAGGGCACCCAATATAGATGATATTGGAAGAGTTAGAGAAAAAGCTGGAAATGTTACCATCCCTAATATTTCTGTTACACCAGAATTCGCTTACAATGGAGAGTTTAGTATTTTAAAGTTTTTTAACGATAAAAAATTTAGAATAGGTGCCAATGTTTATTACACATTATTAGATAATTACATACAAAGAGATTTTGTATATAATACAGATGGTAGCATAAAACAAGTAGAGTTCGATGGTGATTTAGGTAATGCTGTTTCTAATCAAAATAAGGGTACTGCATACATTTGGGGATATACTTTAAATTATTTAGGGAAGTTGTCTAATCAATGGAATACTTCAGGATTTATCACCTACACAAAAGGTAGAAGTTATGATACAGAAGAACCAATGTCATCAATTCCGCCTTTATTTGGTCAATTTCTAGTAAGTTATAAAAAGGATAAATTAGAGTTAGGAGCAGATTTTAGATTTAATTGTAAGAAAGATATTGAGGACTTTAATATTATAGAAAGTATCGACAATCATGATTTAACACCCATTGTAAATGCAAATGCTACTGAAGAAGTAGCTATTTATTTCGGCTCACCAAGTTGGTTTACTGTTGGTTTTAATGGAAGATATGTGGTAAATCCTAATTTTTCTCTACAAGCAAGATTAGATAATTTACTAGACAAACATTACATAGAGTTTGCTTCTGGGGTTGCAGCACCTGGAAGAAATCTATCTGTTTCTTTTGTGGCTAATTTTTAAATTTTGTATTTTAATTTTTTTATAACCATTTAGAAAGTAAATTTATAATTGTTTTTGTAATACAGTATGACAACTTCAAAAAAGAGAATAAATTGGGTAGATCAACTTAAGGGGTTTAGTATTATTCTTGTTGTTTACGGACACAATTTACCTTTTATAGATATTTATATTGATAGTTTTCGAATTCCTTTATTCTTTTTTATTGCAGGTTTTTTTCATCCTAAAGCACCTTCTTTAACTTTAAGTATAATAAAAAAAAGAGCACAACAAATTTTAGTACCTTATTTTTTGTGGAGCTTCTTTTTGTTTGTCTTTTGGTTTTTTGTGGGTAGAAAATATGGAGATTCTGTTCACTTAGATTTAAGTGTAACAAAGAATTTTTTAGGAATATTTTTTGCCCAAGGTGGTCATGATTATATGAATTGGGGTATTACAATGTGGTTTTTACCTGCTATTTTTTTGAGCTTTATTTTTTTTGGATTAGTGAGATCAGTAAAAAAGATGACACATCAAGTTATACTTTTATTAACGTTCATTACAATAGGATTCTTAATTACTAAAGTAATTGATGTAAATTTGGTTTGGAGTGCAGATGTTGCTCTAGTTTCGTTATCATTTTATTCTTTGGGATTTTATTCAAGAGATTTTTTGTTTAAAAACAAAAAGATAAAATATGAAACTTTATTGTTATTTACACTTCTTGTAATTTATGTACTATGCGCTATAAATTTTTCGGAAAATGTAGATATGTTTAGGTCAAAATATGGTAATATTTTCTTCTTTATCGTAAACGCAGTAATCGGAATTTCCTTTTGGGTTTTGTTCTTTAGAAGACTAAAAAAAATAAAGTTTTTAACCTTTTTTGGGCAAAATACAATTCCCGTTTTAGCGCTTCACAATAGAACAATGACATTTATAAAACTTCTTTTATTACTATTTTGGAGTTCAAAATCTTTCAATTTTAATGAACTTGAAAAAATAATTCTTACAATAATGCAATTAATATTATTATATCCTATAATTTTAATGGTTAATAAAAAACTACCAATTCTAAATGGTAAAAGAAAATTTTATGAAAAAAGAAATTAAATTTCATCTCGGGTTAAATCTTTTAATTGCAGTTTTTATAACCATTGCATCCTATGTTCATATTCCATATGGCAACTTAAAAGCTTTTTCTATTTATTTTATTCATTTTTTACTGCTACAATTTTCAGTATTTGGTTTTGTCTATGTATTAAGTTCGTTTAAGAAAATTTTTAAAATAGTATTTCCAATACTTTTTATAATATTAGTTTCAATATCTTTTTGGGTTTACACACAAGATATTACTATAGATCTAGGAATGATTCAAGCAATTGTTGAATCTAATATAGACATAGCCATAGATGTTTTTAGTTTACAGTTTTTAATGTATTTAATAGTCTCTTTAATCTGTTTGTTCTATTATATGAAAAAATTTAGTAAATTAAATTCAAGTAGCATTAAATCCCCTCTTTTTTTAGTTGCCATTCTTGCTATTTCTACTTTTTTTTTAGTTGAAAAATATAAGTATGGTGCTTTTAAAAGAAAACTCCCCTACAATGCTTATTTTGGAATTATTAAATATTTTAAGAAACCGAATTTAAAATTAAAAGAAGTAAAAGAGCCTGTTAAATCTAAAGAAAAAAATATTCAAATAGTTTTTGTCCTAGGTGAATCTCTTAGAGCAGATCACTTATCGTTAAATGGATACCATAGAAATACAAATCCTTTACTTTCTAAAAAACAACAAATAATTTCTTTTAGTAAAGTTTATACACCACTAACTTATACAGCAATAAGTGTACCTCAAATATTGACAAATAACTCTATTTACGATAAAAACAATAAAGCAGGTGTAAGTTTGTTTAGTGTACTTCAAAAGGCAGGATTTTCAACTGAGTGGATAGGAAATCAATCTATTGAAAAAAGCTATAAAGACATAGTTTACACTAATAAATCAGTTACAATTATTGATAAATTTCACTCTGTTTTAAGTTTTAAAAAAGAAAAAGATTTAAGTTTATTAGATAATTTCTCTATTGATAACACTTCTACAAAAAATAAAATCTCTACGATTCATATGATTGGTAGTCATTGGTATTATAATAGTAGATTTGACTCTAGGTTTGAGCGTTTTAAACCAATTACTTCAAGTAAATATATTGGATCATCTACGAATGAAGAATTGATGAATTCTTATGATAATACTGTTTTATATTTAGATTTCTTTTTAAATGAATTAATAGAAAAATTAAAAACATCGTCTAAGAAAACAATATTAATTTATCTTTCAGATCATGGGGAAATTCTTGGAGAAGATGGAAAATGGTTTCATGCTCAAAAACATCAAGCATCTACAAATCCTGCAATGCTGGTTTGGTATTCTGATAATTTTAGGGATAACTATCCTTTAAAAATTAACCAATTAAAATTGAAACAACAAGATTCTATTTCAACCGATTTTCTGTTTCATAGTATTTTAGATATTAGTGGAATAGAAAATTTTAAATATAAAAAAGAGCAAAGTATTTTTAAATAATATATAAGTATTAATTTTATTTCTTTTTTCCTTCGTCAGTAAAATTATCATTTAAAGCACGTTCTGTTTTAATAATACTTACTAAAATTGATAAAAGTACTAAAAGCATGGGTTGCCAAGAAAGTTCTTTGTTGGTAAAATTGGCAAAAAACAAACCTGCTAAAAAAGAAATACCAGCATAAATTAATAGATTTTTATTAAAAACGCTATTGGCAAAATCCCAAATTTGTTGATTTTCCATTGCTTTTGGTGTTCTGTAACCATACCAACCATTAATTTTTTTGGGAGGAAATTTCCAAAAAATAATACTTAATAAAAACAACAATCCGTTTGTAGTTGTTACATAAATTAAAGATTCACTCATATTTTTTTGTTTTGCTTACTGCTTCTTAGGTCGTAATAATCCCTCTTGAGCAAAAGAAGCTACTAAGGTTCCTTTTCTAGTATAAATATTACCTTTTGCCAATCCTCTTGCACCAAATGCGTTGGGAGATTCTGCCGAAAAAAGCATCCAATCATCAAAATTAAAGTCTCTAAAAAACCACATAGAATGATCTAAACTTGCCG
Organism: uncultured Polaribacter sp.; assembly: GCF_947503855.1. Lineage (GTDB taxonomy): Bacteria > Bacteroidota > Bacteroidia > Flavobacteriales > Flavobacteriaceae > Polaribacter. The sequence continues at coordinate 197,911 of NZ_CANNFF010000001.1, read as the reverse complement.
TTTGAGTATTGCTAAAATTATATTTGCTAGCATTCGGGTTAAAAGCTGCATTTAAAACATTGTAATCAGAAATATAGGTTAATATTTCTTGTTTAGTTCTGTAATCTAAATTCTTAGAACTTCCTTTTAAACGAAACCAAACTTGCTCGTTAGCAGGAAGATCTTTTGGGTCTAACGGATTTGGAACTCTAACAGGTTTAAACTCTATAGGTCTTTTTACACTTAAAAAAGCTTTGGTAGATTTTGGTAAAAAATCACCAAATTGATCTAACATATCACCCCAACTTAATAATTCTTCGGGTTGTTTTATTTTTTTATTAAAAGTTGTTTGATGCTCAAAACCATCTTCTTTTTGATGAAAAGAGGCAGCCAAAATAAAAATTGTTTTTCCTTTTTGGCTTGCAGTAACTCTTCTTGTAGAAAAACTACCACCATCTCTCATTTCTGCCACATGATAATTTATTGGCACAGCTAAATCTCCTGCTTCTAAAAAATAAGAATGTAAAGAGTGTAAAAACCTATTTTCTGGTATGGTTCTATACGCTGCGTTTACTGCTTGTGCTAATACTTGCCCACCAAAAACATTGGGGCTACCAATGGTATAACTTTCTCCGCTAAAATTATTTTCTCCTACATCAGTTAAGTTTAAAAGTGCAATTAATTCTGTACTTGTTTGCATTTTTTTAATTTTTAAATGGAAATTTTTGTTGAAACGGCGTTGGTTGTATCTTTTGCAAAAATAACTTTAATATTTTGTTTGTAATATTTTTTTTATGACGAAGATACATCGTTAAATCTTGTGGCACAGCACCTACAGAACTTTTAATATCGCTAGCAGTTCTGCCAAAATTAATTTTAGATAATTTACGTTCTATGGCAATTTCTATATAGGTGTATAGCATTCTTTGGTAAATTGCATATGGTTTATTCCATTTATAATTTATCCCCACAAAATGTGCATCTAAATTGTTATTGTTGATGATTCCAGACATAAAACCCACAAGCTTTTCTTCTAAATAAAAGGCTTTTAAAATGTAATTCTTGCCAAAATGTTGCTTTAAATCAATGTAGGTTTCTAAATTAAATTCACCCAAATTAAAATTAGAGTTTTCAGCTACTTTTTTATACAAACTTGTCATTTCTGGCAAGGTTGTTTCAATATTTTTTGCTGTAATGTTTTCTATGTTTAAAACAGCACTTTGTTTAAAGGCTTTTTTAGCTTTTACTCTAAATTTGGTTTTCATAGCAGCCAAATAATCTGCAAAATTTTGCCAATTTTCATCTATTTTTAATAGCATATTGGGTTCTACAGAAAACGGATTGTAACTTACTTTTTTTAATTCGTCTATTATAAATAAAGATTCATTTGTAAAATCTTTTAGTAAATATGCATCGATATTATTTTTTAAGGTAGCATTCGATTTTACAAAATGATTAATGGCCTTTGCCAATTTTAAAATAACCTTTTGTTTTTCTTGATTTTCGGCAATAAATAATCCATGTTCTCCACTTACAAAAGTATTACCAGAAATTAACAAACGTAAAGGTTTGTTTTCTTTTAATATACCAAGTTTTCTGCCTAAAATTTTTAAAAAATCAAAATCGTTTTGCAATGCATGTATGTAAAAGTTAATAATTTTAATGGTTGAAAAAGCAATGGGTGTTTCGTTTTCATCAACCAAAACAATATAAGAAAATGTAATTTTTGGATGATTTTTTTCAATTGACTTTAAAAAATCTCTATGAAAATAAATATTATTTTCACAATCTAAGGTTTCCCAAATTTTTTGGGGAATTTTATCAATAGAAGTAAAAAATAAAGCTGTATTTGTAGGCTTACAAGAAATCAAATTTATATACTAAATTAGTTAAATTACAAACCTCTAAAATAAGGCTTTTAGTTTATAATTTGTGGTTGTAAGGTTTTTAAGAATATATTATCTAATTATAACGTTTCTTTAACAAAGTTGCTTTAAGTGTTTAAGTAGGGCAAAATTCTAAAAAACTATCTTTGTAACAATTAAAAATATTTATTCGATTTATACAATCGAGTACAACTAATAAATTTATGAGAAAAATTATTCTTGCCATACTTGGCGTTTTAGCTATTATAGGAGCTATACTTTTAGGTAATTATATTGTAGCTAAAAATCAGAAACCAAAACCAAAATTTAAAAAGCAAATCAAAACTGTTTTTATAACAGACGTGCAAAACAAAAACATTCCTGTTATTTTAACTGCAAGTGGTAATTTAACTGCAAAAAATAGAATAGAAATATTTTCTGAAGTACAAGGTGTTTTAAAAACAGCCAACAAAGCATTTAAACCAGGCACAAAATATGATATAGGTGAAACACTTTTAAGTATTAATAGCGAAGAGTTTTACGCAAGTTTACAATCTCAAAAAAGTAATTTATACAACTTAATAACGGCTATTATGCCTGATATTAGGTTAGATTATCCTGATGAGTTTTCTAAATGGCAAACCTATTTAAATGGTTTTGATCTTAATAAATCTGTGCCTAAACTGCCAAATTTTTCTACTGATAAAGAAAAATATTTTATTTCGGGTAGCGGTATTTTAACAGCATATTACAATGTAAAAAATTTAGAAGTTAGGTATACTAAATATCAAATAAGAGCTCCTTATTCTGGTGTTTTAACAGAAGCTTTAGTAAGCCCAGGAACCTTGGTTAGATCTGGACAAAAATTAGGAGAGTTTATAGATCCAAGTATTTACGAGTTAGAAGTTTCTGTAAATGCTGCTTATGCAGATTTATTAAAAGCGGGGAATTCTGTAGACTTAACCAACTTAGAAAAAACAAAAAAATATACTGGTAAAGTAGTTCGTGTAAATGGTAGTGTAGATCAAGTATCGCAAACTATTAAAGCTTTTATAGATGTAAAACATCCAGATTTAAAAGAAGGTATGTTTTTAGAAGCTAATTTAGTTGCAAAATCAATACCAGAGGCCATAGAAATTTCTAGAAAATTATTGGTAGATAATGCTGCTGTTTATACTGTAAAAAACGATAGTATTTTAACTTTAACTACTATAAACCCTGTTTATTTTGGCGCAGAAAATGTGGTTATTAAAGGCTTAGAAAACAACAACAAAATTATTACACAACCTTTACCTGGCGCATTTGATGGTATGGTTGTAAAAACTAATAAAAAGTAATTATATGAGAAAGATAATTGCCTATTTTATTAAATACCATGTTGCCGTAAATGTAATTGTTTTTGCCTTTTTTGTATTTGGTATTATTGGTGCTATTAGCATGAAATCTTCCTTTTTTCCATTGGTAGATTCGCAGTTAATTAGAATTACCTTGGCATATCCAGGAGCATCACCAGCAGAGATGGAAGAAGGTGTAGTGCTTAAAATTGAAGACAATTTAAAAGGGATTGTTGGGGTAGAAAGAGTAACCTCTGTTTCAAGAGAAAACACTGCAAACGTAAATGTAGAAGTAGAAAAAGGAAAAAATATAGACATTGTTTTATCAGATGTAAAAAATGCAGTAGATAGAGTTCCTTCTTTTCCATCTGGCATGGAACCACCTGTAATTGCTAAGGTAGAAAACATAAGGCCTACCATTAGTTTTACCGTTAGTGGAGAAAATGTTTCTTTAAAAGCTTTAAAGCAATACGCTAGAAATGTAGAAAACGATATACGTAGTATCGAGGGTATTTCTCAGGTAGAAATTTCTGGTTTTCCAGAAGAAGAAATAGAAATTGCTGTACGTGAAAATGATTTACGTGCCTATAATTTATCGTTTACAGAAGTGGCAAATGCTGTTAGAAACTCTAACATTTTAATTACAGGAGGTAACATAAAAACAGCAGAAGAAGATTATTTAATTAGAGCAAGTAACCGTTCTTATTATGGTATAGAGTTGCAAAATTTAATTGTTAGAACAGAAACTAACGGAAATATTATTCGGTTAAAAGATATTGCTACTTTAAGAGATACTTGGTCAGAAAACCCAGACAGACTTTATTATAATGGAAATTTAGGGATAGATATTACTGTAAGCAATACCAATAACGAAGATTTAATATCTTCTGCAGATAAAATTAAAGACTACATTTACAAATACAATCAACAACAACAAAACGTACAATTAAGTGTTACTAGTGATAGAAGTACAACCTTAAAAGATAGAACTTGGTTACTAACTAAAAATGCAATTTCAGGTATACTCTTAGTACTTTTCTTTTTAGCACTTTTCTTAAACTTACGCTTGGCAATTTGGGTAGCTTTTGGTTTGCCAGTTGCTTTTTTAGGGATGTTTATTTTTGCAGCCCAATTTAATGTAACCATCAATGTTTTGTCTCTTTTTGGGATGATTATTGTTATCGGAATTTTGGTAGATGATGGTATTGTAATTGGAGAAAATATTTATCATCATTATTATGATTTAGGAAAATCTAAAATTAGAGCAGCCATAGATGGTACAATGGAAGTAATTCCACCAATCGTTTCTGCAATCTTAACCACAATTATCGCTTTTTCAACCTTCTTTTTTGTAGATGGTAGAATTGGGAGTTTCTTTGGAGAAGTATCTACTATTGTATTGTTAACACTAACAGTTTCTTTAGTAGAAGCTTTAATTATTTTACCAGCACATATTGCACATTCTAAGGCTTTAGATAGAAAAAAATCAGAAAGTGGTCACCTTAAAAAAAATAATAAAATAGATGTTTTTTTTACAAAAATAAATAAAGGTGCAGATAAGTATTTAGGTAAATTTAGAGACAATTATTATGTACCTTTTTTAAAGTTTTCTTTAAACAATAAAATCTTTGTTTTCTGTTTGTTTGTAGCAACCTTACTTTTAAGTTTTTCTGCTTTAAGAGGTGGTATTATTAAAAGTTCTTTTTTTCCAAGAATTGCTAGTGATAGAGTGCAAATTACTTTAAACATGCCACAAGGCACCAACGAAAAAATTACAGATTCTATCATTTCTATGATAGAAGAAAAAGTTTGGGTGGTAAATAAAGAATATTCTGCAAAGCAAACTGGAGATGCAGATGTGGTAGAAAACGTAATAAAAAGAGTTGGTCCAGGAAGCGCAAATGCAACATTAAGTGTAAACCTTTTACCTGGAGAAACTAGAGATTTTTCATCACCAGAAATTACAAATGCAATACAAAAATTAGTAGGAAAAGTTTATGGTGTAGAAAGTTTGGTTTTTGGTTCTGGTGGTAATTTTGGAGGAAGTCCAGTTGCAGTTTCTCTCTTAGGAAATAACATTACAGAGCTAAAAGCAGTTAAAGATGAGCTGAAACAAATTTTAGAAAACAACCCATTACTAAAAGACGTAACAGATAACGATCCTGCAGGAATTAAAGAAGTTCGTATACAACTAAAAGACAATGCTTATTTACTAGGACTAAATTTACAGTCTATCATGTCTCAAGTACGTGCAGGTTTTTTTGGTTTTCAAGCACAACGTTTTCAACGAGGTCAAGACGAAATTAAAGTGTGGGTTCGTTACGATAAAAAAGACAGATCTTCTATAAACGATTTAGATGATATGCGTATTGTAACGCCAAATGGCTCTAGGGTTCCGTTTTCTGAAATTGCAACGTATATCATAGAAAGAGGAGATATTGCTATCAATCATTTAGAGGGGAAAAGAGAAATACAAATTACTGCAGATTTAAAAGATTTAGAAACCAGTGAAACAGAAATTTTAGACAATATTAAAAACAATATTATGCCAGAAATTCTGTCTAAATATCCAACTGTTTCACCTTTGTATGAAGGGCAAAATAGAGAAGCTAAAAAAACAACAGATTCTGTAAACCTAGTTGGTCCAATTATTTTGTTATTAATTTACATTGTAATTGCATTTACATTCCGTTCTTACAGCCAGCCAATTCTACTAATTTTAATGATACCTTTTAGTATGATTGGTGTTATTTGGGGGCATTATGTTCATAATTTTTCAATTGGTATTTTATCCTTTTTAGGTATTATAGCTCTAATAGGAATTATGGTAAATGATGGCTTGGTATTAATTGGTAAATTCAACAATTATTTAAAAGAAGGTTTTAAATATGATGAAGCTTTGATAAAAGCAGGCCAATCTCGATTTAGAGCTATTTTCTTAACTTCTTTAACAACAGTTGCCGGTTTAGCACCGTTAATTTTCGAAAAAAGTAGACAAGCACAATTTTTAATACCTATGGCAATTTCTATTGCATACGGTATTGCCATTGCAACAGTATTAACTCTGGTTATGTTACCTATGATGTTGGCAGCTTCTAACAAAATTAAAGTACATATAAAGTGGCTTAAAACAGGTAATAAAATCACCAAAGAAGAAGTAGAAAGAGCTATTATAGAAGCAGCGTATGATGAAGATGATATAGAAGAATTGCCTGCTGCAGAACAACCTTTAAATATAAATGCTAAAAATAGTACAAATGAAATTGAATAAAAACAGCATTATATACCTTTTAGTTTTTGTTGCTTTCCAAGGATTTTCTCAAGAAATTTTAACTAAAAAGGAAGCCTTAGAAATTGCCTTAGAAAAAAATTTCGGTATTAAAATTGCCAACAATAATTTAGAAGTTGCTAAAAATAATACCAGTATTTTTAATACTAGATATTTACCAACAGCCACTTTAAATTCTGGCGCAGATTATAGAACCAACAATCAAAAAATTGTTTTTACAGATCCACAAACTGGTAACGATTCTGAAAGAGTTGGTAATGGTGTAGTAACTAAAAACTACAATGCATCTATGGGTTTAAATTATACTATTTTTGATGGTTTGGGCAGAAAATACAACTACAAACAACTAAAAGAAACTTATAATTTAACAGAGTTACAAGCCAGAGAAACCATAGAAAACACCTATTTACAGTTGTTTACTTTGTATTTTCAAATTGCACGTTTATCAGAAAACACCAATAATTTAAAAGAAGCTTTAGGCATTTCTAAAAAACGTTTAAAAAGAGCCAAATATCAATATGATTATGGGCAATCTACAAAACTAGAAATGTTAAACGCAGAAGTAGATGTAAATAACGATAGCATCTCTTTAATTACTGCACAACAACAATTAAGTAACGCAAAAAGAGGCTTAAACGTAGTTTTAGGAGTAGAAAAAGACGTAAACTATGTTGTAGAAACTGAAGTCGATTTTAATAAAATGTTAGTTTTTGATGAGCTAGAACAAAAAACTTTGGCAAACAATAGTTTGTTAAAACAAAACGAACAAAACATTGCTATAAGCGAGTTTAACATCAAAATAAACAAGGCAAATTATTTTCCATCGTTAAACTTTAATGCCTCTTATGGATTCAATAGAACAGAAAATGAAAACTTAGTAAATCCTTTTGGTGCGCGCTTAATAACTTCTGATGGTTTAAATGCAGGTGTAACTCTATCTTGGAATATTTTTGATGGTGGAACCACAAAAACACGAGTTGCTAACGCTAAAATTGCATTAGAAAATCAAGAAATTTTATTAGAGCAACAAAAAGTTACTATTAAAAACACCCTAAAAAACACTTGGGAAAACTACAATAATCAACTTTTTATATTAAAAGCACAAGAACAAAACGTGTTAACTACACAAAATAACTTTGATAGAACACAAGAGCGTTTTAAATTAGGGCAAGTAACTTCTATAGTATTTAGACAAGCTCAAATTAATTTAATTAATGCAAAAACAGCCTATAACAATGCTAAATTTGATGCCAAATTAATTGAATTGCAACTCTTACAGTTGAGTGGAGATATTTTAAATGTAACTTTTTAAAAAACTGATATTTGTCATAGTATAAAAAAGTCATTCATTTTAATTTTACCAATAAATTAGAAAAGATGAAATTTTTAAACACACCCTTAGTTTCGTGGACAAATGGTACAATAATGATTGGTGTATTTGTATTGGTAGTAATTGGCTTAGTTGCTGCAATATTCTTGTTGATGAATAGCGATAAGAAATCCACAAAATAATAATTTGGTTCGTATTTTTTAGGCTCAAGTATCTACTTGGGTTTTTTGTGTTTTATGCTCTAGTTAGATAACTTTTCTGTAAATTTATCTTTTAAAATAGTTTTAAGATGAATACAGATATGATTGCCAATTTCGGTTATTTATTCGAAAAAGAATTGTTAGAAGAAATAAGTAAAATAGGCATTACAAAAAAATTTAAGGCAGAGAGCACAATTATAGAGTTAGGAGATTATATAAAGTCTATGCCATTACTAATATCGGGTGCTATAAAAATACTTAGAGAAGACGATAAAGGAGAAGAATTAGTACTCTATTATTTAGAAAAAGGAGATACTTGTGCCATGACATTGTCTTGCTGTATGGGACAAACCAAAAGTAAAATTAGAGCAGTTGCAGAAACTGATGTTTCTTTAGTTTTATTACCAAAAGAAAAAATGGCAGACTGGTTAACTTCATATAAAACTTGGCAATCTTTTATATTACAAAGCTACCATAATAGAGTAGAAGAACTTTTGCAAGCAGTAGATACCATTGCTTTTTATAAAATGGACGAGCGTTTGTTTAAATACTTAAAAGACAAAGCTATGGTTACACATAATGATGTTTTGCAAGTAACTCATAAACAAATTTCAGAAGATTTACATACCTCTAGAGTTGTAATTTCTAGGTTGTTAAAAAAGCTAGAAAACGAAGAGAAAATTCAGCTTTTTAGAAACAGTATAAAAGTTTTAGAACTGTAACTTAGGTTACTGTAGACAAGAAAGCTACATCTTATTTTTGTAAAAAAAAGATGAGATTACTTACATTACTTTTAGCATTTACAGTATTTTTTAGTTGTAAAGATACTAACAGGCCTACTTATTCTAAAAAGAATGTGGCAACTGCAAAAAACATACAACAACATGAAGGTAGAAAACTTATGGAAAACAAATGTTATGTTTGTCATAGTCCCTCTGCTTCGCATGATGATAGAATTGCACCGCCCATGGTAGCTATTAAGAAACACTACATATCTTCTAAAACCACTAAAGAAGAGTTTATAAAATCTGTACAAAATTTTGTAAAAAATCCAACCAAAGAAGCTGCAAAAATGAGAGGTGCTGTTAAAAGATTTGGAGTAATGCCAAAACAAGCTTTTGCAGCAGACGATATTAAAAAAATTGCTGATTACATTTTTGAGAATGATATTGAAGAACCAGAATGGTTTGAGTCTCACTTTAATGAAGAAAGAGGAAAAGGAAAGGGAAATGGAAAAATGAAAGGAAGGCAAAACCATAAAATGGGTGAAAATTTAAAAGATTTACCAACTTCAGAAAGAGGTTTGCAATATGTACTTTCTACAAAAGCGGTTTTAGGTAAAAATTTAATGGGTAAAATTCAAAAAGAAGGCACTTTAGCTGCATTAAAATTTTGTAATGTAAAAGCATATCCTTTAACAGATAGTATGTCTGTTTATCACAATGCAACAATCAAAAGAGTATCAGATAAACCTAGAAACCCTAAAAATGCAGCCAATGTAGAGGAACTAAAAATAATTAATTCATTTAAAAAAGATGTAGCCACAAACAAAGATTCAAAACCCATAGTTGTAGAATCTTCAAATCACGTAAATGTATATTATCCTATAAAAACAAATAGTATGTGTTTGCAATGTCATGGTACACCTAAAACAGATATTACAGTAAATACACTTGCTGCCTTAAAAAAATTATACCCAAATGATAAAGCTTTGGGCTATAGTTTAAACCAAGTTCGTGGAATTTGGAATGTTTCATTCAGTAAATAATAGTTCTTTGGCATGAGCAAATTTTCAGAAATAATAAATCAAGAAAAACCGGTTTTAGTAGATTTTTTTGCAGAATGGTGTGGACCTTGTAAAATGATGAGTCCTATTTTAAAAGAAGTAAAAGACACATTGCAAGATAAAGTTGCAATTCTTAAAATTGATGTTGATAAAAACCAAGTTATTGCAACAAAATACCAAGTTAGAGGGGTGCCAACATTAATAATTTATAAAGCAGGGAAACAAGTTTGGAGACAATCTGGAATTGTACAAAAAAATGAGTTAATTAGAATTTTAAATAGTTTTAGTTAGTTTTTCTAGTAGTTGATTTTAAAAGCACTTGTGTATGCAGGTGCTTTTTTACTTTAGATACAATCTAAACTATAAAATCCACCACAATTTTTTGTTCTTTTTTTAGAGAATTGAGTAATTAAATACGCAGTTGTAATTAGGTTTCTCAATTCACATAAATCCATAGAAAGTTCAGAATAATCATACAAACGCTTATTGTCTTCGTATAAAACACGTAATCGTTTTTCTGCACGATTTAAACGTTCATTAGAACGTACAATACCAACATAGTTGGTCATAATGGTTTTAACCTCATTTCTAGCGTGAGAAATTAATACATTTTCCATATTTTTTTTCAGACCACTATCATTCCAAACAGGAATATTTTCAGGTAATTTTACCTTGTTAAACTTCTTAGAAACATTTTTAAAGGCATTATGTGCATACACCAAACCTTCTAACAAAGAGTTAGAAGCTAACCTGTTTCCACCATGTAAACCAGTTCTAGTAATTTCTCCACAAGCATATAGTTTTTTTATAGAGGTTTTTGCTTTTTTGTTCACATTTACGCCCCCACAAATGTAATGAGCAGCTGGTACCACAGGAATATAATCTTTAGATACATCAATATTTAAAGACAAACACTTTTTGGTGATGTTTGGAAAATGCGCCGCAAATTTTTCCATATCTAAGTGTGTACAATCTAAATACAGGTGAGGTTTACCGCTTTTTTTAAGTTCGTTATCTATTGCTCTTGCAACAATATCTCTAGATGCTAATTCTTCACGTTCATCATAATTATGCATAAAGAAATTACCATTAAAATCTCTTAATTTTGCACCAAAACCTCTTACTGCTTCAGAAATTAAAAAGGCAGGATATTCTCCTGGGTTATATAGAGCTGTTGGGTGAAATTGAATAAATTCCATTTCAGAAATTTCAGCTTTAGCCCTATAAGCCATGGCAACTCCATCTCCAGTTGCTATTGTAGGGTTTGTGGTGGTTTCATAAACTTGGCCATTACCGCCAGCAGCTAAAATGGTAAATTTACTGATGATGGTTTTTACGCTATCTTTTTTTATGTCTAACACATAGGCTCCAAAACAAGAAACTTTAGAGTTTCTTTTGGTTTTTTTCTGTTTAACTTGATGTTCTGTTATCAAGTCAATGGCATAATGATATGTTAAAAAATCAATATTTGGTTGTGCATTTATTTGTGCTAATAGAGTGCGTTCAATTTCTGCTCCAGTAATATCTGCATGATGTAAAATTCGGTTTTGAGAATGTCCACCTTCACGACCTAAGTCATAATCTCCTTGTTCATTTTCATCAAATTGAGCCCCCCAATCAATTAATTCTTGTAATCTTTTTGGTGCATCTTCAACCACCATTTTTACTACTTCTTCATCACATAAACCATCACCTGCAATTAAAGTGTCTTTAATATGCTGTTCAAAAGTATCTACAGTTTTGTTATATACAGAGGCAATACCACCTTGCGCATATTTGGTGTTAGATTCGCTTTGTTCATCTTTAGTGATGACGGTAATTTTAGCTGCTTCAAATTTTTTTGCTGTTTTTAAAGCAAAGGTTAATCCTGCAATTCCAGAACCAATCACTAAAAAGTCGGTAGTAAGTATTTTTTGTTCAGAAGGCATATTGTTATTTAGAGATTTCTAACATTCTTTGAATGGGTACAATAGCTTTTTGGCACAATTCAGCAGCTACTTCAATGTTAGGTAACTCGTGTTTTAAACACAAGTATAATTTTTTCATCGTATTCATTTTCATATACGCACATTCACTGCAAGCACAAGTATTATCTTCTTTTGCAGGGGCAGGAATAATGGTTTTATCTGGATTTTCTTGCATCATTTGATACAATATACCAGCTTCTGTGGCTACAATAAATTTATTTTTATCGCTATTTCTAACATGATTTAAAAGTCCAGAAGTAGAGCCAATATATTTGGCAACTTTTAACATATGCGCTTCAGATTCTGGATGTGCAATTAATTCTGCATCTGGATGTTCTTTGTACAAATCAATCAATTTTTCCATAGAAAAAGCTTCGTGAACCATGCATGCTCCATCCCAAAGTAGCATTTCTCTTCCAGTTTCTTTGTTTAAATAATCACCTAAATTTCTGTCTGGAGCAAAAATAATAGGTTGCTCTTTAGGAATCGCATCAATTATTTTTCTAGCATTAGATGAGGTACACACATAATCGCTTAAAGCCTTAATTTCTGCAGAACAGTTGATGTAGGTTACAACAACATGGTTTGGGTGCTTTGCTTTAAAAGCAGAAAACTCTTCTGGTGGACAAGAATCTGCTAACGAGCAACCTGCTAATAAATCGGGTAACAAAACTTTTTTATCAGGATTTAAAATTTTAGCAGTTTCTGCCATAAAATGCACACCAGCAAAAACAATTATATCTGCATCTGTTTTAGCAGCTTGCTGTGCTAATGCTAGACTATCTCCAACAAAATCTGCAATTTCTTGAATCTCATCAATTTGATAATAATGAGCTAATAAGACTGCGTTTTTCTCTTTTTTTAATCGAAGAATTTCTTTAACATAGTTAATATTAGGAGTTTCGATATCTAAAAAACCTTTTTCGTTAAGTTTTTCTTTAGCAGCGCTTAAAGTTTCCATAAAAATTGTTTAATTTTAACTAATATACAAATATAAACTCTATTTTATTGGTAAGAAAATGATTAGAGTTATTCTATTAAATTATAACTATTATGCAAGAAATGTTGAATTTATCCCAAAATTTTTGGACAAATAAATACGAAACAAACAAAATTGGTTGGGATTTAGGAGAAGTATCTCCACCTTTAAAAAATTATTTTGATCAATTACAGAACAAAGAACTAAAAATATTGATTCCTGGAGGTGGAAATTCTTATGAGGCTGAGTATCTTTTTAATAAAGGATTTCATAATGTTTATGTAGTAGATATTGCTAAACAACCTTTAAACAATATAAAATTAAGAGTCCCAGATTTTCCAGATTCTCAGTTAATTCATGCTAATTTTTTTGATGTTGACAATCAATTTGATTTGATTATCGAACAGACCTTTTTCTGTGCAATAAACCCCAAATTGAGAGCAGCTTATGCAGCTAAGGCTTTTGAGTTATTAAATACGAATGGAAAAGTCGTAGGTTTATTATTTAATGAACCCTTAAATACAGATAAACCTCCATTTGGTGGATGTAAGGAAGAGTATATTAACCACTTTAAACCTTATTTTAATATTACTATAATCGAAGAATCATACAATTCTATACAACCAAGAGTAGGAAGAGAATTATTCTTTAGGCTAGATAAATGTTAAAAATACTCATAAATTTTTTATATTTTAATAAAAAAAGAGTGTTTAATGTATTAAAAAATTAAAATTTATCGTCTTTTGTAACAAAAGTTACATAAAAATTCTTAAAAGCCTATTATTTTTAGTCATCTAGATTACTAACTAATAACTAAAAAGAATAAAAATGAAATCTCACTATCAAATTTTAGTAATTGGAGGAGGAACAGGAGGAATTATGACTGCTGCCAATTTACTTTCTAAAAACAAATCACTAGAAATAGGTATTATAGAACCTGCAGAATGGCATTACTACCAGCCTGCTTGGACTTTAGTGGGTGCAGGAACGTATGATTATGAAAAATCAAGACGCTCTATGTCTTCTGTAATGCCAAGTGGAGCAGACTGGATAAAAGATTATGCTACCGTATTTAAACCAGAAGACAACACTGTAGAAACTAAAGAAAACGGTGCAATTACCTATGATTTCTTAATTGTATCTCCAGGATTAGTAATGGATACTTCTTTAATAGAAGGTTTAACAGAATCTTTAGGAAAAGGCGTGGTATGTAGTAATTATACAGATCCAAAACACACTTGGGAAGTATTAAAGAGTTTTAAAGGCGGAAATGCTGTATTTACACAACCAACAACACCAATTAAATGTGGTGGAGCACCTCAAAAAATAGCTTATTTAGCAGCAGATTATATTAAGAAAAATGGACTTAAAAATAAATCAAATGTGGTGTTTGCAACACCAGGTTCTGTAATTTTTGGTGTTAAAGAAATAAGAGAAAGTTTAATGCAAGTTATAAGTAAATATGGTATTCATTTTAAACCATTTTATGCGCCAATTAAAATTGATGGCGCAAATCAAATAGTTACTTTTAAAGTTGTTGGAACAGGAGAAAACACATGTATTATTAATCAAGATAATGAGCTAAAGGAAACCATGTCTGGCGAGTCTATTATAGAAATGCCTTTTGATATGCTTCATTTAGCACCACCTCAAACAGCACCCAAATTTGTTAAAGAATCACCATTAGTTAATGATGCAGGTTGGTTAGATGTAGATAAAAATACTTTACAGCATAATAAATTTGCTAACATATTTGGTTTAGGTGATGTTGCAGCATTGCCAACAGCAAAAACCGGAGCTGCAATACGTAAGCAAGTACCTGTAGTTTCAGATAACATATTGCAATTAATAGCACATAGTAAAAAAGGTAATAAATCATATAATGGCTATTCTTCTTGTCCTTTAGTTACAGGATACGGAAAAATGATTTTAGCCGAATTTGATTACGATAATAATTTTATCCCAGATCCAAAACTTAAACAAATGTTAGTTTTTAATAGCGAAAAAGAACATTGGCGTTTATGGATGCTAAAAAAATACGGACTTCCATACTTATACTGGAATAAAATGATGAAAGGAAAAGAAGTATAAGATACTCAAAGTATTAATAGCAGATCATGGCTGTCTAAAAAGTATCATAAATTTCACTACTTTTCAGACAGCTTTTTTTATGTAACAAAAGTTGCACTAAGTAATAACTGCTTTTTAGAAATTTGACAAATTCAAAATTACTTTAGCATTATGAAAATTATTGTTGCCTTTCTATTCTCAATTTCAATAATAAGTTCAAGTTTATCTCAAGATCAGTTTACAGTTCAAATAGAGCCATTAGAAATTACAAATGCCCCAAGTGTTCATTCTTTTTCATGGGGTAAAACTTCTGACGGGAAATGGGTGGTTTTTGGAGGTAGAATTGACGGTTTGCATCAAAGGCAGCCTTTTGCTTCCTTTTTAGAAAATGATAATAATAAAAATGTATTTGTAATAGATCCGGTAGCAAAGCAAACCTGGAGTACTTCAATAAGTGTTTTACCAGCATCATTATTTGAGCAACTACAATCTACAAATCAAGAATTTTTACAAAGAGGTAACACCTTGTATATTATTGGTGGATATGGTTTTAGTGCCACACAAAATGACCATATTACTTACGATAAATTAACAGCAGTAAATATTGATGGCTTAGCTAATGCAGTTATAAATAATACAAGTATTACGTCTTTTTTTAGACAAATTACCGATACAAATCTTGCTGTAACTGGTGGACAATTGGGCTTGTTAAACGATGTGTTTTATTTATGTGGAGGACAATATTTTGAAGGTAGATATAATCCCCAAGGACCAAGTAATGGGCCTGGATTTATTCAAAAATATACAGATGAAATTAGAACCTTTCAAATCAATGATGATGGTACGAACCTAAGTATTGTAAATTATTCGGCACAACAAGATACTAATAATTTACATAGAAGAGACTACAATATGGCTTATCAAATTTTTCCAGATGGTACAGAAGGTTTTACCATGTTTAGTGGCGTTTTTCAGCATACAGCTAATTTGCCTTGGTTAAATACAGTAGATGTTACAGCCTCTGGTTACACTGTTAATAATACTTTTAACCAATATTTAAGTCAATATCACAGTGCAAAAATTCCTGTTTTTGATGAAGAAAATAATACAATGCACACCTTATTCTTTGGAGGTTTGAGTCAATATAAATTAGATGCCAATAATAATCTAATACAAGATGATAATGTACCATTTGTAAAAACCATAAGTAAAGTATCTAGGTTTAATGATGGCACTATGGAAGAAAGTAGTTTAGGAATAGAAATGCCAACTTTTTTAGGTTCTGGAGCAGAGTTTATTCCATTACATAATGAAACTAATTATGTGTCTGATGAAATTGTAGATTTGAATAATTTACAAGAAGGCAAAACATTAGTTGGTTATATTTTTGGAGGAATAGAAAGTACACAAGAAAATATTTTTTTTATTAATGACGGTTCGCAAAGTTCTGCAAGTAATTTAGCTTTTAAAGTATTTATCGATAAAAAATCAACATTAAATACAAGTGAGATTGCACTTAAATTAAACAATATTTATAATGTAAAAGTATATCCAAACCCATCATTAGGCCTTTTTTCTATGGAGGTTTTTATACCAAATACAGAAAAAAGTAGTATCGAAGTCTTTGATATGATAGGGAAAAAAATAAAGACCATCACTTTAAAAAATACAATTGGAATAAAAAAAGTTTCTTTAGATCTAACTAAAGAAGCTTCTGGTGAATATATATTGGTTTTTAAAAATAACAATAAAACGATTAGGCAAAAATTACTTAAACAATAACTTTAATAAGATTGTTCGTTGTTTTATAGCAAGATAAGTTTAATAAAAAAAAGAGGGCTTTTTGTAGCCCCCTTTTTTATGAATAGTTTAAAAATTATACTGAAAAAAAGCAGTAAAATTTCTTCCAGGTTCAATAATAGCAACCCTACCAAAATTAGCTTGATTGGTAAAACTAAAGTTTAAATGGTTGTTATAGGTTTTGTCAAAAACATTAATAGCCGCAAAACCTAAATTTACATTTTTAAAAGGTTTAAATCCAAAACGAATATCAACAGTTTGGTAACTATCTGTG
Source organism: uncultured Polaribacter sp. (assembly GCF_947503855.1). GTDB lineage: Bacteria > Bacteroidota > Bacteroidia > Flavobacteriales > Flavobacteriaceae > Polaribacter. Next base: position 181,038 of record NZ_CANNFF010000001.1, on the reverse strand, counting down.
CTTGTTTCTCCAAAGCTTGGGGCAATCTCATTTTGAGAACTGGTACTATTATACTGCACATTTGCCCAGTATTTTTCTTTATTTGTTCCTAAAATTAATCTTGCATTAAATGGCGGAGTTAATGGTAAAGATTCATCTAAATCTTTATTTTTTGCATATACATAAGCCATTTCAGATTTAAAATAATAATCAGTTGAAATTGCAGTTTCAAAAGAAGCTTCAAAACCTGTTCTATAAGCGTTGTTTAAATTTTGAAACACTTTAGGGTTTACAGGTTGTGCAGTTGGCATAAACTTTCTGGTTTTAGTTGGATCTACAATCCCTACAATAAAGTTTTGAAAATCAGAATAATACACAGAAGCAGCATATTTAATGCTGTTTTTGCTGTTTTTTGCTTTAAAACCAACTTCAAATTGATTGTTTACTTCTGCTTTTAAATCTGGATTTCCAATATATTCATAAGGATCTTGATTGATGGTAAAGTGATTGATGTAGCGTTCAATCATATTTGCAGAACGAACTCCTCTACCAAAAGCAGCTTCTAAAGTAAAGTTTTTAGAAACCATTTTTTTTAATGAAACTGTACCACTAATATTATTTTCTGTTCTTTTTTCTAGGTTATAAAGTGCTGCAAAATCTGCTTCTGGGTCTTTAATATCAGAAATTATTCTATCATATCTTACCCCAGCAGTTAACAAGGTGTTTTTTGTAAATAACCATTTTGCTTCTGTAAATAAGCCAAAATCATTTACGTAAGAATCTTGCCAAACTTTATCGTTAAATTCTCTAGGTGTTGGTAACATGTTTCCATTCATTACTTTTATCAAACGTGTTCTTTCACCATCTCTAGCAATAAGCATTGCATCTACACCAGTAAAAATATCTATATTTTTAGAAGGTTGCCAATTCAATTCTATTTTTCCTCCCATTGTTGTAGCTTCTACAGCAGAAGAAGCTTCCATCATCATAAAAGATGGTCTGTTGGTATTCGTCATTAAATGATCTACATAGCTATAATATGCTTTGGCAGAAATACTATTTAATTTTCCTGATAAATTCGTTTTTTTATAGTCTAAAGAAGCAATGTTACTATTGTCATACTCTGTATCCATAGGTAAACCTGCGTGTAAAACATCACGTCCAAAAGATTGTCTCCAATGAAATTGTAAACGCTCAAAATCGGTAAAATTATAACCTATTTTTACACCATAATCTGTGCTTAAAAAAGAAGACGGAATTTCTGTACCATCCCCATCTTTATAACTTCCAAAATCTCTGTAACCAAAATTACCTACCACATCATATTTGTCTTTCACATACTGTAATTGCAGCATGTTTACGGTAGCATTTCCGTTGGTTTCAAAACCCGAAGAAAACCTACCATGAAAGCCATTTTCTAAATAATTAGTTTGTTTAGAAACCATATTTACAATACCGCCAAAAGTAGCTCCATAACGCACTGTATAAGGTCCTTTTATAATTTCTATTTTAGAAATTTCTTCAGGAATAATATGCGTTGTAATAGGATCCATTCTGTTTGGGCAAGCGTGCATTGCTTTGGTTCCTCCATCATATTGTATGTTTAATTGTTCATACTGGCTTCCTCTAAAAGAGGGATCTATCGCATAATTTCCTCTCTTGATTACAGAAAAACCATTGATGTTATTAAATAAATCTGCCACGTTTTTAGGCTGCACAACGTTTTTAGCATATTTGTTAGAAATAATAGTATGTATAGGGTCTTTTTGTAATTTTCCAGTTACGATTACTTCATCTAGTTTTACTCTTTTTATGGTGTCTTTTTTAGTCTCTTTTTTGTCTTGAGAAAAAGAGATCGTAGAAATAAGTGCGCATAAAAGCACACTACAAATTGTTTTCATTTTTAAATTTTTAGTTTTTTTATAAAATTGTATACTCTTAATTATTAAATAAGAGATTTTTTAAATAGTAAAAAACTAAACTCGTGGTGGATGGAAACTGGAATGGCTAGCTAAGTATTTATAATAATTTTGATAACTAAAATCTGTTTTTTTGGTAGTTGGTTTTATTTTAAAATCTATTGCTAAAGTTGTATTTTGCTGCAATAAAATATCTTTAAAATCAATAATTTGAAGAGGAGCTTTCTCTGAACTTTTACTACTTTCTGTAACTTTTTTTAAATTACATTTACCGTTACATTGTAATTGGGGTTGGTCTTTGTTTTCACACAACTCTTCAATAAAACCAATAGGATCTATAGTATAATAAATATAGGTAAAAGAAACCCTTAACATATTATATAATACAAGACTGCTTAAAAAAAAAGCATAGAATAGGGTTTTATATTTAGAAAGAAAAACCAACACAAATATCTTATTATATTAAGGTTATAACAGAACAAATATAAGCTTCAAAAATAACATATACATGTAACTTAGGTTACTTATACATACTCTTTTTCGCAATACCTTTATACAAAGAATTTTAAATATTAGAAATTATGAAAACAACAATTAAAACAACAATCTACTTTTTTGTGATGGTATCTTTTGTGATGGTTGCAAACGGGTGTTCAGAAGATTCAGATGCTGCTTTTGAGATAGATTTAAGTCAAGATGATACAGTAGGTTTACAAGACACTATAACCATTTCTCAAAAAGATGCTGATGCATTATTGTTTATGTTAGAGGAAGAAAAATTGGCGAGAGATACTTATGAGTATTTAGACACAACTTGGGGTTTAAATCAGTTTGCAAACATTAAAAAAAGCGAACAAACGCATATGGATGCTATTGAAAATTTATTAAAACAGTCTAATACCTCTTATACAATATTAGAATATGGTGTTTTTAGTAACTCAGATTTGCAAGCATTTTACGATACATTTAAAGTAGATGGTGCAAAAAGTGTTGTAGATGCTTTAAAAATTGGTGCAACCATAGAAGATTTAGATATTAAAGATTTAGAAGACTATGTTTTAGAAACTAATAATGCACAAATTATAAATGTATATCAAAGTTTACAGTGTGGTTCTAGAAATCATTTAAGAAGTTTTATGAAAGGTTTAGATAAAAATGGAGGCACATATACACCTCAATTTATAACTCTAGATGAATTTAATAGCATAGTAAATAGTAGTAACGAGCAATGTAATTAACTTTTAGTTTTAAGTTTGGTAAAAAGCACTCAAGCCTTTATGGTTTTAGTGCTTTTTGTTTGGTAACTAATGTTACTAAAAAAACATTTTATTCAATTTAGTTTTGCAGTATTAAAATTAAATACATGAAAAAAATAGTAAAAAGCATACTTATAATTGTGTTATTGTTTTCTAAACAATTAGCTGCACAAGAAATAATTTCGATTGGTAAGTCTGAGGTTTTATCTAAAATTTTTGATAAAAACTTATCATTAAAAATTTCTAAAGAATCGTTTCATGCTGCCAAAGCAGATTATAAACAAACCAATGCTGTTTTTTTACCAAATATTACAGCAAGTCATACAGGTATTTCTACTACAAATCCTTTAATGGCATTTGGTTCTAAGTTAAATCAAGGAATTTTAACTCAGAACGATTTTAATCCTACCTTATTAAACAATCCAGTGCAAACTCAGAATTTTGCAACCGTCATAAAAGTAGAACAACCTCTAATTAATTTAGATGGTTTTTATCAAAGAAAAGCTGCCAAATCTAAAATGGATGCCATGTCTTTACAGTCGCAAAGAACAGAAGATTATTTGTATTTTGAAGTAGAAAAAGCCTACATGCAATTGCAATTGGCTTATAAAGGAGAACAAGTTCTAGAGAAAGCTTTACAGACCGCAAATGAAAATAAAAAATTAGCAGCAAACAGCTTTCAACAAGGCTATTTACAACGTGCAGATGTGTTAAATGTAGAAGTACGTGTTACAGAAATTAAAAATCAGTTGCAAACAGCAAAAAGCAACGTGCAAAATGCGTCTAATTATTTGTCTTTTTTAATGAATGATGAGCGCTATGTAGTTTACAAACCTTCAGATAGTTTAATGGTTTCTAATTTTTCTATGGATAACAAAACCATTTCAGAAAACAGATCAGATATCAAAGCAATGCAACTTTCTACCAAAGCTTATGAGGCAATAAATAAAGCCGATAAAATGTCTTTTTTACCACGTTTAAATGCTTTTGGAAGTTATGAAATGTATGACAATACCGTTTTTCAAGGAAATGCAAGTGGATACTTAATAGGAGCGCAGTTAAGCTGGGATATTTTTAAAGGCTCTAAACGTTTTGGAAAAGCACAAAAAAGTAAAGCAGAATTCGAAAAATCGAAGTTAGCTTATAATCAATACGTATCTCAAAGTAATTTAGAATTCAATAAAGTACAGCGTCAACTAATAGATGCTAAAAATAAATTAGAACTAACAGCATTAGCAGTGCAACAATCTAAAGAATCTTTAAGAATTCGTAAGAACAGATTTAAAGAAGGTTTAGAAAAAACTTCTGATTTATTACAAGTAGAAACCCAGTATTTACAAAAGCAATTAGAGTATTACCAAACTGTATTTGAATATAATTATACCCAAAAATATTTAGAATTTTTAACAAAAGAATAACCACTTAATAGCGCTTAAGAAGACAGCACAATGTCAAGTTTAGTGCATTCGATTACTAACTAAAAAACAAATTATAAAATGAAAAAATATATTTATATCATCACACTAATTTCTACAATATTATTGATAACAAGTTGTGCTAGCGAAGACAAAAAAGTAGCTCAAGATACTACGCCAACAATCCATGTAAAAGTTGCTAAAGTTCAGTTAAATACTAACAATCCTTTTTTATCTGTAAGTGGAAAAATACAAGCTACAAATAGTGCAGATTTAAGTACAAGAATGATGGGTTATGTAAAAAAAGTGTATGTAAATGTAGGCGATAAAGTTAAAAAAGGTCAATTATTAGTGGCTATTAACAATGCAGATTTACAAGCTAAAAAAGCACAAATAGATGCAGGTATAACACAAGCCAAAACTGCTTTTACAAATGCTGAAAAAAATTACAAACGTTTTACAAATTTGTTTGCTAGCAATAGCATTACTCAAAAAGAAATGGATGATATGACGGCTAATTACCATATGGCAAAAGCAGGTTTAGAGTCTGCCAAACAAATGAAAAACGAAATCAATGCTCAGTTTACATATTCTAATATTACAGCTCCTTTTAGTGGGGTAATTACCAGTAAAAATGTAGAAAATGGAGATATGGCAAATCCAGGAATGCCTTTAATTAGTATAGAAACTCCAAAAAAGTTTGAAGTAATGGCAATGGTACCAGAAACAGAAATTTCTAACATTAAAAAAGAAATTACCGTAAATGTGTTGGTAAAATCTATTGACAAAACTGTTAAAGGAAAAGTTACTGAAATTAGTACTTCTGCTAAAAATACAGGTGGGCAGTATTTGGTAAAAGTAGATCTAGAAAACACAGATGCTAACATTTTATCAGGAATGTTTACAACAGTTCAGTTTCCTATTTCGCAGAATGTACAGTCAGCAATGGTTTTAATCCCTACTGCTGCTATTGTTAAAAACGGTCAATTATCGGGTGTTTATACCACAAGCCAAAGAAATACCGCTTTGTTACGTTGGTTACGTTTAGGTAGAACTTATGGAGATAAAGTAGAGGTATTATCTGGTTTATCAGCATCAGAATCTTATATCGTTTCTGCTGATGGAAAATTATTTAACGGAGCAAAAATTTCAATTCAATAACTAAATAGTCGCGTTAAGGATAGTAGTGGAAATCCTTTTTTTGCTGCCATAAATGGCAAAAAAAGATTGAAACAGATAGCCTGTTAAAACGCCCAAAAAAATAAATAATATGAAAGAAGGTTTAGCAGGAAAAATTGCAAAAGTCTTTATCGGTTCTAAATTAACGGTATTGCTAATGATTGTGTTTATGGTCATTGGTGTGTATAGCTCATTTTTAATTCCGCGTGAAGAAGAACCACAAATAGACGTGCCAATGGCAGATATTTTTGTGGGTTATCCAGGGGCAAGTCCTACAGAAGTAGAATCTAGAGTGGTAAAACCTTTAGAGAAATTAATCTCAAATATTAAAGGTGTAGAGTATGTGTATTCGACCTCGATGAACGAAAAAGCCATGGTAATTGTGCAGTTTTATGTAGGCGAAGATATTGAGCGTTCGTTTGTAAAATTGTACAATGAAATTAACAAACACATGGATCAAATGCCACAAGGAGTTACGTTTCCTTTGGTAAAAACACGTGCTATTGATGATGTGCCAATGTTAGGCTTAACCTTGTGGAGTGAAAATTATAACGATTTTCAGCTTGGGCAAATGGCACAAGAATTAGAAAGTGAAATAAAAAAGGTAAATGATGTTTCGATTACCCATAAAATTGGAGGAAGAAACAGACAATTACGCGTTGTTTTAGATAAAGATAAATTAGCCGCAAGCGGATTAGATTTCTTATCAGTTTCTAAAATGATCAAAGCCAATAATACACAATTAAGTGCTGGAAGTTTTGATAAAAATGATACCGAGTTTTTAGTAAAAACAGGAAAGTTTTTAGCCTCAAAAAAAGATGTAGAGAATTTAGTGGTGGGTGTAAAACAAAATCAGCCAATTTATTTAAAACAAATAGCCAATATTATTGACGGACCAGAAATTCCACAAAATTACGTGTCTTTAGGGTTTGGAAAAGCAAGTGAGAAATCTACAGCTTACCAATCTGAATATCCTGCAGTAACAATTTCTGTAGCGAAAAGAAAAGGGGCAGATGCCATGAAAATTGCTGAGGTAATTATAGATAAAGTAGATCATTTAAGAACTACTTTAATTCCTGATGATGTTCATGTAGAAGTAACAAGAAATTATGGTGAAACTGCATCTCATAAAGTATCAGAATTATTGTTACACCTTATTGGTTCTATCTTTGCTGTAACTTTAGTAGTAATGCTAGCTATGGGCTGGAGAGGTGGTTTGGTGGTATTTTTATCTGTACCCATTACGTTTGCATTAACCTTGTTAAGCTATTATATGCTAGATTATACCTTAAACAGAATTACACTTTTTGCACTGGTTTTTGTTACGGGTATTGTGGTTGATGATTCTATTATTATTGCCGAAAATATGCACAGGCATTTTAAAATGAAACGCTTGCCATTTAAACAAGCGGCCTTATATGCTATTAACGAAGTGGGTAACCCAACCATTTTAGCAACCTTTACCGTAATTGCTTCTGTGTTACCAATGGCTTTTGTATCTGGTTTAATGGGGCCATATATGGCACCAATGCCAATTGGAGCCTCTATTGCAATGATTTTATCATTATTTGTAGCCTTAACCATTACACCTTATTTAGGGTATATTTTCTTAAGAGAAAAAGATAAAAAAGGCGCAGAAAAGAAAGCTGAAAAGCCTTTAGAAGAAACTTTAATTTATAGAATTTACAGTAAGTTAGAAAGACCATTATTAGAAAGTAAAACCAAAAGATGGTTGTTTTTAGGAGGAACATTTTTTGTGTTAATAGCAACAATGGGCTTGTTTTTAACCAATTCTGTAGCAGTAAAAATGTTGCCTTTTGATAACAAAAATGAGTTTCAGGTGGTTATTGATATGCCAGAAGGAACAACATTAGAAAGAACAGCAGTAGTTACCCAAGAAATTGCTCAGTATTTATCTACCAGACCAGAAGTGGTAAATTACCAAAACTATATTGGTACTTCTGCACCCATTACATTTAATGGCCTGGTACGTCATTACGATTTACGTGGTGGCTCTAATATGGCAGATATTCAAGTGAATTTGGTAGATAAAGGAGAACGCTCTATTCAAAGTCATGGAATTGCAAAATTATTACGACCAGAAATTCAGAAAATTGCATTAAAATACAATGCCAATGTAAAGTTGGTAGAGGTTCCACCTGGGCCACCGGTTTTATCAACCATTGTTGCAGAGGTTTATGGCCCCGATTATAATGAGCAAATTAGAATAGCAAACGAGGTTCAAAACATTCTAAAAAATACAGATGACGTGGTTGATATTGATTGGATGGTTGAAGCCAATCAAAAAGAATTTCAATTTGAAATTCATAGAGAAAAAGCCATGTTGTATGGTGTAGCACCACAGCAAATTGCCTATACAATGAATATGGCTTTGTCTAATAGACCAATAACCAATTTATATGATGAAGATGCTGTAAATCAGGTTGGTTTGGTGTTGAGTATAGATGAAAAAGAAAAATCTACCATTTCTGATATTTCTCAATTAAAAGTAAAATCGAAACAAGGAAACATGATTCCTATTGCAGATTTGGTTGAAATTAAAGAAACCAATTCTGCAAAAAGTATCTACAGAAAAAACCAGAAAAGAGTGGTGTATGTGTTGGCAGATATGGCTGGCGAATTAGAAAGTCCTGCCTATGCTATTCTTGGCATGGAAAAGAAGTTAAACGAAATAGAACTTCCAGAAGGTTATCAATTAAATGAAATGTATTTAGGTCAGCCAGATTTTGAAGATGATTTTACAGTAAAATGGGATGGAGAATGGCAAATTACCCTAGAAGTTTTTAGAGATTTAGGAATCGCCTTTTTAGGAGCATTAATTTTAATTTACATTTTAATTGTAGGCTGGTTTCAAAACTTCAAAGCACCTATTGTAATGATGGTTGCTGTGCCTTTATCATTAATTGGAATTATTTTAGGACACTGGATGATGGGAGCCTTTTTTACAGCAACTTCCTTTATTGGAATGATTGCTTTGGCAGGAATTATGGTAAGAAACTCTGTTTTACTGATTGATTTTATCAACCTAAGATTGGCAGAAGGAATTCCGTTAAAACAAGCAGCCATAGAAGCTGGAGCAGTTAGAACAACACCTATTTTATTAACAGCAGGTACTGTGGTAATTGGTGCTTTTGTAATCTTATTTGATCCAATTTTTCAAGGATTGGCAATCTCTTTAATGGGAGGAACTATTGTATCTACAGTGTTAACTTTATTGGTAGTGCCATTGGTGTATTATATGATTGAAAAAAAGAATTATAAATAAATAATCAGATGAAATTAGTATTCGTAACAGCAGTAGAAGAATTTCAAACAGCTATTTTAAAAATCTTTAAAAAAGCAGCTATAGAAAATTTGAGTACCACAGAAATTAGTGGATTTAAAAATATTCCTTTAGAAATTTCTTCCAATTGGTTTTCAGCAGGAAAAAATGGCAATGGATCTACTTTGTTTTTCTCTTTTACAGATGATGAACATATAGATATGTTATTCAATTTAATAGAAGATTTCAATAAAAATTTAGAAACTAAAAATCCTATAAAAGGAGTGGTTTTGCCTGTAGAAAGATTTATATAATTATTAAAAAAATAAGAAAATGTTAAATACGTATTTTAGAGTAATAGTAGGGTTTATGGTTTTATTAATGGTAAGTTTATCTTACTATGTAAGTATAAATTGGTTGTGGTTTGGTGTCTTTATTGGTATAAATATGATACAATCTGCCTTTACAAAATGGTGTTTGTTAGAAACGATATTATTAAAATTAGGTATCAAAAAATAAAAATTTCCCCTAATTAAAAAAAGAGGTTCTCTTCATTTTTAGAAGAAACCTCTTTTTAGTTTATACCAATTCTAATCGCTTAAAAACTTCACATAATTAACTTTTTTAGGGTGAAAAAGATTTCAAATTTTAGGTTATTAGTAGAATCTAAGAATACGTTGTAGAAAAAAGAATTCTACTTATTGTTAAAAAAAGAGAAGTTTATTACTTAAATGCATTTAATCCAGTAATATCTAAACCCGTAATTAATAAATGAATATCATGGGTGCCTTCGTAGGTAATTACACTTTCTAAATTCATCATATGTCGCATGATGGAGTATTCCCCAGTAATTCCCATTCCACCTAACATTTGTCTTGCTTCTCTTGCAATTTTAATAGCCATTTCTACGTTGTTTCGTTTCGCCATAGATATTTGAGCAGAAGTTGCTTTGTAATCATTTTTTAAAGTACCTAACCTCCATGCCAATAATTGTGCTTTGGTAATTTCGGTAATCATTTCTGCTAATTTTTTTTGTTGCAATTGAAACTGACCAATAGGTTTGCCAAATTGTTTTCGTTCTTTTACGTAACGCAAAGCTGTATCATAACAATCCATAGCAGCACCAATGGCACCCCAAGCAATGCCATATCTTGCAGAGTCTAAACAACCTAAAGGCGCACCCAAACCAGATTTATTAGGGAGTAAGTTTTCTTTAGGTACTTTTACATTATCAAAAATTAACTCACCAGTTGCAGAAGCACGCAAAGACCATTTGTTGTGGGTTTCTGGAGTAGAAAAACCTTCCATACCACGTTCTACAATTAAACCGTGAATTCTACCTTCTTCATTTTTAGCCCACACGACAGCAACTTGTGCAAAAGGTGCATTAGAAATCCACATTTTTGCACCATTTAATAGATAATGGTCACCTTTATCTTTAAAGTTGGTTTCCATTCCACCAGGATTAGACCCATGATTGGGTTCAGTTAAACCAAAACAACCCATCCACTCACCAGAAGCCAACTTTGGTAAATATTTTTTACGCTGTGCTTCTGTACCATAGTTAAAAATAGGATACATTACTAAAGAAGATTGTACAGAAGCTGTAGATCGCACACCAGAATCTCCACGTTCTATTTCTTGCATTAGTAATCCGTAAGAAATTTGATCTAAACCAGCACCACCATATTCCTCAGGAATGTAAGAACCAAATGCGCCAATTTCTGCCAAACCATTAATAATCTGTGTTGGAAATTCTGCTTTTTGAGCATACTCTTCGATAATTGGAGAAACATCACGTTTTACCCAATCTCTTGCAGCTGTTCTAATCAACTTGTGTTCTTCAGTTAGTAAATCATCAATATTATAATAGTCTGGTGCTTTAAATAAGTCTGGTTTCATATAAAAATGTGTAATTTTAAACAAATTTAACTATAATTGTTGTATTATAAACAAATATATATTAAAATTAAAAACTAATAACTAATTAAAAATACGGATCTTTTTTAAAGTTAGTACCCAGTAATTGTTTAAAAGTTGCTATTTTCTATTAAGTTTGTAATAATGAAATACACTTTAGGAAAACAAGAACGTTTAAAGCGTAGAAAGCTGATAGAAAAATTATATAGTGAAGGAAAATCTGTTAAGAGTTTTCCTTTAAGAATGATGTATTTACAAACACAACATACATCAGATTTTCCATGTCAGGTAGGGGTTTCTGTTCCCAAAAGAAATTTTAAGTTGGCAGTTAGTAGAAATCGTATAAAGCGTCTTTTAAGAGAAAGTTACCGTTTGCAAAAAGAAATTGTTTATAATAATTTAGAAGAACCTTATGTATTTATGATTTCGTATATTGGAAAAGAAGAACCAGTTTATGAAGAGGTATTTTTAAAAATGCAAAAATTATTAAACTTGTTTGTAGAAAAAACAAAAGAAATAAAAAATGAAGAAATTACTAGTTAACAAAAAAGTAGTTATTCTACTTTTAGTAGGTACTTTACTTTTAACATATTCCTTTCAATCTAAATTTTTTGAAGTTGCCAAACAAATAGAAATTTACAATACGCTGTTTAAGGAGTTAAACATGTATTATGTAGACGAAATTAATCCTGCAGAGTTAACCAATAAAGCTATTAAAAATACTTTAAAAGATTTAGACCCATACACCAATTTTTACAACGAGCAAGATGTAGAAACTGCAAGAATAAGAAGAGCAGGAGAATATGGTGGTATTGGTGTATCTGTATATTATTCAAAAAAAGGAATTGAGTTACAAGAAATTTACAAAGGTTTTTCTGCTGACAAAGCAGGCTTAAAAGCAGGTGATATTATTATTTCTGTGGATAATCAATCTATAAAAAATATGGAAAGAGACCAATTATCTATGTTTTTAAAAGGAACACCAAACAGTAAATTTTCGGTTGAAGTAGATAGACAAGGTACTATTTTAACAAAGGAAATTACTAGGGATAAAGTAATTGTAAATCCTGTACCTTTTGCAGAAATGATTGATGAAGAAACGGGTTACATTACCTTAACAAGATTTAATGAAAAAGCATCTTCTGAAGTAAAAAAAGCCTATAAAAAATTAAAAAAACTAGGTATGAAAAAATTGGTTTTCGACCTTCGCTCTAACCCTGGAGGTTCTTTGTTAGAATCTATAAGAATTTCTAATTTTTTTTTACCAAAAGGCAAAACCATTGTTACAACAAAAGCTAAAATTAAAAAGTGGAGTAACACTTATAAAACACAAAACGAACCTTTAGATTTACAAATCCCTATAGTTGTTTTAATTAACGAACGTTCTGCATCTGCATCTGAAATTGTAAGTGGTTCTTTACAAGATTATGATAGAGCTGTACTTTTAGGTAAACGCTCTTTTGGTAAAGGTTTGGTGCAACGTTACAGAGACTTAATGTATGGGACTCAACTAAAACTAACCATTTCTAAATACTACACTCCAAGTGGTAGATGTATTCAAGAATTAGATTATACAAATAGAGATGATCAAGGTCATATTCCTAAATTTTCAGACAGAGGTGTAAATGCCTTTAAAACTCAAAATGGAAGAACCGTTTACGATGGTGGAGGGGTTAAGCCAGATATTGAAATGAACACAACTAACAGAAATAAAACTACAGAATCGTTGTTGCAATCTAGAGCCGTTTTTAACTATGCAACTCATTACTATTACAACAATAAAGATTTTAAAGATTTTGAAAATTTTGAATTTAAAAATAGCGATTTTAAAGATTTTACCAAATATTTAAAAACAGATACCACTTTTGTAACCGAGCAAGAAGCCTTGTTTAAAAAAGCTTATTTAGCCTCTCAGAATAGTAATATTTCATCAGAATATAATGCTATAAAAGAACAATTATATAAAGATAAAATCGATAAAATTTCTAAAAATAAAGATATTATTTCTGAGATTTTAAAAATTAAAATTTTAGAAAGATATCTCTATAAAGAAGGTGTTTATAAATACAATTTAACTAAGGATAAAGTTATCGCAAATGCGGTTAGTTTATTAAAAGATAATAAACAGTATTACAAAATTTTATCAGGTAAATAATTTTAAATTTGTCTAGCAAAATAAACAATGTCAGAAATTAAAAAATTAGCAAGAACAAGAGCACAAGAATCTACCAATGCTATAGAAAAATTATATATTTCTATGCGTCATTTATTTAGTAGAGGTTTTTACAAACCTATGGGTGTTTCTGGCGAAACACTAAGAAAATCTTTATTACTTTTAAGACCCGAAATTTATGGTTCTATTGCAGAAGATAGAATAGAATTAAATGGCTTAACGTATGTAATAGAAAGACTTCCTAAAGGCATAGAAGAATGTCAATACATAAATTTAACCGCAGATGAAGGCTATAAAAATTCTCACTTTGAAGCCATTATACCTCCTAAAAGAAGAAGAAATTGCTATAGAATAGATAAAGATCAAATGAATATTGAGATTACCAGAGGAAGATCTGAAATCTATGATATTTTAACCCACTTAACGTTTCTTTTTATAGAATCTCATAAAATTCAGGAAAGAGTAACCTTAAATGAGGGTGAAGATTTTACAAGAGAGTGGAAACATTTAGAGGATATTGTACTACATCAAAAACAAATTTCAGAAAAAGAAAGAGAAGTAACTCTTGTACATTTAGGTAATATTTTAGGAAGGTCTTTTGATGAAGTTTTAACCATTTATAAAACATTTGCCACTAAAGAAAATCCAGATCGTTTTTTTCAATTGATATTTTGGTTGGGTAAATTAGCCATCAACGAAGTATTAGAAAACAAAAAAAGAACAGTAATTTTTAGTACTATTTTGGTACAAGAAATTGGGCATCATATTTATGGAGAAATCTGGGCAAATAATATTAAAAAGGTTCTAAAAAATAATCATTTATTAGAAAGACCTATTCATATTATAAGTGCAAACATGCACAGTGTATTAAATTCTGTATATGCAAAAAGTGCATTACCAAAAGAAGCAAAAAACTTAAAAGGGTTTGAAATTTATCAATTACTAAGCAACGAAAATAGCAAACCAATACAAAAAAAAGTAAAAGATTTTGCCTCTAAAAATGGACTGATTTATATTAAAGATACATCAGGTACTAATATAAACGTACAAATAATAGATACAGCTAAAATAAATTTTGATATTTTAACGTTCTCTAAAAAAGCAAATGCTAAAGAAAATCCAGTAATTATAGTAATGGATTATGCTTTTGGCGAACAAGCTTACGAAACTATGGATGAGTTATTAAAACCATATACTTGTGATAAAAACACAAAAACACATTTAGATGTAAAGTCAATTTCTATTATGGGTAAAGCCGGTATTTTAGAGGGTGGTAAAGGAGATATTATGATTCCATCTGCTCATATTTTTGAAGGTACAGCAGACAATTATCCGTTTAAAAACCAATTAAAAAAAGAAGATTTAGAAGGTTTTGGTGTAAAATCTTTTGATGGTTCTATGATTTCAGTGTTAGGAACATCACTTCAAAATAAAGATTTATTAAAGTTTTTTCACGATTCTACTTGGAATGTCATTGGTTTAGAAATGGAAGGTGCACATTACCAAAAAGCCATACAATCTGCATCAAGAATTAGAGGTAATATTTCTGAAAACGTACAAGTGCGTTATGCCTATTACGCATCCGATAACCCTTTAGAAACAGGGGCTACGTTAGCTTCTGGAGGCTTAGGTATGACAGGAGTTACACCAACTTATGCCATAACTCAAAAAATATTAGAACAAATTTTTTAACAGTAAACATAGATATTATAATCAAACAACCATATGTCAACAAGTCATAATAACAACGAAGAAGAAGTAGATTTAGGATCTTTATTTAAAATTATTGGTAAAGGTTTTCAAAACCTTTTTAATTTTATTGGAAATATTTTTAAAGGTATTTTTCATTTTTTTATTTCCATTTTAATTTTCTTAAAAGATAATATTGTAAAAATAGGGATTGCAGCTTTTATAGGTTTTGCTATTGGTGTGTTTATCCAAGTAAAATCTGCAGATAAATATGAATCTCAAATGTTGGTACAACCCAACTTTAAAAGTGCCAATCAGTTGTATAATAATATTAGTTATTATAACGATTTGGTAAAACAAAAAGATACAGCTAATATTCAAAAAACATTTAAGATAGATAAAGAAACAGCAGCTTCTTTAAAAAAGTTTACAATAGAACCTATCATAAATGAGAATGATATCATTAACTCCTACAACGATTTTATTTTAGATGTAGATACAACTACTGTAAAAAGTTACAATTTTGAAGATTTTAAAGCTTCATTTTCGCTTTTGGACTACAAAATTCATAAAATAAATGTGGTGTCAGAAAAAAGTGATGTTTTTAATAAGTTAGATGAGGTTATTTTATCATCAGTAATAAAAAACAAATATTTTAATAGAGTAAAAGAGTTAACCAACGAAAACTTAAATAGAACAGATTCTTTATTGCGTACTAATTTAGCTCAAATAGACTCTTTAAGAGTTGTGTATACGAAGGTTATGTTAGAAGAGGCAAAAAAACAAAATAGTGGAACTAGCATAGATTTAGGGGGGAAAATGAGAACAACCAAAGAACTAGAGTTGTTTGAAACTAATAGAAAAATAAACGCAGAGTTAGAAGATATTGTAAAAGATAAATCCGAAAAATATGAGGTAATTAATGTAATTTCTAACTTTCAACCTATCGGTTCAGAAATAAAGGGAGTAACTAGAAATATTGCTTTTCAGTTGTCGGTTTTAGGCGCATTAGCAATGATTTTTATTCTATTACTAATAAAGATAAATTCTTATTTAAATAATTATAAGAAGTAAGAATGCAAACAATTTTAATTACTGGAGGTGCAGGTTTTATTGGATCCAATTTTATTACATACTTTATAGAAAATAATAAAGAAATTCATGTCGTAAATTTAGATTTGCTTACCTATGCCGGTAATTTAGAGCATTTAAAAGAATTAGATAATCATCCAAGATATACTTTTTTTGAAGGAGACATTTGCAAGAGGGATTTAGTTGAAAATTTATTTAAAGAATATCATTTTTCTGGAGTAATTCATTTTGCAGCAGAATCTCATGTAGATAATTCCATTAAAAATCCAGATGCATTTGTAAAAACCAATGTTTTTGGCACTTTTACGTTGTTAGATGTTGCAAAAAATTATTGGATGAATGCTCCTTTTGAATACAAAGAAGGATATGAAAATGCAAGATTTCATCATATTTCAACAGATGAGGTTTATGGTACATTAGGCGCCAAGGGTTTGTTTACAGAAACCACACCTTATGCACCAAACAGTCCTTACAGTGCTTCAAAAGCGTCTTCAGACTTTTTAATAAGAAGTTATTTTCATACCTATGGTATGCATGTAGTTACCACTAATTGTTCTAATAATTACGGTCCAAAACAACATGATGAAAAGTTGATACCAACCATTATTAGAAAAGCAATTTCTGGTGAAAATATTCCTATTTATGGGGATGGAAAAAACATTAGAGATTGGTTATACGTGCAAGACCATTGTACAGGGATTGAGTTGGTTTATAAAAATGGAAAATTTGGAGAAACTTATAATATTGGTGGCAAAAACGAGCGTAATAACTTATATATTGCCAATAAAATTTGTGAGATTTTAGATGAAATTTATCCAAAGAAAAACTCTTACAAAAATCAAATTAGTTTTGTAAAAGACAGACCTGGTCATGATTTTAGATACGCCATAGATGCCTCTAAAGTAGAAAATGAATTGGGTTGGAAAGCCTCAGAAAATTTTGAAACTGGAATTTTAAAAACCATACAATGGTATTTAAAAAAATACAATTAATATGAAAGGAATAGTTTTAGCAGGAGGTTCAGGTACAAGATTACATCCACTAACTTTAGCTGTTAGCAAACAGTTAATGCCCGTGTATGATAAACCCATGATCTATTATCCAATTGCTACCTTAATTTCTGCTGGAATTAGAGAAATATTAATTATTTCTACACCACAAGATGTACCATTGTTTCAAAAATTATTAGGAGATGGAAGTAAAATAGGTTGTAGTTTTCAGTATGAAGTTCAAGAAAACCCAAATGGTTTAGCAGAAGCGTTTATTATTGGTGAAAAGTTTATTGGTTCTGATAAAGTTGCCTTAATATTGGGCGATAATATTTTTTATGGATCAGGTTTAGCAGATCTTTTAAAATCAAATAACAATCCAGATGGCGGTATTGTGTATGCTTATCACGTAAATGATCCAGAAAGATATGGGGTAGTAGAATTTGATGAACATAATAAAGCCATTTCTATTGAAGAAAAACCAGAACATCCAAAATCTAATTATGCAGTTCCTGGAATCTATTTTTACGATAATGAAGTGGTAACCATTGCAAAAAACATCCAACCCAGCAAAAGAGGCGAATTAGAAATTACAGAAGTAAATAATGTATATCTAAAAAAAGGAAAACTCGCTGTAGAAATTTTAGATAGAGGTACAGCTTGGTTAGATACAGGTACTTTTAACTCATTAATGCAAGCAGGGCAGTTTGTACAAGTAATTGAAGAAAGGCAAGGTTTAAAAGTAGGTTCTATAGAAGCAGCAGCGTTTAGAGCAGGTTTTATTAACAAAGAACATATGATGGCACTCTCAGAACCTTTATTAAAAAGCGGATATGCCAATAATTTATATAAAATATAATGAACGTTACAGAAACACATTTAAAAGGTTGTTTTGTAATAGAGCCAACAGTTTTTAAAGATAAAAGAGGAAGTTTTTTCGAGGTTTTTAATCAGAAAGTATTTGAAAAAAAAATAGGATTAAAAGTAAACTTTGTTCAAGATAACCAATCGATATCTCAAAAAGGAGTTTTAAGAGGTTTACACTTGCAAAAGGGGCAGTTTGCACAAGCCAAATTAGTAAGAGTTATAAAAGGTAAAGTTTTAGATGTAGCTGTAGATGTTAGAAAAGACTCGCCAACTTTTGGTCAACATTTTTCTGTAGAATTATCTGGAGATAATAACAAACAACTATTTGTGCCAAGAGGATTTTTACATGGTTTTGCTACTTTAGAAGATAATACCATAGTTTCTTATAAGTGTGATAATTACTATCATAAAGAATCTGAATATGGTGTTATTTATAATGATAAAAATTTGAGGATTGATTGGAAATTGAATGAAAGTGAGGTTGTTTTATCTGATAAAGATAAAAGGTTAAAAATATTTAATGAGTTTTCTGATAAATCTGAAAACGGAAATAAAACTGTATTAACATATGGAACTTTTGACTTGTTACATTATGGACATATAGAAATTCTTAAAAGAGCAAGTAAATTAGGAGATAAATTAGTTGTTGGTGTTTCTACAGATGAGTTTAACAAGATAAAAGGTAAAAAATGCAAAATACCTTTTGAGGAAAGAAAAAAATTTCTAGAATCATTAGAATTTGTAGATGAAATAATACCAGAAACTAATTGGGAACAAAAAATTGATGATGTTTTAAGAGTTAAAGCAGATATTTTTGTTATGGGAGATGATTGGGAAGGTAAATTTGATTTTTTAAAAAAATATTGCCAAGTAATATATTTACCTAGAACCGTTGGTATTTCTACAACAAAATTAAAACAAATTCTTTGAAAAAAAATAAATGATAAAACAAGTTGTAAAACTCTTTAGTTTTTTTTTAAAAAAGAACGTAAAGAATGTTGTGTATGTAAGTTTTCCAGATATATCTGATAATAGTTTTGCGATGTTTTGTTATATGATAAATACCAAAAAAGAGTACACTAATATTTGGTTAGTAGACAAGTTAAAACAGAAAGATAAATATGAAGTTTTAATAAAAAACTATACAACTTCTAAAAATTATAAGATTCTAAAAAAAAGTTCATGTAAGGGGTTGTTCTTTTTTTTTACCTCTAAATATGTATTTCATACACATGGAGTGTATAATAAATTACCACTTCTTAAAAATCAACTTAATATAAATTTATGGCACGGCATGCCATTAAAAAGAATTGGTCATTTAGATAATAATACTCTTGTTCCAAAATCTAATTTTACCATTGCAACTTCTAAAAAGTTTAGTAAAATAATGCAAGGTGCATTTAAATTAAATGAAGATCAGGTAATAATATCAGGTTTACCAAGAAACGATTTTATTTTATCAGATAAATTTACCTTTTTAGATGTTATTTCAGAAAAACAAAATACGTTTGCAAACACCATACTTTGGATGCCAACTTATAGAAAGTCTACTATTGGAGATATAAGAGTAGATGGTGAGATAGATGGAATGAATGAATTTTTAAATGAATCATTTCTAAATGAATTAAATGTGTTTTTATCTAAATTAAAATCTTTATGTGTTATTAAATTACATCCTATGGATGTGTTAAAGCCAAAAGATTTTAAAGAATATTCGCATTTATCAATAATTGATAATTCAAATTTTGTCGAAAAAGGAATTTCTCTTTATTCAGTTTTAAATTCTGTTGATTTATTATTAACAGATTTTTCATCAATATATATAGATTTCTTATTGTTAAATAAACCAATAGGTTTTGTAATATCTGATTACCAAGAATATTTAAATTCAAGAGGGTTTGTTTTTGACAACCCAAAAAAATTGATGCCAGGTGAATTTATAGCAAATAGCAAAGAATTATTATTTTATTTAGAAAAGCTTTTTATAAATAAATCTGATGATTTTGAAAAACAAAGAAATGTGGTAAAGAACATTTTTCATGAAGAACAGAATTCATTTTCAGAAAAAACATTTAATTCTATTTTAAATTAGAATGTTAAAAAACTTAAATATAGATCACAAAACAATTTTAAAAAACTTTTCTTACTTAACAGTAATGAAAGTTTTAAATATTGGGATTAAAGTAATTTTAGCTGCATATTTAATTAGAGTTCTAGGTAATGAAAAATATGGATTATTAACTTGGTTAGATTCTGTTATTCAGTATTTTATAATGATAATAAATTTTGGATTTAACATTTATGCAGCTAAGTATATTGTTGAAAATCGAAAGAAAACTGAAAGTATTAATGAAATAGTATCTTCAATTTTTATTATTAAAACAATTTTATTTCTAATATCTGTAGTTTGTATCTTTTTGTTAGGTCAATTTGAGATGTTTAACATTTATAAAAACATACTATTATTATTTATGTTTTGTGGTTTAGGAGAAGTATTATTTCCTATTTGGTTTTTTCAAGGAGTAGAAAACCTAAAACCAGCAACAATAATTGTTTTCTTATCAAGATTATTTTTATTATTAGGTACCATTTTTTTTGTTAAAAAAGGACAAAGTATTACTGTTTATATTTGGTTTTTTATCTTGTCGTCAATATTAATGGGGGGTTTAGGGTTCTATTTGTTATTTAAGAAATATAAAATAAAGCTAATTAAGGTTTCTTTTTTGAAGCTAAAGACCTATTTTAAAGAATCTTTACCCTTTTTTATTGGAAGGTTTTTGTCTCTTGTTTTTAACTTTGGAACCATTTTTTTTATTGGTAAGTTTTGTGAACTAGAACAAGTTGCTGGTTTTGATTCAAGTTTAAAAATTGTAATGTTAGGGGTTATACCTTTTGAAATGTTACAACAAGCAGTTTTTCCAACAATATCTAGAACTAAAAATAAAAAAATGCTTAAAAAGATTGTTTTTGCTTCATTAGTTATAGGTTGTCTTGTTGGCTTAGTAACTTATTTGCTTTCAGATTATTTGATGATTTTAATTGGAGGACAAGAAATGCTTCAATTTTCTCCAGTATTAGAATTTTTGTCAATACTCTCTCCTTTTGTAGCGTTAACCTTTGTCTTGGGAACTTGTTCTTTGGTGGCATTCGGGTTTTATAAAGAGTATAACTTTTCTTTAATCTTTACATCTATAATTTATATCTTAGTTTTAATTCTTTTATATTTCTTTGATAAATTAAACTTTTGGAATTTAATTTATCTTAGAGTTTTTGGAGATGTTTTAATGGCATTAATAAGGATTTATTTTTCATTTAAGAAAAAAACCTTAACACTGTTTAAATTTAATTAAATTGAGAAATTTTATATTTTTACTATTCTTCTTTTTTACAGGTATTCAGTTTTTTATTGCTGATGTTACTTTTGTAACATTGCTATCTTTTTTTGTAAATTATATAGTAATTATGGTAATTATGTATTATCATTTTTTTTTAGAGAAAGATTTTTCACCATTTATTTCAGCATATTTAATATTTAATTTACTCTTTTTTATAATAGCTCCATTAGCTCAAATTTATACAGAAACTGAAACTTATGTCAATAACTTTCCTTATCACTGGGCAGAAGCTATAAGAGCTAATATTTATATTTTATTATTTAATATAACCTTTTTTGTAAGTTATATTGTCTTTAAAAAACAGCATAAAACTGTAATAGATTATCAAATTAAAAAAAAACTTCCTTTTGATATTTTGGTGATTTTAGTTTTATCTATTCTTATTTTAGTTTTTAATATAGATTATATTCAAGAAAAGTTAATGACACCAACTTGGAAGTTACAATATGATAATAATAAGTCAATTAAAATTATAATTTCTAAAGTATTATTTTCTGTACCGTTAGCAGGTGTAGCAATGTGTGTGATGTATTTTAAAAAGAAAAATAGAAATGCAATAAATTGGATGACTATTTTGGTTTCTATATGTGTTTTTTTACTTTTAATAGTAGTGTTTAAAAATCCTTTTATGGAAAAAAGGTCTGGTTTAGGACCTATCTATTTTTGTCTCATATTTTTATTTATACCTAAATTATTAAACTCAAATATTAAAACAACCCTTGTTTTGTATTTTAGTTTAATTTTTTTAATGCCGCTATTAGCAGTTTTTACACATGTAAACTCTTCTTTTTCTGAAGTAATAAAGAATCCGTCAATTTTGTTTAAATCTTTTAAGGGAGATGTATTAATGAGTAATTTTGACACATTAAATTTTGATACATACGCTAATTTTTTGGCAACAATAGAATATGTTTCTTTAGAAGGTTTTAGTCTAGGAGAACAACTGTCAGGAGCATTTTTATTTTTTGTACCAAGATCTATTTGGCAAACTAAGCCTCATACAACAGGTCAAGTTGTTGGAGATTATTTAATAGAAAATCATGATTTTTGGTTTAACAACTTATCTAACCCATTTATCTCAGAAGCTTATTTAAATTTTGGGGTTTTTGGTATTATTTTGTTCGCCTTTATCTTAGCATTTTTACTAACAAAAGCGATATTATTTTTAAAGTCTGATGATTATTTAAAAAAGACATTTGCTTTTTTTATTGCAATACATTTAATCTATTTTCTAAGAGGAGATTTTACAAACGGTTTTTCACAATTTATATTAGTAGGTTTCGGAATCTACGTAATTCCTAAAATGGTTGTTCTTGCTTTTAAAGGGATAAAATTATGGTAAAGTTTTTTAATGCTAGTTTTTTAGATAATTCAATTAAGTTATTGTTCCTAAATCTTTTTTTGTTTCCTATTTACCCAGATAACGTAAAGCCTTCTATGTTAGGATTGTTCTGTCTTTTTTCAATAATTTATTTTTTCAAAAAAGATAGAATGTTTAACCATAAGAAAGGTATTTCTATTTTTTTTATGAATAGTATTCCGTTTTTGGTTGTTTTGTTAAGTATGTTTTATACAAGTAATTTTACTTATGGAAAAATACTTTTGTTAAGATTATTGCCTTTATTTCTTTTTCCATTTTCTTTTTATTTACTAAAATCAAATAAAAAGATTTACACAAATAGATGCTTATTTCTCGGGAAATTGTTCTATTATTCAAGTACATTATTCCTTTTTATAGTTATTTTTTTATATTTCCTTTATAAAGGATATGTAACAGAAAATTATTTTTTAAATTACAGTTATCGAATTATTTTTCAATTAGGTAAATATTCTATTCATCCTATTTATGCATCTCTATACACATCAATAGCTTTGTTGTTTTCTATTAGTTTGTTTAGAGTTAACAAGTTTAAAATTTATGTTCTTTTAGGGAATATAATTCTTATTGTTCATCTGTTGCTTTTATCAAGAAAAAGTGCTATTTTTTTAATGACAGGTATTTTTTTATTGTACCTTTTTTTTAATAAAAAGATAAAGATTAAAATTAAATTAATAGCTTTTTTGTCAATTTTTATATTGGGGATCTCTGTATATAATTTTGTACCAGATATATCAAACAGATTTAAAGATTTGGTTAGTTTTGTTAATAGTAACAATAATAAAAGTTCATCTAACCTTAGAATAAATATTTATAAAACTTCTATACCATTAATTAAAGAAAAACCATATTTTGGTTATGGTATTGGTGCAGGTGAAGATGTGTTATTTCAAAAAGAGAATACTATTAATTTTTTTAACAGTAAAAATTATAACTCTCATAATCAGTATTTAGGATATGCATTAAATGCAGGGTTATTTGGCTTAGTATTTTTTTTGTTTTTTATTTTTAAAAATTTAAAAATAGCTTTTCAAAATTCTTTTGAACACGCATCATTAATAGTTTTTTTTATATTACTTATGTTTGTTGAAAATATTTTAGATAGACAAAATGGAATTCTATTTTTCTCTCTTTTTATTAATTATTTTGCCTTTTATGCTGTTTTAAATGAAAAACAAAAATAAATTTTTATTAGTAGGCCCTTTTCCAGATCCAGTTTCTGGTGTTTCTTTAGCAAACAAAATTGTATTAGAAAATTTAGAATCATCCAAAAGTTATAAGGCCGATTTTGTAAATACTTCTTACCCAGTTTTTGAAGATGCAATTGGAAGTTTTTCTATTAAAAAAGCATTATTTTTCGTGAAAATTAATGTGAAAGCCTTAAAGGTTTTTAAGAATGATATTATCTATATAACACCAGGCCAAACATTTTTTGGAATTGCAAAGTATACACTGTTTATTTTACTTTCTTCAATTTTAAAAAAAGAAATTATTATACATGTTCATGGTAATTATTTAGGAAAACAATACTCAGAATTGTCAGGGATAAAAAAGAAGTTTTTTTATTTTTTAATATCAAAGTTTACCAAAGGAATTATTTTGTCTAGGTCATTAAAAAATAATTTAAGCCCATTTCTTAAAACTGAAAACATTCATGTACTAAATAATTTTGCTCAAGACTTTCTATATTATCACACAGAAGAAAAATCTTTTAGAGAACTTAAAATTTGCTATTTAAGTAATTTAATGGAGGAAAAAGGAATTTTACAACTTTTAGATGCCCTAATAATTTTAGAAGAAAAAAAAATTTCTTATTCTGCAAAAATTGCTGGTAATATAGATGAAAATTTAAAAGAAATTATAAGAAATAAAATTAGTAGCCTTAAAAATACTCAATATTTAGGTATTGTAAAAGGGATAGAAAAAAGAGAATTGTTAAATTGGAGTACAATTTTTGTTTTGCCTACTTTTTATAAAATGGAAGGTCAACCTATTTCAATTTTAGAAGCTATGGCTACAAGTAATGTAATTATTTCAACAAAACATGCAGGAATACCAGATATCATTAAACACGAGAAAAATGGTTTTTTAATGGAAACTAATAAAGTAGACGAATTAGTTGAATTTTTTACTTATTTAGATGAAAATAGATCTAAAATTAAACAAATAAGTGAGTACAATAAAACATATTTTATTAATAACTTTACCGTTGATATATTTGAATCAGAATTTTTAAAGATTATAAATAATAGTGCAAAAACTGAACACTTTTAAATTACCAAAAAATTTTAGAGGCAAAAATGCTTTTGTGGTACAATTATGGTGGATTGTACAAGGTATATTCTTTAGAATGTCACCACAATTTATGTATGGTTTTAGACGGTTTTTATTAAGACTATTTGGTGCAAAAATTGGAAAAAACGTAATTATTAGACCAACTGTTAGAGTAACCTATCCTTGGAAAGTTGCTATTGGAGATTATTCTTGGATTGGAGATGATGTTGTTTTATATTCTTTAGGAGAAATAGAGATTGGTAAAAATGTAGTAATCTCTCAAAAATCATATATATGTGCTGCCTCTCACGATTATTTACAATCTGATTTTCCAATTTTTGCAAAAAAAAATACCATAGAAGACGAATGTTGGTTGGCAACAGATGTGTATATTGCACCTGGTATTACTATTGGAAAAGGAACTGTTATAGGTGCTAGAAGTAGTGTTTATAAAGATATTGCTTCAAATAAAGTATGTGTAGGCAATCCTGCAAAAATAATTAGAGAAAGAAAAATTGACTAACACAAAAAATATATTATTAATCTCCCCGTTTTTTTTTCCAGAACCAATTTCTACAGGAAAATTTAACACCAATTTTGTAACAGCTCTGACGGCGCAAGGACATAAAGTTACAGTTTTATGTTTTCATCCATTTTATCCAGATTGGAAAGCAAAAAAAAGTAATGAACAACTTAAAGGTGTAGAAATTATTAGAGGGGGAACTAATGTGTATTATACAAAAAAAACAATTTTTAGAAGACTTATTTTAGAGTTTAGTTTTGCTTTTTTTGTACTGAGAAAATTAAGGGTTCATCAAAAAGGAAAAGACATTGTTATGCCAATATTTCCACCAAGTTTTGCTTTCTATTTTATCAGCCCCTTTTTAAATAAAAATATTAGAAAAGTTGGTATGGTACATGATTTACAAGAGGTATATTCTGAAGGTAAGTCTGGGTTTTTAAACAAATTTGTAAAATTCTTTATTCATAAAATAGAAAAGAAATGTTATCAATCTTGCGATAAAATTTTATTTCTATCTAATGAAATGAAAAAAGAAGCCAAAAAATTATATAATTTAGAAGAAAATAAATTAGAGGTTCAATATCCTTTTATCACTTTAAAAAATAAGATTACCAATGATTTAAGCACGATTTTTGATAGTACAAAGATTAATATTGTTTATTCTGGAGCCTTAGGAGAAAAACAAAACCCAATGAAACTTCTAAGTTTTTTCTCTGAAGCATCGAAAAAAATACAAAACACTGCATTTCATTTTTTTTCTGAAGGGGAAACAATTAAAAGGTTAAAGAGTATAAATAAAAATAAGAATATACATTTTCATAACTTAGTTAAAAAAGAGAATTTAGAAGAATTATATAATAGAAGTGATATTCAAATTATTCCTCAAAAAGAAAACACTTCCAAAGGCTCTTTACCCTCTAAATTACCTAATTTATTAGCTTCAGGATGTAAAGTTATGGTAATAACAGATGCTGATAGTGAAATTGAAAACCTCTTTTTTGAGAAAGATATAGACTTAGTTGTAAATAAATGGGATAATAATTTACTTATAGAAAAGTTGCAGTTTTTAATACATAAAGAAATAGATACAGAGCATCAAAAAACACTTGCAAAAAAAATATTTACAATAGATAAAATGATTCTTAAAGTTTTTCGTTAACAAAAGTATAATCGTTTTTTAAAAGAACCAAACTTGAAAAAAAGATACTCCTACTTAATAAGACCACTCCAAATTATATTGGATATTTTTATTATTAATTTTGCAGTCTATTTAATTTATGACAAAGAATTTTTAAATACTTCTTTTTTGTCTTACATTTCTTTGTTTTGGTTTTTTACAAGTTATTTTTTAGGTTTTTATAAAGTATATAGATACACAAAAGCCTTACATATACTAACTCTTTTAATAAGACAGTTTTCAATCTTTTTCTTAGGTTATTTTGCATATTTTGGTGCTTTTAGAGAAGGAGATGTTGTAAATAACCAATTCGTTATTCTTAGCGCTATTATAATAAGTATTACAGCTATTAAATTTTTATGGCTCTTTCTTTTAAAAAAATACAGATCATATGGTAATAATTATAGAACAACAGTAGTAATTGGTTATGATGATTCAGTAAAAAAACTTATTAAGTTATTTCAAAGTAAATCTAATTTAGGATATAAGTATTTGGGTTTTTTCTCTAATAAAACCTATAAAAGTAAAGAGTTTTTAGGAAATTTAGAAAGTGTAGTTGAATATACAACTAATAATATTGTAGATGAAATTTACTGCTCTTTATCTTCTTTAGATAAAGAGCAAATAAAAAAACTAAATAAATTTGCATTAGATAAAGGCATCGTTTTAAAATTAATACCAGAGTCTAATGAGTTATATAGTAAAAATCAAAGCACTGTATTTTATGACGATACAATAACTGTATTAAATGTAAAAAAATTACCTTTTGAATTCCCAGAAAACTTTTATAAAAAAAGAATATTTGACGTCTTTTTTTCACTTTTTGTATGTGTTTTTTTACTCTCATGGTTAATACCTATTTTATGGGTTTTGGTAAAATTAGAATCAAAAGGCCCTTTAATATTTAAACAAAAAAGAGAAGGTATTAACGGAGATGAGTTTGTTTGTTACAAATTTCGATCAATGAAAATTAATGCAACTGCAAATAAAGTGCATGCTACTAAAAACGATTCTAGAGTTACTAAGATTGGAGCCTTTTTAAGGAAAACAAGTATGGACGAGTTACCTCAATTTATAAACGTTTTACTTGGAGATATGAGTGTGGTTGGACCAAGACCACATTTAGAGAGTTTGTCTTTAGAATACCAAAAAGATGTAGACAATTATTTAAAAAGACATATTGTAAAACCAGGTATAACTGGTTTAGCTCAAATAAGCGGTTACCGGGGAGAAATAACTAAAAAATCTGATATTATAAATAGAGTGCGTTTAGATATTTTCTATATAGAAAATTGGTCTTTTTTCTTAGATATTAAAATTATTATTCAAACTGTTTTAAATGTGTTTAAAGGAGAAGAAAAGGCTTATTAAATGAATAAAGAACATCAAATTACTGCAAGTATTGTTCTTTACAATCAAAATATAAATGTTTTAAAAAAAACAGTTACCTCCTTTTTAAATACACCGTTTAAAAAAAAATTATTTTTAATTGATAATTCTAAAAACAACCAAGTAAAAGATATTTTAAAATCTAATGAAATAGAATATGTTTTTACGGGAAAAAATATTGGTTTCGGAAAAGCACATAATTTAATACTAAATAAAATTCAGTCAGATTTTCATTTAATTCTAAATCCAGATGTTGCGTTTTCTCCAGATATTATTTCAGCTTTAATGAATCAACTTTTGCAAAATAAAGAGGTGTCATTTATAACTCCTAAAGTTATTTATCCAGACAAAAGTTTGCAATACGTCTGTAGAAAGCATCCCACTTTATTTAATTTAATAAATCGGAATTTAAAGATTTTTAAAAGATTGGCACTTAAAAACCAATATAGAGATAGCGATTTAAACAAACCTTTTTATCCAGATTTTATTCATGGTTGTTTTATGCTTTTTAAAACTGAAGATTTTAAGATTTTAAATGGATTTGACGAACGCTATTTTTTATACATGGAAGATGCTGATCTATGTAGAAAGATTGATAGATCTGGTAAAAAAATAATGTATTTTCCAGAAGTTAACATTATTCATCAACATCAAAAAGGTTCATTTAAAAGTTTAAAACTTTTTTTTTACCATATTTCCTCAGCAATAAAATATTTTTTAAAGTGGGGCTTTAGGTAACCAATTTTTTTTAAAATATATTTGCAAAACAACAAACAACACAAATGAATATTCTTATTTTAGGTTCTGGAGGTAGAGAACACGCTTTTACATTAAAATTATTAGAAAGTAACAAGGTAAACCAACTTTTTGTTGCACCTGGTAATGCTGGTACAGCCAACATTGCAACTAATATTAATATCAATCCAACAGATTTTAAAGCTGTAAAACAAACCGTTTTAGACAATGATATTAAAATGGTAGTTGTGGGCCCAGAAGCACCCTTGGTAGCGGGCGTTCACGACTTTTTCTTAG
This sequence comes from uncultured Polaribacter sp., assembly GCF_947503855.1. Lineage (GTDB taxonomy): Bacteria > Bacteroidota > Bacteroidia > Flavobacteriales > Flavobacteriaceae > Polaribacter. The sequence goes on along the minus strand of NZ_CANNFF010000001.1, from coordinate 152,109 downwards.
CTGATGATGCCTTAAAAAATATTCCTGTAATTGGCCCTAAAAAAGACGGAGCAACTTTAGAAGGATCTAAAGATTTTTCTAAGCAGTTTATGCAAAAACATGGTATTCCAACTGCAAAATACCAATCTTTTACAAAAGAAAATTTAGCAGAAGGTTTTGCGTTTTTAGAAACTTTAGAACCACCTTTTGTGTTAAAAGCAGATGGATTAGCCGCTGGTAAAGGAGTTTTAATTTTAAATTCTTTAAAAGAAGCTAAAGCTGAATTAAAAGAAATGGTTTCCAATCAAAAATTCGGTGAAGCTTCATCAACAGTTGTGATAGAAGAGTTTTTAAAAGGAATAGAATTGTCTGTTTTTGTGTTAACAGATGGTAAAAACTATAAAATATTACCATCCGCAAAAGATTACAAAAGAATTGGCGAAGGTGATACAGGTCTAAATACGGGTGGAATGGGCGCTATTTCTCCTGTGCCATTTGCAGATGAAGCTTTTTTAAATAAAGTAGAAGAATTGGTGGTAAAACCAACTATTAATGGTTTACAAAAAGACGGAATTGATTACAAAGGTTTTATTTTTATTGGTTTAATGAATGACCACGGAAACCCATCTGTAGTAGAATATAATGTACGAATGGGAGATCCAGAAACGGAGGTTGTTTTACCAAGAATCGAGTCAGATTTATTTGATTTGTTTGAAGGCGTTGCCAACCAAACCCTTGATCAAAAATCCTTTTCTGTAACTCCAAAAACAGCAACAACTGTTATGTTGGTTTCTGGTGGATACCCAGAAGCTTATCAAAAAGGTAAAGAAATGACAGGTTTTGACACACTAGAAAATTCCATTGCTTTTCATGCAGGAACAACCCTTAAAGACGGTAAAGTAGTTACAAGCGGTGGTAGAGTTATGGCAATTACTTCTTTCGGAGAAACTATAGAAGAGGCTTTAGAAAAATCTTACAAAAGCATTCATAAAATTCATTTCGATAAAATAAATTACAGAAAAGATATCGGTTTCGATTTGGTTTAACAAGCATTTTATTTGGGCGTTTTAACAGGCTTTCCATTATATCTTTTTTTCCGAAAAAGAAAAAAAGGATGCCATTTCAATCCTTAACGCAGTTTTTTGTTCCAACCAAACATCAAACGAAATAAGAGTATTTGTCGTCTTTTAAAAAAATAATGCTATTTTTTACTATCGAATTTTTTGCTAAATAAAAACTCACAAAAATTGAATTAGAAGCTAATTTAATTTGCCTTTTCTAAAGTAAAAGAAAATTCAGAACCTTCGCCATAAGTACTTTTTAACAACATGGTTTGGTCGTGTGCTTCTACAATATGTTTTACAATAGACAAACCTAAACCAGATCCACCTTGCTCTCTAGATCTACTTTGGTCTACTCTGTAAAAACGCTCAAACAAACGTGGTAAATGTATAGATTTTATGCCTTCGCCATTATCTACTACCTTCACAATAAATTTATCTGAACTATAAGAATCAACAGCTAAAATGGTAGTTCCATTAGGTTTGCCGTATTTAATTGAATTTACAATAAGATTTATAAGTACTTGCTCTATTTTTTCGATATCTCCTTTTACAAAGACTGGAAACTCATAAATTCGATCAAATTTTAAGGTAATGTTTCGTTTTTTGGCTTTCATTTCAAATAAATCGAATACATTTTGTACCAATTCTAAAATATTAAAAACCTTAATATTTAGTTTTAAACCATCTGTTTCTAATTTAGCAATCATGTCTAAATCTTTAGTAACAGCAACCAATCTTTCTACACCTTTGTTGGCTCTTTCTAAGTATTTTTTTCGTATTTCTTTATCACTTCCAGCACCTTCTAAAAGGGTTAAAATATAACCTTGTACTGTAAAAAGTGGTGTTTTAAGTTCGTGTGCTACGTTTCCTAAAAAATCTCTTCTAAAAGAATCTCTTTCTGTTAAACTTTTAATTTCCATCCTTTTACCCTCTACAAACTTCTGCATTCTTTTAGAAAGTTTTTCGATATCTGTTGTTACAGAATCTTTACGTAAATCTTTTACATCTAGTATAGATACGTCTTCGTAGATTTTCTTTAATCTTCTATAAATAAAATGCTCTGCCCTGTATTGTATAATAAAAAAAGAAATAATAAAGAGTGCCGCAATCGAAATTATAAGGGCTCCTATGCCTAAATGTTTAACAACTACAAAATATGATATAGTAGCAATTATTACTGATAAAAGTGTTAAATATATGGCAGACCAAAGTGCGTAAGAGTATGTTCTTTTAAATTTCATTTAGGCAAGTTAATTATCTGCGCCTTCTAAAACAAATTTATAACCTACCCCTTTTACAGTTTTAAAGTGATGATCTCCTATTTTTTCTCTTAATTTTCTAATATGTACGTCTATAGTTCTGCCACCAACAACTACTTCATTACCCCAAACAGTATCTAAAATAACTTCTCGTTTAAAAACTTTGCCAGGTTTAGAGGTAAGTAGAGAAAATAATTCGAATTCTTTTCTAGGTAAAGAAATTTTAGTTCCTGCTTTATAAACTACATATTCTTCTCTGTCTATAACAATGTCTCCAATTTTAAAAGCTTCTTCGCTTTGTTTATCAGATTTTAATCTTCTTAATAAAGATTTTATTTTACTTAATAAAACCTTTGGTTTTATTGGTTTTGTTATATAATCGTCTGCACCGGCTTCAAAACCTGCAACTTGAGAGTAATCTTCTCCTCTAGCTGTTAAAAATGAAATAATAACATTTTCTAAAGAACTAATTTTTCTAATTTTTTCACAAGCTTCTATACCATCCATTTCTGGCATCATAATGTCTAATAAAATTAGATGAGGTACATTTTTTTTTGCAGATTTTATGGCTTCTTGTCCGTTATTAGCAGTAAAAACCTGGTAACCTTCGTTTTTTAAGTTGTAACCAACAATTTCTATAATGTCTGGTTCATCATCAACTAATAAAATTTTAATATCACTTTTGTTCATAAATTTTTTAAAAAACTGTGAGTATCAAAAATACTAATAAATAAATTATAATAACAAACACTTAACAATCATTTAATGTAAATTATCTTTCATTTAAGGTTTAGTTAACCCATACTTTAGTTATAGAGAAAACTTATTTAGTGTAAAAATTTTACCCTTTTTCTTTTTTTATTACCTTTATCGTAGAAAAAGAAACCAATGAACCTAAAACTCAAAATTGCCAACATTTTATTTTTAGATATAGAAACTGTACCTCTAGAAAGTAATTGGAATAGCCTCTCTGAAGCACATCAAAATTTATTTGAAAAGAAAACACAATACCAACGCAAAGAAGAATTTACATCAGAACAATTTTATGAAAGAGCAGGTATTTGGGCAGAGTTTGGTAAAATTATTTGTATTTCAGTTGGGTATTTTGCAGAAAATCAATTTAGAGTAACCTCTTTTTATGGTGATGATGAAACCAAAATATTAGTTAATTTTAAAACCCTGTTAGACAAACATTTTTCTAAACCCTCTCAGTTTTTATGTGCTCATAATGGAAAGGAATTCGATTTTCCATTTATTGCTAGAAGAATGATTGTAAACCAAATAGAACTCCCAAAAAAATTAAATTTATTTGGTAAAAAACCTTGGGAAGTACCTCATTTAGATACCTTAGAATTGTGGAAATTTGGCGATTATAAACATTATACTTCTCTTAAATTATTAACGTCTATTTTAGGGATACCATCACCTAAAGATGATATTGATGGCAGTGAAGTTGCAGCTGTTTATTACGAAGAAAAAAACATACAAAGAATTGTAAATTATTGCGAAAAAGATACCATTGCTGTAGCTCAAATCTTATTAAAATTTAACAATCAAGAATTGTTAAAAGAGGATGCTATTGTTAGGGTTTAAAATTACCCTTCCATTTTCATAGAAAGTTCTAACCAACGTTCTTCCTTTTGCTCTATTTCTGCAATAATCTCTTGTAATTCTTCAGATTTTTTAGGAATATCTTCTGTAGCAATTTCTACATTTAAAAATTGTTTTTCTATGGTAGTTTTTCTCTTTTGTAAACGTTCAATTTCTACTTCTAAAGCACCAAACTCTCTTTTTTCGTTAAAACTTAAAGATGTTTTAGAGCTCTCTTTCGCTACTTTTTTCTCAACAGGTTTCTCAATTTTAGATGTTTCTTTAGTATCTGCAGAATTATCATAAGCTCTAAAATCTGAGTAATTTCCTGGAAAATTTTCTACAACACCATCACCTCTAAAAACAAATAGGGCATCTACAATTTTATCCATAAAATAACGATCGTGAGAAACCACCAATAAATTACCTGGATAATCTAATAAAAAGCTTTCAAGTACATTTAAAGTTACCACATCCAAATCGTTTGTGGGTTCATCTAAAATTAAAAAGTTAGGATTCTGTATTAATACAGCACATAAATACAGTCTTTTTTGTTCACCACCAGAAAGTTTTTCTACAAAATCATATTGTTTTTTCTTGTCAAACAAAAAACGCTCTAATAATTGCGATGCAGAGATTTTTCTTCCTTTTGTTAAAGGGATAAATTCTCCAAACTCTTTTACAACCTCTATTACTTTTTGTCCTTCCTTTATTTGGATTCCTGCTTGTGTATAGTATCCAAACTTAACAGTTTCACCTAAAATAACTTTCCCTCTATCTAAAGGTGCTTTTTCTGTTATAATATTTAAAAAAGAAGATTTTCCTGTGCCGTTTTTCCCAATGATACCAATTCGTTCTCCTCTTTTAAATACGTAATCAAAACCATCTAAAATTACTTTATCATCAAAAGATTTAGAAATTTTATGTAGCTCAAGAATTTTACTTCCTAAACGCTCCATATTTATTTCTAATTGTATTTGGTGGTCTTTTCTACGTTGATGCGCTTGTGCTTTTATTTTATAAAAATCGTCTGTTCTAGATTTCGATTTTGTAGTTCTTGCTTTGGGTTGCTTACGCATCCAATCTAACTCTTTTTTAAACAAACTTTTTGCCTTGCTTAAATTGGTAGCTTCTAATGCTAAACGTTCTTCTTTATTTTGTAAATAAAAAGAATAATTTCCTTTGTATTTATAAATTTTACCTTCATCTAACTCTAAAATTTCGTTACAAACACGTTCTAAAAAGTAACGATCGTGTGTTACCATAAAAAGGGTTATTTTTTCTTTGGCAAAAAAAGCTTCTAACCATTCTATCATTTCTAAATCTAAATGGTTTGTAGGCTCGTCTAAAATAAGTAAATCTGGTTTATTAATTAGTACAATGGCTAAAGAGAGTCTTTTTCTTTGTCCTCCAGAAAGAGCACTTATTTTTAAGGTTAAATTGTCTAGTTTTAGTTTAGATAAAATTTGTCTGTATTGTGTTTCAAAATCCCAAGCATTGTATTGGTCCATCAAATCAAAAGCGGCTTGATAGGCATCTGTATCTTCAGGATTTTTTAAGGCTTTTTCATATTTATTTACAATAGAAAGAATTTTATTATCTGTTGCAAAAATGGTTTCCTCTATAGTTAAATCTTGATTTAAGTCGTCTTTTTGAGATAAGTATGCAATAGAAATGTCTTTTCTGCTAACTACTTGTCCAGAATCTGGTACGTCTAAGCCAGCAATAATATTTAAGATCGATGTTTTACCACTTCCATTTTTTGCTATAAAAGCTACTTTTTGGTTTTTGTTAATACCAAAAGAAATGTCTTCAAATAAAATTCGTTCTCCGTATGCTTTAGATATATTTTCTACTGATAAATAATTCATTAAGATTTATTTTTTTACAAAGAAACAAAAAACCCAAGTAAACGATTAGGTTTTTAAATCATTTAATTTTTAGGAGTGTTTTGTAAGGAGTTATTAGCTAAATGACCCCTATTTTTGTTAAAGTAAAAATACTACCAAATAAAGCTTTTATCGATCCCAGTATTCAAAGTTTTTTCAATAAAAACTATTTTACTAGTACTTCAATAAATGGTATATTGCGAGATATAAAAATATACCTTAAGATGAAGATAATTGTTCCTATGGCAGGTATTGGTTCTCGTTTAAGACCACATACATTAACAGTACCAAAACCTTTAACTGTAATTGCAGGAAAACCTATAGTACAAAGATTAGTAGAAGATATTTCTTCTGTTATTGATGAAGAAATTGATGAAATAGCATTTATAATTGGGCCTGCAAAAAAAGGCTTTCCAGAAAATACAACAGCAACTTTATTGCAAATAGCTAATGAATTAGGAGCAAAAGGGAATGTTTATGTGCAAGAAGAGGCATTAGGTACAGCACATGCCCTTTTTTGTGCTAAAAATTCTTTATTTGGCCCTTGTGTGGTTGCTTATGCAGATACCTTATTTAAAGCAGATTTTAAACTAGATGCCAATGCAGATGGCGCAATTTGGGTAAAGCAAGTAGCAGATCCAAGTGCTTTTGGTGTGGTAAAATTAGACAATGGTTTTATTACAGATTTTGTAGAAAAACCACAAGAGTTTGTATCTGATTTAGCAATTATTGGTATTTATTACTTTAAAGATGGAGATAGAGTAAGAAACGAAATTAAGTATTTAATAGATAATGATTTAAAAGAAAATAACGAATATCAACTTACAAACGTTTTAGAAACTCTTAAAAGCGAAGGGGCTAAATTTATACCAGGAACCGTAAATACTTGGATGGATTGTGGAAAAAAAGACCCAACAGTAGATACCAATAAGCAAGTACTAGAATTTGAGTACAAAGCTGGTAATAATTTAGTTTCTAAAGACGTTGTATTAGAGAATTCAGAAATTATACAACCTTGTTATATTGGTGAAAACGTAGTTTTAAAGAATACAAAAATTGGACCATACGTTTCTTTAGGAAGCAATAGTGTTATAGAAAACGCAGCCATAACCAATTCTTTAATTCAAAGCAATGTTACAATTTCTAATGCTAATTTAGATAATGCTATGATTGGTAATCATGCAAAATTTAACGGTAAATTTACCTCTGTAAGTATAGGAGATTATACAGAATTAACTTAGATGTTTATAAGATGTAACAACATAGAAAATAGAAAAAAGAGAACCTCTTATCTAGAGTTAGTTCTCTTTTCTTTATTCTTTATGCTTTATACCAATCAAATAAACTCCCAAGATAGCATACCAGCAGCAGTAGATTTAACTGAAGAAAAAGAGTTGAACTTTCAGCAGTTTTTTTTTAAAGCACTTACGCAAAAATCTATTGGTAATTATCAAAAATCTATAGAATACCTAGAAAGTTGCAATCAAATATTACCTTATAACGCAACTGTTTTTTTTGAATTTTCTAAGAATTATTTACTGTTACGTAATACGCTTTTAGCAAAAGAATACATACAAAGAGCTATAAAAATAGAAGCTTCTAACATTTGGTTGCTAAAACATTTGGTTAAGGTATATTTAAAAGAAAACGATTTTAAAAATGCTATAGAAACTCAGAAAGAAATAGTAGCTTTAAATCCTAAAGACAGCAATTATTTAGTGCGACTTTATTTAAGAGACAATAACTATAAAGAAGCACTCAATTTAATGAAGGTTTTAGACAAGCAAAACCGATTGTCTTCTAATTTCAAAAGAGTTAAAGAAAATTTAGAAAACAGAAAAAGAAAGGTTTTAAAAGAGAGAAAAGTTACGACTAATAACGAAACTATTTATAAGCAATTTGAAAATAATAAATCGTTTACTCTTTTAAAACAAATTTTAGAGAATGAACATAAAAACCCTGAAGCTTTATTAAAATACAGCACAGAAGGTATTTCTCTTTTTCCTGCACAACCCTATGTATATTTAATAAATGGAAAAGCCCTAAATTCTAAAAAAGAATTTACCAAAGCTATTCGTATGTTGAAAAATGGTATTGATTTTGTAATTGAAGATAAAATGGAAGCCAATTTTTATAAAGAAATAGCAAAAGCTTATAAAGGATTAGGCAATACAGTTGAAGAAAAAAACTATTTAGATAAATTTAAAAGACTAAATAAATAGCATGAAAATATTTAAATATTTAGTTTTAATTATACTTGTTTTTACATCTTGTAAAACAAAAAAATATGTGATAGATTCTAATAGTATTGCTAAAGAAATGTCTGCCAAAAGAGTGGTAAAAAAACACTTAAATGTAAGTTTTGGTAAAGAAACTGTAGACGCTAAACTTTCTGCAAATTTTAACAATGGTAAAATAAAACAAAGTTTATCTGTTTATTTACGAATTACCAAAGGCAAAGAAATTTGGTTAAAAGGCTCAAAATTTATTACGATTTTTAAAGCAAGAATTACACCAAAAGCTGTTGAGTATTATTCGCCATATGCAAAAAATTATTTCAAAGGAGATTTTAAAATGTTGGAAAATGTTTTAGGCACATCATTAAATTATACGCAGTTAGAAAACCTATTTTTAGGCCAAGCCGTTATAGATTTAAAAGAAAATAAACAAGAAGTAAATATTGTAAACAATACGTATGTTTTAAAACCTCAAACTACAAATGGCGTTTTAAAGATGTTTTTTGGTATCAATCCAGGTCATTTTAAATTAGATTTTCAGAAAGTAATAAATTCATTTAAAAATCAAGCTTTAGAGGTAGAATATCCATCTTATAGCATTGTAGATAAAGAGATTTTTCCAAAAAAAATAGACATAAGAGCCAAACAAGGAAAAAAAATAACCAAAATAAATTTTACCTTAAAATCTGTAGAGTTTAACAAACCAATAAATACCTCATTTTCTATTCCAGAAAATTATAAACACATCAATTTATAGTGATCAAAGCTAACTTATATATCGTTTTTTTTAGCATACTTTTTTCTTGTTTTTCTGTGCAAGGCCAAACAAAAAAAGAATTAGAAAAGCGTCAGAAAAAACTAAAAAAAGAAATAGCCCTTGTAAATAATTTACTGTTTAAAGAAATTAAAAAAGAAAAAAATGTTTTAGAAGATCTTAAAGATATCAATCAAAAAATATCTATTAGACAAAATTTAATAAATACTATTAATGCAGAAGCAAAGATTTTATCTAAACAAATTGCTATAAACGAACAAAAAGTAATAAAATTAAAAAAAGAGTTAGCAGTTTTAAAAGCAGATTATGCCAGTATGATTTTTAAATCTTACAAAAGTAGATCTCAGCAAAGTAAGATAATGTTTTTGTTATCTTCAGATAATTTTTATCAAGCTTACAAGCGTCTAGAGTATATGAAACAATATACGTCTTTTAGAAAAAAACAGGGCGAAGAAATTGTAACACAAACAAAAACGGTAGCTGCTATAATAGATTCTTTAACCCTGCAAAAACAAGTAAAAGATACTTTAATTTTATCTGAAAAAGAGCAACAACAAAAAATTGAACTCGATAAAACAAGCAAAGAAAAACTAATTTCTATTATAAAAAAGAATGAAAAAAAGTACAAAAGAGACTTAAAAAAGAAAATAAAAGAAGAAAAAAGAGTTTCAGAAAAAATTGATAAAATTATTAAAGAAGCTATTGCAAGGGCCAATAAAAAAGTAAAAAACAAACCAAAAACGCCTAAAAAGAATGAATTTATTTTAAGTCCAGAAGCAAAAGCATTAGCAACAAAATTCGAGTCTAATAAAGGGAAACTACCTTGGCCTTTAGAAGAAGGATTGATTACAAGAAGGTTTGGTAGGCAGGCACACCCAACTTTTCCTGGTATTACTTTAAACAGTACAGGCTTGCATTTTACTACCAAAAAAGATAGTGATGCAAAAACTATTTTTAATGGTAAGGTTTTAAATATTTTAGTTACTTCAGAAGGTAGAAAAAATGTATTAATACAACATGGTAATTACATAACCTCTTATAACAACTTAGAAAAACTATACGTTAAAAAAGGTGATGTTGTTTCTACAGGACAAAGCATTGGAAAAATCTTTACCGATAAAGTTTCTGGTAAAACAAAACTAATTTTTGTGTTGTATAAAAATACGACCAAACTAAATCCGTCTAGTTGGATTCTTAGAAGGTAGTAAATTATTTAAACTTTATATTTTTTTGTAAGATAATAGCGTTTGGTATGGTAATAAACTCGTTTTCAGGAGTTTTTAAAGTGATAAAAAATGCGCCAATATCTCTAATTTCTCCTGTTGTATCATTGTCTTTTTCTAAAATAGTAATGGTGTCTCCAATTTTAACCGGGTAGTTTACAAAAAGAATAATACCAGCAGTAATATTAGATAAAATAGACCATTGTGCAAAAAATGCAATTCCTAAAATGGTTAAAAAAGAAGAAACATATACTAATAATTGTTTTTCATCTACACCCCAAATAAAAGCAATAACAACAATTATAGTAGCATACGTTAAAATAGTTATTATTTTGTTAGTTACTAAAATTCTAGACTTTTGAAAACCAAATTTTACCTGAATTTTACGGAGCGAGTTTGTAATTATTAACCTAATAAGTATTGCTAAAAACAAAACAACGGCAGATTCTATAATTTTATGATTATTTAAAAATTCTAACATAATAATAATGTTCTAATTAAATAAAGCTTTCAATTCTGTAGCTTTATTTGGGTCTAATTTTCCAGCCAACACCAAACTTAATTGTTTACGTCTTAAGGCACCTTCATAACGCTCTTTTTCTAATTCGGTTTCTGGTATTATTTTAGCTATTTGCACAGGTTTTCCTGTCTCATCTACAGCAACAAAGGTGTAAATACCTTCATTTACTTTAGTTCTTTGTCCAGATTGTCTGTCTTCTATCCAAACATCAACATAAATTTCCATAGAAGATTTAAAGGCCCTAGAAACTTTAGCTTCTATATTTACAACACTACCAACGGGTACAGATTTGTTAAAAGCAACGTGGTTTACAGAAGCTGTAACCACAATTCTTCTAGAGTGTCTTCTTGCAGCAATACTACAAGCTCTATCCATTCTTGCTAGTAATTCTCCACCAAAAAGGTTGTCTAAATAGTTAGTCTCGCCAGGTAAAACTAAATCTGTAAGTACGGTTAAAGAGTCTTTAGGTGTTTTTGTTTCCATCAAAAAAGTAATTTTTATGCAAAGATAACAATCACCTTAACAAAACCGTACCTAAAACCTAATAAAGAAAAGTTATATTATTTGATGTTTTTTACAAGCAACCAAGCATCTTCAGAAACCGTTCTTTTAATTTTATTTAAACTGTTTATAGCATCGTTTTTTTCTGCAAAACTATCGAAACAAACTTGAGTTAAGCCCCATTTGTTTACACCAATAATTTTAGCATTAAAGCCTTGTTTTTTTAGTTGTTGTATTTTTTTTTCAGCATTTTCTGGGTATTGAAAAGCGCCAGCAACAACATGAAAGGGTTTGGCATTTTTTTTGCTAACATTTAATTGTAAAGTTGGCAAAGGATTTTGAATCACAAAAGTAGCAGATTGTAGTTTTTTTTCTAATATTTTCTCTTGCTTTGCAAAGGTTTCTTTTTGCTTATTTTGTTGATAACCATTATAGCCAGCAATACCTAATGTTAATAAAATTGCAGCTGTAGCTGCGTATTTTATAAAAGAAGGCAGCGCTTTTTGGTTATTTTCATGTAAAGGTTTTACAGTGGTATTGTGTCTTTTTACTGCAGATGTTGCTATAGAAGACAAACCAAAAGAAGAAGTTAAATAATTAACTTCTGTAGTTGGTGTAAAAACAATTTTTTGTTCTTCGTTTAAAGAAAAAGTACCTAAATTATTTAGTTCTATGCTACCTCTTTGTAGTTTATTTTGCCAATTAATAACGCTTAAAGATATCGCTGCTGCTGCTTTTTCAAAAGAAATTTGTTCTGCAGAAGCAATATAATTAGCTAACAAACCATCATTGTGTTTTAAATGGTTGTTAAATGTAAGTTGTTTTGCAGGTGCATTAAATGTTTGGTTACTTGTATTAAAAGTTGCACCAATTCTGTTGGTTACAAAACCACCAAAATCAGGTATAATTACGCAATCGTATCTGTAAAGTAAATCGTTGATGTAGTTGGCTAAATTCATATAAACAAATATATAATTTTTGTCTACTTATTAAAGAATGTTCTCTAAATAATTATTAACAAAAATTTTATATATTGGTATTCAAATTGTTAGCTTTTGAACGAAGAAAAATTATTGGCTTTATTAAGATTGCAAAAAAGCAAAGCTATTGGAGATGTTTTAGCAAAGAAACTAATTGTAAATGTAGGAGATCCATTGCAAATATTTAAAGAAAAACCTGCAACTCTGACAAAAATTAATGGTATAGGAAACTATGTAATAAAACATCTTTTTGATGACAAAAATATTAAGTTAGCAACACAAGAGCTTGCGTATATTCAAAAAAATAATATTGCTTTTTCTTATTTTTTAGAAGATGATTATCCAATACATCTACAAAATTGTATAGATAGTCCAATTTTACTTTTTAAAGAGGGCAACATCAACTTAAAAAATAAAAACATAATTTCTATTGTGGGTTCAAGAAATTTAAGTTCTTATGGACGCGATTTTTGTAACAATTTAATAGAAGAATTGGCAACTTACAACCCAATAATTGTAAGTGGTTTTGCTTATGGTGCAGATATTTGTGCACACAAAGCAGCCATAAAAAACAACTTGCAAACTATTGCAGTTTTGGCACATGGTTTCGAGCAAATTTATCCTAAAGTGCATAAAAAATACATCCATCAAGTACATGAAAATGGTGGTTTTTTAACAGAGTTTTGGAGCGAAGAACAACCTTTAAGAGAAAATTTTTTAAAAAGAAACAGAATCGTTGCAGGCATTTCTAAAGCCACCATTATTATAGAGTCTGCAGAAAAAGGAGGTTCTTTAGTTACTGCAGATATTGCCAATTCTTACAATAGAGATGTTTTTGCAGTTCCTGGTAGAACTTCAGATATTTACAGTAAAGGGTGTAATAATTTAATTAAAAATAACAAAGCGCATTTATTAACCAATGCAAACGATATTATAAAAATGTTAAACTGGGATATTGCAGAAAAACCCAAACCCATTCAGAAACAGCTTTTTTTACATCTATCTGAAAACGAACAAAAAATACACGATTTATTACACGAAAAAGGGGCACAACTTTTAGATGCTATTTCTCTAGAATGCAGTATTCCTGTGTTTCAATTATCTTCAATTTTATTGCAAATGGAAATGAAAGGTTTGTTAAAACCTTTGCCAGGAAAAATGTTTGAATTGTTATAATTAAAAGTCAAAAATTAAAAGCATGAATTTTGAATTATAAAAAAGGAACTTTAATTATCAATATTTACAGAGTTAACTTTCGTAAACTTATTTCAACACAAAATCCTTAAAATATTCTTATTTTTGATGCAAATCAATAGAAAAGATGGCAGTAGAAAAGAAGTTGATGTCTAAAAAAAAACCAACATTTCCTATCAACGAAATGTTAGATGACTATCTAAAAAAATACAAGAGAAATACAAAAATCTCTATAGTTTACGACGATTTATTGCGTTTTCAAGGCTCTGTAGCTGTATTTGATAAAAACGATGAAGACACACTTTGGGTAAGAACTTATTATTCTGAATTTGACCGAGCAGAAATAGATGTAAGTTTAAAAAAAATATACACAAGGCTCCATTCAGATGGTAATGATGATGCCATTCCTTTTTTAAATGTAGATGCCATAGACTATTGTACCTTTGGTAATTCGAAACCTTTTAGAATAAAAATTAGAAACATTTTAAATGATAACTTTACCTATTTCTATGTAAAAAAAGCAGATGCTTCTCGTGTTTATGGTTTAGAGTTAGAGCATCTTTTGTCTCCTCATAATATGAACTTTCTAATCTATAAAGACACCTTAATAGAAGAACATATAGCAGGTGTTCCAGGAGACGATTTTATTAGAGATTTTCTGCCTAAATGTACTTCTTCAGAAAAATCTCAAATAGCTAAAGAATTTGTAAAATTTAAAGAACGTTGTATGGTACGTTTGTTAGGAGACATGCGCTCATACAACTATGTAGTTATACCCACACACGATTTTGACCAAATTATATACAAAATTAGAGCCATAGATTTTGATCAACAATCTTTTGAAGGCAACCTAAAAGTATACAACCTACAGTTTATGAAAGAAAATTTTAAGATGGTAGAAATGGTAAGTAAAAAACTACACAACAATTCTATCAACCAATATAAAATAGAAGAACGCTCTTACATGGCAAAAAGGATGATTACCTCACCAAGAAGAACAAGAAGGTTAATTAGATGTATGAAATCAGACACCATTTCTTACTCAGAAAACATCGCCTTGTTAAAAAAACATTTAATACAATATGTGGGCGATGTGAAATTTAAAGACTGTAAAAACATGGGCGAACTTTTAGAAACTATCCTAGCCTTTGTAAAGCGTAATTATTTAGATATTAGTAATAAAGAATTGTTTTAAACGTTATTACTATGCATTTTATTTAGAAGCTATTTCCAGCTTTCGCTACTCAATCTTTTTGCAGAAAAAGCAAAAAGGATTTCAAACAAATAGCTCAATCTGGGCTAAACTTGTTTGTTAGCTTTTGGCTGTAACTTTTTTAGTAGTTTTTTTAGGTTGTTATTATCAGACTAGACCACCCAGGTTTAAAAAAACTATGAGGTTTAAAAAGTTTATTTTTTACTTCTAACACTCTCAATAATAACGGTTAGTAATATCAAACTTCCACCAATAAAAGTAGAGCTACTTGGTATTTCATTTACAAAAATAAAGGCAATAATAATTCCAAAAATAGGCTGTACACTACTTATAATACTTGCTGTTGTTGCAGAAAAATATTGTAAAGAATTTACCATTAAAGTATGTCCAATAGCTGTAGTTAATAAAGCGACCAAAAGCAACCAAGGTAATTGACTTTCTATATTAGAATAATCGCTAAAAAATAAGGTAGGTAGCAACAAAACACTAATAATTACCATTTGATAAAACATAAGCATGCTGCCATTGTATTTTTTTACATCTTCCTTTACCATTAAATTTCTTAGTGCATAAAAGAAAGCAGATAAAATACCCAATAAGATTCCTTGTAAATAAGTGTTTTCTATAGAAAATTCTGGAATCAAATTATACACCCCTACAAGTACTAAAATAGCCATCAAAATATGTATCCTATCTACTTTTTTCTTGCTAAAAAAAGGTTCTATAAAAACTGTAATTATTGGATAGGTATAAATGGATAACATAGCCAATGCTACATTACTTAATTTTAAAGCGTAAAAATAAGTAACCCAATGTGCACCCATTAAAAATCCACCCATTAAAAAAGAGCGTTTATCTTTTGCCGAATTTATTTTAAAACTAATTTTTTGAACTCTACAAAAAATGTAAATAAAAATAGCGGCTAAAAATGCTCTACATAAAATAATAGCTTCTGCGGGCATTGCAATATACCTTCCTAAAACACCTGAGGTGCTTATAAAAAGGGTTCCTAAAAGTAAAACTGATAAATTTTTGGTATAGTTTTTTTGCATTTTTTTTCTATGTCTACTTTAGCGTAGTCCCAAGGTTAAAGGTTTAGGTGAAAATAGTTCTAGTTTTCGATTGAACTGATGATTACATTAAATTTTTTGTAAAACTTGTAAAGCTGTTTTTACAGCATCTATTTTTATAAATGTAATTAGTAAACGCAATCCGTTTTTGGTTTGCTTCTCTTTCATTACGCAACTCTTACTATTTTGTTGCACATATTTTAGCATTCTAGAAAAGGCTTCTGTTTGATAAAAATCGCTTTGTTGGTTAGACACAAAATAGCCAATCATTCTTTTTTGTTTTAATATAATTTTTTCTAAACCTAGTTCTTTTGCTAACCATTTTATTCTTACAGAGTCTAATAAATCTTCTACCTGTGTTGGTATTTCTCCAAATCTGTCTACAATTTCGCTTTCAAAAGTTTTTAATTCTTCATTGGTTTTTAAGTCAGATAATTTTTCATATAAACTCAACCTTTCTGTAACTGAATTTACATAATCATCTGGAAATAAAATTTCAAAATCGGTATCAATTTGCACCTCTTTTACAAACTCTTTGGGTTTAGAAGTGTCTGTTGGATAAAGTTCTTTAAACTCATTTTCTTTTAATTCTTCTATAGCCTCTTGCAATATTTTTTGATAGGTATCAAAACCAATATCATTAATAAAACCACTTTGTTCTCCACCCAATAAATCTCCAGCACCACGTATTTCTAAATCTTTCATGGCAATGTTAATTCCGCTACCTAAATCAGAAAATAAAACGAGTGCTTCAATACGTTTTCTGGCATCATCTGTCATCATATGATAGGGAGGCGTAATAAAATAACAGAACGCTTTTTTGTTAGAGCGCCCAACTCTTCCTCGCATTTGATGTAAATCAGACAAACCAAAATTATTGGCATTATTAATAAAAATGGTGTTGGCATTAGGTACATCTAAACCACTTTCTATAATGGTGGTAGATACCAAAACGTCAAAATCACCATTCATAAAACCAAGCATTAATTCCTCTAGTTTTTTGCCTTCCATTTGCCCATGACCAATACCAATTTTTGCAGAAGGCACTAACCTTTGCAACAAACCAGCTACTTCTTTTATGTTTTCTATTCGGTTATGAATAAAGAAAACTTGTCCTCCTCTAGAAATTTCGTAAGAAATGGCATCTCTAATCATTTCTTCGCCAAAACGAATTACATGACTTTCTATTGGGTGTCTGTTTGGTGGTGGGGTTTTTATAACAGATAAATCTCTAGCAGCCATTAAACTAAATTGCAACGTTCTTGGTATGGGTGTTGCCGTTAAGGTTAAGGTGTCTACATTTTCTTTTAAAGTTTTCAATTTATCTTTTACAGCAACTCCAAATTTTTGCTCTTCATCAATAATTAAAAGCCCTAAATCTTTAAATTTTATACGTTGATTTGTCAACTGATGTGTACCAATAATAATATCTACAGCACCACTATTTACACCATCAATTGCGGCTGTTTTTTGTTTGGTAGTTCTAAATCTATTTAGATAATCTATCTTAACAGGGAAATCTTTTAAACGTTCAGAAAACGTTTTGTAATGTTGAAAAGCTAAAATAGTTGTTGGTACTAAAATGGCTACTTGTTTTCCATTGTCAACCGCTTTAAATGCAGCTCTTACAGCAACTTCTGTTTTACCAAAACCCACATCGCCACAAACCAACCTGTCCATAGGTTGTTCTTTTTCCATATCTGTTTTTACATCTTGTGTAGCTGTAAATTGATCTGGCGTATCTTCATACATAAAACTACCTTCTAACTCATGCTGTATATGCGTATCTGGCCCAAAAGCAAAACCTTTTTGGAGTTTTCTTTTCGCATATAATTGAATTAAATTAAACGCAACATGTTTAACTCTAGCTTTGGTTTTTTGTTTTATTTTTTTCCAAGCACCAGAACCTAATTTATAAATTTTAGGTGCTTTTCCGTCCTTTCCATTAAATTTAGAAATTTTGTGCAAAGAGTGAATGCTTACATATAAAATATCACGTTCTCCATACACCAATTTTATGGCTTCTTGCTTTTTACCTTGCACATCAATTTTTTGCAAACCACCAAATTTTCCAATTCCATGATCCATGTGCGTTACGTAATCGCCAATTTCTAGTTTGTTTAATTCCTGGAGTGTAATGGCTTGTTTTTTTGCATAACCATTTTTTAATCGGAATTTATGGTAACGTTCAAAAATTTGATGATCTGTATAACAAACCATTTTATTATCTACATCAACAAAGCCTTGGTATAAAGGAAAAACAATAGTTTCATAATGAACTTGTTTTTCAGAATCATCAAAAATATCATGAAAACGTTTTGCTTGTTGTTCGTTTGCACAAAAAATATAATTGGTAAAACCAGCTTTATGGTATTCTTCTAAATTGTTTATTAATAAATTAAAATTTTTATTGAATGAGGGTTGTAGATTTGTATTAAAATCTAGAATTTTATTGGATGCTGTAACAACTTCTGAATGTGGATTAGCCTCAAAATTAACGATTGTAAAATCTTGTAACTGTTTTAAAATAAAATTACCATCGCAAAACAATTCGTTGGGTTTTGCGTGTTTTATTTCTTTAGATAAAGTTAAAAAAGCATCTTCTGCTTTTTTGTAAAACTTATCTAAATTACCCGTAAGTAAAGCTTGATTTTTTACAAATACGGCAGTTTTAGAAGAAATATATTTAAGAAAACTTTCTCTATTTTCTTCTAAAGTTTTATTTTCTACATTGGGCATTATAGAAACTTTTTTCAGTTTCTCTTTAGACAGTTGTGTTTCTACATCAAAAGTTCTAATACTGTCAATTTCATCACCAAAAAACTCTATTCTGTAGGGCTCATCGTTAGAAAAAGAAAACACATCTACAATACCACCTCTTACAGAAAAATCTCCTGGTTCTGTAACAAAATCTACTCGTTTAAATTTATATTCAAATAAAATTTCGTTTACAAAATCTAACGATAACTTTTCGCCAACAGTCACTTTTAAAGTACTTTTTTCTAGCTCTTTTTTGGTAACTACTTTTTCAAACAAAGCAGTTGGATAGGTAACAATTACAGCCGGTTTTTTTCTAGAGTTTATTCTATTTAAAACCTCAGAACGTAATAAAACATTGGCATTGTCTGTTTCTTCTATTTGATAAGGTCTTCTATAAGAACCGGGATAAAATAGTACGTTTTTATCGCCTAAAAGTTGTTCTAAATCGTTTAAATAATAGGCAGCTTCTTCTTTGTCATTAAAAATTAAAAGGTAAGGTTTGTCTGCTTTTTTAAAAGTTTCTGAGATCACAAAAGACAACGAAGATCCTGCCAAATTCTTAATTTGAAAATGGTTTTGTTCTTGTTGAAGTTGTGAATTTATCTGCGCTACTAACGCAGATTTTTGGTATTGATTTACAATATTCTGCTTACTCAACGTACTAAGTTTTGTGCAAATGTAACATGTATATTAATAAAAAGCAGAAAATAAAATGAATTTTCATTAGCGAATCGTAAAATAATATTTTTACAAATGTAATTATATTTTTAGTCTTATCTAAAAATATGTTTTCATTTAAATAAAAAGTATATATTTGTAGCACAATTTTTTTATAATGTTTACACTTTCTGAAGAGAATTATTTAAAAACAATCTATCATTTATCATTAGAAACTAGCAATGGTATAAGTACCAATGCAATTTCTAATCAATTACAAACCAAAGCCTCTTCTGTAACAGACATGATTAAAAAATTATCTGATAAAAAAGTATTGGCTTATAAAAAATATAAAGGGGTTACATTAACAGGTTTTGGTAAAAAAACAGCCGCAAATATTGTGAGAAAACACAGGTTGTGGGAAGTTTTTTTAGTAGAAAAATTAAATTTTTCTTGGGATGAAGTGCATGATGTTGCAGAGCAGTTAGAACATATTAAATCTCCTAAATTAATCCATCAGTTAGATAGTTTTTTAGGTTTTCCAACACATGATCCTCATGGAGATCCAATACCAGATGCAGATGGAAATTTAAAAACCATAGAAAAAAGTTTGCTATCTACTTTATTAAAAAATGAATGCGGAATTTGTGTAGGTGTAAATGATTCCTCATCAGAATTTTTACAATTTTTAGACAAAAAAGGCATCAAACTTGGTAAAAAAATAACAGTTTTAGACAAAGAAGAGTTTGATAATTCTCTATCAATTTTAATAGAAAATAAGAAGTTATCTATTTCTAATAAAATAGCAAACAATTTATACATTCAAAAATCATGAGTTTATTTAGTCAATTAGTCGAGTTTGGCAAAGAGCACCCAATTTTAGCAGCCTTATATGCATCGCTTTTTACCTGGGGTTTAACAGCAGCAGGAGCTGCTTTGGTATTTTTCTTTAAGAAAATGAACAGGGCTGTTTTAGATGGTATGCTAGGTTTTACTGGAGGTGTAATGGTTGCTGCAAGTTTTTGGAGTTTATTAGCGCCAGCTATAGAAAACAGTCCTGGAGAAGGTTTTGTAAAAGTATTGCCATCTGCCATTGGTTTTGCTTTAGGTGCCATTGCACTTTTTGGAATGGATAAAATTTTACCTCATTTACACATTAATTTTAAAGAAAATGAAAAAGAAGGTGTAAAAACAGATTTACATAGAACTACATTGTTAGTCTTAGCAATTACTTTACACAACATTCCAGAAGGTTTAGCTGTAGGTGTATTGTTTGGAGCTGCTTCTACTTTGGTGGGTGTAGAACAAGCAGAAATGATTATTGCGGCCATTTCTTTAGCAATTGGTATTGGAATTCAGAATTTTCCAGAAGGTTTTGCAGTAGCAATGCCTTTAAGAAGACAAGGTATGGCTAGATTTAAAAGTTTTTGGTATGGTCAACTATCTGCAATTGTAGAGCCAATTGCTGCAGTTTTAGGTGCCCTAGCAGTATCATTTTTTACACCAATTTTACCTTATGCTTTGGCGTTTGCAGCTGGTGCAATGATTTTTGTAGTTGTAGAAGAAGTAATACCAGAAACACAGAGAGACAAATACACAGATATTGCTACACTTGGTTTTATAGGTGGTTTTATTGTAATGATGTCTTTAGATGTAGGGTTAGGATAGTATCTAGTAAAAAAATAATCAGAAAGCCAAACAAAAACTGTTTGGCTTTTTGTATTTTGCAGTAAAAATAATTCTGTGCAAAAACAATCAACTTTTCAGGTTTACAATGCTTCTGCAGGAAGTGGTAAAACATTTACACTTGTAAAAGAGTATTTAAAAGTATTACTAACTACAGAAGATATTTTTGATTTTCAAAAAGTATTGGCAGTTACCTTTACCAACAAAGCAGCTGGCGAAATGAAAGAACGTGTGTTATATAATTTAGAAGAAATTTCTAATGGAAACACCACAGATATATATGCCAAAATTTTAGAAGAAACCACTTTAGATAAAGCAACTGTAAAAGAACGTAGTAAAAAAATACTAGAAGCTATCTTGCAAAATTATGCTGCTTTTTCGATAACTACTATAGATAGTTTTACGCATAAAGTCATCAAAAATTTTGCATATGATTTAGGGTTACCACTAAATTTTGAAGTAGAAATGGATGCTGTTTCTCTTTTAAACGAAGCTGTAGATGTTTTGCTTTCTAAAATTGGAACAGATAAAAAATTGACCAACTTGTTAATAGATTATTCTTTAGATAAAATAGATGATGACAAATCTTGGGATATTTCTAAAGATCTGAACAATTTTGCTAGAATTTTATTAAACGAAGATGATGTAAAACATTTTAGAGAATTAGCCGATAAAGAATTAGAAGACTTTTTCAGCCTAAAAAATAAATTGCAAGAAGCAAATGCTAAAATTGAGCAAGAGTATAAGATTTTATCTGATGAGGTTTTAAAGTTTATAGCAGATAATGGTATCGATAATTCAGATTTTAGTTATTCAGGCGAATATCCAAAACACTTTATAAAACTAGGTAACTTAAAATTTTTAAAAAGTAACGACTTAAAGTTTGATGGACGTTTAAACAAAACCATAGAAGAATCAAAAAATCTCTATGCGGCAAAAACTGACGCACAAATTAAAGATGTTATAGATGGTGTTTCAGAAAATCTTAAAGATTATTATTATCAATCTAAAGATTTATATAATAAAACATTTTCTAACTATTTATTAAATAAAATCACCTTAAAAAGCATTATACCTTTAGCAGTTTTAAATAATATAAATTCTGAGCTAAATACAATTAAAGAAGATAATAATATTCGGCTAAATGCAGAGTTTAATCAACTAATTTCAGATAATATTAAAGACCAACCAGCACCTTTTATCTACGAAAGGATTGGGCAACGTTTTCAGCATTATTTTATAGATGAAATGCAAGATACGTCTGTGTTGCAATGGCAAAATTTAATTCCGTTAATAGATAATGCCTTGGCGCAAGAAAACAGCAAATTACTCTTGGTTGGTGATGGTAAACAAGCCATTTATAGATGGCGAGGCGGAAAAGCAGAACAATTTATCGAGTTAGGTTCTGGAGAAAAAAATCCGTTTCAAGTAGCTAAAAACAAACAAAATTTAGAAACCAATTTTAGGAGTTTTTCAGAAATTATTAATTTTAATAATTCGTTTTTTCAGCATACTGCTAATTTTCTTCAAAATACTTCTTATAGGAATCTGTTTTTAGAAGGAAACACTCAATTAGAAAATACTAAAAAAGGAGGTTTTGTATCGTTGTCTTTTTTAGATAAAGAAGATGATAGAGAAGATGAGAAACTAAAATATCCAAGAAAAGTATTCGCACAAATAGACGCTTTAAAAGATGATTTTTATTTAAATGAAATTTGTGTTTTAACAAGAACAAAAAAAGACGGAATTGCACTAGCAGATTACCTTTCAGAGAAAGGTGTTTCTATTGTTTCGTCTGAAACTTTGTTACTTAATAACAATGCTACTATTAAGTTTATTATTAATATTCTAGAAATTATACAAAATGCAAACGACCAAGAAAAAAGGTTTGAAGTTTTATATTTTTTATATGATCATTTAAAGGTAAAAGAATCAAAAAGTGATTTTTTTAATAATTTTATCAAATATTCAAACACTGAAATTTTTACAGCATTAAAAACATTTGGAATATCTTTCGATTTTAAGGTTTTTCAGGCAATCCCTTTTTACGAAAAAATTGAAGAAATTATTAGAGGCTTTCATTTGGTAAACTCCTCAAATGCTTATATTCAGTTTTTTTTAGATGTTGTTTTAGAACAGCAAAGAAAAGCAACAGACATTGGAGATTTTTTAGATTTTTGGAATCTTAAAAAGGACAAATTAAGCATTGTGGCTTCAGAAAATTCAGATGCTGTTCAAATTATGACCATTCATAAATCTAAAGGATTAGAGTTTCCTGTTGTTATTTTTCCTTGTGATGTAGATATATATAATCAAATTAACCCCAAAGTATGGTTTAATAGTTTGCCAGACAATTATAATTTTAAAGAACTTTTAATCGACTTTAAAAAAGATATTTCATTAATAAATGAAAGAGGTTTAGAGCTTTATAATCTGCAAAGAGAAGAGTTAGAACTAGATAATTTTAACTTATTATATGTTGCATTAACTAGAGCTGTAGAGCAATTGTATGTGATTACAGAAAACAAAATTTCATCAAAAGGTGTAGAAAATTTAAATCATTATTCAGGTATTTTTATCAATTACTTAAAAGAGCAAAATCTTTGGCAAGAAAATCGTTTAGAATATACTTTTGGAGATGTTAAAAGAATAAAAAAGAAAGAAAAAGAAATATCTAGTACAGAAATTCACCAAAAATTTATTTCTACTCCTTGGCAAGAGCACCATATAGTTTTATTGGCAAGTGCCTCTAAATTATGGAATACAACTCAAGGAAAAGCTATCGATTTTGGAAATTTATTTCATGAAATTTTATCAAAAATATATATAAAATCAGATGTTGATAATGTTTTGAAACAATACCATCAGCAAGGTTTTATAAATGAGAATCAATTAAGTTTTTTAAAAGAATTAATAAATAGTCTTGTAAGTCATCCAAAACTAGCAAATTATTTTTCTAAGGATGTTACTGTTTTCAACGAAAGAGAAATTGTAGATGTAGACAATCAAATTATCATTCCAGATAGGTTGGTTTTTTCTGGTGATAATGTTGTAATTATAGATTACAAAACCGGAAATCCTTCTAAAGAACATCATCAACAACTATTAAAATACGAAAGAATACTAAAATCTATGGATTTTGAAGTGGAGAAAAAAATATTAATTTATCTAAATGATAAAATTGATATTGTTGAGGTTTAACTAAAGAAAATAAACTTTGTAACTTTGCATTTGTTAAATTGATAAAAAATGTACGGAAAAATTAAAGATACTTTAAAAAAACAACTTCAAGAAATTGAGGAAGCAGGTTTGTATAAATCTGAAAGAATTATTACATCTTCACAAGATGCAGTTATTAAAATTTCTACAGGAGAAGAAGTAATTAATTTTTGTGCCAATAATTATTTAGGGTTATCTAATCATCCAGAAGTTATTCAAGCTGCAAAAGACACTTTAGATTCACATGGTTTTGGTATGTCCTCAGTTCGTTTTATTTGTGGTACACAAGATATTCATAAACAATTAGAACAAAAAATTGCCAACTTTTATACTACAGAAGATACCATTTTGTATGCGGCTTGTTTTGATGCCAATGGGGGTGTTTTTGAACCACTTTTAACAAAAGAAGATGCTATAATTTCAGATAGTTTAAATCATGCTTCAATAATAGATGGGGTTCGTCTTTGTAAGTCTGCACGTTATCGTTATAATAATAACGATATGACTTCTTTAGAAGAACAGTTAATTGAAGCCAATAAACAAAATCATCGATTTAAAATTATTGTTACAGATGGAGTTTTTTCTATGGATGGAATTGTAGCAAAACTAGATGAAATTTGTGATTTAGCAGACAAATATGATGCTTTGGTAATGGTAGATGAATGTCATGCAACAGGTTTTATTGGTAAAACAGGTCGTGGAACTGTAGAATTAAAAAATGTAATGGATCGAGTAGATATCGTAACAGGGACCTTAGGAAAAGCTCTAGGTGGTGCTATGGGTGGTTATACTACTGGTAAGAAAGAAATTATAGAAATTCTAAGACAACGTTCTAGACCTTATTTATTTTCTAATTCTTTAGCACCTGCAATTGTTGGGGCTTCTCTAAAAGTATTTGATTTAATAGCAAATGATACAACTTTACGAGATAAATTAGAATGGAATACAAACTACTTTAGAACAGAAATGGAAAAAGCAGGTTTCGATTTAGTTGGGGCAGATGCTGCTATTGTGCCGGTTATGTTATATGATGCAAAACTCTCTCAAACTATGGCAAATAAACTCTTAAATGAAGGTATTTATGTAATAGGTTTCTTTTTTCCGGTGGTTCCTAAAGAAAAAGCAAGAATACGAGTACAACTTTCTGCAGCACATAATAAAGCACATTTAGATAAAGCTATAAACGCTTTTATCAAAGTAGGAAAAGAATTAAAAATAATATAAGAACTGTAAAATTTGTGTTTTTTTTTAACTTTTTGTAGATTTGATTTTGCAGATAAGTTTTAACAACTTACTTTTGCCTTTAAAATAACAAACTTTTAATTTAAAAATTTGATAATGAAACGATTAAAATTAGCTGTGATAGCTTTGTTTGCGTTGGTAACAATTAGCAACGTAAATGCACAAGATGAAAACAACCCATTCGCTGTAGGCTTTGGTGTTAATGCTGTGGACTTTATTTTTACTTCTGTTACAGATGGAGACCACTTTAATGATTTACTAGGGGCTGATGAAGACTGGAATGTATTACCTTCTATTTCTAGAATCTCTGCTGAGAAATACTTAGAAAAAGGTTTTTCTTTACAACTTGCAGGATCTTTAAACAAAATTGAAACAGTTAGAAATGTAAATGATTCAGATTTTTTATACTGGGCTTTGGATGCATCAGTTAAATATGATGTAAACAGATTAATTGGTGAGACAGCTTGGTTCGATCCTTATGTTCATTTAGGAGGAGCTTATGTTTCTGTTGACTCTGAAGGAGCAGGAATGCTAACTTTTGGAGCAGGTGCTAATTTTTGGTTTAACGAAAATTTAGGTTTAAATTTTCATACAGGAGCTAGACATGGTTTTGATGACATAGTTCAAGATCATTGGCAACACTCATTAGGTTTAGTTATAAAATTTGGTGGAAAAGATACTGATGGAGATGGAATATACGATAAATTTGATGCTTGTCCAGAGGTTGCAGGATTAGAAGAATTCAATGGTTGTCCAGATGCTGATGGCGATGGAATCAAAGATTCTGATGATGCTTGTCCTAATGTTGCAGGTTTAGCC
Source organism: uncultured Polaribacter sp. (assembly GCF_947503855.1). GTDB lineage: Bacteria > Bacteroidota > Bacteroidia > Flavobacteriales > Flavobacteriaceae > Polaribacter. The sequence goes on along the minus strand of NZ_CANNFF010000001.1, from coordinate 126,232 downwards.
GCTATGAACGGTTGTCCAGATGCTGATGGAGACGGTGTTGCTGATAAGGATGACATGTGTCCAAATGAAAAAGGAACTAAAGCTAACAAAGGTTGTCCAGATTCAGATGGAGATGGAGTAATCAATAAAAATGATAAATGTGCTAACGAAGCAGGTCCAGTTGCAAATGGAGGTTGCCCATGGCCAGATACTGATGGAGATGGAGTGTTAGACAAAGATGATAAATGTGTTAACGAAGCAGGAGTTGCGTCTAACAACGGATGTCCTGCACCAGTTATTACTAAGGAAGCTGAAGCATCTTTAGAAAATTATTCTAAAGCAATTTTATTTAACTTAGATAAAACTTCTTTCAAACCAGGGGTTACTTCAAAATTAGATGAAATAAGTAAAGTAATGAACAACAACCCTAATGCTACATTTATAATAGAAGGCCATACTGATAGTTTAGGTTCTGCACCATTAAACTTAAGAATCTCAGAAAAAAGAGCAATTGCTGTAAGAGATTATTTAGTTAAAAAAGGAGTAGATGCTACAAGATTAGAAGCTATTGGTCATGGAGAAGGACAACCAATTGCAGATAATAAATTTAGAGCTGGTAGAGCTCAAAATAGAAGAGCTGTTATTAAAGTATCTAACAAGAAATAGTTTTAATAATATATTAAATAAAAACCTCACCAATTCGGTGAGGTTTTTTTATGAATTTATATTACAGTTTATATAAAAAAAACTTTTTTAAATTCAATCAAAAGAATTAACTTTGCAAGCTGAAAATGAGATGCTAAATCTCAAAATACAAATAATAATTATAATTAGATACAGATGTCTACAACAACAGGAAAAGTTTCTCAAATTATTGGCCCAGTAATTGATGTTGAATTCAATACAGAAAATGAGCTTCCTAAAATCTATGATTCATTAGAAATTAAAAAAGCTGACGGTTCTACATTAGTATTAGAAGTACAACAACATATTGGAGAAGATACAGTAAGAACCATTTCTATGGATGCTACTGACGGTCTTAGTAGAGGAGCAGAAGTAATTGCTACAGGGAATCCTATTCAAATGCCTATAGGTAACGATATCTATGGTCGTTTATTTAATGTAACTGGAGATGCAATTGATGGTTTAGGAAACTTAAAAAAAGAAGGTAAAGATGGTTTACCAATTCATAGATCTGCACCAAAATTTGAAGATTTATCTGTTTCTACAGAAGTTTTATTTACAGGTATTAAAGTAATTGACTTAATTGAACCATATGCAAAAGGTGGTAAAATTGGTTTATTTGGTGGAGCAGGAGTAGGTAAAACAGTTTTAATACAAGAATTAATTAACAACATTGCAAAAGGACATGGTGGTTTATCAGTTTTTGCAGGTGTTGGAGAAAGAACTCGTGAAGGAAATGACTTACTTCGTGAAATGTTAGAATCGGGTATTATAAAATACGGAGATGATTTTATGCATTCTATGGAAGAAGGTGGATGGGACTTGTCTAAAGTAGACAAACCTGGTATGAAAGACTCTAAAGCAACATTTGTTTTTGGTCAAATGAACGAACCTCCTGGAGCACGTGCAAGAGTTGCATTATCTGGTTTAACAATTGCAGAATATTTTAGAGATGGAGCAGGAGACGCTCAAGGTAAAGATGTATTATTTTTCGTAGATAATATCTTTAGATTTACTCAAGCTGGTTCTGAGGTGTCTGCCTTATTAGGGCGTATGCCTTCTGCAGTAGGTTATCAACCAACTTTAGCAACAGAAATGGGTGCAATGCAAGAGCGTATTACATCAACTAAAAAAGGTTCTATTACTTCTGTACAAGCAGTATATGTTCCTGCAGATGATTTAACTGACCCTGCACCAGCAACAACATTTGCTCACTTAGACGCAACAACAGTATTGTCTCGTAAAATTGCAGAATTAGGTATTTATCCAGCAGTAGATCCATTAGATTCTACTTCTAGAATTTTAACTGCAGATATTTTAGGTGATGAGCACTACAACTGTGCACAAAGAGTAAAAGAAATTTTACAACGTTATAAAGAATTACAAGATATTATTGCTATTTTAGGTATGGAAGAATTATCTGAAGAAGATAAATTAGTAGTACATAGAGCAAGACGTGTTCAACGTTTCTTATCTCAACCATTCCACGTAGCAGAACAATTTACAGGTATACCTGGTGTTCTAGTAGATATTAAAGATACTATTAAAGGCTTTAATATGATTATGGATGGTGAATTAGATAAATATCCTGAAGCAGCATTTAACTTAAGAGGTTCAATTCAAGATGCAATTGATGCTGGAGAAAAAATGTTAGCAGAAGCATAAACAAGTTTTAAGTTTTAAGTTTCAAGTTATAAATAATAACGAAAGACTAAAAGCTAAAAACTAAAAACTAAATAAATATGTTTTTAGAAATAGTTACACCAGAAGCTATATTATTTTCATCAGAGGTAGATTCTTTTACTGCTCCTGGTACTAATGGTGAGTTTCAAATATTAAATAATCACGCACCTATTGTTGCTAATTTAACTGAAGGTCGTATTGCTATAAAAGCAGCTAACGTTGTTTTAGATGATAAGTTTAAAGAAAAGTTTGAAACTATGAGTGATAAATTAGTTATAAAAATTAACTCTGGTACTTTAGAATTAAATGATAATAAAGCAATGATACTAGCTGACTAATACCTAGCTAACAAAGCATTCAATAACTAAAAAACCTCAAAACAATTTGTTTTGAGGTTTTTTAGTTTCAAGAAAAATATTTTACTTTTAGAAAGTATTATTTGACTTTCCCTATTGAATACTAAACTAAATAATTCATATCCCAAAAAAAATAGTTGGTTGTTGTGATGTTTTATTTACCAAACTAAATAAAAAAAAATGCGTAACTTTGGTGATGTATGCCTATTAAAAATAAGATATATACTCCGTAAAAATATTGTAAATTTGTGCCATGGAAGAAACAAACAGACAGCGTAAAATTGCAGGAGTTTTACAAAAAGACTTGGTAGATGTGTTGCAAAAAGCAGCACAAGATGGAATGAAAGGAGTAATTATCTCTGTTTCTAAAGTACATGTAACCTCAGATTTAGGAGTTGCAAAAGTATATTTAAGCATTTTTCCATCAGAAAAAAGAGACGAAATTATTACAGGAGTACAATCAAATACGCCTTTAATTCGTCATGAAATGGCAAAAAGAACCAAAAACCAATTACGTAGAATGCCAGAGTTATTATTTTTTGGCGATGATACGTTAGATTATATCGAAGAAATAGATCAATCTTTAAAAGGTAAAGACGCAGACCCAATTAAAAACCCAGAGGTATTACCAAAACGTCAAAAAAGATAGTTTTATAAGTATCTAAAGAAAACAATATGAAGAGTTTTCCCTTTTACATTGCTAAAAGATACTTGTTTTCAAAAACTAGCAATAATGCTATCAATATTATAACAATTATTTCTTCCTTTGGTGTCATTGTAGGCTCTTTAGCCTTGTTTATTATTCTATCTGGTTTTTCTGGTTTAAGAACTTTTAGTTACAATTTATTAGATGTTTCTGACCCAGATATTAAAATTACATCACAAAAAGGAAAATCTTTTTTTATTACTCAAGCACTTTCTGAGATACTTTTAAGCAATACTTCTATACAAGAAACCACAAAAGTTATTGAAGAACGTGTTTTTTTAGAATACAAAGAAAAAACAGAAATTGCTTACATAAAAGGTGTTGAAGATAATTATACACAAATCTCTAAATTAGATTCTGCACTGTATGTAGGTTCGTGGTTGTATCAAGATTTTAGCAATACAGCTGTCATTGGTAGAGGCATTTCTAATAAACTTTCTTTAGGAACCCTTAATTATGGAGAGCCTTTAAAAATAATGGTTCCAAAACCTGGTAAAGGTTTTATAAACCTTAGAAATCCGTTTTATAAAATAAACGTACAAATTGTAGGTATTTATTCTGGTACAGAAGATTTTGAGGGTAAATTTGTGTTTACATCTCTAGTGGAAGCTAAAAAATTACTCCGTTTTAAAAATAATCAAGTTACTGCTATAGAGGTAAAATTAAAAGATATTTCCAAAGCAAACCAGGTAGCAGAACAATTATCAAAAGAGTTAGGTGATAGTTACAAAGTACAAACCAAAGCACAGTTAAACGAAGTTTTTTACAAGGTAATTAATACCGAAAATTTTGTTTCTTATTTAATATTTACACTTATTGTCATTATAGCATTATTCAATGTAATTGGTGCCATTATTATGATGATAATCGATAAAAAACACAACCTAAAAACACTCTATAACTTAGGAACCACTATAAAAGAGATAAAAAAAATATTTGTTTTACAAGGTTTTTTACTAACCTTTATTGGTATGTGTATAGGTTTATTTCTAGGGATAGTTTTAGTACTATTACAACAAAAATTTAGTTTGTTTATGATTGTACCAGATTTAGCCTATCCTGTAGAGTTAAGATTCACCAACTTTTTAATCGTGTTTTTAACAATTACTTTATTAGGATATATTGCAGCTAAAATTGCTAGTAGTAGAATTTCTAAAAGTTTTGTAGAAAAGTAATACCAATTCTGTATTCAATTTCAATACAGAATTGATACAACTATACATAATTACATATAAGGCTTAAGAACGCCTTTTCTTTTTTTCAATTGTTTTTCTAAATCGCTAATGGTGTGTTTTACAGCTAATTCGTAATTTTTTTCGTTAGATGATGCAAAAATTCTAGGACCAGCAAGACTTAATTCCATTTCGCAAATTCTGCCTAATTTTTTAGGTGAATTTTCTCTTTTAAAAAATACAGTAACATTAATAATGTCTTCGTATTTTTTTTCTAAATTTTCCAATTTTCCTTGGGTGTAAGTTTCTAAAGATTCACTAGTTGGTATGTTTACAAATTGAATAGCTACTTTCATAATTCTCGATTTTTAAATTATACATTTAAAAGTAGTTAATATTCGAGCCTAAAGAAATGATAAATATCAGCCTTTTAGAGAAAACTGAATATTTTAGAAAAATAAATTACCCAATTTCAGGTAGGGTAGCATTCCCAAATTTAGCTTCTACTTCATCAAAAGCGCTAAAAACATCCTTTGGATCATCAGAAGTTACCATTTTTAATCTATATTCTTTAAAATGAGGAATTCCTTTAAAGTAATTGGTATAATGTCTTCTAGTTTCTACTACACCTAAATGTTCTCCCTTCCAATCAATAGCCATTTGTAAATGTCTTCTGGCAACAGCTGTTCTTTCTGTAATGGTTGGTTTTGCTAAATGTTCTCCTGTTTTAAAAAAGTGTTTTACTTCGTTAAAAAACCAAGGATATCCAATAGCAGCTCTACCAATCATAGCACCATCTAAACCATATTTATCGCGCATTTCCATGGCTCTTTCTGGTGTGGTAACATCACCATTACCAAAAACAGGAATGTGCATTCTTGGATTGTTTTTTACAGCAGCAATAGGTTTCCAATCTGCATCGCCTTTGTACATTTGTGCACGTGTTCTACCATGAATTGAAATGGCTTTACAACCCACATCTTGCAAACGTTCTGCAACTTCTACAATTCTTATAGAATCGTGATCCCAGCCCAAACGTGTTTTTACGGTAATTGGCAAATTGGTATGTTTTACCATAGCTTCTGTAAGAGAAACCATTAAATCGATATCTTTTAAAATACCTGCACCAGCACCTTTAGAAACTACTTTTTTTACAGGACAACCAAAATTAATGTCAATTATATCTGGATTCGATTTCTCAACAATCTCAATTGTTTTTAGCATCGAATCTAAATTAGCCCCAAAAATCTGAATGCCAACAGGACGCTCTTTTTCGTAGATATCTAATTTGATCACACTTTTGGCAGCATCTCTAATCAAACCTTCAGAAGAAATAAATTCTGTATACACAACATCTGCACCATTTTCTTTGCACAAAGCTCTAAAAGGTGGGTCAGAGACGTCTTCCATAGGTGCTAATAATAATGGAAATTCTGGAAGTTGGATATTGCCTATTTTTGCCAAAATATTTTTTTTAAAAGTTAATTTCTTTTTCTAAAGTTTCAGAACCTCTTTTAACTACCGCTTTTGTTTTGTCTCCTTTTTCAAAAACAGATAGAGCACGCATGTAACTCATCATATTGGTTACTATACTATCTCCTAACTGTATTACAATATCACCTTTTTGTAAACCCGCTTTTTGTGCAGGTTTGTCTTCAGAAATGCCATCAATTCTCATACCCTGACCATCAAATAAATAATCTGGTATTACCCCCAAACCAACTTTAAAACGCGGAGTTTCTTCACTTTCGTTTTTTGTTTTTCTAAAAGTAAGTTTTCCATTATCATCCAAATCTGTAATTACGTTAAAAATGTATTTGCTAATGGTTTCCATTCCTTTATAATTTAGTTTTTCAGAATCGTCACTAGGCTTGTGGTAATCTTCATGCTGACCCGTAAAAAAGTGCAACACAGGGATGTCTGCTAAATAAAAACTAGTATGATCACTTGGGCCCACACCAGATTCTTGCTGAATTAATTTAAAATTATTGTTGTGCGATTTTAAAACCTGTTTAAAAATGGGCGAAGTTCCTGTACCGTATACAGCCAAGGTACTATCTTTTTTTAACCTACCAACCATATCCATATTAATCATATAGGATACTTTTTTGGTATCTATTGTTGGGTTTTTAACAAAGTAATTAGAACCTAAAAGTCCCATTTCTTCTCCAGAAAAAGCCATAAATAAGTAATTGTTACTAGTATTTTTCTTTCTTAATTTGGCAGCTAAATTTAGCAGAATAGCAACACCAGATGCATTATCATCTGCACCATTGTGTACTGCTTTAATAGAATCTCTGTATAAAGAACCTTCGCCACCAAAACCTAAATGATCATAATGTGCGCCAATAATTACCGTATTTTCTGCATTGTTATTTAAAAAACCAATTACATTATTTCCTGTAATGGTTCCGTCTCCATTTACATCAAATTTAACATCATCATGTGGATTTGTTTTTGGCTTAAATGTAAAGGGTTGTAAGTATTTTTTTGTTCCCTTAGGTTGTAATTCTAGTTCTATAAAACGATTAGAAATATAGTGGGCTGCTTTTTTTTCTCCTTCAGTTCCTGTCTGTCTTCCTTCTAAAGCATCAGAAGCTAAAAAAGAAACATCTTCTTTAATGCGTTCTTCTTGGTTAATAGTTGATTTACAAGAAAATAAAATTGATAAAAAAACTAGAAATAGAATGTTTCTCATAACGATAAATATTATTTTTACAAAGTTAATTAATAAAAACAGAAAATGAGAATTCTTTCTACACTACTAATCGCCTTTTTATTACTTTCTTGTAAAAACAATAAAAAATCAACTGAAACCAATATTACAGAAAAGCTTGTAAACAAAAACCCTTTAATTTATCCAGAAGAAACACACTTTAAAAGCTTACGTCAGGTAACTTTTGGGGGCGATAATGCAGAGGCATATTGGAGTTTTGATGATAAACAATTGGTATTTCAATCGAATTATAAAAACTGGAATGTTAGTTGCGATCAAATGTTTTTAATGAATGCAGATGAGAACTTTAAAGACAAAATGCCACCTATGATTTCTACAGGAAAAGGACGTACAACTTGTGCGTATTTTTTACCAGACAACAAACATATTATTTATGCATCTACACATTTGGTAGATGAGAATTGCCCAGAAGTACCTTTGCGAAAAAACGGAAAATACATTTGGCCTGTATATAATAGTTTTGACATTTTTGTAGCAGATTTAGAAGGGAATATTGTAAAACAATTAACCAATGAAAAAGGCTATGATGCTGAACCGACAGTGTCTCTAAAAGGCGATAAAATTGTATTTACATCAACCAGAAGTGGAGATTTAGAATTGTATACCATGAACATTGATGGTACAGATGTAAAACAAATTACAGATGAGTTGGGTTATGATGGTGGTGCATTTTTCTCCCCAGATGGTACAAAAATTATCTTTCGTTCTTCTAGACCAAAAACCAAAGAAGAAATTAAAGCTTACAAAGATTTGTTAGCAGAAGGTTTGGTAGAACCTACAGAAATGGAATTGTATATCTGTAATGCAGATGGTTCAGAATTACGTGAATTAACAGATTTAGGCAATGCCAATTGGAGTCCGTTTTTTCATCCTTCAGGAAAAAAAATATTATTTTCTTCTAATTTTGAAGCAGAAAGAGGCTTTCCTTTTAATTTATATTTGATAGATATTGATGGGAAAAATTTAGAAAGAGTAACACATGGAGAAACGTTTGATGCTTTCCCTGTATTTTCTAATGATGGCAAAAAGTTGGCTTTTTCGTCAAACAGAAACAATGGTGGTGGGCGTGATACAAATTTATTTATCGCAGAATGGCAAGATTAATTTTAATTACTTAACTTAAGCCATCAACCAAAAAAAAATAAATATGAGCATAAAAGTAGATGTTTTAAGAAAAATTAGAATTTTAATTACCAATCAATTTGATTCACCAGAAGAAGCTTTTCGTTTTTTTGATTCTGATGAAGATGCCAGATTAAACAAATTTGAAATTAAAAAAATGCTAAGAGCAGCAGAAATAAATGGTTTTATCTCTGGTTTTGTAGCAAATGAATTATTAAAAGGCCATGATACAAATAGTGATGACACCATAAATTGGGAAGAATTTAAAGTTGCTATTGCAGAACTAGAAAGAGATTTATAAGTTTTTATTAAAAATAGATACCAAAAAGTACAATGAAATCCATTGTACTTTTTTTGTTTGTAAAGGGTGGTAAATACCATATCTTTGCGAATTGAAAGTAGTTAGAAAACGAAGTATGAAAAACATTAGAAACTTTTGTATAATCGCACATATAGACCATGGTAAAAGTACTTTGGCAGACAGATTGTTAGATTATACAGGTTCTGTAACTGAACGAGAAAAGCAAAATCAGTTATTAGATAATATGGATTTGGAGCGCGAACGTGGCATTACCATAAAATCGCACGCCATTCAAATGGATTATGAGTTGGATGGAGAAAAATATATTCTTAATTTAATAGACACTCCAGGTCACGTAGATTTTTCTTATGAAGTTTCACGTTCTATTGCAGCTTGTGAAGGCGCTTTGCTAATTGTAGATGCGGCTCAAAGTATACAAGCACAAACCATTTCTAACTTATACTTGGCTTTAGAGAATGATTTAGAAATTATTCCTGTTTTAAACAAGGTAGATTTACCAAGTGCAAACCCAGAAGAAGTAACAGATGATATTGTAGATTTATTAGGTTGCGATCCAGAAGAAGTTATTCACGCAAGTGGTAAAACAGGTTTTGGTGTAGATAATATTTTAAAAGCAATTATAGAAAGAGTTCCTGCACCTAAGGGAAACCCTGATGCACCTTTAAAAGCCTTAATTTTTGATTCTGTTTACAATTCTTACAGAGGTATAGAAACCTATTTTAGAGTTATTGATGGTTCTATCAAAAAGAATCAGCAAATAAAATTTATGGCTACAAACAAAGAGTACAATGCAGATGAAGTAGGTACTTTAAAATTAACGCAAGTTGTTAAAAAAGAAATAAAAACTGGAGATGTTGGTTACTTAATTACAGGTATTAAAACAGCAAAAGAAGTAAAAGTAGGAGATACTATTACCGATTTTGAAAAGCCAACTTCAGATTTAATAGATGGTTTTGAAGATGTAAAACCAATGGTTTTTGCAGGTATTTATCCGGTAGATACAGAGGATTACGAAGAATTGCGTAGTTCTATGGAAAAACTACAATTAAATGATGCTTCTTTGGTGTTTCAACCAGAAAGTTCTGCAGCGCTAGGTTTTGGTTTTAGATGTGGTTTCTTAGGCATGTTGCACATGGAAATTATACAAGAACGTTTAGAGCGAGAGTTTAACATGACTGTAATTACTACAGTACCTAACGTGTCTTATTATGCGTACACCAATAAAAACCCAGACGAAGCAATAATTGTAAACAATCCATCAGATTTACCAGAACCAAGTAAATTAAATAGAGTAGAAGAGCCTTTTATAAAAGCTTCTATTGTAACAAAATCTGATTTTGTTGGGCAGGTTATGAGTTTGTGTATCGAAAAACGTGGGCAAATTATAAACCAAACCTACTTAACTACAGAACGTGTAGAGTTAATTTTTGAAATGCCTTTGGCAGAAATTGTATTCGATTTTTACGACCGATTAAAAACCGTTTCTAAGGGTTATGCTTCTTTCGATTATCATCCAATTGGTATGAAAGAATCTAAATTAGTACGTGTAGATATTTTATTAAATGGAGATACTGTAGATGCACTTTCTGCATTATTACATACAGATAATGCCTATACCATTGGTAAAAAAATTGTAGAAAAATTAAAGACTTTAATTCCAAGACAGCAGTTTGATATTCCAATTCAGGCAGCAATTGGTGCAAAAATTATTGCTAGAGAAACAACCAAAGCCTTACGTAAAGACGTAACTGCAAAATGTTATGGTGGAGATATTTCTAGAAAACGTAAACTGTTAGAAAAACAGAAAAAAGGTAAGAAAAGAATGCGTCAAGTAGGTAATGTAGAAATACCACAAGAAGCATTTATGGCGGTTTTAAAATTGAATGATTAGAAAAATAATCAAGATTTTAGAATTAAGATAAAATATATAATTTAAAACCTTTTTGAGCAATCAAGAAGGTTTTTTTTGAAGCTATTTCCTGCTTTCCATTATATCTTTTTATACAGAAACGAGTTCAGCATAAAAAGGATGCCATTTCAATCAGGGCTAAATTTGTTTGTTAGCTCAATTTTTTTAGAAACATAAGTGTTTTTTATAAAAAAAACTAACCCTCTAGCCATTTTCTAAAATTTCATGTTCATTAAACAAATATATTAATTACTGTCATTAATTCTGTTTTCTTCATCTCTATTCCTATTACGTTTAGATTTTTTCTTACCAAACTTAGAACCAAAACTATACACCATTCTTAATTGAATATTTTGTCTAGAGCCATTACTTTCTACTGCAGCAATACCATTACCATAATCTATATTACCTACAAAACCTCTGTTAAGCATTTTATTAAAACCTAAATTTACTTTTAACTTATCATCTAAAAACTTTTTTCCAAAAGAAAAATCTAATTCTGTTAACCAATCTACCTCAATTTGTCCTTCTAAAGCACCTGTACCATAATTTCCACTTACTTCAAAATTCACATCCCAAGGCAATTGATAACTTGCTTGTAAAAACCAAATTAAGTTCCATTTATTTAAATCTACATTATATGTAGAAGACTTAAAATCGGTATTGGTAACAATAATACCAGTGTAACCTTCCAATCCTTTTACAAAATTTACGGGTGCAAATAGTCTAAAGTTCCAATTAGCATTATTTTCTACATTTACTTCTTGCTGTCGTATTTGTGCTGTAGAATTATCTTGTTTTATCAATTGAAAAATAACATCGTCTGTTTTGCTATAACCTACTGTAAAAAAAGGTTGTCCTTCGTAGGTTAAATTAAATTGATAATTATTTGTGTAAGAAGGTGTTAAATTGGGATTTCCTTCACCTGCAGAAAACGGGTCTAAAAATTGTTGAAAAGAGTTTAAACTGTTGTAAGAAGGTCTTTGTATTCTGTAACTATAAGAAATACTTGCGCCTAAAACCTCTGTTAATTCTCTACTTAAAGAAGCGCTTGGAAATAGTTTTTTAATGGGTCTTTTCTGAACTACAGTTTTTAAAACTCCGTTCTCTAAAAAGGTTGAAGTTCCATCTGTGTTACTATCTTCGTAACGCAAACCACTAGAAAAAGACCATTTTCCCATTTTTGCATTTATTTTTCCATAAAAAGCCAATATGGTCTCATCTATTACAAAGCGACTACTTGCTTCGTTAACTTTGTCAAAATTCCCAGAGTTGTTTTCTTCAAAAGTTTGTAAGTCGTTGTCTGTTTTTACATCTGCAAACCTAGAACCTGCGCTTATTTTTAAATTGTCTGAAATGGTTTTTGTATAATCTGCCCTATATGTTTTTATATTATAAGTTCCATCTTGTATATATCTTCTGTCTACAAAAGAAATTGTACTTCCAGCAACATCATATAATGTATTTGTGTTATCATTAGTAAAATCAACATAATTAAAATCTAAAACTAATTTATCTTTTTCTGTTTTGTATTCGTAATATGGGTTGATATTAAAAGTTTCTCGATCTCTATTAAAATAGTTTTCAGAAAACAATGTATTTGTAGTATTTACATCAGAAATAATGGTTTCGCTTTTTGAAGTTCTTGTAGATTTTCTGGTGTTTAATCTACCTCCAATACCTATAGAATGGTTTTTTGCTATGTAATAATCTAAACTACCAGCAATGCTAAAATTATCTGGATCGTAAGGTTCTCTTGTAGCTTGATTGTAAGTTTCTCTTCCTACTGTTCTCATTAAAAATAAATCGTCTCTCCAAGTTGGTTGCGAGTAATTTACGCTTGTTTGCCAATTTAATTTGTTTTTATAACTGGCAATAGAAAAACCAGATCCCCACTCAAAACCTTGGTCCTCACCAATCCAAGAGTTTACAGCGCCATGTGTACCTAAACGCACATTTTTCTTTAATATAATGTTGATGATAGCACCTGCACCAGAAGCTTCATATTCTGCACCAGGTTGTTCTACTACTTCTATTTTAGAAATATTATCTGCAGGAAAATCTCTTAAAAGCGTTTCAACATCCATATATTCTGTAGTTTTACCATTTATAAGGATTCTTACACCACTATTACCAGCAATTGAAATGCCATTATTAGTTACTAAAACACCTGGTATTTTTCGCATTACATCTTGCAGATTGGTGTTAATCATTTCCGATTTTTCTAAATCTACAATTAGTTTTTCTGCAGTTTGTTTAATTACGGGTCTTTTACTTTTAATTACTACTTCATTAAGCGTCTGGCTTTCTTCTTTTAAAGTAAAGTTGAAGGTTTTATTGCTACTTAAATCAAACTCTTTTACTTTTTGAGTTTCGAAACCCAACATAGAAATTTCTAGTTGATACTTTCCTGAAGCAAGGTTTTTAATTTCGTAAAAACCAGTATCAGTAGAAACAGTTCCTTTTGGGGTTGCTTTACTACCAATTTTATACAAAACAACATTTGCAAAAGTTAAAGGATTATTTTCTGTATCTATTATTTTACCAGAAATAGTATGCTGTGCATTTATTGTTAAAACGTTAATAAAAAAGATCAATAGTAATGTTGTTAAAAATTTCATTTTGGTTGATGTTTTAATAATACACTGTAAAAGTGCCTTGTTTGTTACAAGAAAAAAATTAAAATCTGACGAACTGGGATATTTTACCGACGAATAAACTTTTTTTTCTTACAAAGTACAGACGCTTAAAAACCTAAAAAGGTTTACTGAAAAGAATTAAAACTGAAGTTTTTATTAAAAAAAGAAAAGATGAAAAATGAATAAAAGAGACCATAATAAGGTACGTAGCCAATTTCTATTCACAAGAAGTTGTAAAGTGTTTTGTGTTATTTTTTCTTCTGAAATTTTAAAATGTAGCGGAGCAAAGCCCCAAAAAGTAAAAATCCACAAAAATAAAACGATACTAAAATACGGTAAACTAAAAGATAGTGATTTGTAAAATAAAGCTAAAAAAGCAAATGCTAACTGACTTGTCATTAAAGGAATAACAATAATTGCAATGCTATGGGTGTATTTTTTATGCCATAAAAATAAGTTGTCTTTGTTAAAAAATAAAAAACTAGGATACACTATTAATTGCACCATCCAAATTAAAATAACCAAACCAGCATCTATTAAAAGAGCTATTAATTCTATTTTATCCCAATAGTTTTCCATTTAATTATTCTTTAAAAGCATATTTTTTTAGCATTTCTAAAGAAGTATATTGTAAAGATTTTTTGTGTGTTGCTTCTAAAATTATAAAAGGAGCTTTGCCTGCTTTTTCTGCTTCTAACCATCTAGAAATACATAAACACCATTTGTCTCCAGGTTGTAGTCCTGGAAAATTCCAATGCGGCATTGGGGTCATTAGGTTATTTCCTCTGGAGGCAGAATACTCTAAAAACTCTTTAGTAACTATAGCACAAACAGTGTGTGTACCATAATCATCTGCGGTTGTTTTACAAAATCCATCTCTAAAATAACCCGTTAATGGTTGGTAACAGCAACTTTGTAATGATGTATTTAGTACGTTTAAATCCAATTAGTAATCATTATATCGGTAAAGGTACAAAATGTATCACCTTTTTAAAAAGAGAAAATACTCCAATTAAAATTGCAGTATTTTGTACACTAAAAATTTATTATTTACTAATCTAAAAAATATTAATCTCTACCACTTAAAATTTGCAATCCCCAATATAAAAGCATTGCTAAAGAACCTAAAGCAGCTACCAAGTAGGTTCTTGCGGCCCATTTAAGAGCATCTTTAGAACTAGCATATTCTTCTTTAGATACCATGTTTTTGTTTTTTAACCAAGCCAAAGCCCTGTTACTTGCGTCATATTCTACAGGCAAGGTTATAAAACTAAATAATGTTGCAAAACCCATACAAACCAAACCAGCAATAGCTATATAAAAACCAATGCTAGTAGCGCCAGAAGCAGCACCTAAAATTAATCCACCAATTACTAACCATTGAGAAAATTTAGAAGTAACACTTACAATAGGTACTAATTGAGAACGCATACTTAAATAACTATAGGCTTTTGCATGTTGAACAGCATGCCCAACTTCGTGCGCAGCCACAGCAGCTGCTGCTGCATTTCTTTGGTTGTAAACAGCTTCACTTAAATTTACAGTTTTGTCTTTTGGGTTGTAGTGGTCTGTTAATTTACCAGGAGTAGAAATTACTTTTACATCAAAAATACCATTGTCTGCCAACATTTTTTGAGCAATTTCTGCACCAGACATTCCGTTTCTTAACTGAGTTTGAGAGTATTTTTTAAATTTACTTTTAAGTTGATTGCTAACCAGCATGCTCATTAAAGAGATAACACCAATTAAAATATAGAAACCTATCATAATTTATAAATTTTTAAATTGTATTTCGTTTTTTGTTTGATAAATTTACAACATAAAGTATTCCATTTTATTTATAAATGCTTTTTTTTGATGTTTTTTCTGCTGAAACATTAAAATTTAATAGAATATTTAGAATTTAATGACAAAATGACAAACAAGCCCAACATACTCATCATATATACAGGAGGTACCATTGGTATGGTTAAAGACTATAAAACAAATGCTTTAAAAGCTTTTGATTTTAGTGAGATTGTACAAAATATACCAGAATTACAGCAATTAAACTGTAATATAAAGAGTATTTCTTTTAAAGAACCTATAGATTCTTCTAATATGAATACACAATATTATATTGATATTGTAGAGATAATAGAGTCTAATTACACAAAGTTTGATGGTTTTGTTATCCTTACAGGTTCAGATACCATGTCTTATATATCTTCTGCGGTAAGTTTTATGTTAGAAAACTTACAAAAACCTATCATTTTTACCGGTTCTCAATTACCCATTGGAGATATAAGAACAGACGCAAAAGAGAATTTAATTACCTCTATAGCAATTGCCTCTGTTAGAAAACAACATCAACCTTTAATTAAAGAAGTATGTTTATATTTTGAGTATAAATTATATAGAGCTAATAGAACAACAAAAATTAGTGCAGAACACTTTGAAGCTTTTGCATCGATGAATTACCCTGCACTAGCAGAAAGCGGGGTGCATTTAAAGTTTAATGAAGCGTTATTATTCAAACCAACAGAAAAAGACAAACCTCTAATTGTTAGAAAAAATTTGATATCAGATGTGGTAATTTTAAAATTATTTCCTGGAATTACAAAAGCAACTGTAGAGGCAATTTTAAGCATACAAAATTTAAAAGGGGTTATTTTAGAGAGTTATGGTTCTGGTAATGCACCTAATGAAACCTGGTTTATCGACTTACTTAAAAAAGCCATAGCAAAAGAAATTAAAGTTGTAAACGTAACCCAATGTTCTGGAGGCAGTGTAATTTTAGGTCATTATGATACTAGTGTAAAATTAAAAAAAATAGGTGTAATTAGTGGTTTAGATATAACAACAGAATCTGCGGTTGCAAAATTAATGTACTTGTTAAATGAAGATTTATCTTTAGAAATGTTTAAATACCACTTTCAAAAATCATTAAGAGGAGAAATTACTAAAAAATAGTTTTTATTAAAATTATACATCTAGAAAAAAAAACATTATTTTTACATAAAATAGATTAAATTTTTTTGAGGGACAACATTTTTTTTGTTACTTGCCACTCCATTTCAAAGAAAAAAAATTAAAATTAAATTGATATATTTTTATTTAATTTGAAATGAAAATTTATATATTTAACCCGTTAACTATTAAAAATTAATTATAACAAAGATGAAAAAAGTAGTAAATGTCCTATCTGTAACAGGATTAATGTTTTTTGGAGCTATTCAATCAACTTTCGCACAAGAAGCAACTGAAGAATCAAGAACTTTCCACCAAGAGTTAAAACTTCGTTTTATTGAGGGTGACCCACAATTTATGGGAATTGTATTAGTAGCCTTAATATTAGGTTTAGCCATAGCAATAGAAAGAATTATTTATTTAAACATGGCAACTACAAATACTAAGAAATTAGTAGCAAACGTAGATGATGCTTTAAGTTCTGGTGGTGTAGAAGCTGCAAAAGAAATCTGTAGAAATTCTAAAGGGCCTGTAGCATCTATTTTTTATCAAGGTTTAGATAGAGTAGATGAAGGTGTAGATGCAGCTGAAAAAGCAGTAGTTTCTTATGGAGGAGTACAAATGGGTCTTTTAGAGAAAAACGTATCTTGGTTATCATTATTTATTGCATTAGCACCAATGTTAGGTTTCATGGGAACTGTAATTGGTATGATTGATGCCTTTGATAGAATTGCGGTTGCAAATGATATTTCTCCAGCAGTAGTAGCAGGTGGTATTAAAATCGCATTATTAACTACAGTATTTGGTTTAATTGTTGCAATTATTTTACAGATTTTTTACAACTATATCGTTTCTAAAATCGATAGCATTGTAAACAATATGGAGGATGCTTCAATTCAATTAATAGATTTATTAGTAAAATATAAAAAATAATAAGACAAGATGAAAAGCAATAAAATTTTAAATATTTTAATTGCAGTCATCGCCATTATAGGAGCATTTCTTTTCATAAGAATATTTATGGAGGATGCTGATCTTTTAAAAGAAGATGGTGACTTGCAAAATAAAGTAATTAGTCCAATAATTTATTTCTCTACTTTCTTGTTCTATGCAGCAGTAGTAATAGCAGTATTACTATCTCTATGGAGTTTGATAAGAAATCCGCAAAACCTTAAAAAAACTTTACTTGGCATTGGTGTTTTAGCTGTTGTTTTAATAATAGCTTACGTGATGTCTGATACTCAAGCAGTTTTAGATACACAAGGTGTTGTATTAGAAGGAGGAGAAGAAGGATCTACAACTAATAAATGGGTTGGTACAGGTATTCTATACAGTATTATACTTGGTGGAATAGCATCGCTATTTTTTGTATACGATTTAGTTAAAGGATTAATAAAATCATAAAATTATGGCAAGAAGAGAGAATCCAGAAATTAATGCAGGTTCTATGGCAGATATTGCTTTCTTGCTATTAATTTTCTTTTTAGTAACTACCACTATGAATGTAGATTCTGGTATTTCTAAAAAGTTATCAGAAAAACCACCACCAGATTATGTACCTCCAATTATTAAGGAGAAAAACATCTTCGAAGTAAATATTAATAGAAATAACGAACTTCTTGTAGAAGACGCTCGTATGGAAATTAAAGAATTAAAAGAAGCTGCAAAAGCTTTTATAGATAATGGTGGAGGTGAAGGAAAAGTAGAAAATGGTATAGCAACTGGTCCTTGTACGTATTGTAAAGGAGAAAAGAGTGAATCATCTTCCGATCATCCCAACAAAGCAATTATTTCTGTACAGAGTGATAGAGGTACTGATTATGGTACCTACTTAAAAGTACAAAATGAACTTTTAAAAGCTTATACAGAATTACGTAATAGGTTGGCAATGGAGCGTTATGGCATATCTTTTGATGAGCTAGAAGAAGCATATAAGAAAGCAAGAACTGACGAGTCTTTAAAGAAGAAAGTTGAAGATATAAAATTAGCATATCCTCAAATTATTTCTGATGCTGAACCAACGTCTGCTAATTAATTTAAAAATATAATAATATGTCTAAGTTTAGAAAGAAGAAAAAAGGAATGCCAGCAGTAAATACAGCGGCATTACCAGACATTGTATTTATGTTATTATTTTTCTTTATGGTAACTACTACCATGAGAGAAACAGATTTAAAATTAGAAGCTCCTAGGTTACCTTCTGCAACAGAAGTTAAAAAGTTAGAGCACAAAAGCTTAGTTACTACTATTTATGTAAGTAAAGCTAAAGACTCTAAATATGGTGTAGGGTATAATAAAATTCAATTAAATGATAAAATAGCATCTGCAGATGATGTACCTGCTTTTATTATGAACTCTAGAGAAAAAGTTTCTGAAGCTGAAATACCTTTTATGACAACTTCTATTAAAGCTGATAAAGAATCTAATGTAGGTACAATTACAGATATTAGATTAAAGTTAAGAGATGTGAATGCACTTAAAATTAGTTATTCTGCTTCTAAAGGAGGTGGTAATTAATTTTATATACAGTATTTAAAAAAGGGATAATTCTTAGAATTATCCCTTTTTTTTGCTTTTAATTTTAATTATAACATATTTTTGAAATATTGTATCTTTATACTACGTTACACTTATTATGAAAATCAAAGCTGCTTTTTTATGTTTACTATTCACAGTAGTCAATTCTTTTGCTCAAAAAGACACTTTGCAATTGGGAGATAGATACGCAGAAGATCAATTATATATTTCTATATCATATAGCCAACTAAATGAGCAACCTTCACTTATAAGCAAAAGTAATTTCTCTTATGCATTATCTGCTGGGTTCCTTAAAGATATCATTCTAAACAAACAAGGTAGCGTTTCTTTTGCTGCTGGTGTTGGTTTTGGTTACGATTATTTTAATCACAAACTAAAAGTTGATGAAGTAAATACATCTACAATCTTTAGTAGCGATAATACGATTAATAATAATATATTTAAAACTTACAATTTAGAATTTCCTTTAGAGTTTAGATGGAGAACTTCTAATGCAAAAAAATATAATTTTTGGAGAGTTTACACAGGGGTAAAGTTTATATATAATCTACAGAATACTTTTTCGTATACGGATGCCAATCAACAAAATTTTAAGTATAAGAATTTAAATGCCTATAATAATTTGCAATATGGCTTAACGTTTTCTGCAGGTTATGATGAGTTTAATGTGCACCTTTTTTATGGTTTATCACCAATTTTTAAAGATGCAACTATCAACACAGAAGCTATAAATACCAAGATTTTAAAATTTGGTCTTATTTATTATTTGCTATAGAAATAAGTAAACACTAATTGGTGCTATAAAACCAGTAAAGAAACCTAAATAAACTTCTGTTGTTGTGTGAGCGTTTAAATACAATCTTGCATTACCCAATAATCCTGCAAATAAAAAACCTATTACAATTATTGGTACGTAATTAATAGGATAAACCTCTCCTAAAATTAAGAAGAAACTGGTAGCTATGCCAATAGACATTAAATGTATACTTGTTTTTAAATTAAAACCAAAAAGAAAATAGATTAGAATTAAACCAAAACTAGAAGCGTAAAAAAGTATCCCTAAATCTCTTATTTGAGAAATATTAACAATGGTATTTCCTAAGAGATAGAATAATATAATCATTATTGCTATGGGTAATTTTCTTTCTCTTATACTTTTTGTTTTAAAACTTTTTACTAGTTTTATTTTTTTAAAAATAATTAGAATTAGCAAGGGTATTAAATAAGTAGTTATAAAAACCAAACTTAAAATAGCTAGTTTTTGTTGGCTTTCTAAATTATTTGGTGTTAAAAAAAAGTATAGAAATACACCAATAGTTGGTATGACTATTGGGTGTAAAACTACAGATATTGTTTTGTAGAATTTTTCCACTAGATTTCTTTTCTTAGCCTAGCAACAGGCAAGTCTAATTGTTCTCTATATTTAGCAACAGTTCTTCTAGCAATTGGGTATCCTTTTTCTTTTAAAATACCCGCTAGTTTTTCGTCTGTTAAAGGTTTCTTTTTATTTTCTTCTGCGATTACAGTTTCTAATATTTTTTTAATTTCTCTAGTAGATACATCTTCACCTTGATCATTTTTCATAGATTCAGAAAAGAACTCTTTAATTAACTTTGTTCCATATGGTGTAGCTACATATTTACTATTGGCTACTCTAGAAACTGTAGAAATATCCATATTAATCTTATCTGCAATATCTTTTAAAATCATTGGTTTTAACTTGCGCTCATCACCTGTTAAAAAATAATCATACTGGTAGTGCATAATTGTGTTCATAGTTACTAAAAGGGTTTGCTGACGTTGTTTTATAGCATCTATAAACCACTTTGCTGCATCTAATTTTTGTTTGATGAAAAATACTGCATCTTTTTGAGATTTGGTTTTTATATTAGATTCTTTATACCCCTTTAACATGTTGTTATATTCACTAGAAACATGCAATTCTGGTGCGTTTCTAGAGTTCAAGGTTAAATCTAATTCGCCATCTATAATTTTAACAGAAAAATCGGGTACAATTTGTTCTGCTATTTTATTATTTCCAGCGTAAGAACTACCAGGTTTTGGATTTAATTTAGAAATTTCTACATTTACCTCTTTTAATTCCTCTTTAGATATATGAAATTTTTCTTGTAATTTATTGTAATGTTTTTTTACAAAATGATCAAAAGCAGTTTCTAAAATATCTATCGCTAAACTTCTAATTTTAGTTTTATCTTTTGCTTTTAATTGTATAGTTAAACACTCTTTTAAATCTCTAGCACCAACCCCTAAAGGGTCTAAATTGTGTACAGCTTTTTTTAAAACCGAGATTACTTTTTCTTCCGTTGTAAACACATTTGCAGTAAAAGCCAAATCGTCTACAAGGTCTATAATTTCTCTTCTAATGTAGCCACTATCATCTATACTGCCTACTAAAAACTCTGCAATAGCAAATTCTTCTTCATTTAAACGAAAGGTATTTAATTGGTTTTTTAAAGATTGATGAAAACTAGTACCAGCTGCATAGGGTATGTTTTTTTCTTCATCATCAGCAGAATAATTATTGGCTTGTGTTTTGTAGTTAGGTATTTCATCATCACTTAAATACTCATCTATATTAATGTCTTCAGCCTCAATTTTTTCTGTTCCAGTTTCATCAAATTCATTTGATAAATCTTCGTCAAAAGAATCGCTTTGATCTTTACCAATATCTAAAGCCGGGTTTTCTTCTATCTCTTGTTTTAAACGCTCTTCGAAAGCTTGTGTAGGCAATTGAATTAGCTTCATCAACTGTATTTGTTGTGGAGATAATTTTTGAAGTAACTTGTATTGTAAGCTTTGTTTTAGCATATATACAAATATAACAAATAGGTTAAAATAAAATCGTCATTCTTTTAGGGGAATGACGATTGAATAAAAATTCAACTATTTTTTAAAATTCTGCATTTTGAGGTGTTCTTGGGAAAGGAATCACATCTCTAATGTTGCCCATTCCTGTAGTAAACTGCACTAACCTTTCAAAACCTAAACCAAAGCCAGAATGAACCGCTGTACCAAACTTACGTAAGTCTAAATACCACCAAAGTTCTTTTTCGTCAATATTCATGGTTTTCATTTTTTCTAATAATACATCATAACGTTCTTCACGTTGTGCACCACCAACCATTTCTCCAATGCCAGGAAACAAAACATCCATAGCTCTAACTGTTTTACCATCATCATTTAAACGCATGTAAAATGCTTTGATATTTGCTGGGTAATCAAATAAAATTACTGGACATTTAAAGTGTTTTTCTACCAAATAACGTTCGTGTTCAGATTGTAAATCTACACCCCATTCGTTTACAGGAAACTGAAATTTTTTCTTTTTATTAGGTTTAGAGTTTCTTAAAATATCAAAAGCTTCTGTGTAAGAAACACGTTTAAAGTTATTTTCTGTTACAAATTTTAGCTTTTCTAACAAGCTCATTTCACTTCTTTGCGCTTGTGGTTTTGTTTTTTCTTCTTGATTAAATCGTTGGTCTAAAAATTCTAAATCGTCTTTACAGTTTTCTAACACATAGCTTAAAACTTCTTTAATAAAATCTTCTGCCAAATCCATATTACCATCTAAATCCATAAAAGCAACTTCTGGTTCTATCATCCAAAATTCTGCTAAATGTCTTGTGGTATTTGAGTTTTCTGCTCTAAAAGTTGGGCCAAATGTGTATACTTTACCCAAAGCCATTGCATAAGTTTCTGCTTCTAATTGACCAGAAACTGTTAAGTTGGTTTCTTTACCAAAAAAATCTTTAGCATAATCAATTTTTCCATCTTCTGTAACAGGTGCTTTGTTGTCTTCAAAAGAAGTTACTCTAAACATTTCTCCTGCTCCTTCTGCATCTGAACCAGTAACAATAGGTGTGTTTACATAATTAAATCCATTATCTTGAAAATACTTATGCACCGCAAAAGATAGTTTGGAACGGACTCTCATAACAGCACTAAACGTATTGGTTCTAACACGTAAATGTGCGTTCTCTCTTAAAAATTCAAAACTATGTTTTTTGGGTTGTATAGGGTATTCATCTGGATTAGAATCTCCTAAAATTGCTATTTCTGAAACTTGAATTTCTACAGATTGTCCTTTTCCTTGGCTTTCTGCTAAAGTTCCTTTTATAGAAATTGCAGCTCCTGTTGTAATTCTTTTTAAAGTTTCTTCTGGTGTGTTTTCAAAATCGATAACACATTGTATATTTTTAATGGTAGAACCGTCATTTAAAGCAATAAAACGATTGCTTCTAAAAGTTCTAACCCAACCTTTTAAGGCTACTTCTTGTAAAATTGTTCCTGATTTTAAGATTTCATCAACGTTGCTTTTCATCATCATTAGTGTAAATATTATATTTTAAAATAGGCTTTTGTTAAAAGAGTAAAGATACTTTATTGTTAGGGATTAAACAATCTAACAAAATGCTATATCCTCTTAAAAATTAAATTGTTTTATCCTCATTTGGAGGAAAAATCTTCATTTTAGGTTCTTTAAATACTTTTTTATTAGCTATTTTCTTTTCGAAAGTCAATAGAAGAGATGGTAGCAATAATAAGTTAGAAACCATGGCTAATAAAAGGGTTACAGAAACCAAACCACCTAAAGCAATAGTGCCACCAAAACTAGAGAGTGTAAATACTAAAAATCCGAAAAATAACACGATAGAAGTATAAAACATACTTACACCAGTTTCTCTTAAAGCGGCGTAAACAGATGGCTTTATATTCCAATTATTTGCCATTAATTCTTGTCTATATTTTGCTAAAAAGTGAATGGTATCATCTACAGAAATACCAAATGCAATGCTAAAAACTAAAATGGTAGATGGTTTTATAGGGATGCTTAAAAAGCCCATTAAACCAGCTGTAATTAGTAAAGGAAGCATGTTTGGGATTAAGGATATAAAAATCATTTGTGGCGACCTAAACATCCACGCCATAAAAATGGCGATTAACAAAATAGCCAATGACAATGAAATTACTAAATTTTTAATTAAATAATTAGTACCTTTTATAAAAACCAAAGCTTTACCTGTTAAAGAAACTTCATATCTATCAGCAGGAAATTCTTTGGTTATAACAGCTTTTAATCGTTCTTGAATTATCTGCATTTTGTCTGTACCAATATCTTTCATAAACGTAGTAATTCTGGCATATCTACCAGTAGAATCTACAAATGTTTTTAACATACTGGCATCGCTATTAGAGTTTTTGGTATACGAAAAAATGTAGCTTTGCTCTTGATTGGTTGGTAGTTGATAATATTTTGGATTTCCTTTATAATAGGCTTGTTTAGAGTATTTTACGATATTGGTTACAGAAATTGGTTTCGATAATTCTGGAAAAGTTTCAATAGCTTCATTTAATTTTTCCATCTTTTTTAAAGTGGAAAGTTTCATGACACCTTTTTCCTTTTTAGTATCAATTAAAATTTCTAAAGGCATAATACCACCAAACTCTTTTTCAAAGAATTTTATGTCTTTATAAAAAGGAAGACTTTTAGGCATGTCTTCTATTAAACTACCAGAAACTCTAATCATATAGACCCCAATAATACCTAAAATAATTACGGTTACAGTGGCAAAATAAATGGTAATTCTTTTATTTTTTACCGTTTTTTCCATCCAATCTACCACATTTTCTATCCACCTTTTTTCTAAGTGATTTAAATGTTTCTTCTTTGGAAGAGGCATAAAACTATAAATAATAGGAATTATTAATAGTGCCAGAATAAAAATACTGATAATGTTTACAGAGGCTAAAATTCCAAATTCTCGTAATAAATTACTTTTTACAAAAACAAAAGTTGCAAAACCAGAGGCTGTAGTAATATTGGTCATTAAAGTAGCATTCCCAATTTTGGCAATTACCCTTTGTAAAGATTTAGCTTGGTTACCGTGTTTTTTTATTTCTTGTTGATATTTATTAATGAGAAATACAGCATTTGGCACCCCAATTACAATAATTAAAGGAGGTATTAAAGCAGATAAAACAGTAATTTCATACCTAAATAAACCAATAAAACCAAATGCCCAAACAACCCCAATAATTACCACTAAAAGTGTAATAAAGGTAGCTCTGTATGAACGGAAAAAGAAAAAGAAAATTACGGCTGTAATTAATAATGCACCTCCTACAAATAGTACAATTTCATCTTGTATGTTTTGTGCGTTTAGCGTTCGTATGTAAGGCATACCAGAAACACGAACGTTTACATTGTTTTCTTTTTCAAACTTTTCTATTCTTGGAATTAATACATCAAATATAAAATCTCTACGTTTTGGTGTATTTATAATTTCTTTTTTTATATAAATAGCTGTCTGTAAGGTTCCTGTTTCTTTGTTATAAAGTAGGTTATCGTAAAAAGGAAGTTTTTCAAAAAGCTGTTTTTTTATAGCATTTACTTCTGCTGATGTTGTTGGTTCTTTCTCGTAAAGTGGTTCTAAAATAAACGTTCTTTTTTTTCTATCTGCTTTTAATTTTTGTACATCTGATATTGAAATGGTAAAATCTATTTCATCTCTATCATCAAATTGTTCTGTTAATTTATTCCAAGCATTAAATTTTTGTGGTGTAAAAACAGTTGAATCTTTAATACCGAGTATTACAAGATTTCCTTCTTCACCAAAGATGTCTAAAAATTTGTTGTAGTCTATATTTGCTTCGTGGTCTTCTGGTAAGAGGTTGGCTTCTGTATATGAAAATTTCATATATTTCATTTGCGAAGCAAGTAAGCTAGTTATTATTGCAATAAAAAGTAGTACCAAATAACGGTTTCGCAATATAATACCAGCAGCTTTTGTCCAGAAATTCATAGAGAAAATTTTATACAAAGGTAACCAAATTACATAGTTCTTAAAATAAAAAAAAGGGCGTTTTAAAAACGCCCTTTTTTTATTTTTCAGTTTTAAACTGTCATTATTTCTTCTTCTTTTATAGCTAGTTTTTCATCTATTTGTTTTACAAAACTATCTGTTAATTTTTGTATGTCATCTTCTGCAATTTTTTTCATATCGTCAGAGATGTCTACTTTTTTAATTTCGTTATTAGCTTCTTTTCTAGCATTTCTAACACCTACTTTTGCGTCTTCTGCTTCTGCTTTGGCTTGTTTAGCTAACCCTTTTCTTCTTTCTTCTGTTAACGGTGGTACATTAATCATAATAATATCACCATTGTTCATTGGGTTAAAACCTAAGTTTGCTATCTGTATTGCTTTTTCAATTTCTTGCAACATGCTTTTTTCCCAAGGTTGTATGCTTAGTGTTCTTGCATCTGGTGTATTTACATTGGCAACTTGTCCTAATGGGGTTTGAGCCCCATAGTAATCTACCATAACTGTACTTAGCATTGCAGGTGTTGCTCTACCTGCTCTAATAGAAACCAACTCTTTTTCTAAATGGGCAATTGCTTTGTTCATTGCCTCTTTAGCCGTGTCTAATATAAATTCTATTTCTTCGTTCATCTTCTTGTAAGTTTTAGTTTTTAATTATTGATTATCAACAACAGTACCAATTTTTTCTCCTGAAACTAATTTTAGTAAATTTCCGTTAGTATTCATATCAAATACAATAATAGGTAATTTATTTTCTTCACTCAAAGTAAATGCAGTCATATCCATTACTTTTAAACCTTTTGTAATTACATCTTTAAAGGTAATTGTTTCAAATTTTATAGCATTTTTATCTTTTTCAGGATCTGTATTATAAATTCCATCAACACGTGTTCCTTTTAAAATGGCATCTGCATCAATTTCAATAGCTCTTAAAACGGCTGCTGTGTCTGTGGTAAAGTATGGGTTTCCTGTGCCTGCACCAAAAATTACTACACGTCCTTTTTCTAAATGACGTATTGCTTTTCTTTTTATATAAGGTTCTGCTACTTCTTTAATTTCTAGTGCGGTTTGTAAACGTGTATAAACCCCTTCTTCTTCTAGAGCACTTTGAAGTGCCAAACCATTTATACAGGTTGCTAACATACCCATGTGATCTCCTTGTACACGATCCATACCATTTGCAGCACCAGCCACACCTCTAAAAATGTTTCCACCACCAATAACTATGGCTACTTCAACTCCTTTTGCTACTACTTGTTTTATTTCTTTTGCATATTCTGAGAGTCTTTTAGGGTCTATTCCATATTGTCTTTCTCCCATTAAAGCTTCTCCACTAAGTTTTAAAAGAATTCTTTTGTATTGCATAGTTTATTTTAAATGTTGCGCAAAATTACGTTTTTTTTTTGATTTTCTTTTTTGTTAAAAAATAAAAAACCTTGCATTTCTAAAATAGAATGCAAGGTTTAAAATTTATAGATTCCTGTTTTTACAGGAGTAACAGTTTTGTCTTATCCTAAAGTTACTCTTTTAAAAGAAGATACTTCAACATCACCATATGTTTTTACATATTCAGCAACATTTTTCTTTTCATCTTTAATAAAAGTTTGGTCTAAAAGACACTGCTCCATATCTAAAGTTGTATTATCAGAAATAAATCTTTCCATTTTACCTGGTAAAATTCTATCCCAGATTTTTTCCGGTTTGCCTTCTGCAGCTAATTCTGCTTTTGCATCTGCTTCTGCTTTTGTTAAAACTTCATCAGTAATTTGAGACATAGAGATGTATTGAGGAACATTTTTTAATGTTTTACCCAATCTACCTAACTCAATATTATCTTTTTCAATCACAGCAATTCTTGCTTCGGTTTCTGCAGCAACATAAGCAGGATCAAAATCTTTGTAAGATAGAGTTGTAGCTCCCATAGATGCAACTTGCATTGCAACGTCTTTTGCTAAAGTTTCAGCATTATCTACCACTGCAGATAATCCTACTAAAGCAGCAATTTTACCAATGTGTGTGTAAGCACCAACATAAGCAGCTTTTACTTTTTCAAAAGCAGTGATGTCTAACTTTTCTCCAATAACACCAGTTTGTTCCACTAATTTATCGGCAACTGTCATTCCATTAAAATCTGCAGCTAAGAAATCTTCTTTGCTATCATAGTTTAAGGCAATGTCTGCAAATTCGCCAGCTAATGCTACAAATTTTTCGTTTTTACCAACAAAATCAGTTTCACAAGCTAATACAATTGCTACACCTTCTGTTTTATCGTCGTTAATTTTAGTTACTGCAACACCTTCTGTAGATTCTCTATCAGCTCTTTTTGCAGCAATTTTTTGACCTTTTTTACGTAAAATATTTATTGCTTCGTCAAAATTACCTTCTGCTTCTACTAATGCCTTTTTACAGTCCATCATACCAGCTCCAGTTGCTTCTCTTAATTTTTTAACGTCAGCAGCACTTACTTTTACCATGTCACTTCCTTTTTTTATGAAACGATTGTTTCTAAATTGATATTAATTATTTTTTTTCTTCTGTTGCAGTTTCAGTAACTTCTGCTTTAGCAGCTTCCTTTTTTGGAGCTTCTTTAGCTTCTTTTACTTTTTCTTTGTCTGCTTTTCTATCAGATAAACCTTCTGCAATTGCTTCTGTAACAAAACCTAATACTTTGTCTATCGATTTAGACGCGTCATCGTTTGCTGGAATTACGTAGTCTACTTGTCTTGGATCAGAGTTTGTATCTACCATTGCAAAAATTGGGATATTTAATTTTTGAGCTTCTGCTACAGCAATGTGCTCTTTTTTAATATCTATTACAAATAATGCACCAGGTAAACGAGTCATATCAGAAATAGAACCTAAATTCTTTTCTAATTTTTCTCTTTGTCTGTTAATTTGTAATTTTTCTCTTTTAGACAAAGCGTCAAAAGAACCATCTGTTTTCATTCTATCAATAGAAGCCATTTTTTTCACAGCTTTTCTAATAGTAACAAAGTTAGTTAGCATTCCACCAGGCCATCTTTCTGTAATGTAAGGCATGTTTACTGCTTTTGCTTTGTCTGCAACAATGTCTTTAGCTTGCTTTTTTGTAGCTACAAATAAAATTTTTCTACCAGAATTAGCAATTTTCTTTAATGCTTCTGATGTTTCTTCTATTTTAGCTGCAGTTTTATACAAATCGATGATGTGTACACCATTACGTTCTGTATAAATGTAAGGTGCCATATTTGGATTCCACTTTCTTGTTAAGTGACCAAAGTGTACACCATTGTCTAATAAATCTTGAATGTTTACGTTTGCCATTTTTAAATGTGTTTACTTTCTGTTTTCGAAATCAATATACAAGTAGCTTTTTGTTAAGGTCTTGTATATTTAGATACTAAACTGTTTAATATTAATGTATTGTAATAATAACAGTTCTCAATTGTAATGTATACTGAAACAAGTTCAGTGTATATATTAACGTTTCGAGAATTGGAATTTTTTACGTGCTTTTTTCTGACCGAATTTTTTACGTTCTACCATTCTTGGATCACGAGTTAATAAGCCTTCTGGTTTTAATACTGCTCTGTGCTCTTCGTTAATAGAAACTAAAGCTCTTGTAATTGCCAAACGAATTGCTTCTGCTTGACCAGTTACACCACCGCCAAAAACATTTACTTTTACATCATAAGATGTTAAGTTTTCTGTTAACATTAATGGTTGTTGTACTTTGTATTGTAAAGTTCCTGTTGGAAAATAATCTTTAAAATCTTTCTTATTAACAGTAATGTTTCCTTTACCTTCCGAAAGATAAATACGAGCTACTGCTGTTTTTCTTCTACCGATTTTGTGTACTGTATCCATTATTTATAATCGTTAAGGTTAATAGCTTTAGGTTCTTGACCTGCTTGTTTGTGCTCTGTACCTGCATATACATACAAGTTTCTAAATAAAGCGCTACCTAAAGTGTTTTTTGGTAACATTCCTTTTACTGCTTTTTCGATTAATCTTGTAGGATCTTTCTCAAACATTTCTGTTGCAGTTAACGATCTTTGCCCTCCTGGATACCCTGTGTGACGAATGTAAGATTTGTCTCTCCATTTGTTACCAGTTAAAACAATTTTTTCTGCGTTGATAATAACCACGTTGTCTCCACAATCTACGTGAGGAGTATAATTTGGCTTGTATTTACCTCTAATTAGCTTTGCTATTTTAGAAGCTAGACGACCCAACGTTTGCCCGTCCGCATCAACTAAAACCCACTCCTTGTTTACGGTAGCGCTGTTAGCTGATACTGTTTTGTAACTTAATGTGTTCATAATTACACTATTAGTTTTTGTTCAATTAATAATTTCATTTTCCTTAAAAAAGGAGTGCAAATGTACTATTATTTATTTTATTGACAAATAGACTTTTAGAAATATTTTTATAAAAATACTAGCTTTTCTTTTTTGGTAAATAATTAACATATTGTTAAGAGAATAGAAAGTTAATTTTGCACTTCTATATACAGATGCCTATAATCTCTTTTTTCAACGATTAAAACAACCCAAAAAAAATCAATGAAAACTTTTACTTTACTAACTTTTTATACCCTATTCATCGTTTTTTCTGTTTATGTACAAGAGGAAACTTTATCTAAAATTCCAAAAAGGATTTATACCACTAAAAGATTGGTTAAACAACCAATAATAGATGGTAAAATTAATGAAGATGCTAGATTTTTCATTTACACAATTACAAACTAATTTAGTTGTAAGATGGGAATATATACCAGGTTCTGAATTGTTTTTAGTTTGGGCAAGAGGCTCTTCTGGCTTACAAAACGTAAACGATTCTTTAACAGAAAGTATTAGTAGACAAGTTTTTGATGCACCAGCACAAGATACCTTTTTAATAAAAGCTACCTACAGATTTGTAAGATAATTTTAAGCAAAAGTAGCACGTTGCAAACGATCGTTTATAGAAGTTCCTAAGCCATTTTCTGGAAAACGTTCTGCTATTATTACATCTAAATGATAGGTGTCTAATAAGTGTAAAGAATTATACAAATTAGAGGCTGCTTCTTGCATAACGCCTTTTTCAGATAAAATAATTTCGGTTACACTATCATTGTTAATAGAATCTTTAAAAACCAATACACCAATTTTTTTATTCGGATGTTTTTTAAGTTCACTCAAAACATCATTTACCAAAAAAGTTTTGGTTTTTGGAGCATAATGTCTGGCTAACATTCCAGGAGCTTCAGGGTTTTGTTCCTTTTTATTTTTGATAGCTATTTTGCCAACTACTGCTTCTATATCTTCTAGAGGTAAAGCACCTAACCTATAAATAATAGGTTCCTCATTTTCGAAACCAATAATGGTAGATTCAATTCCGTTTTTACAGGCACCGCCATCTAAAACCATTTGAATGTCATTTTTAAAATAATTTTCTACATGACTTGGTTTTGTAGGGCTAATACTACCAAAAGGATTTGCACTTGGTGCAGCTAAAGGAAAAGATAACTGTCGTAAAAGTGATAAAGTTACAGGATGATTTGGTACACGAACAGCAACAGTATCTTTGCCAGCTGTAATTAAATCAGGTATTTTACGGTTCTTCTTTAAAACCAAAGTCATAGAACCAGGCCAAAAAGCATCTGCTAATAATTTTGCTTTTTTAGGAATGTGTGTAACCACATTTTCTAAAAATTCTACAGAAGGAATATGTACAATTAACGGATTAAAAAAAGGCCTTTTTTTAGTTGAAAAAATGCTATTGATGGCTTTTTCGCTAAAAATATTTCCTGCTAAACCATACACAGTTTCTGTGGGTATTGCTACCAACTGCTCGTTAGTTAATAATTGAACAGCTTTTTGTATGTCTTTAGAAATAATGCTCATAACTTTGATGCGAAATTACAATTATTTTAAATAAATGGAATAGTTTTTGGTTAATTGCATTAAAAATATGAACTCATGAAAAATATTACTATTACTATTATTCTTTTTTGCACTTTACAAAATTTTGTTTCTCAAGAAAAATTAGGAAAACCTTTTATTACAGGAGATTTTAATTTTAC
The DNA here is from genome assembly GCF_947503855.1 of uncultured Polaribacter sp. GTDB lineage: Bacteria > Bacteroidota > Bacteroidia > Flavobacteriales > Flavobacteriaceae > Polaribacter. Next base: position 94,549 of record NZ_CANNFF010000001.1, on the reverse strand, counting down.
TCTGGGAATTAACGAAAACTATACTCTTTTTGATACAGATGATGGAGAAGGACTCTTAGAACCAGCTGCACTTTTTTTTAGAATAGGCTTTGGGTACGAGTTTAAAAAAAGAGTTGCCATAAGTTTTAATGCTGGCTATGATTTTCATTTTAATTATGCTGTAGATGCTTTTCCTACTTATGGTGGTTTAAGGTTTAATATTGTAGAAAAAGATGATGATGCTTTTTTTACAGAAGTTAGATATGGAAAAATGTGGACACCTTCTTCAGGTTATCCAGATGGTAATTATTATGGTTTAGGTTTAGGTTTTCAAATTGCAGGAGAAAAACGATGGAATACCATTGTTAGAATCGATTTTCATAGAAAAGGGATTGCAGGTTTTGAAAATAATCGATTAGATAGCGTTTCTTTTGGCTTAGGATTTTCGTTTTTTTAGAAATTTTTGCTAACCTTTAATTTTGTGAGTATTTTCAGATTTCTTATTAAACTCTTATGTATTTTGAGTGAGCTACAAGTATGGGTGTTTTATACGTATCCTCGATAGTAAATAATTTTTACCTAAAACACTGCTGTATTTTTTCAAATAGCAACTCTTTCTTTATCGGTTTAGAAATATAATCATCACAACCGGCTTTAAATGCTTTTTCTTTATAGCTTCCAAAGGCATGTGCTGTTTGTATTATTATTTTTACCTCTGTATTAAATTGTCTTATTCTTTTTATCACTTTTATACCATTGAGGCCAGGTAGTTTAATATCCATTAATATGAGATCGAAATTTGAGTTATTCTTGCAAACTTCAACAGCTTCTAATCCATTTTTGACTGTTTGTATTGTTTTAGCACTGCCTTCTAATATTTTTAACAGAATCAATGAACTGATATTGTCATCTTCAACAACTAATATGTTTAATTTCTTTATTATCAAGTTAAAGGTTAAAACCCTGCAATTTTATTGCAGTTACTTTAGTTTCTATAAATGTTTTAGTTTTGTAGAATGCCAAACTATCGTAGGAATTCACATTCGATAATCAATTTGAGTTGCCATATTGTATGGTCAACAAAATACCGATATGCTGTTTTGCGAGGCGATGTTCAAAATCGATGTCGCGATTTACTAATCCAAATATGTAATTCTGAAAATGTTCATATATTAAAAGGAGTTGTAAGCAAGGATCATGTCCATATGCATGTTGAGTTTCCTCCATCTTTGAGTATAAGTGTTTTGGTAAAGAAGCTGAAAGGTCGCTCATCAATAATGTTACAGCAGGAATTTCCCAATTTAAATAAGCAGTATTGGGGTAGGCATTTTTGAGCTGTTGGTTATGGAGCTTGGAGTACTGGTAAGATAACTGATGAAATGGTTCAGGAATATCTTGAACATCATAAGGATAAGCCCAATTCAGAAAAAGGCAACTAGATATTAGAGTAATGTTATGAAAGAATTTCATTCTTTTGTTTAAAACTATGGATTTCAAATCCATAGTGGTTTATTTTTGATTTCTTAAAAAAAACATAATTGTACAGGATAGTATGTAGTATTTTAATAAATAATTTGCAGTAAATTTAATAAAATATATTATAAATTATGGATTTAAAAATTAAACTAAAAATACCACCTAATTTAAAGGGTGTATTTTTTATCGCTATTGTAAGTTTCTTTTCAATAGCTATGGTAAATGCGCAAACAATTACAGGAACAGTTTCAGCAGAAGGAGTTCCACTACCTGGTGCTTCTGTTTCGGTTAAAGGAACATCAAAGGGTTCAACTACAGATTTTGACGGAAAATATTCAATTAATGTAAGCTCAGGAGCAACACTAGTTTTTTCTTATGTAGGTTATGCTGCTAAAGAAGTTCTTGTAGGTAATCAAAAAATAATAAATATTAGTTTAGAGCCTGATAATCAATTGGATGAAATTGTTGTTATAGGGTATGGTACTCAACGAAAATCAGATTTAACAGGATCAGTTTCTACTATTAAAGCAGAAAGTATAACTCAAACACCTGTTGCGCGTGTAGATCAAGCGCTTCAAGGTAGAGCTTCTGGGGTGCAAGTAACACAAGTAAGTGGTGCTCCAGGTGCAGGTACAGTTATTAGGGTTCGTGGAGGTAATTCTATTACTGGTAGCAATGAACCTTTATGGGTCATAGACGGTATTGTGGTTGGAACCAACTTTAACTTGAATAATATTAACAGCAATGATATTAAATCTATTGAGGTTTTAAAAGATGCATCTTCTATTGCAATTTATGGTTCTAGAGGGGCAAACGGTGTTGTATTAGTAACTACAAAAAGTGGGAAAAGTACTGGTAGTGGAAAACCCCAAATTACCTTAAACTTATACAACAGTATTCAATTTTTACCTGAATTACCAGACAGATTAAGTCAAGCAGAACAAATTGCGTTTACAAATGAAAGTGCTGCTTTTAGATCTGCTGCAATTCCATTTCCTAACGATCCTTCTACCTATCCTGATAATGATTGGGTTGATTTAGTATTAGGACCTGCATTAATTTATAATGCTGATATTTCTGTTTCTGGAGCATCAGAAAATGTTAATTATTACAACTCTTTTAATTATTTTAATCAAGAAGGTATTGTAAAGAGCTCTGGTTTAGAAAAATATATTTTTAGATCAAATTTAGATATTAAAATATCTGATAAAGTAAAAGCTGGATTTAGAATAAACTATTCTAGATTAGAACAAGATAATGCTTTGGCTAGCTACAGTCAAGCAGCATTTGGTATTCTTAGAACGCAACCAGCTTATAATGCTGATGGGTCATTTAATGGACGTGATGAGGTTGTAGGGGCTCCTTTTGGTAATCCTTTAGCAGCCATAGCATTAAATACTAATGAAACTTTTACGAATAACTTATTAGCAACTGCTTTCTTAGAGTATAAACCAGCAGAAAACTGGATAATTCGTTCAACATTTAGTCCAGAATTTAACAATACTAAGCAAAATAGATTTACATCTAGTCAACTACCAGGTTTTCTTGCAGATAATGTGCCTGATGGAGGTTCTGCTAGTGTAAGGTCTGTGGCCACCACTGGTTGGAATAATGAAAATACAATTCAGTATAATACAGAAATAAATGATGATCATAGTATTACAGCGCTTGTGGGAGCTTCTTTTCAAAAGGCCTCTACAGAAATTGTACTAGCAGAAGCTGCTGGGATAACTAGTGACGTTACAGGGTTTAATAACCTAGGTTTCTCTAACCCTACAAGATCTGTGGTAAGTAGTTCATTCTCTGGTTTTCAAATTGCTTCATTTTTTGGAAGATTAAACTACACTTACAAAGACAAGTACTTGTTTACTTTAGTAGGAAGAACTGATGGTAGTTCCCGTTTTTCTCCAGGGAACAAATATGAATTTTACCCTTCTGTAGCAGCAGCTTGGAAGATTTCTGAAGAAGAATTTATGGAAAACCAAGATGTTGTTAAAGATTTAAAGTTACGAGCGAGTTGGGGTAGATCAGGAAATCAAGCAATAGGACCTTATAGAACATTTGGTCTTTTAACAGAAGCAAATACTACCCTTAATGGTGTAGAGGTTCCTGGTGTAACATTAGGTAGACCTTCAAATCCAAATTTAAAATGGGAAACTACAAACTCATTTGACATTGCATTAGAAGCATCTTTATTTGAAGGTAGAATTTTTACAGAATTTAACTATTACTATAAGAAAACTGATGATTTATTATTAGATGTTACTATACCAAGACAGACTGGTTTTTCAAGTCAATTGCAAAATGTAGGGTCTCTTCAAAATAAAGGTTGGGAACTTTTAGTGAATACTAAAAATGTTAGAACAGATAATTTTAATTGGAATTCTACTGTAACATTGTCTTCAAATAAAAATGAAATTTTAGATCTTGGAGGTGTAGACTTTATTGATGTTGTTGTAGATCCAATTATTGGATCTGGTAATACTCGTTTAATTGTAGGAGAATCAGTTCCAGTATATACTGGAGTTAACTACTTAGGAACATGGAAAAATCAAGCAGAAATTGATGCATCTGGATTAACAGCTCAAGTAGTTGGAGGGTCAAGATTTGAAGATCGTAATGGAGATAAAATTATTTCAACTGAAGATAATGTAGTTTTAGGAAGTCCTTTTCCAGATTTAATTTTTGGATTTGAAAACTCATTTTCATATAAGAACTGGGATTTTTCATTTTACTTTCAGGGTACTTTAGGAAATGAAGTATTTAACTTAAATATGCGTAATAATTATTTTAATCGTGGTGAATCTGTGAAATTTGGTGATTTACGTGATCGTTGGACAGTAAGCAATCCTTCATCAGATATCCCAAGAGCAGGTGCAGATTCTGTAACAAATACACCACCAAACTCACAATATGTAGAAGATGGATCTCATTTACGTCTTAAAACAGTAAGATTAGCTTACAATTTCCCAGTTGATGAAATGGACTTTTTAAAAGGAGTAAAAAATGCAACTTTTTATATGTCAGGTTCTAACTTATTGTTATTCTCAAAAACTAGATTAATTGATCCAGAAGCAAGTAATTTTGGTAGAACAGGACTAGGAAACATAGCACAAGGTTATTTAAGTGCTCAATACCCAAATCCAAGAGTTGTAACATTTGGATTAAATATAACTTTTTAAAAAACATAGATATGAAAACAAATAAAATATTCTTATATATCTTCATCGTTTTCACAAGTATAAGTTGTGAAAGCTTTTTAGAAGAAGATCCTAAGTCATTAATATCTCCTGACACCTTTTTTGCCTCAGAAAACGATGCAAGACAAGCTGTCCAAGGGATGTATGCTATATTAAAAAACAACTCCATTTATGGGCAAGTAGGTTTAGATCATTTTTACGATAATGGAGCTGATATTATTGAACCAAATCGTGCTGCAAATTTTGTGCAACCTATTGGGAATTACACTTTAAATGAGGCTTTAGCAGATGTGTCTGTACAAAAAATGAGTGTCTCTGATACTTGGAAAGATCTTTACAGAACGATTTTAAATGCAAATGTAATTATAGATAGAGTTACAGGTAATGAAAATATAGGTGTACAAGCAGTGAGAACAGAGATTATTGCAGAAACTAGATTTATCAGAGGATTATGTTATTGGCATATAACAAACCTTTGGGGAGCTGCACCTTATTATACAGAAGTTCTTACTCTGGAAGAGATTAGTAAATTGGGTAGAACTGATGAAGCTACTATAATTGCTGGAACGTTAGAAGATTTACAGTTTGCGCAAGATAATTTAGAAGACACTTATACAGGTAATGAAAGTGGTAGAGCTTCAAAATGGGCTGCAGCTATAATAATGGCAAAAATTTATATGAAGCAAAAACAGTGGCAATTAGGTTTAACGAAGTGTGAAGAAATAATAAATCAATCACCTCATACTTTATTGGCTAATTATAATGATGTTTTTGACCCTTTTAATGAGTACAATGCAGAAATTATCTGGTCTTTAGATTTTGCTAAAGATATAGAAGGAATATTTGATCCAGCTTTCCCAGGACGATCTTTTGCAGGAAATAATAGTTGGAGACCAAGTATGTTTAACCCTCGTTTAAGAGATGAACCTAAAAACTCTGATGAGAGAGATGCTTTAGGAGCAGCTTTAGCAGCAAGAGGTGAAGCTTTTAATGGAACTGGTTTGCAAGTAGCGTCAAAAGATTTTGCAGCGAAGTTTCCTTTAAACGATAAGAGAAGAGAATTAAATATTGTAGATAATTATTTAGGCTTTGATTTGGTTTTTCCATATATGGCTAAATTTTGGAACTTAGAATTAGATCGTTCACCTCGTTTTAATCACTCAGATAATAGAATGGTTTTCCGTTTAGGGGATGTGTATTTAATGGCTGCAGAATGTGAAAATGAATTAAATGGGCCAACTGCAAAAGCTTTAAATTATATGCATGCTATTAGGAAGAGAGCTTATGATGATCAAGCTGATTGGGATATTACTGGTGTAAATCAACAAGAGTTTAGAGAAGCGATGTATGATGAACGTAAATGGGAATTAGCTGCTGAATGTCATAGAAGATACGATTTGATTAGATGGGGAATTCTGTTAGATGTGGTACAAAATTTAGAATACCGTTTCTGGCAGCCAAATGTAAATATTAAACCTTATCACGTTAAATTACCTATCCCTTTACAAGAATTAGAATTAAACCCAGCGTTATTGGAGTCAGATCCAACAAATAATGGATACAGATAGAATTAGTTTGAATTGATTTATTTGGATTAAAACCGAAAGAAATTTTTCTTTCGGTTTTTTTATTCAATCTAATATAGGATAAGTTTAGTCGGTTTTTAATGTTAACTATTAAGCAATACAAATTAGAGTAAGAATTAACAATTAAGGAATTTAATTGGAATTAGACAAATTAAGTGATATCCCTAATTGCATAAGGTATGCAAAACTAGTATCATTAAGTAGAATTCATGATATAATAAAAGAGGATTTAAGAATGATTGTTATCTTTAGATAAATTTGTGTGATAGGGTTTGGAAAAAATAACATCGATAAACAATATAAATTTAGACCTCTAAGTTCTATCTACATCCCACTTTTTTGGTCTGTTTTTCATCCTAATTAAGAACGTCAAATACTTTGTGATTAGGTGTTTAAAACATACTGGTAACTTTTATAGTAAATTAACTGAAAATAAAATAAGTTGATATTACCACTATACAAATTACTACACCTACAACTTTTACATGTTTCCAAGGAGTTACATCTACTTGCCTAGTATATTCTTGAACATAATCTGTTTTTCTTGGTTTTATTTTTGTTATCACTAACATTAAAATTATAGTTAATACAAATGCCGCAAATTGAAAATGCAGAAAATGTGGTAAATCCATTTCGAAACCTTTCGATAAAATAATGTAGGTTACATAAAATACAAATGCAAATATAATACCTGCTTTTGCAGCAATAGCAGGAACTCTTTTTGTTAAAACTCCAACAATTATAACTGTTAAAATAGGTACACTATAAGCACCATTTACAGTTTGTAAATATCCAAAAAGACCATCTGAAGCATAGTATAAAAAGGGCGCTACAAACATAGAAAATATCGCTAAAAAAATACCAAAACTTTTACCAACTGTAACTACTTTTTTCTCTTTTGCTTCTTTATTAATGTATTGCTTGTAAATATCTACACCAAATAAAGTAACACAACTATTTAAAGCAGAATTAAATGAACTTAAGATGGCACCAAACATGACTGCTGCAAAAAAACCAATTAAATATGTAGGCAAAACTTCTGCAACCAATCTAGGGTAAGCAATATCGTTGTTTGTTAAAACTTCTCCTCCCCATTTATGGTATGCAATAATACCAGGAAGTACCACTATTATTGGTCCTAATATTTTAATAAAAGCAGCCAATGTTAACCCTTTTTGACCTTCTGCTAAATTTTTAGCACCTAATGCTCGTTGAATAATTTGTTGATTGGTACCCCAATAAAATAACTGAACTAACATCATGCCTGTAAAAATAGTTGCAAAAGGTATTGATGAATCTGCGCTACCAATCGCATTTAATTTCTCAGGATATTGACTGGTTAGTTTAGAAATACCACCAAAAAAAGTATTGTCGTCACTAATTGAAATTAATCCGAAAAAAGGAATTAATAAGCCTCCAATTAATAATCCAACTGCATTAATAGTATCTGATACTGCTACTGCTTTTAAACCACCAAAAATGGCATAAATAGAACCGATAACACCTATGCTAATTACACAAATCCAAATAGATTGCCATTCTGTTACCCCTAATAACTCTGGTAAATTAAACATACCACTAATACCTAATGAACCAGAATAAAGAACTATAGGTAATAAAACTATTGCATATCCAGAGAGAAATAAACCAGAAGTCATAGCTTTTGTTGTAGTATCAAAACGACGTTCTAAATACGTAGGAATTGTTGAAATACCACCTCTTAAATATCTTGGTAATAAATAAATAGCGGTAATTACCATAGCAATTGCAGCTAAGGTTTCCCAAGCCATAACCAAAATACCATCTGCATAGGCACTACCATTAAGTCCAACTATTTGCTCTGTAGAAAGATTCGTTAATAATAAAGACCCTGCAATTACTGTTGCAGTTAAACTACGACCTCCTAAAAAATACCCATCAGATGTACTTTCATCTGTTTTTCTGGTTGATAAATAGGCGATAATTGCCACAAGTAAAGTAAAGCCAACAAATGAAAAAATTCCTAGCATAGTGTGTTTTGGTTTTTAAATTAGAATTGAAAACCTTCAAATTTAACTAATTTATTTTATAAAATATTACTATATATATTGGTTAATGATATTTTCAAACAATTCCTGTTTTCCACTTTGTAAACTCAATTCTCCATTTTCTTGAGCAATGTTATATAAGTCTTTAAGCTCTAATTTACCAGCTTCAAAATCCTTTCCTTTACCTGAATCAAAAGAGCTGTACCTTTTTTCTCGAAGTGCCTTATAAGAAGAAGATGTCATAATTTTATCTGCAGTAATTAGTGCTCTTGCAAATGTGTCTGCTCCACCAATATGTGCTAAGAAAACATCTTCTAAATCTGTAGAGTTTCTTCTGATTTTTGCATCAAAATTAACACCACCACCTTGTAATCCACCTGCCTCCAAGAAAACCAACATAGCTTCTGTGGTTTCTTGAATATTATTTGGAAACTGGTCTGTATCCCAACCATTTTGATAATCTCCTCTATTAGCATCAATACTTCCTAACATTCCTGCTTTTGCTGCAACTGCTAGTTCGTGTTGCATTGTATGTTGTGCTAAAGTTGCATGGTTTACCTCAATATTCATTTTGAAATCTTTGTCTAAACCATATTCTTTTAAGAAACCAATTGCAGTAGCTGAATCAAAATCATACTGATGCTTCATTGGCTCCATTGGTTTTGGCTCTATAAAGAAAGACCCTTTAAAACCTTGTGCTCTTGCATAATCTCTTGCCATTGTAAGGAATTGACCCATGTGATCTAATTCACGTCCCATATCTGTGTTTAATAAAGACATGTAACCTTCTCTTCCTCCCCAAAACACATAGTTTTCACCACCTAATTTAATTGTTGCATCTAAAGCCAATTTTACTTGTCCTCCAGCTCTAGCAACTACATCAAAATCTGGATTTGTAGCAGCACCATTCATGTAACGTGGGTTTGAAAAACAGTTTGCTGTGCCCCATAACAGTTTCACACCACTTTCTAATTGTTTTTCTTTAATGTAATCTGTAATAGAATTTAATCTAGATTCAGATTCAGCAAAAGTTGCACCTTCTTGTACTAAATCATAATCATGAAAACAGAAATACTCAAAGCCCATTTTGTGGATGAACTCAAAAGCTGCATCTGCTTTATCTTTTGCTGCTTGAATTGGGTCTGAAGATTTATCCCAAGTAAAGTTTTGCGTTCCTGGTCCAAAAGGATCTGAACCTTGACCACAGAATGTATGCCAGTATGCAATTGAAAATTTAAACCAATCTTTCATTTTTCTTCCTGCAACAACTTGCTCAGGATTATAGTACTTAAACGCTAGTGGATTGTCTGATTCCTTTCCTTCAAATTGTATTTTATCAATTTCTTTAAAATATTCTTTATTTGCCATTTCTTTTTTTATTTTGTGTTAAGTATAATTTCTAATTCTTTTTTCCAATCTTTGTACGCTTTTAAATAAGGTTGTTTGTCTTTAGAAGGCATAAACGTCATAACATGGTCGTTATCCATTATTGTTTTGCCAAAAGAAGTAAAATCACCAGTATGTAAATTGGCTGCTCTTGCAGCTCCAATAGCTCCAGTAGTATTATAGATTTCTATTTCTTGTTGAATTAAAGTTGCCACTGTATTTGAGAAAATTTCAGAGCGAAATAAGTTGTCGTTTCCTGCCCTGATTACTTTTGGGTTAATGCCATCTGACTTTAAAATCTCCATTCCGTAATAAAAAGAAAACGCAATCCCTTCTAAAGCAGCTCTACAAAGGTGTCCTTTATGATGATTATTAAGATTTATATTTACAATTCTTGTACCAATTTCTTTATTATTTAGCATTCGTTCTGCACCATTACCAAAAGGAATTATGCATACCCCATCTGATCCAATAGGAATATTCGCTGCTAAATTATTCATTTCTTCATAAGATGATACATCTAGATTATTTAATAACCATCTGTATTGGATTCCTGCACCATTGACACACAACAACTTTCCTATTTTTGTTGATATTCCTTTCTTATAATTTACATGTGCAAAGTTGTTTACTTTAGCACTTTCTTTGACAGATAAATTATCAGTAACTGCATATACAACTCCAGAAGTACCTCCAGTTACAGCTACTTCTCTAGGATTAAAAACATTTAAGGATAATGCATTATTTGGCTGATCTCCTGCTCTGTAATAAATTGGTGTACCTGCTGCAATGCCACTTTCTGCCTCTCCTTTTTTATCGACAACAGATTGAATTCCGAAGGTTTCCACGATGTCTGGAACTAGCGATTTATCTATCCCATAATATTCTAATAAAAAATCTGCAATGGTATCTTTTTTAAAATCCCAAAAAATCCCTTCTGATAATCCCGAAATAGTTGTATTTATTGTGTTTGAAAATTTATAGGCAATATAATCTCCAGGTAACATAAATTTATATATCTGTTTGTAAATAGCAGGTTCATTGTCTTTTACCCATTTTATTTTTGATGCTGTAAAATTTGCTGGTGAATTTAATAATTGATTAGCACATTTTTCTTCTCCAATTTGTTTAAAAGCATTATTACCAATCGAAACTGCTCTACTATCGCACCAAATAATACTTTTACGTAAAGGATTACCTTGTTTGTCAACCAAAACTAAACCATGCATTTGGTATGATATACCAATTCCTTTTATTTGACTTTTGCTAATATTATATTCTTTTTTTAGTTTTGTAATGGCATTGCATATATGCAACCACCAATCGTTCGATTCTTGTTCTGCCCATCCGTTTTTTTGAGCAAACATGCTCATTTCTTCTTTTGGTTCTTGAACAACGCCTAAGCTTTTACCTGTTTTGGTTTCTACTAAAGCTACTTTTATAGAAGAACTTCCAATATCTAACCCTAGATAATAATTCATTTTATTTTTTAATTTGCTAATTTCATTTTTTTTATGAAAATTTATATCCTGTACTGTCATGATAATTTTATCGAAAATTACGAGTTGTTTTTGTGGGTGAATTCTTAAGCCACACAGTAGTGTGCAGGATACTTAAGGTAGCTGATCATTGTATTTTTATCAAAAATTATGATGTATTATGAAGAATTTTCTTTTTAACTTACTGTTCTTAACTTTTACAATAACAAGTTTTTCTCAAATTAAACACGGTTTAAGAGATGATCAAGGTAGACACATTATTCCCAGAGGTTTTGTAATCAACACCAACGATCATAAAGGAGAAGTCTTTTTTAATAGCGATGATTATGCGAGACAGGTAAGAATGGGTGCGAATTATCAAGTTATCCGTTTAGAACTAGGTAGAGTAAGTGAATTTCCAGGAGGACAAGTAGAGCAAAAGTATTTGCAAAAACTAGATGAATTGGTTGCTTTAGGGAAAAATCACGACATAAAAACAGTTTTTAAAATGACGGTTTATGGGGTTGATAAATTTGTTTGGCAAGAGTTTTGGAATAATAAAGAAGACAAACAATATACTACCTACATCAATGCTTGGAAAGTAATTTGGGAACGTTTTGCAGAAGAACCCTATGTGGTAGGTTACGACGTTGTAAATGAACCTAGAAAACTAGAGATGGATATTTCTTACAAAGATTTAACCGATAAATATTTGGTGCCTTTGTATCAGAGAATTATTGATGAAAGCCAGAAAATAAATCCCGATAAAAAGATTTTATTCCAGTCTATTTTTATGAATAAAGGGGAAAAGATAGACAACAATCAATATGCTGAAATTACATCAGCTATAAATCGAAAAAACATTGTTTTTGCGCCACACATTTATCAAAACAACATTAATTATATTCAAAAAAATATGGATCGTTTTGATAAAGAATCAGATATGTTAAAAGCACCAATTTTAATTGGAGAATGGGGTTTTCCAACTTTTGCAAAAACAGATACTACAATTGTTGGTAAATTAGGTCAATTAGAATATAGAAAGTTATATATCAAAACAGCAGAGGTTTTTGATAAAATGGGTGTAGGTTCTATAAAAGCTTGGTTTTTAGGAAACAGAACTATGCAAAATTTTTTACCAGGAGGACCATCAACTTGGTCTATTTTTAGTGATAAAACAGATGCAGGTACTGTTGAACGTAAATATATAACAGATGTCATTTCAAGACCTTTTCCACAAGCAATTGCAGGAAATATTCAATCCTTTTTATTCAATTTTGCAAAAAGAGAATTAAATGTCCATTTTAAATCAGATAATAATAAAGGCGCTTCAAAAATTTTTATTGGAGCCAACAGACATTATCCAGATGGTTTTTCAATTATTGTAAACGACGATTTTGTGATGTACTACAACCCTTTAAAAAATGTAGGTTTAGAAGTTTGTAAAACAACTAAAGACTCTAATCCTGCAGATTTTATTTGGGATACAAAAACCCAAAAACTAATTGTCTTAAAATGGGGTAAAGACAATACAAATTATAAAATTAAAATAGTACCCGGACTTCGAAATTTTTAAATTTATATAAAATTAACAATGATTAAAAAGAATTTAATATTACTTTTTTTAAGTGTTGCATTTTTAGCAAATGCGCAACAAGTAAGACACATAGAAACTATAAACGATGCGTGGCATTTTTATAAAGGGAAAATCGAACATCCTTTTTCTAATGACGCTTCTCGTTCTTGGGAAAAAGTAACCATACCTCATTCTTGGAATACCGAAGATATTTTAGATGATGAAGATGGCTATTATAGAGGTGAAGGCTGGTATAAAAAAACAATGAAAATTCCTCAGGTTTACCAGAATCAACAGGTGTTTATGTTATTTGAAGGTGCAAATCAAGTCACTTCTTTATTTGTAAATGGAAAAAAAGTGGGTAAAGATCATATTGGAGGTTATACCACTTTTGCTAGAGATATTACAACAGCTATAAAAGAAGGAGATAATGACATTACAATAAAGGTAGATAATGCACATAATGATGAAATTGTGCCTCAATCTGCAGATTTTTCTTTTTATGGCGGAATTTATAGAGACATCCATTTGGTGATAACTAAACCAGTGCATTTTGAAGTAGCCAATTTGGGTGCAAATGCAGTTTTTATTAGTACTCCAGAAGTTTCTGAAACATCAGCAAAAGTTATTGTTAAATCTAAACTGGTAAGACCCAAAAAAGGAAGGTATTACGTAAAACAATCTTTGTTTGATGCCAATAACAACTTGGTAAAAGAAGTAAAAACAAAATCTAAATCTGGTAAAGAGGTGTTTAGTGATTTTTCTGTTGATAATCCAAACTTATGGTCACCAGATAATCCGTATTTGTATAAAGTAATTACTGAAATTGTGGATAAAAAAGACATTGTTTATGACAGAGTAGAAAATCCTTTAGGATTCAGATGGTTTAGTTTTGATGCCAAGAAAGGATTTTTTATCAACGGAAAACAAACCAAGTTAATTGGTACATGTCGTCACCAAGATTTTTACGGAAAAGCAAATGCAGTAAGCGATGAAATTCATAGAAACGACATGAAGTTGTTAAAAGAAATGGGTTCTAATTTTTTACGTATTGCTCATTATCCACAAGATCCAGCTATTTTAGAAATGTGTAACAAAATGGGATTTATAGCAACTGTAGAAATTCCTTTTGTAGACAAAGCTGCTGCAAACGAAGCAGGTAAACAAAATAGTGTGAATATGCTAAAAGAAGCGATTCGTTTTAATTATAACAATCCTGCAATTGTAGCATGGAATTTAGGAAACGAAACTACGATGAAAGCACCTGATAAATTAGGGGAAGAATACACCAAACACTTTATAGAAACACATAGAGTTTTAGCAGAAACTATTAAAGAAGAGGACAAAACAAGGAATTCTTATACCGTATTTTTTAGAGAACCAGCCTATCAAGATAAATTAGGAATCAGATATACTGAAATTGTTGGATATAATAAATATTATGGTTGGTATATAGAAGAGTTAGAAGATATTGATAAAAACCTACATAGTTTAGTAGAGCGTACCTTAGCATTAGATCCAGACAAACCTTTAATTTTAAGTGAATATGGTGGTGGTGCAGATCCAAGATTAAGGTCTTACAATCCAACTCGTTTTGATTTTAGTGTAGAGTATCAATTTCTATTACATAAAGCGTACATGAAAGCTATTTTAGAAATACCTGAAATTGTTGGAGCAAACGTTTGGAATTATGCTGATTTTCAGGTAGAACATCGTAAAGATGCAGTGCCACATATCAATAATAAAGGTTTGGTATCTGCCTCAAGAGAAAAGAAAGATGCGTATTATCTGTATCAAGCTTTATTGAAAAAAACACCATTTTTAGCGATAGCTTCTAAAGGATGGACGAAAAGAGCGGGTATTGAAGATAGTGAAAATGCAGATGTAGCTACTCAACCCATAAATGTAGTAGGAAATGGCAATGAAGTAGAACTGTTCATTAATGGGAAAACGCTTGGAAAACAAAAATTTGATTTTGCAACAGCAACGTTTAACGTTCCTTTTCAGCAAGGACAAAATTTAATTGAAGTAGTATCAGAAAAAGAGGGTAAAGTTTTAAAGGATTTTGCAAATATCGAATTTACCCTTCAACCTAAAAACTTAAAAAGTGAAACCAATCCTTTTAAAGAGATTGCCATAAATGTAGGTTCTTACTGTTATTTTATAGAAACTCATAATGTAGATTATTTGTGGATGCCAGATCAACCTTATAAAAAAGGTAGTTATGGTTACGTTGGTGGAGAATTGTTAAGAACCAAAACCAGACGAAGAAACAATATTGGTACAGATGTTAGTGTAAAAGGAACCGAAAA
This sequence comes from uncultured Polaribacter sp., assembly GCF_947503855.1. Classification (GTDB taxonomy): domain Bacteria; phylum Bacteroidota; class Bacteroidia; order Flavobacteriales; family Flavobacteriaceae; genus Polaribacter. The sequence goes on along the minus strand of NZ_CANNFF010000001.1, from coordinate 79,529 downwards.
CGACCCTGTTTTTCAAACTCAGGTAATTGGTTTAGATGCCTACAAATTTGATGTGCCAAAAGGAACGTATGAGTTGTTTTTATCTATGGCTGAATTAAAATCTAGAGGAGAAAATGTGATGAACATTTTAGTAAATGGTAAAAAAATCTGGGAAAATCTAAATCTTAAGAAACAGTATGGAAAAGACAGAGGTGTAACCAAACGTTTTTTAATTGCTGTTGATGATGAAAACGGAATTACGATCAATTTTAAAGCATTAAAAGGAAAAACCAGATTAAGTGGAATTAAACTGAGAAAACTGAATTAATTATATAAATATATCTCAAAAAAAAGAAGCTGCTAAACTTTTAAGACCACTTAAATGTTTCTAAAAACACTTAAAATTAAACACAAAAACCATTATAAAGTAAACGTTTCAATAAAAAAAAACGGAACAAAACAGTATAGTGCAGGATACTAAAAACTTATAAAAGTTTTTACTTGCAGTTATATTAACTTATAAATTATAATAAAATGAAAAAACAATTACTTAAATTATCATTATTAGCTCTTGTGGTGTTCTTTAGTGCACCAGCATTACAAGCACAAGCGCTTTGGACTACCAATGGAACCTATAAAATTTCAACTTCAGGATTAGATACTAATCTTTATTTGACAATTAATGCTACTTCTGGTGCCTTAGAGTGGGCAGAAGAATTAGAAGGTGATGCTCCAACTCAAGTATGGAACGTAATAGATCATAGAACTCCAGCTTCTACGGGTTACATGGAAATTTGGGCTACTATTCCAGGCGTAGGAGATTTTACTTTAGCTGTAGATAAATCAACTATAGATATAGATGCTACAACAGAAACGTTTGATACTAATGATACAACTATGACACTTACTGTTGTTCCAGGTCAACCAGTTGGTGATGAAACTGACGAAAACTATGGTTTCGACCAGTTTCAAAGAAGAAAAGCTAAAGTTAATGCAGATGGTCTTGCTGATGCTACTGGATCTAACCCCTCAGCTGGAAACAACGCATTATTTGTTAAGCCATCAGGTGCCTCAGGAGCTTCAAGATATGGTGTAGTTCCATCTGCTGCAGGTGACGCTGTTGAGTTTGATGGAGGAGGTATTGATGTAATTCAATTTCATCTTATAGAAGAAGCAGTAGCAAGTGTAAATACGTTTGGTGTAGAAGCGTTTTCTATTTCTAATCCAATAAATAATACATTAACTATTAAAGGGGCTACATCTAAAGTGAGCAAAGTTAATGTGTATTCGGTTTTAGGTAATAGAGTATTATCAAAATCTGTAAATAATATAAATGGAGATATTAGCCTTAACACAAGCTCTTTATCAACAGGTTTGTATATTATAGAAATGGCAGGTAATAATGGTGAAAGATTTACTAAAAAAATTATTAAGCAATAAGTCTTAAATTTTAATAATCTCTAAAAACCCTATTCTTCTGAATAGGGTTTTTTTAGTAAAAATAATTATTTTTCTCACAAATAAAACAAAACCATTTTATTCGTAAAACCTTTACACTTTATTATTAGCAGGACATTACATGACAGTTTTATTATAAATAAGGTGTAATTTCACAGATAGTATTTTAGTAAATAAAAAATTAATATTTTTTGTTTAAATAATTTAAATTTAAAAAAGAGCTAGCGCTCTACTTAAAATATGAAAAAAAAACAGATTAAATTTTTGACTAGTGTTTTCTTTTTACTTTGTTGTAGTTTTTTGGTAAATGCACAAGTTACTCTAGAAAAAGAAGTTAAGATATCCGACTTGGGTTTACATTTTGATGGTAGTAAGGTCTCTGGAGGAGCTTCAAATACGGGAGACAATGCTCCATACGATTTTTTCTTTGGGCGAAATATTTCTGCTCATGGAGATGCCATAAAATCTTTTGGTAATTATGTATTTATGACTTGGTATCGAGGAGGAAAATCAGATCGCCATATGATGTTATCTAGATATAACAAAACAACAGGTGTTGTCTCCACTATCGAGTTTCCACATAGGCATACAGGATATCAAAACCGTTATTGGATAGGTGAATCACATAATACAATAGCAATAGGTATTAGCCCATTAGATGGTACTATTCATTTATTGTATGATATGCATGCATATAGTGCTAACAGACCTTCAGATGGTAGCTTAGCAAACGATTATTTTCGATACTCTTATTCGGTAAAAAATGCTGCAACATTACCAGATGAAGATTTTACCATAGATAAATTTGTTTTAGATAATGGAGTTGCAGGTGATTACAAGCACTTACGTACGCCAGGAAATATATCACAATCAGAGTTCGTGGCATTAACTTATCCTAGTTTCTTTTTAAATGATCAGGGAGATTTGCTGTTTTTTATGCGTGAAGGAGGTAACAACAACGGAATGTATAAATTTAGTAAATATGATGCAAACAAAGGCGAATGGCAGAATTTTACAGATTTTAATAGATTGAATGCAAAAAGTCAAGCTGGTATAACGTATAACTGGGGGTTATATGGAGATATCAAATATGCAAATGGAAAAATAAGAATAGGGTTTCAAAGAAGATTATCAAACAATAATGATAAGTACCAATACCAAAATGGTATTTATTATGCCTATTCAGATGATCCAAGTGGAGCAACACAATGGAAAAATTATAAAGGAGAGTCCATTAACTTACCTTTATTAGATGCAGATGATATAAAAGTAATGGAACCTGGAGATTTTGTAACTACTAACCAGGCAAATAAAGTTCATATAGTTGGTAATTTTGATTGGACAGTAACTGCAAATGAAGACATTCACTTTATTAGTAGAGTTAAAGACAATGAAAATAATGTCACTAAATTTTTACATACCTATAAGCCATCAGGTGCATCAGATTTTATTACATCAGAAGATTTTGCAGGCGGTACAGCATTATATACTTCAGGGAATGATGTTTATCTTATAGGCTTGAATAACGGACGTGTTTTTGTTGAAAAAACAGCAGGAGGTACACACAATTTTGAACGTGTTTACGAACAGACTGGAGGCAGACAATATGATCATGGAGTAGTACATATAAGCAATGGTAAGGCATATTATTATTTAATGGAGAAAAAATCAGGTAATGCACAACCATTATATTTACAAATTATAGATTTAGATATTCCACCAACAGATCCAACATTACCAAATAATTTTACCATTCAAACTAAAGGAGAAACCTGTACAGATTTAGATAATGGTAAATTAATTATTTCTGCAGCAGCTACATATGACTATATTGCAAAAATAGATGGTTTAGATTACTCTTTTAATAAAGATAAAACTATTGAAGGTTTACCACCTGGAGCTTATGATTTATGTATAGAAGTTGTAGGTAAGGATTATACGCAATGTTATCAAATAGTTATAGAGGAAGCAGAACAATTATCCGCTAAAGTAAGTGTAACTAAAAATATTGCTAAAGTAACTATAAATACAGGTTCAGCCCCATTTACTGTTTATAAAAACGGCTTAACAATTTTAGAAACTTACAATTCTAATTTTACAATAGATGTTAACCATGGAGATGATATTCAGATAAAAAGTAAAGAGGCATGTCAGGGAGAAATGTTAAAAACTATTAATCTATTAGAAGATATTCGTGCATATCCAAACCCTTCGAATGGAGTTTATAAGATTTATATTCCAAATGATATCAATAATATTGGTTTAGAATTATATGATATTCAGTCTCGCTTAATAGTATCGAAAACATATAATGTTATTAATGGAACACTTTCAATAGATATACAAGATAAGCCATCAGGTATTTATTTTGCGAAAATAAATTCTAAGAAACCTATATTTATAAAATTAATAAAGAATTAAAATGAAAAAACCTTATTTACACATATTATTAATTACTGTACTAATCTTAATTTCTTGTGGAGGAGGAGATGATGATGCAGGATCAATACCAGATCCAAATGCCAACACAGCACCTACAATTCCTAATCAAGTTTTTCCATTAGATAATACAATTTGTACAGATAAAAATGTAATTTTTGAATGGAATGCCTCTACTGATCAAGAAAGTAATGCGATAAGTTATAGACTTGAAGTTTCTGAAAATAGTTCATTTTCTCCTTTGACGGCCTCAGAAACTAGTTTTGCTGAATCTAAACTAGTTAGTCTAGATAAAGGTAAAGCATATTATTGGCGTATTAAAGCAGTAGACAGTAGAAGTGCAGAAAGTGATTATTCACCTGCAATGAAGTTTGTTACTGAAGGCGAAGGTGAATCGAACCACATACCTTATGCACCAGAATTAGTATCTCCAGCAATAGATTCAGAAATAGATGCCACAAGTATTTCTTTATCTTGGACAGCATCAGATGTTGATGGAGACCCTTTAACTTTTGATGTGTATTTAGATACCAATGAAAACCCAACAACATTAGTTTCTGAAGGTCAATCAGAATCTACGTTCAATGCAACAGGTTTATCAACATCTACCAAATATTACTTTAAAATAGTAGTAAAAGATGATAAAGAAGCAACTACTATTGGGCAAGTTTGGAGTTTTTCTACAAAATAGAGTACTATACCAATTCTTATTTCTAATAGGTAATAGTATTAACTATGTAAAAAATATTAGCTGTTATAATCAATGTGATTTTAGCAGCTTTTTTATATTTAAATTTATAAAATCTTAAAAATGCAAAGACTAGCCTTTAAAATGAAATTAAATCCTGGACAAAAGGAAGCTTATACAAAACGTCACAATGAGCTTTGGCCAGAATTGAAAAAATTACTCAAAGAAAATGGAATAAGCGAATATTCTATATTCTTAGATGAAGAAACCAACACACTTTTTGCTTTTCAAAAAGTTTCAGGAGAAGGAGGGTCACAAGATTTGTCATCAAACGAAGTTGTAAAAAAATGGTGGAATTTTATGGCCGATATTATGGAAGTTAATCCAGATAATTCCCCAATTTCGACTCCTTTAGAAGAAGTATTTTACATGCCTTAAAACAATAAGTCTAAAAATTATTTTTCAGAGAAACAAAACACACAATTTTTTCGGTATACAACAGGACAGTTTTGTTATCAAAAAATAACATATTGCTAATAAAATTAAGTTATTATAGTTAATAAAAATAGATCACTTTATTTTATAAATACTGATAAACCAATTAAATTAACCGTTGAAGAAGGTTTTAAAAATCTAATAGGATTTTATAAAATAAAGCCTATTTTTTATGGTATTTATCATTTTCAAAGTAAACAGGAACCTAATGAATGCTAAATTAAGACAGAAAAAATTTCTAATCACATTTTTAGGCATTATTTTATTGAGTTTATTTTCATGTAAACAAGAAGTAACAAAAGAGAAAGCAAAAAATTTAACAGTCTCAGAAGGTTTTAAAAACCCAGTAGGCTTTTACAACCCAAAACCAACTTTTTCTTGGCAACTACCAGTCTCAGAAAACATAGAATCACAATCAGCTTATCAAATTGTAGTAGCATCTTCTAAAGATTTATTACCAAATAATGCTGATTTATGGGATTCAAAAAAACAAAAAACTTCGCACTCAACTTTTATAAAGTATCAAGGAGCGCAATTACAATCGCGTCAAAAAGTATTTTGGCAAGTACGTTATTGGAATCAAGATAAGAATGCTTCTTTATGGAGTGATGTCAATCATTTTGAATTAGGCTTATTAAAAAACTCAGATTGGAAAGCAAAATGGACAGGTTTAGATACTGCAAAAGATAGTATCAAAGGAGTTCGTAAGTTTTTAATGCACAGACCACAATATTTACGAAAAGGTTTTGAGTTAAATTCTGAGGTTGAAAAAGCTAGATTATACATCACCTCAAAAGGTGTTTTTGATGTGCATTTAAACGGAAAAGACGTTAGCGAAGATATATTAACACCTGGTTGGACGCCTTACAATCATCGCATTGAAACCTTAACGTATGATGTAACAGACTTGTTGGTTTCAGGTAAAAATGCAATTGCAGTAGAACTGGCTTCTGGATGGCATTCAGGTAGAATAAGCAGAGGAAAAGCAGTTTACAAAAATTTTGCCTCGCCAAAAGTTTTATGTCAATTAGAAATTACCTTAAAAGATGGTTCTAAAAAAACAATTATTTCTGATGAAACTTGGAAAGGAACCACAAATGGTCCAATAAGACTAGCAAGTTTGTATGATGGTGAAGTATATGATGCCAATCTAGAAATTCCAAATTGGAATACAGCAACTTTTGAAGATTCATCTTGGCAAAATACAGCAATAGAACCAATAGCAGATAGCGTAAAATTAGAACCAAAACGTCACACAACAGTAAAACAAATGGCTGTTTTAGAGGATGTAACAATTGTATCAACTACAAAATCTTCTGCAATATTCGATTTAAAACAAAACATGGTAGGTGTACCAAAAGTAAGTGTTCCTATGAAAAAAGGAGATACCTTAACCATCCGTTTTTCTGAAATGTTACTGTCTGATAATACGTTTTACACTAAAAACTATCGTTCAGCAAAATCAACCGATTATTATATTGCAGCAAAAGACGGCGTTATAGAATACACACCAAAATTTACATTCCACGGATTTCAATTTGTAGAATTATCAGGTTTTGATGCTTCAGTGAAACCAAGCGTAAGTTGGGTAAAAGGAGTTGTACATCATTCAAATTTTGATAAAAACGGAACATTTACATCTTCGCACGATAAATTAAATCAACTACAAAGCAACATTACTTGGGGTTTAAGAGATAATTTGCTAGACATTCCAACAGACTGTCCACAACGTGATGAACGTTTAGGATGGACAGGAGATGCACAAGTTATTTCGCCAACAGCTATGTACAATTTTAAGATGCACGCCTTTTGGACAGCTTGGTTGCAAAGTATGCGAGAAACACAATCTGAGCACGACAATGGTTTGGTGCCTTTTATCATACCAGATGTACTTCAAAATAACAGAGCAAGTTCTGGTTGGGGAGATGCCTGCGTTATTATTCCTTGGGATATTTATAATACTACAGGAGATAAAAGAGTGTTGGAAGAAAATTTTGAAATGGCTAAAAAATGGGTAGGATATTACCAATCTAAATCAAATAATTACATACCAACCATACATTCTTTTAGAGATTGGTTGCAACCATATCCAACAAAAGGTGGTAAAATGGGAAATAGAGGTGATACACCATGCAGTTTTGTAAATACCGCTTATTTTGCACATTCAGCACATTTGGTCTCTAAAATTGCAGGTGTTTTAGGTTATGTTGATGATGAAAAAAAATATAAAAATTTATATAAAGAAATTGCTTTAGCTTTTGAAAACAAGTTTTTTGATAAGAACGGAAAATATCAAAATAAAAAGCAAACGCAAACCAGTTATTTACTCGCGATATATTTTGACTTGCTAAAACCAGAAACCAAAGTAAAAGCCCAAAAACATTTGCTAGAAACTATTAAAAATGCAGATAATCATTTAGGAACTGGATTTTTAGGAACTCCAATTTTACCCAAAGTTTTAGATGATATGGGCGAGATCGAGTTGATGTATACAATCTTGTTTAAAGAAACCTATCCTTCTTGGTTTTACTCTATAAATCAAGGAGCAACCACAATGTGGGAACGTTGGAATAGCTTTAGTAAAGAAGGTGGTTACAATCCACAAAGTATGAATAGCTTAAACCATTATGCCTATGGTGCTGTTGGCCAATGGATGTACGAACGTATTGCAGGATTATCTGCTTTAGAACCAGGTTACAAGAAAATTAAAATTGCTCCAATACCTAATCAACCATTAACTTCTGCTGAAGCAAGTGTAAACACACCTTATGGAAAAGCATCTTCTTCTTGGAAAATTGAAAATGATGTATTTTACTTAGAAGCAACGATTCCTCCAAATACAACTGCAGAAATTCATTTTCCAGAGATATTAAAAAGCAAAAAACAAGAGATAAAAACAGTAAGTGCAGGTACTTATCAATTTCAAATTAAATTAGAATCTAATGAATAATACATCTCAACAAAAAGCATTTTTAATCACACTTTTATGTGTTGTTTTTTTTAGTGTAACCTCTTGTGATCAAAAAGAAACTTTAGAAAAAGCAAATGATTTAACCATTTCAGAAGGATTTCAAAATCCTTTAGGTTTTTATGATGCAACACCAACATTTTCCTGGAAATTACCTGCCTTAAAAAATAATAAAAGCCAGTTTGCATATCAAATTGTGGTAGCAAGTAACCCAGAATTATTACCCAATAATGCAGATTTATGGGATTCTAAAAAACAAGAAAGTGAGCAATCTGTTTGGGTAAAATACCACGGAAAGGAATTAGAATCTCGTCAAAAAGTATATTGGCAAGTAAAATATTGGAATCAAGATAAAGAAGCTTCTTTTTGGAGTGATATCAATCATTTTGAATTAGGCTTATTAAACAATTCTGATTGGAAAGCAAAGTGGATTGGTTTAGATACCAAAAAAGAAAAAGTTATAGGTACTCAAAAAAATATTCTTCATAGACCACAATATTTACGTAAAGATTTTGAACTTTCTAATAATGTAGCATCTGCAAGGTTATACATTACAGCAAAAGGTGTTTTTGATGTTGCTGTTAATGGAGAGGATGTTAGTAATGATGTAATGCCTCCAGGATATACACCTTATAAAAAACGTATAGAAACCATTACTTACAATGTTACCAATTTAATAGAATCTGGACAAAATACCATTGGTGTAGAATTGGCTGCAGGATGGCATTCTGGACGTTTAGGTTGGATGAAAAAATACTGGCTAGATACTGAAACGCCTAAAATGATTTGTCAATTAGAATTGACAATGAAAGATGGTTCAAAAGAAGTGGTAATTTCTGATGATAGTTGGAAAGGAACCACAAATGGGCCCATACGTTTGGCAAGTATTTATGATGGAGAAACTTATGATGCTAATTTAGAGATGCCAAATTGGACAACCAATAATTTTAATGATAAGAATTGGGAATCCGTAAATGCATTTTCTATTACTAATGATATTCGTTTAGAACCCAAAAGGCATACCACAGTAAAAACAAAAATTCAGCTTCCTACAAAGCAAATAATAGAAAAAGATGGAGCAGTTATTTTTGATTTAGAACAGAATATGGTAGGTGTTCCATTGATAAAAGTACCAATGAAAAAAGGACAAATACTAAAAATTAGATTTGCAGAAATGTTATCTCCTGATGGTTCTTTTTATACTGAAAATTATCGTTCTGCTTTGTCTACAAATTATTATACAGCTAATGAAGATGGGATTATAGAATATGAACCAAAATTTACATTTCACGGATTTAGATATGTGGAATTAAGTGGATTTGATACCTCAAAAAAACCATCTAAAGATTGGGTAACAGGTTTGGTACAATATTCAGATTTTGATAAAAATGGAACATTTACATCTTCAAATGAAAAATTAAATCAACTACAAAGTAATATTGTTTGGGGTTTACGAGGTAATTTCTTTGATATTCCTACAGATTGTCCACAACGTGATGAACGAATGGGTTGGACAGGAGATGCACAAGTGTTTGGACCAACGTCTATCTTTAATGCAAATGTGTATAAATTTTGGGCAAGCTGGATGCAAAGTGTACGAGAATCTCAGTTTGATGATGGAGGAATTCCTTGGGTAGTGCCAGATGTTTTGTTTAATAATAAAGTAAGTGCAGGTTGGGGAGACGTTTGTACTATTATCCCTTGGAAGATCTACCTAAGAACAGGAGATAAAAGAATCCTAGAAGAAAATTTTGAAATGATGAAAGGTTGGGTTGCTTATCATGAAAAAAACACCAAAAAAGGAATCTCTAAAATGGGTTTTTTTGGAGATTGGTTACAACCTTATCCAGAAAATGGGAATAATAAAGGAGATACTAAACAAAGTGTAATTGGAACTGCATTTTTTGCACACTCAGCAAAACTAACTGCAAAAACCGCAAAAATTTTGGGAAAAGAAAAGGAATATCAAAAATATGAGAACCTTTTTAAAGAAGTATCAAAAAAGTTTGCAAATCATTTTTTTGATGAAAATGGAAAAGTAAAAAATGCAACGGAAACACAAACAACCTATTTGTTGGCGTTGGCATTCGATATGTTACCAGAACAAAAACAAAAAGGGGCAAAAGAACAATTATTAAAAAAGATTGAAGAAGCAGATAATCATTTAAGAACAGGTTTTTTAGGAACTCCATTATTATCAGAAGTATTAGATGAAACAGGAGAAATAGGTTTGATGTATAAATTATTGTTTAACGAAACTTATCCATCTTGGTTTTACTCGATAAACCAAGGAGCTACAACTATTTGGGAACGTTGGAATAGTTATAGCAAAGCAGAAGGTTTTAATCCGCAAAATATGAACAGTTTAAATCATTATGCTTACGGAGCTATTGGAGAGTGGATGTACGAGCGTATTGCAGGTATAGCTCCCTTAGAGGCTGGTTATAAAATGATTAAAATTGCGCCAGTTCCAAAATCTCCATTAACATCGGCATCAGCAAATTTAGATACACCTTATGGGAAAGTTTCATCATCTTGGGAAATAAAAGGAGATAAGTTACAATTACAAATTGTTGTTCCTCCAAATACAAAAGCAAAAGTTACAGTGCCAGGAACATTAGAATCTTTTGAAGAATCTAATGATGTAAAAATAATAAGCGATTATAAAGTTAATTCTGAGTTAATCGTAAAACCTGGTACCTATACATTTAATTCTAAACTATAATATAATGAAAGTCATATTATTTAAAACCGTTTTTTCTATTTCAATCATTCTCATTTTAGCGGGATGTAAAAATCAAAATAAAGGAACATCTAAAAAGAATGAAAATGATAAGCAACAAGTTTTAAAGGAAACTAGTTATAATAATCCAGTAATTCGTCATATTAGAACCGCAGACCCATCTGCCCACATTTGGAATGATGGTAAAGTATGGATGTATACTTCTCGAGATGCAGAAGATGCAGTAAATTACAACTCAATGGATGGGTATCGTGCTTTTTCATCAACAGATATGGTTAATTGGACCGATCATGGAGAAGTATTCCATTCTAGAGATATTTCATGGGGAGTTCCTGGTTGGATGTGGGCACCAACTGCCATTTATAAAAATGGCAAGTATTATTTATTGTATCCTCATTCTGTAAAAGGCAATAAAGACGATATGCGATGTGGGGTTGCAGTGAGTGATGTTCCAGAAGGGCCTTTTAAATATGTAGGTTGGATAGAAGGAGTTGAAGGACAATGGTTAGATCCTTGCGTTTTTAAAGATGATGATGGTAAAACGTATTTATATTGGGGTGTTAGAGAACCTAAAGTAGCGTTGCTAAAAGATAATCTTTTAGAATTAGCAGAAAAACCAAGAACTATAGATTATGGGTATAAAAACTTTTTTGAAGCTAGTTACATGCACAAACGAAACGGAATCTACTATTTCTCTTACAATGCGGGTTTAGGCGGGTTTTATGCAATGGGTAACAATCCTTATGGACCATTTGAATACAAAGGCGGGTTGAATCCAAAGCAAAGACAAGATCATCACTCTATTATCAATTATAAAGGTCAAAATTATTTCTTTTATCATTGGCAAGGATGGAATGAGGGATCTAAATTTAGAAGAAATACTGCTATTGAATATTTGTACTATAATGAAGATTGTACAATACAAGAAATTTACGCCACCAAAGAAGGGGTTTCTAAAATTAATCAATAATCAAATAAGCAATCAATTTAAAAATGAAAATCAAAATATTTTCTACGGTAATTTTAATCATTGCAACTACTTTATTCAGTTGTAAAAAAGCAGCAAAATCAGAACAAAAAGTAGAAAAAAAACCAAACATAGTCTATATCCTTACAGATCAATGGAGAGGTTCTGCTTTAGGATATGCTGGTAATCCAGATGTAAAAACACCAAATTTAGATGCTTTTGCAAAAGAATCTGTAAATTTTACAAATACAGTTTCTGTTACACCAGTTTGTACTCCACATCGTGCAGCATTATTTACAGGAAAATTTCCAACAACTACAGGAATGTTTTTAAATGACTTGCACATGCCTGCAGAAGAAGTAACCATGGCAGAAATATTTAAAAAAGAAGGGTATAACACTGCTTATTGGGGTAAATGGCATTTAGATGGCCATGGTCGTTCAACCTATATCCCAAAAGAAAGAAGACAAGGTTTTGATTTTTGGAAAGCGTTAGAATGTTCTCATAATTATACAAAAATGCCTTATTATGATAACGAAAATACCACATTAAAACACTGGAAAAAGTACTCGCCATTTGCAATTACAGAAGATGCAAATCAATATTTAGAAAAGCATTCTAAAGATGAGAATCCATTTTTAGCCTTAATTTCTATTGCTACACCACATTATCCTCATGGTTCTGCCCCAAAGAAGTATAAAGATATGTATCCGCCAGAATCGTTGACATTGAATCCTAATATTTCGGATAAATTTAAAGAAAGAGCTCGTAAAGAATTACAGGGGTATTATGCACACGCAACTGCAACAGATAAAGCTATTGGGAATGTTATTAATAAAATAAAAGAATTGGGTTTATTAGAAAACACCATTATTGTTTTTTCTGCAGATCATGGAGAAATGATGGGGGCACATGGCGTAAAACCTTTTGTAAAACAATTGGCTTGGGACGAATCTGTTAGAGTTCCTTTCTTAATTAGATACCCAAAAATTAAAGGTAATAAAGGGAAAGTTGTAAATGCGCCTTTAACAACGCCAGATATTTTGCCATCTTTATTGGGGTTAACAAATATTGATATTCCAAAAGATATTGAAGGAGAAAATTTAGCAGCATTAATCCAAAATCCTGACCCAAATGCAGATAGAGCAGCTTTGGTAATGAATGTTGCTCCTTTTGGAGCTAATTATAAAGATCAACCCTACAGAGGAATTAGAACGAAGCAATACACTTATGCAGTTACTCCAAAAGGGCCAAGTATGTTTTATGACAATGATAAAGACCCTTACCAACAAAATAATTTATTAGGGAAACCAGAATTTGAAGGAATTCAAAAAGATTTAGATGATAAATTACAGCAACAACTTCAAAAAATTGGAGATGAGGTGAGACCAAGAGCGTATTATATGGAGAAATGGGGTTATAAATTTGACGATAGCAGAAGAGCTATTAATTGGTGGGACTGGAAAGAAGGAACAGGTACAGTACAATCACCAAAAAAACTTTAAAATAAATATTTAAAATGAAAAAATTACTTATATTATTTTGCATTACTTTTTTTGTTTCAAACACTTTTTCTCAAGAAGAAAAACCGAATGTTTTAGTTTTTTATGTTGATGATTTACGAGCAGAATTAGGTTGTTATGGCAGTGAAACAGCCATCACCCCAAACATCGATAAATTAGCAGCAGATGGCGTACAATTTAACAAAGCATATGTGCAACAAGCCATTTGTGCACCTTCTAGAATGAGTACCTTAACAGGTTTGCGTCCAGAAACATTGGGTATCTATAGTATTTTTACACCACTTAGAAAAGTGCATAAAAAGGTAGTTTCTATGCCTCAATTATTTAAAAAAAATGGTTACAAAACGGTTAGTATTGGTAAAGTATATCACCATAGTGTTGATGATAAACAGTATTGGACTTATCATTTTAAAAAAGAAGCTAATAGCTATGTAAAATCAGAAAACATTGCATTAATGAAGCGTTTAAAAGCAGAAGGGGTAAAACCATTAAAAGGACCCGCTTACGAAGATGCCGATGTTGAAGATGAGGCTTATAAAGATGGACGAGTGTCTAAATATGCAATTGAAACTTTGAACAAAATTAAAGATGATAAATTTTTAATGTTTGTAGGGTTAAGTAAACCACATTTACCTTTTAATGCCCCAAAAAAATACTGGGATTTGCATGATAAAAGTAAATTTAAAATTCCTTCAAGAACAAAACCAGAAGGAATGTATCGTTTGGCATTAAGTTCTTGGGGCGAGTTAAAAGGATATTATGGAATACCTAAAAAAGGAGATTTAGATGATGAATTAACACGAACTTTAATTCATGGTTATCATGCTTCAGTTAGTTTTATAGATGCACAAGTGGGTAAGATAATGCAAACTTTAGAAGAATTGGATTTAAGAAAAAACACCATGGTTATTTTTATGAGTGATCATGGGTACAAAATTGGCGAATATGGTGCTTGGTGTAAACATTCTAATGTAGAAATAGATGTAAGAGTTCCTTTAATTATTAGTAGAGAAACCAATTATAAGAAAAGAAAAACTGGTAAAACATCAGATGCTTTGGTAGAAAATGTAGATATTTTTCCAACTTTAGTTGATTTTTGTGGATTAAAAGGACCAAAATCTGATGGGAAAAGTATACTTCCTGTTATAAATAAACCAAATAAAAATTGGGATAAAATAGCTACCAGTGTTTATGCCAGAGGAAAGAAAATTATGGGAGTTACAGCTACTGACGGAAAATGGCGATATACAGAGTGGAGAAATTCGGTAACCAATGAAATTTTACAAGCAGAATTATATGAACATAAAAATAGTTTATTGTCTTTTGTAAACCTTTCTGGAAATAAAAAATATAAGAAAACTGAAGTAAGAATGAAAATGCTTTTAGAAAAACAGTTCCCTAGAGATACCCCTTTTTTACAAAATGATAAACCTAGAAAATAAATAATTGGTTTTAAATTATCAATATAGCATACAAAAGTGTTAAAAAACTTTAAGTTACCCTATTTCAGATTTTTTATTATTCAATCCATTCTAAATTTACCTCAATTAAAAGGTACGTAACATGGTAGACTTAATTAAATTAGATACTGAATCGGTTGTTCCAAAATATTTACAAATTATTAACTCAATAATTACTAATATTTCAGAGGGAAATATAAAAGTTGGCGATAAAATTCCGTCGATCAATAAATTGAGTCAGAAAACATATCTATCAAGAGATACAGTTGAAAGGGCATATAGTATTTTAAAAAAACGTAAAGTTTTAGTTTCTGTTCATGGAAAAGGAACATATATAGCTCAAAACCAACTAATCTCTAAGATAAATATTTTGTTTTTGGTAAATAAATTGAGTCCTTTTAAAATGAAAATTTACAATTCATTTTCTAACGAAATGGGTGCTGATTGTCATGTAGATCTTCATAGTTATCACTGTGATGAAACATTATTTGTAGAGTTAATGGAAAAATATGAGTCTTCTTATGACTATTATGTAATAATGCCGCATTTTAGAACCAAAAACCTAGCCCATATAAGTACAACAGAAAAAGTAACTAAAATAATTAATAAGATACCAAAAGACGATTTAATTATTTTGGATAATAAAGATCATGCCATTGAAGGTAATTTTATTGAAGTCTATCAAGATTATGAAAATGATATTGTTACTGCTTTAGAAAAAGGAATAGAAAGTATCTCTAAATACAATAAGTTAACTATTGTGTATCCTAAGAACTCATTTTATCCTTATCATAAGGACATACTAAAGGGTTTTCAAAAATACTGTAACCAAAATAATTTTAAATTTGAAATTTTAGAAGAGGTAACTAATGAAACTAAATTAGAAGATAAAACCGTATTTATTACTATTGAAGAAAGTGATTTAGTAAATATAGTAAATAAGGTGAAAAGCAGTAATTATAGCTTAGGAACTGATATTGGAGTAATTTCCTACAATGACACTCCATTAAAACAATTGTTAGGTATTACAGTTTTATCTACAGACTTTGATAATATGGGGCAACAAGCCGCAAATATGATTATCAATAATAAAAAAGAAAAAGTTAAAGTACCCTTTAACCTCATAGAAAGAGAATCTATTTAATATAGTATTTGAACTTTATTTAAAAGAAAGTCTTTACGAAAGACTTTGTTTTATTTTTAGAATAAGATGTTATTTTAAAATCTATTTTTTAACTTCGAAAAAAATAATTCTTTTATAAAAGTTCAATTAGGTTTAATTAATGAAGTTGAAGTTTCTTTTACTAGTACTCTTTTACTCAACTTGTATATTATCGCAAACAAGTGATTTTAACTTTAGGGATATAAATATTTCTGATGGTTTATCAAACAATAACGTATCTTCTATAGTACAAGATAAACTAGGGCAAATGTGGTTTGCAACCAGTAATGGATTGAATAAATTTAACGGAAAAGAGTTTACTGTTTATAGAAACATCCCTGGAAATTCAAATAGTATTAGTAGTAGTGAAACTTTAAATCTTCTAGAAGATAAAGAAGGAAATTTATGGATAGGAACTTTTAATGGACTAAATAGATATAATCCTAAAACAAATACGTTTAAAAGGTTTTACAAACGACCAACTGTAAAATATTCTTTAAGTAGTAGTTTGATAAAATGTAGTTTAGAAATACCAGGTGGAAATATTTGGTTCGGTACAGAAAATGGAGTTTCTATTTATGAAAAAAATAAAGATAGATTTATAAGGTTTTTACAACGCAACCCTAAAGTTGGCTTTAGATCTATTAATAGTATGGTTACTGATCATAAAAACAATGTATGGTTAGCTACAAATAAAGGGATTGTAGAGGTAGATAGACAGGGGAAGTTTAAAATTAGAGAATACAGCTTAACTACATCAAAAACTAATTTTATAGTAAATAATGTATTAGAAATAACACCAGGCGTTATTGGTGTTGCCTCTAGGTATCATGGGTTTTTACACTTTAATACAGTTACTAAAAAATTTAGTCGTCCAAAGGGAATAGATATTCCAGAAAATATAGATGTCAGAGATGTTGAAATAGATAATGATAAAAATACTTGGTTAGCTACAACCAATGGTCTGTACTTTATAACACCTTCTAAAAAAGTTACATATATAAAAGAAGACCGTTTAAATAGCAATAATACTATCCAAAATTTTATAAAAACCATTTACAAAGATAAAAATGGAGTAATGTGGTTAGGAACTGAAAATGGTGGCGTATATACTTGGGATAAATCATATCAAAACTTTTTACATAATAAAAATTATAATTTATATAACAATATCACAAATAGTATAATAGCAGGTAGAGACTCTAAGATTTATTTTGCTACTGAGGGAGGTGTAATAAATGCATTAGACAATCAAGGTAAGGTTGTAAAGTTTTTTGAAATTAAAAGTTTAGAAAAAAATATAAACCAACCAATTAAGTCATTATGTTATCAAAAACCAAACTTGTTATTTATAGGAACCTTAAGTAAAGGTTTGTTAGTTTATGATCTGAATACAAAAAAGATTCGAAATGATGTTATAACAGATGAACTCAATAATCAGATTGGTACCTCAAATATTTATGATATAAAAAAAGATTCAAAAGGAAGTTTATATATAGCTACTTTTGGGAAAGGTCTTATTAAGTTTAATCAAAAAACAAAAAGAATTCGTGTCTTTGGTAAAAGTAAATTAGCTACCAAAATTGTTAAAACAATTTATATTGATAAAGATGATAATTTAATTGTTGGAGGTCTTGGAGGTATTACAGCATTAACTTTTAATAAAGTAGGCAAAGTTAGCCATAAAAACTATTTTAAGAACAAACCCTTTAAAACGTTTAATATAAATGCTGTTTATAAAGATAAACAAGGAGTGGTTTGGGCTGGAACCAATACACGAGGTTTGTATAAATTAGAACAAAATTATTTTAGAAAAGTACGTATTTCTAAAAAAAATAGGTTTTCTACAGTATACTCAATTTTAGGGGGTGATAAAGGAATTTTATGGTTAAGTACAGATAAAGGCATTGTAAAGTACAATACAATAAAAAAAACTAGTATTGTTTATGATCAAAAGGAAGTTTTTTCAAACAATGATTTTAGGCAAAATTCTAGTTTAAAAATTGGTGACCAAATCTATTTTGGAGACCTTCAAGGATTTACTTCATTTAATCCTAGAAAAATTATAAAAAAAACAGAAGTAGCAAAAGTCGTTTTGGCAGAACTTAAAATTAAAAACGAAATTGTACCCATAACTAATATTGATGGTATTTTATCTAAAAGTTTAAATGATATAGATGTATTAAAGTTAGATTATAATAACGCTAATTTTTCTATAAGTTATGCATTGCCAAATTATATCAATTCAAAAGAAAACAGATACGCCTATCGTTTAAAAGGTTTAGATGATACTTGGACCTTCACCAAACAAACAGAAGCTTTTTTTACACTTCAAAACGCAGGTAAATATACTTTTCAAGTTAAGGCAGCTAATCATGATAATGTTTGGACAAAAAAAGCGACAAATCTTAGCATTATTATCAACCCTGATCCATATAAAACTTGGTGGGCTTATGTAATATATTTTGCTTTAATTTTTGGTTTTTTATTTGGCCTTTCTTGGATTCTGCAATCTAAAAAAAGATTAAAAGATAAGTTAGAGTTAGAACTCATTTCTAATCAAAAAAATGAAGAATTAAACAAAGCAAAGCTTCAGTTTTTTACCAATATTTCGCACGAATTTAGAACGCCTTTAACTTTAATTATTGGCCCTCTTCAAAATATTTTAAATAATTATACAGGCTCTAGAGAGACCTTTAAAAAATTAAGGATTATAGAAAGTAGTACAAATCATTTATTACGATTGATAAATAGATTAATGGACTTTAGAAAGTTAGAAAGTAATCAGCTTCAGTTACAAGCTGCAGAAGGTAACATTGTAAACTATTTACAAGAAATTTTCTTGTCTTTTACAGAACATGCCAAAGATGGAGATTACAATTACCAATTTTTACCATCAGAAGAAGAAATTTTAGTTTATTATGATAGATATAAACTAGAACGAGTTTTCTATAATTTAATTTCAAACGCCTTTAGATATACAGAAAAAGGAGGAACTGTTTTAGTAAAAATAAAAATAAAAAAAGAAAAAGAACAAGTTATTATTGAAGTTGAAGATTCAGGAGTAGGAATCTCAGAGGAGTTTTTAGACAAAATATTCGATCGTTTTTTCGAAGTTGCTGTTCATAAGCAAAAAGAAAAAAATCATGTAAAAGGAACTGGTATTGGGCTTTCTATAGCTAAAAATATTGTAAAACTTCATCATGGAGAAATCTCTGTAGAAAACATAAAACCAAAAGGATCAAAGTTTACAGTAACTTTAAAATTGGGTAATAATCATCTTTCTGAAAAAGAAATTATTAAAAATTTTAAAACAAGTGACGATTTATCCCAGTATGTAACTCAAATAGATCTTCCAAAAGATGAAACCAAAGATCTTGAAGGTTTAATTTTGCAAGAAAAAAAATACACTATTCTTATTGTTGAAGATAATGTAGTGTTGCGATCTTTTATGAAAGAAATTTTAAAAGAAAAGTACAATGTTTTAAATGCTAAAAATGGAAAAGAAGCTTTAAATCTTGCAATTAAATATTTGCCAGATTTAATTATTAGCGATGTTGTTATGCCAGAAATGGTGGGTACAGAATTATGCTCAAAAATAAAAACTACAATAGCAACTAGCCATATACCTGTAATACTATTAACCTCAAGGTCGTCTTTAATTTACAAGTTTGAAGGTCTAGAAAGTGGTGCTGATGATTATATTACAAAGCCTTTTAATTTAAAAGAATTCAAACTGAAAATTAAAAACATTTTAGATTCTAAACAAAGTTTAAAAAACAAATTTATTTCAGACACCAGTTTAGCGTCTTTAGATGTTTCTTTAACCTCTTTAGATCAAAAATTATTAGAAAAAGCCTTTCAAATTGTTAAAGAAAATATTGCCAATCAAGAGTTTAATATTACTCAATTTTCAGAAGACTTAGGGGTTAGTCGTTCTATGTTATTTACAAAGATAAAAGCTTGGGCAAATGCAACTCCAAACGAATTTATTCAAGAAATTCGTTTAAAACATGCTGCCAAACTTATAGAACTAAATAAATTAAATATTTCAGAAGTTAGTTATAAAGTTGGTTTTAAAAGACCAAAATATTTTAGCCAATGTTTTAAGAAAAAGTATAACCTTACACCTTCAGAATATTCAGAAAAGTTCTACAAAAATGATATTTAAAAGAATAGTTTTTTGGCCCATAACACTACAGGATTATTTATTGGTTTTTTAAAGTTAAGTTTGATAATTATTTACATTACAAACTTAATAGAAAATGAAAAATATTTTTTTTACAATACTTTTTTTATTTGCATTTTTTGTAACAAATGCCCAACGTATTGAAACCAATTTCAACAATAACTGGAACTTTATATTAGAAGATAGCTCATCATTTTCAAAAGAAAATATCGATGATTCCTCTTGGAAAAACTTAAACGTTCCTCACGATTGGTCTTTTGAAAAAGGTGTAAGAAAAGGTGGCGATCAAGGTCAAGGTGGTGGTTATCACGATGGAGGCATTGGTTGGTACAGAAAATATTTTAATGTAAAAAAAGAAAGTCTTTCTAAAATTACCTACATCAATTTTGATGGAGTTTATATGAATTCCGAAGTTTGGATAAATGGCAATCACTTAGGCAAAAGACCTTATGGCTATATCAGTTTTAGATACGATATTTCTAAATACTTAAAAGAAGGAAAAAACACAATTGCTGTCAGAGTAGATAATAGTTTAGAACCTTCTGCACGTTGGTATCATCCATGTGGAATTTACGCTCCTGTAAAATTAATTGAAGTGAACCCAATTCACTTTAAACCCAATTCAATTTTTATAAAAACACCTTCCATTTCGGATAAAAAAGCAATAGTTACAATTGACGCTGAAATAACTAATATCAAAAAAAGATTAAAATATGATGTAAAATTATTCTCGCCTTCTGGAAAGCAAATCAATAAAAATTGTGATAAGCTAAAAACAACAACTCCTTTTGTGGAACTGGAAGTTAAAAACCCAAAACTTTGGAGTCCTGAAACACCAAATGTTTATAAAGCAGTCACTCAAATTTTAGATGGTAAAAAGGTTATTGATGAAATTGAAACTACTTTCGGATTCAAAACCGTAAAATGGGAAACCAAAACCGGTTTTTGGCTAAATGGTGAAAACGTAAAACTAAAAGGCGTTTGCGAACATTGGGAGGGTGGCCCAGTTGGAGGAGCTTGGACAAAACCCATGTTACGTTGGAAATTACAGAGTTTAAAGGATATGGGCATTAATGCCATTCGTCCTTCTCATAATCCAACACCACCTATGTTTTATGATATTTGCGACGAAATTGGTTTGTTAGTAATGGATGAGATTTTTGATGGTTGGCATAAAAAAGCACCACAAGATTATGGGAAACAAGCTTTTGATGAATGGTGGCAAAGAGATGTTACAGAATGGATTACCAGAGACAGAAATCACCCAAGTATTTTTGTTTGGAGTTTAGGAAACGAAACGCATAGTCCAATTGGACCTGAATTGGTAAAGTTTGGGAAAAAATTAGATCCAACACGTTTGTTTACATCAGGTGCAGGTAACCCAGAAGATATGGATATTACTGGGGTAAATGGTGGTTCTGAAACCAAATCGTTCATAGAAGGTAGAACCTTTGAAAAACCATTTATTTCTTCAGAAGCACCACATACATGGCAAACAAGAGGCTATTACAGAACACAAACTTGGTGGAGAGATAATGAATTACCAGGAACGTATGAATTGCCAAATTTAACGGAAAAAGAAATCTTTTTTTATGAAGGAATCAACCCTAAAAATTGGAGAAACAGAAAACAAAGTTTCAATTCATCTTATGACAATGCAACTGTAAGAGTATCTGCAAGAAAATACTGGGAAGTTGTTCGCGATCATCCATGGCATAGTGGAAACTTTAGATGGACAGGTTTTGATTATTATGGAGAGGCTGGTTTGGTGCATGGAGGTTTGCCTTTCAATTTATTTATGGGTGGTGCTTTAGATGTTGCAGGATTCAAAAAAGATTTATTTTATTTTTATCAAAGTCAATGGACCACAGAACCAATGATTCATATGTTACCTCATTGGACACATCCAAGAATGAAAAAAGGCACTGTAATTCCAGTTTGGGTATATTCGAATGCAGATGAAGTAGAATTGTTTTTAAACGGAAAATCTTTAGGAAAAGACAAACCAGGAACCGTTTGGAATGAAATGCAATGTGAATGGATGGTACCTTATCATGAAGGAAAATTGGAAGCTGTAGCGTATATTGATGAAAAGGAAGTAAAAAGAACATCGTTTAGCACAAGCAAGCAACCCTCAAAATTAAAAACAAGTCTTCAAAAACTACCAGCTGAAGGTAGTTTTGAAGCAAGTTATATCATCACTTCAGAAAGTTTAGATGCAAACGATAATTTATACCCTTATGGAGAAAATAAAGTTTACTACAATATTCTAGGTGATGTAAACAAGATCTCTATGGAAAATGGAAATCCTATTGATCCTACAAGTAGAACAAAATCAGATTATAGAGCTTTGTTTTTTGGGAAAACAAGACTGTTTTTAAGAGAACAACCCAATGCAAAAAAAGCATCTATAATTACTGGGTCAATTTTGGGTGATAAAGCTTTATACACTTCAAACAAAATTTCTATTGAAGCGAAACAATTTAATTTAATTGGAAATTCAGATTTCTCAAATTTAGAAATTTTATACACCACAAATGGAGACAATCCTGCAACAAAAGGAATTGTTTACAATAGAGCTTTTGAAATTCAAGATAACACAACAGTCAAAGCCATTGTAAAACAAAATGGTAAAATTGTGTTAACAATGAAGGAAACTTTTGGTAAAAACGAAGGGTTGTTTTGGGGTGATGAACATTCTAAAGATATGTGGATTGGTAGAGGTGTAAATATTTCTGCCGAAGACGGAATTTTAAAAGGAAGTACCACAGCAAGTAGAGCTGCAAGACGTTTTAAAGGAAGTGGTTTTGTAGATTTTAATGGCAAAGAAGGTTCTGTAGAATTTTACCAAGAAAACGATGGAGAAGAAGGCGATTACAGTATCCGTTTTAGATATATGCACAATAACAAAGGAGAATTACATCCTATGAAGTTGTATGTAAATGATGAATATATTAGAACGCTAGAATTTAAAGCAACTGGAGGTTGGGAAAAATCTTGGAGATTTGTACCAACTATTATCAGGCTTAAAGCAGGAGCCAATAGTATTCGATTACAAACAACTGGAAAAAGTGGTCCTTTTTTAGATGAGTTGTTTATTGATTAAATAATTAAGGAAACACTAAATTCAATTAAAAACAATATGGACAAACAATCATTTAATTTAAACACAGAATTTTTAGGCGGACATACTGGAGTTTTTGTCAAGATTTTCGTAGCAATCATTCTAATGTATGGATTTATCATTTTAGTCAACTTTTTCAGAGACAAATTTGTGAATACAGATTCAAAAACTAAAAATCCAGAAATTATAGATTTGTTAACAATTTTAAATAAACTGTTTTTTA
This sequence comes from uncultured Polaribacter sp., assembly GCF_947503855.1. Classification (GTDB taxonomy): domain Bacteria; phylum Bacteroidota; class Bacteroidia; order Flavobacteriales; family Flavobacteriaceae; genus Polaribacter. The sequence continues at coordinate 56,111 of NZ_CANNFF010000001.1, read as the reverse complement.
TATCTGGATTTGGGTTTGTTCTATCCAATATAATTCAAATGCTTTTTAAACAAATTAGCCGAAACAATCGTGTTAAATTGTTAGGAGGCGATTGGGATTATTTAACTTTTGGAATCATCCTAATTTTTATGGGGATTGCTTTTAAAGTAGCTAAAAAAGTTATTTTAAAAGAAAGGCAAAATTAGGTATTGAGGCAAATACAATTAAATTAAAAAGCCAAAAGTAAAAGGTGGCTTTTTATTGATAAAATGTTTTTGGACTAAAATTTCATGTATGAAAAATAAAGTATCACTTTTTAAAAGAATAATTGTTTTACTTCTAGTAGGTCAAAGTAGTATTGCTTGTGCTCAAAAAATCAATCAAAAAGTTTATATTATAGAATATGAAGTGTTAAAAACTCAAAAAGCACTTATTAAAAAAGGTGATAAAAAAGCTATTGAAAATTACAATAAACTAATAATAAAAGCAGATAATTTACTTAATGTTGATGGTTTTACTGTAGTAAATAAAACAGGTGTACCTCCAAGTATAAGCAAACATGATTATATGAGTATTGGCCCTTATTGGTGGCCAAATCCTAAGACTGATGATGGTTTACCATACATTAGAAAAGATGGAGAAATTAATCCAGAGACAAGAAATAACTTTACAGATTATGTTGAAAAGGACAACTTTTTTTCAGCAGTAAAAACATTAAAAAATGCTTTTTACTTAAGTAATGATAAAAAATATGCGCTCAAAAATTTAGAGTTTATAAGCAAATGGTTTATAAATAATGATACAAAAATGAATCCCAATGTAAATTACGGACAATCCATACCTGGAAAAAATAATGGACGATGTTTTGGAATCATAGAATTTGGAGGACTTACTGGAATCATAGAATTTTTAGAATTAGCCAGACATAAAAACATCCTTAGTAAAGAAATTGAAAATGGAATGTTTAACTGGTTTACAGCATATGCCAATTGGTTGCAAAACAGTAAGCTTGGTAAAGAAGAAGCTACAAGGAAAAATAACCACGCTACACATTATGATGTGCAATTATTAAGCATTTTAGTGTATTTAAATAAAATAGAAGAAGTCAAAAACTATCTTTCTACTACAACAAAAGCTAGAATTTTTAATCAAATAGAACCTGATGGAAGTCAACCTTTAGAACTGGCGAGAACAAAATCATTTTCCTATTCAGTAATGAATTTACATGGCTTTTTAGAATTAGCAATATTGGGTAAAAAAGTTGGAGTAGATCTTTGGGGAATGGAATCTGAAGATGGAAGAAGTATAAAAAAAGGTTATGAATTTATGTTGCCTTATGTAATCAAAGAAAAAGAATGGAAATACAAGCAAATTAAAGACAAAAAGCATTCTAAAGAAAAATTAATAGCAGATTTAAAAAAGGCTCGCAAACTATTTAAAGAAGATGCTTTTGATGTTACTCTAGAAAAATTAAATAAAAAATAATGAAGAATTTAGGTTACATTTTGTTAATAATGCTTTGCTTTTGTTTCAGTAATTGTAGTGAAAAGAAAAAGGAGCGTCAAAATTTAACATTAGAAGAAGGTTTTAAAAATCCGCCTCAAGCATCAAAACCCAGAACTTGGTATCATATCAATAGCGGAAATGCTTCTAAAGAAGGCTTTACCAAAGATTTAAAAGCCATAAAAGAAGCAGGTATTGGTGGTGTCTTGGTGTTTAATGTATCTATGGGATTGCCAGAAGGCGATGTAGCATACAACTCGAAAGAACATCGAGATATTTTAGCACATGGTGCCAAAGAATGCGAAAAACTAGGCTTGAGTTTTGGAGTGCATAACTGCGATGGTTGGACGTCTAGTGGCGGTCCTTGGGTTACCCCAGAAAACGCAATGAAAGTTGTGGTGAATAGCCAAGTAATTACAGAAGGAGGTAAACAAATACAGCTAAAATTACCACAACCACCTGCGAGACATAACTATTACAAAGATATTGCTGTAGTAGCTTATCCAACCTTAGAAACCGAATTGATTGACGAAAATGTTAAACCTATAATCACATCTTCAGATAAAGCATTTAATGTAGAACTAGCAACCGATAAACAAACCAATACACATGCAGATTTAAAAGCAAAAGGTTGGGTACAATATGATTATGGAAAACCGCACACCATTCAATCAATGAATGTTTTTATCAATAAACGTAAAGGGCGATTGACTTTATTAAAATCAAACGATGGTGTCAATTTTACAGTAGCTCACAAGCCAAGAGAAGAACGTATTGGGAAAGACGAGTGTTATTTCTATGAGAGCTTTAAACCTGTTACAGCACGTTATTTTAGAATAGAAACCGAAATGGATGCTGGATTTTATGAGATGCAACTTTCTGCAAGTCTTGTTTTAGGAAATATTATGGAATACACTTCTTACAGAAAAAATAGACGTTCAATTAGAAATTCTTCTAAAGAAGCATTCATTAAAAAAGAAGACATTCTTGTTTTAACAGATAAAATGGATGGCAATGGTGTTTTAAAAACAACATTACCAGAAGGAAATTGGACGATTATGCGTTTTGGATTTACAGCTTCAGGAGCTACAAACGAGCCTTCATCGAAAGAGGGTAAAGGATTGGAAGTAGATAAATTTAGTAAAAAAGCGTTGAAAATTCATTACGATGCTTTTGTTGGTAAATTGGTAAAGCAAGCAAAAGTTGATGCACCAAACGCCTTACAATATGTAGAGATTGATAGTTACGAAGTGGGACCACAAAACTGGACTAACGACATGGAAAAGCTATTCAAAGAACGTTTTGGTTACGATTTTACACCGTTTTTATTGATGTACGCAGGTAAAAGCATAGAAAATAATGAAACTGTTGAATCCGTTTTTTGGGATATGAAACAATTGGTAAGCGATTTAATGGTTACCAATTATTTCGATTATTTCACAGAATTATGTCATCAAGATGGTTTAATATCCTATATAGAACCTTACGGATTTGTAGGCCCTTTTAATAGTTTGGATGCAGGGAGAAATGCAGATATTCCAATGGGTGAATTTTGGTTAGGTAAACCAAATAAGCATAAGAGAGCAGCTGTATCTGCTGGTCATATTTATGGTAAAAATGTAATTTCTGCAGAAGCCTTTACAAGTACTAAATTGAATTGGGGATTTCATCCTGCTTTAGCCAAACAAAAAGGCGATTATGAGTGGACTAATGGAATTAATGAATATATGTTTCATCGTTTTGCACACCAGCCAAATACACATGTAAAACCAGGAATGAGTATGAGTTTTGTAGGGTCTCATATTGATAGAACACAAACTTGGTGGGACAATGCAGGTCCAGAATGGTTCAATTATTTGGCAAGAGGTTCATATATGTTACGTCAAGGAAATCCTGTGTTAGATGTATTGGTTTTTGTAGGAGATAGAGCGCCAAGTCATGTTGTTCATGCAAACCAAATGCGACCTAAACTTCCAGCTGCTTATAAATACGATTGTGTAAATTCTGATGTAATTGTAAATCGACTAACAGTAGAAAACGGAAAATTAAAATTACCTAACGGCATTACCTATAATGCTTTGTCTTTACAGAGAAATGATATTATCAATTTAAAAACTTTAAGAGGGATTCATAAATTATCGCAACAAGGCGCTTTAATTGTTGGTAAAAAACCTAAAAAATTAGGAGGTTACAATATAACTAAAGAAATGAAAGCTGAATTTGACACACTTGTAAAAGAGATTTGGTCAAATACAAAAACATACAGCACTGGCGAATGGGAACAAATTTTTGAAGAAAAAACAATCCAAAAAGATGTAATTGTTGAAGGACAACCAGATTTTAATTTTTACCACAGACGAACCCAAAACGAAGATATTTACTTTGTGTACAATCATAATTTAACAGAAAAGGAAGTACTAAACTGTAGTTTTTTAGTAGAAGGTAAAGTACCAGAATTATGGAATGCAAAAACTGGAGAGATTACCAAATTAGTAGAATACTCAACTAAAAGCGGACGAACAAATATTGCTATTCCAATGCATCCTCAAGAATCGGTTTTTGTGGTTTTTAAACCAGCAAAAGCAAATCAACCTAAAGTTACGTTTACGTCAGTTGATAAAAAATCAAAACCTACATTCAGTTTAGATGATGAAAATAATTTACAGGCCGAAGTTTATGCAAATGGAAACTACACTGCAAAAGTAAATGATGCAGAAAACTGGACTATGAATGTAAGTGATATTCCTAGTCAAGTTGAAATAAAAGGCAATTGGGAAATCAATTTTAGAGCAGAAGATTTTTACGAAGCAACCCTAAAAACAGATGAATTGTTTGATTGGACAACAAGTAAAGTAGAAGAAATAAAACACTATTCAGGAACCGCAATTTATACAACAACATTCAACATAAAAAAAGAAATGTTGCAATCCGATAAACAATTTCAGCTCAATTTAGGAGAAGTTAGTGTGATTGCAAAAGTGCTTGTAAACGGAAAAGATGTTGGGTTAAGTTGGATAGCGCCTCACGCTTTAAATGTAACAAATGCTTTAAAAACGGGAGAAAATACTTTAGAAATTCAAGTAACCAACCAATGGACAAACCGTTTAATTGGTGATGAAAAATTACCCAATCAAACAGAGTATGATGTTAGAAGATCAAAACAAGGTTTTGGATCAGAAGATTATAGAGGCAAATACAAAAAAATGCCAGATTGGTACAGAAATAATCAACCACTTCCAGAAGGTCCTCGTAAAACATTTAGTGCCTATTCATTCCAAAAAGCAACGGATGATTTATTGCCTTCAGGTTTATTAGGACCTGTTACGATAATGACTTCAAAAATTATAAAAAGAAAATAACGAATGAAAAAGTTAGTCATTTTAGTTGTTCTGTTTTTAGGTTTGGGATGCAATTCACCTATAGAAAAAGAAGCACAAACCTTAACCTTAGAAGAAGGATTTAAAAATCCGCCAAATGAAGCAAAAGCCAGAACATGGTGGCATTGGATAAGTGGTAACGTCTCTAAATCTGGGATTACAAAAGATTTAGAAGCTATGAAAGCTGTTGGTATTCAAGAAGCACAATTGTTTAACGTGCATTTAGGGTTTCCAAAAGGCCCAGTAAAATATTTAAGTGAAGATTGGCTAGATTTATTCAAATTCTCGGCAGAAGAAGCCAAACGTTTGGGGCTAGAATTAGCGTTTCATAATAGTGCAGGTTGGTCTTCTAGTGGTGGGCCTTGGGTAACCGAGAAAAATGCAATGCAAACCGTAGTTTTTAGTGAATTAAATATTAAAGGCGGGAAAGAAATTAAAGTACAATTACCAAAACCTAAAACAAAATATGAATACTATAAAGACATTGCAGTTTTAGCATTTCCAAAACCCAAAGCAACTCAAAAAATAAAAGGTTTAGATTATAAAATATTGTCAGAACGTATTCGAAATCATTTATTACCAGATACCAAAGTAATTCCACAAGAATCAATTATTCCCAAAGAAACTGTTATCGATGTAACTTCTAAAGTATCTGAACAAGGAATCTTAGAATGGAAAGCTCCAGTTGGAGAATTCGTTATTTTAAGATTTGGACACACACCCATTGGAACTACAAATCGTCCTGCACCACCAGAAGCCAAAGGTTTGGAAGTGGATAAAATGAGTAAAACAGCAGTAGATGCCTATTGGGCAGGTGGCGTACAACCTATCATTGATAAACTGGGAGATTTAATAGGAACCACCGTTAACAATTGTTTAATTGATAGTTATGAGGTAGAAACCACCAATTGGACAACTGGTTTTGAAACACAATTTGAAAACTTAAGAGGTTACGATTTAAAATCCTTTTTACCAACTTTAGCAGGCTATTATATAGAAAGTGGTGAAGTATCCGAACGTTTTCTGTGGGACTTTAGAAGAACTATTGGCGATTTAATTGCTGAAAATTACTACGCACATTTTGCAGAATTATGCCATAAAAACGGAATGAAATTCTCTGTTGAACCTTATTGGGGACCTTTTGATAATATGCAAGTAGGTGCAACAGGAGATATTGTAATGTGTGAATTTTGGAGTGGAGGATATCCGTTTTTTGATTCGGCAAAATTTGTTTCTTCAATTGCACATTTAAATGGAAGTGCTATTGTTGGTGCAGAAGCATTTACAGGAATTGGTGGTTGGGACAAACACCCAGCAGACATAAAATCAATTGGAGATCAAGCTTGGGCACAAGGCATTACACGTTTTATTTTTCATTCTTATGTACATCAACCTTGGGATGTTGCACCTGGTTTGGCATTAAGTTATCACGGATTTGATTTTAATAGAAATAATACTTGGTGGAATCAAGGAAAAGGATTTTTAGATTATATAGCACGATCTCAATTTTTATTACAACAAGGAAAAAATGTTGCCGATGTTTTAGTGTTTACTGGAGAATCATCACCAAATACGGCTTTTCTAAAACCAGAAATTAAAAAAATGGGTTTTGATTATGATTTGATTGGCGCCAATAAATTGAAAGACTTAACTGTTAAAGATGGAATAATTTACTCTTCAGTTGGAAATGCTTATAAAATTTTGGTATTGCCAGAATCTAGTTTTATAAAATCAGAAACCTTACAAAAAGTAAAGGAATTGGCTGAAGGTGGAGCAATAGTTATTGGTAAAAAACCAACACAATCGCCAAGTTTAACTGGTTATCCAAATAATGATAAAGTTGTTGAAAATTATGTTGATGAATTATGGGGAAAAGATTTGGTAAAGGAGAATTCAATTGAAGCTGTGTTAAGCAATCAAATACCAGATTTTAAATTAGAAACTAGCGATAACTCAGATCTAAGTTTCATCCACAGAAAAACAGCTAATGCTGATATTTATTTTATCGCCAATGCTAGAAAAGAGGCAAGAGATATTGTAGCGCGTTTTCGAGTTTCAGGAAAACAACCAGAACTTTGGAATTCGGAAAAAGGCACTATGAAAGATTTGGTGGTTTTTAAAGAGAACAAAGATGGCACAACTACAGTTCCGTTATCTTTAGGTGTGGAAGAATCGGTTTTTATAGTATTTAAAAAGCCTATAAAAGCAAACCATTTAACATCCGTTAAAATGGAATTAGAACAACCAAAATCGGAGGCTCTTTCGAATTTAGAAATCATAAAAGCTGAATATGGTACGTTTCTTCAAGAAGGTTTAATAGATATTACAGATAAAGTAAATGATGCCATAAAAGATGGCAAATTAGACTTTAAAATGTCTCGAGCGTTTTGCGATTGCGATCCTGCAATGGGCTATAAAAAAGAGTTTAGAATGGAATACCAAATAGGAGAATCTATTCATCAAATTTATGCAGAGGAACGCGAGCATATAGAAATTGATGCAGAAGGTAAAACTTTAAAAGTGTTAAAAGCTGTATTCGGGAAGTTTAAAGCGGAAACCAAGGGTATTCCTCAAAATTATAAAACCCATGAGGTTACAAATAAAATTAAAGAACTAGTTGCAAACAATACTTTTGATATTCTGATTTCTGATACATTGATAGATAATCAAATTCCAGAAGGTAATAAAACCACCTTAAAAATTACTTACAAAACTGATGGTGAAGAACGCACTATGTTTATTCCTAAAGGACAAATTCTAAAACTATCAAAAGACACATCAAAACCTGAGTTAATGTATAGTGAAGATGCTATAAATTGGATAACACTAAATACAGGTAAAATTACTTATACCAATGCATCAGGAAAAACAAAAACTGCAGCAGTAAGTGCAATACCAGAACCCATTGATTTGTCAAATTCTTGGCAGGTTGATTTTCCATCAAACTCAGGTGTTCCAGAAAACGTAAAATTTAAGGAACTAATATCGTGGTCAAATCATAAAGACGAAAATATTCAGCACTTTTCTGGAACTGCATCTTACAAAAAAGAATTTACGATTTCTGATGATTTATTGCAATCAGATAAAAGTTTAGAACTCTATCTAGGAAGCGTAGCTGTAATTGCAGAAGTATTTATCAACGAAAAAAAGGTAAGTACTTTATGGAAAGCACCTTTTAGAGTTACTATTGATGGCTTTGTAAAAAAAGGAACAAACACTATAAAAATTAAAGTAACCAATTTATGGCCAAACAAACTAATTGGTGATGAAGGTTTGCCTTTAGATTATGAACGAAGAGGAGATAAACTAAAAAAACTACCAGATTGGTTGTTAAATAACACAAAACGATCATCAAAACGAACCACATTTTCATCTTGGAGACATTGGAGAAAAAACGATGAATTACTAACCTCAGGTCTTCTTGGTCCAGTTAAATTAAGAGTTTCAAAAATAATACCCATAAAATAATGATAAAAAAAATAATAATTCTCAGTATCTGTTTTTGCTTTTTCCTAGTGGGATGTAATGGCAGTAAAAAAGTAACTTCAGAAGAGAAGAATAAAGACATAATGGTAGATTATTTTGCTGATAATGGTTTTGGGAATACAGTGGCTATTGTGCAACACCCTTCAGGAGTGTATCACAAAGGAATTACGTATGTGGCGTATCAAGGTCCTTTAGAAGATCCTTATGTAGTATCGTACAATCATAAAACCAAAGAATGGAAAGGTCCTTTTAAAGCCGGTATTAGTGAAATGGGTAAAGACCCGAATCGTAAAAAGAAAATAGATAATCATGGTAAACCTGCATTACTTATTGACAATGAAGGCTATATTCATATTACTTTTGGAGGTCATGGAGGTATGCGTAAACATGGAGAAAATCCCTTAGGAAACCATGGTTATGGTAAAAATTTACATGCAGTTTCTAAAAAACCTTTAGATATTTCTAGTTGGGAAACCTTGGATAATGTTTCATTGTTTGGGACCTATAGCCAGTTTGTAAAAATGGACAATGGAGACATCTACTTTTTTTATCGCCATGGAGCTCATAGAAGTGATTGGGTGTATCAAAAGTCAACTGATAATGGAAAAACATTTGGAGAACCGGTTTCCTTTTTAAAACACAAACGCAGAACAGATATAGAAGCCGAAGATTCATGGTATCCTTGGGTGAGTAGAGGTAATGGAGGTGATATTATTGTTGCATTCGATTACCATATTTGTAGAGACAAAAATAACCCTCAAGATACACGTGGGCACATTCCAGAACGTCACAATTTGTATTATATGCTTTTTGACACCAAGACAGGCGAATGGAAAAATGTTAAAAATGAACTTTTAGAAATACCTTTAACCAAAGAAATGGCAGATGAAAAAACTCTGGTTAAAAAAATACCTGATGATTGGACTTTTCAAGCAATCACTGATGTAGATCCAAATGGAAATCCACATGTAGGTGTCTTAGTTGGTCCAGATATTGGAGCAAAAAGAAGCGGACCAAAGCGCATGCAACATTTTAGGTGGAATGGAAAAGAGTGGTTACAAAGTAAGAATACTAACCTTCCAAGAGGAAATGGAGATATAGAAGTAACATCAGCAAAAGAAGTTAGTATTTATTTAGAGAGTGAAACCAATAATGATGTTGGAGAAATTGCTAGGTGGGATAGTTTTGATGGTGGTGATACTTTTAAAAAGAACAAGGTTTTTTTACAAAGAGAAAACTCTGGCTTTGTGATATCTGCTTTGATTGATAACCCTCACCCTGATGCTAGAATCATTGTAGGAGAAAAAGAAAAAGGTTCAGATTTTAGAAAAATGTATTTGTTAGGAGATAATGGACCAATTAAAAGAGTTAAGAAGAACTTTGGTAAAATTAAAAAATAAAAAAAATAAAAAAAATAAAAAAAATGAAAAAAATACTTGTAGGAATAGTTTTGTTCAAAGTTTTGTTCTTGTCAGCACAATCTTTACAACACCCTATCATTCACATAACTACTGATGAACGTACAGAGGTACTAGATAAAATAAGTAAATATGGTTGGGCTCAATTTGCACAGAATGAACTAAAGAAAAATGTAGATGCTAAGGTTGCTGGTCATAAATCAAATCCAGCACAAACCATAAATGCAATTATTGCTTTGGCAAATGATGATAATTTAAGTGAATCTCAAACTAGTAGTGCAAATTCAGCCCATTTTAAAGTATTGAGTTCAGCAGCACATGCAGGGATGCTTTATTATTTAACAGAAGATGAAGATTATGCTCAATATGCAGCTGATATAATTTGGCATTATTTTCAAGAATTAGCACCTAGAACTCCAGAAACTACAGCAATTTGTGGTAACTACTTTTACGATCCTAGAAGTACGTATCCTCATTTGGCATATGCCTATGATTTTATTTATAATTTTTTGAATACACAAGGTAGGCAAGTTTACGATAAAACTGCAGGAAAACGTATACCTTACAATAATGAAACAGCTCAAAAAGCGATGAAAAACGTTGTAGGAAATGCATTGTTAGAATCTGGAGGGAGAGATACTAAATATGGTAAATTGGTTTCCAATCACCCAATTCTTACAGCTCCTGGAGCTTTAGCAGCAATTTTATGTATTGATGATGATACAGAACGAGAGCGTTTATTTAATGTGTTTTGGAATACAGGTACAAGAAGACAAAATTCTTTCACCAAAACTGTAATGCCAATCTTTGGAGAGCAAGGTATTTGGCCTGAGTCTACAAGCTATAGCTTTATGTCTCGAATTCAATTGGTGTTAAATATGGTAGATCGAATTAAGCCGGAATTAGACGTTATTACGAAATACAGAAATGTTTTAGACGGTGTGTTTTTGTTTGAAAACCTTCGTCATCCAAATAGATCTTATGTTCGTTATGGCGACTCAAAACGTTATAACGATGGTTCTAAATCTTTATATAGATATGTATTAAGTATTGCTAAAAGAAAAGGATTAACGGATTTACAAGATAAAGCAGAAACAGCATTAGCACAATATTACAATGCCGAAGGTGGACGAAATCAAGCTTTTGGTACATCAGCCTTTGGTGGTCTAGATCATCTTGGTTTATTTTGGGGAGAAGAATTTCCATTGAATTCAACTCAGGAATTTGATTATAAACCTACTGTTATCGTAAAACATGCTGGTGTAGCACTTCAACGAAACTATACAGAAAATAATAACGAGTTATACGGTTTGTGTGGTATTATTGGTGGCGCACATTATGTCCATTCACATGCAACAGGTATAACAATGGAGTTGTATGGATTAGGTGATATTATGGCGCCTAATGGAGGTATGCCTAAAACCGTTGCAGAACGTAAAATACCAATGCACACCAATTATTTTAGGCTTTATGCTGGGAACAACACTGTAATTGTGAATGGTACTTCTAAAGGAAGACAGCAAGGGTCTTGGGCAAGCAATTCTTATGTATGGCAAAATACTACTGTCAATATTTCTTCAGAACCAGCACATCTTGAAGACCCATTAAGTCCAAATTTTAGTTTCGCAACTCAGTTTTTAGATGATAACATAAATAATAGCGACCAACAACGGACGTTAAGCGCGATTAGAACCAGTCCAACAACGGCTTATTATTTTGATATGTTTCGTTCAAAGTCATTAAATACAAATAATTTTCATGATTATGTTTATCATAATATAGGCGATGCTACAACTATTAAAACCATAGATGGTTCAACCCTTCCAGTTTCCGCAACGAACCGTTATCAAAATGATATAGGAGATCCAGTAGAATCTCCTGGTTGGCGCTTTTTTGAAAATACCAAAGTTACAGAACCAACTAGTGGTGCTTTGTACATTCGTTTCGATTTAGAGGCAACTAATTCCTATATGAATATGTTTGCGCCAGCAGGAGTTACTCGTGAATATACAAAGGCATTAGGGCCTGCAACTCGAGAAGCACTAAATGGATATGTAAATAAGAAAACACAAATTGTTGCTGTAAGGCAACAAGGAGAAGCTTGGGATAAACCTTATGTGTATATTTTTGAACCTTCAAAATCTACGAATACTAGTGTTAAATCTGTTTCACATATTATGAATGGTGATGTTATTGCTGGAGCAAAAGTGGTTTCAGAAGTGAATGGTTCTAAAATAATAGATTATATATTTTCTAACGATTCCAATACCTCTGTTTCTCATCTTGATATAGATTTTACAGGTGAATTTGGAATTGTGCGTACAGAATTAAAGGATGGAAAAACTAATGTTTATTTGTATCTAGGAAAGGGAAGTTCTTTACAATTTCTTAATGAAACGATAGTAGGAGATGCAGATGGAAAAGCATATAAAGAGTACACATTAGACTTTGAATATTTTTCTGATATAGCAACTAATAACTTTACCATTGAGACAGTTGGTGAAACTTGTCAAGAAAAGAATAATGGTAAAATAACCATCAACGCCTTAGAAAAGTTTAATTATCAAGTTACAATTAACGGTGTAGATTACAATTTTACTGATGAAATTACAATTGAAGATTTAGCTCCAGGAACCTATGATTTTTGTATTACTATTAAGGATTCAGATTATAAACAATGTTATCAAGTAATTATTGAAGAGGCTATTAAACTTTCTGGTAAAGTTAACATAAATAATGGTAAAGTAGCTATTATAGTAGATAAAGGAATGGCACCATATAAAGTATTTAAAAATGGAAAATTGGTTTTAGAGACCAATGCAAATCAGTTTTTAATAGATGTAACTCAAGGAGATGAAATAGAAGTAAAGACAAAAATAGAATGTCAAGGATCTATGTTCTCAAAAATAGATTTTCTATCGTATATTAAAGCTTATCCAAACCCTACAAAGAATTCATTTACAATACAATCAGGCAATGCTTTTTGGAGAAACTTAACCATTTATAACACATTAGGTGTAAAAGTGTATTCAAATAACACCGTTCAAAACAAGTTGACCATCAATGCCAAAGATTACAAAATGTCAAGTGGATTATATTTTATAGTGATTAGCGATGATAAAGGGAAACAGTACTCACAAAAATTAGTAATTAAAAAATAATTAAACTAATAAAACATATAAAAATGAAAAATAAATATTTAGTATTAATTGCATTAAGCATTTTAATTTCCTGTGGAAAAGGAACTAAAAAAGAAACAGAAACAGGTTTAGTAAAAGCTGAAAATCAACCAAACATCGTTTTTATCTTATCTGATGACCAATCTTGGACAGATTACAGTTTTATGGGCGATGAGAATATTGAGACTCCAAGAATAGATCAATTTGCAAAAGAAAGTTTAACGTTTACAAGAAGCTATGTGCCAACACCTTTATGTTCGCCTTCTTTGGCAACAATTATAACAGGTTTGTATCCAAAAGATCATGGTATTATAGGTAATGATAAAGTTTACAAACGTGTAAAAGGTGATCGTTCAGCAAGTAAAAAAAATAGAGCAGAAGCCTACAAACCTGTTATTGCAGCTTTTGAAAAGCAAACAACATTGCCAGATATGTTAAAAGAAAAAGGCTATTTGTCTTTTCAAACAGGAAAATGGTGGCATGGAAACCACAAAGTAGGTGGTTTCGATTATGGAATGACACATGGAGACCCTAAAAGAGGGGGTCGTCATGGAGATTATGGTTTAAAAATAGGAAGAACAGGGCTAGATACTATTAACAATTATGTAGACTTGGCATTAAAACAAAAGAAACCTTTCTTTTTATGGTACGCACCTTTCTTGCCTCACAGACCACACACGCCACCAGCACGTTTGTACGAAAAATACAAAAAGAAAACAGACTCTGAACACCTAGCAAAATATTGGGCAATGATAGAGTGGTTTGATGAAACTTGTGGGCAATTATTTGATATGTTTGAAGAAAAAGGTTTAACTGAAAATACCCTTTTTGTATATGTTTGTGATAACGGATGGAGACAAAACCCTAACAAAAGTGGTTATATGTCAGACTCTAAACGTGCACCTTATGATATGGGAATTCGTACACCAATTATGTACAAATTGGCAGGTAAAATAAAACCAGAAATGAATAATACCACTATAACAAGTAGTATAGATATGGTACCTACAGTATTGGATATTTTAAATATAGAAAAACCTAAAAACTTACCAGGTGTTAGTGTGTTAGATAAAAAAGCATTAGAAGCTCGTAAAGGAATTTTTGGAGAAGTATACGCGCACGATTTTGATACTATAGAAAATAGTATGTATTACAACATGGCAATTTTTCCTCCTTATAAAATTATTGTTCCAGACCCAGTAAGAAAACCAAAAGAAAAAGTACAGTTGTTTAATATTGATGCAGATCCTTTTGAGAAGAATAACATTGCTAATGAAAACCCTGAAATTGTTTTGAAATTAAAAGATAAAATAAAAGCCTTTAGATCTAAATAATATCGTTTTTTTTTGATAAAAATGATATAAGTACTAGCAAAAAATTCAAGATATGAAACCATATTTTAGAACATTACTTTTTTTAACACTCTGTAGCTTTATTACACCATCTTTACTTTCTGCAAACGATTTGTTGCAAAATAGTTATTTAAGAAAAGGTATGAGTTTAAACGGAAGGTGGCACTATATAGTTGATGTTTATGAAACAGGATACTTTAACTACAGAATGGAACCTCATGATGGTTCAGAAAACCCGGGTTCTAGTGCTTATTTTTTAAATAAAAAACCAAAAAATAAAACAGATAGAGTAGAATACGACTTTGATACTGCCCCAACGATGTTAGTGCCAGGTGATTGGAATTCTCAAAAAGAAAAACTTTTTTATTACGAAGGTACAGTTTGGTATAAAAAATCTTTTAATATCGAATATTTTAATAGCTCTAAACGTTATTATATACATTTTGGAGCAGTAAATTACAGAGCAGATGTATATCTAAATGGTGAAAAATTAGGAGTTCATAAAGGCGGGTTTACACCATTTAATTTTGAAATGACACATCTTTTAAAAGAAAAAGACAATTTTATTATTGTAAAGGTTGATAACAAACGTGCTGCAGATGAAGTACCAACATTGAGTACAGATTGGTGGAATTATGGAGGTATAACAAGAGATGTAACAGTTTATGAATTGGGTAACACCTTTATAGAGGATTATAAAATTCAATTAGACAAATCAAATAACAAATATGTTACAGGTTACGTGCAGTTAAATGGAAGTACAAAAGCTTCAAAAAGGGTAACTATTGAGATTCCAGAGTTAAAGCTTCAAAAACAAGTTACTACAGATACTAATGGGTATGCTAAAGTATCTTTTCCTATCAAAAAAGTAACGTATTGGAGTGATAAAAATCCAAAATTGTACGAAGTCAAAATTTCTACCGTTGAAGATCAAGTAGTAGATAATATTGGATTTAGAACCATAGAAACAAAAGGTACAAATATTTTATTAAATGGCAAGAAAGTCTTCCTTAAAGGAATTTCAATACATGAAGAAAATGTAATACGAGGTGGTAGAGCTTGGTCTATAGAAGATGCTAGAGTTTTATTAGGTTGGGCTAAGGAATTAGGATGTAATTATGTGCGTTTAGCACATTATCCTCACAATGAAAATATGATACGTTTGGCAGATCAAATGGGCATACTCGTATGGGAAGAAATACCCGTATATTGGACCATTCAATGGACAAACCCAGAAACATACAAGAAAGCAGAGACGCAGTTAAAAGAGCTAATTCATAGAGATAAAAATAGAGCATCGGCTATTATTTGGTCTATGGCAAATGAAACCCCAACTTCTAACGAACGTCTCGTTTTTTTAACCAATCTTGCTAAAACTGCAAGAAAGTTAGATGATACAAGGTTAATTAGTGCTGCTTTAGAAGATCATGGTAGAAAAGACAATAAAAATATTATGATTGTGGAGGATGAATTTGCTCAAGTAGTCGATATTTTAAGCTTTAATCAGTATTATGGCTGGTATGGTGGTACAGTAGAGAATATAAAAAATATAAGATGGGAAATAGATATTAATAAGCCTGTAATTATTTCGGAGTTTGGTGCAGGGGCATTACAAGGCTATCACGCAGATAAGATGACACGATGGAGTGAAGAATTTCAAGAATTATTATACGAAGAAACCTTACCAACTTTAGCTAAAATTCCTGGAATAAGTGGCATGACTCCTTGGACTTTAGTTGATTTTAGAAGTCCACGTAGAATGTTAATTCCTTATCAAAATGGGTGGAATAGAAAAGGATTAATATCGGAAACAGGAAATAAGAAAAAAGCGTTTTATACACTTCAAAAGTTTTATAAAAACGTAAAACAAAAATAGATGACAATGAAAAAAATAGTTCTAGTTTTAACTGCTATAAGTTTAGTGTTGAGTTCTTGTAAATCAGATGATAAAAAAGCTAAAGCAGCTAAACCTAATGTACTTTTTATAGCTGTTGATGATTTAAACAATTGGATTAGTCCAATTCAAAATTTTTCAAATGTAAAAACACCGAATTTTGATAGACTTGCAAAAATGGGAGTTACGTTTACTAACGCCCATGTACAAGCTCCTTTGTGTGGTCCTTCACGAGCATCCTTAATGACGGGTTTGCGACCTTCAACAACGGGTATCTATGGCATGACACCAGATAATAAAATCCGAAGAGCAGGAAATAAAGCCACAAACGATATTACATTTTTGCCAGAATATTTTGAGCAAAATGGATATCACACTATGGGTATTGGAAAATTATTTCATATTCATGCTCCTGATAGCGTTTTTAATGAATCTGGAGGACGTGTTAGAGGTTTTGGTCCATATCCAAAAAAACGTTTTGTTTGGGATGGTTTTGGAACATCAAAATCTAAAAAAGAGAAATATGGCAGAACCAGTACAGATTGGGGCGCCTTTCCAGAAAAAGATTCATTAATGCCAGATCATCAATCTGTAAATTGGGTTACAGAACGTTTACATAAAGATTATGACAAACCATTTTTTATGGGCCTTGGTTTTTTACGTGTGCATGTACCATTATATGTGCCTCAAAAATGGTTCGATTTATATCCTTTAGAAGACATTCAAACACCACCTTATAAATCAGATGACTTAAATGATATTCCGCCTGTTGGAATGCAAATTAACGATTTACCCATGATGCCATCTACAGAATGGGCAAAAGAAAGTGGTGAATGGAAAAAAATTGTGCAAGCATATTTGGCATGTATCAGTTATGTAGATTATGAGTTGGGTAGAGTTTTAGACGCTTTAGAAAATAGTAAATATGCAGATAATACTGTAATTGTTTTATGGTCTGATCATGGCTACAGATTAGGAGAAAAAGGTACGTTTGCAAAACACGCACTTTGGGAAACTGCCACAAAAGCACCATTGATTTTTGCTGGACCAGACTTACCAAAAGGAAAGAAAATTGACGCTCCTGTAGAAATGCTTTCTATTTATCCAACTTTATTAGAATTAAGTGGATTACCTGCTTACCAGAGAAATGAAGGGTACAGTTTAGTGGATATGATGCAACAAGATAAAGGACTTGTAGAAGCTAAAGCCATTACAACTTTTGGAATGAATAACCATGCTATTAAGATGAATGGATATAGATACATTCAATACGAAGATGGAAAAGAGGAATTTTACGACCATAATTCAGATTCAAATGAATGGAATAATGAAGCAGGAAATCCAAAATATAAGACTCAAATAGAAAAGATGAAAGGTTTTTTACCTAAGGTAAACTCTAAATGGGATGCTAGTTCTAACTACACATTTCAACCTTATTTTGTTGAGCAAAAAGCTAGAGTTAATGGTAAATAGGTATCTATAAAAATAGCAATAGGATTAAAAAATTAAATAAAGAAAATGTTCATTCAAAAAAAACACATAAAAAAGTATCTCTATTTTTTAAGTGTTTTTTTGTGCAATAGTTTTTTAGCTCAAAACCCAATTTTAAAAGGTTTGGGTGTTTCAGATCCTCATGTTCGCGTTTTTAATGACACACTTTATTTGTATTCGGGTCATGATGCAAGTCCCAAAGATAAAACTTGGGTAATGAAAGATTGGCGTGTATTTTCATCTACAGATTTGTTGATTTGGACTTTACAGAAAACCATAAGCCCAAAAGACAACTATATGGACGATAATAGTACAGATTGTTGGGCAAGTGATGCAGCCAGCAGAAACGGAAACTATTATTTTTACTTCTCAGACAGAAAACGTGGAGTTGGGGTGATGTCTGCTAAATATCCCGCAGGAAATTTTAAAGACGCTTTAGGAAAGCCATTGGTAGCTCCAATGCATGATCCTACTATTTTAATTGATGATGATGCTCGTAAAACTCCCTATTTAATTTATGGCGATAAAGAAGGAGGAGGCTTTCATATTACAAAATTAAATGAGGATATGATTTCTGTAGCAGAAACGCCAAAACCAATCCAAATTATTGGTGATGCTTGGAATAAAGCACCACATTGGATGGATAAAAACTACATCTTTAAACACAAAGACACCTATTATTTAAGTTGGGGAAGAGATTATGCAATTTCTAAAAATATTTATGGACCTTACCATTGTGTTGGAACTGTTGGAAATGGATACAATTTAAGTGAGTATGCTCATGGAAGTTTTTTCAATTGGAAAGGACAATTTTATCATATTTGGTGTTATTACCTCAAAAAAGGATTCAAATTTAGAGAGTCTATCATTACCTATTGTCATATAGATGATGATGGTGAAATTGTAACAGATACTAATTTTTTAGATCAACATTTTAAAAATGGAGTGGGGCAATACAATGCTTCTTGGGATAAAATTGAAGCAGAGTGGTTTTATGAAAAATCATCTGCTGCAATGCATAAAACAGGAAATAAAGAAAACGGATTTACCCTTTCTAATATTAAAAATGGAGATTGGGTAAGGTTTTCAAATTTAACTTTTGACAAGAAGTATCAAAACATAATTGCAAAAATTGCATTTAAAGGTACCAAAGGAACCTTAGAAATAAGAACTAAAAGTCCAGAAGGAAAGTGTATTGGCACGTTACAATTATCAACTAAAAATCAATTGAATACTTTTCAAAAAGTAGCATCTAAAATAAATAATAGTATAGAAAAAACAGATATTTATTTAGTTTTTAAAGGTACAAGAAATAGTTACCTTCTATTAGATTGGATTCGATTTAAAGAATAAATAGCTATTAATCTTATAAAAGTTTGGGTGTAAAGTTTGGGTTTGTAATTTATCAAAAATAAAAAAATATGAAATTTGTATTAAAATGTTTTGGAGTATTTTTAACAGTATTCTTAATCTCAGCATGTAGCTCTAATAACGCACAAAAAAAAGATGACAAAAAAAAGAAGCCCAATATCTTATTTATTGCTGTTGATGATTTACGTCCAGAGCTCAATTTTTACGGAGCTAATCATATCAAATCGCCAAACTTAGATCAACTAGCAAATGAAAGCTTAGTATTTAACAAGGCGTATTGTAATATTCCTGTTTGTGGAGCTTCAAGAGCAAGTTTATTAACAGGTATGAGACCAACTAGAAATCGGTTCATAACAGCACATACCTCAAAAGATAAACAAGTACCTAATGCAAAATCTCTTCCTTTTCTTTTAAAAGAGAATGGCTACACAACCATTTCTAACGGTAAAATTTATCATTATAATAAAGATGATGTTACTGCTTGGGACGAAATGTGGCAACCAGATAAACTTTGGAGTTATGCATTGCCAGAAAGTCAAGAAATTAGAAAAAACACAAAAAGAGGATTGCCTTTTGAAGTTGCAGAAGTGCATGATTCTGTATATAGAGATGGAAAACTAGCGTTAAAAGTAATTCAAGATTTAAAAAAACTAAAGCAATCAAATCAACCCTTTTTTCTAACAATGGGTTTAATGAAACCACACCTTCCATTTACAGCCCCAAAAAAATATTGGGATTTATATGATAGAAATCAAATTGAATTACCTGAAAGCTATATTCAACCAAAAACAACTCCAAAACAAGCATTTCACAGATATGGGGAGTTAAGGAATTACGAAAATATTCCTAAAAAAGGGCATTTGCCTGATGATTTAGCAAAAGAATTAATTCACGGATATTATGCTTGTGTAAGTTATATAGATGCACAAATTGGTTTAGTTTTAGACGAATTAAAACGTTTGGAATTAGAAGACGATACTATAGTAATTTTATGGGGAGATCATGGTTGGAATTTAGGCGACCATAAATTATGGTGTAAACATGTCACCTTTGAAACTGCTTTAAGAACGCCTTTAATCATTAAAGTTCCAGGAAAAACTAAAGGAACAAAAACAGAAGCCATTACAGAATATATTGATATCTATCCAAGTTTAGCAGAATTGGTTGGCTTAGAAGTTCCAAAAACAGTAGAAGGAAAAAGTTTTGTACCCATTTTAAATGGCGAAAAACCTCAAAAAGATTGGGCAGTATCTAAATTTAAAGATGCTGTAACTTTGATTAAGGGCGATTTGTTTTATACAGAATGGACTAAAGACGATGGTATTGCGTATGCAAGAATGTTGTTTGACCATAAAACAGATCCTTTAGAATTGGATAATTTAGCTGAAAAACCAGAAAATAAGGAACTGGTAAATAAGCTTTCAATAGAATTAAGAGAAAAATGGGGGAAGGATTTTTTAATAAAATAAATACTAATGAAGAACTCCTTTAAATATTTCGTTTTCATAAGTATCATTTTAACTTCTTTTAGTTGCTCCAGTAACAAAAATGTTGATACAACTGATGTTAAAGAAAAACAACAACCTAATATCATTTTTTATTTAGCAGATGACCAAGATGTTTACGATTATGGCTGTTATGGAAATGAAAAAGTAAATACAGCTGCTGTAGATAGACTTGCAAAAGAAGGAATG
This sequence comes from uncultured Polaribacter sp., assembly GCF_947503855.1. Lineage (GTDB taxonomy): Bacteria > Bacteroidota > Bacteroidia > Flavobacteriales > Flavobacteriaceae > Polaribacter. Next base: position 35,367 of record NZ_CANNFF010000001.1, on the reverse strand, counting down.
TTGTTTACCAATGCGTTTACTGCACAAGCTATTTGTGCACCAAGTAGGTCTCAGGTTTTTACTGGTAAATACCCTGTTAAAAATGGATGTTTTGCAAATCATACAGCTACAAGACCAACTATTGAAAGCGTAACTACTAAAATGAAAAAGTTGGGTTATGAAGTGGTACTTGCAGGAAAAAGTCATGTAAAACCTTCTAGTGTTTACCAATGGGATAAAGAATGGTTGCCAGTTCCTACAAAAGGTGTTCCAAGAGATTATATTCCATTGGACAGTATCAAACACTATTTTAAAACCGGAACAAAACCGTTCTGTATGTTCATTACCTCAAAATATCCACATGGAAAATATTTTGATGTAGAAAACGCGAAAACTGAAGATATTAAGTTTTATCCTTTTAATGAACATAAAAAAAATGATAAAGCCTTTATCAAGAAAAAGGCAGGATATTATAGAAGCATTAATGAAGATAATACCCAAATAGAAAAAGTATTGGAATTTGTAGATGAATATTTAGATGATAATACCTTGTTTATTTACACTGCAGATCATGGTGTTTCAGGGAAATTTACAGTAAAAGATATTGGGTTAAAAGTGCCTTTTGTGGCAAGATGGCCAAAAGTGATTAAAGCAGGAACAACCTCAAATCAACTGATACATTATACAGATGTTTTACCAACTTTTATGGAAATTGCTGGAGGGAAATCTACAAAAGATATTGATGGAAATAGTTTTTTAGCATTGTTGCATGGAAAAGACGTACAAATCAATAAATATGTTTATGGAGTAAGAACCAATCAGAATATTTTAAATTCAGAAGTTTTCCCATCAAGAATGATACGTAATCAGCGTTATAAATACATTCGTAACTTTAATTCCTTAGAAGTTGTTGAAGAAAATTTGACAGGAAAATCAAATGTAGATTATTTTATCAAAAGAGGAGCTAATGCTTTTAAAAATGAATCTTTTGAAGAATTATATGATTTAGAAAAAGATCCTTTTGAGCAAAATAATTTGGCTAAAAATTCTGAATATAAAGCTATAAAGGAACGTTTAATGAAAGATATGTTTGTTTGGATGAAAGGGCAAGGAGATTTTTTAAATGAAGAAAAAGGAAACATGCCTTTAATTACGGCAAAAGGAAACAGAGGTTTTAAATTAGATAAAGATACACCAAGACGAAAAATTCCTGATTCGATAAAAAATACATTATCAGAAGAAGATTATAAGATTATAAAACATTGGTAATAAATCAGATATATGAAAATAATAACTAAACTTTTTTTACACTATTTAATAATTAGTGTTCTATTAATTTCTTGTAAAACTGACAAGAAAGAAGTTGCAATAAACACAAAAAATACACCAAAAAACATCTTATTTATTGCCGTTGATGACTTACGTCCAGAACTCAATTTTTACGGAGCAAAACACATCAAATCGCCAAACTTAGATCAACTAGCAAGTGAGAGTTTAGTATTTAATAAAGCGTATTGTAATGTGCCAGTTTGTGGTGCATCAAGAGCGAGTTTATTAACAGGTATGAGACCTACAAGAAATCGTTTTATAAACTATAAAACGAGGGCAGATGTAGATGTGCCTTATGCCATTTCCTTACCAAAGCTATTAAAACAAAATGGTTACACAACAATTTCAACAGGTAAAATTTACCATACTAATGAAGATGATAGCCTTTCTTGGAATGAAAGATGGTTCCCAAAAGGAAATATTCGAAACTATCAATTAGAAAAAAATATAGTAGAAAACGGTAAAGCCAATTTAGCTATGGGAGGTGCCAGTGCTTTTGAAATGGCAGCTGTAAATGATACTGCTTATTTTGATGGTAAAATAGCTCAAAAAGGAATTGCTGATTTAAAGAAACTTAAAAATAGTAAACAACCTTTCTTTTTGGCATTGGGTTTTATGAAGCCGCATTTACCATTCAACGCACCAAAAAAATATTGGGATTTATATGATAGAAATCAAATTGAATTACCAGAAAGTTATCTCCAACCAAAAACGACACCCAAAAAAGCATTTCACAACTTTGGGGAGTTACGTAATTATGGAAACATACCTAGAAAGGGACAAATTTCTGATGATTTGGCGAAAGAATTGATTCACGGTTATTATGCCTGTGTAAGTTATGTTGATGCTCAAATTGGTTTGGTTTTAGACGAATTAAAACGTTTGGAATTAGAAGACGATACTATTGTAATTTTATGGGGAGATCATGGTTGGAATTTAGGTGACCATAAATTATGGTGTAAACATGTCACCTTTGAAACTGCTTTAAGAACGCCATTAATCATTAAAGTTCCAGGAAAAACTAAAGGAACAAAAACAGAAGCCATCACAGAATATATAGATATTTATCCGAGTTTGACAGAATTAATTGGTTTAGAAACTCCAGATACTGTTGAAGGGAAAAGCTTTGTGCCAATCATTAATGGTAAAGACTCAGATAAAGATTGGGCTGTATCTAAATTTAAAGATGCTGTCACCCTGATTAAAGGCGATTTATTTTACACAGAGTGGACAAAAGATGATGGTGTTGCTTATGAAAGAATGTTATTTGACCATAAAACGGATCCTTTAGAATTAGATAATTTAGCTGAAAAGCCAGCATATCAAGAAAAAGTAAAAGCACTGGCTTTAGAATTAAGAGAAAAATGGGGAAAAGATTTTCTTTCTAAAAACTAAAAACGATCTTTAAGAATGAGAAATATAGTTGCACTAATACTATTAACAGTACTGATAACAAATTGTAATTCATTAAAAACAAATAAAATACGATCTAAAGAGGTTGTTAAAAAATCAAAAGAAAAACAACCCATTGTCATACAATTTATTATAGATGGATTGATGAAAGACGCTACAGAAACTGCAATTAAAGCGGGTGCAAAAAATTTAAAATATTTTGCAGAAAACGGAGTTGTTGTTGAGGATGCCTATTCTAATAGTCCAGTAGGTAGAGTTAAACTACCAGATGGAAGTGAACCTTGGAGAGGAGCATCACCCCCAAATATTGGCATGCATACAGGAACGCATGTTTTTGAAACTCAAGAATTAGATGATATCTTTTTATCAGCCAAAAGAGAAGGAATAAAATCGGTTTATGTTGGAGGACATACTTTATATGATGTTTTTACAACCTCAGATATTCATTATGCTGAAATTATGCCAGATCAAAAAGTTGTAGATCTTGGGATAAAGCATATTAAAGAAGATGGAGTAAGGTTGGTGCGTTTACATTTGCAAGAAATTAGAAGCTCTTGGAAAGGACCAGAAGGGAAAACCAATCCAGATTCTAAATACATTAAAGCCATTTTAAATGCAGATGCACAGTTAGGAAAATTGGTAACCTTCTTAAAAAATGAAGGCCTATGGGAAACAGCATATTTCATCATTTCTGCAGATCATGGAATGGGAACTTTAAGAAAAAGCAATCACCTTTCAGAGCAATTGTCTTCATGGCAAATTTATATGAATTTTTATGGACCTAAAGTAAAAAAAGGATCCCTAATTCCATACGCAGAATCTCCAGACATCGCTTTAATGACCAATCATTTTATGGGTCTAGAGCCATTAAAAGGATATACTAGAAACTTAGAAAGTCTTAAAAATTTAAAAACTACAGGTATTTTTCTAGAAAATATTTTTGAAGGAAATTCTGATAATTTAGAACATCCACAATGGATAAAAACCTACCTTGATAAAAATGCAGGCTCTCCTCCAAATGATTATTTACATTATAGAGAGGCGATGCTAAAGTTTATCAATGATTAAAAATTCTGAGAGAGATAGTACTATATTGGGTTAAAACTTATAATAACAAATTTGAAAAACATGAGATTACTAGTATACAAGAGATTATTTTTTAAATATATTTTAATAATGAGTATATTTTGTAGTGTCACTTTTTTAAAGGCACAAAATTTACAACGCCCATTTATTTTAGTAAAAAATTCTGATAGAACTGAAATTTTTAACAAAATAAAAACAAAAACTTGGGCGAAAGAGATTTATGAAAATTTAAAAACAAGAACAGATTTACAAGTTGTTAAATTTGATCAAAATCCAAAAGACTACATCAAAAATTTGCCTTTTAATTGGTCTGAAGGACAAAAAAATAACTTTCCACCATTTTACAAAACTGACCATGTAGAAAATGGTAAACATAGAAACTTAGATAACGCTACAGACAAAGAGTGGGAACCAGCAGAAAAATTAATTACCTATTTGCAAATAGCTTTAGATTGTGGTTATCTATACTACATTACCCAAGACGAAAAATACGCGTATATGGCCAGTAGTATCGTGTATTCATTTGTAAAATCTGTACAGAAATCTAAGTTATCTAATTGGCATGGTAGAGGTGGCTGGCTGTTTCCTTATGATGGTTTTAGAGAAGTACGTGTAATTGGCTACAGAGTTCCATTAATTTACGATTTTATTGCACCCTATCTTAAAAAAGAAGGCAATGCTTTTGATATCATTCAAAATAAAAAAGTAGTTTTTCCTGTTGATGAACTCCAGAATGTATGCAAAACCTATGCAGATATTACCATTAATTACGGACAAACTGGTTCTAACCATCCAGTACTAGAAGCACCAAGTTTAGTCTATAATGCTTTGGCAATGGACGATGAAAAGGAACGTAAAAAATTACTGTCTTACTTTTTATCAGAAAGCACAAAAAATCAAGATGCGTTGCCAGTAATGGCAAAAAACTATCAAAATCAAGGTGATATTTGGCCAGAAACATCTCAATATTTAAATCATTCAACAGAAATTTTAGGAAAATTATTATTGGTAGTTAATAGATATAATCCATCCTTAAAATTAGGAGCTCAATATCCAAATATATTATTTGCTTTACCAAGATTAGATGATTTGGTATATCCAAACAACGAGATTATACGTTGGGGTGATGGACATAGAAGACAACATGGTTCCTATCAGGCATATGAAAATGCTTATGTTTTGGCTAAGATGGACAACCTAACTTTTTTACAAAATAAATTTGCACCACTTTTGACAAAAGCTATGGAAAGTGGAAAATATTCAAGAAAAAGTATCGAGGCTTTATTCTGGTATGATGATGATATTTATGGGAGTTCAAAAAAAATAGAGTTACCAAGAACGGATAGAGTATATCATGCAGGAATTGTATTACAAAGAAACTTAAGTACAACAAAGAATCCTAAAGATGGGTTAATGGGCTTTGTTGGTGGCGCGCACATGGTACATGGTCATTCAGAAGGAATGAATATTGAATTGTATGGAGAAGGACAGGTTTTAGGTGTAGATCATGGAAGAAAAAAGTACGGAAAAGACTTGCATGAAAATTATTCAAGAATTTTTGCAGCCCACAATACTGTAATTGTTAACGGAAGTTCCCAAGGAGAAGGTGGTTGGGTAAATTTAGGAATCAATTCTGTAAAGGTCATCTCAATGGAACCAAAAGTAAGAGAAGCTGGAGTTTCTCCTAATCATTCTTTTAGTCAAACAAGTTTTTTAGATGATAAAGGATATAAAGCAGAAGCAACTCAAGAAAGAACTTTAGGTTTGATAAGAACATCGCCTACAACAGGATATTATGTAGATGTTTTTCGTTCAAAATCAAAATTACCAAATGAATATCATGATTATTTGTATCATAATATAGGCGATAAGTTGGTGTTTGAAAATAAGGATATGAACTTTAAAAAAACACCCAATAGATATATGAAAAATGCAAATTCTGAATGGATTCATAATAAAAAATATAGAAACCCTGGGTGGCATTTTTTTAAGAAAGTAAAATCATCAAACACATACAATAAAGATGTAAAAGCTACATTTAATATCAAAAAATTAAAAGGAAATGACGTTTTCATGAAATTATATATTTCTGGATTTAAAAATAGAACTTATACCAAAGTAAAAGCACCTATAACGTTTGAGTCTCCAGAACCTTATGATAAAAAACCTACACCAACTTTAGTAATTAGAAATAAGGGCGAAGCTTGGCAAAACCCTTTTGTAGTCGTTTTTGAACCTTATAATAGTTCAGAAAAACCAACCATACAATCGGTTTCTAAAATTGAACAAGATGGAATTTATAAAGGATTGATTATAAAAAGTAAAACACCAAATGAAGAGTTAATTCAGTATGTAATTACACAATCTAAAAATCAAGTTTTTAAAAACGATGCTATTTATTTTGAAGGTTCTTATGCAGTGATTACCTTACATAAAGATAAAAGTATAAAGAGTATTTATATTGGGGAAGGAGATAAATTAATTTATAACAATAAACTTATTACAACAAGCTCATCAAAATCTTATTTTAAAGAATTTTAAATATTTAAAATACCTTACAGGTTACTTAGAAAAACAATAAAACTAAAGAGATTCTCTATCAATAAAATTAAAGGGTACTTTTACTTTACCTTTAGTTTTATTTAGAATCATTTCTGCCGCAGTTTCCCCCATAGATTTAAAATCTGTAGACATTACTGTAATACCTAATAATTCTTTTAAAGGAGTATCGTTATAAGATATTATTCCAATATCTTTACCTAAAATAAACTCATCTTCTCTAGCTTGTTTTACTAAATTTACTAAGTCAGACTCTTCAATAGTAACAAATAAATCGCCTTTTTTTAAAATCATATCTTCGTAGACTTTATCAAGTATTTCAAAATCTAGTTTATGTTCAATACAATATTTTCTAAACCCATGAAGAATTCTTTTAGGATAGGGGTAAACAGCTTTTTCAGGATATACTAATATTATTTTTTTGTACTTCTTAATTTTTTGTATCCCTTGATTTAGAGCATGATAAATATCATTTTCGAAATCTTGATAAATCTGAATTGCTGAATTATCAATATTTTCTTTAATGTTGTCTAAAATAATTAATTTGTCTTTTTGAATTTTTTGTAATGCCTTTAAAACGTCATCAGGTAAACTTACATGTTTTGAATTTTCGGTTTTAAAATGAGGCATAATTACATAATAGTCATAAGCCGCTTTGTTTTTTTCTAATAAGTTTAGAAAAAGAGTTTCATCACAATGATAAATATCTAGATCTGTATGAGAGTTAGCACCTATTTTGTCAATAAAATAATTGTAAGTCCTTAATTTATATGAGCTTAGTTTATTAACTAAAAACAAAATATTTACTTTAGAAATTAGTTTTGTTCTTGAAATGTAAAAACCTTTACCTCTAATAGAAGTAATTATTTTTCGTTCTTTTAAAATACTATATGCTTTTTCAACAGTATCTCTAGATAAATAAAACTCTTCACTAAACATGTTTATTGAAGGTATCTTTTGATCCATTGTAAGGTTACCTTGTGAAATGTTGTGAATAATAGAATCTATAATTTGTTGATATTTTGGTACTCTAGAATTTTCATCTATTTTTATAAGCTTTATCAGTTGCATATAATATAAATTTTATTTATATATAAATATTAAAAACCAAAAGTAGTAAAAGGGATATTAATAAACCAATCATTTACAAAAAGAACTTTTTTAAATTAAAATAATTTGTAGTTAAGTGCACCTTAAAACTGTTTATAAGACTAAAAAAACAAATTCTTATACTTATTAAGTTTTTAAGATTAAAACTTCCTTAAATTTTTACAAAATATAGAATACTTAAAAATATTATTACTGAATACGGTATAGTACAGGATACAAAAGTTTAAATTCAAATTTACTTTTGATTCAAAATTTATTACTAACAGAATAATGAAAGAAATGACACAAAGCTTCAAGTACGTAGATTATTTATGGGACGAAGAAAAAGCAGCAACACTAGGAGATAATCAAGTAGAATTATTTTTATATCGCTCAAATATTTTGGGTGCAGATTTAAGAATAACAAATTATGGAGGGGGAAACACCAGCTGTAAAACAATAGAAAAAGATCCTTTAACTAATGAAGAAGTTGAAGTAATGTGGGTAAAAGGTTCTGGAGGAGATATTGGAACTTTAAAACGTTCTGGGATTGCTGGTTTATATACAGAAAGGCTTCGTGATTTAAAAAATGTTTATCAAGGTTTACATGATGAAGATAGAATGGTTGGTTTATTTAATCATTGTATTTATGACTTAGATAGTAAAGCACCATCTATTGATACGCCTTTACATGGTTTATTGCCATTTGCACACATAGACCACTTACATCCAGATGCTTTAATTGCTGTTGCAGCAGCAAAAGATAGCGAAAAAGTAACCAAAGAAATTTGGGGAGACACAATGGGTTGGGTACCTTGGCAAAAACCAGGATTCGATTTAGGTTTACAATTAGAAAAATGTTTAGCAGATAACCCTGGAATTAGAGGAATTGTTTTAGGTAGTCATGGTTTATTTACTTGGGGAGATACTTCTTTCGAGTGTTATATGAATAGTTTAGAGGTAATTGAAATGGCTTCTGAATATATAGAACAAAAATTAAAAGAGCAAGGTGAAGTTTTTGGTGGTCAAAAAGTAGAAAGTTTACCTAAAGAAGAGCGTTTAGGAAAAGCTGCTCAAATTATGCCTTTATTAAGAGGTTTATGTTCTTCAGAAAATAGAATGATTGGTCATTTTTCTGATTCTGATGTTGTTATGCAATACATCAATAGTAATGACTTAGAAAGATTAGCTCCAATGGGAACCTCTTGTCCAGATCACTTTTTAAGAACTAAAATTCAACCATTAGTTTTAAGTTTAGATAAAAGTGAAGATTTATCTAATGCAGACGCTATTTTAGCAAAGTTAGAGCCAGCATTTGAGGCTTATCGTCAAGAATATGTAGATTATTATAATACTTGTAAAAAAGATAATAGCCCAGCAATACGTGATGCAAATCCAGTAATTATTATTTATCCTGGAGTGGGTATGTTTAGTTTTGCTAAAAACAAGCAAACTACACGTGTAGCAAGTGAGTTTTATATCAATGCAATTAACGTAATGCGAGGTGCAGAAGCTATTACAGAATATACTTCTTTACCAAGACAAGAAGCTTTTGATATTGAATACTGGTTATTAGAAGAAGCAAAGTTACAACGTATGCCAAAAGAAAAACCATTATCAAGAAAAGTAGCTTTAGTTACTGGAGCTGGTGGAGGAATTGGTAAGGCAATTGCAGATAAATTAGCTGCAGAAGGAGCAAATGTAGTATTAACAGATATTAATGAAGATGCCTTAGTAGAGGCTAATGCAACTTACGCTAGAGATGTTTCTTCTTATGCGGTTTGTGATGTAACCAATACAGAATCTATTGCGAGTGCCTATAAAAAAGCAATTATAGAGTTTGGTGGTGTCGATATGATTGTACACAGTGCAGGTTTAGCTATTTCAAAACCTTTAACAGAAACTACAGATAAAGACTGGAATATTTTACAAAACATTTTAGTAAAAGGTCAGTTTGACTTGGCAAAACAATTTGCATTAATCGTTCGTAAACAAGGTTTAGGAGGAGATTATATTGCAATTGCAAGTAAAAACGGCTTGGTTGCAGGACCAAACAACGTTGCTTATGGTACAGCAAAAGCAGCACAACAGCATATGGTACGTTTATTAGCAGCAGAATTAGCTAAAGATAAAGTAAGAGTAAACACAGTAAACCCTGATGGAGTTATTGTAGGAAGTAAAATTTGGGAAGGTGCTTGGGCAGAAGGTAGAGCAAAAGCAAACGGTATTACTGTTGAAGAATTACCTGCTTTTTACGCAAAGAGAAACCTACTCAATGAAATTATAACGCCAGATGATATTGCAAATGGGGTTTTCTCTCTCGTAGGGATTCTAGACAAATCAACAGGAAATATTATAAACGTAGATGGTGGAATGGCTAATGCGTTCGTAAGATAAAAAATAGTAGTAGTTTGTAATTTGAATTAAGAAAACTTCTATAGATAATATTTTATAGAAGTTTTTTTTAATTTACAACAGCCAAAAATAATGAAAATACAACAGGAGAAAATCTCAGATTTCAACAAAAAAGAATTAGAAAATCATAAAGATAATTTTGATTTTTTAGCAAGTAATTTAACTAAGAATGGGCATAATTTAGATACTATACTTTCTAAATTATCAGAATTTCAAGTAGCCATACCAAGTTGGGCTTTAGGGGCTGGTGGTACTCGTTTTGGACGTTTTGGATTCTATGGAGAACCTTCTAATTTAGAAGAGAAAATAGATGATGTAGGAATTTTACATAGTTTAACCCAAACAGCAGGAGCAGTATCTTTACATATTCCTTGGGATATTCCTTCGGATTATGCTGCAATTAAACAAAAAGCAGATGCTTTAAATATAAAGTTTGATGCTGTAAATTCAAATACTTTTCAAGATCAGCTTGGTGCCAAAGAGAGTTATAAATATGGATCACTAAGTAATGTAAGTAAAGCGGTTAGAGAACAAGCCATTCAACATAACCTAGACGTTATAAAGATAGGAGATAAATTAGGTTCTAAGGCATTGACGGTTTGGTTAGCAGATGGATCTTGTTTTCCAGGCCAAAACAACTTTCAAACAGCATTTCAAAATACTCAAGATAGTTTAATTGATATTTATAAAGGTTTACCAGAAGATTGGAAAATGTTGGTTGAATACAAACCTTATGAACCTAATTTTTACAGTACTGTAATACAAGACTGGGGAGCATCTTTAATGTTAGCAAATGGTTGTGGAGAAAAAGCTTATACACTTGTAGATTTAGGACATCACCTACCAAACTCTAATATTGAACAAATCGTCTCTATTTTACAATTAAAAGGTAAACTAGGTGGTTTCCATTTTAATGATAGTAAATATGGTGATGATGATTTAACAGTTGGTAGTATCAAACCATATGCTTTGTTCTTAATTTTTAATGAATTGGTATATGGTATGCAAAACAATCCACAAAATCCGGATTTAGCGTGGATGATTGATGCGAGCCATAACGTAAAAGACCCTTTAGAAGATTTAATTCAATCTTTAGAAGCCATTCAAGAAGCATATGCAAAAGCCTTGTTAATTGATCAAGATGCTTTAAGAGAAGCACAATTAAATAATGATGTTGTAAAATGTCAAGAGATTTTACAGGGAGCATACAGAACAGATGTGAGACCTCTTTTAGAAAAAGCACGTATAAATGCTGGGGCTGTAATTAACCCAATTAATGCATACAGAGCTTTAGGTGTAAGAGAACAATTAATTAAAGAAAGAGGAAAAAATACTGTAGCAACAGGTCTTTAAAAAATATCTAATGAAACAAAAAGTAACTGCGGTTTTTGATATTGGTAAAACAAATAAAAAGTTTTTTTTATTTGATAAAAATTTTACAGAAGTTTATAAAGAATACACTTCTTTTGATGAAATTGAAGATGAAGATGGTCATCCAACAGAAGACATTAATGCACTACAAAATTGGATAAAAAAAGTTTTTCATACGATATTAAAATCAGATAAGTTTAATGTAAAAGCGATTAATTTTTCAACTTACGGAGCAAGTTTTGTCCATTTAGATCAAAATGGAGAAATCCTTACCCCTTTATACAATTACACAAAAGAAATTGACCAAGATATAGTTGAACAATTTTACAATAAGCATGGTAATGATCTTGAGCTAATTAGAACAAGTGGTTCATCAAAGTCACCAGGTTTATTAAACTCAGGATTACAATTGTACTGGTTAAAATACAAAAAACCAGAGGTTTTTAAGAAAATAAAATATTCATTACACTTACCTCAATATTTAAGCTATATTTTTTCTGGAGTTCCGTTAAGTGAATTTACAAGTATAGGTTGTCACACAATTTTGTGGAATTACGAAACAAAAGATTACCAAGATTGGGTTTATAAAGAAGGGGTTCACAATATTCTACCACCAATAGTTTCTACAGAAACAAGTTTAAACATGAACTACAATGGTAAAAGAGTTAAAATAGGTGTAGGGATTCATGATAGTTCATCTGCACTATTACCATATGTTAGAAGTGTAAAAAAACCCTTTGTTTTAATATCTACAGGTACTTGGAGTATCGCTTTAAATCCATTTGTTGATACACCATTAACAAATGAAGATGTAAAGGCAGATTGTATAAATTATATGCGAATCAATGGAAAACCAGTTAAATCTTCAAGACTTTTTTTAGGTAATGAATACAAAATTCAAGTAACTAAATTAACAGAAAAATTTGGAGTAGATAAAGACTACCACAAAACAGTAGAATTTAATTATGATGTTTACTTCGAAATCTTACAAGATTTTAACCATTCATTTAAATGGGAGTCTTTTGAGCATAAAAATATGCCAGTAAAAACAAATTATTTATATAACAATTTTGAACACGCTTATCATCATTTGATGGTAGAATTGGTAATGTTACAGGTAGAGAGTGTAAAAAGGATAGCGAATGCAGAAAAAATAGATAGACTATACATAGATGGAGGGTTCTCTGATAATGATATTTATATAAAACTATTGTCTCATTATTTAAGAGGTATGAAGTTAAGAACAACAAAAGCATCTTTAGGTTCTGCTCTAGGTGCAGCAATTGCAATTTCAGACACCAAATTAAATTCAAAATTTCTAAGAAAGAATTACGCATTAAAAAAACACGTGCCTTTTATAGTAAATGATTAAATTTAAATATTTAAAACAAAAAATTAAACATACAAACAAATAATAATGTCAAAGGATATAAAATTAATCCACCCAAGAGATCTAATTACAGTATTAATTATAGAGAATGATTCTGTAATAATTACAGGTGATAAATTACTATAAACTTTTGAATATTTAGTAGTTGCAGCGTTTAGTTCAAAATAAATAGTTTTAGGACACACCCTAGTAAAGATGGTTCCTATTAACGACGAACAAGTAAAAAATTTAAAAAAAAAACCAATCATAAAAAAAATATATGGCTTTATCCTTTGATACTAGATACCCTTCTGTAGACGATTTACGTAAACGAGCTCAGAAAAAAATACCAAAATTTGCTTTTGAATATTTAGATGGTGGTTGTAATGAAGATGTGAATTTAGTAAGAAACACATCAGAATTAAGAGAAATACAATTAAAACCTAATTATTTAAGAAACCACCATGGCTCTTCATTAAAAACCAACTTATTTGGTATTGAATATGATGCACCCTTTGGTATAGCTCCTGTAGGTTTGCAAGGTTTAATGTGGCCAAATTCACCAGAAATTTTAGCCAAAGCTGCATTTGAGCATAATATTCCTTTTATACTAAGTACAGTAACAACTACAAGTATAGAAAGAGCTGCAGAATTAACAGAAGGTAAAGCTTGGTTCCAATTATACCATCCAACAGAAGATAAATTAAGAAACGATATTATTAATAGAGCAGCAGCAGCAGAATGCCCAGTTTTGGTCATTTTATGTGATGTACCAAGTTTTGGTTTTAGACCAAGAGATATTAGAAATGGTTTGGCAATGCCTCCAAAAATGAATTTGAGTAACATTTTACAAGCTTTTGGAAGACCTCATTGGAGTTTACAAACCCTAAAACATGGTATTCCTAATTTTGCAAATTTATTACCATACATGCCTAAAAACTTAGATTTAAAACAATTAGGAAAATTCATGGATCAAACTTTTTCAGGAAGGTTAAATGAGGAAAAAATTAAACCTATTAGAGATATGTGGAAAGGAAAATTGGTTATAAAAGGGGTGGCGTCAGAATACGATGCTGAACAAGCTATTAAATTAGGTTTAGACGGAATAATTGTATCAAATCATGGAGGTCGTCAACTAGATGCAGGTGAGTCTACGATAAAACCACTTTCTACAATAGCAGAAAAATATGGAGATCAAATAGAAGTGATGATGGATAGTGGTATTCGCTCAGGACCAGACGTGGCAAGAGCTATGGCTAGTGGAGCTAAGTTTACATTTATGGGACGTTCATTTATGTATGGTGTTTCTGCGCTAGGTAAAAAAGGTGGAGATCATACAATATCCTTATTAAAAGCAGAATTACAACAAGTAATGGAGCAGTTGTGTTGTGAGAAAACTTCAGACTTTCCAGAGCATTTAATCAAATAACATAATAAATTACCTACATAATTCTTTCTGCATAATTACAAATTTACTCGCTAAAAATAACCTCTGATACAATTAAAGGGTTTATGGCTAAATCTAATTTAGATTAGCATAAATAATTTCTAGATACTTTTGTAATCTTTTAAAATGCTGTAGTTATTACTTTTTGAAAGCTACTAATAGTGGTTAGTATTTTGTTGTAACGTATGAAAATAGAGGGTATTTTAAAGCTATTCAAGTTTTTTATATAGGTTAGAAATAATTGGTGTAGTTGGTACAAATGGTCAACATGGTACGGAAGAGTACTTACATACTAAATAATTTACGCAAAATACTATTTTAGGACGTGACATAGCATCAAATAAAAAAACTTCGATCAATTTTTTAACGGAGTTTTTATAAAGAAACATATTAACTTAAAAGAATAATTAATTTTATTTCTCTATTAGGATAATGTATTGGTAACTAAAACTGTATTGTTTTAAAGAGATATTAAAATAGAAATATTTCTTTTATCTTTCATATTTACAAGTAAATACAATCGTAATCAGAAATTATTTTAATATTTTAGTGATATATAAAACCATACAGTGCAGGACACATAATCTTTGTTGATATTATATTTTCGTTTATTTGACATGTGTCAAAAACTTTAACAAGTTAGACTAAACAAGCAATAACAATCTTTAATAAATAAATAAACTAATTAATTATGTCTGAAAATCATGAAGGGGAATTAACTCTAGAAAGAAATGATGGAGGAGAATTTGAAAGAACTCCTGTTCCAAGTTCGAAACTTAAAGGATGGAAATCTTTTTTAGGTATGTATGCAGGTGAACATGCAGCAGGCACCGAATTTATGATTGGACCCTTGTTTTTGGCTGCAGGTGCAAGTTTAAAAGATTTATTAATAGGATTATTTATTGGTAACGTTTTAGCGATTCTTACTTGGAGGTTTATTGTAGCACCCATAGCTGTATCTAAAAAACTAACATTATACTATCAATTAGAAAAAATTGCAGGAAAACACTTAGTAAAAGTGTATAATGTGGTTAACGGGGTGCTTTTTTGCTTTTTAGCTGGTGCTATGATTACGGTTTCAGCAAGTGCAGTAGGTATTCCTTTTGATATTAATTTTACTGTACCAAAAGGTATCTTCGGATTAAGCACACCTTCTTTTTCAATGATTGTAATTATTGTAGGTGTTGTAATGACAATTGTAGCTGCAGCCGGGTACAATACAGTTTCTAAATTTGCTAATATTGCTGCACCTTGGATGATTGTTGTCTTTGCAGCTTGTGGTATATCTGCATTAACTCAAATGGAGGTTACTTCATGGGGTAGCTTATTAACAGAATGGGATAATGGTGTAAATGTGGTACAATCTGTTAGCGGGAAAGTAGATTTTGGTTTTTGGAAAATTGTAATTTTTTCTTGGTTGTGTAATGCAGCAATGCATTTTGGAATGGCAGATTTATCTATCATGCGTTTTGCAAAAGATTCACGTGCTGGTTGGGGGCCTTCAATAGGAATGTTTTTAGGTCATTATATGGCTTGGATCTGTGCTTCTTTTATGTTGGCTGCTCAAATAAAACTAACAGGAGATATTTCAGCAAATCCAGGTGCTTTAGCTTGGAGTGCTGTTGGATGGACTGGGATTATTTGTGTTATTGTTGCAGGTTGGACTACCGCTAATCCAACTATTTACAGAGCAGGTTTAGCTTTTCAAAGCTTATTTCCTTTAAAAGCAAAATCTTATTCAGGAGTAATTTTAGCTGGTTTAGTAGCAACAGCAGCAGGGATATTCCCTGCTCTTTCAGCAAAACTTCTTGATTTTGTAGGTTTATACGGAACAATCTTGGGACCTATGGGTGGTGTGATTTTCGTGAACCATTATCTTGCAAAGAAGATGAATTTTACACAAAACTACGCAGATGAAAAAGGATCAAGTTTTAATATGGCTGTTTTATTAGCTTGGGTTATTCCTGTAGCTTTAGGGTTGTATTTTATTTTTGGAGAGCAACAGTTATTTGCTGCATACGCAGTTATACCTTGTTGGATTGCTTCAAGCTTATTGTACGTTATTATTATGAAATTTCAAAAATCTTAAAAATATGAAAATGCTAAAATTAATAAGTACTTTATCAATAGGTGTTTTAATACTGTTAGCTAGTATATTTTTATTCTTAGGAATATTAGATGCAACTAAAGTTAATATCTCTATGTTAATTGGTACAATTATATGGTTTATAGTTACACCTTTGTGGATGAAAGAAGAGTGATAATTAAACACGTATTAGAATAGTATTCGAACTAAAATAATAGAATTAAAGAGAAAGTAATTTTAGAATAAGATTTTAATAGGTTTTTCTACCTTATTTGACAAAGTAAGATATATGCCTCTTGTGTTTCATTTTTACTATATATAATTCCTGTTTTATTGTTATAAACAGATTTTTTTTCAATTAGTAAAATTAAATAAATGTTTAAATAGTAGTTATAAAGTTGTTTTTATTCAAAAAAGTAAAAGATTCTACTGTAATTATATTTTTAATTATTAGCCGTCCATTAGAATTCATAAAAGGTAAAAAAAAAAGAAGGTGAAAAAAATTAAAACCTGAGTTTGATTAATGAAAAGTCAACTAATTAGCCTTTACAGTTTGATATTTTATAGAGATTTTTTTTGTAAAAAACTATATGTAATGATGATTGCAACGATATTTGACAGAAAGTTAGTAAAGCTTCTATGTCAAGAATTTTCGATTTACATAATCAAAGAGTAATCACATTGGATGATATTGGTCTTGGTCAAACAGATCTAAACCCAAACCAAGTGTCACAAATTCAATCAGAAACCATACCAACAAAACTAGATATTCCACGTTTTTGCTTTACATAAAATATAATAGATGATTTTTGTGATCAAATAAGTGCACCAAAATTTTAATCTAGGAAGTTTAAAATCAACAACAAGATATTTATAACACTTTTTTTGGTGTTATTTCTTGTTTAGGCCAATAGTGGGCAAATTGTGCCACCACGAGATTTGCTTATAATGTAGGCTTGTTGTTTTAGTTGGCATTAGGATTATTTATGGTATTCAAAAAATTAAGTAGTAATTTTTAATCCCTTATGGTAAGTCTACTTACATATTTTCCAATTACATCAAACTCTAAGTTTACAACATCATTTTCAGATAATGTTTTAAAACATGTATTTTCTAATGTGTAAGGTATAATTGCTACACTAAAAGAGTTTTCTTTAGAGTTTACAACGGTTAAACTAACACCATTTACAGTTATAGAGCCTTTTTCTATTGTTATGTTATTGTTTGCAGAATGATAGTTAAATGTAAAAACAGTACTTCCATTTTCATTTTTAATATGGGTGCAAGTACCCGTTTCATCTACATGACCCTGTACAATATGGCCATCTAATCTATCACCAAGTTTCATAGCACGTTCTAAATTTACTATAGAAGAAACTTTAAGATTACCAATATTTGTTTTGTCTAAAGTTTCTTTAATAGCAGTAACGGTATACTCATCATTATTTATAGCTACTACAGTTAAGCAAACACCATTATGCGCTACACTTTGGTCTACTTTTAGCTCGTTAGTAATGCTACTTTTAATGGTGATGTGTAAATTATCTAGTTCTTTAACAACTTTTGTTACAATACCAAGTGTTTCTATAATTCCCGTAAACATTTCTATAAATTTAGTTACTTTTGTAGTATTGCAAATTTAAGCATATTATAAGAGTTATGGCAGACAAAACAGATAAAATAATTGTAGGGATTTCTATTGGAGATTTAAATGGAATAGGTGTAGAGGTTATTTTAAAAACATTTTTAGATAAGAGAATGTTAGATTTTTGTACACCAGTATTATTTGGGGCAACAAAAGTAGTTTCTTACCATAAAAAAGCACTAAAAACAGAAGTTCCTGTGCATGGTATTACCTCTGTAAACCAAATAAACCACAACAAAATTAACATCTTAAATATATGGAAAGAAGAGGTCTCTATAGAGCTGGGAAAACCTACAGAGACATCTGGTAAGTACGCGGCAAAATCTTTAGAAAGCGCTTTAAGTCACTTAAAAGAAGGTACTATAGATGTTTTGCTAACAGCACCAATAAACAAAGAAAATATACAGTCAGAAAATTTTAATTTTCCCGGGCATACAGAATATTTAGAAGCTGGTTTAGAAGGTAAAAGTTTAATGATTTTAATGACAGACCAGTTGCGTATAGGTTTAATTACAGGACACATACCAATTGCAAAAATTGCAGCAACTTTAACTCCAGAGTTAATTACAGAAAAAGTAGAAACCATGTATACTTCTTTAATAGAAGATTTTGGTATCAATAAACCCAGAATTGCAGTTTTAGGTTTAAATCCACATTGTGGTGATAATGGTGTAATAGGTAAAGAAGATGATGATATTATAAGACCTACAATACAACAAATAAAAGAAACAGGAAAGCTTGTTTTTGGGCCCTATGCAGCAGATGGTTTCTTTGGTTCAGAAACCTACAAACAGTTTGATGGTGTTTTAGCAACCTATCATGATCAAGGTTTAGCCCCTTTTAAAGCATTGTCATTTGGCAATGGTGTAAATTTTACGGCAGGTTTACATAAAATTAGAACATCCCCAGACCATGGAACAGGGTATGATATTGCAGGTAAAAACCAAGCAAATCCATCTTCTTTTAAAGAAGCTTTATTTACCGCAATTAAAATTTTTAAAACAAGAAAAGAATATAAAGAACTTACTAAAAACCCACTGTTAGTAAAGTAAAAATAAAATATTTTCTTTTTTTTAAAGAAAACAGTGTATAAAAACATTTTTTTATATCTTTGCACGCTCAATTGATGTTTGATAATGAAAGACTTGAAAGAATTCAACATACCGTTTGTAGGATTAAAAGAAGGAAAGCATTTATTTGAATATGCAATTAGTAATACGTTCTTTACGTTTTTTAATTTTGATGAATTTAAAAGTACTGATATTCAGGTAACTTTAGAATTTATTAAAAAAAGCACATTATTTGAGCTTGTTTTTAATACAAAAGGTACCGTAGAAATACCTTGCGATGTTACAAACGAGTTATACAACCAAGAAATAACAGCTCAATTACCATTAGTTGTTAAGTTTGGGCCAGAATATAATGATGATAATGAGGAAATTTTAATACTTCCACATGAAGCGTATCAATTTAATATAGCACAATTTATTTATGAAATGATTGTGTTGGCGGTTCCTAACAAAAGAGTGCATCCAAAAGTAGTAGACGGCACAATGAAGTCTGAAGCCCTAGAAAAGTTAAAAGAACTAGAAATAAAAAAAGAAAAAACTGTAGAAATTACAGACCCAAGGTGGGATAAATTAAAGAATTTAATAACAGAAAAAAAGACATAAAATGGCACATCCTAAAAGAAAAATATCTAAAACAAGAAGAGATAAAAGGAGAACACATTATAAGGCATCTGCGCAACAAATTGCAACAGACCCAACAACGGGTGAAGCACACTTATACCATAGAGCTCACTGGCACGAAGGTAAATTATACTACAGAGGTCAAGTAGTATTAGAAGCTGTTTCTGCAGAAGCTTAAAAATTTTCAAATTTTTAAAAAAACCCTCATTTTTGAGGGTTTTTTGTGTTTTTATGCCAAATTTTACCGTTTTTGATAAATTTTAATTCAAAAAGTAAAATAAATTTCATTTCTTTGAACTTCCTTAACATTTGGAAAACAAATAACTATTATGACAAAAATCACTGCAGCAATTTCAGCAGTAGGAAAATATGTTCCTGACTATATACTAACAAATAAAGAGTTAGAAACCTATGTAGATACAAACGATGAGTGGATAACTACTAGAACAGGAATCAAAGAAAGAAGAATCTTAAAAGGAGAAGGATTAGGTACTTCATATATGGCCATAAAAGCCTCAGAAGATTTGATAAAAAAAGCTCATCTAGATCCTAAAGAAATAGATCTGGTTATTGTAGCTACAGCAACACCAGATTTACAAGTAGCCTCTACAGCAGCCTATGTTGCTTCAGAAATTGGTGCTACCAACGCATTTGGTTACGATTTGCAAGCAGCATGTTCTAGTTTTTTATACGGCATGTCTACAGCAGCAAGTTATATAGCTTCTGGTAGATACAAAAAAGTACTGCTAATTGGTGCAGATAAAATGTCTTCTATTATAGATTATTCAGACAGAGCCACCTGTATTATTTTTGGTGATGGCGCAGGTGCAGCTTTATTTGAACCAAATTTAGAAAACTTAGGCTTACAAGATGAGTACCTAAGAAGCGATGGCGTAGGTAGAGATTTTCTAAGAATAGAAGCAGGAGGATCTATGATGCCAACAACTTTAGAAACCGTTCAACAAAAAAAACACTTTGTGTATCAAGAAGGTAAAACCGTATTTAAATATGCGGTTTCTAATATGGCAGATGTAGCAGAAAAAATGCTTACTAGAAACAATTTGTCAGAAAGCGATATACAATGGTTAGTTGCACATCAAGCAAATAAAAGAATTATAGAAGCAACCGCTAATAGAGTTGGTGTTGCTGCAGAAAAAGTAATGATGAACATTCATAGATATGGTAACACAACCTCTGCAACTTTACCGTTATTATTAGCAGACTATGAAAAAGAATTAAAAAAAGGAGATAATTTAATTTTTGCCGCATTTGGTGGTGGTTTCACTTGGGGAGCTGCATATCTTAAATGGGCGTACAATTCATAAAAAAACAAACAACTAAACAATAGGAAAAATGGATATTAAAGAAATTCAAAATCTTATAAAATTTGTAGCAAAATCTGGCGCAAGCGAGGTAAAACTAGAAATGGAAGATGTAAAAATTACTATTAGAACAGGATCTGAAAAAACAGAAACTACTATTGTGCAAGCCGCACCAATGCAAGGAGCACCACAAATGGCAGCACCTTTAGCACCCCAACAGCCAGTTGCAGAAGCACCTGTAGCACCAGCTAAAGAAACAGAAGACAATTCTAATTTAATTACAATTAAATCTCCAATTATTGGTACTTTCTACAGAAAACCATCTCCAGACAAACCAAACTTTGTAGAAGTTGGTGCAGAAATTGGGGTTGGAGATACAGTGTGTGTGATAGAAGCTATGAAATTATTTAACGAGATAGAATCTGAGGTTTCAGGTAAAATTGTTAAAGTTTTAGTAGACGATTCTTCTCCAGTAGAATTTGATCAGCCATTATTTTTAGTAGATCCATCATAATAAAGAGTATCGGTTTTTAGAGTTCAGATTTTAGATTTTCTAACTCACAACTCATAACTCATCATTTAAAACTCTTAAATTATGTTTAAAAAAATATTAATTGCCAATAGAGGGGAAATAGCACTACGTGTTATTAGAACCTGTAAAGAAATGGGTATAAAAACGGTTGCGGTATACTCTACTGCAGACGAAGAAAGCCTACATGTAAGATTTGCAGATGAAGCAGTTTGTATAGGTCCTGCTCCAAGTGCTGAGTCTTATTTAAAAATGTCAAATATTATTGCAGCTGCAGAAATAACAAATGCAGATGCCATTCATCCAGGGTATGGTTTTTTATCTGAAAACGCAAAATTTTCTAGACTTTGCGAAGAACATCACATAAAATTTATTGGTGCTACCGGAGAAATGATAGACCAAATGGGAGACAAAGCAAATGCGAAAGCTACCATGAAAGCAGCGGGTGTACCTTGTGTGCCCGGTAGTGAGGGGGTTATAGAAAACTTTGAAGAATGCGAAAAGTTAGCTTTAGAAACGGGCTATCCTGTTATGTTAAAAGCATCTGCAGGTGGTGGTGGTAAAGGGATGCGTGCTGTTTGGAAACCAGAAGATTTAAAAGAAGCTTGGGACTCTGCAAGACAAGAATCTAAAGCAGCTTTTGGAAATGATGATATGTATATGGAAAAGCTCATAGAAGAGCCAAGGCATATAGAAATTCAAATTATTGGAGATTCTTTCGGAAAAGCATGCCACTTATCAGAAAGAGATTGTTCTGTTCAAAGACGTCACCAAAAATTAACAGAAGAAACTCCCTCTCCCTTTATGACAGATACATTGAGAGAAGAGATGGGTAATGCCGCTGTAAAAGCAGCAGAATATATAAAATACGAAGGAGCAGGTACTGTAGAGTTTTTGGTAGATAAACACAGAAACTTCTATTTTATGGAGATGAATACACGTATTCAAGTAGAGCACCCAATTACAGAAGAAGTTGTAAACTACGATTTAATTAGAGAACAAATTTTGGTGGCTGCTGGTGTACCAATTTCTGGTAAAAACTACTATCCACAATTGCACTCTATAGAATGTAGAATTAATGCAGAAGACCCATATAATGGTTTTAGACCTGCACCTGGTAAAATTACCACTTTACACACTCCTGGTGGTCATGGAGTAAGAATGGATACTCATGTTTATGCAGGTTATATGATACCACCAAACTACGATTCTATGATTGCAAAATTAATTGTAACAGCGCAAACAAGAGAAGAAGCAATTAATAAAATGAAAAGAGCTTTAGATGAATTTGTAATTGAAGGTGTAAAAACAACGATTCCTTTTCACAGACAATTAATGGATCATCCAGATTATGTTGCTGGAAACTACACAACAAAATTTATGGAAGAATTTACAATGGAGTAAATTTTTAGAAAGATAAAAAAAGAGAATACATTTTGTATTCTCTTTTTTTTATTTAAAATTGTAGATACCTGGTTAAAATAAATTCTTTAGTAGTAATATGCAACCCTTACCTAATGGACTTAGAACAGAAATAGTTATATCTTTAGAACAACAAATGAAGCGACAAATAAAACTTTAATATGTTAGAAAAACCAAATTTAAATTATATTAAAGATATTTCTGAAGGAGATAAAAATTTTGAAAATAACTTACTATTATCTTTAAAAACAGAGTTTCCTAAAGAATATGAAATTTTAAAAAATAATTTTAAGCAACAAAATTACCTTAAAGTAGCTTTAAATTTGCATAAATTAAAACATAAAATAAGTATACTAGGCATCCCACTAGCTTTTGAGATAGCCTCTGATTTTGAACAAGATATAAAAAAAGGCCATACAGAACGATATGAAACTTTACTTGTGGTTTTAGATAAAATTAATGTATATTTATCCTCTATATAGCCCCTACCAAATATTATGACTTGTATTATTATTGATGATGATGAATCTTCAAGATTAATCATAAAGCAGCTATGTAAAAAATATTCATTAACTGTTAAGAAAGAGTTTTCTTCTGCAATAGAGGCTATTAAATATTTAAATACCAAAAAAGTAGCGTTAGTTTTTTTAGATATTCATTTGCCTACATTTTCTGGTTTCGATTTTATTAAAACCATTAATAATTCACCAAAAATAATTATTACTACCTCAGATAAAAACTATGCATTAGAGGCTTTTGAATATAAAAGTGTTATCGATTATTTAGTAAAACCAATAACTCAAGATAGATTTAAAAAATTTCTAGAAAAAATAAATGCAAATACGGTTAAAATTTCAAAAAATAAAAGCCATCTACAGAAAGAAAATTTTATTTTTATAAATGTAGAAAAAAGGCTTACTAAAATTTTGATTTCAGATATTTTACTGATTGAAGCAAAAGGAGATTACATTAATATTAAAACCGATGAAAAAAATTATACCGTA
Organism: uncultured Polaribacter sp.; assembly: GCF_947503855.1. GTDB lineage: Bacteria > Bacteroidota > Bacteroidia > Flavobacteriales > Flavobacteriaceae > Polaribacter. Next base: position 11,611 of record NZ_CANNFF010000001.1, on the reverse strand, counting down.
TATGCTACACTCAAAAAAATTAAAGATAAATTACCAGAAAGTTTATTTTTAAGAATTCACAGATCCTTTATTATCAACACTTCAGAAATTATAGATATAGAAGATAATAGTGTTTTAATTAGAAAGTATGTTATTCCTGTAAGTAAAACTTATAAATCAGAATTAATCAATAGATTAAACTTATTATAGTAACTTATCGTGTAAAAAGTATCTTTTATCTTGTTTTTTACTATTTTTATCGAAATTTATAAAACGCTAAGCTATTTAATCATACTTTTACCAATAAAACGAATATTAAATTAATCACATAAATATTATAAAGAAATCGATCGTAAGTTGGGGGACTTATTGATTGTACGAAAAAGTCAAAATTAATTTTTTGACTTTTTTTGGATTAGTTTTTTCATTGTTAAATTCTTTTTCCAGACATAGCCAAAACCTTTTTTCGTACGCTGCCTCAACTTCTAATTAAGATAAGTTACCACTTATACCGCTATTAGACCACTTATTGATTTACTTTATTAGATAGTAGTTAAAAGTAAGAAAATTGCAGTATATCAGCTATTTAGTTAAAAAATCAATCTAATTATTTAAAAACAATTAAATCAAATAAATTATGAAGAAAATTATATTTTCAATCTTTACTGTGTTTATGAGCTATGTTTCATGGTCACAATCATTAAATGTAGCCTCTGGGGGCTCTGTTTATATTTCTCCTAAAAGCTTTATGCATGTAGAAGAAGATTTGGGGGTTGATGCCCAAGGCGCACTTACGGTGCAATCAGATGCTACAGATAGTGGCTCCGTTATTGTAAACGGTACTGCTACTGGAGATATTAGTTATGTGCGTCATATAAATAGTACAAATTGGCATTTTGTATCTGCGCCAGTCATTGGTCAAAGTATCGCAGATTTTGCAGCTAGTAAAGATGTAGGTTCTAGTACCTATACCGTTGATGGTGTAGCTGTTGTTAATGATGTAACTAGAAGTGGTACTGGCGAAACAGGAGATAATTATGGGGTATCTATATATGAGAATGCAAATAATGCAGGTACTCGTTGGGAGTATTACACAATACCTGGAGGAAGTAATCCTGCATCAGTTAATTTTGAAAACGGAAAAGGATATTCTATGAAAAGATCTTCTGTAGGTACCTATTCATTTCAAGGAACAATGCCCACAGGAGATGTTACAATTACAATACCTGCTAATGCTATTACGCCAGAGGTATCTACAAACCATTTATGGAGTGTAGTTGGAAATCCATATCCATCATTTTTACCTGCTAACGACCCTGATAATCAAACCACCAGTATTTTAGATCTTAACATAGATAATTTAGATCCAAATAATGCGTATTTACAAGTTTGGAACGGTACAAGTTATCAAATTATAAACAATGCAAGCCCTTTAACTTACTTAGCGCCAGGGCAAGGTTTTATGGTAGATCCTAAGGGTAATAATATAACTTTTACATTTCCAGAAAACCTGCAAGTACCACAGGTAAGTACACCTGCTACGTTTTATAAAACAGCGGTAACGCCAACTTTAGTAGTACGTATGTCTAGTGATAAAAAGACAGCACATACCACCCTAAAGTATTTTAGTAAAACTACTACAGGTTTAGATATTGGTTGGGATGCTGGTGCGTATGTAGATGTAGCGCCAACTTTTGCGCTTGATACACATTTAGTTTCAGACAGTAAAGGGGTTAATTTTACATTACAATGTTTACCCAACACCAACTACGAAACTTCTATAGTGCCTCTTTCTGTAGTGGCAGCTGCCAAAGAAACACTTACATTTTCTTCAGAGGCGGCTGGTTTGCCAGAAAATATAAAAATTTACTTAGAAGATAAAATAGAAAACACCATTACAGATATTACAACCACGGCTCATCAAGTTAATATAAACACCGCTTTAAACGGTATAGGTCGTTTTTATATACACACAACAAGTAATGTATTAAGTGTAGAGGAGCCAAATATGGCAAATACGTTAAGTATCTATAAAACAAGTAATGCGAATGTAAGAATTACCGGTTTACAGCAAAAAGGCACTGCCACTGCAAAAATCTATTCCATTACTGGTAAAGAGGTACTTTCTCATACATTTTCTATGCAAACAGTTTATGATATAGCCTTACCTACCAATTTAAGTACAGGGGTATATGTAATACAATTAAATACCAATAATTCTAAACAATCTAAAAAGATAGTAATCGAATAGTAATTCATACTAAATATTTATCAAACAATATGAAAACAACAAAGAAAACAACTGCACAAGAAGATATAACTCGAAAAGAGGCCTTACTAAAACTAGGTAGCTATGGTAAATATGCAGCTTTAACAGCCTTGGGTACCTATATGATTTTAAACCCCCAAAAGGCGCAAGCTTCTAGCCCTGCAGATAACCCTGGTACAGGTTTTGGTTCTTAACCAAACAATAATCATATAAAAATTAAAAATTAAAACAACAATTTAAAAGTCAATCCTGCAAAGGCAGGAATTTAAAACCATATAATTATGAAAAAAATAGTAGTAAGCGTTGCACTTATTGCAGCATGTTTTACAAGTTTTGCCTAAATAGGTATAGGTACAACCACCCCAGAAGGGGCTTTAGATGTCGTATCTAGCAACAGTGCACTTATATTGCCACGTGTGGCAAATACAGCAGCCGTAGCAACACCCGTAAATGGTATGCTTGTGTATGATTTATCTACCAATTGTTTTAAAGGCTACCAAAATGGTGGTTGGTCAGATTGTGGTTTTGCTCCATCTGCAGCAGCCGTAGCAGCAAGTACTAGTGTTTTGTCTCAAATAGGGAGTCAGGCAGATAGCCCAGATACAGAAAACGCGGTTGTAACTGCAGCAGATTTAAGCAATATTTTACCTGCAATAACAGGGGTAATAGCAGCTAACCAAACAGCTTACCAAGATTATATAGATGCCAACCCAGGTGCTTTTTCATCACCTGCCACACAGGCCGAAGTACAAGCCATGGTAGATGCAGTAAATGCAGTAGCAAGTGATGCTGTTTTGACGCAGATAGGAAATGAGGCAGACAACCCAGATTCCGTAAATTCTGTAGTAACTGTAGCACAGTTAGGTTATATTTTACCAGCGTTAACGGCTATAGAATCAGCGCATGAAGCATCTTATCAAAATTATATAGATGGTAATCCAGATGCTTTTTCATCACCTGCCACCCAGGCAGAAGTACAAGCCATGGTAGATGCTATAGCGCCTCAAGATGTGGTTTCTACCACAGGTAAAATTTGGATGGACAGAAACTTAGGAGCTACACAAGTAGCAACAAGCAGTGCAGATGCAGCTGCTTACGGAGACATGTACCAATGGGGTAGAGCTGCAGATGGGCACCAACTTAGAACAAACACTACAACAACAAGTACATTGGCTACAACAAGTACCCCAGGACATGGTGATTTTATAACTAGCGTAACATTACCTACTGATTGGTTAGAAGACCAAGACGATACTTTATGGCAAGGTGTTAGTGGTACCAACAACCCCTGCCCAAGTGGTTACCGTTTACCTACAGCAACAGAGTTTAATAATGAGGTTTCATCTTTCGGGTCTTTGAATCTGGCTGGCGCATATGCGAGTGTTTTAAAACTTCCTGCAACTGGCTCTCGTAGCTATGGTAGTGGTACGATTAACCCTCCGGGTGAAGTGGGTAACTATTGGTCAAGTACGGTGAGCGGAGATTACTCAAGATCGCTAGGTTTCAATAACAATTCTGCTTCTGTTGGAACTAGCAACCGTGGATTTGGTTTGTCAGTGCGTTGTATTAAAGATTAGACATTATAGTACTTTATCTGCCATCTTAAAGGATGGCAGTTTTATTAATATAAATACCGCTAATACCATAGCAAATTTTAAAAGCGTTTTTGCTTTAACATCTTTTACAGGTGTTAACAGAGAACTTAAGAATTAAAATTTAGGGTTTAGCACTAAATTTGGTGATAGGTGGTTTCTAATATTTGTATAGAAATTCATAGATATTTACTGATAGATATCATTTATAAATACGAATAAAAAGTTATTGCGAGGTACAAAGCAATCTCTTTAATGATAAACCAAAACAGTAATGATATAAAAATTAAAAAAACAATTTAAATCTCATTCCTGCAAAGGCAGGAATCTAAAACCATATAATTATGAAAAAAGTTTTATTAAGCGTTGCACTTATTGCGGCAAGTTTTACAACCTTTGCCCAAATAGGTATAGGTACAACCACCCCAGAAGGGGCATTAGATGTCGTGTCTACCAACAGTGCACTTATATTGCCACGTGTGGCAAATACAGCAGCCGTAGCAACACCCGTAAATGGTATGGTTGTGTACGATTTATCTACCAATTGTTTTAAAGGCTACCAAAATGGTGGGTGGTCAGATTGTGGTTTTGCACCATCTGCAGCAGCCGTAGCAGCAAGTACTAGTGTTTTGTCCCAGATAGGGAGTCAGGCAGATAGCCCAGATACAGAAAACGCGGTTATAACTGCAGCAGATTTAAGCAATATTTTACCTGCAATAACAGGGGTAATAGCAGCTAACCAAACAGCTTACCAAGATTATATAGATGCCAACCCAGATGCTTTTTCATCACCTGCCACACAGGCCGAAGTACAAGCCATGGTAGATGCAGTAAATGCAGTAGCAAGTGATGCTGTTTTGACGCAGATAGGAAATGAGGCAGACAACCCAGATTCCGTAAATTCTGTAGTAACTGTAGCACAGTTAGGTTATATTTTACCAGCGTTAACGGGTATAGAATCAGCTCATGAAGCGTCTTATCAAAATTATATAGATGGTAATCCAGATGCTTTTTCATCACCTGCCACCCAGGCAGAAGTACAAGCCATGGTAGATGCTATAGGGCCTCAAGATGTGGTTTCTACCACAGGTAAAATTTGGATGGACAGAAACTTAGGAGCTACACAAGTAGCTGAAAGCAGTAATGATGCAGCTGCTTACGGAGACATGTACCAATGGGGTAGAGCTGCAGATGGGCACCAACTTAGAACAAACACTACAACAACAAGTACATTGGCTACAACAAGTACCCCAGGACATGGTGATTTTATTACGAGCGGGACTGGTGATTGGTTAGCAACCCAAGAAGTTGATTTATGGCAAGGTGTTAGTGGTACCAACAACCCTTGCCCAACGGGTTACCGTTTACCTACAGCAACAGAGTTTAGTAATGAGGTTTCATCTTTCGGGTCTTTGAATCTCGATGGTGCATATAAAAGTGTTTTAAAACTTACTGCAACTGGCTCTCGTAGCTATGGTAATGGTTCGATTAACCCTCCGGGTGGAGCGGGCAACTATTGGTCAAGTACGGTGAGCGGAGATTATTCAAGATCGCTAGGTTTCAGTAACATTTCTGCTTCTGTTGGAACTAGCAACCGTGGATTTGGTATGTCAGTGCGTTGTATTAAAAATTAAAACAACAATTTAAAAGTCAATCCTGCGAAGGCAGGAATTTAAAACGATATAAGTATGAAAAAAGTTTTATTAAGCATTGCACTTATTGCGACAAGTTTTACAACAGTAGCCCAAGTGGGTATAGGTACAACCACCCCAGAAGGTGCTTTAGATGTCGTATCTACCAACAGTGCACTTATATTGCCACGTGTGGCAAATACAGCAGCCGTAGCAACACCCGTAAATGGTATGCTTGTGTACGATTTATCTACCAACTGTTTTAAAGGTTACCAAAATGGTGGTTGGTCAGATTGTGGTTTTGCACCGTCTGCAGCAGCCGTAGCAGCAAGTACTAGTGTTTTGTCCCAGATAGGGAGTCAGGCAGATAGCCCAGATACAGAAAACGCGGTTGTAACTGCAGCAGATTTAAGCAATATTTTACCTGCAATAACAGGGGTAGAAGCAGCTAACCAAACAGCTTACCAAGATTATATAGATGCCAACCCAGGTTCTTTTTCATCACCTGCCACACAGGCAGAAGTACAAGCCATGGTAGATGTTGTAGCACCACAAGATGTGGTTTCTTCTGACACAGGTAAAACTTGGCATGACCGTAATTTAGGGGCAATGCAAGTAGCAATAAGCAGTACAGATGCAGCCGCTTATGGAGACTTGTACCAATGGGGTAGAGCTGCAGATGGGCACCAATTTAGAACAAACACTACAACAACAAGTACATTGGCTACAACAAGTACCCCAGGGCATGGTAGTTTTATAATACCCTCAGCAGAGCCATACAATTGGTTAACAATACAAGACAATAGTTTGTGGCAAGGTGTTAGTGGTACCAACAACCCCTGCCCAAGTGGTTACCGTTTACCTACAGCAACAGAGTTAGAGAATGAGCTTACAGCTTGGGGGGGTAACCATGCAGCTAGCGCATTTGCAAGTGCTTTAAAACTTCCTTTGGCTGGTATGCGCAACCGTTTAGGTTCACTTGTTGCTGTTGGAAGTGCCGCTAACTATTGGTCAAGTACGGTGAGCGGTACTAACGTAACTCGCCTATCCTTTGGTGTTTCTACTTCAGGTATGTATGATCTCAGTCTTGCATCTGGTATTTCAGTGCGTTGTATTAAAGATTAGACATTATAGTATTTTATCTGCCATCTTAAAGGATGGCAGTTTTTTTTATATAAATACCGCTAATACCATAGCAAATTCTAAAAGCGTTTTATCTATAAGATCTTTTACAGGTATTCATAGTTAGCTTAAGAATTCTAATGTAGGGTTTAGCACTAAATTTAGTGATAGGTTGTTTCTAATGATTGTATAGAAATATACAGATATTTACTGATAGATATCACTTATAAATACTAATAAAAAGTTATTGCGAGGTACAAAGCAATCTCTTTAATGATAAACCAGAAAAAGTAATGATATAAAAATTAAAAAAACAATTTAAAAGTCAATCCTGCAAAGCAGGAATCTAAAACCATATAATTATAAAAAAATAGTAGAGAGAAACAAAAAAAACAATCATAAAAATGAGAAAAGTAGGGATGCTTATTACACTCATGTATAGTGTATTAACAACAGCACAAACTCTAAAAGGCACACTAAAACAACACAAAGGGCAAATAATAACCTTAACAGGTTTTAACTATTACCAACCTACACAACTGGCAAAAGATACTATAGATGCATCTGGGAATTTTACGCTAAACTATCCAAAAAAATATAAGGGTATGGCTGTATTAAATACCCAAGATAATAGTAGCTTGGTGTTTGTTTTAGCAGAACCAACATTACATTTAAAAGGCACTCATTTAAATGAAAGAGATAGTTTGCAATTTACAAATAGTACAGAGAACAGCAACTTTATACAATATGCTAAAGACCAAAGTTTGCGAGGCAATGCCTTATCTGCGCTTGCTTTTTTGCAGCCATTGTATAAAAACCAACCTTTGTTTGCTAAACAAAAAAAGCTATTAAAGCAACTAGAAAAAGAGCAAACACGTTTGCAACAAGAAGATACCCAATTTATAGCTAGTTTACCCAAACAAAGTTATACACGTTGGTTTATACCTTACCGTAAAATGGTACAAGAAATGCCAGTTATTGTTAGAAAAAAAACTGCCCAAATACCCAATGCTATTTCTTTTTTTAGAAATACCAATTTTAACCACCCTAATTTTAAAACCAGTGGTTTGTTTAAAGAATTGATAGAAGGGCATTATTTGTTGTTAGAAAACATGGGGCAATCTTTAGATAGTAGTAATGTGCAAATGAATTTAAGTTCTAAATATTTAATAGACAATTTACAAGAAAATGATAGTTTATTAAATAAGGTTGCAGATCATTTATATACTTATTTTGAAAAACGTAGTTTAATTAGAGCTTCTGAATACTTTTCTATAAATTTATTAGAGCGTAGCCAATGTTCTTTAAAAGAGGATGTAGCTGCAAAACTAGAAAGCTATAGAAAAATGAAACTAGGCAATAAGGCCCCAGAAATTGTATTTGCAAACAATAAAAAATTAAGCGATCTAAAAACCCATAAATTAGTGGTTTTTGGAGCTAGTTGGTGTCCACATTGTACAAAAGAGATTCCTAAATTGATAGAAAACTATAAAAAGTGGAAAGCTAAAAATGTAGAAATAGTATATATAAGTTTAGATAAAGAATCAGCTGCATTTACTACAACCTATAAAAATATGCCCTGGCAACAAACTCATTGCGATTTTAAAGGTTGGGATACCCAAGCTGCAAAAGAGTATTACATTACAGGCACACCTACTTATTATTTATTAGATGCTAACAATACTATTTTGCTACGTCCAAATTCTGTAGAGCATGCCAATGTTTGGATTATGAGTAAGTTGGTTGCAACATCACAAAACACAAAAAATTGATAAAATTTACAATTCTTTTTAAAAGTAGCACATAAAAAAGGCAACATATATCTTAGAAACAATCTTAAAAATAAGATATTATAAAGTTTTTGGAGTCATCATTAATAAACTAGGCTAATAAGCTCGCTTTAGAGCAGAGTTAAGGCTTTATCAAAATTATCTTTTAAAAAACCAGGTTAATGGTTGTGCCAATTCCAACAGCGCTATTTATTTCTAGTTTACCATTCAATAGCTCAATAAATTCGTAACAAACCATTAAGCCTAAGCCAGTACCTTTTTCTTTATCTGTTCCTCTAACAGATTGTGTAAGTACATTTTTATTAGATAAATTTTGTATAAGTTCTTCAGACATTCCTACACCAAAATCTTTTATTGATATAACGTTCCTTTTATTTTCGTCTATAAAAGAACTTATTATAATTTGCTTAGTCGCATAAGAAAATTTTACAGCGTTCATAAAAAGGTTAGCAATAATGGTTTTTAAAAGTGTACTATCAGTTTCAATTTCTGTTACTTCTAAATTAAAATTAATTGTATTTTCTTTATTTTTTGCATAGAACATGAAAGGGGCTATTGCATGCTCTACTAAATCTTTAACATTATAGTTTTTTTTATCTACAGTTATGCTATTTTGTTGGGTTCTAGCCCAATCTAATAAATTTTTTACAAGATGATACGTTACTGTAGACGATTTGTTTATAGTAGCAATAATTTCTTGTCTTTGTGTTTCACTAAAATGATCATAATCACTTGCTAATAAATTGGTATAACCAATAATAGCATTAAAAGGATTAATAAGTTCATGAGAGATTACACTAAAAAGTTTGTTTTTTGTTTGGTTGGCAATATCAAGATTTCTTTTTTGTTTAGTAATTGCTTTATTCTTAATTGTTAACATTCGAGCTAATTGACGTTTCGAATTGTATTTATAAAACAGAAAAAGAGCAATAAGTGCAAAAATAACAGTAGTTGCTATTAATATATTTCTGGTGTTTTTTTGTTTTTGTATAATTAACTCATTTGTTTTAATAGTTTCTTTATCTTTTTGTTCAGATTCATATTTAATTTTTATTTCTGCACGTGCGTTGTTTTCCATAAAAATAGTGTCTTCGTATTTTTTGTCAATAGAATGATGAGATACAACACCAATATTTTTTAGAACTTTGGCTTTACCTGAAGGATAATTATTGTCTTTTGTACCTTGCAATGCGCTTTCTGTATAAACTTTTGACGTATCTAAATTGAGACACCAATAGTTTTCTGATAAGTTGTTATGTTTATTTATGTAATTGTTTTTTGGCAGTTTTTTGGTTATATCGATTTTTAAGCGATTTAAAGCAACATATTCTTTTTGTGAAAATAAATTAAAACTAAGTAGATTGTTAAAAAGTAAAAGAGTAATAATTAACCAATTTACTCTACAAAATTTAATATTTGAGTTTTTCATTTTATTAGCAGTAATGTTTGTTAGATTAATATCAAAAAAGATATATATTGCCCAATACTTTTAAAGTACAGAGCGTTTTGGGTTCATTTATGTGACCAAAATTAATCTTCAAAAAAAAGTACAGATTAGCTTATAAAGTAAAGTTACTTATAATTCTGAAGTAAAAAAAATAAGTATTTTAAAAGGCATGGTGTAAACACCTTTAGCATCAAAATAAAAAAACCGATTAACTTATATATTTACCGTTTATTACAATAATTTGATGTTTGTTACAAAAAAAAATGAAAAATAATAAGTGTATTATAATTTAATTTTTCTACTTTCGTCTTTATAAATGTAGTATTTTTTTGTAAACCTACACTGATCCTTCCCCCATTTTATAGTTAAGCATTAATTCATATTCAATTTTTAAAATTGAGTTTGAAAATAATAATGTTATTCTAAGACGATACTTTTAAATAAGTTTCTCTTAAGGTTGTGTTATAACGTTTTTATTACAATTCATAAAAAAAATCAAACTGAATTAGTGTATTTCTTAAGAAAATAGATGTATTAAATTAACTTTATAATGATGATAAAAAAATTTACAGCAATAGTAGTTGATGATGATTTAGATAATTTAAATATTCTAAAAATATATTTGCAAAGATATTGTCATAATATAGAAGTAATCGGGGCTGCAACATCTATAGATAAAGCTATAAGTTTATATAATGATCTTCAACCAGAAATACTTTTTCTAGACATAGAGTTAGACAATTCAAATGCATTTTATTTAATTGATCATTTAGATAATCTCTCCAGTCAAATAGTATTTGTAAGTTCACATGAAAAATTTGCTCTAAAAGCAATCAAGTATCAGGCTGTAGATTTTGTAAAAAAACCAATTGAAATAAATGATTTAATTGCAGCTTCAAACAGAGCTGTTTCAAGAATTTTAAAGAACTCTAACATAATAGAAAAACCTTCTGTAAAATTAGATTTTTTAGCTATTGCAAGTACAAAAAAAATTGAATTATTAAAATTATCAGATTTAGTTTATTGTGAAGCAGATGGTAGATATACCAATTTTCACCTCTCAAATAATGAAAAAAGAGTTTCCTGTAGAAATTTAAAAGAGTATGAAGCCTTACTCTCAAATAATAAAAACTTTTTTAGAATACATCATAAGTATATTATTAACCTAAAAAAAATAAAAAATATTAATAAAACTTCAGGGAATTATTGTGAGTTTGAAAACAATCTTTCTTTACCAATTGCTAAAAGGCGTCAAGAAAAGCTTATAAGACATTTAAACCTTAAATAAGGTTTTAAAATATTCTATTATACTGATATAGGTTGACCTTTTTTTAGGTTTAATTAATACATTCAAACGATATTTTTAAGCCGTTTAGAAGGCAAAAAATAGCTTGAACTGCTTATTGTTTAAATTTCGAGTTCAGTCAAACTTACATTATTTTTTCTATACGATTTGTATTTTATATTGGGATTGAGATGTACTTCAGCAGGTTTTCTTAAATCAAGGCTAAAATGGGTTCTTAAATTATTATAAATATATACTGCTTGTTTAGTTATTTTATGAGCTATCTCTGTATTTTTAATAGATTCTAAAAGTCCATATTCATATTTTAGGGTTCTATTAATTCTTTCAGCAATAGCATTTTCATACGGGTCATATTGTTCAGTCATACTCATCATAATTCCATTTTTTTCAGCGAATTTAGTGTACTTAGGATTGCAGTATTGGAATCCCCTGTCAGAATGATGAATGAGTTTTTTATTAGGGTATTTTCTATTTT